>CAVTKY010000032.1:0-166516 GCA_963735385.1 uncultured Alphaproteobacteria bacterium | reverse complement strand
CTCGACGGCCTCCACATCCTCGAACAGCCCGACTGAGCACGCCCCAGACGAACAGGCACACCGCGCCCAGGCTCATGCACAGCGCCACCAGGAATTGCACGAAGGTCAGCTCGGCCATGTTCAATCCTTGTGGGCCGGCGTGGCCGCCGGCGCGAGCGGTCCGGCCGCGAAGTCGAAGCCGTGCTTCTTCGCCCAGGCTTCGCCGGCGAACACGCCCGTGCGCTCGGCGACGTCTTGCGTGGTCGCATACGCCTGGCGCGATTCGGCGGCCTTGAGCGCCGGGTCGTTCAGGCGATCGCGGTCGGCCTGCGAAAGACGGATCGTCTCGCCGGTCAGCGGATCCTTGAACGCCGACAGCGACAGCACGTAGTAGGCGAGCGCCCAGCGGTCGGCCTCGGGCAGCGAGTCGGCGAACGACGGCATCGGCGTGCCCGACAGGCCGGTGCTCATCGTCCGGTAGATGTCGCGCACGCTCGGCCCCGACTTGAACTGCCCGGTGGTCAGGTTGGCCGGCGGGATCGGGAAGCCCAGGTCGTCCTTGAGTCCAGCGGCCTTCTCGCCGTCGCCGCGGCCGCTCTGGCCATGGCATTCCCAGCACTTGCCGCTTTGCCAGACCTCCTTGCCGCGCAACAACATCTCGGCCGAGGGCTTGGGCGGCGCGCCGATGTAGATCGGCGGCTTGGCCGGCTCCTCGACGAAGTAGAGGTACGGCTTGTTCGGGTCGCTGCGGTCGGCGGCCAGTTCGTACTTGATGTACTGGATGACGGCCAACTGGTCCTTCTGCGGCAGCTCGTGCCAGCTCGGCATCGCGGTGCCGCGCACGCCGCGCGTGATGGTGCGAAGCAGGTCGCCGTCGTCGGGCAGCGAGCCGGTGGGCGTGAGCCGGAACTTGAACACCGCGAGCGTGAAATTGCGCGGGCGGTCTTTCTGCATGAAGGCCGCCGCCGGCCCGTTGCCGTCGCCCTTGGCCCCGTGGCAGCCGAGACAGCGACGCTCGTAAACGTTCTTGCCGTGCGCAATCCATTCTTCCGAGCGCGGCACCGACACCTGCGAGGCTTCCAGCAACTGCGGCTCGAAGCGGTCGCGCCACTTGCCGCGGTTGGTGCCGAGCTTTTGCAGGTAGGCGATCAGGTTGCGCAGGTCTTCGGTGTCGGCGACCAGCGTGAGCGCATCGCCGGCGTATTCCTTGTTGGGCGTGAAGACGATCGGGTACTTGCGCCGCTCGGGCACGAAGACCAGGCCGTCGGCGTTGGGCGTGCAGCTGCAGCGTCTGCGTGCCTGCGAAATCGAACAGGCGCTCGGTGCCCGGTGTCTTCTCCAACGTGCGCCGGCCCTCGGCGTCGTCACGACCTTGGCCGGCAACGGCGGCTCGAACAGGCCCCTGAAGCGCGGCATGATCGAATCGGGCGAGAGCATGCGCGGATCCCAGAAGTGCGCCACGTGCCACAGATCGCTGTACTTCAGGCCCACGCGCGACAGGTCGGGGCCGATGCGGCGCGTCGAGAACAGGTGCGGCCGGTCGAACGCGTACTCGCCGGCCTGCGTGATCGGCCCCCAACGCCGCGTCTCGCCGGTTCACCGGGCGCACGTACTGCGAATGGCAGTACCAGCAGCCCTCGCGGGTGTAGACCTCGCGCCCGAGCTGCTCGACGCGCGTGTAGTCGGCCGCGCGGTGTTCGATCCACTTCAGCTCGCCCAGCTCGGTGCGCACGACCTTGGTGACCTTGTCGGTGCGCGACTGCGGCTCCAGCATCGGCAACACACCTTGCACGAACGCGGCCAGCGAGATGCAGAAGAAGCCGCCGACGAGCGCGTAGTAGCGCAACCCATAACGGGTCATGACAGCCCCTCGCCCGCAGGGTACTGCGGTCGATCCCCGAGGGGATTTCGCCCGCCTTGGGGCGGCCCGGCGCCGGGCTCATGCCGCAACCCCCGGCTGCAGATCGCGCGCCATCGCCGGCGCCTCGGCCGACATCACCGTACGCATCAGGTTGTAGACCAGCAAGGTCATCCCGAGGTCCATCGAGATGCCCGCCACGGTACGCACCAGCCAGTACGGACGGATCGACACCAGCGTGTCGAGCCACTCGGCGCCGGCCATCAGCATGTAGCCCTGCTGCAGGCCGGCCAGCGTCAGGTCCAGGCCCATCACGCTGATGCCGCAGGTGATCAGCCAGGACATGCGGTTGATCACCGATACTGTCGCGACGGACGAGACGACAGCGACCGCGCTTCCCGCTGCTTTTGACCACCGGCCGCATTCTGTCGCAGTACAATGTCGGCGCCCAGACCCGGCGAACCGACCAATGTCGTTTGGCACCAGGAGGACCGGCTTGAAATCCATCCGCACGACGCGGAGCAGCGCGGCATTCGCGACGGCGACTGGGTGCGGGTACAGAGCCGCGCGGGCGATACCACGCTGCGCGCCCTGATCACTGAACGCGTTGCACCGGGCGTGGTTTATATGACGTTCCACCATCCGAGCACGCAGGCGAACGTTATCACAACGGATTTCTCCGACTGGGCGACGAATTGTCCGGAGTACAAGGTGACCGCAGTGCAGGTCGGCGCGTCTAACGGCCCGTCCGACTGGCAGGAAGAATATGACGCGCTTTCCCGCCGCAGCCGCCGCATCGAGGGCAGGCTGGAGGCGGCAGAGTGAGGCAGGCGCGCGCAGAAATGCAATCGTTGTGTTCCTTCGCGCGCCCCTCTGTCCTGCCGGACATCTCCCCCTCAAGGGGGTGTCATATTGACTGTTCGCCAGTCGCCAATCTTGCAGGATGAGCGCCGTCGTTGCGGCCGTACGATCTCCCCCCTTGCGGGGGAGATGTCCGGCAGGACAGAGGGGGGCAACGTAGGGCGCCGAGCGTTTCCGATGGCTGAAGTCCTGTCGAAAGGCGCTTTATTGTGACCCGCTCGCCGCTCGCCCAGACCTCACCGCCTCGCCCGGCGCGCGGACGGCACGAAGGCGGCAAACCGCACGGTGCCGGAAGAAACGCCAGTGGCGTTTTCCTATGCCGGCACCACCCATGCCGTGATGATGGCAAGCCCGGCCGACTTCGAGGACTTCGCGCTTGGTTTCAGCATCACCGAAGGCATCGTCTCCGCGCCCGACGAGATCGCTTCGATCGATGTGGAGGATCTGGGCGCCGGCATCGATATCCAGATCAAGCTCAGGGATGTGGCGAACAAACGTTTCGAGGCGCGGCGGCGGCGCTTGGCCGGTCCGGTTGGCTGTGGCCTCTGCGGATCGAATCCATTGAGGAGGCGATGCGTTCGGTCGATGCCGTCGGCGAATTCGACGCTTACGCTGAGCGCCGCGGACATCGTGCAGTCGGTCAAGCTTTTGTCGAAAGTGCAGCCCCTGCACGCCGAGACCGGCGCGGTTCATGCCGCGGGATTTTATTTGCCGGGCAAGGGCATCGTCGAAGCGCGCGAGGATGTCGGACGCCACAATGCGCTTGACAAGCTCGCCGGCGCGCTCGCGCGAAGTGGCGTTGCGGGGCCAACCGGGGCGGTCGTCGTGACCAGCCGGGTCTCGGTCGAGATGGTGCAGAAAACGGCCGCGATCGGCTCGCCTTTCGTCATCGCCGTCTCCGCTCCCACCGCACTTGCCATCCGCACTGCGGAAGAGGCAGGCATGACGCTCATCGCGCTGGTGCGCGGCGATGATTTCGACATCTTCACTCACCCCCATCGCGTGACTTCGGGAGCCGCAAAACATGTCGCATGACGAAACCCACGCCATGAGCACGAAGGAAAAGCTCATCTACATGGCCAACCAGATCGCTTCCTTCTTCCAGACGATGCCGCATGACGAAGCCGCCGACGGCGTGGCCAAGCACATCAATGATTTCTGGGATCCGCGCATGCGCCGCCAGTTCTTCGAGATCGTCGAGGCGGGCGGCAATGGGTTGTCGCCGCTGGTGCTGGACGCTGCGGCGAAGATCAGGCGGCCCGCGCAGCCTGAACCGCTCCCCGGAGGCAAGGTCAAGGCGTAGCCTGCGGCGGCACCACGGCGTTGGCGGCAGGCGAAATCAGGGATGGCAGCCGATCTCCCCCCTTGCGGAGGAGATGGCCGGCAGGCCTGAGGGGGCAACGTAGGGCATCGACATTGCGGTTACCCCCGTAACCTCAATGCCCTGCCCACTCACATCAACCCGAGCTGCTTGTAGAAGCCGAGCGCGTCGTAATAGTCGCTCTGCGTGACGATCTTGCCGTCCTTGACCTGAAACATCGACGCGCCGGTGAACGAGAATGTCTTGCCGGTGGCTTTCGTGCCGTCGGCCCAGTCGCCGGTGTTGGTGCCGGAGAATTCCCATTCGAATGAGACGCGATCGTCCTGGACGACGGGCGCTCCTTTCATCTTCCAGACCGCATCAGGGACAGCCTTCAGAAAGTTGTCGATCACTCCGGTCTTGGCGGCTTCTTTGCCCGTAACCGGCTTCCCGACTGCAGCGTCGTAGTAAGTCACGTCGTCGGCAAAATAATCAGCCGCCTTGGCTGAGTCATGCGCATTCCAGGCAGCAAGATAAGCCTCCACCACCGCCTGTGCGGTGTCGGCGGCGAAGGTCGTCGAAATGGGCGGGCTGACAGACAGCCCAAGCGCGGCGGCTGCAACGAAGAACTGACGGCGACGCATGTTTGTGATCCTTTCCGGTTTGAACAGTCGGCTTGATTTCAAGTCATGACCCCGCGCTCAGCGCACCTCAGCTTGCGCGGACTGATGTTTGCGCTCCCTCGCACCCCTCTGGCCTGCCGGCCAATCTCCCCCGGGGGAGATTGGCTGTCGTCTCGGACTTCGCCAACCTTCAACGTTACAGAAAGAGCATCGAGTGCGAGGAAGTCCAATCTCCCCCCTTGAGGGCCCTTGAGGCGAAGATGGCCGGCAGGCCAGTGGGGGTGCGAGGGAACGCAGGCGGGGCACATATCACCCATGCGCCACCATCACGTGGCGAACGGCGGTGTAGTCCTCCAAAGCATAGAGCGACATGTCCTTGCCGTAGCCGGACTGTTTCAGTCCGCCATGCGGCATTTCGTTGGTCAGCATGAAGTGCGTGTTGATCCAGGTGCAGCCATATTGCAGGCGGGCCGCCGTCGCCATGGCGCGCGAGACGTCCTTCGTCCACACCGAGGACGCAAGGCCATAGTCGCTGTCGTTTGCCCATCCGACCGCTTCGTCGACATCCGAGTACCGCGTTACCGAGACGACAGGGCCGAATACTTCCTTACGCACGATTTCGTCATCCTGAAGAGCGCCGGCAACGACGGTCGGCTGATAGAAGAAACCCTTGCCCTCTCCGGGCTTTCCGCCGGTGGTGATCTCAATGTGCCGCAATTCCGACGCGCGCTCGACAAAGCTGGCGACACGGTCGCGCTGGCGCTTGGAGATCAGTGGCCCGATCTCATTTTCGGTGTCATCCGGCCGGGCATATTTGATTGTCGAAACGGCCGAGGTGAGATCGGAAACCAGCTTCTCGTAGATTTTCTTGCCAGCATAGATGCGGCAGGCCGCCGTGCAGTCCTGGCCGGCATTGTAGTAGCCGAAGGCGCGCAGGCCGTTCACAACCACATCGATATCGGCATCGTCGAAGACGATGACCGGGGCCTTGCCGCCCAGCTCCAGATGCGTGCGCTTGACCGACTTTGCGGCCGCCTGCAGCACCTTCTTGCCCGTGGCGACATCCCCGGTGATCGAGATCATGCCCACCTTGGGATGGTTGATCAGCGTGTTGCCGACGCTATCGCCGCGCCCGAGAACGACATTGACGACGCCCTCTGGAAGAATATCGGCGAGGATTTTGGCAAGCTTCAGCGCCGTCAGTGGCGTCTGCTCGGAGGGCTTGAAGACCACCGTGTTGCCGCCGCCGATCGCCGGCGCAAGCTTCCAGGCCATCATCATCAGCGGATAGTTCCACGGCGCGATGGAGGCGACGATGCCGATCGGATCGCGGCGGATCATCGACGTATGGCCCGGCAAATATTCGCCCGCAACCACACCCGGCATCGAACGCACCGCGCCCGCGAAGAAGCGGTAGCAATCGACGATCGCCGGAATTTCGTCGTTGAGCACGGCATTGATCGGCTTGCCGCAATTGAGCGATTCCAGCGCGGCGAATTCCTTTGCCTCAGCCTCGATGCGATCGGCGATCTTCAAGAGATAGCCGGAGCGCTGCGCCGGCGTCGTGCGCGACCAGGTTGCGAAGGCGCGTTCCGCCGCTGCGATCGCAGCGTTGATCTGCGCTTCTGAAGCCTCCGGCAGGTCAAGAATTGTGCCCCCGGTCTTGGGATCGAGAATAGGTTCCTCCGTCTCGGTTCCCTTCTCGAACCTGGAGCCGATCAGCATCTGGGTATCCATGAAAGTCTCTCCCTTGGAGCATGATCCCGAAAAATTCGCAGGCTTCGGGCAAGACCATGCGTAAAAACAAAAGGTTGGAGCGGAACAGCCAGTGGCTATGCCGCTCGGACTTATTTACCGCCGCCGGCGATCTGGTCGCCGTCACGTGTGAGGTAGTAGGCAAGCAGGATCGGCAGCAGCGTGACGATCACGACCGCCATCGCGACGACATTGGTGACCGGCCGCTGACGTGGCCGCACGAGCTCTTCCAGCATCCAGATCGGCAGAGTCTGCTGCTGGCCGGCGGTAAAGGTGGTGACGATGACCTCGTCGAAGGAGAGCGCGAAGGCGAGCATCCCGCCTGCCAGGAGCGCGGTGCCGATATTGGGCAGGATGACGTGGCGGAAAGTCTGGAAGCCGTCAGCGCCTAGATCCATCGATGCTTCGATCAGCGAGCCCGAGGTGCGCCGGAACCGTGCGACGGCATTGTTATAAACGACGACAACGCAGAACGTCGCGTGACCCAGGATGATCGTCCAGAACGAAAACGGGATGTCGGCCAGGCTGAACGCCGAGCGCAGTGCAATACCGGTGATGATGCCGGGCAGAGCGATCGGCAGAATCACGAGCAGCGAGATCATCTCGCGGCCGAAGAAACGGGTCTGGCTGACCGCCGCAGCGCAAAGCGTACCGAGCACCAGCGCAATTGCCGTAGAAACGGCGGCGACCTTCACCGAGAGCTCCAGCGCCCGCCAGACATCTGTCCGGCCCCAGGCGACCGCCAGCCATTCCGTCGTGAGCCCCGGCGGCGGCCACTGATAACTCTTTTCTTCCGTGGTGAACGCGTAGACGAAGATCAGCAGGATGGGCAGGTGCAGGAAGAGCAGGCCTGCGGCAGCGGCGATCTTCAGGCCGAGCGGAGCCGATTGGCCACGATCAGAGCGCATCGAAGGCCCCCATGCGCTTTGCCATCCAGAGATAGAGCCCCATGATGACGACCGGCACCACGGTAAAGGCGGCCGCCAGCGGAATGTTGCCCGCCGTGCCCTGATGCGCATAGACCGCCTGCCCGATGAAAAGCCGCGACGTGCCGATGATCTGCGGAATGATGTAGTCGCCGAGCGTAAGCGAGAATGTGAAGATCGAGCCGGCGACGATGCCCGGCAGTGCAAGCGGAAAGAGCACGTTGCGGAAAGTCTGGCCGGGCGACGCTCCGAGATCGGACGAAGCTTCGACCAGATTTGCGGGCACCCGCTCGAGCGCGGCCTGGATCGGCAGGATCATGAACGGCAGCCAGACATAGACGAACACGATGAAGGTACCGGTGAAGGAAACCGACAGCGAATTGCCGCCGACGACTGGAAGGCTCAGCCAGGCTTCGAGCAGCCAGGTCAGATGCAGCTTGCCGAATAGCCAGGTGAGGATGCCTTCCTTGGCAAGGATCAGCTTCCAGGCATAGATCTTGACAAGATAGCTCGACCACAGCGGCAGCATTACCGCCAGATAGAAAAGCGCCTTCCATTTGCCCCGCGCATAGCGCGCCGCGTAATAGGCGATCGGGAAGGCGACAACAGCCGAAGCCAACGTCACCACGGCGGCCATGGTTACCGTGCGGATGATTATGTCGAGATTGGACGGTAGCAGAAGCTCGCCATAGGTCTTCAGCGTGAACTCGCGGTTGATGAGGCCGGAGAACTCGTCGATCGAAAAGAAGCTCTGCAGGAGGAGCGCAAAGAGCGAGCCAAGATAGACGACGCCTAGCCACAGCAGCGGCGGCGCGAGCATCAGGAGAAGCAGAAGCTTCGGTTGCCGCCACAGCGTGTCGGAAAGACGGCCGAAGACACCGCCCCGGCTGGGCAGGATCGCCTTGGCGGAAGCGTGGTCTATGTCGGTCGCCACGGCAGTCATCGCTCAGCGCTCCGTCTATCGGAACCGCCTGCGTTCCGTCGTACCCCCCTCTGGCCTGCTGGCCATCTCCCCTTCAAGGGGGGAGAATGGCTGTCGTCTCGGGCTTCGCCAATCTTCAACGTTACGAAAAGAGAATCGAGCGGGCGAGAAGCTAGTCCCACCCCTAGAGGGGGAGATGGCCGGCAGACCAGAGGGGAGTGTGAAAGAGCATAAACGTCAATCGCTCCTGGCGCGCTGATCAAGCGCAGAGAGAAACTGGTCATCGTTACCCTCCCGCCTCGTCCATCAAATGGAGGTGTTCGCGGTTGAAGGTGAGCATGATCGTGTCGCCTTCCAGCGGCAGTGAAACGCCGGAGGGCACCGTGGCGTGGAGACGCAGGCCGTCGGCGTCGAGCGCGAGCTTGGTCGTAGCACCCATATAATTTGTGGCAACGAGACGGGCGGGAACTCCGTCGCCGCTTGTGGCGCGCACGATGCGGATCGCCTCCGGTCGCAGGCTGCCCCAGCGCCTCTGGCCCGAGTAGCGTTGCACGAAATCCGGCGGAAGCACGTTGGACGAGCCGACGAAATCGGCCACGAAGCGCGATTGTGGCCGCTCGTAGATGTCCTCCGGGGCGCCGATCTGCATGATCCTGCCGTCGTTGAACACGGCGACCCGATCCGCCATCGAGAGCGCTTCACCCTGATCGTGCGTCACAAAAACGAAGGTGATGCGCAGCGTCCTCTGTAACGCCTTCAGTTCTTCCTGCATCTGCTCGCGAAGCTTGAGGTCCAGCGCCCCGAGCGGCTCGTCGAGGAGAAGCACTTTCGGCTTGTTGACAAGCGCGCGAGCGAGCGCCACGCGCTGCCTCTGGCCGCCGGAGAGCTGGCCTGGCCTGCGTGAACCATAGCCCGGCAGCTGCACGAGCTTCAGCGCATCTTCCGCCGCCTGAAGGCGTTCGGCCTTGCCGACGCCTTTCACCATCAGCCCATAGGCGACATTGTCGACGACGTTCAGATGCGGAAACAGCGCATAGTCCTGGAAGACCGTATTGACGTTGCGCCGGTAGGGCGGAACGCCTTCGGCCTTCTCGCCGAAAATTTCAATGTGACCCGCGGTCGGTTGTTCAAACCCGGCGATCAGGCGAAGGCAGGTCGTCTTGCCCGAGCCGGACGGTCCGAGCATGGCGAAGAATTCTCCCGGCCTGATTTCCAGGTCCACGACGTTGACGGCCTTCACCGCCCCGAAGTGGCGGGAGACCTGTTGAAAGGAGACGGCCGGAGTCATCGCTGGTTGTTCCAATGGGTGGCTCGGTGCCCCCTCGCTACGGAGGGGGCACGTCAAAAGACAAGCCGACCGATGCGATCAGCGTCCGCCGATCACGCCGATATAGTCCGACACCCAGCGGTAGTAGGGCACGCATTCACCCTGGGTGGCGCATTTCGCGACCGGGGTCTTCCAGAACTTGATCTTCTCGAAATTCTCGAAGCCGTTGGTCTTGCAGCCCTCTTCGGTGAGCAGCGCATTGCCCTTGCAGGCGTCCGGAACCGCCGGGTTCGAGCCGAACCAGGCGGCAAGGTCACCTTGCACCTTGGGCGAGAGCGAGTGCTCCATCCACATATAGGCGCAATTCGGATTAGCGGCGTCGACATGCATCATGGTTGTGTCGGCCCAGCCTGTCGCCCCCTCTTCCGGAACGGTCGAGGCAACCGGCTGCTTCTCCGCAGCCAGCAGGTTCACCTGGAACGGCCACGAGCCCGACGCGACCACGCCTTCATTCTTGAAGTCGTCGATCTGGATCATCGCATCATGCCAGTAGCGGCCGACCAGCGTGCGCTGCTGGCGCAGCAGGTCGAGCACGGCCTTGTATTGGTCTTCATTCAGTTCGTACGGATCCTTGATGCCGAGTTCCGGCCTGTGCGCCATCAGATAGTTGGCTGAGTTGGCAATATGGATCGGGCCGTCAAAGGCCTGGACTCGGCCCTTGTTCGATTTGCCGTCGCCCAACGTCGTCTCCTCGAACACGACGCTCCAGCTCTTGGGCGCTTCCTTGAAGACGTTGGTGTTGTACATCAGAACGTTCGGTCCCCACTGATAGGGAACACCGTAGTGGACGCCCTCGACCGTATGCCATGGCGCATCCTTGAGGCGGTCATCCACCGTCGACCAGCTCTTGACGAGATCGACATTGACCGGCTGGACGCGCTTGCCGGCGATGAGGCGCAAGGAAGCGTCGCCCGACGCCGTGACAAGGTCGAAGCCGCCTTCGTTCATCAGCGCGACCATCTCGTCGGAGGTCGCCGCAGTCTTGACGTTGACCTTGCAGCCCGACGCCTTCTCGAACTCGGTCACCCAGTCGAAGTTCTTGTCGGTCTCGCCACGTTCGACATAGCCCGGCCAGGCGATGATATTTACCTGACCTTCGCCGGCACCGATCTCTTTCACCTGCGCGAACGCCTGGCCGGAAAAGCTCAGCGCCAGCGTCATGGCTGTAAAGGATTTCAGAAACGACTTCATATTGCTCTCCCATTGAGGCACCGCACTCCGATCGGCGGCTTCTCCCCTGAAGCCTAAGGTGAGCCGAAATTTAAGCATTCGCAAATGCATTTGTCAGAACGCCGATATCGGTTTTTCCGATATGTCTAGAGCCGCTGTCTGATCGTGCGCTGCGACTGCGCAATGCGGATGAAATCGCGTGCGGCCTGCGGAAGTCCGGAACCGCGCCGCCAGACCATGCCGACCTGGACGACCGGCAGGGAGCCGGAGATATCGCGCGATTCGATACGGTCGCCTTCGAGCGACCACGGCCTGTAGATCAGGTCAGGCAGAAGCGCGACGCCTGCCCCTGTGGCGACCAGGCTGCGCACCGCCTCCACGGAGCGGGTGCGGAAGGCGACATGCGGCTTGGCGCCGATCGCTGCAAGAAGCGCGCCGGTGTTCGCCTCGATCTCGTCGACCGAAAGCATGATCAGCGGTTCGCTTGCGATGTCGCCGATGCTTATGATCTCAGCCGCCGCGAGAGGGTGCCCAAGCGGCAGCCACAGCCTGTAGGCGGAAACCTCCAGAATCTCGGACTGGAGCGCCATGCGGTCGCGAAGATTCGATGTGATCATGACGGCCAGATCCAGCTTGCCGCCGACCAGAAGGTGCTCGAGATAGTCGCCATTGTCTTCGATCGCCGAGATGTCGACAGCCGGATGCGCGCGGCGGTAGCGCGCCAGAAGGTCGGACAGCACGTACCCGGCGACAAGCGACGTCACGCCAAGCTGCAGCCGTCCGGTCGTGGCGGACTGGTCGCCGAAGAAGGTCCGCCGCGCGTCCGACACGTCCGCCAGAATCTTCGTCGCGTGGCGGAGGAACTGATGCCCCTTATGCGTGATGTTCAAACCGCGTGGATGCCGCTCGAAGAGCTCGACCCCGAGATCCGTCTCCAGCTCCTTGATCGCCTCCGTGACCGACGATTGCGAAATGGAGAGGTTCTGCGCC
This sequence comes from uncultured Alphaproteobacteria bacterium, assembly GCA_963735385.1. Classification (GTDB taxonomy): domain Bacteria; phylum Pseudomonadota; class Alphaproteobacteria; order Rhizobiales; family Rhizobiaceae; genus CAVTKY01. The sequence goes on along the minus strand of CAVTKY010000032.1, from coordinate 154,805 downwards.
GCGCGCGAAACCGTGCCCTGCTCGGCGACAGCGACGAAATACTGCAACTGCCTGATGGTAAACGCCATGCGCGGAATAAACACGGCAGCGGCGCGCGTGGGAAGTGCCTGAACGAATGGACCAGTGCCGGTCGTCGTCTCAGCCTTCCCTCGTTGACACACTGCCCGCAGTGGGCTCTCGTCAGCGCATCGGCGTAAGAGGCAGCGGACAAGGATGGTGATCGACGAACAGCGAATCCTTGCCCTCCCGTGCTGGAACGGGAGCGTAACGATCGAGCCACTCAAGGGCGGCCTCAGCAACGAGAACTTTCTGGTCACCGACGCGAGGGGCCGCCATGTCGTGCGGTTCGGCAAGGACTATCCGTTCCATCATGTCTTTCGTGAGCGCGAGGTTATGACGGCGCGGGCAGCGCATGCGGCAGGCTTTGCGCCGGAGGTGCAATTTGCCGAGCCCGGCGTCCTGGTGACGGCCTATCTCGGCGCGAAGACATTGGGCGCGGAAGACGTGCGCGCCCATGCGGCGCGGATCGCCGTGCTGATGCGCCGGTTCCATGAGGAAATGCCTGCCCATGTCTCCGGTCCCGGCTTCATGTTCTGGGTGTTCCACGTCATCCGCGACTACGCCCGAACACTCGAAGCCGGTGGCAGCCGCATGACGGCCGAGCTTCCCGCCTATCTGGCTCTCGCAGACGAACTCGAACGGGCGCAGGCACCGCTGCCGATTATCTTCGGCCACAATGATCTTTTGCCGGCGAACTTTCTCGGCGACGGCGAAAAACTATGGCTGATCGACTTCGAATACGCCGGTTTTTCGACTGCGATGTTCGATCTCGCAGGCGCTGCATCGAATGCAGGAATGAATGAAGCAGAATCCGAATCCCTGCTTGCGGCCTATTTCGGCCTTGAGCCCGATCCTGCGCTCCGCCGCTCGCATGCCGCCATGCAGTGCGCCTCGCTCCTTCGAGAGGCCATGTGGAGCATGGTGTCCGAACTCCACCTGGACACGCCCGGCATCGACTACGTAGCCTACACCGCCGAAAACCTTTCACGGCTCGATGCCGCGCTCGAAACCTACCGCTCCCACTACGGAAAGACTGCCTTATGACATTGCCATCCCATGCCGAAATCGTCGTCATCGGCGGCGGCATCATTGGTTGCTCTACCGCCTATCATCTGGCGCGCGACCACAAGGCCGACGTCGTCCTCCTCGAACAGGGCAAGCTGACTTCCGGATCGACCTGGCATGCAGCCGGCCTCGTCGGCCAGCTGCGCTCGTCGGCCTCGATTACACGCGTGCTCAAATACTCGGTCGATCTCTACAAGGGGCTCGAACAGGAAACCGGCCTCGCCACCGGCTGGAAAATGACCGGCTGCCTCAGGCTTGCCACCAATGCCGACCGCTGGACCGAATTCCGCCGGCTGGCTACGACCGCGAAAAGTTTTGGCATGGACATGCACCTCATCTCTCCGGCCGAGGTGAAGGCGATGTGGCCCTTGATGAACGTCGACGATCTCGTCGGCGCAAGCTGGCTGCCCACCGACGGGCAGGCGAGCCCATCCGACATCACGCAGTCGCTCGCCAGGGGCGCACGCATGCATGGGGCCAGGCTCCACGAGAATGTCCGCGTCACCGGCTTCGACATAAGCGACGGTCGCATCACGGCGGTGAAGACAGACAAGGGCAATATTCAATGCGAAAAAGTCGTCAACTGCGCCGGCCAGTGGGCGCGGCAGGTCGGCGCCATGGCCGGCATCAATGTGCCGCTGCAGCCGGTGAAGCATCAGTACATCATCACCGAAAGGATCGACGGTCTCGCGGCCGACGCGCCGACCATCCGCGATCCCGACCGGCGAACCTATTTCAAGGAAGAGGTCGGTGGCCTGGTGATGGGCGGCTACGAGCCGAACCCGAAGCCATGGACGACCGGCGACGTGCCGGACGATTGGGAATTCCGGCTGTTCGATGACGATTTCGACCATTTCGAGCAGCACATGACCCAGTCGATCGCCCGCGTGCCCGCGCTCTCGAGCGCGGGCGTCAAGCAGATGATCAATGGCCCGGAAAGCTTCACGCCGGACGGCAATTTCATCCTCGGCGCAGCACCCGAATGCAAGAACATGTTCGTCGGCGCTGGCTTTAATGCCTTCGGCATCGCCTCGGGCGGTGGCGCGGGCTGGGTGCTTGCGCAATGGGTGGTTGGCGGCGAGGCGCCGCTCGATCTCTGGGTGGTGGATATCCGCCGCTTTTCCGGCCTCCACTGCGACCGCCAATGGGTGTGCGACCGCACGCTGGAGGCCTATGGCAAGCACTACACGGTCGCCTATCCGCATGAGGAATATGAGAGCGGCCGCCCACGCATCGTCTCGCCTCTCTATGAACGGCTCGAGGCGCATCGCGCGGTGTTCGGCTCCAAGCTCGGCTGGGAGCGCCCGAACTGGTTCGCGCGACAGGACGAGCTGGCCCACGACGTCTACTCGATGGGCCGGCAGAACTGGTTCGACGCCGTGGGCGACGAGCACCGCCATGTGCGCGAGGCGGTCGGGATTTTCGATCAGTCATCCTTCGCCAAATACGAGGTGACCGGAAAGGACACGCTGATTGCGCTCAACCGGATTTGCGCCAACGATATTCGGAAGCCGGCGGGCCGCCGGTTGACCTACACGCAGCTTCTCAACTCACGCGGAGGCATCGAGGCGGACCTGACCGTGGCGCGTCTCGCCGAAGACAAATTCTACATCGTCACCGGTACCGGCTTCCGTAGGCATGATCTGGCGTGGATCAGCGACCACATTGGCGAAGGAGCTGACGTGACGCTGACCGACGTGACCGAAGATTTCGGCACGCTGTCGCTCATGGGTCCGCGCGCACGGGATGTGCTTGCCGCCGTCACGAAGGCCGATGTTTCCAACGCCGCCTTCCCGTTCGGCCATGTCCGGGAACTTTCCGTCGCCGGCCGCACGGTGCGGGCGCTACGCATCACCTATGTTGGCGAGCTCGGCTGGGAACTGCACGTGCCGATCGCCGCGACGGGCGATGTGTTCGACGCCCTGATGGCGGCCGGCAAGCCGCATGGCATCCGTCCGGTGGGCTACCGCGCGCTGGAATCGCTGCGTCTGGAAAAATTCTATCGGGCGTGGGGCTCCGACATCACTCCCAACGATACGCCTTTCGAAGCGGGGCTCGGCTGGGCCGTGAAGCTCAAGGGAGCCGCTGATTTCCTTGGGCGTCGCGCGCTCGAAGCGCTTAAGGGCAAGCCGCTCGGCAAGCGTCTCGCTTGCTTCACCGTTGACGATCCCGAAATCGTGCTGGCCGGCCGCGAAACGATCCTGAGAAACGGCGAGCCGGTGGGATACCTAACCAGCGGCGGCTATGGCTATACCGTAGGCAAGCCGATCGGCTTCGGCTATGTCCGCAACGCCGAGGGCGTCAGCGACGAATTCCTCGCCTCCGGCACCTACCAACTGGTCGTGGCGATGGAGCGGATAAGAGCAAAAATCCATCTGAGCCCGCTTTATGATCCTGCAAATGCCAAGGTGAAAAGCTGATCAGTCAATGCGCATCAAGCGAAGCACCGCCTGCTGCTCAATCGTAACGCAGGTCGACCGCCTTTCCGGCAAACACGCGATAGACATAGATGGTCGAGCCGAGGATGACCGGCAAGACGATGACGGTGCCGAACAGGATGAGGCCGAGGCTCTCGGGCGCGGCGGCGGCCTGCCAGATCGTCAGCCTTTCGGGCACGACGAACGGATAGAACGACCAGGCAAGACCGGCAAAGCCCAGCGCAAAGACAGACGCGAGCGCAAGAAACGGCTTCAAACTATGCGCGTCCTGCGGGCCGGGAAGGCGCAAGGTGAGCCTCCAAAGCCAGAGGAACAGCAAGCCGGAAAGGATGGGCAGCGGCGCAAGGTAGAGCATCTCGGGCAACACGAACCAGCGGCCGAAAATGCGCGGCGACGTCAGCGGCGTAGCAATCGAAACAGCCGCCATGCCGAGAGCGGTGAAGACGAGCGCCGTGCGCAGCCAGGTCACCGCGCGCCGCTGCAATTCGCCTTCCGTCTTGTAGATGAGCCAGGCCGCGCCCATCGCCGCATAGGCGGCAGCAAGGCAGATTGCCACCAGCGCGCCAAAGGCCATGGACGCCAGGCCAGGTTGGAGGCCGAGCACATAGACCCCGAGCATATAGCCTTGCGCCAAGGCGGCGATAAGCGAGCCTGCCAGGAAGGCGAAATCCCAGCTTGCCTTGCGGCGGCTCGGCACCTTGGCGCGAAAATCGAATGCGACGCCGCGCAGGATCAGTCCGGCCAGCAGCAGGAAGACGGGCAGGTATAGCGCGCTCAGGATCATGCCATGCGCGGTCGGGAAGGCGACGAGCAGAAGGCCCACCGCCAGCACGAGCCAGGTTTCGTTGGCGTCCCAGAAGGGCCCGATCGCGGCAATCATCACATCCTTTTCGTGGTCGTCGGCGGCCGCGAAAAGGATGCCGATGCCGAGATCGAAGCCATCGAGCACGACATAGATCAGAATGGCGAGCCCCATCAGCGAGGCAAAAATGAGCGGCAGAAGAGTGGGCCAGTCGAGTGTCATGACGCTTGGTCCCGCCTTTGTCCGGTACGGATAGGGTAAATCATCTCATTCTCCGGCCTGCGCCGGCTGCGACAGCGGCGCGTCGAGCACCGCAGGCAGCGGCGACGTATCGCCGTCCCGCGCCGCCTTCATCGACAGATAGATGAGAGCGCTGAGATAGGCGGTGATGAGAAATGCGTAGAGGACAAGATAACCAGTAAGCGTCAGCGCGACATAGCTGCCGGGCACCGGCCCGAGCGCGTCCGCTGTCGTTAGAATGCCGGTCACGAGCCACGGTTGGCGGCCGATCTCTGTCGTGTACCAACCCGCAAGCACGGCAACCCAGCCGGATATGGTCATAGGCACCATCACGAAGGCAAGCGCACGCGGCAGCGTATCGCGCCGCCACAGGAAGTACGCTGCCGTCCATGAAACAGCGAGCATGAGCACGCCGGTGCCGACCATGATCCGGAACCCCCAGAAGACCGGGAACACGGGAGGATGACGGCCGACAAAATCGTTCAAGCCAGGCACGATCCCGTCTCTCCTATGACGCAGGATCAGGCTGGCGCCGCTCGGTACCGTTAGCTCGAACCTGTTTTCGCGCGCGGTCTCGTCCGGTATCGCGAACAGGACCAGCGGCACGTTGGCCCCGGTCTCCCAATTGGCCTCGATCGCGGCGACCTTCGCTGGCTGGTATTCGAGCGTGTTCAGCCCATGCTGATCACCGACGAATATCTGGACCGGAACGAGAAAGGCTGCCGCAAAGACACTCGTGCGAAGCGCCCGCCACATCGAATCCGACCGGTCGCCGGCGAGGAAACGCATCGCTGACAGTCCGGCCATGAAGAAGGAGACCGTGAGGCCCGAGGCAAGCAGCATGTGTGTCAGACGCCACGGGAAGGACGGGTTGAAGATAACCGCCCACCAGTCGACGGCGTGCGCCACGCCATCGCGCATCTCGAACCCGGCCGGAGTCTGCATCCAGCTATTGAGGGCAAGAATCCAGAAGGCAGACAGTGTCGTTCCGAAGGCGACGAGAAAGGTCGCGAGCGTGTGGACGCGGTTGGACACGCGGCTAAAGCCGAACAGCATAATGCCCAGGAACACCGCTTCAAGAAAGAAGGCCGTCAGAACCTCGTAGCCAAGCAACGGGCCCGCGATATTTCCGACCGTCTGCATGTAGCCCGGCCAGTTGGTGCCGAACTGAAAGCTCATGGTGACGCCGGAAACCACCCCGAGCGCGAAGGAAAGCGCGAACACCTTCACCCATGTGAAGTAGGCGCGCATCCAGGAGGTGTCGCCCGTACTGTTGTAGCGCCATTTGAAGAAGAGCAGAAACCAGCCCAGCGCGATGGTGATCGCCGGGAACAGGATATGGAACGAAATGTTCGCGCCGAACTGAACGCGAGACAGCATAAGCGGGTCCATTGCAGGCGCTCCAGCTTCTCTCTCCAGGCGAAAACTAGGTGCTGCCGCGGATCGGGTCAAAGCGGCGCAGCGCCGCGTCCCCAGCGTATTGGAGCCCGAGGGCGACTAGGGGGAATTGATCATACAACATGCTGATTTTTGTATGTTGACATTGTGGCCTTCATTTCTAACCATTGGCAGAGGAGGAGGACGGACAGACTGGAGAAATGGACGCGCTGGATCTTGGCGATCTGCTGTTTGCGGGTCAAGCCGTGGATCGGGCGGTCGCGGGCTGGTCCATTTCGGTTGATCGAGACAATAGATCCGGCGCTCGATCTGGACTGTTCCCGATCGAACCTCGTCGATTTGCAACAAGACGAGACGCAAAGCCTTCGCAAGAACTGGCTCATACGCGGACGAAGAAGGCATATCGGCCTAACTAAGCCTGTGTCAGGCATCAATTGGAGGAGATCATGATGCATTTTTCCAAACTTGCTGGGGCCGCGATGGTGGCTGCTGCGCTGCTGACAGGTGCTGCGAGCGCCCAGACTGTCCTTCGGTCTGCCGATACGCATCCGGACGGCTACCCGACTGTGGAGGCAGTCAAATATTTCGGAGAGCTGCTCAAGGAGCGCACGGGCGGCCGTTATGGTGTCGAAGTCTACCATTCCAGCCAACTGGGCGAGGAAAAGGACACGATAGAGCAGGTGCGCTCCGGGGTCATAGACCTCAATCGGGTCTCCATGGCACCGTTCAACGGTATTATTCCGGAAAGCAACATTCCGTCCCTACCCTACCTGTTCCGCTCCGAAGACCACATGCACAAGGTCATGGACGGCGAGATCGGCGCTCAAATCGCAGCCGCTTTCGAGCCGGCTGGGCTCGTGCTGCTCGCGTTTTATGACAGCGGGGCGCGCTCCTTCTACAATTCCAAGAAGCCGATCAACTCCAAGGAAGACATGACCGGCCTGAAGTTCCGCGTCATTCAGTCCGACATATTCGTCGATATGGTGCGGGCGCTCGGCGCGGACGCAACGCCGATGCCATACGGAGAGGTCTATTCTTCGATTGAAACCGGTGTCATCGATGGTGCCGAGAACAACTTCCCGAGCTACGACACCGCCAAGCATTCCGAGGTCGCCAAATACTACACGCTCGACGAGCATATGATGGTTCCGGAGGCTTTCGTCATGGCGAAATCGAGCTGGGACAAGCTGACGCCGGAAGACCAGGAGATCTTCAAGCAGGCCGCCAAAGACAGCGTCGCCAAACAGCGCGAACTGTGGGCCGCAAAGGCCGCGGAGTCGCGCGCCAAGGTCGAGGCGGCGGGATCGCAGATCACCACGCCGGACAAGCAGCCGTTTATCGACGCCATGGCTCCCGTCTATGAGAAGCATGTCAAGGATGAGAAGCTGAAGGCGTTGGTCGAAGCCATCAAAGCCGTACAGTAGTCTCCTTCGCGGCGGCGTGGGCGAACCACGCCGCCGCCCCTCGGTGAGCCCAATGAACGATACCTCTCCAAAGAGCTCCTCCTTGTCCGGGGTTGCCCGTTTTTTATCTGCGCTCAGCACCGCTTCCTTGTGGCTTGCCGGTACTGGTTTGGTTCTGATGACGGTCTTCGTCGGCTGGCAGGTGTTCGGCCGCTACGTGCTGAACCGCTCGCCAAGCTGGACGGAGCCTGGCTCGGTGATGCTGATGAGCTGGTTCATCTTTCTCGGCGCAGCCGTCGGCGTCAGGGAAAACAGCCATCTCGGCTTCGACGTGCTGCTTTACGTCCTGCCGCGAGGCGGGAAGCGCGTCCTGCGCATGATCTCCGACGTCGTCATCCTGGCCTTCGGGATCGGCATGGTCTGGTATGGTGGCCAGCTGGTCGCACTGACCTGGAACTCCATCCTTCCCTCACTCGGGATCTCAGGCGCATTCGACTACATCGCGATCGTCGCCGGTGGCGTTCTGGTATCCCTTTTCTCGCTGGAGCGGATCGTCGCGCGTATTGCCGGCGAGCCGATCGACGACATTCTCGACGAAACTCCGCCCGCGGAAGTCGCCGTCGAACTCGAAAACGCGAAGGTGTAGTGCGATGGAGCTTCTGATCCTGTTCGGCGCCTTCACCTTCCTGATGCTGATCGGTACCCCGATCGCTTTCTGCCTCGGCGTCGCGAGCCTTGCGACGGTGCTCTATATGGGCCTGCCGCCGCTCGTGGTGTTCCAGCGGTTGAATTCCGGCATGAGCGTGTTCTCGCTGCTCGCCATCCCGTTCTTCATCTATTCAGGCGACCTCATGGTGCGCGGAGGAATTGCCAGCCGCATTGTCGCCTTCGCGGGCTCGCTGGTCGGACACCTCCGAGGCGGACTTGGCCAGGTCAACATCGCAACGGCCACTTTGTTTGGCGGAATTTCCGGATCGGCGGTCGCAGAGGCGGCGGCTGTCGGCGGGCTGATGATCCCGCAGATGAAACAGCGCGGCTATGGTGCGGATTACGCAGTCAATGTGACCTCCATGGCGGCATTGATTGCGCTGCTTCTGCCGCCGTCACATAACATGATTATTTACTCGATCTCGGCAGGTGGAAAGATTTCCATTGCTGACCTGTTCACAGCTGGCGTCCTGCCAGGACTGTTGCTTGCCCTGGCGCTGATGGTTACCGCCTATCTGGTGGCGCGCAAGCGCGGCTACCCGACCGAGAAATTTCCCGGCTTTGCGGCCGTCGCACATCTTGCCGCGGTTGCCGTGCCTGGGCTTTTGCTGATCGCAATTATCTTCGGCGGTGTTCGTTCAGGCATATTCACCGCGACGGAAAGCTCCTGCATCGCCGTCCTCTACGCCCTGCTCATTACCGTTTTCGTCTACCGTCAGATGAGCTGGTCGGATTTCGTGCACGCCACCCAAGGCGCGGTGCGCACCACCGCCATGGTGCTGTTGATCATCGGGACGGCAGCGGCATTCTCATGGCTGATGGCATTTCTCAGGGTGCCGGCTTCGCTGACAGCCTGGATGAACACCATTTCCGACAACCCGTTGATCGTGCTCCTGCTGCTGAACGTCCTGATGCTCCTGCTCGGTACCTTCATGGACATGGGGCCGACCATTATCATCGTCACCCCGATCTTCCTGCCCGTGGCGCAGGCCTACGGCATCGACCCGGTGCATTTCGGCGTGATCATGATCCTCAATCTTGGGATCGGGCTCAACACACCGCCGGTAGGGGCAGTCCAGTTCGTCGCCTGCGCCGTGGGCAAGATATCCGTCTGGGAAGCCATGCGCTCGATCTGGCCATTCTATGGGGCAGGTCTGATAGTGCTCGCGCTCGTCACGTATATTCCGGCCATTTCGCTCTGGTTGCCCAGTGTCTTCAAATAGGCGGTCGCACAATGTCATCCGAAATCGGTCGGTGACCAAAGGCTCGAACGCAGACCCAAGCTGTCGGAGCGCGTGGTCGCGCTGTTGCGCGACCAGATCCTGGCCGGACGGATTCCGCCCGGCCACAAGCTGCCGACAGAAGGCCAGATGACAGAGACATTCGGTGTCAGCCGCACCGTGGTGCGCGAGGCGATTGCGAGCCTTGCCGCCGACGGACTGGTCGAACCGCGCCAGGGTGCCGGCGTCTTCGTCCTCGATCATCCCACCCTGGCCTTCGGCTCGATCAGCCAGGAGATCAAGAAGATCAGCCAGGCGATCAATGTGCTCGAAGTGCGCATGGGCATCGAAATCGAGAGTGCCGGACTGGCCGCGCAGCGCCGCAATGCCGCTCAACAGGCGAGCATCCAGGAGGCGTTTTTCGAGTTCGAGCGCCTGCTCACGCTCGGCGAACCGACAGGAAAGGCAGACTTCGCCTTCCACCGGGAGATCGCCTTGGCGACCAACAATCCGTTCTATGTCGAGATACTCGACGCGCTCGGCGACCGCACAATTCCTTGCGACAGGAGTTCGCCCTGGTATTCGCCCGAAGTGCTGACGGCAGAGTATCTGAGCGGTCTTCAGCGCGAGCACTTGCTCGTCCTGCAGGCCATAACGGATGGCGACCCTCAACGGGCCCGCGACGCCATGCGCGCGCACCTGACCGCCGCGCAGAACCGTTACCGCAAGCGGCTTGCCAGTCAGCAGGCTGAATATCAGGCAGCCGGCTGAAGTTCGCCGAGCACCGTCGGCAGCAGTTCTGAGACGGTCGGGTGGATATGCATTGCGCGCCGGAGCGTGTCGTAAGGCTGTTTGGCATACATGGTATCGAGGATGGAATGCACGACCTCGTCACCGCTGGTGCCGAGGATCGCAGCCCCAAGGATGTGGCGCGTATCGGCATCCACGACGATCTTCATGAACCCTAACGTCTCGCCTTTTTCGACCGCACGGCCAACGCGGGTCATGGGTCTGCGGCCAACGAGAATGCGCTTGCCGGCTTTCAGCGCCTCGGCTTCCGTCATGCCAACACGACCGAGGGGCGGATCGGTGTACAGCGCATAGGCCGTGATCCGGTCGCTGACGCGGCGCGGATCATTGTCGAGCAGATTGGCCGCCACGATCTCGAAGTCATTGTAGGCGGTGTGAGTGAAGGCCCCTCGCCCGTTGCAGTCGCCAAGCGCCCAGATCCCCGGCACGCTGCTCCGCAGCTGGTCGTCGACGACAATGTAGCCGCGATCGTCCGTTTCGATGTTGGCCTTTTCGAGATCGAGATCGTCCGTGTTCGGCCGCCGCCCGACCGCAAGAAGAAGATGCGATCCGGCAACACGGGAGCTCCCGCTCGTGCAGTCCAGTCCAATGCTGATGCCTTTCCCATGCTTTTCGACGCTGAGGCACTCGGCGTTCAGCCTGATCTCGATGCCCTCGCCGGCAAGGATTTCGGCAACGGCGTCGGAGACTTCCGCGTCCTCGCGCCGGATCAGGCGTGGTCCCATCTCGACAACGGTAACCTTGCTGCCGAAGCGGCGATACATCTGCGCGAACTCCAGCCCAACATAGCTGCCGCCGACAATCACGAGATGATCGGGCAGGAAATCGACCGCCATCATCGAGCTGTTGTTCAGAGCCCTGACCGTGTCGAGGCCGGGCATGTCGGGCGTGGAGGCGCGGCCGCCGACATTGATGAAGATACGCCCCGCCGAATGCTGCTCGCCGTTCACGCTGATTTCGCGCGGGCCGGTGAAGCGTGCATGGCCTTCATAGACCGTGCAATTGTCCATCCGCTTCACCCAGTCCTCAACGCCGCTGCGCGATTTCTCCGACACAGAGTCCTTGCGCGCTTTGACCCTTTTCATGTCGGCCCGGACTTCACCGCCAAGCGATATCCCGAATTCTTCGGCCCGCTCGGCCATGTGCGCCGCATAGGCGCTGGCGACCAGCGTCTTGGTAGGAATGCATCCGGTGTTGACGCAGGTGCCGCCGAAGGCCTGTCGCTCGACAATCGCGACTTTCATTCCTGACTGCGTCAGCCGTTCGGCAAGCGGCGGACCCGCCTGCCCTGTTCCGATGATGATCGCGTCATAGGAGGCCATGTGAGCACCCTCTGCTGGATCGCTGGACAGACAATGCTAGCGCATCGGCCCCAAAAGCGGAATTTGGGAAAGCACGATATCAAAACCCAAATTCGCCGACAGGCGGCCGAAAGCGTGTCATCGGCTTGTCACACATATCCATCAGCCTGGATATATGGATAGCAGCCAGGCCATCGCCGCATTCGCCGCGCTCGCGCAGACGACGCGCCTCGCCACGTTCAGGCTCGTCGTCAATCGAGAGCCTAACGGAGTGTCGGCGGGCGAGTTGGCGCGGCTTGCCGACGTGCCGCAGAACACCATGTCGGCTCACCTGTCCATTCTGGCGCGTACCCGGCTGATCGATGGGAAGCGGTCGGGCCGCTCGATCATCTACCGGGCCAATTTCGAACAGCTGCGGGCGTTGACCCTGTTCCTCATAAAGGATTGCTGCGACGGCCGATCGGAAATCTGCGCGCCGCTCGTTGCCGAACTTGTCCCTCACCCAATGCCTCAGGAGACTCATCCATGACCAGACCGGCTTTCAATGTGCTGTTCCTCTGCACCGCCAATTCGGCGCGATCGATCCTCGCGGAGGGGATTCTGAGACAGGACGGCCGCGGGCGGTTCAACGCCTTTTCCGCCGGGAGCCAGCCGCGCGGAACAGTCAATCCGTTCGCGCTGAAAGTGCTGGAAAGCTACGGCTACCCGGCGGACGGATACCGATCCAAGGGCTGGGACGAATTCGCCGGCCCGGATGCGCCGCGGATGGATTTCATCTTCACCGTCTGCGACACGGCGGCGGGCGAATCCTGTCCCGTGTGGCCGGGCCATCCGGCCACAGCGCATTGGGGTATCGAAGATCCCGCACGCGTCGAGGGCACGAATCTCGCGAAGGAAGCGGCTTTCGTGGAGGCCTTCCGCTTCCTGAAGAACCGCATCTCTTCCTTCACCGCGCTGCCGCTCGAAAGCATCGACAGGATGGCGATGACGCATCACCTGACGGAAATCGGACGCCAGGAAGGCGCGACGCTGCGAGCCAAGGGCTGAGACGCATGGCGAAGGAACCGTTGTTCGCAGAAGGGCTTGGCACTGCGCTGTTGCTCATGACCATTGTAGGCTCCGGCATCATGGCGGAGCGGCTTGCGGGCGGGAACGCTGCGGTCGCCCTGCTTGGCAACACGCTGCCCACCGGCGCGATGCTCGCGGTGCTGATCCTGATTTTCGGACCCGTTTCCGGCGCGCATTTCAATCCGGCGATCAGCATGTGCTTTGCGACACGCGGCGAAATTGCAGGCGTACGTTTGCGGCCTATGCCTCCATTCGACGGCCGGCGCCATTGCGGCGTATGGATCGCACATCTGATGTTTGACCTGGAGGTCCTACAATTCTCCGCGACGCACGAACCGGCCCCGGCCAATGGCTTGCGGAGGCCATCGCCGCTTTCGGCCTCGTACTGACGATCCTCGGGACGCTGGCTACGCGGCCGCGTGCGGTGCCCTTTATGGTTGGCCTCTACATCACAGCCGCTTATTGGTTCACGTCTTCGACATCTTTTGCTAACCCGGCAGTCACGATCGCACGCGCCCTCTCGGACACTTTTTCCGGAATCCGGCCGATCGATACAACGGCCTTCATTTTCGCGCAACTGCTGGGCGCGCTCCTAGGTCTGGCAGCAAGTAGCATCCTGTTTAGCCTCGATCTGAAGCACGCGAAAGCGAAGGTTCCGACCTGACATCGACTGACTTCTGGTCGGCATTCGAATGGACATAGCTGTCGAGGCGGGAGCTGTAGCAGCGCGGTCGGCGGATGATCGAAAACTGGTCGCAAATCCGCCCTGAAAATTTGGAGAATCCCGCCTGAACGCCTATATCTAGGTATTCACAGGCGCGTGATTCGAGTGATGCTTCGCGCGCCTTTTTCTGCGGCAGTTACGAAAGTATTTCATGAGCGACCAGTCCGATATCCAGAATGGCGCGGCAGCCGAGTATGGCGCGGAGTCCATCAAGGTTCTGAAAGGTCTCGATGCAGTCCGGAAGCGGCCTGGCATGTACATTGGCGACACCGACGACGGCTCGGGTCTGCACCACATGGTGTACGAAGTGGTGGACAACGCGATCGACGAAGCGTTGGCCGGCCACGCCACGCTGGTGACCGTCACGCTCAGTCCGGACGGCTCCTGCACCGTCACCGATAATGGTCGCGGCATTCCGACCGACATCCATCGCTCAGAGGGCGTGTCGGCCGCCGAAGTCATTATGACGCAGCTTCATGCCGGCGGAAAATTCGACCAGAATTCCTACAAGGTTTCCGGCGGTCTGCACGGCGTCGGCGTCTCGGTGGTAAATGCGCTCTCGGTTTGGCTGAAGCTGAAAATCCGGCGCAAGGGCAGGATCCATGAAATGTCCTTCACGCATGGCGTCGCCGATGCGCCCCTACGCGAGACCGGCGATGCCGGTACCGAAACCGGCACGGAGGTTACCTTCCTGCCATCGACAGACACCTTTACCATGGTCGAATTCGACTACAATACTCTGGAGCACCGCCTGCGCGAGCTCGCCTTCCTCAATTCCGGTGTCCGCATCGTGCTCACCGACCGTCGCCATGCCGACGTTAAGAGCCAGGAGCTGCTCTACGAAGGCGGACTGGAAGAGTTCATCAAATATCTTGACCGCGCGAAGAAGCCGCTGATCGGTTCACCGATCTCCATTCGAAGTGAGCGGGACGGCATCACGGTCGAAGTCGCGATGTGGTGGAACGACAGCTACCACGAGAATGTGCTCTGCTTCACCAACAACATTCCGCAGCGCGACGGCGGCACGCATCTTGCCGGCTTCCGAGGCGCACTGACGCGTCAGGTAACGGGCTACGGGGAGGCTTCCGGGCTGACCAAGAAAGAAAAGGTCACGCTGACCGGCGATGACTGCCGCGAGGGGCTGACCGCGGTGCTCTCGGTCAAGGTTCCGGACCCGAAATTTTCCTCGCAGACCAAGGACAAACTGGTTTCCTCGGAGGTCCGCCCGGTTGTCGAAAGTTTGGTCAACGAAGCGCTCGGCACCTGGCTCGAAGAACACCCTTCGGAAGCGAAGGTTCTTGTGGGCAAGGTTATAGAGGCAGCCGCGGCCCGCGAGGCGGCACGTAAGGCGCGCGAGCTTACCCGCCGCAAGGGCGTGCTCGATATCACCTCATTGCCCGGAAAGCTGGCCGACTGTCAGGAACGCGATCCGGCAAAGTCGGAAATCTTCATCGTCGAGGGTGATTCCGCTGGTGGCTCGGCCAAGGGTGGCCGCTCGCGACAGAACCAGGCGATCCTCCCGCTGCGCGGCAAGATCCTCAATGTCGAGCGGGCGCGCTTCGACCGGATGCTCTCCTCCGAGATGATCGGCACACTGATCACGGCACTTGGCACGTCGATCGGCAAGGACGAATTCAACGCGGACAAACTGCGTTACCACAAGATCATCATCATGACCGACGCCGATGTGGACGGCGCGCATATCCGCACGCTGCTCTTGACCTTCTTCTTCCGGCAGATGCCCGAGTTGATCGAGCGGGGGCATCTCTTCATTGCGCAGCCGCCGCTCTACAAGGTCACCAAGGGCAAGAGCGCGCAGTACATCAAGGACGAAAGCGCATTCGAAAACTTCCTGATCGGCTCCGGCCTCGAGGATGCGTCGCTCAGCCTGTCTTCGGGCGAGGTGCGGGCCGGTGCAGATCTGCGTGCAGTGATCGATGATGCCCTCGCCACGCGATCGCTGATCAACGGGCTTCACACCCGCTACAATCGCGCTGTCGTAGAGCAGGCGGCAATCGCGGGTGCGCTCAATCCGGAAATCTTCAACGACCTCGGCCAGGCGAACGCAATGGCGGAGAGGATCGCGCGCCGGCTCGACGCCGTCGCCGAAGATACGGAGCGCGGGTGGCAGGGCCGCACCTCGACATCGAATGACGGTCCCGGCGGCTTTATTTTCGAACGCACCGTGCGCGGCGTGAAGGAGTATGCGGGCCTCGACATGGCTCTGCTCGGTTCGGCCGATGCCCGCGCTCTTGACCGCTACGCGGCCCGCCTTGGCGAAGTCTATGCTTCATCCCCGGTTCTGCGGCGCAAGGAACTGGTAGAAACGCTCGCAGGTCCGCTTGCGCTCCTCGACGCGGTCTTCGCCACCGGCCGCAAGGGCCTTACCATGCAGCGCTACAAGGGCCTCGGCGAAATGAATGCCGAGCAGCTTTGGGAGACGACGCTCGATCCGAGCGTCCGGTCGCTGCTTCAGGTGAAAATTGCCGACGCCACCGACGCGGACATGCTTTTCTCCCGGCTGATGGGCGACGAAGTCGAACCGCGCCGCGAGTTCATTCAAGAAAACGCGTTGAGCGTGGCCAATCTCGACGTTTGACAGAGAGAGCTTGGGAGCCGTGCCTGGCCTAATTCCAGGCACGGTGCTTGCTGTTCCATCTCTCTTGCCTACAATCCTAGTGGAGCGGATTTGACATTCGCACCCGCTTGGGTGCAGCGCAGCGACGCGAAAGGCAAATCCAAAGCTCCACTAGAACTTTGAATTGCTAGTCTAGTGGTCTTTCAATTCTAGCATTCGCAACGGGTCTGTGCCGCGCAGGATGCGAATGTTAGAACCGGACCAGTAGCCGCATCGGCCCAAAATCGGGACCGATCTTTGGGGCACGATGCGCAGATTCAAAAGCGTCCGAAGGACGCGCGCGCTGTAAGGCGCAGCGAAGGGAGTTCCGCCATGAGCGAAGACGCTTTCAACATGTCGATCCGCAAATTTCTGAAAGAGGTTGGCGTTACTTCCCAGCGTAAGATCGAAGAGGTCGCCCGCGCAGGCGAGGCGCATGGAAAGACGCTGAAAGTCCGCATGACCCTGACGGCCGAAGGCACCGAGCTGAACCATGTCGTCGACGGGAAAATCGAGCTGCCATAAGGCGCTGCCCGAAGGGACCCGTCAGGCGTTCTCCTTGGCCTTTGCTTTTGCCTTTGCCTTTCCATTCGTTTTCGCGGGTTTCTTGCGCAGACGAATTCGCCGTTGCGGCGCCGGCTTGATCGGAACTGCCGGTTCCTCCGACAGCGCACCGGTGACAGCTTCGACCATCGTATGGGCAACGAAATCGCAATTGATCGAGGCTGTCAGCTTGGCGTCGCTGAACCGATTGTCCGCAGGATGCCAGAACACCACACCAACCCGCACTTCCTTCCGCACACGCTTGATTCGACGAACCACATAGCGCGCGTGGGCGATCGACTCCGCATTGAGATAGCAGATCGTCACTGCATGAACATCGTTGAGGTCAAGCCGCCGGATGTTTCCGGCGGCAACCGCGCTCGCCTCGATCAGACGGGCGTCCGCGCCATGCGCAGTCAACACCTGCGCCAACATCGCCCCCGAGACCTCGTCGAGGTTGCCGCGGCCGCCAGCGCAGAGAACAGTCTTGCCCGCGCCGTCCGGCAGTTCCGGCATGTCGGTGTTCTCCTCGTCGTCGTCGTCCGTTTCATCGTCCTCTTCCGCCGCTTCTTCTTCCGCGTACTCCTCGAGATTGTCGACCAGCGTCATCGCGCCTTCGGCCAGGCGCGCGCGACGCTCATCGGCCAGGACACCGCGAACGCGGTCGTATTCGCCAAGCGAGAGTCCGGGAATGGCGACCGTTTCGTAGAAAGTCATCAGGTCGCTCTCGCTGAGGAACTCCTCCGCTCGATCCGTCGCTTCGTCCGGATCTCCGGCCAGAAGCCGCTGGTAGAGCGCTTCATGCGGCTCCAGCACAGGTTCGCTGCCGAATAGTACGTCCAGGAACTCGAATTGCGGCACGTGCCGTCCGAGCACGACCAGGCACACGGTAAGTGGCGTCGACAGCAGCAGGCCAAGCGGTCCCCACAGCCATGTCCAGAAGATCGCCGCCACGATTATGGCAAGCGGGGACAGACCAGTGCGCGATCCGTAAAGCCACGGCTCGACAAAATTGTTACTGATCAGTTCCAGGATGATGAACAGTGCAGCCGTCCAGAGTACCATCGACCAACCCGGATCGACGGCAAGCGCCATCACAAGGGGAAAGATCGCGGCGATGACGGGCCCGATATAGGGCACAAAGCGAAGTACCAGCGCCAGCAGCCCCCACAAGAGCGCATTGGGAACGCCTATAACCCACAAGCCCAAGCCGATCGGCACCGCGTAGGTCACGTTCACGACGAGTTGCATCAGGAGATACTGGCCGACGCGCTTGCCCGCATCCTGCAGCGCCTCCGTGGTTCGATGCAGATCGGTCGCCCCGACCAGCCTGATGAAGCGGTCGCGAAGGTCCTCGCGGTTCAGGAGCATGAAGATGACCACCACGATGATGATCCCGCCGGTGGCGAGCGGATCGATCAGCGGGCCGACAATCGTCTGCAACACCTGAAGCGGCTGCGGCTTCGGCGGAACGACTTCCACCGGAAGCGGATTGACAGGCTTTTCCCCCGGTTCCGTCGCTTCGGCTTCGGATGGCGGCTTGTCGTCGCGCTGGATCTCGCGTCCCAACCGCTCCAGGAGCCGCGAAACGCGGTTGATCATTCCTTCACCGAAATTGGCGTCCTTGATGACGCGCACCTTTGTTTCAATGTTGCTCTGATAAAGAGGGAGGTTTCCGGCGAGCACGCCGAGCTGCGTCGCCACCACCGCCCCGAAGAGCCCGATGGCTGTAAAAGCGCCGATCACCACCGCAAGCACAGCCGCTATGCGCGGCATGTGGAGCCTGCGCAGCCACGAGACAAGCGGCGCCAGAGCAAACGTCAAAAGGACAGCTACGGCCAACGGCAGGAAAATGTCTTTGCCGAAGTAGAGCGCCGCGACAGTCGCGACGACAGCAATGAGCGTCGGGTAGGTCACAACCGGCGCATGGGCGCGCGCATCGATACCCCCAAGTTTCGCCCGAGCCTCCGGCAGTGTTTCATCCGAACGGGTCGGCGGCGTCGTCATCCTTGCGGCAGCACCCCACGCGGGGACCGCATGCTCGCGGCCCCAGTAGTGCTACAATCGCCAAAGCGTATTTAGGTTCCATCCCGGCGGACGGCACACATCCGCTGGAAAATCCTCGACATGCCCTTGCTTCAAATTCTCCGCGGCGAGCCAGGTCACCGGCCGAGAGCGTCGGACCCGAAAGTGGAAACCGGTTTCAGGGTAAATCCGATACTCAAATACCAAGACAGAGCGGCAGTGTGTCCGCTGCTCTACGCGACCAGCCGCCCGGCCGGATCCGATTGAGCATAGGCGCGGCCGAAGCGATTGGCCAGGAAGGCATCCAGGGCGATGTCCTCCTGCTTGATGAAGCCCTTCGAGGGAAGAGAGCCATTTGCCAGAATATCGAGAACCGCGCAGATGCCTGACGCCGTCGTGATCTGAATCGCGCTTCGCACCATCGCGCCGGTCCGCCGGCTGTAAATCTTGTTGGCGTACGTCTCCTGCAGCAGCCTGCCGTTCTTCAACCCGCTCACCGTGACGAAGACAATCACGACATCCTGCAGCGTTGACGGAAGTGCGCATTCGAAGATGTCTTTCAGAACTTCGCGCCGATGGCGCAGGCCGAGATCGTTTAGCAGCGCCTTCATGATCGCTGCATGGCCTGGATACCGGATCGTGCGATAGTTCAGCGTGCGCACTTTGCCTTTCAAGGTTTCGGCCAGTGTGCCAAGCCCACCCGAGGTGTTGAACGCTTCATACGTCACGCCGTCGAGCGAAAATTCCTCGCGCTCCTCGAGCGGCGGCACTTCCACCAGTTCGCCCTCGACGATCGCCTCGCAGGGCTCGCAATATTCGTTGATGACGCCGTCCGTGCTCCAGGTGAGGTTGTAGTTGAGAGCGTTCGACGGATATTGCGGCAGCGCGCCAACTCGCATCCTGACGCTTTCGAGACTGTCGAAGCGGCTCGACAGATCGTTGGCGACGATGGAGATGAAACCGGGCGCCAGCCCGCATTGCGGTATGAATGCGCTCTTGGCGTCGCGCGCCAGCTCCTTCACGCGCCGCGTGCTGAGCACGTCCTCAGTCAGGTCGAGATAGTGAATGCCGGTCTTAGAGGCAGCTTCGGCAATCCGCCTGGTGAGATGGAACGGCGCTGCGCTCAGCACGGCAAACTTGCCGGCAAGCACGGCCTCCAGCGCGGAAGCGTCCTCGATGTCGAGTTCCCTGGTCGCAACGGCGTTCGCGACGTCCAACGCACGCAGCTGCGCGGCCGAGCGGTCGATGATTGTGACGCGGTAATCCCCTGTCTCCGCAAGCATGTCGGCGATGGTCGCACCGATCTTGCCTGCTCCGACTACGACGATTTCTTTCATGTGACGCCCTTCCACCCAGCCTGATAATCCTGGAAGAATCGCAGACTTCTCGACGAAATAAAGCGTGTTTCTGCGCGAAAAGAAGTATAGAATTTAGCTTTTCGACGAAGGTTTACATCGAAATGACGACGAATGCCGATCGTATGCTGCTGGCGCTCCTGAGAGAGAACGCGCGCGCCTCGACGGCCGAACTGGCGCGGCGCCTGGGCGTATCGCGCACGACGGTGCAAAGCCGGATCGAACGTCTGGAGAGGCAGGGGGTAATTGCGGGCTACGGAGTCCGGCTCTCTTCCGATTACGAGCGGGCACTGATCCGGGCGCATCTGCTCGTCACAGTCACTCCAAAGCTTGCCGAAAGGGTCATCGCCAGCCTGCGCGCGATCGCGAATGTGCGGACTGTTCATTCCGTGAGCGGCAGTTTCGACATGATCGTCATCGCCGAATCGTCGTCGATCAGCGATCTGGACGGCCTGATCGACCGGATCGGCGCTTTGGAAGGCGTTGAACGCACACTCTCCTCGATCATCCTTTCCACGCGTATCGACCGGTAGAGCATCGGACACGGAAGTGGAGCCGGCTTCTGGGAAAATGCGATGCTCAAACAAAGAGATAGGCGCCAACATCGATCCCATCGGCGCTGCCTCTCTCGGAGCCTGCACGGAAAGCTCAAGGGGGCAGCGCGCAGCAGCGTGCTTCACAAACTTCATTCAACGTTTACCTTATTCGTGGGTTGCGCTTGAAGACTTGCTGCAATGCAGGAACCATTCCGCCCCGGGCGTGTTGGGCTATCGGAACAGGACCGATGAAATGCCTCGCAGCAAACGAGATTCAAGTCAAAGCTTGCAGGCCAGCATCGCGCGCCATGCTGGGACGGAGGCGAACAGACGCTATCTCCGGTCGTTGCCGGTCTTCAGCGTCGATCCCGAACTGCCAAAGGAAATCTGCGACATGCTCGAGCAACTGGAGCATCGTGAACCACCCGCCCCACGGCAGGATATGCAGCGTTAGCGCACCGGCCCGGAAATCGGAATCAATTTTCGACCAGCCGTAGATTAGTTTTCGGCCAGCACGATGCAAAGATTAGAGAGAGACACAACGTCTTTGCGCGTCCGGACGGACGCGGCGCTGTAGGTCTGCTTGCCGGCTTCAAGCCGCCGGACGATGACGCCAGGAATATTTTTCGCCTTTGGCCGCCGGTTTCGCGGTCGGCTGATAGTAGAGCGGCAAGCCACCGGTTCGGCCATCCTCCAGCCGGGCAATCAGCGTCGGATGTGAAACCTCGAATTCATTGAAGCCAAGCCGCAACATATGCGGCAGTTGGTCGATCAGCACCTGGCCGGTGGCGCGCAAAGCACCCACAAAGCCGTACCGGCTGCGCAACAATTCCGCTTTCGAGAACGAACGGCCATCATTGAAAGCCGGAAAGGCAAGCGCGACCAATGAGAGCGTATCGAGGTGGGGCACGATCTTTTCAACGGCGTCGGCCGGCTGCAGGAGCACACCGAGCCGCCCGCGGGCCGATGCGCGGACTTCCGGATCGAGATCGAGAAATGCCTGCAGCGGCAGGATGAACCGGCCGTTGCCCGCGAGCGCTTCCGCGCCCTCGGCATGAAGCCAATCGTCGTGGCGAAAGCCCTCCGGGGCCCATAGGCGCGTGACGATTTCAGGAGCCTGTTCGCTCATTCCAAGTTCCTAGTAAGAAGCGACAGCGAGAGACTTGTCGAGTTCGGGGAGGTGGATACCACATTCAGTCTTCGCCTGCCCCACCCAGCGGCCGCTGCGCGCATCTTCGCCCGGCTTCACAGGCTGGGTGCATGGAAAGCAGCCGATCGACAGATAGCCATAGGCAACCAGCGGATTTTCCCGAAGGCGATGCGTGCGCATGTAATCCGCGAGGTCTGCCGTCGTCCAGCGCGCAAGGGGGTTGATGCGCGTGCGGGGGCCAACGGCTTCGAATGCCGGCAGAGCCGCACGCGTCGTCGCCTGGAAGCGCTTGCGCCCAGTAAACCACGCGCGGAAAGGCTCGACGCCGCGCGCCATCGGCTCGACCTTACGAATGGCGCAACAGGCGTCGGTGTCGCTCTGATGAAGCTTGCCGTCCGGATCGCTCCGGTTGAGCGCCGCTTCGAGCGGCGTCACGACACGAATGTCGGTCAAGCCGAAATCGGCAACCAGCGCGTCCCGGTAGTCGATCGTTTCCTCGAAGTGCTTGCCCGTGTCGAGGAATATGACCGGCAGACTGCGATCCACTTTGGCAATCATGTGGAGAAGCACCGCGGAGTCTGCGCCGAACGACGAAACAGCCGCTATTTCGCCGGCAAAGTATCGCTCGACGGACCGCTCGATGATTTCGATCGGCGCCAAATGTCCGTATCGCGAGTCGAGAAGCGTCGCCTGCTCGGCCGCTGCCTGTTCCGCGTCAGGCTGCCTTGGCTTCGCTGCCATAGAGCGCCTCCTTGAACGGAGCTGGACCAAGCCGACGGTAGGCATCAAGGAACTTTTCGGAACGGTCCACTCTATATGCGAGGTAGGTCTCGACAATCGTTTCGATCGCATCGGTCACCTCTTCGGGACCGAAACCACGGCCGATGATCTCGCCGATCGACGTATTTTCATCGCCGGAGCCGCCAAGCGTGATCTGGTAGAGTTCTGCGCCTTTCTTCTCGACGCCCAGAATGCCGATATGGCCGACATGGTGATGGCCGCAAGCGTTGATGCAGCCGGAAATCTTCAGCTTCAATTCGCCGATCTCGCGTTGGCGCTCCAGCGAGGCAAAGCGCTTCGATATGTTCTGCGCTACCGGAATGGACCGTGCATTGGCCAGCGCGCAATAGTCGAGGCCCGGGCACGCGATGATATCGGTAATTAGGCCCGAATTGGCGGTAGCCAGTTCGATCTCAACGAGCGCGTCATAGACAGCCTTCAGGTCGGCGCGGGCGACATGCGGCAGGACCAGATTCTGTTCATGCGTGACGCGGATTTCGTCGAAGGCGTATTTCTCGGCCAGATCCGCGATGGCTTCCAACTGGCTGTCACTGGCATCGCCCGGCACTTCGCCGATGCCTTTCAGCGAGATCGTCACGGCGGCGTAGTCGGGATGGCGATGGGTGACGACGTTCTGGTCAAGCCATTCGGAGAAGCTCTTCGAATCCAGCCGCGCAAGCTTCACGACCTCATCACCTTGCGGCCGCGCCACCAGGGGCGGCGGAGCGAAATAGGTCTCGATGGCGCGGATATCGGTCTCCGGAAGCTTCAGTTCCGTGTCCTTCAACGCCGCCCATTCGGCCTCGACCTGGCGGGCAAACTCTTCGGCTCCGGTCTCATGCACCAGGATCTTGATGCGCGCCTTGTATTTGTTGTCGCGGCGGCCATAGAGATTGTACACGCGCATGATCGCGGTGGTGTAGGAGAGCAGGTACTCCTCTTGGAGGAAGTCGCGGATCTTCTTCGCGATCATCGGCGTACGGCCCTGCCCGCCGCCGACATAGACGGCGAAACCCAACTCGCCCTTGTCATTGCGCTTCAGGTGCAAGCCGATGTCGTGGACCTGGATCGCCGCGCGGTCGCGCTCGGCACCGGTGACGGCAATCTTGAACTTTCTCGGCAAGTAGGAGAATTCCGGGTGAACGGATGACCATTGCCGCAGAATTTCGGCATAAGGCCGCGGATCGGCGACTTCGTCAGCCGCAGCGCCTGCAAAATGATCGGCCGTGACGTTCCGGATGCAGTTTCCGCTGGTCTGGATGGCGTGCATCTCCACGCTCGCCAGATCGGCGAGGATCGCGGGCATGTCGGAAAGCGCCGGCCAGTTATACTGGATGTTCTGGCGCGTCGTGAAATGACCGTAACCCTTGTCGTACTTGCGGGCAATCTGCGCGAGCATGCGCAGCTGACGCGAATTGAGTGTGCCGTAAGGGATCGCAACGCGCAGCATGTAGGCGTGAAGCTGCAGGTAGACGCCGTTCATCAGCCGGAGCGGCCGGAACTGGTCCTCGGTGATCTCGCCGGCAAGCCGCCTGTCCACCTGGTCGCGAAACTCGGCGACACGGGCGTTCACAAAATCCTGGTCGAACTCATCGTAACGATACATTTCTCGTCTTTCCGTAGCCCGTGCCAGGCGCGTTCATGCTGCCCGGGAAATCTCCGGACGAGCCTGCTTGCCAAGATCGTGGCGGTTGGTGGGGCCGGCGGCGCGAATACGTTCGCGCAGGCGGCTCGGCACGATTTCGCCGTCGACGATGTCCACGTCGATCAGATCGACATCCACGACCCGGTTCTCGCAAAAGGCCGCTTTGCCGATCGCCTCAAGGCGCTCTTCCGCCGCCTTGTCACGCGCAACTTCCGCGCCGACGATCGTTTCGGACCAGGAATGATCCTCGGCAAACCAAACGGCCTCGCCATCCGTCAGGCGGTTGGCTGTAAGGATCTTCATGCGTCTGATCCCTGGACTGCACTCTGCGCTGCAGCACGGTTGCGTACCGCCAGCGCCTCGGATTTGGAGAAATTGGCGCCCGCAACGGCATCGCCGATGAGTGTCATGACAGGGCCGGTCAGTTCATCGCGGTGCTGGAGCGCCGGCAGATCGGCGATGGTGCCATGGAACAGCCGGCGGTCACCAAGGCTGGCATTCTCCACGACGGCGACGGCTGTATCCGGCGAAAGCCCGGCGTCGATCAGCCGCCCGGCAACGTCGGCTGCGACGGACCGGCCCATGTAGACAGCGACGGTCGCTCCGGAAATCGCAAGCTTAGCCCAATCCGGCAGCGTGCCACCCTTCAGATCATGGCCCGTCGTGAAAACCATCGAGGATGCAACACCGCGGAGCGTCAGCGGCAGCTCGAAATCGGCTGCGGCGGCAAAGGCTGCGGTGACCCCCGGCACGACCTCGTATGAAATCCCGGCATCGCGCAGCGCCTGCATCTCCTCGCCGGCGCGTCCGAAAACCAGCGGATCGCCGGACTTCAACCGCACCACGCGCTTTCCTTCCCGGCCAAGCGCGACCAGGAGTTCGTTGATTTGCCCCTGGCTCTTGGAATGGCATCCTTTGCGTTTGCCAACCGGCAGGCGCTCGGCATCGCGCCGGCCCATGGCCACAACCGTCTCCGGCACCAGTGCGTCGTAGACGATCACATCGGCCTGCATCAACAAGCGCTGCGCGCGCAGGGTGAGCAAATCCTCGGCGCCTGGCCCAGCGCCGACGAGCGCAACATGGCCCTCGGTAGCCCTTTCGCGCAGCAGCAGTTCAGCCGCTGCCCCATGGGCCTCGGAGATATGACCGACTTCCAAGGCGCGCGCCGGAGCGCCTTCGAAGAATTCGCCCCAGAACCGGCGACGGGCATCGCCCTTTGGAAGCAGCCGTTCCGCGACATCGCGAAAGGATGCCGCGAGCGTAGCCAACGCGCCGAGCGACGGCGCGAGCATCTGGTCGATCTTTGCCCTGATCATCTGGGAAAGGACGGGGCCAGCGCCTTCGGTGCCAATCGCCACGCAAACCGGCGCCCGGTTTACGATGGCGGGCGTGAAGAAATCGCAGAGTTCGGGGCGGTCGACGGCATTGACGGGAATGCCCAGGCGCCGCGCGTCCCGCGAAATTCGGCCATCTAGCCCTTCGTCACCGCTCGCGGCAAACACCAGCACCGCGCCTTGCAGATCGTCAGCGCGGTAAGCCTCGGCGACATGGGTTACATCGTTCGCGGAAATCCACTGGCCCAACGCCAAATCAGGCGCATCGGCGACAATTTTCAGCGAAGCGCTCGACTGGCTGACCAGCCGCGCCTTGGCAAGCGCCTCCGCGCCATTGCCGACGATGACAACCGTAGCACGCTCCACCCGCATGAAAACGGGAAAGGCGCTGAGCTTGGCTGTCTGCTGCGGCATACGGACGGTTCTCCGGGATCAGACCGCATTTCTAACTGCGGCACGCCTCAAGCAGAAGGAATGCAGTCGCGCGGCCCAATCTGGACAGCAATCGCTTTTCTGGGAACCAAGGAGACGGGAGAATAAAATTCTCCAGCGCGAAACTCGGCTCGCAGGCGCTCAATCGCACTGGCCAATCCTAGCGGCGTCGCAACCGCGACCCCGGCGCCGATCTTGATGTGCTGGTGCCCAATCCTCTCGGAAGAACGATTTTTTCAAAGTTATACCGCGCGTCGAAATCGAAGCCTGAAGGTGCTCCGGATCGTGCTTAAGGCGAATCCGTCAGGAACGGGTAGCTCAACTCGGCGTTACCTGAGAGCAGTCAAAGTTCCTGTCGGGCACACGCGCGACCTGGCAAGCAGAGCCGCGCGAGAAAGGAATTTCCATGGCGGATATCAAACTGGAACACGGAATATGGGTCCTGATTGCAGACGGCGAGAAGGCCTTGTTCCTTAAGAACAGCGGCAGCGCCACCCATCCCAGCCTCCCAGTCGTACGCGAGATGCACGAGGAGAACCCCGGAATCCGCGAACAGGGGACCGATCGGCCGGGCCGCTATCGCGACCCAACGGGGGCTCACAAGAGCGGATTCGAGGAAACGAATTGGCATCGGATCGGTAAGGAGCGCTTCGCCGTCGAGATCGCTGAAAGGCTCTCCTCGCTGGCGCAGCGGGACGGTTTTCGGAAGATCATTTTCGTCGCGCCGCCTCTGGTGCTTGGCGAACTGCGCAGGCATTTTGAAAAGGATGTCACTGACCGCGTCGTTGCCGAGGTGCCAAAGACTCTGACAAACTATCCCGTCGCGGATATCGAGAGGATCCTTTTGGCTGCCTAACGGCTCGATTGGTGGCTCTCCAGCTGCGTGGCGGAAAAAACCGACGGCGTTCGCCGGAGGGGTCAGATTTTGTTCCGGATCCGAACCGACCTGACTTGCACGGGCGTATCGACGGGGAAGTCACTCGAGGGTCACAGTTTAGTGAAAACTTTACTATTGACGAAACGGAGAGACCGCAATAGTTAAGTCGATGATTTACTATCTATGCGAAACCTCGGCTACGGTAAGGTCGCCCACTCAAAGTTAGCGAGTCCGAAGCAATGTCACTAAAGTTCTATTACCACCCGCTGGCGTCGTTCTGTTGGAAGGTGCTTATCGCCCTTTACGAGAACGGCACGCCCTTCGATCCCGTTCTCGTCGATCTGGCGGACGCGGCTTCGCGAGCGGCATTCTTCAAGGTCTGGCCGGTCGGCAAATTTCCGGTTCTCCGCGACGAAGTCCAAGACCGGACGATCCCTGAATCGACGATCATCATCGAATATCTGGCTCGGCACTATCCAGGCGAGGTCCAGTTGCTGCCCTCCGATCCCGAGACGGCTCTGGAGGCGCGGCTTCAGGACCGTTTCTACGACCGCTATGTGCACGAGCCCATGCAGAAGATCGTCACCGACCGGCTGCGCCCGCCGGGCAGGAACGATCCGCACGGTGTGGAGCTCGCGCGTGCCGAAATAGTTTCGTCCTATGACATCATCGAAAAGGACATGGCGACGAAACGCTGGGCAGCCGGTCAAACATTCACCTTGGCTGATTGCGCCGCCTTTCCAGCACTCTTTTATGCGAACAAAGTGGCGCCACTCGGCAAGACCTACCCGAACACAGAAGCCTATCTCGAGCGGCTGCACGCACTCCCGTCCATCGAGCGGGTGGTTGCCGAGGCCCAACCCTATTTCGCGCTCTTCCCGATCAAACCTGAGGAAGGCTGACGCAATGTTCCACGACACTGCCCAGCTCGACCGCATGTTCCAGGCGCTCGCCGACCCCGCGCGGAGGATGATGGTCGAACGGTTGAGCCGGGGGCCGGCCTCGGTCAGCGAATTGGCCGAACCGCTGGACATGTCGCTGCCAGCAGTGATGCAGCATCTGCACTTGCTGGAGGCGAGCGGCCTAGTCCACTCCGAAAAGACCGGGCGCGTCCGCACCTGCCGGATCGAACCCGAAGCACTGAGCATTGCGGAGAAGTGGATTTCCGAGCGGCGGACAAGCTGGGAGCGCCGCCTCGACAGGCTGGGCGACTATCTCGCCGCACAGGTTGCCGACACCAAGGCATGAGACAACCTGCCTGGCTAAGTCGGCTAAATAAAGGAAGAATGCGATGTGCAAAGTCATCATGTGGGACATGGTTACGGTCGACGGGTTCTTCGAAGGGCCGCAGCAGACATCAGCTGGTTCGTGTTCGAGGAAGAGCTCGAGAAATACATCCACGAGACCCAGGAGGCCGCTGGAGCGCTGCTGTTCGGCCGCATCACCTACGAACTCATGGCAGCCTACTGGCCATCGGGACAAGGCCGGATTGCCGATTTCATGAACCGCATTGAGAAGTTTGTCTTCTCGCGCACGCTGGATAGCGTGGACTGGAACAACACCACACTGGTCAAACAAAACATTCCTGAAGCAGTATCCCGGCTCAAGGCCAGCACGGGTGGCGACATTTTCGTCTTCGGCAGCGCCGACCTCGCTTCGACCCTGATCGAGCACGACCTGGTCGATGAGTACAGGATCGGCATCAATCCTGTCTTGCTCGGGCGTGGCACGCCGCTGTTCAAGGACCGCCCGCACAGGCGCGGTCTGAAGCTGCTGGACGTCAGGCGGCTCAGGTCGGGCGTGGTGATCCTTCACTATGCGCCCGACCCCGGAGTTTGACCCGCCGATAGCCGATCTGATTCGAACGAGTGGCCGGTTCGGCATCTCGATAGAAGGAGAAGTTCCATGAGTGAAGCGGTTCACCACGCAACGATTGTCCTTGAGCGTACATACGACGCTCGGCCATCGCGTGTGTTTGCGGCGTTTGTCGATCCGGCCGCGCGTATGCGTTGGGGGTTCCCTCCCAGTCGGTCAGGCTTATCTATGACCAGACGGATTTCGTATCGGCGGCAAGGACGTCGCCCGGTGCGGCCCAGCTGGAAACCTGATGTACCGTGTCGAGACATTCTACCAGGATATCGTGCCTGACCAGCGCATCATATCCGCCGAGGTCGTCACCAAGGACGAAACCCGGCTGGCGGTGTCGCTGATCACGGTCGAACTCCAGCCATCAGCGGCGGGCACACGGCTCGTGCTGACCGACCAGATCGCCGCGTTGTCAGGTGCCGACATGGTGGCCGACAGTAAGGCCGGCTACAGTGCCGCCCTCGACAATCTCGCCACTGACCTTGCGCGGGAACCCGCTGCGGCCAAGCGGTAGGCGGCTAATACAAAGACCCAAGACATACGAAAGGAGAGCATCATGACCCTGCCCCGGATCGTTTCGCGCGAGGAATGGCTTGTGGCGCGCAAGGCGCTGTTGGCCAAGGAAAAGGAAATGACAAGAGCGCGAGACGCGCTGAATGTCGAACGCCGCACGTTGCCGATGGTCCGGATCGAGAAGGACTATGTCTTCGAAGGCCGGGACGGCAAGGCTAGCCTGCTCGACCTTTTCGAGGGGCGCCGCCAATTGATCCTCGGCCATTTCATGTTCGACCCGCGTTGGGAGAACGGCTGTCCGAGCTGCTCCGCCGGCGCAGATGAAGTATCGGACGGCCTGCTTCGGCATCTTCATACACGCGACACCACTTACGCTGCCGTTTCACGCGCGCCGATCGCCAAGATCCAGGCGTACAAGGCGAAGAAAGGCTGGACCTTCCCTTGGTATTCGTCCTTCGGCAGCGACTTCAACTACGACTTTCATGTCACGATCGACGAGAGCCGCATGCCGGCGGAGTATAATTACCGCAGCAAGGAGGAACACGAGAAGGCAGGCACCGGTTACTATTTCAAGGGCGAGCAGCCGATCGAGGAGCCTGGAACCAGCTTTTTCCTGCGCGACGGCGATGACGTCTTCCACACCTACTCTACCTTCGGCCGCGGCGCCGAGATGTTCGGCGGTTCCTACTATTGGCTCGACCTTACAGCGCTTGGGCGGCAGGAGGACTGGGAAGAGCCCAAAGGCCGGGCCGACAATCCGCGTCCGGCCGCGTCTGACTTCGCAGCCTGAAGCCTCCCCGCCTTTCGCGGAAACGTGTCGCGCCGCAGGCGTTCAAACCATCGGACAACGCGTAGGCGGGCTGGCAACGAAAGAACATCAGGAGAATCTCATGACTAAGCGATCGGTAACCCATGCCACTTTCGTCCTTGAGCGTGTCTACCCGGTGGCGCCGGAACGGGTTTTCCACGCGTTGAGCGATCCGGCCGCTAAGAGGCGCTGGTTCGTGGGACCGGAAGATTGGGGACAGTCCAGGTTCGAGATGGATTTCCGCGTTGGCGGGCGCGAGGTGAACAGCGGTGGACCGAAGCAAGGACCGGTGCACACTTTCAATGCGCTCTATCAGGATATCGTACCCAATGAGCGCATAATCTACAGCTACGACATGCATCTGGACGATAACCGCATTTCGGTGTCGTTGGCGACGATCGAGCTGAAACCGGAGGGCACGGGCACGCGGCTCGTGTTCACCGAACAGGGCGCATTCCTCGACGGATATGACGACGCCGGACAGCGCGAAGGCGGCACCGCCGACCTCCTCAATGCGCTGGGCGCGGCTCTGCAAGCGACCGCAGCCGCGTGATTACGAGTGCTTTGTCTTCAGCCGGAACACCAATCGAAGGAGCAGACGATGAAGCTCTATCAAGGCATCGGCCCCAACTCGTTTCGCGTCCGAATCTTCATGGCCGAAAAGGGCATCGATCTGCCGCGCGTTAACGTGGACCTCACTACCGGCGAGCAACGTGGACCCGAGTTCCTGAAGCTGAACTCGCTCGGTCAGATCCCGGTCCTTGTCCTTGATGACGGCACGGTGATCACGGAGAGCGTAGCAATCTGCCGGTATCTCGAGGAAATCCATCCGGCGCCACCGCTGTTCGGAACGGACGCCATCAGCCGCGCCACGGTCGAGATGTGGAACCGGCGGATCGAACTCAACATTTTCGGGACAATCGGCAATGTCCCGCTGCACACGGAGGCTCTGTTCAAGGATCGACTCGTCCAGTTTCCGGCCTTCGCGGAGACACAGCGCAAGGCTGTCCCAGTGAAATGGGCATGGCTTGACCGCGAAATGGATGACGGCCGCACATTCATCGCCGGCGAGGCATTTTCGGTCGCCGACATTACCGGGATGGTCGCCGGATGGCTGGGCGAGGTCTTCGGGATGGAAATTCCGCGTTCGCTGGCAAACGTCCAGCGCTGGAATGAGCGCGTGAGAAGCCGGCCAAGCTGGAGCGCCTGACGGGCCTGCCTCCCAGCCTCCTGTTGACGCGAAAGGGCCTTGCATATCCGTGACGTGCGTCGGACAAACGGCCCGTCCGCGTAGTAGCTCGACAAAAATGCCGGCTGCGGGTTGCGCCATCGGCCAAGCATCCATCATATTGGAAAATCAACGATTTTTAGTTTCCAGCTGGGGCCGCAAACATGCCGCACGAGACTCCACTCATCGCAACCATCGTCGCAGGCTTGGGGCTGGCGTTCGTGTTTGGAGCTATCGCCAATCGGCTGAGAGTTCCACCGCTTGTCGGTTACCTCGTCGCAGGCGTTATCGTCGGACCGCACACGCCAGGCTTCGTGGCCGACCAGCATCTTGCGCTGGAACTTGCCGAAATGGGCGTCATCTTGCTGATGTTCGGAGTCGGCCTACACTTTTCATTCAAGGATCTGCTGTCCGTCCGCGCGATCGCCGTTCCCGGCGCAATCGTCCAGATTGGCGTTGCGACCGCGCTCGGCGCCGGTCTCGCCTGGATGCTTGGCTGGTCAGGCGGCGCGGGACTTGTCTTCGGCCTTGCGCTATCCGTCGCCAGCACGGTCGTGCTGCTACGCGCGCTTCAGGAACGGCGGCAGATCGAAACCGAACGCGGCCGGATTGCTGTCGGCTGGCTGATCGTTGAAGACCTGGCGATGGTTCTTGCGCTTGTGCTTCTGCCGGCAGTGGCAGGGGCACTTGGCGGGACCAGCAGCGGACTCGCCGGGAGCGGTGAACTATTTGGAATACCGCTTGCTTCCGGTCTCTGGGGCGTGCTGGGTCTGACGCTCGTCAAAGTTACGGCCTTCGTCATTTTGATGCTGGTTGTTGGTCGAAGGCTCATTCCCTGGATTCTGCATTATGTCGCACATACCGGTTCGCGCGAACTCTTCCGCCTTGCCGTCCTCGCCATTGCGCTCGGGGTTGCCTTCGGCGCGGCAAAGCTCTTCGGTGTGTCGCTCGCGCTTGGAGCCTTCTTCGCCGGCATGATCATGAGCGAGTCCGAACTCAGCCATCGTGCCGCCGAAGAATCGCTACCGCTGAGAGACGCCTTCGCCGTGCTGTTTTTCGTATCCGTCGGCATGTTGTTCGATCCGGCAAGGCTTTTCGATAATACTTGGCCGATTCTGGCGACGCTGTTCATCATCGTCATCGGAAAATCCCTTGCCGCGTTCCTCATCGTTGCCGCCTTCCGCTACCCGGTCGGCACGGCGTTGACTATCTCGGCGAGCCTGGCGCAGATCGGCGAATTTTCCTTCATCCTTGCAGACCTTGGGGTCGGGCTGGATTTGCTGCCAGAGCAGGCCCGGGATCTCATCCTGGCCGGGGCGATCCTTTCGATCCTACTGAACCCGTTGGCCTTTGCGCTGGTGGACCGGCTCCAACCGATGTTCGAGGCAAGAGCCACGAAATCCCGGGCCGGGCCAAAAACCGAAGGCCTGGCGGCCAGCCCATCGGCGGTTTCAGCCGAAAGCGACGCATCGAGCGCCCCGCCGCAGACCATGCTCAAGGAACACACAATACTCGTTGGCTATGGCAGGGTGGGCAGCCTGATTGGACAATCCCTGAAGCAGGCGGCACTGCCATTCGTCGTCATCGAAGACGCCGACAACGCAGTTTCGAAGCTGCTCTTGGAAGGGATTGAAACGATCGCCGGCAATGCGGCGCGGGCAGAAATCCTCGATACTGCAAATCCGGCGGTAGCGCGCCGCCTCATTCTGGCGATACCGAACGCGTTTGAAGCCGGCCAGATCACGATGCGCGCACGGGTGGCCAACCCGACGCTCAGCATTATCGCCAGAGCCCATTCGGACGCCGAGGTTGATCACCTTGAGAGCCTCGGCGCGAATATCGTCATCATGGGAGAACGCGAGATCGCGCGCGGCATCGTGGACGAGGTGCTCAAGGAAACTGCAACGGAGGCGTCGAAACCCGCTTCGGCGGAACCCACGGCCGCCGGTGAAAAGGTTGCACAGTCGAGCAGTCAGGACGAACAGAGGCGGCAGGACGCCGAAAGCGCGCCTCCCGCAGGCGAGTCCGATGGGCCGCCCACGGACTGACACGGCAAAAGTTCAGACGTGCTGTCCACCATTGATGTGGATTTCCGAACCGGTCACGTAGGAGGCCTGTTGGGAGCAAAGAAAGAAGATGATGTCGGCGACTTCGGACGTCGACCCCAGCCGGCGCAGCGGGATCGTCTCGACGATTTTCTCGGTACCCGGCGACAGGATCGATGTGTCGATCTCGCCCGGCGCGATCGCATTCACCCGGATGCCGTGCGGCCCGAAGTCTCCGGCCATTTCGCGAGTCAGCGAACCGAGTGCGGCCTTGGATGTCGCATAGGCCGTGCCGGCGAATGGGTGCACGCGGCTGCCGGCAATCGAGGTGACGTTGACGATCGATCCTCTGGCCGCGGCGAGTTCCTTGAACAGGCCTCGCGCCAGCATGATCGGTGCAAAGAAATTGACCTGGAAGACGTCGCGCCAGACATGCATCGGCGTGTCGATCGAGTTCATGCGGCCGCCGTCTTTCAGCTTCGGCGAAATGCCGGCGTTGTTGACGAGCGCATGGAGCTGACCGCCATGCGCCTCCAGACGATGGCGGATCTCCGAGACCGCTATCCCCACGTCCTCCTGGTCGGACAGGTCGACTTTGATGTGATCCTCCGGACCGGCCGGCCACGGGCAATCTTCCGAAAGGCCTGGCGCGAACAGGTGATGACGCGCCACCCTTCACGCGAAAAGCGCTTGACCGTCGCATGGCCGATGCCCCGGCTGGCGCCGGTCAGAACGATGGTCTTGCGCGTGTCGGTGTCGGCCATGATGGTTCTCCTCGCGCGCCTTGCCTGCGGAGTGTACGCGCTCCCGGGATGGAGTTGCGCAAGCTCAAGTCACTGGGCGGCCGGCGCGACATACCACGGACACGTGGCGCTCCTGCCCGCTATGTAGCGAAACGCGCGAGACATTGCGAGTGTGTCAGAGCGCATGAGCCGTCTCGCGTCGGGTAGAGTAGAACGGTCAGGAACGAAGCCTGATCCAGACCGGGGCGTGGTCGCTGGCTCCCTCCAGACCGCGTACCTCCCTGTCGACTCCTGCGTCAGCCAGCCGGCGCGCCACTTTCCCACTGAGCAAAAAGTGGTCGAGACGGAGGCCTGCATCGCGTGGCCAGCGGTTTCGCATGTAGTCCCAGAACGTGTAGACGGTCCCCTGCGGGTGGATCTTACGGATAGCGTCAACCCAACCCTGATCAAGCAGCCGGCGAAAAGCGGCGCGGCTCTGCGGCTGCACCAGCGCGTTCTGGTGATAGGACTTCGTCGGATAAATGTCCTGTGGCTCGGGCACGATATTGTAGTCCCCGGCCAAAACGACCGGCAGGCCCGTCGCATAAAGCTCGGCCGCGTGGGCGATGAGGCGTTCGCACCAGCGGAGCTTGTACTCGAATTTGGGGCCCGGTCCAGGGTTGCCGTTCGGCGCATAAAGCGATGCAACAACAATACCGCCGACGGCGGCCTCGATGTAGCGGCTCTGCGTGTCCGACGGATCGCCGGGAAGCTCGGTCCGGGTGAGGATCGGCTCTGCATCGCGCGCCAGAATGGCGACCCGTTCCACGCCGACTGGCCGCGCCAGACAGCGCCGTAGCCTGCGGCCTCGATGGCAGACCGAGGAAACTGCTTGTCCGTGGCCTTGAGTTCCTGCAGGGAACCGACATCCGGCTTGGCCGCGGCGAGCCAGGCGAGCAGATTGTCGAGCCTGCGGTTGACGTTGTTGATATTGAAGGTCGCGATTTTCATCCAGCCGGACGCATGATCCGCCCGGACCACTCGGTGACCGCGCTGGCGACCGTCTTCAGGCTGATCGGCGGACGAAGCCGGACACGCTCTTGCGAGGCTTGAGGTCGTGATCGCCGTCCTCCAGCCAAAGGGTCTCGATACTGTCCGCGAGCGGATAGGTTCCGACCTCTTCGCGCGTGCCGAATTCGTCGCGCGTCCCCTGGCAGATCAGCGTCGGGGTTTTGAGGTCCGCAAGGTGCTTGGTGCGAAGCTGAGCCGGCCTGCCGGGCGGATGGAACGGATAGCCCAGACAAAGCAGGCCTGCGATGCTTCCTTCCGCGAACAGTTCGTCCGCCACCATGCTCGCCACCCGGCCGCCCATTGACTTGCCGCCTATGACGAGCGGCCCACTAACGCCAAGTTCATTGACGGCGGCCTTGTATTCCGGATTGAGCGTTTCCGCGCGTGGCGGCGGCTTTCGTCCCGCCTCGGTTCTGCGGCTCGCCATATAGCCGAACTCAAAGCGTGCGACACGGAAGCCCGCTTCGGCAAGCGCTCGGGCCGTCGCGGTCATCGAAACGGAATCCATCGGCGCTCCCGCGCCATGAGCGAGCAGAATTGTCACGCGGGCAGCTTCGGGCCCGTCCAGAAGGAACCTGTCGCTCATGTCACCCGGCTGACTTCCGCAGATGCAAATCGGCATACTGCACGCCACGCGCGGCGATCCGCGCCCATTCGGACCGGTCGTCGAGCTCCAGATAGCGCGACCACCAGCGCCGCGCATCGCTCAGATTGCCGGCTTCATATTCGAGCGTGGCGAGATTATAGACGGCGTCGGCGAAATCGCCGTCGAGCGCGATCGCTTTGTGAAGATGACGGCGCGCGGAGTGAACCTGTCCGCGCTCGGCGAGCAACCCCGCAAAGTTGAACCACGCCTCGACAAAACCGGGGTCGAGCTTGAGCGCAAGCGCATAGGCGTGGGCCGCTTCATCCGGCGACCCTGCCGCTCTCAGGCAATTGGCGCGGTTGAAGGCAGCCACCGAATCGTCCGGATCAACGGCGAGGCAACGCTGATACTGCGCGGCAGCTTCCATGAATTGCCCCTCCGCCTCGGCCATTTCCGCCATGGCGAAGAGCTCTTCGGGATCGGCGTCATCGGTCGGCGCGAGCGGCAGTATGAACTGGCCGTCGAGTTCGCTGAACCCTTCGTCGAGGCTCGCATAGATGGCGTTTCCCTCGCCGGCATGCAGCGATAGCGCCGTAAGCGAAGCCACCGGGCCGGAGCGGTGCACCGACCTGGCGATAGCACCCCATGTCGCGCCGCCGGCAATCAAGCCGGCATATTTCCGGGACAGAATGAGATCACGAAACGAATAGGGTTCGGCGTCGTGCTCGAAGGCATCGAATAAGGACAGCAACGCAAAGGCACGCGGCGACAATTGAGACTGCTCGATCAGCGACTGCCCCGCCATCGACGATTCCCCCGGAGAGCTCATCAGCCCCAGCAGACGGAGAAATCCATTCTCGCTCAAGGGCCGCCGGCCCGCCTTTATCTCGGCGTCGAACCGCGCCTCGATCTCGGACTCACCGGCCTTGTCCAGCAATGTCCGGCCGAAGACGAGATGCGTCGTCTTGCGCGTTACGCCGCGCCGGAGATGTCCATGCCGGCGCTCCACCTCGCGCGCCGCCAACCGTCGCGGGAACGCGGCCAGCGCTCCCACGATGCCGAAGGTTCTTCCTGAGACCATCAGGCCTTCTTCTTCACGGCTGGTCTGGCGGACGCCGCGGCGGCTGGCTTGGCAGCCGGCTTAGCGTCCGGCTCGGCCTTGCTCTTGCTCTTCGCCGGAGGCTTGGCTTGCGAAAGGCTCGCTTTCAGCGCGTCCATGAGGTTGATCACGTTGCCGCGTTCGGGCGCCGCCGCGATGATCGGCTTGTGACCCTTGAGCTTCTCCTTGATCATGTTCATCAGCGCGATTTCGTAGCGATCCTCGTAGTTCTTCGGATCGAACGTCGTGTCTTTCTGCTCGATCAGTTTTTCGGCAAGTTCAAGCATCTCGGCATCAGGATTTCCGGCCGGGATCGCGTGGAAATACTCCGCCGTCCCGCGCACTTCGTTTGGATTTCTTAGCGTGCAGACAAACATGCCGTTTTCGCGGGGGCCGATCGCAATGACTCGCTCGCGGCTCGAAAGAACAACACGTGCGATCGCCTGCTTGCCAGTCTTACGCATCGCTTCGCGCAAAACGGCGAATGTCTCCTCGGCCATCGCCCCGTCCGGCGCGAGATAGTACGGACTGTCCTGGTAGATCACGTCGATGGAGCCATCGTCCACGAAGGCCTCGATGTTCATCGTGTGGTTCGAACTCGATCCGCACACTTTCGAGATCCGTTTCATCGATGATGACGTACTGCTTGTCTTCGTACTCGTAGCCTTTGACGAGGTCGGACCGTTCGACCAGGCCCAATTCCGGATCGACAGGTTTCATATTGATCCGGTTGTCGAGTCTTCTTGTGGAGTTGATTGAACGTGATGCGATCGCTTGAGCTGGTGGCGGGTACAGCCTCACCGGACAGCTCACCGAACTCAGCTTGAGGTAACCCCTTCCAGCTCGCTCTTGGCGCGCATGCTTGTCTCCTACGCGACGACACTACTTCCCGGTACGCGACACCGGCAATTCCCGGGCAAACTCATCCATTGTGCCCAAGGATCACCCGAAACGGCCACCAGGCCCGGCAACGAAGAATAATTCAAATCCTCGGGGGCGTCGATTGTCTCTAGATCATCCCAGTTAAGAGGTGCTGAAGCGGGCAGATTCGTGCGCGCACGCAGCGAGTAAGGCGCGGCCGCCGTGGCGCTTCTGGCGTTGCGATGAATGTCGATTGAGTATGCGTCCCTTGCGGTTGTCCTTGCCTATGACAGCGGTGAATGTGTCAGGCGCCGTGGCAACAAGGCTCGCCGCAATCGCCCCGGTCGCCTGATGCACCTGCTTCCAGTTGAGGCGGGGCACGATCGGCACGACGACATGAAGTCCCTTTCCCCCAGAAGTCTTGACGAAGGGTTGAAGTCCGAGGGCCTGTAGCTCGCCGCGGATGTGGACCGCGGCTTCGACAATTTCGCGCCAGTTGATCCCCTCGCCCGGATCGAGATCGAACACGATCCGGTCCGGCTTTTCGAGCTGCTTGCGAAGACTTCCCCAGGCATGGAACTCGACCACCCGAACTGTGCGAGTGCGAGGAATCCTTTGGTATCCTCGACTGCAAGATAGGTTTTGTTCTCGTCCTCGGAATTTCTTGTCTCGACGGTCACGACGGACGGCGGCATTCCCTTGAAGGCGTGCCGTTGGAAGAAGCAGTCCTGCAGTTTGCCGGTCGGGCAGCGGACGAGTGAAGACGGGCCGCCCGAAGATGTGCGGCAGCATGAAATCCCCGCACCAGCGCGTAGTAGACGGCGATGTCGAGCTTGGTCGGCCCGGATCTGCCGAAGAGCCGGCGGGTCGGATTGGTCACCCAGATCGAGGCAAGATCGGCGTCCGAAATGAGTCGCTTCCGCCCAGCCGCCATCGTGCCGGAGAATTCCGCCTCACGCAGTCCCCTGAACACGGCATGGCGAAGCGCGTTGTCGGTTGTGCGGTTCGCATAATGGATATGGGCCGAGAGAACCGGGCGGACCCATACGATCTCTTTAGGCCCACCCTCCAGGGGGACTGCGCCAGCGCGAAGAGGTTCCAGCCTCGCAAGGAGTTGTTTGAGTGTATCCGCGTCGAAACCGCTTCCGCATTTGCCGCGGTACTGCAGTTCCCCGTCTTCCCACTCGCCGAGGGCAAGCGCAGCAAGACCGCCCGCCGCTTCCGAGGTCGTGTATCCGGCAATTACGAAGTCGCCCACATTCAAGGCCTTGGCCTTGATCCAGCTCGGGGAGCGGCCGTGGTGATAGGGAGCTGAAGCCCGTTTCGAAACGATGCCCTCCAGCCCCATTTCGGACGCGCGTTCGTAGAGCGCCCGGCCGTCCCCCGCGACATGGTCGCTGAACTGGATCGCGGAGCGGCCGGTCAGATGCCCCGCCAGCAATTGTGAAAGAAGCGCTTTGCGCTTTTCGAGCGGCACGGCCGACAAGTCCCAGCCGTCCAGATAAAGCAAGTCGAAGGCGTAGAACACGAGCTTGTTGCCCGCTCCGCTGGAAAGAGCCTCCTGTAACGCTGCGAAGCGGCTGATGCCCTTCTCGTCGAGAACCACGATTTCGCCGTCGATGACGGCGTCCTGGCACGGTAGCACCCTAAAGGCGCTCGCGAGGTCGCCATATCTCCGCGTCCAGTCCAGCCCGGCACGCGTGATCAACCGAACGGCGTCACCCGACACGTGGGCCATGGTGCGATATCCGTCGAATTTTATCTCATGCAGCCATCCGGCGTCTGCGGGAGGGCTACTCGCGGGCGTCGCAAGTTGTGGCAGGATGCGGTCGGGCGCGGCCGCCTTGCACTGCGCCCGGCAATGCGCCCGGCCTCAGCCTTACCGGCTTCGAGGCCAGTTGCTGCATTTCGAGCAGTTCCTCGATCCGTCGTCCCGTTTTCACGCTCTCCGGCCGGGTAGCGAGAATGTCGATCGTATCATCCGACGCCAGGTCCTTTTCCTTGAAGAGCAACCAATTCTGCTTATGTTCGCCGGGCTTCGGCTTGAGCCGCGTCAGCATCCAGCCGCCGTTGAGCTTTTCGCCGGCGAGCCGAAACTTGAAAGCGCCTGACTTGAGGCTCTTTTCGGCATCGTCCATGGGCGCCCAGACCCCGGTATCCCAGACGATCATGGCGCCGCCGCCATATTCGCCCTTGGGGATCACACCCTCGAAATCGATATATTGGAGCGGATGATCCTCGGTCTCGACCGCAAGCCGCTTGTCGGCCGGGTTGAGCGACGGGCCCTTAGGCACGGCCCAGCTCTTCAGCACATCGCCCACCTGAAGCCGCAGATCGTAGTGATCGGAGGTTGCGGAATGTTTGTGCACGACGAAACGATTGCCGCCAGCGTTGACAACAACGCCAACGGGCTCAGGGGTCTTCGAGAAGTCGC
This sequence comes from uncultured Alphaproteobacteria bacterium, assembly GCA_963735385.1. Classification (GTDB taxonomy): domain Bacteria; phylum Pseudomonadota; class Alphaproteobacteria; order Rhizobiales; family Rhizobiaceae; genus CAVTKY01. Next base: position 115,041 of record CAVTKY010000032.1, on the reverse strand, counting down.
GCTTCCCGCGATAGGCACGGAGCTTCGGCATCGCTGCAGCAGGCTATGGGCCGCCCGGCCTGCACGCAAGACCTGCGGTTGAGCGACGTGTCGGAGGCAATACTGCCACCCTTTCGATCAGCGATGGCAATCGCGATCTCGGCCTCTTTGTGAAACCGAAGCGCTCCGCGTTCGTTTACTCCTGAAACGGAGGATTGGACATGAGAGCTTTTCTAGTCAATTCCGCCCTTGCCATAGGTATCGGCATGACAGGTCTGCCACTGCTGGCAAATGGCGCTTCCGCGCAGGATATCGAGTTTAGCATCGGCCGCGAGGGCCCGCGCATCAGAACTATCGATCGATGCGACCCGGATCTCGAATACTGCTATTCGCGGCAGGAGTTTGTCGACCGGCCCGTTATGCGCGGCTGTTCGGAAGGACGTGCGCTGAACAAGGCTGAGCGCATGGGCATCTATCGCGCACGCATTGTTTCAGCAGGCCGGCGTACGATTGAAGTTCGCGGCAGGACGCCCGACGGCGACCGCGCCTACGTCACGTTCAGCAGACGGCCAGGCTGCCCGGTGCTTGAGTATTAAGCCGCCGATTCTGTTCGAAGTCGCTGCGACGGCCGCACTCTTCTCTCCGTCAATGGGAAGCGATGATTTCGGCATAGGTTCCAAGGTCCGCGTTCCCGCCGGAGAGCACGACCGCGACGCATTTTCCGGCCAGATCGACCTTGCCGGAACCGAGTGCGGCAAGAGCGACCGCGCCGCCCGGCTCCACGACGAGCTTCAGATAGGCAGCCGCGTCGCGCATCGCGGCTGCGGTTTCTCTGTCGCTCACCGTGATGCCACCGGTGAGCGTCTGGCGGTTGATGGCAAAGGTCAGCACTCCGGGTTCAGGACTGAGCAGTGCATCGCAGATCGAGGTGTGCCCCGGCTTGTTGGCGATACGCTGACCAACCGCCAGTGAGCGCGTTGTGTCGTCGAAATGCTCCGGCTCAGCGATCCAGATTTCCGTATCCGGCGACCCCGCCTTGACGGCGAGCGAAATGCCGCTCGAAAGGCCGCCGCCGCCGCAAGGAATGATCACGGCGTCGAGATGGACTCCAAGCTCTGCCGCCTGCGCCACCAGTTCCAGCCCGATCGTGCCCTGTCCGGCGATAATTGCAGGATCGTCGAAGGGCGGGACCAGCACCATGCCCCGATCCTCGACGTAGGGCCTCACCACGGCTGCCCGGTCGTCGACGAAACGATCATAGGGGATGATTTCGGCACCCATCCTGCGAACATTCTCGGCTTTGATCGCCGGAGCGTCGTGGGGCATGGCGATCACAGCCTTGATGCCGAACATCGCAGCCGCAGCGGCGACACCTTGGGCGTGGTTTCCCGATGAAAACGCCACGATGCCGCGGCTGCGATCGCCCGCCGGGATCGTCGAAATTTTGTTGTAGGCTCCGCGAAACTTGAAGGAACCTGTCTTCTGAAGGGTCTCCGGCTTGATGAGGACACGCGCGCCGAACTTCTCGTTGAGCGCGAGCGATTCCACCAGCCTGGTGTCGACGATCAGGCCGCGCAGACGCGCCGCGGCAGCGCGGACATCGCCGATTTCCGGAAGGTTTTGGCTACCAGCGTGCATGGCGGGTCCTTTCACAATCAGCCTGTCCACTGGTTTGGCCTTCCAGCCGACGCGGCGCAAGCCTTGCAATGCAACGGACCGATGAAAAGATATGATCGATCCCATGAGCGACATTGACGCTTGGCAGCTATGTCCATAGTTTAGAATTGTTCTAAACTATGGACCGAGCATGCTATCGCGATTTCTTGGGGGACGCCGTTCGTTCGACTCGCTTTCCGAACAGGAGATTCTCGCGCTGGCGATTTCGTCCGAAGAGGACGACAGCCGCATCTACCGCAGCTATGCCGAGGGACTGCGTGACGCGTTTCCGCAGTCGGCCAAGGTGTTCGACGAGATGGCCGAGGAAGAGGACGATCACCGCGCCATGCTGATCGACCTGCACCGCGAACGCTTCGGCGAGCGCATTCCGCTGATCCGCCGCGACCACGTACGCGGTTATTTTGCACGCAAGCCGGACTGGCTCGTCCGGCCACTCGGCATCGACCATGTGAGGCGGCAGGCCGAGGAAATGGAACGGCAGGCACAGCGTTTCTACGCGGAAGCGGCGAAACGCACCGCCGACGCCTCGACGCGCAAACTGCTTGGCGATCTCGCCGCTGCGGAGCAGACGCATGAGACCCTCGCCCATAGGCTCGAGATGCAACATGTGCCGGAAAAGGTGCGCGACGAGGAACGGCAAAGCGAGAGGCGGCAGTTCGTCCTGACCTATGTACAGCCCGGACTCGCAGGGCTGATGGACGGCTCGGTTTCGACACTGGCGCCGATCTTCGCCGCAGCCTTTGCCACGCACGACACCTGGCAGACCTTTCTGGTCGGGCTCGCCGCCTCGATCGGCGCAGGTATCTCGATGGGCTTCACCGAGGTCGCCTCGGATGACGGAAGGCTTTCCGGCCGGGGTTCGCCGATAAGGCGCGGGCTGACGACCGGCATCATGACCACACTGGGCGGCCTCGGGCACGCGCTCCCCTATTTGATCCCGCACTTCTGGACCGCAACGGCAATCGCGGCAGCCGTCGTTTTTGTGGAGCTCTGGGCCATCGCCTATGTGCAGAATCGCTTCATGGAAACGCCGTTCTGGCGGGCGGCCCTGCAGGTCGTACTCGGCGGCGCGCTCGTGTTCGCCGCGGGCGTGCTGATCGGGAATGCCTGAGGTGGCCAACCGGCACGACGAGCGTTTATGCGCGCGATGGCTGAACGGGAATAGTTCGATCGGGATCGAACTGCGAACTCGGGCGCCGTGCTACGGCTTGTGTTCGGTCACGGCCGCCAGAACGGCTTGCCGCACTCGCGGCGGATATCGGCGCACGTAAGGCCGATGTCGCGAAGTATATGTTCGTCGAGCCCCGAAAGATCGCTCCGTTGAAGGTGGCGCGCGCGCCACCGAGAGAGCAAATGCAAACCCGCGCGGCAGAACCGAAGGAGGAAGCCAGGAACGCGTCTGCCTGCAGCAGCCGATCGTGGATAGGGTGCTGTCGTCATCGTCATTCTCCTTTATCCGAAGAGGACAATAAACATTGAAGAACGAGAATGTTTCGACTACTGTCGAACTATGAAAGAGGGACCGGACATTGCAAGAATTGCCAGTCTGGTGGGCGATCCCGCGCGCGCCAACATGCTGACCGCCCTGATGGGCGGCACGGCGCTGACGGCGAGCGAGCTGGCGCTCGAAGCCGGCGTGACGCCGCAGACGGCGAGCTCACATCTGTCCAAGCTGATGGATGGCGGGCTGCTGACGCTCGCGGCGCAAGGCCGCCACCGCTATTACGCGCTGGCCAATTCGCAGGTCGCCGGAATGATCGAGGCGATCACCGGCGTCGCCGCCTCCGTCGGGCCGCGACGCGTGCGGCCCGGGCCGCGTGACGCGGCAATGCGGGAAGCGCGCATCTGCTACGACCATCTGGCCGGAGACCAAGCGGTAGCGATGCTCGACAGCTTCCTGGCGTGCGGTATTGTCAAACGCGACAGCGACGAGATCGAAATTGGGACGGCGGGGCAAAGCTATTTCGAAGCGGTCGGCATCGATACGAAACAGCTTTCAGCTGGCCGGCGGCTAATGTGCCGCGCCTGTCTCGACTGGAGCGTGCGCCGATCGCATCTGGCCGGCACTCTCGGAGCGGCCATCTTCGACAAAATCCTTGCCGAAAAATGGGCGCGGAGAGACCCGGAAAGCCGAGCCGTGGTCTTCTCGCCGAAGGGAAAGCTGGCGTTCGCGAAAACGTTCTTGCCGGACTGAGAACCGTCCTCCCAGATCCGCTACAGCGCCCCGCGTCCTTTCGGATGCCCAAAGGACGCTGTATCTCTTTGAACTCCATCGTGCTTGCTGAACTCGATTCCGATTTTCGGGCAGATGCGGCAGAGGCCGGCAATGCGGGGCCCCTGCGCAGTGATTGGCGGCGCGCTATTCGGCCGCACGCAGATTGACCTTGCTCTCCGCAAGCACCGTGAGCTTTTTGTCGGCCGCCTTCTCCTCGTCGAGGTTCTTTTTCAGCACCGACGCGCAATCATCGCGACCGAGCTGCTTTGCCCATTCAACCAGCGTGCCGTAGCGCGTCATCTCATAGTGCTCAACCGCCTGCGCGGCGGCAATCAACGCGGCGTCCAGGACTTGCTTGTCGTCAACATCGCCGGCAACCTCTTTGGCTTCCTCGATAATGCCGTCGATGGCTGGGCACTTGACGGCCTTGGCCTTGACCCCGTGCATGTCGAACACCTGCTCGACGCGCTGGACATGGCCCTTCGTCTCTTCGAGGTGCGTTTCGAACCCCTGCTTCAGCTGTGGGTTCGTCGCCTTCTTGATCATGTCGGGCAGCGCCTTCACGATCTGCTGCTCCGCATAATAGATGTCGCGAAGCGTGTGGACGAAGAGATCGTCAAGCGATTTGATGTCCTTCGAGAAGAAGCCCATTTTGTATTCCTTTCCTGGTGATTTGCGGAAGCAGCTTCGCTTCCTAAATCGGCGTGAACATCCGCCTTGTCCGTGCAACGCTCCAGGACTCGCTCCGTTCCCTTAAATTCGCCCCATCGAAGTCCGGCAAGAATCGACAAGAAAGTGACCTGCTTCACGGAAGAATGTTCCGAAAAGGCGCATAAAAGCGAAATGGATGTGACTGAAAAGTCACAGACGAAACATTCCGAAGCACGGGCATGGAAAGACCGCAAATCGACCCGATTTCGGCCACGGTTCAAGGGCGTTTTCGGGAAAGATTAACATCGCGTTCACGGAGTATTCACTCCTCGCCGCTATGCTACGCCCAAGCTCGGAGGGGACATCCGAAGTGACAGGGACCGGGACAATGGCAATCTGGCATCAACTTACTCACTACGCATCGGCGTTCCGCGAATTCGTCGCGCCGACCTACCGTCCGGAACGGCATTATATGCGCGGCCCAGGTCCTGCCTGCGCACGCCGCCACAGGGGGACGTTCGAAGCGCCGGCCACCTTTCACTGACATTGCGGCCGACGCGTTCGCGCGATGCGAGCGCACATTCACCGGGGTCACCAGTAACCGCCGGCACAGGCGACCCAACGTCCCTTTGAAAATTCCCATCAGTTTCGAGAATTTGCCGCCGTCAGGCCCCTTCCGCTCAGCGCGGTCTCTAGCGGCGGGCCGCCTTTGCCTGTCGTTCAGGCACAAATCCGGCAGCCAAATGTTACCTTCGTAGATGCGAGCGGAGGAGCGCCGGAATGGCGCGGATCCCCCGGCCGGGGTTTTTGTCGTCCCAACCTTGCCGGGAGCCAAACTTTTCTGGGAAGCTGTCGAAATCGGCCCGTCTCGTCCGTCATGCGCTCGGGCCATGAACAGGCCCAAACACAATGGAGACAACAGATGAGATACATGCTCCTCATTTATGGAAACGAAGCAGGCATGACGTCCGCGACGCCGGAGACGGTGACCCAAATGAGCGCCGCCTATTTCGCGTACACGGAAGCGATGAAGAAGGCGGGAGTTTATGTCGGCGGCGAGAGGCTGAAGCCGACGGCGACGGCGACTTCGGTACGGGTGAACGACGGCAAAATCAATGTGCTGGACGGCCCCTATGCCGAAACCCGCGAGCAGCTCGGCGGCTTTTATGTGATCGAAACGGCCGATATCGACGCGGCGATTGCCTGGGCGGCGCGCTGCCCGGCCGCCAACCACGGAACGCTGGAAGTACGGCCGATCTGGGAGATGCAGGCGGCCTGATGGCGGGCAACCCGGATACGGCGCGGTCGGCTGCGGAATCTGCGGCGCGCCGTAGCTATGGAAAGCTTGTCGCTTTCCTGGCGGCGCGCACACACGATGTCGCCGCCGCGGAGGATGCACTGTCGGAGGCCTTCGCGGCGGCGCTCGCGGTGTGGCCGAAGAGCGGCGTTCCCGAGCATCCCGAAGCCTGGCTGATGACCGCGGCGCGCCGGCGTGCCATCGACGCGATAAGGCGGCGGCAGAGCAGCGCCGCTGCCGAGCCCCGGCTGATACTTATGGCTGAGGAAATGGAGGCGGCGGTGACAGGCGAAGGCATGCCCGATGAACGGCTCGGCCTGATGTTTGCCTGCGCCCATCCCGCGCTCGGCGCCGGTATCCGCGCGCCGCTGATCCTGCAGACAATCCTGGGTTTCGACGCGGCTACCATTGCCTCGGCCTTCCTCGTGCCTCCGGCCACGATGAGCCAGCGGCTGGTGCGGTCCAAGAACCGTATCCGGCAGGCCGGAATACCGTTCAGGGTTCCCGAGGGAGACGCTCTGGGCGAGCGGCTAGGCTCGGTGCTCGAGGCGATCTATGCAGCCTTTTCCGAAGGCTGGACCGATCCAGCCGGCACCGACGCGAGGCGGAGGAACCTTTCTGACGAGGGAATATGGCTCGGACGGCTGGTCGTATCGCTGCTTCCCGGCGAGCCGGAAGCCTTTGGCCTGCTGGCCTTGATGCTCTTTGCCGAAGCGCGCCGCGCTGCCAGGCGCAGTGCCTCCGGAGACTATGTGGCCTTGGCGGACCAGGACACCGCGTTGTGGGACGCAGAATTGATCGACGAGGCGGAAGCACTGCTTCGCAGAGCGAATGCGATGACCGGCATCGGCCGCTATCAGCTGGAAGCCGCCGTGCAATCGGCTCATGTCGCCCGCCGATTTACAGGAAGAACGGACTGGACCGCCATCGCGCTGCTCTATGATGCGCTGTCGGCGATCTCGGACTCGCCGGTCGTTGCTATAAACCGCGCCGTGGCTATTGCCGAAGCAGGCGATCCGGAAGCGGGAATAGCGGAACTTGACCGTCTCGCCGATGACAAGCGGCTCACTGACTACCAGCCTTATTGGGCGGCGCGAGCCGGGCTGCTCACACAACTGGGCGGCACTGCAACCGCTGACGAGGCCTACGGCCGCGCAATCGGCCTGGAGCGGGACGAGGCCGTGCGCCGCTTCCTGCAGAACCGCAGAGCGGCGCTTGGCGAAAAGGATTAGCTGCCCAGGCCTTCGAAAAGTGCCGTCGAAAGGTAGCGCTCGGCGAAGGAGGGGATAATGACGATCAAATTCTTGCCGGCATTTTCCGGGCGTGAGCCGACGACGGTGGCGGCCTGAAGCGCAGCACCCGATGAGATGCCGACCGGCACACCTTCGAGGCGCGCGACGAGGCGGGCATTTGCGAAGGAGTCGTCATTGGAGACGGTGATGATCTCGTCGTAGATCGAGGTGTCGAGGATTTTCGGCGCAAAGCCGGCCCCGATCCCCTGGATCTTGTGGGGCCCCGGCTGTCCACCCGAAAGCACCGGGGAAGCTTCCGGCTCGACGGCGACGATCTGGATATCGGGATTACGGCTCTTCAGGACCTGTCCCGCTCCTGTGATCGTGCCGCCGGTGCCTATGCCCGACACCAGGATGTCGACTTTGCCGCGGGTGTCGTTCCAGATTTCCTCCGCCGTCGTGCGGCGGTGGATTTCCGGATTGGCCGGGTTCTCGAACTGCTGGGGAATGATCGCATCAGGCAAGGTCTCCACCAATTCCTCGGCCTTGGCGATCGCGCCCTTCATGCCCTTCGCGCCCTCGGTCAAAACGAGTTCGGCGCCGAGCAGAACCAGCATCTTGCGCCGTTCGACCGACATGGTTTCGGGCATCGTCAGGATCAGCTTGTAGCCCTTGGCTGCAGCCGCGAAGGCAAGCGCGATGCCCGTGTTTCCGGATGTCGGCTCGACGAGCGTTGTCTTGCCGGGCCTGATCCGGCCCGACTCTTCCAGCGCTTCTATCATGGCCACGCCAATGCGATCCTTGACACTGCCGACGGGATTGAAAAACTCCAGCTTGGCGAGAAGGTTGGCGACGATGCCCTTCTGCTTCGCAAATTTGTCGAGGCGCACCAGCGGCGTGTCGCCGATCGTCTCGGTGATCGAATTGTATACACGCCCGCGGCCCGGCGTATGCGTGGTAACGGGCTTGTTCATCGGTTCACTCCCTCGATTGGCATTCATGGCAGGATAGCGTTCTGCGTTGCGCCCTCCAGCCTCCATTCCGAAGCTTTGTCGCGAACCGCACAAGGCCTTGTGCTGGTTCCGGACGCGCCTACCATAGGATGGCCCAATGGAAAAGCGAGCCGCTTTTCTACGCAAACGAGCTATAGTAGCGGAACCCCGTTCCTCAAAACACTGCTTTATGGGAACTGTTTTCTCGAACTGACCTACTGGCGTGCGGCGATCGCGGCTGCGGCGCCCGCCATGAAGGTGGCGGCGGTGCGGTTCAAAGCCTTCAGCGCCCGCGGCGTCTGCAGGAACCAGCGCGCCTTGGCAGCAAGCGCCAGATACGGCACCAGCACCACAAGCAGCACCACGATCGTGCAGCCCGCCAGGATGCCATAGTCGGCTGCAGTGATCGTGCGCAGATCGACGAGCGTCGGCGTCAGCGCTAGGTAGAAGATCATCGTCTTCGGATTGCCGATAGTCACCGTGAGCCCGGCAAGAAAGCTCGACACCGCTCCACATTTGCCGCGGCGGGCTTCTACTTTCTCGGCGGTGATACCCGCATGCCAGAAATTCCAGGCAAGCCACGCCAGATAGAGAACGCCCAGCCATTTGATGACCAGGAAAACCGTCCCGAAGGTTTGCGCGACGAATGCCAGGCCAAGGACGACAGCGGTCAGATAGGTCAGGTCGCCCAGAATGAGCCCGAGCGCCATGAAAAGCGATGAACGGAAGCCCGAGCCAAGCGCGCGGGCGACCAGTGCGGTGACGCCGGGGCCGGGAATGGCTGCTGCCAGCGCAAGCGCGCCGCTATAAGTGATAAAACCGGCAAGGGTCATGTGTAACGCATCCAGCGTGAAAAATTGCGCCGCGTATATCGCACAAACCGGCCCGCCTGAGAAGCGACACGGCGAGGCTGCAGAAAGCAGCTTGCCGCTGGATCAATTCATTTTCGGCTGCGTAAGGAACGAAGGCGACCCTCCTGGCGGCAAGCTTCCTATTGCAAGAGGGCGCAAGTTGTGCGCGACTTTGTTCGGGCTCGGACTGAAATACTGCGGTGGTAGACCCATGAACGAGACGCTAGCCCAACTCAAGTACTGGCTGATCCGGGCCGAACTCGCCGGCCTCGGTGAAAGCGACGTCCTCAGAAAATTTTGCGAGCGGGCAGTGGCTGCGGGCCTGCCGATCAGCCGCGCGATACTGGTGGTCGACACGCTCCATCCCGTGCACGAAGGCCGCGTCTTCCGCTGGCGTCTCGATCAGAGCGAGGACAGCGAAGTGATTGAATACGGCAGGCTTTCCGAAAACCGGGAAGCCAACGAAACATGGATGCGCAGTCCCTTCTACCACCTCCTGGAAACGAACGGTTCGGTGCTGCGCAGGTGTCTGTCGCGTGGCGACCCAGCAGACTTCCAGGCCGTTGAGACTTTGCGCGAGGAAGGTCAGACGGATTATGTCGCGATCATCGAGCGCTTTGCCGATGCCGGTGCCATCGGCGAAATGGACTGCATCTACTCTTCCTGGACGACCGAGGCTCCCGCCGGCTTCGCGGATACGGAAGTAGATGCGCTGGTCGCGCTGCTCCCGCCTCTGGCGCTCGCGGTCAAATGCGCTTCGCTCCAGCGTATCGCGGGAACGCTCGTCGAAACCTATCTCGGCCGTGACGCCGGCCGCCGGGTTCTGGCTGGCAAGATCGGGAGAGGCTTGGCCGATCGCGTCAACGCCGTTCTCTGGTGGAGCGATCTGCGCGGGTTCACGCAAATTTCCGATGCGGCCCAACCGGAGCAGATCATTCCGCTGCTCAATGACTATGCCGAGGCGGTCATTTCGGCGATTCATGAAACTGGTGGCGACGTCCTGAAACTCATTGGCGACGCGACGCTCGCCACGTTCGATGCAACGGATCCCGCCCTCGCCTGCCGGTCCGCAATCAAGGCAGAGACGCTTATGCGGACCAGAATAACCGAGCTTAACCGCCGTCGCGCGTCCGAAGACCTTCCAGTGACCGAACCGTATCTAGCGCTTCATCTCGGCGAGGTGTTTTACGGCAATATCGGCAGCCGCGAGCGGCTCGACTTCACCGTGATCGGCCCGGCGGTGAACATGGTCAGCCGTATTGCCACCATGTGCCGCTCGGCTGAACGGGATGCGCTTCTCTCCGCCGCTTTCGTGGCCGCCTTGCCCGAAACCTTCCGCTCCGATGTCGTTTCCGTGGGTCGCTACGCGTTACGGGGCTTTGCAGAAGCACAGGAACTCTTCACCATCCTTCCCCAGCGTCCGGACGCGGCTTGATACGGGCTGTGTGACACGTTGGCGATGGTGCGCTGCCTCGCGGTCGCCTCCCCGGCATTCCCCTTCCGCGCCGGATTTGTTATCCTTTGCGGCAGGACTGACGGGTCCCGCCTCACGGGTTTCGAGGAACAGTTTGCCTCTCGTATTGAAAGGCGGCACTGCCTGAAAAGGTTGAGTTCATGGCCAAGAAAATTGCGGCAGGCGCCGTTTCCAGACAGATCACGGCCCGGCGGCGGGTAAGAGAGGCGCTCGACCGCCATAAGTTCGTTGTGTCGCGGACCCGATACCGGAACGGCAAGATGAGCGCGCTTGTGCTGCTGGACGGCCAATATTTCGACGTGAACGAATGGGAGCTCAGCCTGCTCAAAGAAGGAGCTGCGCCCAGCGAGCTTGGCCTTTTCCCCGTCATCGATGATGGCGCGTGACCACCGCGGAGTGTTGAGGCAGAAAACCTATTCAAGCACCGAAGTGGAACATCGAAGCATCCAGCCGGGCGCCTGCTTGATGTCAATTTCCGCTATCTTGGAGCCGGCCCCTCGAGCAAAACGCCCGCTTCGCCTGCGGCATCGGCAAAAGCCTTTTCGGCGTCGGTCGTCGAACGATATCCCTCCAACACCTTCAGACAAGCATCAATCGCATCACGGTGGCGTGGTCCCCTCTCGCCGGGCCAGCAATACATGAGACAGTCAAGGGCCTCGTGGGTATTGGAGACAACGCGGACTTTGCCGAATTCCACCAAGTGAACCCGGATCGCGCGCGAGAAAGGCTTCTCTTCCATGCCGATAGCAACGAAATGCAGGCTCGACAGTTCCATCGCCTGCTTCGGTGGTGACTGTGAAATGCAGGTCCCCGCAGGTCAGATGCTGAAAGCCACTTCGAAGACTGGAACCTAGGCACGATGCAGGTCGAAAATCAATTCAATTTCCGGATTGCGCGTGGGGCCGCCGGGCAGACTTTTCCCGCGCCTCGTTAGCCTCCTGTTTGCAGGGCGGCTCTCCCTTCAGCTCCCGTGCGAGGCAACCATATTTGTCGAAGAGTTGCCCGGATTCACGGGCTGCTTTTGCGGCCCCGCAAGCCGACAGCATGACCGATATCAGAACGACAAGGACTGTTTTCACAGGATTATCATCTCGCCTGGGTAAACCGCCCCCTCCGAAGCATTTCTTCGCACAAGTCGCCTGCGCCGCAGGGTGCAAGGCACATCGGAACGATATAGCGTCCCTTGCGCGTCCGAAAGGCGGTGCGGACGGGATGGAGTGATCGCAAGTCCTGGTCCGCGATACATCGGTTGTTTGCGAAGCCGCGGAAAAACTTGAGGAACTTAGTTTAGAATAGTTCTAAGCTATTGATTTAAAGCGTGTTTCCGCAAAGTGATGTTGACTTCGGCCTTCATTGCGGCTTTATGACAGCGCACACTGCAGTGCACCCTTTAATGTCTGGGCCTTGAACCCTTTCGATTGGAGGACGCGATGTCGTCACGCCAACCGCGTCTACGCGCGGCATTCGTATTTTTCCGCCGGCTCTCCCACCGGTCCGAACCTGCCCAATTTTCCTATGGCCGCCACCCGGCGAGCCGGCATCTGCTGCCGGCGATGTCGCCCGTGGACGCCAATAATCCATCCAGCGCCGAGCGCACGACCGCTTATTGAGGAGACGAAAATGACCATCGCCAGGACGCGACTTTCGGGACGGATGGCGGCAATTGCCGCGACGGCTGCCTTGACCGCTGCTATTTTCGTTCTGCCGGCAAAAGCGGACACGGATCCGAAGGCCGTACTCAAGACGTATGCGGACATCGCCCAAGCCAAATATGAGGACGCGCTTGCAACCGCAAAGCTGCTCGACCAAGCATCCGAGGCGCTGATCGCGAAGCCTTCGCCGGAAACGCTGACAGAGGCGAGAGAAGCCTGGAAGGCCGCGCGCATCCCTTATCAGCAGACGGAAGTCTACCGCTTCGGCAACGCGATCGTCGACGACTGGGAGGGCCGCGTGAACGCCTGGCCACTGGATGAGGGCCTGATCGACTATGTCGACGCGAGCTATGGAACGGAGTCCGACGAGAACACGCTCTACACTGCCAATGTGATCGCGAATCCGTCGATCGAGATCAACGGCAAGGCCGTCGATGCATCGAAGATCACGCCGGAACTGCTCGCGGGGACGCTCCGGGAGGCCGGTGAGATCGAGGCGAATGTCGCGACCGGCTATCATGCCGTCGAGTTCCTTCTCTGGGGCCAGGATTTGAACGGCACCAAGGCCGGTGCGGGAAACCGCCCGTATACCGACTTCGACACAGCGAATTGCACCGGCGGCCATTGTGATCGGCGCGCCGCCTATCTCGCGGCGGCCACCGACCTGCTCGTCGCTGATCTGGAGGAGATGGCCGCCAATTGGGGGCCGGAGGGCTCTGCCCGCCAGGGTCTGCTCGAGGGCGATCCGAAAGCCGGACTCGCGACCATTCTCACCGGAATGGGCTCCCTATCCTACGGTGAACTGGCCGGAGAGCGCATGAAACTAGGGCTGCTTCTGCATGATCCTGAAGAGGAGCATGACTGTTTCTCGGACAATACCCATATTTCGCATCTCTACGATGCGGTCGGAATCCGCAATGTCTATCAAGGCAAGTATACGCGGGTGGACGGCAGCGTCGTGGAGGGACCGTCGATTGCATCGCTAGTGAAGACAGCCGATGCTGCAATTGACGCCGAATTGTCGGCGAAGCTCGAAGCGACGGTGGCGAAAATGGAGGCGATCAAGACGCGCGCCGAAGGCGGCGAGGCCTACGACCAGCAGATTAGCGAGGGTAACGCCGAGGGCAACGCTGCGTTGCAAGCCGCAATCGATGCGCTGGTCGATCAAACCCGGTCGATCGAACGGGCTGTGGCGGCTCTGGAGCTCGATGCGATTGCCTTCGAAGGTTCGGACAGTCTCGACGCGCCGGACAAGGTTTTCCAATAGGCCCTCGGACCGGCCAAATAGCCATGCGGCGCGCCTCCTGCGCCGCCTGCCATTCAGAGCACGACATGCTGGTTTGCCACTGCAACATCATCACCGAAAAGGAGATCGAAGCGACGATCATCCAGCTCCTTGAACAGGATCCCTGGAACCTGATCGTGCCTGCGAAGGTCTATCATACGCTGCAAAAGCGAGGACGCTGTTGCGGCTGCTTCCCAAATGTGGTCGAAACGATCATTCGGGTAACCGAAAATTATCACGCGCGTTCGGAGGCGAATGGCGAGGAGATCGTTTCACACCTGGACCGCGTCCGCGGATTGCGCGTCCAATACGGGAGCAGAACCCATGCAGGGCGAAAAACAGGTCATCGAGCGGCTTAACGAGGCACTGTTTCTGGAACTTGGCGCTGTCAACCAATACTGGCTGCATTACCGCCTGCTCGAAGACTGGGGATATTTGAAGCTGGCCAGGAAGGAACGCGAGGAATCGATCGAAGAGATGCACCACGCCGACCGCATCATAGAGCGGATTATTTTCCTTGAAGGACATCCGAACCTGCAATCCGTGGCGCCGTTGCGTATTGGCCAGAACGTGAAGGAAGTGCTGGAATCGGACCTCGCCGGCGAATATGACGCCCGTACTTCCTACAAGAAGTCCCGCGAGATCTGCCAGGAACTCGGAGACTACGTGACGATGCAGCTTTTCGAGGAGCTGCTGAAGGACGAGGAAGGCCATATCAACTTCCTCGAGACACAGCTCCAGCTTCTGGCTTCGATCGGCGACGAGAAATACGGCCTTCTCAACGCTGCTTCCGCGAACGAGGCGGAATAGGACGATGAATGCGGCACGCCCCCGATTTTGACAATCTCGGGCGTTCGCGCGTGCCCTCCAAAAGGAAGACTTTGTTTCCGTTGCAAAGCGGAGCTGCGCGTTTCGCCGCTGCCTCCCTGCTGATCGCCTTGCTTGCCGGCCATGCGCAAACCGGCGATGCAGAATCGCTCGGGATCGGGAAGGAGCGCGGCGACCTCACTCCCGAAAACCTGGCTCGCGTTCAGGCTATCACGAAACCCACTACCGACTTCTCCAAACCGGAATCCTTCGAGCTTCTGCCTGCCGGTGCGGCGACATCGAAGAAGCGCCCGAACCAGGACGCCTTCTCGCATTCCTCGGCCAATCTCACGTTCGAGGAAGAGGGTACGTTCAAGCTCGGCAACGCGCTTTTCCGGAAGCTCTGGGTTTCGGCGCCTTCGTCCACGCAGGCTTCCGATGGGCTGGGGCCGCTGTTCAATGCGCGCGCCTGCCAGAGCTGTCATTTGAAGGATGGCCGCGGCCATCCTCCGGAAGGCAATCCGGACGCGACCTCCATGTTCCTTCGGCTGGCGCGGCAAGCCGAGAGTGAAGAGGAGCAGCAGGCCCTGTCATCGAAGATGGCGCTGAACTTTCCTGACCTGACCTATGGCGGGCAATTGCAGGACCTTGCCGTGCCTGGGCTCGCCGGCGAGGGCCGGATGGCGATTGCGTACGAGGAGATCCCCGTGACGCTCGGGGACGGCGCCGCGCTATCGCTCAGGAAGCCGACCTACAGCGTGACGAACCTATCGCATGGTCCGCTCCACGCCTCCACCACGCTCTCGCCACGCGTGACGCCGCAAATGATCGGGCTAGGGTTGATCGAAGAAATCCATCCGACGGACATTCTGGCCAGGGCAGACCCGGACGACACGGATGGGGATGGAATTTCAGGGAAGGCCTCGATCGTGCGGGATGTGATGAGCGGCGAGCTTGCGCTCGGCCGCTTCGGCTGGAAGGCGTCCGCGCCTTCGATCCGGCAGCAATCGGCCGACGCCTTCGCTGGCGACATTGGCATCTCGACACCGGAAGTACCGAGACATTGGGGCGACTGCACCGAGGCTGAAGAAGAATGCCGGTCCTTGCCAAACGGCGTGCAAGATCGACTGGGCACGGCCGAGGCCCCGCCGCCTGTGATGGACCTCGTGACGTTCTATGCCCAAAATCTTGCCGTGCCCGCGCGACGGGACGCCGGCGCGTCCGAAGTGCTCACCGGCAAGCGCGTCTTCTATGAACTTGGCTGCGTGTCCTGCCATACGCCCAAATTCGTGACCCGCCGTGATGCGCCAAACACGGCGCACGCCTTCCAGCTCATCTGGCCGTACTCCGATTTCCTGTTGCACGACATGGGCGAAGGACTGGCGGATGGACAGGCAGTGGGTGACGCGACCGGCACGGAATGGCGCACGCCACCGCTCTGGGGCATCGGGCTGACAGAACGTGTCAATGGCCACACATTCTTCCTCCATGATGGAAGGGCACGAAACCTTACCGAGGCGATCTTCTGGCACGGCGGCGAGGCGCAGAAGGCGCGCGACGGTTTTGCCGCGCTGCCGGCGAAAGACCGCGAGGCGCTGGTGAAATTTCTGGAGTCGTTGTGATGGGATTTTGGATGGGCTGCAAAATGCTGGCGCGCATCAGCAGCGAATTGAAGGCCTCGCTGTTTGTCGCCAACCGCCATCGGTGGCGACCGGCAGCCTTCATCGCCGCCTGTCTGTTTCTCCATACACCGGCTTTTGCCGCCAATGCCAATATCGACCGGTTGATCGAGGATCCTCGAATTCTTGTACGGGCCTTTTGCCGAATTGGCGACCGACGCCGCCCACGACATGGACGAACTCTGCGCGCATCCGTCAGACGCAGCGTTGTCAAACGCACGCCAAGGCTTCCAGGCGACCGCCCTGTACTGGAGTTTGGTGGAGCCCATTCGTTTCGGCCCGGTCGCCAAACAGAACCGTTTGGAGCGCATTCTCTATTGGCCAGACCGAAAAGGTATCGGCCTGAAACAAGTGCAGGCAGCGCTTGCCGCTGAAGACCCTTCAGCAACCGACCCCAAAAAACTCGCCGGCAAGAGTGTCGCATTGCAGGGATTGGGGGCGCTGGAATTCATTCTTTTCGGCACCGGTGCCGACGTTCTTTCGACGGGCGTAAAACCTTATCGTTGCCGCTTTGGTGCAGCAATCGCGCACAATCTGGCCAGCATGGCCACCGATATCGACAAGGAATGGGCGGAGCCCAAAGGCTTTGCCTATCAATGGGCCCACCCGGGGCCGGACAACCCCCTCTATCGCACGGACGAAGAGGCTGTCACCGAGCTGATAAACATTTTTGTTCACGGGCTGGAGATGATCCGTGACGTTCGTCTCAACGGTTTCCTGGGCGACCAACCTGAGAAGGATAAGCCCAGGCAGGCCATCTTCTGGCGGTCCAATATCACCTTGTTTTCATTGTCGCTGAACATCATGGGACTGCAAAGCCTGTTTGAAACTTCGGGGCTTGCCGACCGGCTCACCGGTGAGAACCAGTATATTGGAAACTCGATTATGTTTGAGTTCGCCAACGCCTTGAAAGCATTTGAAGATCTTGGTCTGGATCGGCCGCTGGTCGACCTGCTGAACGACAAGGACGCGCGCGCCAAGCTTGCCTATGTCCGCATCGTCACGTCGAGCCTGTCCGATCTGTTCGGAACGAAACTCACAGCCGCGCTCGGCTTGACCGCGGGTTTCTCTTCCCTCGACGGAGATTAAGGATGCGCCCGATCGACCGGCGCGATTTCTTGAAGGCCGCGGGTGCGAGCTTCGCTGCAGCATTGTCGCCGGGAGCCATGCACGCATTGGAGGCTACCGGCGCCGTATTCGCCGCAGCCTATCAGCGCCGCGACGGCGCCTATGGCGTGGCAGTGCTGTCCGACGACCGGCGGCTGGTTTTCTCCACCGATCTTCCCGACCGCGGGCATGACGTCACCTTCGACCCCCTCTCCCGGCGCGCCGTTGTTTTCGCGCGGCGGCCCGGCACCTTCGCAGTTATCTTCGATCACACAAAGCGTAAGCATCCACTGACAATAAGCAGCGCGGCCGGCCGGCATTTCTTTGGTCACGGACTGTTTTCACCGGACGGCAAGCTCCTCTATGCGACTGAGAACGACTTTGAAAATGCGGCTGGCATGATCGGGGTGTACGACGTGGCTGGCGATTTCCGACGCATCGGCGAGTTTCCGACCCATGGCATGGACCCGCATGATATGGCGCTGATGCCGGACGGCAGGACATTGGCGATCGCCAACGGCGGCATTGAGACGCATCCGGATTTTGGGCGCGCGAAGTTGAACCTTTCGACGATGAAGCCGTCGTTGGTGTTCGTGGACCGGATTGGCGGCGATTTGCTGGAACGACACTTCCTGCCGCCGGAATTGCATCAGCTGTCGATCCGCCACATGGATATCGACGCAAAGGGGACAGTGTGGTTCGGCTGCCAATATGAAGGACCGGCGACGGAGCGGCCTCTGCTCGTCGGAAAGGCACAGCCGGGCGTTGATCTCAAGCTGCTGGACATGCCGGAAAACGTGATTTCCGGTTTGCGCAACTATGTCGGCTCCGTAGCCGCCAATCCATCCGCCGGAACAGTCGCTGTCTCCTCGCCCCAGGGGAACAGCCTCGTGGTCATCGAAGTGCAGACGGGCTCGGTTATCTCGTCCAGATCGTTGAAGGAGGTCTGCGGCATCGCTCCCGACGGCCCCGCCTTCATGGCAACGACAGGAACGGGTGAGGTGATCGACTGCGCCGGCAAGGCGGCGCATGTCCCGGACTATGTGTGGGACAACCATTTGCTTCGAATTTCGTAAGTAACGGCTAACTCACACCGATCCGCCGATATCCGCATGGGCGATCGCCTTGCGGATCAATGCGGCGAACCTTTCTCCGGCTGCCTGCTCGCGCGGGCCGCTGTTGTCGATGCTGACAACGCCGGGACCGCTATCGACAGGCGCCGTACGGGAGAGCCGCGCCAGGACTTCGCCGCGAGACTCGCGGCCGCGCGCGGCGAGACGTTGGGCAACGATTTCCGGCTTTGCGGTGATCTCGACCACGGCAACATTGGCGTATCGCTCGCGCAACGCACCGAGCGCGCCACGCGACAGGTTGGCGATGACCACGCGGCCTTTTGCCATCGAGGCGTCGACGCTCGCCGGCAGGCCGTATCTCAGCCCATGTGCCGACCAGGACAGCGCGAAAGCGCCGTACTCCTGCGCCTCTTCGAAACTTGGATCATCGAGGAAGTCGTGATCCTCGCTGGAAACATCGCTCGGCCTTGTTATGACGCGGCGGACAAAATCGACGCCATCGGTATCCGTGAACCGCTCACGAGCGTATCCGATGACCGTATCCTTGCCGGCTCCGCTCTGGCCCACAACGGCAATGAAAACGCCATTTCGGACTGGAAAAGCAACGCTCGCCATTTCGCGTTCGATTAGGGCAGAGACCATCATGCGACACGCACTCCTTCGCGCCAGACAGCGCGAACGACGGGCACATGCTCGTCGACGCGAACCCGGACAAGATCAGCGCGCCGCCCGACCTCGATCGCGCCACGGTCGGTCAGGCCGACGGCCTCTGCCGGGTTCTTCGACACCATTGCAACCGCCTGCGGCAGGCTAATGCCGTCCACGGCCTCACCCAGGAAAAATGCCGACTGGATCAGGCTGAACGGAATGTAATCGGACGAGAGTATGTCGAGCACGCCGTCCTCGGCCAGCGCGCAGGCGGAGACATTGCCGGAATGCGACCCGCCACGCACTACGTTCGGCGCGCCCATCAGGACGCCGAGACCGGCATCCTTGGAAGCCTTCGCAGCTTCCACTGTAGTCGGAAATTCGGCAATACGGATGCCCTGCGCGACGGCTTCGTCGACATGCTCCACGGTCGCGTCGTCATGGCTGGCAAGCACGATGCCCCGCGCATGGCAGGACGACACGATGGCGTCCCGGTTGCCCCGCGAATTCTTCGCCGACTCCCCCATGCGTTTTTCGCAAAACGCTATGAATTGCTCATCCGTCAGCTTAAGCTTACGCTTATAATACGCTGCGTAAGTATCGAGACTGACGAACTGGCGTTGGCCCGGCGCGTGATCCATCAGAGAGACAAGTTTCACCCGCTTGTCGCCGTCGAAATAGCTGAATGCGCGCCGGCAGTCGCCCGCGGAAACCTCGCAACGCAAGTGGATGAAGTGGTCCGCGCGCAGCCGGTCAGCGCGCAGGCCGTCCTCTACGGCATCGGCGAGTTTTCGCATGTCATCGACTGTGACATCCGCGTCCTCGTCCAAGCCGATGCGCAGCGCATCAAACACAGTTGTGATCCCGGCCGTCGCTATTTGCGCGTCATGGGCAAGCACGGCCGCGATCGGGTTCCAGCGCACACGCGGACGCGGCGCGTAATGACCTTCCAGATGGTCGGTATGCAGTTCCACCAGTCCGGGAATGATGAAGTCGCCACCCATATCCTCACCAATGGCCGAACTGGCGCGGGAAATGTCGGCGATTTTGCCATCCCGGATCAGGACCGATCCGGCGACAACTTCTCCCGAAAGGACAATTCGCGCATTATTCAGAATGGTCTCGGCACTCATTTCAGGCGGTCTTTCTTTCCTGGCGGGAGCCCAGGCAATGATAGGATTGTACGCAGAAAGGCGCGCCAGCTTCATGCTCGACGAACAACGCCAATCCATCAACGGTAACCGGGTCGTCCAATACCGCTCCGAAGAACTCTTCAATTGCGGCCCGGACGCGCGGGCTTTCCTCGGGCGTCACCCTGCCCGTCAGCGTCATATGGAAACGAGATGCTTCGAAGACATAGGGATAACCCCATCGCAGCAGATTGCGGAATTCGACGGGGCTCAAGGAATCCGGACCACGACGTTCAATCTCCGCATCGGTCAACGGGCCGCGAAACGGCTCGAACGCCGACACGACATCGTCCGCCAAACGGTTGAGCGCGGGAAGCGGTGCTGCGGGAACAAGCGCGAGAAAATTGTCAAGCTGCCGGATCTCCACACGCGGAATTATCACGGGGGCAATGGTTCCGGCAAACATTTCCATGGCCTTGTTCAGCGACGCCTCCGTCTCGCTCTCGGCAAGCCGGAACGGCGCCTTCAGGGTTGCGTGAAAGCCGTATCTGCGGGCGGCGGCAGTGTGGTAGGCGATTTCGGCAGACGAAAGGCGATCGATCTCGGGCGGCGCGCTGGTTTCACCGGAGAATGGATCGCGGCCGAGCCACTTCGCCGCCAGTCGGCTAAGCGGGTGGCCGCGCTGCGGTGTGAAGTATATTGCGTAACGCATCGCCATTTCCTCGAGCATGATCCCGAACCGAAGGTCAGCGAAGCAAAAAGTGCGTCGCGGTTTTCGGAAAAGATCATGCGAAATCAAAGAATTAGAGTGCGGTGACGACTCCAATTGAAATCATCGCGCTCTAGCAAAGCCACAGCCATAGGCGATTTGCGTGACAAAATCACGAAGCGACACCGCCTTTCGGTGGGCCAGATACCGTGATTGTGTTGGCCTTCGAGCTAAGCCCTACGCCTTCATCAGCCATTCGTGCTCTCTCGCGTTGTGGAATTTCCACTTGCGCTTCGGGCCGGCCATGACATTGAGATAGTAAAGGTCGTAGCCGTGGCAGGCCGCGCAAGGGTGGTAGCCCTTCGGCACCATCACCACGTCTCCGTCCTCGACCGCCATCGATTCATCCAGCGAGCGGTCGTCGGTATAGATGCGCTGAAAGGCGAAACCCTGTGGCGGGTTCAGGCGGTGATAGTAGGTTTCCTCGAGATAGGATTCTGCGGGCAGGTTATCCTGGTCATGCTTGTGGGGCGGATAGCTCGACGTGTGGCCGCCCGGCGTAATAACTTCAACGACCAGCAGCGAATCCGCGGGCTCCCCCTCAGGCAGTATGTTGGTGACGTAGCGGGTGTTGGTCCCCTTGCCACGCACTTCCTGCCCGAGTGTTTCAGGCGCGATCACCCGGACCGGGAGGCCGCCGCCGAGGCCGGGCGCTGAGCAGACCGCGAGTTCCAGATTCGTCTCGGCCGTCACCGACCAGGTCGAGCCTTCCGGTACATAGGCCGACCACGGCTTGCCCTCGAACGGTGACGTGCGGCCGCCAAGGGAACCGAGTGCCTTGCCGCCTGCTTCCGCGCTGCCGCGGCCCGTCACAAAGACGAGACAGACTTCGCGCTTGCCGGTTTTGTCGGAGACAGTCTCTCCGGGTTTCAGCCTGTGGAGATCAAATCCGACGTAAGACCAGCCCGCACTCTCCGGCGTTATATGGCTGACCCGGCCGGTTCCAGGTTTTGGCTTCACGAGCAGCTGCGACATTGGTTCACTCCTTGCTCTCGCCCGGCTTGTAGTTGATCAAAAACAGCCATGCCCCATAGGCAGTCATGCCGATAGCAAGCACCGCCCAAAACGGCTCGCCCGCGACCAACTCGAAAATCGACCAGGCCGCGCAGAACGCAACCAGGGCGATGCGTCGCCACAACGGCCGAAGCCAGGGGTGATCGGCCTTGTTTGTCATATCAGCCCGGCTTCTCCGAGGAACCATTTCAGATTGTTGTAGCCGAGCGTGGCATATTTCGCCGGTTCGGCCTTCTTGGGATCCTGTTCGGCCTCAACCACCGCCCAACCGGAATAGCCGCTCAATTCCTTCAACACACGCACATAGTCGACAATGCCGTCGCCCGGGACGGTGTAGACACCCGCCAATACGAAGTCGGGGAAAGACCAGTCCTCCCGGTTGGACTGCCACATCACTTCCTCGCGCACGTCCTTGGCATGGAAATGGCTGATCCGCGCCTTGTAATGCCGCGCAAGCCGCGCCGGATCGGCGCCGGCCCAGGTCGCATGGCCTGTATCGAGCAAAAGGTGCACGGCGTCGCCGGTCACTTCCATGAAACGATCGATGTCGGCCTCGGATTGGACGCAGGTTCCCATGTGATGGTGATAGACGAGTTGCAGGCCGTATTCGTCGCGGACCGCCTCGGCGAGTTTCGTATAGCGGTCGCCGAACTGTTTCCACGCCTTCTTCGGCAGAATGGGACGCGCCGAAAGCGGCAGCTTCCTGTTGCTATGCATCGCATTCGACGTCTCGGCCGCGATGAAGACCGAACACCCCATCTCCTTCAGGAGCGTGGCATGGTCCCTGGCGGCCTTGACCTCGTCGTTCACGCTTCTTGTCAGAAGCTCGGTCGAATACCAGCCGCCGACGAGCGCATGGCCAAACTTCTCCAGGATCGGCCGCAGCTGCTCCGATTTGCGCGGGAATTTGTTGCCGAGTTCCATGCCGGCGAAGCCGGCGGCCTTCGCTTCTTCCAGGCATTGTTCCAGCGGAATGTTGCCGCCGATTTCCAGCATGTCGTCGTTCGACCAGCCGATTGGGTTTGCCCCGATAAGGATCATTTTCTTCTCCAGGTTATTACCTCCCCTTGCGGGGAGGTCGCGCCGAAGGCGCGGAGGTGGAAACGAGTGCGCGACCTCCGGGATTCCAGACCGGATGCCATCCCTCCACACAAAGGGAGGGGTAAGCTTCAATCCCCTACGCGTTGCAATTTTGCTGCTTCCTCATAGGCCTTGCGGGCTGCGTTCACTTCCTTGCGTGCGCTGATTTCCGGCACCGCTACGTCCCACCAATGACCACCGTCGCCCGTCGAGAAAAGAGGATCGGTGTCGACAACGATCACCACCGTGCGCGGCGCATCCTTCGCACGCATGAGAGCCGTCTCCAGATCGGCAATCGACGAAGCCTTTTCGGCGCTAGCCCCCAGGCTTGCGGCGTGCGCAACGAAGTCGATTTCCGGCAGAACCTCGTGACGCGCATCCTTCAGCAGATTGTTGAAGCTGGCGCCACCGGTGCCCATCTGCAGCCGGTTGATGCATCCATAGCCGCGGTTGTCGAGCAGCACGATCGTCAGCTTCAGCCCAAGCATAACCGAAGTCGCGATCTCGGAGTTCAGCATCAGATAGGAGCCGTCGCCGACCATGACGACGACCTCGCGGCCAGGCCAGGCCATCTTCGCGCCGAGCCCGCCGGCGATCTCATAGCCCATGCAGGAATAGCCATATTCGGCATGGTAGGAACCAGGCGCGCCAGCCTGCCAAAGCTTGTGCAGTTCACCGGGCAGCCCGCCCGCGGCGTGAATGAGGGTCACGTCCGAGCCCATCGCACGCTGGACGGCGCCAATCACCTGCGCATCGGATGGTAAGGCGGCGTTGGTCGGCGCGGTCACCTTGGCTGCGGCTTTTTGCCATTCCACCTTGCCAGCCTTGGCGTTCTCCGTCCACGAAGTCGGAGCGTGCCAGCCCTCGACCGCTCTCTCGAGTTCCTTCAGCCCCTCGCGGGCGTCGGCGACGAGCGTCAGCGCGCGGTGCTTTCCGGCGTCGAAAGGCTGAACATTCAGGCCGATAATCTTCTTGCCGGTCTGCTTGAAGAGCGCCCATGAGCCGGTGGTGAAATCCTGCAGGCGTGTGCCGACAGCAATAACGACATCCGCCGCCTCGGCGAGACGATTGGCGGCCGATGTGCCGGTGACCCCCACGGCCGCCATGTTCAGCGGGTGTCCGTCCGGCAGGGAGGACTTGCCGCCTTGGGTCTCGCAAACCGGAACGCCTGTTGCCTCGACAAATTTGGCGAGTGCGGCCGACGCTTGCGAATAGAGGACACCGCCACCCGCGATGACGAGCGGCTTCTTAGCCCCCTTCAGCGCCGTCGCGGCTGCTTTCAGTTCGACAAGATCAGGCCGCGGACGGCGTGGCATCCACAAGCGCTCCTCGAAGAAGCTTTCGGGATAGTCATAGGCCTCGGCCTGCACGTCCTGGCAGAGCGCCAACGTAGCCGGTCCGCACTCAGCCGGATCCGTAAGGACAGCCATCGTGCGCGCGAGCGCTGGAATGATCTGCTCCGGCCGTGTGATGCGGTCGAAATAACGGGAAACGGGACGGAAGCAATCGTTGGCGGAAACCGTGCCGTCCGCGAAATCCTCGACCTGTTGCAGTACCGGGTCGGGAATACGATTGGCGAAGATATCGCCGGGGAGCAGAAGCAGAGGCAGCCGGTTGACATGGGCAAGCGCGGCGGCGGTCACAAGATTGGTCGCGCCCGGCCCGATGGACGTCGTCGCGGCCATGGCGCGGCGGCGGAAGTGTGCCTTGGCATAGGCAATGGCCGCATGCGCCATCGCCTGCTCATTGTGGGCGCGGAAGGTCGGCAAATCCTCTCGCACCTGATAGAGCGCCTCGCCGATCCCCGCGACATTGCCGTGGCCAAAGATCGCCCAGACGCCGCCGAAGAACGGCACTTTTTCGCCGTCTATGTCGGTCATTTGGCGGGCGAGAAACCGTGTCAGAGCCTGCGCCATGGTCAGGCGAATGGTCTTTGTCATCGTTCTTTCCTCCCGATGCATTTATGCGGCCTTCCGGCCGCGAGCCGCAAGCCACGCACGGGTCAGTTTTCCGAAACGGTTGACCATGTCCTCAACCGCCTCCTCGTCAGATGTTTTTCCGGCGAGCCACTTCTCCGCCGCATCGAC
The DNA here is from genome assembly GCA_963735385.1 of uncultured Alphaproteobacteria bacterium. Classification (GTDB taxonomy): domain Bacteria; phylum Pseudomonadota; class Alphaproteobacteria; order Rhizobiales; family Rhizobiaceae; genus CAVTKY01. The sequence continues at coordinate 90,342 of CAVTKY010000032.1, read as the reverse complement.
GAAGATCGTCCGGCCGACCGCGAACCCTTTGACGACCGGCGCATTTGCCGTCGCTGCAAAGGCTGCCTCCAACTCTTCGGCAGGCGCTTCGAGACCAAGCAGGACAACGCCGCGGCACCAAGGGTCATTCTTTTCGATCACGCTCTCGATCGCCTGCCATGCGGAAGCCGAAGCCTGTGGTTCGAGTTTCCACCAATCCGGCTTGATGCCCAGTGCGTAAAGTTCCTCCAGCGCGCGCGGCACGGTCTCATCGTCGAGCGGACCGTTTTTTCCGGCGATGATCTCGATCAGTAATTCGCGGCCGACCTTGCGGGCGGCTTCGAACAGCGCGCGCAGTTTCTCCTGCTGCTCCTTCTTCAAGGGTTCCGGATCGTCCGGATGATAGAAGCACAAGCACTTGATGCAGTGGTCAACCGGCCATTCGATGAGTTGCGAGCCGATGTCCTGCGAGAATTCGAACCGCAGCGGCCGCGAGCCCGGCAGCTCGACCGGCCTGCCAAGCCAGGTCAGCGAGGTGCGCGCGAACTCGAACATTGCCTCGCGCCCATACTTCTCGTCGATCAGCATGCCATAACCGTCGCGTCCCCCGGCGACCTTTGCAGCGGCCCTGACGGCAAGCACCTTGAAGTCGCCGATGCGCGAGAAATCCGCACCGGCCCGCCTGGCGATTTCCTCCAGTTGCACACGGTGGTCGATAGCAAGCGCCATCATCGACGGGATTGCGCGGCGGCGCGTCGTCGCCCAGTGGACATGGTTGATCGCCTCATCCTTGCGAAGCGCGAGGTGCCGGCTGCCGTGCTTCAGAAAGAACTGCATTTCTTCCCAGGTCGGGTATTCCGGCGAACAGAGAAGCCGCTGACACCGCGAAGGCGCCGCAGGCATTGGCCCAGGTCGCCGCCGTTTGCAGGCTCTCGCCTCCGAGCCATCCGCGCAGGAAGCCCGACATGAAGGCGTCGCCTGCGCCGAGCACATTGAAAACCTCGATCGGAAAGCCCTTGCCGACGATGCCGTCTTCGAGATTGTCGCTGATCGGTCCGTCATAGACGACGCAGCCCATGTGCTCCCCGCTTGAGCACGATCGTCGCGGCAGAAAGGCTGCGGATCGCTTTCAGTGCCGCCAGCACGTCGTCCGCGCCCGAGGCGATCATGATCTCCTCCTCGGTGCCGACGATCAGGTCGCAATCCGGCAAGCACGGTTTTGCAGCTGGCCGGAGACCTGGTCGGATTTCACATAGCGCTCGAACGCCTTCAGCATGGCCGGCAAGGCCCCAGAGATTCGGCCGATAGTCGATGTCGAACACGACCTTGCCGCCATTCTCCTTAGCGATGCGAATGGCCTTGCGCTGAGCGGCGTCGCTGTGCGGCCGCGAGAAATGCGTGCCCGTGACGACGACCGCCCGCGCCGAGGCGACGAAAGTCTCGTCGATATCGTCCTCCGAGCAGCGCCATGTCGGCGCAGTTCGGAGCGGTAGAAGATCATCGGCGAGACGCCTTCGTTCCTCGACCGCCAGCAGCACGAGTGCGGTCAGCCGCTCCGGATCGGTGGCGATGCCCGGCAGTCGCGACGCCCTCGCGCGCCAGTCTGCTCGCGGATGAAGCGCCCCATCTGCTCGTCGCCGACGCGGGTGATCAGTGCCGATCTGAGGCCCAGCCGCGCCGTGCCGATGGCGATATTGGCGGGACAGCCGCCCACCGACTTGGCGAAGGAGGCGATGTCCTCCAGCCGCGATGCCGATCTGCTGGCCATAGAGATCGACCGACGACCGGCCGATGGTGATGACGTCGAGTTCCTTGGCATCCGTGCGCGACATGGCCGGGTCCTTCCAAACATGCGGCCAGCCGGTAGTTTGCTGTGGACTGGCGCCGCCAACCGGACTATGAGATGGCAATATGAAACAGAAATTCTGTTTAATAGTCAATTCAGAATGTTTGTTCCGTTTTTGAAGTCGACGGGAGGAGTGAAATGCTGCGTTTCGGAGTTCTGGGTGCCGGCAGGATCGGCAATGTGCACGCCAGGGCGCTGCGCGATTCGGGCCGGGCGCAGGTCGCCTATGTCGCCGACGCCATGGCCGAAGCCGCCGATGCGCTGGCGGCTCAGGTCGGTGCGAAGACCGCCTCGGTCGACGACGTCATCGCGGCGAAGCGACGTGGACGCGATCCTGATCGCGACGCCGACCGACACCCATGCCGATCTGATCGAGCAGGCGGCGCGGGCCGGCAAGATGATCCTGTGCGAAAAGCCGGTCAGCCTGTCGGTCGAGCGCATCGAAGAATGCCTCAAGGTCGTCGAGAAGGCCGGCGTGCCGCTGATGATCGGCTTCCACCGCCGCTACGATCCGAATTTCTCGGCGCTGGAGAAGCGGCTGCGCGCCGGCGAGGTCGGCGACGTCGAGATGGTCACCATCACCTGCCGCGATCCCGCCCCGCCGCCGGTCTCCTATATCGAGCGGTCCGGCGGCCTCTATCGCGACATGATGATCCACGATTTCGACATGGCGCGCTTCCTGCTCGGCGAGGATCCGGTCACCGTCCATGCGCTCGGCGCGTCGCTGGTGGACCCGGCGATCGGCAAGGCCGGCGACATCGACACCGCGGCCGTCCACATGCAGACCGCGTCCGGCAAGATGTGCATCATCACCAATTCGCGCCGCGCCACCTACGGCCACGACCAGCGCATCGAGGTGCACGGGTCGAAAGGCATGCTGCGCGCCGGCAACATCCATCTGACGACACTGGAAAAGGCTGACGGCGCAGGCTTCACCAGCGATCTCATCCCGTTCTTCTTCATCGAGCGCTACGCGGATGCCTATCGCATCGAGATCAACGCCTTCCTCGACCGCGATCGAAAAGGGGGAGGCGCCGCGCGCGTCCGGCCATGACGGGCTGATGGCGCAGAAGCTCGCCGAAGCGGCAGCGGAATCGCTGCAAACCGGACAGGCCGTAGCGGTGAGCTAGAGCGGATCACGTTTCATGGAATTGATGATCCGCTCTAAGCAGTTGTTTTTCGCAATTCCGGACGGAAAACCGCTTCCCACTTTTCCTGGAATTGCTCTTAGTGGACCGGTCTGAAATCTCGAATAGCCTATGCTTTCGCGTGTCCGACGCGGATAACAAGGCTGCGCTCGCTCGTAGGAGACAGAAACATGATCGATATGTCCTCACTCGACCGCCTCTCCCTTGAGGGCAAGGTCGCCATCGTCACCGGCTCGACGCAAGGCCTCGGCGAGGCCATCGCGCGGCTTTTTGCCGACCGCGGCGTTGCCGGCCTCGTCATTACCGGTCGAAATGAAGCCAACGGCGAACGGGTGAAGACGGCGCTGGAAGCGAAAGGCGTAAAAGCGATCTTCGTCGCGGCCGACCTCGCGAAGACAGCGGATGCCGAGAAGATCGTCGAAGCCGCCGACAAGGCCTTCGGCCGCGTCGACATCCTGGTCAATGCGGCTGGTCTGACCGATCGCGGCACGATCTGGGATACCGAGCCGGAACTCTTCGACCTCATGTTCGCCGTCAATCGTGCGGGCGCCCTTCTTCCTGATGCAGCACGCCCTGAAGGTGATGAAGCGCGAGAAGATCGAAGGGTCGATCGTCAATATCATCTCGATGTCAGGCCATGGTGGGCAGAGCTTCATCACCGCCTACTGCGCCTCGAAGGGCGCGCTGATCACGCTGACCAAAAACGTCGCCAACAGTGTCATGAACCACCGCATCCGCGTCAACGGCCTTACCATCGGATGGATGGATACTCCCGGGCGAAGACAGGATCATGAAGACCTATCACGGCGCGGAAGACGGCTGGCTGGAGAAAGCCGAGAAGCAGAGGCCGTTCGGTAGGCTGCTGAAGGCCGACGAGGTGGCGCGAGCTGTCGCATTTCTCGCCAGCGCCGAAAGCGGCCTGATGACCGGCTCGATTATCGACTTCGACCAACAGGTGCTCGGCGCCGGCGACGCCCTTCCGACGCCGCCACCGGCGTGATCTCCTGCGAGAGATGAGGACTATTCCTATTTCTCCCCGCGTCGTCCCGCCACCGCCACCGTCAACGTCATCGCCAGCGCCATGGTCGCGGCCATCGAGCGGAAGCCCTCGAAATTCGCCTCGACGATCTCGAGCAGCACGTCGGCGGATGGCGCGATCGGCGAGAAAACGGAATCGGTGATCGATACGATCTTGGCCCCGCGTGCCTTGGCTGCATTGGTCAGCGTCACCGTCTCGCTGGCATAGGGGGTGAAGCTGATCGCCAGCACCGCGTCGCGCGGTGTGACGAAGCTCGCCTGCTCCGCGCCGAGACCGGCCAAAGCATCGACCAGAATATTGCGGACGCCGAGCTTGCCCATGGCGTAGCTCATATAGGAGGTGATCGGAAAGGAACGCCTCAGTCCGATGAGGTAGATGGTTTCGGCCTCGGCCAGAATATCCACGGCGCGTTCGATCGCTTCGTGGTCGACTTTATCGCGCATTTGGGCGACGGAGCGCTCGGCGGCGTCCGAGAAAACCATCCAGCACGAGGCCCGACTTGCTGGTCGCTATGCCATGCTCGCGCATTTGCGCCAGCCGCTCGTCGTAATTCAGCACGCGCTCCCGCAGCCGCGAGCGGAACACTTCCTGCAGTTCGGAAAAACCCTGGTAGCCGAGGGCGCGCGAAAAGCGGACGAGCGCCGATGGCTGTACCTCGGCGTTGCCGGCGATGCTGGCGACCGTGCCGAAGGCGACCTCGTCGGGATTCTCGAGCGCGTAGGCGGCGACCTGGGTCAGCCGCTTGGGAAGCTGCTCGGCGCGCCGTGCAATCAGCGCGCGTAGTGCCTGGTAGTCCTTCGGCGCCCTTTCCTGCTCTTCCATGCCGTTCACGCCCTCATTGGTGCCCGATCGTCATTTTAGGCTTGACGCAGAAAACCAGAAATGGAATAAAAATTCCACATAAAAATTTGAATGCACTATTTGTTCCAAATTTGGAAGTGGCAGGGAGGAGACCAAGCCATGTCCGAAGTGAGCGGTCAAGAGACCGGGGCGCTGCTCGAGGCGCGTGATATCAAAAAGTATTTCGGCGCCATCACCGCGCTCAACGGTGTCAGCTTCCATGTCTCGGCCGGCGAGGCGCTGGGCGTCGTCGGCGACAATGGCGCCGGCAAATCGACGCTGATGAAGATCCTGTCCGGCCTCTACAAGCCGAGCGAAGGCTCGCTGTTTTTCCAGGGCCAGCCGGTGAAATTCGATTCAGCCCGCGCGACGCCCGCCAGATGGGCATCGAGATGGTCTATCAGGACTTCGCGCTGGCCGGGAACATGCCGATCTACGAGAACATCTATCTGGGCCGCGAGCCGGGACGGAAGTTCGCCGGCCTCACCATCGTCGACCGCGACAAGGCGCGGCAGATGGCGAAGGATCATCTCGACAAGCTGAAGATCCATGTGAAGAGCATCGACCAGACCGTCGAGGGCCTGTCAGGCGGCCAGCGCCAGGCGGTGGCGATCGCGCGCGCGACGGCTTTCGACGCCAAGGTCGTCATCATGGACGAGCCGACAGCGGCACTTGCCATCAAGGAGGTCGGCAAGGTGCTCGATCTGGTGAAGACGCTGAAGGAGCACGGCGTCGCGGTGATCATCATCTCGCACCGCATGGACGACATCTTCTATGCCTGCGACCGCGTCATGGCGCTCTACCAGGGCACCAACTTCGCCGAAGCGCCGCTGGACGGCACACATCGCAACGAGGTCATCGGCTGGATCATGGGCACCAAGGGACACACCGAAGCGCTCGCCCACGACAAGGTGCACTGAGCCGTGATCAGCAACAATCCGAGACTTCGCCAGCTTTCTCGAACATTACGGCATCGTCGTTATCGTCATTGTGATGATGATCGTCCTCTACATTTCGAGGCCGGACGTCTTCCTGTCGCTTGCCAACCTCACCAACATCGTCAAGCAGAACGCCACGCTGGCGCTGCTGGCGCTTGGCATGTTCGTTGTCATCGTGACGGCCGGCATCGACCTTTCGGTCGGATCGGTGATGGCGCTCGGCATGATGTGCCTCGCGGTCGCGGCCAAGGCCGGCGTACCCTGGCCGATCGTCATCCTGATCGGTCCGGTGGTCGGTATCGCTTGCGGCCTGGTCAACGGACTGGGGCTTACGGTGCTTGCGCCTGCCGCATCCCTTCATCATGACGCTCGGCACCCTCAACATCGCGCGCGGCCTGTCGAGCCTTATCACCAACGGCGCCCCCGTCTCGGGACTCGGGCCACAGGTGCGCTATCTCGGTCAGGCGAACTATGATTTCGGCATTTTCCCGCCGCCCACCGGCCTGCCGGCGAGTTTGTTCGTGGTCGCCATCTGCGCCCTCGGGCTTTGGTTCTTTCTCAACCGAACCTCGCTCGGGCGGCATATCTTCGCGATCGGCGGCAATCCGCATGCCGCGCGCGTTTCGGGCATCAATGTCGACCGGGTGCTGGTCTATGTCTATGCGATCAGCGGCTTCTTCGCGGGGCTCGCCGGCCTGCTGCTTGCCGGCCGCACGGACTCCGGCTTTCCGCTTGCCGGCCAGAACGCCGAGCTTGATGCGATCGCGGCCGTCATCATCGGCGGTGCGTCCTTTTTCGGTGGACGCGGCACCATCCTCGGCGTCCTCGCGGGTGTCGTCATCATGGGGCTGATGCGCAACGGCCTCAACCTCAACAATATCAGCCCGTTCTGGCAGCAGATCCTGATTGGAGTCGTGATTATCGCCGCCGTTTATGTTGACGTCATCCGCCGGCGGGCGGCGGTGCGAACCTAGAGCATGATCCCGAAAAGTGCGTAGCGGTTTTCGGACAAGACCATGCGAAAATCGAAGAATTAGAGCATGGTGACGACTCCGAGAGAACCATCGTGCTCTAAGTCTTCGTTCTAATGCATTCCGGACGGAAAACCGTTTCCCGCTTTTCGTGGAATTGCTCTGGTTCGGTCCCTGCACGCGGCGCTGTCTCCGCGCCACGTGTAATCTTCAAACGGAGACGCACCTTGTTCCAGGGAGGAACCGATGAAGAAAACGATCGTGGCAGGAATGGCTTTGGCACTGATGACAGGCAGCGCCGTTGCCGACAAGTTTCTTGTCGACATGAAGGGCCCGGGCGCCGGCAACCCGTTCTGGGCGGCGGTGGAAGCCGGCGCGATGGAGAAGGGAAAGGAACTCGGCGCCGAGGTCATGGTCATGTCGCCGCCGACGGAATCCGATGTCGCCGCGCAGATCGCGCAGATAGAAGACATGATCGCGCAAGGCCTCGACGGCATCGCGCTGGCCCCAACCGACCCGAACGCGCTCGCTCCGGTCGTTGATGCGGCCAAGGCCAAAAACATCCCCGTCGTGTTCGTCGACACCAAGGGCATCAACGAAGGTATTACCTTCATCGGCACCGACAACGAAGCCGGGGCCAAACTTGCCGCCGACTTCATCTGCGGCAAGATCGAGAAGGGATCGGAAGTCGCGATCCTGCAGGGGATCATTACCCAGTCGACCGGCCAGGCGCGTGCGACGGGCTCGAAGGCTGGGCTCGAGGCCTGCGGCATGAAGGTCGTTGCCGAACAAACCGGCGAATGGGACCGCGCCAAGGGTCAGGCGGCGATGGAAAACATCATCACCGGCAATCCGAACATCAAGGCTGTGTTCGCCTCCAACGACAATATGGCTCTCGGCGCCGTGGAGGCGCTGAAGGCCGCCGGCAAGCTGGCCGACGTAATGGTCGTCGGCTTCGACGCCAATCCGGATGCGGCCGCCTCGGTCCTTGCCGGCGAGATGACCGCGACCGTCGCGCAGGCGCCCAAGAACATGGGAGCCTTCGGCATCCAGGCGCTGGCTGACCTCAAGGCCGGCAAGACGATCGACCCTGTCATCGATACCGGCACGCAGATCGTCGATAAGAGCAACGCAGACCAGTACAAATAGGCATTGCATGATGAGACCGGTCGGAGCCGTGCCAGGCTCCGGCCGGTCTCATTTCGGTTGGCGTTAAGCGAGGCCAACACATGGAATCCATCGGAGTAGGACTGATCGGCACTGGCTTCATGGGCAAATCCCGCGCGATCGCGTGGAACGCTGTGAAGCCGGTTTTCGGCGACGTGCCGGCAATCGGACTGGCCCACCTTGGCGAGGTGAACGCTGAACTTGCCAGCCTGAAAGCGCTCGAATTCGGTTTGGCCAAGCAAGACTGTGTCGCGCCGCTTGCGGATATGCCCCAGCGGATTGCACATGGAAACAAATAATCGCAAAGAAAAATCAATGACATTCTGGCGCTGAAAGCTATGATCTAGCGATCATGGCACCTTGGATCAGCACGATTCTGGATCGAGCTAAAGCGGCCCGTTCGGAAGACCTCGAGTTCACCGCACGGGCAATTTTTGCCGACAACGACAGCATTCACAAGATCACTTTAAGCGGCAGGAACAGCGGCTACAGGGAAGCGACCAAGGGCCCGAAGCTGTAGAGAATGCCGCTGCCTCGGACTATCTGGCGTGCATAGTCAAGCCGTCCGGGCAATTCCGGTACGGTCAGTTCGCCAGCGAGCGGGGTCGTCACCTAGGGTAGCCATATTAATCTGGGACGCCGGCAATATCCGCAACCAAATAGTCGGATCCATGGCGATGGCATGCAGCAACGCGGACTGTTAACGATCTGAACGGTGACCAATTCCATGAAAGAAAAAACGACGCGCCTGGTCGTCGACCTGGATAACACGATATGCGTAACGCACAATAAAGACTACGCCAACTCAACGCCGCGCGACGATATCATCTCAACCCTCAAATCATACAAAGAGCGTGGTTTTCAGATTATTATTCACACAAGTCGAAATATGAATACACATTGCAATAATATTGGAAAGATCAACGCAAGCACTCTTCCAATCATCGTCGACTGGCTAAATCGCCATGACGTTCCTTTTGATGAAATTTTCATTGGCAAGCCGTGGTGCGGAGACGACGGGTTCTACATCGACGATCGCGCGGTTCGACCATCTGAATTCTTGAGGCACAGCCTCGATGAGATCAACAGACTGCTGGATTTGGAAAAGTGATCGTCATCGCCTCGGCGGCTTATGTCGACTCGGAACTGCAATCGGAATTCGGGCGGCTGCCTCCTTCTTTTCTTCCGGTTGGCAATCTACGACTTTTCCAGCGGCAGCTACGGGTTCTGTCCGCCAATTTTCCCGGCGAGCAGACCTTTCTGTCGCTGCCGGAAAGCTATGTCATATCGCAACGCGACACACGGGCGCTGCAGTCCGCATCCGTCCAGGTCATACGGGTGCCTGACGATCTGAGCTTGGCAAACTCCGTGCTGTTTGTGATCAATGTGATCGGCTCTTATGGTGAGGGGGTGCGCCTTCTTCACGGCGATACGCTTATCTTCAATCCGCCCCACGGGTGGGATTGCGTCGCAATTTCCCACTCTGTCGATGACTATGATTGGCATGTCGATGACATGTCGCCAAACACTTTGCCTCAAGTATGGTGCGGATATTTTTCCTTTTCCTCGACGGGGCAATTGGCAAAGTACCTCGTCGCCTCGCGTGGAGACTTCGAAGCTGCCGTATCGGCTTATGACGCGGCGTATTCGCTTGAACGCGTCCACACCGACCAGTGGCTGGATTTGGGTCACGTCAACACGTTCTACAGATCGAGAGGCAGAATTACGACGCAGCGCGAATTCAACAGCCTGACGATCAAGAACCATTGCGTGCACAAGACAGGGACATCCGACTAAGAAAATCCAGGCGGAAGCGCACTGGTTTGCGAATCTTCCTCCAAATTTGCGCACCTACATCCCCCAGCTTCTTCGGCATGGTGATCTCATGCCAGCCGGGTATTACTACGAGCTCGAATACATGTACCTGGCACCGCTCAACGAGCTCTACGTACACGGAAGCAACTCAAGCGGTTTCTGGATCAGGGTGTTCAAGCATCTTTCGAACTGGTTCAGGGACAGCAGGATGGCCGTTGCGGTCAACGACAATGTCCTGACAGCCGTTAGGCGCGATGCGAACGGCATGTTGGCGGAAAAGACCCCCGCTCGCCTGGAGGCCTACCTTCGCGAGGCCGGTCTTGATGCATCGTCTGATACGACGCTGAACGGCACTCGGCTCCCAAGCCTATCACTCGTCCTGGAGCATTGCCTGGAAAGCGCCGGGCGCCTTCCCGTCGTGCCCGGCATTTTGCACGGGGATCTCTGCTTTAGTAACATTCTGTATGATACCCGGGCGGATCGCATCAAGATCATCGACCCACGCGGCCTCAACTATCTCGAAGAGCTGAGCCTTGTTGGCGACCTCCGCTACGACCTAGCGAAATTATCGCATTCGGTACTCGGCTTGTACGATTTCATTATCGGCGACGCTTTCGAAGTTGATAATGGTCATGGACTGGATTTTCAGTTCAACATCCACGCCGACGACAATATTCGTCAGATACAGAAGACCTTCGAGGCATTGCCCTTGGTCGGCGATTTGACGGCGCGCGACGTAGCGCCGATCACAATCATGCTGTTTCTGTCCATGCTTCCTTTGCACCGCGATACGCCTCGACGCCAACGGGCGATGTTGGCCAACGCCCTGCGGCTATTCAGCGAGATGGATCACTGATCGATGTTCGTCATACCGATGATGGGGCAGAGCAGGCGTTTCACGGAGGCGGGATATACGCTGCCCAAATACAGACTGCCTCTGCATAACGAGCCCGTATTTCGACATGTGGTGCGGTCGTTCGAACGCTATTTCGATGATGACCTTTTTCTTTTCATTGCGCGACGAGATCACGACGCAAGAAAATTCCTTGATAGTGAACTCCGTTCCCTTGGCGTCAAACACAATCGAATTGTGGAACTCGAAGGCAATACGCTCGGCCAGGCCGATACAGTCTATCGCGGCGTGGTAGATATTCAGTCTGACCAACCGCTCTACATCTTCAATATTGACACGATACGCCCGGGTTTTTCGAAGGCATCCAAGGCGAACGGTTGGGACGGCTATCTCGAGGTCTTCAAGGGAGAGGGCGATCATTGGTCGTTTGTTGATCCAGGCGAGAACCGAAGCGTCAAAAGAACAACAGAGAAACAGCGTATCTCCGACCTGTGCAGCGACGGGCTGTATCAATTCGCAAGCATCGCTCTGTTCCGGGATATGTTCGAGGAACAATTGGCGACCGGACTAACCGCTCAGGGCGAATACTACGTCGCGCCGGCCTACAATTTGCTGATCCAGCGCGGCTGTCGCATCGGTTATGAACTTATCGACAGGTCTGAAATATTCTTTTGCGGAACTCCACAGGAGTACGAAGATCTGTCACGCAACCCACCGGAAAAGTGGAGAACATCGATCTAGAGAAGGCATCCGTTTTGAGGGCTTTATGCCGGTGGCGTCATACGGCCGGGAAGAAATTCGGGAACTGCTGGCGGCCGACCTGCCATCCGGGCCGGTCACTAAAACGGACGCGATGTTGTGGGATTCCTTAAGCTGGAGGTTATTGGCGACATCTGGTGAACAGCAACTGATTTCTAATTGGGCGGCCGGGGCAGCGAGGCTACCCAACAAGCTACTGACTTTATAGCGGAGTTGGTGCACTGATACCAACGGCGCTCATTTGTGACATTGCACCATGAGACCGGCCGAAGCCGTGCCGGGCTTCGGCCGGTCTCATTTCGGTTGGCGTTAAGCGAGGCCAGCACATGGAATCCATCGGAGTAGGTCTGATCGGCACTGGCTTCATGGGCAAATCCCACGCCATCGCGTGGAACGCTGTGAAGCCGGTTTTCGCCGACGTGCCGGCAATCAGATTGGCCCACCTTGGCGAGGTGAGTGCTGAACTCGGCAGCCTGAAAGCGGTCGAATTCGGTTTCGCCAGGTCGTCGGGCGACTGGCGGCACGTGATCGCCGACCCCGACGTCGATGTCGTTTCGATCACCACGCCGAACAAGTTCCATGCCGAAATGGCGATTGCAGCACTTGAGGCCGGCAAACATGTCTGGTGCGAGAAACCGATGGCGCCGAAGCTGGCGGAAGCCGAAGCCATGCTCAATGCTCAGCGCCAGTCCGGCAAGATCGCCGTGCTCGGCTACAACTACATCCAGAACCCGACCATTCGTCATATCCGGCAGCTCCTCAATGAAGGCGTCATCGGAACAGTGAACCATATCCGCATCGAGATGGACGAGGATTTCATGGCCGATCCGGGCGCACCCTTCCAACCGCGCCACGAAGTCTCCAACGGCTGGGGCGCGCTCGAGGACTTCGGCGTCCATCCCCTTTCGCTGATCCGGACCCTGTTCGGCGGCGTTTCTCGGGTCATGTGCGACATGGCAAAGCCATACCCGACACGCAAAGCCGGCGATGGCGACCGTGACGTCGAGGTCTATGACATCGCCACGGTTTTGATGCGGTTGGACAATGGAGCCTCGGGGCTGATCGCGCTGAGCCGCAGCGCCTGGGGCCGGAAAGGCCGCATCGCCATTCAGATCATCGGCTCAAAGGGCTCCATTCTCTACGACCAGGAGCGCATGAACGAGTTCCAACTCTACGTCACGTCGGACCGCGCGACCGAGCAGGGCTTCCGTACTGTGCTGACAGCACCCCACCATGCGCCTTACGACCGCTTTATTCCTGCGCCCGGCCACGGGCTCGGCTTCAACGACCTGAAGATCATCGAATGCCGGCAACTCATCGGCCGGATGCGCGGCGAAGAAACCCTCGCGATCACGTTCGAGGAGGGCATCCTTATCGAACGCACCGTCGCGGCGATGGCGCGCTCCTTCGAGGAAAGCCGCTGGGTCGAGGTCAACTAAGCAGACCCCCTGCTCGAACGCACGGCCCGAAAATCGGGATCGATTTTCGGCAAGCACGATGCGTAGATTAGAAGATGCGTAGATTAGAAAGAGATACAGCGTCCTTTGCGCGTCTAAAAGCACGCGCGGCGATGTAGTCACATCTAAGTGACTTCTGCCTCGCGGGAGCGTGCATTGACCGGCTTTTGCGCGCCGTGCTCAATCGGCGCGATTTTCCAGATTGGATGGGAGGCTTGATTTGCGGAAACTGCTTTTGGGCGCAGCGTGGCTGCTGGCCTTTTCGGTCAGCGCGGGGGCTGGCGATCCTGACCCGGCCAAGTGGGACGACGTGTTAAATGAAGCCAGAGGCGAAACCGTCTATTTCAACGCCTGGGGCGGCGCGGAGAACATCAACGCCTATCTCGAATGGGCAGGCACTGAGCTCGAAAAGCGCTACGGGGTGAAAGTTGTTCACGTAAAGCTCGACGACACGGCCAATGCCGTTGCAAAAGTGGTGGCCGAGAAGGCTGCTGGCAGGGCCTCTGGAGGCACGGTCGACCTGATCTGGATCAATGGCGAGAACTTCGCCTCAATGAAGCACCAGCAATTGCTTTTCTCGCCAGGCTGGGCCGACAAGCTGCCGAACTGGAAATTCGTCGACCTCCAGAACAAGCCTACGATCAAAGCCGACTTCACCATTCCGACCGAAGGATTGGAAAGCCCCTGGGGCATGGCGAAGCTGGTCTTCTTTCATGACTCCGCCAGGACGGACGCGGCCAGCCTTCCGACATCCGCGACAGAGCTGCTTGAATGGGCCATGAAGAACCCCGGACGCTTCTCCTACCCCCAGCCGCCGGACTTCACCGGCCTGTCGTTCCTCAAGCAGGTCTTGTCCGAGCTGGTGACAGATCGCTCTGTCTTGCAGCGGCCTACGGAAGAGGCGGCGTTCACGCAAGCGACCGCGCCCTTGTTCGACTATCTGGACGCGCTCAACCCGCTGCTCTGGCGGGGCGGCAAGGCGTTTCCTCAGAACTATCCGGCGATGAAACAGCTGCTTGCCGATGACGAGGTTGATATCATCTTCGCCTTCAATCCGGCGGAAGCCTCAAGCGCCATGGCCAACGGCGAGTTGCCAGACACCGTGCGCTCATTCACGTTTCCGGGTGGAACCCTGGCGAATACCCACTTCGTCGCCATCCCGTACAACGCCGCCGCCAAGGCTGGCGCCCTGGTGCTCGCCGATTTCCTGATTTCTCCGGAAGCACAGGCCCGCAAACAGGACCCGAAAATCTGGGGCGACCCTACCGTGCTGGCAGTCTCGAAACTTTCGCCGGCAGACAAAGCCCGTTTCGACAATCTCGAGCTGGGTATCGCCACGCTCAAACCGGAAGAGCTCGGCCCTGCCATCGACGAACCGCACCCGAGCTGGATGGAGCGGCTGGAAGTCGAGTGGAAACGGCGCTACGGCGCCGCGAATTGAGCGCTTTACCCTCCCCCTTGTGGGGAGGGTGGCGAGCAAAGCGAGCCGGGTGGGGATGGTGATGCTTGCCATGCCAGCACAGGACAGAGGTCTTTATCTCCACCCCGCTCCGGTGCTTCGCACCAAACCCTCCCCCAAAGGGGAGCGTAAGCCATGCTGACTCGCCTTGGCCCGCCGATAGCCATTGCTCTCCTTGTGGGACCCATCCTGTTTGGGCTTGGCGGCACTCTGTTGCCTGCATTCGGATATTTGCCGGCCCTGGGCGGCGTCGAATTCACGTTCGCCCATGTCTCCGCGCTTCTTGCGCAGCCCGGTCTCCTGTCGTCGTCGTTGCTCAGCGTCGCTTCAGGCCTGGCGACGACAGCGGTATCGCTGGCCGTTGTGGCGCTGTTTGTCGCGGGCTGGTGCGGTACGCGGACGTTTTCCCGCGTGCAGCATTTGATCTCTCCGCTCCTGTCGGTTCCGCATGCAGCGGCCGCCTTCGGCCTGGCATTCCTGATCGCACCCTCCGGCATGATCGCGCGGATCATCTCGCCGCAGCTCACAGGCTGGCAACGCCCGCCCGACCTATTGATCGTAAACGATCCGATGGGCCTCTCGATGATGGCCGGATTGATCGTGAAGGAAATCCCGTTCCTGCTTCTGATCACGCTTGCCGCCTTGCCGCAGGTCGATGCCGCCCATACGCGAGCCGTCACGGCCTCCCTCGGCTATGGCCGCATGTCCGGTTTCTTTTTCGGGGTGTGGCCTCGAATTTACCAACAGATACGCTTTGCGGTGTTCGCGGTTATCGCGTTCGCAGCCTCCGTTGTCGATGTCGCGATGATCCTTGGTCCAACTTCGCCGGCACCACTTGCCGTGCGGCTGCTTGAATGGATGCGCGATCCCGACCTCTCGATGCGCTTTCTCGGCGCGGCAGGCGCGATGCTGCAGCTCTTGCTCGTCTTGGGAGCGCTCCTCATATGGATCGCCTTTGAGCACCTCGGAGCCTTTGTCCGCGATCATCTCGCCGCCGCAGGCCAGCGTCTGCGCCGCGACGCCTGGCTGCGGGCGGTGTCCCTTGGCGCGATGCTCCTAGTCGCCGTCGTGACTTGTGCAGGTCTGGCCGTCCTGGCCCTCTGGTCCTTCGCCGGGCTCTGGCAGTTTCCGAACGCGCTGCCCGAGACGCTCACCGTGAAAAGCTGGATGCAAGCCGCGCCGCTTATCATCGCGCCGCTCCTCACAACGTTGGTTGTGGCCGTAGTGTCGACTGTCCTGGCCGTCCTGCTCTCCGTTCTCTGCCTCGTCCGCGAGAGCGAAACCAAGCGAACCGGCGGACGATGGGCGCTCTTTCTGCTCTACGTGCCGCTCATCGCGCCGCAGGTCGCGTTCCTGTTCGGGCTGCAATTTCTTTTGGTGCTCACAGGCACGGTCGCAAACATGACGGCACTGGTTTTCACACATCTGATTTTCGTCATGCCATACGTATTCCTGTCGCTCTCCGATCCGTGGCGCGCCTACGACCGACGCTACGAGGCTATTTCCGCCGGTCTTGGAAAGCCGCGCTGGACGACGCTCTTCCGCATTCGTATGCCAATGCTGATCCGCCCGATACTCACTGCGGCAGCAGTCGGTTTCGCCGTTTCAATCGGGCTCTATCTGCCGACAGTGCTGATCGGAGCGGGCCGGCTAGAAACCATAACGACGGAGGCCGTGGCACTCGCATCAGGGGGCAGCCGGCGTCTGATCGGGGTGTATGCCTTCTTGCAGATGCTCCTTCCTGCGGCAGGCTTTCTGGTTGCAACGCTCGTGCCGGCCCTGATATTCCGGCGCCGACGCGCGATGCGCGCCTGAGCGAACCCGAAAAAAGAATGACAGATAAGGGACTCTATCTCGACCAGGTGTCGATCGCGCTGAACAGCCGCGTGCTGTTGGCCTTGACGCATCACGTGTTGCCGGGCAGCGTGCTAACCGTCATGGGCCCGTCCGGCTCCGGAAAATCGAGCCTTCTCGCCTATATCGGCGGCTTTCTCGACCCGATGTTTCGCGCCACCGGCAAGATCTTCGTAAGCGGCGTCGAGCTCACCGCACTTCCTGCCGAGGAACGCCATGCCGGTATCCTTTTCCAGGACCCGCTTCTCTTCCCGCATATGTCCGTGGCAGGCAATCTGCTCTTTGCCATCGCGCCCCAGGTAAAGGAAAGGAAGGAGCGCTTGGCATTGGCCGAAACCATGCTCAAGGGGGTCGGCCTCGAAGGTGCAGGCGACCGCGATCCCGCCACGCTCTCCGGGGGCCAAAAGGCCCGCGTGGCGCTCGCCCGCGTCCTGTTGTCCTCACCACGGGCATTACTGCTCGATGAGCCGTTCTCGAAACTCGACCAGGGTCTGCGTCAGCAGATGCGCGAGCTCGTTTTCGCCAAGGCCCGCGACGCGGGGCTACCGGTCATCCTGGTGACGCATGATGAAGCCGACGCCGCGGCCGCCGGCGGACCGGTCGTGCGGATTGGAGAATGATCGTGCCCGTCCTGCCCGAGTTGCCCGTCACCGCTGTTCTGCCGGCGCTTCGCAAGGCGCTTTCGGATGGCAGCAGTGCAGTGCTTGTGGCGCCGCCGGGCGCCGGCAAGACAACGCTCGTTCCGCTGGCGCTGCTCGGCGAACTCTGGCTCGGCGACGGGCGAATCGTCCTGCTTGAACCGCGCAGGCTCGCGGCCCGCGCCGCCGCCCGCCGCATGGCGTCGCTGCTCAGCGAGGAACCGGGCGCCACGGTCGGCTACGCGATGCGCATGGAAAGCCGCGTCTCGGCAAAGACGCGCATCCTTGTCGTAACGGAAGGTGTGTTGTCGCGGATGATCCTCGACGACCCCGAACTCAAGGGGATATCGGCGGTCATATTCGATGAGTTTCACGAGCGGTCCCTGGATGGCGATTTCGGCCTTGCGCTTGCCCTCGACGTTCAGAGCGCGCTGAGGCCGGAGCTGCGGCTCCTGGTGATGTCCGCCACCCTCGATGGCGCGCGTGTCGCGGAACTGCTTGGCCAGGCTCCGATCATCAAAAGTGAAGGGCGAAGCTTTCCCATCGACATACGCTATGTCGAACGTCCAGCCGGAATTCCGGTTGAAGAAGCGATGGCGAAAGCGATCCGAGCAGCGCTGGCGGATGAACCCGGCAGCCTGCTTGCCTTCCTGCCCGGCCAGAGGGAAATCGAACGTACCGCCGAGCGGCTTCAGGCGGGGCTGCGCGCCGATACCGACATAGTCCCGCTCTTCGGGATGCTGGACGCAAAGGCGCAAGACGCTGCTATCCGGCCGGCGCCCGAAGGGCGACGCAAGATCGTGCTGGCGACCTCGATCGCGGAAACTTCGATCACCATCGACGGCGTGCGCGTCGTCGTCGATTCCGGTCTTTCGCGCCTGCCGAAATTCGAACCCGCCACCGGTCTCACACGGCTGGAAACGGTGCGGGTCTCGCGCGCCTCCGCCGAACAGCGCGCGGGCCGCGCCGGACGTACCCAGCCGGGTGTCGCCATACGTCTCTGGCGCGCCGAGCAGACCGCGGCACTGACCGCCTTCGCTCCGCCCGAAATACTGGAAGCCGATCTGTCGGGACTGGTGCTCGACTGCACCGCTTTTGGCGTGAGCAACCCATCAACGCTGGCCTTTCTGGACCCTCCCCCGCGACCGGCTCTTGCCGAGGCCAAATCACTGCTGGTCGAACTGGATGCCATCACCGCCGACGGGAGGCTCACCGAAACAGGCGCGGCCATGCGCAAGCTCGCGCTACCGGTTCGGCTTGCCCATATGGTAGCGGAGGCCGCCCGCGAAGGGCGCGCCGGCGAAGCAGCGAGACTTGCGGTGCTGATGACGGAGCGCGGGCTCGGCGGCGACTGCGTCGATCTCGACCGGCGACTTTCGCGCTTTCGCAGCGAGAAATCGCAGCGCGCGACAGCGGCCCGGCAGTTGGCGGAACGTCTGGCGCGGTCCTTACCCTCCCCTCAGAGGGGAGGGTCGGCGCGCAGCGCCGGGGTGGGTGTGGCGGAGCACAGGGCGCAACCCTTTCCGGCCTCGACGGCCCCCGCGAGCCACCCCTCCCACGGAGGCGAGAGCAACAACGCTGGCGCGCTGCTTCTCAACGCCTGGCCGGATCGTGTCGCAATGGCCCGTGGCGAACGCGGACGGTTCCTTCTCGCCAATGGCCGCGGCGCGGTGATCGACGAAGCCGATCCGCTGGCCGCTCAGCCCTTTCTTGTGGTAGCCGATCTTCAGGGCAAAGCGCAGAACGCGCGGATCGCTTCAGCCGCTTCTATCACCGAGGAGGATATCCGCACGGTCCTGGCCGGCCACCTTCAGCGCACCACCGAATCCGCGTTCGACGTCGAAAAACGCGCAGTGCGCGTACGCGAAACCATCCGCCTTGGCGCCATCGTCCTGTCGGAGCGCATGCTTCCCGCGCCTAAGGGATCGGAAGCGGACCGCGCCGTCCTCGACGCCATCTGCCAGCACGGTCTCGCACTGCTGCCCTGGAGCAAGGACTCAGAAACGCTTCGCCAACGCCTGTCGTGGCTGCATCGGAGCCTCGGAACACCGTGGCCCGATGTCTCGGACGAAGCCTTGACTGGCCTTCTCGAAGACTGGCTTTTGCCCTTCCTCACGGGGCGAGCATCTCTTGACCGGATCGACGGCGGCGGCCTGTTCAACGGACTAATGTCGCTGGTGCCACACGATTTGCAGCGGAAGATTGCGGCCCTCGCGCCGACGCATTTCGACGCCCCGTCCGGAAGCCATGTGCCGATCCGCTATGATGGCGAACGGCCGGTACTCGCAATTCGAGTGCAAGAGTTGTTCGGTCTCGGCCAGCATCCGGCGATTGCCGGCGGCACGATCCCGCTCACGCTCGAACTACTCTCTCCGGCCCACCGCCCTATCCAGACCACGCGCGACCTGCCGGGCTTCTGGCACGGGTCATGGGCCGATGTCCGCTCCGAAATGCGCGGCCGTTACCCCAAGCATGTCTGGCCGGAGGATCCGCTTTCGGCTGAAGCAACCAACCGGGCAAAACCGAGCATGAAATAGCACTTGGCGGAGCGCGGAAGCTCGGCGCATAAAGCCGGAATGCAGGAACTTCGAATACCCGATCCGCAGCAGAGCCACCGGCTTCGCCTCAATACGCTGATCAAGCTGCGCTGGCTGGCGATCACCGGACAGAGCGCCGCGGTTCTTTTCGTTGCCTATTGGCTCAACTTTCCGCTTCCTGTCAGCGTCTGTTTCGCGCTGATCGCACTTTCGGCGTGGCTCAACCTTTTTCTTGCATTCCGCTATCCGGCCGCGCACCGGCTGCGGCCCTTCGCGGCGCTCGGCATCATGATTTTCGATGCGATGCAGCTTGCCGGCCTGCTTTTTCTTACTGGCGGGCTCACCAATCCGTTCTCGCTGCTGATGACGGTGCCGGTTGTCATTTCGGCGACCTCGCTTCCGCTACGAATGACCATCTTCCTTGGCACTATGGTCGTCTCGATGGCTACGCTACTCGTCTTCTATCATCTGCCGCTGCCGTGGTTCCCCGGCGTCGAGCTGCCGATGCCGTTTATCTATGTCGCCGGCATGTGGGTGGCAGTTGTATCCAGTATTACGTTTACCGGCGTCTACGCCTGGCGCGTCGCGGAAGAGGCGCGGTTGCTGGCAAACGCGCTGGCCGCGACCGAACTCGTCCTGCAGCGCGAGCAGCACCTTTCTGCGCTCGACGGTCTGGCCGCGGCGGCGGCGCACGAACTCGGCACGCCGCTCGCCACGATCACGCTCGTCGCCAAGGAAATGCAGCGTGGGCTGGAAGATGACCCACGTTGGCACGAGGACGTCACCTTGCTTAGGACGCAAAGCGAGCGCTGCCGCGAAATTCTCAAGCGCCTGACCAGCCTGTCCACCGAAAGCGAGGCGCATCTCGCTCAACTGCCTTTGACCTCGCTGATAGAAGAGGTGATCGCGCCACATCGCGATTTCGGCATCACGATAAAACTGGAGCCCGGCGAGCATAGCGGTCCCGAACCGGTGGGGCGGCGCAATCCCGGTGTCATCTACGGGCTCGGCAATCTGGTTGAGAACGCCGTTGATTTCGCACGGGAAACGGTGACCGTCCGCTGGCGCTGGAACGAGAGCAATGTCGCGCTGGATGTGACCGACGACGGCCCCGGCTTTCCGCCGGAAATCATCGACCGAATCGGCGAACCGTATATGTCTACCAGGCAGGGCGCTGAGCCCGGCGGCGGACTTGGCCTCGGTCTCTTCATCGCCAAGACGCTTCTCGAGCGCTCGGGCGCGACCATTTCATTCCGCAACGCCAAGGAACCCGGCGAGGGCGCCATGGTGCAAGTGGTCTGGCCACGTGATGTTTTCCTCAATCCCGGAAAAGGCGCGGACAGGCCGTTCGACAGCGCGTGAACTGGGCAGTCCTGGTTCGGGTAGACAATCTCGCCGTCAAGGCGGAACGGTCCAGGGGCAGTCAACGGAGGCTGCCGCACCACAAACAAGTGAGCCGGCATTGCTATTCCAAATGGAACTATTCGTTTGATTGGCTTATATGTTTGCGCACAAATCGTGCAGCAACGGACGGACGCGAATGACCGGCGAAAACGAGACCATCGGCACCGAACTGGGCGAAGAAACGACGCTCCTGATCGTCGACGACGACAAACCCTTTCTAACCCGGCTCGCTCGCGCAATGGAGGGTCGCGGCTTCCAGGTCGAAACCGCCGAAAGTGTGGAAGAGGCGGTCGCCAAAGCCAGGGAAAATCCGCCCGCCTACGCGGTTGTCGACATGCGGCTTGGCGACGGCAACGGGCTCGATGTGGTCAAGGCAATCCGCGAGAAACGCGAAGACTCCTGCACGATCATTCTCACCGGCTACGGCAATATCGCGACGGCGGTCACGGCGGTGAAACTCGGCGCGATCGACTATCTGTCGAAGCCGGCGGATGCGGACGACATCTACGCCGCGCTGACGCGAACCGGCGGTGAGCGGGTTGCCCCGCCTGAAAACCCGATGTCGGCGGACCGCGTGCGCTGGGAACACATCCAGCGCGTCTACGAAATGTGCGACCGCAACGTGTCCGAGACTGCCCGCCGCCTCAACATGCACCGCCGGACGCTACAACGCATCCTTGCCAAACGCGCGCCGCGGTAAGGCAATTCGAGAGTGTGGGAACCGGTCTGCCTCAAGAGTTGCAAACAAAGGTAGAGCGGCGACCTATGGCGTCAGAATCGGAACCGCTTGAGGCACCGTTCACACTACTCGCTTTCGCCATCGAGAGCGGGGACTTGAACGCCCGCGATCTCGGCCGCCAGCAACCGGGCGGCGCCAGCGCGTGCGATCCGCAGCATCAAGGCCTTGCGGGTGGCCGCCGGCAAACGGTGCTCCGGCGCATCGCGGAGAATTTCCGCGCCGTAGCCGTCGGACAGGATGAATCCGCATTCCTCCGGGAAAATCGCGGCCGGCACCTCCGGATGCGTGGCGAAGAAGAACCGGTCGGAATGTAGCCGGTATTCCGGCCATTTGCGGTCGACGCGAAAATCCTCGATCGACGATTTGATCTCGATGATCCAGACGTCCCCCTGACGGGTCAGCGCAACCAAGTCCGCTCGGCGACCGGTTGCGAGTGACAGTTCCGGCAGGACATGCGCGCCCATTTGGATCAGCAGACGCTGAACGCCACGGCGAATGACCATGGCGCGCTCGGATTGCCTGCCGTCCATCAAGGGGTTGGACAGAATTGGAGAAATGATCGGCATCGCCGGACCATGCCACCAACGCACTATTCCATCAAATCACGGAACGGCCAAAAAGCGCCATTTGCAGCCCGCTCCAGCAAAATTTTCGGGCGGACATTCAGACGTTGCCGGCAATGTCTTCGAGGATCGGACACTCCGGCCGCGCATCGCCGTGGCAGGCGTGGATCAGCTTCTGCAAGGTCGAACGCATCGCCTCAAGTTCACGGATCTTTTCCGTGATCGACGCGACATGCGCTGAAGCGATCTCCCTGACGTCCTGGCTCGCCCGGTCGCGGTCGCGGTAAAGCGCCATCAATTGGCGGCAATCCTCGATCGAGAAACCGAGGTTGCGCGCGCGGCGCAGGAAGGCGAGCCGGTGAATATCGTCACCCGAATAATCGCGAAATCCGTTAGCAGCGCGTTCGGGGCTGATCAGGCCGATTTCCTCATAGTAGCGAATGGTCTTGGCTGGCAGCCCTGATTTAAGCGCGGCATCGCCGACATTCATCGCTGTTTTCCCTTGCTCGTATGACGACTACATGGTCCGGCTGACGCAACGCGTTCGCCTCCTGGCGGGACCCTGCGCGCTTGGACCTGTGGCCAAAATGCCATACGTACTCGCTCACGTTAACGTCAGCCACGCCATATAGGAGCCTGCTCCTTGGCAAGCAACGCAAATGCCTAATATGAAAGAGGAGGTTGACAACTCGAATCGAGCAGTCGTCCCGGCAAAGTAACGGAATTCATATGCGCTTGAAGTCCTGCATTATCGTCGCTGGCATCGCCTTGGCGAGCATGTTGGCGGGCTGCTCCACCGACGGAACCGGACGGGTGTTCACCAACGCCTATGGCGCACGCACCGACGCCGGCTACAGGCTTCCAAGCGTGCCGATCTATAAGGTCGACCGGAAATATCATCGCCAGATCGTCAGTTACGACAGCCGCGAAAAGCCGGGCACGATCGTCGTCGATACCTCCAACAAGTTCCTGTATTTTGTTCTCCCCGAGGACAGAGCCGTGCGATACGGCATCGGCGTCGGCCGCGAAGGCTTCGAGTGGCATGGTCAAGCCCGCATCGCGGACAAGCGCGAATGGCCCACTTGGACACCGCCCGCCGCCATGATCCAGCGCCAGCCGGAACTTGCCAAATACGCAGGCGGCATGAAGCCCGGCCTCATCAATCCGTTGGGCGCCCGCGCCATGTATCTTTTCAATAAGGGTGGAGATTCCGGCTATCGGCTGCATGGCACGCCAGAATGGTTCTCCATCGGCAAGGCGATGTCTTCCGGCTGCATCCGGCTGATGAACCAGGACATTATCGACCTCTACGACCGCGCCGACGTGGGCGCCAAGGTTATTGTCATTTAAACGCGAACCGTCTCGGCAACACAGACGACGCAACAAAAAACCGGGACCAGAGCCCGGTTTTTTGTTAGCTGAACCCTGTCGAATGCAATTCGGCGGTTGTCCTTCCATAGGATAGTTGGTTGGCGGGGCGGGGCCAGGAAGATGGCTGCGGTGTTCAATAAGGGAGGAAATACCGGGAGCGATGGACGTCGAGGAAACCCGCGAGATAGCAGGCTTTGTCCATAGGCTGCATCGCCCTGAGCAGTCGACCGGCGAAACGCTCGTGCTTCTGCACGGGTCCGGCGGCGATGAAACCCAGTTGCTGGCGTTTGCGCCCCGGATCAACTCCGCTGCCTCGCTGCTAGCGGTGCGCGGCCGTATCATCCAGGACGGCGTGAGGCGCTGGTATCGGCGGGTGACGCCGGTTCGCTTCGACCAGGAGGACATCCGCTCCGAGGCGCTCGCCTTTTCCGCTTTCCTTGGCGAGGCATTGACGACCTATGGCCTCGATCGCGAGCGCACGACACTCGTCGGTTATTCGAATGGCGCAAACCTGGTGGCGGCCATGGCGCTGCTGCATCCGGGCCCCGTCCGGCGGGCCGTGCTGATGCGGGCGATGCCGGTTCTGCAAAAAGCCCCAGCAGCCGGTCTGGCCGGTGCGTGCTTTCTGATCATCACCGGCAAAGAGGATCGGCTCTATGCGCGGTACGTCCCCGCTCTGGAGAAGGTCCTGCGCAAGTCCGGCGCGGATATCGAACGTGCCTTCCGGTCACGAGATCGGCGACGACGATGCGCGCATCATCGGTGAGTGGCTCGCTGGCGCAACGAAAGTATCGGCAGAAATCGGATAGTCGGTGGTCAGTTGTCCGCGCCGGCGCACGTCGCATGGACGCATCCGGTTCGCGCCCCTACATTGATCGCGTGAACCGGAGTTCTTGATGGACACCAAGCCCGTCCCCTTCGTGCCGCCGGCGCCGAAGCCGCGCACGAGCCCGCCATCGATGCTGGAGATGATCCGCATCGTTTACCGGAACCCGCTCGAACTGTGGGGCGAGCCTTCCTACAACGAACCCTGGATTTCGGTCTCAGGCATTGGCGGGCCGCTCGTGATTGCCAATGATCCGGGCCTCATCCGGCACGTGCTTGTCGACAACGCCAGGAATTACAAGCTGGCGACGGTGCGCCAATTGATCTTGCGGCCGATCCTCCGCGACGGGTTGCTGACGGCAGAAGGCGACGTCTGGAAACGTTCGCGCAGGGCCATGGCGCCTGTCTTCACGCCACGCCATATTTTCGGCTTCGCCCAGGCGATGCTGCGGCGGACGCTGGAGTTCGCCGCCCGCTACGAGACCGCTGCCGAGCCGATGGATATCGCCCGCGACATGACCACGCTCACCTACGATATTCTTGCGGACACCCTGTTTTCCGGCGAGGTCGCCGGCGGCGAGGGCAGCTTCGAAAAGGAGATCGATCACCTGTTCGAGACGATGGGCCGGGTCGATCCGCTCGACCTGTTGCGCGCGCCCAAGTGGCTGCCGCGTGTCACGCGGCTGCGCGGCCGCAAGACGATGGCCTATTTCCGCAGCATCGTGACCGACACGGTGACGATGCGCGAAGAGCGCATGAAACGCGACCCCGCGGGGTGCCGGAGGATTTCTTGACGCTCCTGCTTCGCGCCGAAGGTCCGGACGGTCTAACGCGCCAGGAAATCGAAGACAACATCATCACGTTTATCGGTGCCGGCCACGAGACGACGGCCCGTGCGCTCGGCTGGACTATCTATATGCTCGCCGAGGCGCCGTGGGAACGCGAGCGGATCGAGGCGGAGATCGACCGCGTGGTCGCGGATGAGCCGGACCCGGTTAAATGGCTGGACGCCATGCCGTTCACGCGTGCCGCGTTCGAGGAAGCGATGCGGCTCTATCCGCCTGCGCCCTCGATCAACCGGGAGCCGATTGAAGACGACACGTACCAGGGATTTCTGTTGCCAAAGGGCGCTCAGGTGCTGGTGATGCCATGGACTGTGCACCGGCATCGCAAGCTGTGGGACCAACCGGACGCCTTTATGCCGGAGCGGTTCCATCCGGGAAACCGGGACAAGATAGACCGCTACCAGTACTTGCCTTTCGGCGCGGGGCCGCGCGTCTGCATTGGTGCGAGCTTCGCCATGCAGGAGGCTGTCATCGCACTGGGCGTGCTTCTGTCGCGCTTCCGCTTCGATACGATCGAAGCGACGAAGCCGTGGCCTGTGCAGAAGTTGACAACGCAGCCGCAGGGCGGCCTGCCGATGCGGGTGACGCGGCGTTGAGCGATCTGAAAGTAACCGGTTCAAAAGACTTTCGGGCGGCATGATGCGCGTTCAGTTGCGTCCGTAAAACACATTCTCGACATGCACCGGCCAGCGGCGCGGCAGCACCGCCACCATATCGAACCGGATCGATAGCCGGCCGTAATCGGGTTGCCGCGACAGCCATAAGTCCGCGGCAGCCTCGATGCGGCGTTCCGACTGGCGTGCGATCGCGTCCATGGCTTCGATCAGCGTGGCGCGTACCTTGACTTCGACGATCAGCACCAGATCGCCGCGCCGCGCGATCAGATCGATCTCGCCGAGTTTCGTCCGGTAGCGGCGTGCAATGATCCGAAAACCCTTCAGCATGAGCGCAAGTGCCGCCAGCCACTCGCCACGATGGCCGCGGCGGTAAGCCTTGAACCGCTTGGCCTTGGGATCACTCACCGGCCATGTCTTTCAACTCCAGCAGCCGCCTGTAAAGCGCGGGCTTCTGGCCGCCGGTCATGCGCGCGGCTTCAGCGGCGGCCTTCGATGCCGGCATCTCGCCGGCCAGCGATAGCAACAGCCTGTCGACGTCCTCGGCTTGGGTCTCGGGCCTATTGCCGGGTGGTCCGACACAAACGACGATCTCACCTTTGGGCGTGTCAGCCTCGCGATAGTGTGCAGCGAGGCTGGAAAGCGTGCCTGTGCGCATTTCCTCGAACGCCTTGGTCAGCTCGCGGCCGATTGCGGCGGGGCGCGTGTCCCCAAGCACGTCTGCCATTGCGCGCAGAGAATCCGCGATGCGTCGCGGCGATTCGAAGAAGACCAGCGTGGCAGGCACGGGTTTGAGCGCTGCGAGGCGCGACCGCCGCTGGCCGTCCTTCACGGGCAGAAAGCCGGCAAAAAGAAAGGCGTCGGACGGCAGCCCCGACGCTGTCAGCGCTGCCAGGACCGCTGACGGACCCGGGATCGGAACGACGCGAATGCCGGCCTCAAGCGCCTGACCGACGAGACGAAAGCCCGGATCGGAAACGAGCGGCGTGCCAGCGTCCGAAACCAGGGCGACGCTCTTTCCCGCCACCAGCGCTTCAATCAGCCGTGGCCCGGCCTCGGCGGCATTGTGTTCGTGATAGGCGGTGGTGCGCTGCCGTATGCCGTAGCGTTCGAGCAACACGCGCGTGACGCGGGTATCTTCGCAGGCGACGATATCGGCTGCCGCAAGCGTCTCCAAGGCTCTGAGCGTGATGTCCGCCAGATTTCCAATCGGGGTCGCCACCAGATAGAGCGCCGGTTGCAGCGGACGAGCGACAATCTCGACCTGCCCAATCATGTAGGTCCTGCGCTGGTCCTGTTGCGCATTCATGGCAAATCCCACGGGTTGATCAGCGAGACACCGAACGGCGTGAAATCCCTGGTATTGCGCGTGACGAGAGCAAGCCCGTTCGCAAGCGCGGTCGCGGCCAGAAAGCCATCCATCGTCGCGAGAGCCACGCCGCTGCGCTTGCTGTAAGCCATTAGGTCGCCCCATTGCGTGGCCGAAGCGCGGTCGACCTCCAGGATCCGTCCTGCAAACCGATCGGGAAGATCGTTCGCCAGCCATTCTGCCAGTGCGTCGCGCCGGCGGCCGGCATCCATTAGCGCAATGCCACGCTGGAGTTCCGCCAATGAGATAACGCTGATGAAGGCCCTATCCTCGTCGAGCCTGTTGAGCCAGTCCAGAACCCTTGGTTCCGGCTCGGGCCGGCGCACCTCCGACAAGACATTCGTATCGAGGAGAAAGTTCACAGGGGGATATCACGCGGCTCGTCGCGTTGACGCGCGACATCGATATCTGACCCGCGCAACGGCGAGTTCAGTAGAAAATCAGCCAGCGTGCCCCTGCGCGACGTCTTACGCGCCCATTCCTCCACCGATACCACCACTGCACTCGGTTTTCCGTTTTTCGTTATGGTCTGCGGTTCGGTCTTTGCGCGGTCCACAACTTCGGACAGGTGGGCTTTGGCGCCGGCGAGCGTCCAGGTGTCGGGCTCCGTGGCAGCTCCTTTGGAAAGGCTCACTGATGCCTCCTATGACCAGATTGACTACCTTGACTATAGGTGCCCTGGGTTGACAGTGCAAGGAACGCCAATCGAGCTTGTTAAGGGAGGACAGCGCGGCAGAGTCAGCGTTGTGTGCGGTCGCTAGAGCATGATCCCGAAGAGTGAAATCATCGCGCTTGTCCCTCACCGCGCAAGATCAGCCACCACGGCATCGAGCACAATCATGCCGGCCGGCGTCGCACGCAGCCGTGAATTGCCGACGGGCGCGACTATGCCCTCCCCCTGAAGGATCGACAGGCGGTCGGACGCGAGCGGTCGGCCAGCCAGCTGCTCGTAGCGGTCGAGATCGATCCCTTCCGATAGCCGCAGTCCCATCAAAAGGAACTCATCGGCCTCTTCGGTGCGGGACAGGAGTTCGCCGCCGGTAATGCCATGGCCTTTCGCCTCGACCAGATTGATCCAGGTCTCGGGCATTCGCTCGGTGACCGTCACGACCCGGCGGCCGTTCTCGACGAAGCGCCCATGTGCGCCGGGCCCGACGCCGACATATTCGCCATAGCGCCAGTAAGTAAGGTTGTGCCGGCTCTCCGCGCCTGGCCTCGCGTGATTGGAGATTTCATAAGCAGGCAGGCCGCGCGCCGCTGTCACCTCCTGCGTGATCCCGTAGAGTTCGGCAGCATGGTCGCCATCGGGAATGGCGAATTTTCGCCTGGCATGAAGCGCGTGGAAGGGCGTGCCTTCCTCGATGGTGAGTTGGTAAAGCGACAGATGATCGGCGGCGTAGCCGATGGCCTCCTCCAGCTCCTTTGCCCAGGCCTCCGGGGTCTGGTTCGGCCGTGCATAGATCAGGTCGAAGGAAAGCCGTGGGAAAGTTTCGCGGGCAAGCCCGATCGCCTCCAATGCTTCTTCGACATTGTGCAAGCGGCCGAAGAATTCTCAGATCTGCATCGTTCAGGGCCTGGACGCCGAGCGAGACACGGTTGACCCCCGCTGAGCGATAACCGCGGAAGCGTCCGGCCTCGACCGAGGATGGGTTGGCCTCAAGCGTGATCTCGATACCGTCAGGCACCGTCCAGTTGCGCGCAATCGCGTCCAGCACCGCGCCGACCGTCTCAGGAGCCATCAGCGATGGCGTGCCGCCACCGAGGAAGATGCTGGTGACCGTGCGTGCACCGGTGCGGTCGCGCATGGTGACGAGTTCTGTCGCGAAGGCGCGCGTAAAGCGCTCCTGATCGACTGGCTGATGGCGAACATGCGAATTGAAGTCGCAGTAAGGGCACTTGGCCGCGCAAAACGGCCAATGGACGTAGACGCCGAAGCCCGGCGTCTTGTCGTCGAAGGGATTCATCCCACCCCCAGCCGGGCGCGGGCGAATTTCTGGAAAGCGCGGGCGCGATGGGAGAGCGCGGTCCGCTCGCCCGGCTTCCAGCCATGCTTGCGCTCTGCATCCATCTCGCCGAACGTCTCCTCATGGCCGTCCGGAACGAAAACCGGGTCGTAACCGAAGCCCTTGGTCCCGCGCGGCGGCCAGACGAGCGTGCCTTCCGCTTCGCCGCGGAAGTATTCCGCGCTGCCGTCCGGTTGCGCGAGGCAAATGACGGCGACGAAGCGGCCCTTCCGATCTTCGGGGGTAATCGCCCCCCGGGCGCGCAAAAGATCCTCGGTCTTCCGCATGGCCATCATGAAGTCCCGGCCGCCGTCGGGCCTCTCGGCCCAATCGGCCGTGTGGACGCCGGGTTGGCCGTCGAGTGCGTCCACGACGAGGCCCGAATCGTCCGAAAGCGCCGGCAAGCCGGTGGCTTTGGCGGCTGCATGGGCCTTGATGTAGGCGTTTTCCTCGAACGTCGTTCCTGTCTCTTCGGGCTCCGGCAATCCGAATTCCTTAGCCGACTTTGCTTCGAAGCCAAAGGGCGCCATCAGGTCGGCAAATTCGCGCAGCTTGCCGTCATTGTGGCTGGCGACGACGATCTTTCTGCCGTTCATGAGTCCCATCATTTCTCCCATATGCGCGGTTCTGCGAATTCGATCGAGTTGCCGGAAGGGTCGCGAAAATAGATAGAGCGCCCACCATTCGGCCATTCGAAATCGGCTTCGATCGCAAGCCCCTTTCCGCTGAGATAGGTCCGCCAGCGCGTAATTTCCTCCGCCGACGCGGCAAAGCAGAGATGGCCCGGCCCGCGCGCGCCATGCGGCGGAACTGGCAGCCTGGCGCCGGGCGGCGGCGCGATTTCGGTCGCATCGGCGTCGAACAGAAGCAATACGCCTTCGCCGCAGCGGAAGAAAACGTGGCGTCCCTCGGCCTTGGCAACGATATCGAGCCCCAGGATGTCCTTGTAGAACGTCTCTGCCGCCGCAAGGTCGGTCACGTAGAGCGCGGTTTCGAGGATCGATGCGGGAGTCATGACGGTTGGACTACCTTTTGCGAAAGCACTTGAATTGAGGGGCCGCGTCCCTTCACGCCCCCCTCTGTCCTGCCGGACATCTCCCCCGCAAGGAGGGAGATCAGCAGTTTCGTCGCCTGACACGATTCTGCAGCATTGGAGACTGGCGAAATCAGAAATGACAGCCGATCTCCCCCCTTGCGGGGGAGATGTCCGGCAGGACAGAGGGGGGCAACGTAGGGCGCGAACGGGCCGGGCGGCTGGATGGGAGGCTCCTGTACGGCGAGCAACCGCATCGCCTACGCCACCGCCATCTGCTGCAAGCTCACCAACCGGGCGATGCCCTTCTTCGCCAGCATCATCAGGGCGGAAAACTCTTCTTCGGAAAACGGCTCGCCCTCGGCAGTGCCTTGGATTTCGACGATGCCGCCCTTGCCGGTCATGACGAAATTGGCATCCGTGCCCGCGCCAGAATCCTCCAGATAGTCCAGATCGATGACCGGCTGGCCTTCGTGGATGCCACAGGAAATCGCCGCGACATGGTCCTTGAGGACCTTCTGGACGCTGACCATCTGGCGCGCTTCCATCCAGCGCAGGCAGTCGTGAAGCGCGATCCAGCCGCCGGTGATAGAGGCGGTACGCGTGCCGCCATCGGCCTGAATGACGTCGCAATCGACTGTGATCTGCATCTCGCCAAGTGCGTGGAGATCGACGACGGCGCGGAGGCTACGCCCGATCAGCCGCTGGATTTCCAGCGTCCGGCCGCCCTGCTTTCCTGTCGATGCCTCGCGGCGCATGCGCTCGCCGGTGGCGCGGGGCAGCATTCCGTATTCGGCCGTGACCCAACCCTTGCCCGTATTGCGCATCCAGCCGGGCACTTTTTCCTCGAGGCTTGCCGTGCATAGCACATGGGTATCGCCGAACTTGACGAGACAGGAGCCTTCCGCATGCTTTGACACCCCTCGCTCAAAGGAGATGGCGCGCATTTCGTCGGGCTGGCGTCGTGAGGGGCGCATTCGATCTTGTCCGTCGTTAACTCGTCGGCGGCTTGTAGGCGCATGCGCGCGCCCACGCAAAGGAAAACGCCGGATCAGGACCGGTGTTGTGTTCGCCAACGCGCAGTCTATATCTTCGATGGTGAGAAAGTGATGACGACACCCGCAATGGACCCATCCCTGCAATCGCTGGACGCGCGCTCGCGCGACATTTTCCGGTTGATCGTCGATACCTATCTGAAGGACGGCGAGCCGGTCGGCTCGCGGAACCTGTCCCGCATGCTCCCGCACACGCTGTCGCCTGCGACGGTGCGCAACGTCATGAGCGATCTGGAACATCTCGGCCTTGTCTATGCGCCGCACATCTCGGCGGGGCGGCTTCCCACACAGAAGGGGCTGCGCTTCTTCGTCGACGCCTTCATGGAACTCGGGGATCTCTCCGACGAGGAGCGCCGGGTGATCGAGGCTCAGGTCAAGGCCGCCGGCAGCGGCGCCACGCTGGAGCATATGCTGACTGAGGCAAGCCAGATGCTCTCCGGCCTCTCGCGCGGCGCCGGCCTTGTGCTTGCGACCAAGAATGAGGTCGGGCTCAAACATATCGAATTCATCCAACTCGAGCCGACCAAGGCGCTGGCCGTGCTCGTGTCGCAGAATGGCGACGTCGAGAACCGTGTGGTCGACCTGCCTGCCGGTGTAACCGTGTCGCAACTGCACGAAGCCTCAAACTACCTCAACGCGCATATTCGCGGCCGCACTCTGGTTGAAGCGAAGGCTGAAATTTCCCGCCTTCGGGAAGAAACGAAGGCCGCTCTCGACACGTTGTCGCAGGGTCTGGTCGAGAAGGGCCTCGCCGTGTGGGCAGGTGCGGAAAGCGATCTGCCGGCGCGCCTGATCGTGCGCGGCAGGGCAAACCTTCTCGAAAACGTCACCGCGCAGGCAGACATCGAGTTGCTGAAGCACTTGTTTGATGACCTGGAGACCAAGGACGGGCTGATGCAGCTTCTCGACCTGGCGGAAGAAGGCTCAGGCGTCCGGATATTCATCGGCTCGGAAAACCGTTTGTTTTCATTGTCGGGCTCATCACTGGTGGTCGCGCCCTATCGCGACAAGGAGTCGCGTGTGATCGGCGCACTTGGCGTCATCGGCCCGACAAGGCTGAATTATGCCCGCATTGTGCCGATGGTCGACTATACTGCGCAGATGATCAGCCGGATGTTGCCCTAGTGGTCCGATTCTAACATTCGCATCCCATTGATACAGGCCATCCAGGCGAATGTTAGAATCAAAGGACCGCTAGCAAACATACGATTCTAGTGGAACTTTGAATTTGACATTCGCAATGGACGCGTGATGTCAAATGGGATGCGAATGTCAAATTCGTTCCACTAGCATTACGCCTGCCGCCAAGCTTCTTAACCCTTGATTTTTACTGGCTGAACCTCGATATCGGGCACAACTTCCAGACCATCCGAGAGACGGGATACGGCGATGAGCGACCATCCAAAAAAAGAACGCGCGCCCGAGGAAACGGCGGTGAACGAGGCCGACGAGACCGCCGCTGAGGCGGCAGCCTCAGCCGAAGCGCCGGGCAGCGAGGGCGACTACGAGATCGTGGTCCGCCTGGTGAAGGAAAATGAAGAGCTGAAGGATCGTGCGCTGAGGGTTGCAGCCGAGATGGAGAATCTGCGCCGGCGCACCGCGCGTGACGTGCACGATGCGCGTTCCTACGCGATCGCCAATTTCGCTCGCGATATGCTGTCTGTGTCGGACAACCTCCGCCGCGCCATCGACGCGATTCCGGCGGAGGCGAAGGCTTCCGGCGACGCCGGTTTCGCGGCGCTGATCGAAGGCGTCGAGATGACCGAACGCGCGATGCTTTCGGCGCTGGAGCGGCATGGGGTGAAGAAGCTCGCTCCGGAGGGCGAGAAATTCGATCCGAATTTCCACCAGGCCATGTTCGAGGTGTCCAATCCGAACGTGCCGGCAAACACAGTGGTTCAGGTCGTGCAGCCGGGCTATTCGATCGGTGAACGAGTGCTCAGGCCCGCAATGGTCGGCGTTTCGAAGGGCGGCCCGAAATCCGCGGCATCCGATACCGCTGGCGCGGAGCCCGGGCCGATCGACCCGACCGCCGAAAAGGACGCCTGAGACCGCTTCAGTCCTCCGCTTGTGGAAACTTTCCGGACTGATATGAGCCGTTGTAGCGATCGGTCCGGCCAGTTTGGCGAAGCCTCACCCTGTCTTTCAGGTCCGGCCAAGGATCAGGAAGGGGCGCTATGGACCTGATACAGCTTCTCGATTATGCCGGTGTGGCGGTGTTTGCCGCCACCGGGGCGCTTGCCGCCTCGCGCAAGCAGTTGGATATCATCGGCTTCCTGTTTCTCGCCAGTATGACCGGCGTCGGCGGCGGCACGTTCCGCGATCTTATCCTTGCCGTTCCGGTCTTCTGGGTGGCCAATCCAGACTATGTCCTGATCTGCGCCGGGGTCGCCGTCATCGTCTACTTCACCGCGCATCTGGTGGAGTCGCGCTACAGGCTGCTACTTTGGCTGGACGCCATCGGCCTCGCCGCATTTTCAGTCATGGGCGCGTCGAAAGGTTTGGTGGTGACGGGATCGGCGTCCGTCGCCATCATCACAGGCATGCTGACCGCAACATTCGGGGGCATATTCCGCGATATTCTGGCCGACGAGCCGTCGGTTCTGCTCGGGCCGGAAATCTATGTGACAGCCGCCCTGGCCGGCGCGTCAGTCTTCACCTTCGCGGACCTGGTCGGGCTCCCCCCGCCTGCTGCCACCGTTGCGGCCTTCGCCACAGCCTTACTGGTGAGAGGCGGTGCGCTGAAATTCGGCTGGAAGTTTCCGCGTTACAGGAGCCGGCCTGGGAAAAGGCCGGACGACACTCAATGATTACGGCAGGCTTGGAGTGTGCGACGCAGTCTATCCCTGTCGGAATTACTTCCGACTGAACTCGATCCGGGCCGTGACAACCGGCGCGCCGGTCTGGGCGTTCCTTTCGATGGTTGTGAGGCGCATCCGGCCTGCGCCCAGGCTCGCCACCTGCATGCTTGCCACCTTGTCCGGCCATTTGACCTGAAGATTGATCGTGTCGCCCGAACGCGTGCCGTTGAGCCGCGCAGCACCACGCCTGGCCCCGACATAGGAGCCCGTGTAGCGCGTTCCCTTGGTCTGAAGATCGGCGCCGATGCGGCGCGAAAAAACAGCCTTCGCCCGGCACGCGCCATCCATGCTGAGCGCCGCGCCCTGTGCCCGGGAATCGAGGCTGCACGAGACCTTCATTGGCGCCGACTCAGGCTTCAATCGTATCTGCCCCGCGCCTTGCCAGTTTCCGGAAAGGGTTTCGAGAAAATCCTTCTCGTCCGCAACGGCCGAGGAGGCGGTGAGGATAGCCAGGAATACTGCCGGTAGCGTTATCGTGACCGTGTTCATCTTCGCGGATTCTTTTCGAATGTGCCGAGGTTCGAGCCCCCGGGGGCCCTTCAAGGCTTGCTGATCAATGAACGCACAAAGAACGAATTGGCTCCGCCGGGCTGTTCAATTTGGCTTACGCGATGTCAGGGATCGCGTGGCGGTGGTTTCCCGCTTCGTGGAAGGTGTGGACAGATTTCACCTGCAGTACAATCCTGAGCGGAGATAGCCTTTACAATCAAGGCGATAGAAGCGAAGAGCCCATCCCTACCGAGATTTCTTGTCCACCACGCCCCGCTCACGCTCATATTCGATGCCAATTCTGTCGATCTGCAATCCTACACCCTACGAAATCCCGTCGGCCCACCATAGAGATAGGAAATGCGCTCAATCGCAGCACGCAGAGGCTCGCGCGAGACCATCATCGTATGGCCGTTGGCGTGGATCATGTTTCCAGCGTCAGTCATGATCGCCACATGGCCACCCCAAAACACCAGGTCGCCTCGGCGAAGCTGCTGGAAGTCGCCGCCCGGATCGATGGCATTGCCAATTGTTTCCGCCTGCATGTCGGAATCCCGCAACACATCCGCGCCGGCCATGCGCATGGAGAGTTGCACCAGCCCTGAGCAGTCAATTCCAAATCCCGTATTGCCGCCCCAGAGATAGGGCGTGTTCAGCAGCCTTTCCGCCACGGCCACAAAATCCTCGGCAGCCGAATCCTTGGAGACCAGATGCCCGGCAACCACCGCCTCGCCAGACGGCAGAACACCGTAGCGCGTTCCCCGATTCTCCGTGAAGCCGGTGATCGTGAGGCCCGAGCCCATGGACAATTCGCTGCTGCGCGGCAGCTTCATGTCGGGGCCGGGATAGATGAAGGTTCGGGGAGCGCCCACCACATGGGTGATCGTCCCGCCCGCTGGCCCCAGCACAGTGTCGGTGACGTAGCCGACATAGCCGTCTCGTATCGCCTGAACCCAGGCCCAGCCTTCCCGCTTCTCGAACACAAGCACATCGTCGCCGAAGAGGATCTGCGAACTGAGCCCGGAATCCGGCCGTGGCGCATTCCTAAGGTCAGCTACGGGAAAAGCGATGCGCGCCGGCCGGCCCGGAACGAAACGTTCGGCTGCGACTTTGCCGCACAAACGCTCGTCCGCCAGATCAGCACGGTAGGCATGCAGCCGGCGATCATGGCCGCTCATATGGGCAATTCTCCGCCCTTGGCGATGATGACGTCACCGAAGCGTTCGACAAACAACGCACCTTCGACCGTCCGCTTGACCAGCACATTGCGCTTGTCCCGTTCGTCCCGATGCCGCGAGACCAATTTCAGGGCGCCCATCGTGTCGAGGGCCCGCGTGATCACCGGCTTGGTGACATTGAGTTTTTCCGCAAGCCCGCGAACGGTGTGCGGCGGCGGATCGAGATAAACAATCAACAGGATCGCAAGCTGGCGCATGGTTAGGTCAGGCACGTCCGCGCGCACTTCCGCGAGGGCTACCTGCTGCCAAAGCCGCAACGCTTGGCTGGGACGCATTTGAACCGACATGGGCCAAAGCATCTCCGACAATTGTTTCGGTTCCGTTACATCGACGATGGAATGGTAGAACACGATGGCGCTCCTACAAAGGGTAGCGTTTGGACAGCACGCGTTCGATGGCCCGGATGGCCTGCGCCTCGCCACCGACCGGACAGTGCGCGCGCTCGTTCGGGCTCCACGCAAAGATGTCGAAATGCGCCCAGCTCGCAGCCTTCTCCACGAAGCGTTTGAGGAAGAGCGCGGCGGTGATGGACCCCGCAAATCCGTCTGTCGTGACATTGTTCATGTCGGCGACCTTGGACGAGAGCTTGGAGTCGTAAGGCTTCCAGAGCGGCATACGCCATAATGGATCGGCAGTCGTCCTGGCGGCGCTCGCCAGTTCGGCCGCGAGAGCGTCGTCGTAGGTATAAAAGGGCGACAGATCAGGCCCCAGCGCCACGCGGGCCGCGCCGGTCAGGGTTGCCATGTCGATCAGCAGCGCGGGGTTTTCGTCGTCAGCCAGGGTGAGAGCGTCGGCGAGCACGAGGCGGCCTTCCGCGTCGGTGTTGCCGATCTCGACCGTAATGCCCTTCCGGCTTCGAAGCACATCGCCAGGCCGGAAGGCGTTGCCGGAAATGGCGTTCTCGACGGCAGGAACCAGCACGCGCAACCGGACAGGCAATTTGGCCGCCATAACCATCGAAGCCAGTCCAAGGACGTTGGCCGCCCCGCCCATATCCTTTTTCATCAGGAGCATGCCGCTCGCCGGCTTGATGTCGAGGCCGCCGGTATCGAAACAGACGCCCTTCCCCACCAGCGTGACCTTCGGCGCGCTCGGCTCGCCCCAGGTGAGGTCGATGAGGCGCGGCGCCTCCGCCGAGGCGCGGCCAACCGCATGGATCATCGGGAAGTTCTCGGCAAGCAACGCATCGCCCAAAACCACGGAGACCTTCGCCTTGTGCCGGTCCGCCAGCGCGCGAGCCGCGGCCTCGAGCGCCTCGGGACCCATGTCGTTGGTCGGTGTGTTGACCAGATCCCGCGTCAGGAAAACGCCTTCGACGATGCGTTCGACCCGCGCGCGGTCGGTGCCTTCAGGAAGCACGAAACGCACCGGCTTGCCTGGCTTTTTGCCGTAGCGCGTGAAGACGTAGCCGCCAAGCGCCAACCCGATGGCGGCCTGGTCGGCATCGGCAGGCGTCGTGGCGAAATACCACTCCCCTTCAGGCAACTTGCGGGCGAGCATGCCGGTCGCCAGCGAGCCTAAACCCTCGTCCGGTCCGCCCGTTCCGAGCAAGGCTCCTGCGACCGAGCCGCCCTCCCCGGGCAGGATCAGCACGCGATCCGCCTGACCGTTGAAGTCGTTGGCGGTAGCCCAGGCCAATGCCGCGGCGTCGAGCCCCGCATGGGCGAGCGCGTCCTTGGCGACAAGATAAACAGGGCGGGCGTTCCGTGGCTTTGGTTCGACGAATTCGACTGCCATGCGATGTTGTTCCTTCAATGCAGCGGCGGCGGCAAGAATCGCTTCTTAACGATCCATTAGGGTTAACAGATTATTTCTCCGGATGGGTAGCCGGATGGGCAAAAAGCCGGCGGGAATGGGGGTTCCAATGCCATTGAAATGCCGTGCGAGTTCCGCCGGAAAACGGCTTCTTCTGCTTTCTGCAGCCTGTATCCTCACCATCGGCGTTGCCGGCTGTGCAAAGGACCGCATGTCCACCGGGTCGCTGTCGCGTTCCCATGGCAAGCCGATCGAGCAGATGTCGGCCGATGAGCTTCACAGCGCGGCCAGTTCACTCGGACGGACCTATGCGCGCAATCCCGGTGATAAAGACACGGCGCTTCGCTACGCGCAGGTTCTTCAGATGAACGGAAACGCCGATCAGGCGCTTGCCGTCATGCGCAAGCTCGCCATCGACCTGCCCAAGGATCGCTCGGTGCTCGCGGCATACGGAAAGTCGTTGGCGGGCGCAGGGCAGTTCCATCCGGCGCTCGACGCCGTGCGGCGGGCGCAGACGCCGGAATATCCGGACTGGAAGCTCTTCTCCGCCGAAGCCGCGATCCTCGACCAGCTTGGCGAGGCGGCGCAGGCCCGCCAGCTCTATCGCAAGGCGCTTGAACTTCAGCCCAACGAGCCGTCGATCCTTTCTAATCTCGGCATGTCCTATGTGCTTGAAGGCGACCTGAAAACCGCTGAGACACATATGCGTTCGGCTGCGCAAGCGCCTGGAGCAGACAGCCGAGTGCGACAGAACCTTGCGCTGGTCGTCGGCCTGCAGGGCCGTTTCGAGGAAGCCGAACAGATTGCCCGGCAGGAACTTTCCCCTCAACAGGCGGAAGCCAACGTCGCCTATCTTCGGTCCATGCTGTCCCAGCAAAATGCCTGGAGCCAGCTCAAGGACGACGAGAAGAAGAAGAAACAGAAGGCAGACTGACGTTGCTCAGGGGCCAGCGCTAAAGGCGACGATTTCCCTTGCCGGGAGAAGGGAGCCGCCGGCGCAGCAGATTGCGCTCCACTTGACACTGCCCAATTCGATTTCGCCCGGTCAGAGCCTACGGCAGCTTCTCCGTAAACACTGTGAAAACCTCAATTGGGTCGGCTCCCATTGCTCGCACAAGAGCGACAAATTCAGGTACGTCTATACGGCGCTCGCTGCTCTCGACCTTCGCGACGTAGGACTGTGGCTTGTCGAGCCGTTCCGCGACCATTTGCTGGGTAAGGCCCCGTGCTACACGGATTTCCCGCAGCAACGTGACCAGTGCCGTGTAGCTCTGCGAATGCAGGGATTTCGCCATGTGCCCCAACCAGATATTGGAGCAATCCTAGTAATCCCATTTTCGGATAATCCCAGAATGGGATATCGATTGGTGACGCTTGACCAATTGGATTCCAGATCAATGGACCATTACAATTTCTGGGCGGACCTGCTGGACACATACCAATCCTCATCGGACATGATCAAGACGCTCTGGCTGCTGGTCCCGCCTACGTTCCTCCTTGCTCTGATCGCCATGCTGATGCGCTTTCGGATCGCGAGCAAAAGGTCGCTACCGCGATTGAAGGCGAACTAACCTATACAGTTCATCGCGGCGCAGACGATGAGCTTCGAATCGTCAAACATGCTCCGCAACTGGACCCCGCCCTGCTGATCAATACGCCAGGGCACGAGCCTCACGCGTAGCACGACCCGCCGGATAAAGCCTGCGTAGTGCGCCATCAGGGCGCGCATGGCATCTCGTTAGCGGTGGGTACGTATGAAGTGCGGCCCGTGGCGGGTTCTTCCCTTCTCCCCTTGTGGGAGAAGGTGGCCGAGCCGAAGGCGAGGTCGGATGAGGGGTGCTAGAAATGAGGCGTGCTTCAGAACTTGGCGCCGAGCATCGATCTCACAGCCCTTTCTGCTACGCCGCACTCCGGCCAACACCCCTCATCCGTCTCGGCGCTGCGCGCCGATCCACCTTCTCCCACAAGGGGAGAAGGGGGCGTAGCGCCAGTCTGAAGCCCCTCACCCGTTCTTGAGCGCCATGGCCTGCATGATCGCCGGCCCCAGAATGACCGCGAACAGGACAGGCAGGAAAAAGAGGATCATCGGCACGGTGAGCTTGGGCGGCAGCGCGGCCGCCTTCTTCTCAGCCTCATTCATGCGCATTTCCCGGCTTTCGTTGGCCAGAACACGGAGAGCCTGGGCGACCGGGGTGCCATACCGCTCGGCCTGGATCAGCGCCTGCGCGACCGACTTCACGCTCTCGAGCCCGGTACGGCTGGCCGAGATTTTCGTAGGCGGATTTGCGTTCCTGCAAGAACGAAAGCTCGGCATTGGTCAGCACGAATTCCTCGGCGAGTTCTACCGACTGCGAACCGATCTCCTCCGAAACCTTGCGGAACGCAGCCTCGACGGACATGCCCGATTCCACGCAGATCAGCATCAGGTCGAGCGCATCGGGCCAGGCAAGCTGGATCGACTTCTTCCGTTTCGCCGCGCGGTTCGAAACATAGAGCAGCGGTGCATAGAAGCCGCCATAGGCGACGACGACGCAGACAAAAATTCGGATCATAGGAGTCTGATCAAGCAACCCACCGAGCGCGAACAGATAGATCGCCGCTAGGGCGAAACCGACAAATGGAAGCACAAGCCGGAAGAAGAGAAACTTCGTCATCGGGTTCTGGCCGCGAAAACCGGCATTCCTCAGTTTGCTGACCGTGTTCTCGTCGGCGAGCGCCCGCCTCAGATCGAGACGCTCGACGATGCTTCGCACGCGCGACTCTTCCTCGCGCAGGCCGCCGCCCTTGCGCCGTCGATCGGATTCGGCCGCCAGGCGCGCGCGCTGCTTGGCGCGAAGCTCCTCACGTTCGAGCGCGACGGCCTTCATGCGGGCCTTCATCTGATTTCCGGTCAGAGCGGGAAGCATGGTGAAGACAGTGGCAAACACAGCAATGCTGACCAGCAATGCGATGAGAAACGATGGATCCGTCAGCGACTTTACGACGTCGTCTGTCATCTTGCTCTACACCTCGAAGTTCATCATCTTGCGCATCACGAAGATGCCGATCGACATCCAAATGGCCGAGCAGCCAAGGATCATGTGTCCCGTGCTCGTGACGAACAAAGGCATGATGTAGTTAGGGCTCGACAGGTAGACGAGAAAACCGACGATGAACGGCAAAGCGCCAATGATCATCGCGGACGCCTTCGCTTCCATC
Source organism: uncultured Alphaproteobacteria bacterium (assembly GCA_963735385.1). GTDB lineage: Bacteria > Pseudomonadota > Alphaproteobacteria > Rhizobiales > Rhizobiaceae > CAVTKY01. The sequence continues at coordinate 49,680 of CAVTKY010000032.1, read as the reverse complement.
GACAGCGCCTGCACCCTCGCCTTCATCTTCTTGCGGTCGCGAAGCACGCGCGAAAGGTTGCCGAGCGCTTCCGACAAATTGCCGCCCGCCTGCTGCTGGATCTGGATGACGATGCCGAAGAAACTCGCCTCCGGGCAGGGCATCGTTTCGCCCATGCGCAAGGCGGCCTCTGGGATTGACAGACCAAGCTGCTGGGAACTCGACGATCCGCCGAAATTCGGAACGCACGGGCTCGGGCGATTCCGAGGCGATCAGACGGATGCCGTCGTTCAGCGGAAGGCCCGATTTGACCGCGCGGACAATCACGTCCAGCGCATTGGGGAACTCGTGCAGAAACGCCTTCACGCGGCGTGACCGCTTAAAGGCGACGACCCAGCGCGGCAGGCCGATGACGCCGGCAAGGAGCGCGCCGGGAAGGAGGATGAGCGGCGCACCCGCGAGGAAGGCAATCAGCGTGACCACCAACCCGCAGATCACCGAATAAAGATAGAAGCGCTCGACGGAGACCTGCGTGCCGGCCTGTCGAAGTTGCATCCTGAGCGGCGGCTTTTTGATGTTCCGGTCCTTGGACCTCTGTTTCTCGTCAAGCTCCTTCAGCGTGTCCTGAACGGTTTTACGGCGCTTCGCGACTTCCGCCACCCGGTCTCGCGAAGCCTTGACCTGCGCCCGGTCCGTATCCGACCTCTTGACCGTCTCCAGCCGCTTGTCGACGTTCATTTCATCCGCGATGGTCTTGAAGAGAAATGCGTAGGCGACCGCACCGGCGCTGCAGCCGGCCAGAAGCACGAACGCCAAAATTGAACCTTCGATACCGAACATGGCCCCCCGCCCGCTGCTAGAGCATGATGATTTGTCTTGGAGTCGTCATCGTGCTCTAACTCTTTGATTTTCGCATGATCTTTTCCGAAAACCGCTACGCACTTTTCGGGATCATGCTCTAGTCGACGCGCTTCTCCATGGCCTCGAGTGCTGCCGCGAGCCGCTGCTCTTCGCCGTAGTACCTGGCGCGATCCCAGAATTGCGGCCGTCCGATACCCGTCGAATGGTGCTGGCCGATCAGCCGGCCCGAAGCGTCCTCGCCCTTGATATTGTAGAGGACGAGGTCCTGCGTGATGACAACGTCGCCCTCCATGCCGATCACCTCGGTGATGTGGGTGATGCGGCGCGACCCGTCGCGAAGGCGCGCAGCCTGGATGATGACGTCCACCGAGCCGACCACGATTTCGCGCACGGTCTTCTGGGGCAGCGAATATCCCCCCATCGCGATCATCGACTCGATACGGTTGAGGCATTCGCGCGGCGAGTTGGAGTGGATCGTTCCCATCGAGCCGTCGTGACCTGTGTTCATCGCCTGCAGCAGGTCGAACACCTCCGGTCCGCGCACCTCGCCGACGATGATGCGCTCAGGGCGCATGCGCAGGCAGTTCTTGACGAGGTCGCGCATCGTGACTTCGCCTTCGCCCTCGAGGTTCGGCGGGCGGGTTTCCAGACGAACCACATGCGGCTGCTGCAACTGGAGTTCCGCGAGTCCTCGCAGGTGATCACACGTTCGTCGCGATCGATGTAATTGGTCAGGCAGTTCAACAACGTCGTCTTGCCCGAGCCGGTACCTCCCGAAATGACAATATTGCAGCGAACGCGACCGATGATCTTCAGGATTTCCGCACCCTCGGGAGAGATCGCACCGAATTTGACAAGCTGATCCAGGGTCAGCTTGTCCTTCTTGAACTTTCGGATCGTGAGGGCCGTTCCATCGATCGCCAGGGGCGCTGCGATCACATTCACGCGCGAGCCGTCTGGCAGGCGGGCATCGCAGATCGGGCTCGAACTCGTCCACGCGCCGCCCGACCTGGCTGACAATGCGCTGGCAGATGTTGAGAAGCTGCTGATTGTCGCGGAAACGGATACCGGTCTGCTCGACCTTGCCGTTCACCTCAATGTAGACCTGCCTTGAGCCGTTCACCATGATGTCGGCGATGTCGTCGCGGGCAAGCAGCGGCTCCAGCGGACCGTATCCGAGCACGTCGTTGCAGATATCCTCGAGAAGTTCCTCCTGCTCGGCAATCGACATCGCGAAGTTCTTGATTGCGATGATATCGTTGACGATGTCGCGGATTTCCTCGCGGGCAGCGTCGGGTTCGAGCTTGGCGAGTTGCGACAGGTCGATTGTGTCGATAAGCGCCGAGAAGACCTGGGACTTGGTGTCGTAATAGATCTCACTGCGTTCGCGCTGCACGTTGCGCGCTTCGGGCACCAGAGGCGGCGGCGCCACCGGCGCTCGCGGCTGTGTTTTCTGAATGGGTGCGGAAGCTGCATGTGTCGGCGCGGCGACACCCACATCCCCTGCCTGCTGCACTGCTGCGGATGTGGGCGGACGGAACTCCGGCGTTCCACGGCTTCCGCTGTCGTTGCCTCGTTTTCCAAACATGCCGGTTATCGCCCGCGAACAGTCATTTCTTGCTCAGTTTCAGCTTGCCGATCAGACTTTCGAGGCCGGATTTCTTCCTGGCCTTGATCTCGCTCCGTCCTGTCAGGATGTGCGCCATCTCGTTGACCATCTGCGCGATCGCGTGCTTGGCATCCGTCTCCCCCAACATCCGCCCGTTGTTCGACGCGTTCCCAAAAAGCTGCGGGTCGAACGGAAGGATTGCCATCGGCTGGATTCCGAGCGGCTCGGCAAAATCGGCGGCGCTGATTTCAGGGCGTTTGGGAACTCCGGCCTGGTTGATCACCAGCTTCGGCGGCAAGTCGTTCGGCCTCAGTTTTTTCAGCATGTCGACGAGGTTTTTGGTGTTGCGAAGGTTGGCAAGTTCGGGCGTCGCCGTGATGACGATTTCGTCGGCCTTCATCAATGTGTTCTTCGTCCATCCATTCCATGCGTGGGGAATGTCGAGAACGATGAGTGGCGCGCTGCGTTGTGCCGTATCGATGAGATGGGCGAACGCCTCGGGATCGAAATCATAGACACGGTCGAGCGTCGAAGGGGCGGCAAGCAGCGACAGATGTTCCGCGCACTGAGCCAACAGACGGTCGAGATAGACCTCGTCGATGCGGTCCGGCGCAAATACCGCCTCGGCGATGCCCTGAGCCGGATCCTGGTCGAAGTTGATATTGGCGGTTCCGAACGGCAGGTCGAGGTCGGCGACGACCACCTCCGAACCAAACAGCGCCGACATGCTCCAGGCCACATTATGCGCAATAGTGGATGACCCGACGCCGCCTTTGGCGCCGATGAAGGCAATGGATCTGCCGATCGGCTCGGCTTTAGGGTCGACGAAAATTGAAGAGATCACGCCCACAATATCGACCATCGAGATCGGCGCGACGACATATTCGGAAATGCCCGAGCGGATCAGTTCCCGATAGAGCCAGACGTCGTTGTAGTGGCCAATGACCACCACCTTCGAATTCGAGTCGCAGTATTCGGCCAGTTGCTTCAGCGCCTCGATCAGCTCCCGTGGTTCGCGGCGGGATTCGAGGATGATGAGATTGGGTGTCGGCGCGGTCTGGTAGAAGTCGATTGCTGTCGAAATGCCGCCCATATGAACCTTCAGATGGGCCTTCGCCATGCGCCGGTCTTCGCCGGCGCGTTCGATCGGACTAGCCACACTTTCTGTCTCGCAGAATGCCTGGACCGAAATGCGCGGCAGCGGCCGCAGGTCCTTCATCGACAATACATCGGACAGTAGCGGCTCCTGCTCGTCCTGCTCGGTCTCGTAGGCCAGGCTATTCATCTCGTCGCTTCCTTCCTCGACCAATTACCCGCGATAAATATGCGTCAGAAGAAGACTTCCCTCTGCGGCGGCTCGATCCATGTGGGCGCGACCCGATAGCGATTGATGACGATGTCCTGGCGCTCCGCATCGACGGGCGTAGGTTTGCGCGGTCCAAGAAGATCCGCCGGATTCGCGATCTGGGCGGCAAGGTTGTTCTGGTACGAGCAGCCGAAATTCGCATAGTGCTTGTTCTCGGCGCTGTCCTTGAGGATGTCCTCGGGCCACCGTCCGCATTTTCCGGTCTGGGCCCGCATAGCCGTGAAAGCGACGCGGATGGGCGCCGACGTCTCCGCCGCTGACGCCTGGTACGACATAATCGCTATCCTGGACCGCGGCACACCGTTGGCCATCGCCACACGGGCAAAGCCCTTCGCAGCGTCCGATGCCGCGGCGCGATTTGCCGCGCCAGACGGCACAATGATCCGGAGCGTCGGTGCAGCGCTGGTGTCGTAGTTGGCGAGAAACCCTTCGAGCGCTACCCGCTGCGGATCGGTGATCCCGCGATCCTCGGCGGCCACCGGCAAATCCAGCACCTCCTCCTTTTCCCCGATGAAGATCGGATGGTTTGTCCGATAGTCGTCAGGCACCGCGCCTACGGTGATGCTGTCGCGCTTTGCACATCCCGAAAGGAGCGCCACCGCAACAAGCGCAACGACCGATCCCGCACGGAAGGCCTGCCTTACGCCAATCGCGCCGGCTTCCCCGCCCCATTTCAAATCCTCAAACATGCCCCCGCCCCCCGATCACTTGTAGATATAGCCGACCACGCCGTGGTAGCGGCCGTTGGGTCTATCCGTCCGCATCGTGCCGTAGACCCGATTGACGCGGCCGAGAAACATGCCGGCGCCGTCGCTTGCGGCGTTGAAATTGTCGTCAGGCTTCGCCAGCGCCGTCCGCTCGACCGGACGTGCGAGATACGGCGTCACAATGATCACCAGTTCCGTCTCGTTGCGGACGAAGTCACGGCTACGGAAAAGCGTGCCGAGCACCGGAATCTTGGACAAGCCCGGAAGCCCGTTGATTGCCTGCCTGATGTCGTCGCGAACCAGACCAGCGATCATCATCGATCCACCGGACGGCAGTTCCACCGTCGTGTCCGCCAGGCGTTTTCGAATCGACAGTATGTTGGCGCCTGGCACTCCCCTGAGCCCGGTGGAAAGCCCTACGGAACCTTCCGTCGTGGGCTCGGAAACGGCGGTTCTGATTTTCAGGCTGATGCGGCCGGGCGATAGCACGACCGGCTGGAACTCGAGGCCGATGCCGTATTCGAGCTTTTCGATGTCATAGGTAATTGTGTCGGACTCGCCCTTGGCCTTGTCGCCTTGACTGACGGATTGACCGCTGACGAGATTGAACTCGCCGCCGACCTGGAAGGTCGCCTTCTCGCCGGAAATGGCAGTCAGCGTAGGCTCCGCCAGCGTTTTCATCACCCCGGCCTGCTCCATAGCGTTGATGTAGGCCGTGAGTACGGATGTTCCGAGGGCGAGCTGGGAATTGGACAACGGTTTCCCTAACCCCATGATGTTGTCGCTGATCGCGGCCCAGGTGATGCCGCTGCTGGCGTCGGAGCCGATCATGTTGACGCCGAGCTGTTTCATGACGGAGCGGCTGACCTCGGCAACCGTCACTTTCAGCGTGACCTGATCCTCGCCGATAATCGTGAGCAAATTGACGATCTGGCTGATCTGGCGCGTTTGGTCCGGGTTGTTGATGTCGACGCCACCGTTGGGCGATCCGCCCGCCGCCGTCAGCGAGTACTGTCCGGTTGTTGCCTCGCCGCCGGTGACGAATATCTGCGCGAGCTGGGCGGCGCGTGACGCGTCAAGCGGCGTTTCGACCGTGCCGGTCAGAACCACGTTGTCGTTGATGAGTTCAACCTTGATTTCAGAATTCGGGATGAACCGCTTCAAATGGTCTTCCAGTCCGGCGACGTCGCGTTCGATAACGAGGTCGAGGCTGGCGATCTGCTCGCCGTTCGGGCCGAACACAAAGATGTTCGTCTCACCGACCTGCTTGCCGAAGAGATAGATACGGCGCGCTGTGCGGGTTACCGCGTCCGCCACGCTGGGATTGGCAACGAGGATGTCGTAGGCATCGCTCGGGAGGTCGACCACGACCGATTTGTTGAGGCCGAGTTTGATCCTCTGGGCGTCGACCGCCGACCGGGTGAGCGTAGCGTCGGATCGGATTTGCGCGTTGTCGCTGTCCGCCGCTCCTGCGCCGCTTGTGTTCATCGCGCTCCCCAGGGCGATGAACGCTGCCGTCGCGAATACCCTGCTCCGGCGGGCTGCCCTGGTGTGAGAGAAGCTGACCGACTTGACCAAGTATTGGCGAGTTGTCGAAATCATTTCCTTGCCCCCACCTCGGTAACTTCGCCTAGCTTAATCAACCGGACAGTTCCGCGACGGCCATTGCCCGAAACGAGGTAGTCGGCCTCGCCGTCCGGTTTTTCCTGGGCGTCGGCAGTGGCCCGAAGGGCGAGCGTCAGCCGGTCGGCCATTTGCTGGGCGACCGTGATGATCTCGGCCTGTTGAGGCGTCAGTTCCAAAGTGGCGGTCTCGCCGACCTTGACCTTACGGCCCTCTTCATCCTCCTGTATCGTCTGGTCGATCGCCAGGACGCGAATATTCTTGAGGATCGTTTCGGTAATAAATCCTTCGCCGCCCGCTCCGCCCTGCGAGCGTCGCGTCATGATCACATCGACAAAATCATTCGGGAGGATGAAGCCGCCGGCCGCAGTGTCGGCGGCGATCTGGGTCGCGATCGCGCGCTTGCCCGACGGCAGGATCGACGACATGAAGCTCTGGCCTTGGCCAATCAGCTTGGACTTGCGCAACGGTTCGCCGCTGTACATGGCGACCCGCGCAATGGAGCCTTTCAGCTGTTCCAGCGCATCGGCTTCGTCTTCTCGCATTATGAAATTGGCGCCGACGGCCTCCGCCGGCCAGTCCTGCCAACGGAGCTGGCCGTCGACAGTGGCCCCCATCGGCACGTCGCCCGACAGAACCAGGACTTTCTTCAGCGCAACTGCCGGCTTGCTTGGCGCTGCCGCGACGGTGACTTCCTGAGGAGCCCCCGACATTTTTTTTGCGATGTAGCCGGCACCGCCTGCCGCCGCCACCGCCACGCTCAATATTATTAGTCGTGACGCCGCCATTCTCGGACCCCCGCCCCGAATTCACTTTGCCTGGGGAGGACTGTGGGGCGGCAATCGTCAAATTAGGGTTAACGCAATGCTTATAGTCGTGATTAATCTAAGGTTACTCAATTGCCGGAAGAGACGGCGATAGCGACGCGACAACGCATGACGCCGTCAACTCCGACAGGTGGATCGCTGCCGATGAGAAAGCTCTTAATCGCCGCCCTGCTCGCAACGACGTTCCATCTGCCTGCCCTCGCACAAGACATCCGCCAAGAGCGCGTCCAAACGAGCGCCAGCCAAGTCACCCGGGTCATTGCAAGCCAGATTCGCGGCTACGAGATCGTCGATTACCGCATTGATGCCTCTACCGGGCAGCAACTGGCGGTCTCGATGACAACGTCCAACGCTTCCGCCTACTTCAATGTCTACGGCCCCATCGGTCCCGACGGCATGCCCGATGCCGCACTCTTTACCGGATCGGTGGATGGCTTGGAGTATAGCGGCACTGTTTCCTCCACGGGCGACTTTGTCATTCGCGTTTACCTGATGCGAAACGCCGCGCGCCGAAATGAACAAGCCCGGTACAAGCTCACCATCCGCGCCACCGGGGTGTCGCCCGACTTCGCGGATGGGCTTTCAGGCGGACCGGACTTCTGGCGCGTCACAAATGTTCCGGCGGGCGACAAACTCAACATGCGGGCGGAGCCGTCCGCCAGCGCAAGGATTGTTGCCAAGCTGGATAACGGCGCCGTGCTCAAGAACGGCGGCTGCCGCATGAATGGAGCGACCCGCTGGTGCAAGGTCACCACACGCGACGCTAGCATCGAAGGCTGGGTTGCCGGGCGATATTTGAGGGAATAGCCGCGGCAGAATCGGAGCCGGTTAATGCGTGTCGCATACAATCGACCTCACCCCGCAGTTTGCCGCAACGTCGCTCTGCGTCACCCCCCTCTGGCCTACCGGCCATCTCCCCCTCAAAGGGGGGAGATCACGCGCGTCCTTGACGACGCTTGTCCTGCGACGTTGGCGGTTAGCGCGAACGCATCGCGGCAGCTGATCTCCCCCCTTGCGGGGGAGATGGCCGGTAGGCCAGAGGGGGGTGCAGTCCCGCCAACATTCCTAAATCACATTGCAACACGCTTTAATGTGTTGCCAGGCGCTCCAGCGCCCACTGCATCAGGGCGGAGTCCGGATAGGCCATCAGCCCGCCGATCCCGAGCGCAATCCCATACGGGATACCCACGGTCTTGTCTGCAAAGTGACGCAGGAAGCTGATTTGGCCGGTATAGAGCGATAGTGCCGATCTGCGGTAGTTCAGTATCGCGATGGTAAGCACGCCCCCCAGAACCGCCGAGGTCAGCAGATAGCCAAGAAGCTGGGGGCCAAACCCCATCCAGACAGCCGAGGCGGCGAGAAGCTTGGCGTCCCCGCCTCCGAGTCCCGCCGAATGCGAAGAGCCCGAAGGTAACCGCCAGCACCAATGCCCCGGCGGCGAGATGCCAGGCAAGAGTAGACAAGTCCATTCCCGTGAGTGGCGCGACGACGGCAAAGGTCAACAGAAGGATCGCGGCCACGGTGTTCGGGATGGTCATGGATAGCGCGTCGGATATCGCCGCGTAGGCCATGCAGAAGGGAAAGACGACGAAGATGAGAGCTTCGAGCATGACGGCCCTGCCAATGGCTGAATTGACCTCTGGCGATCCTAGTGGAACGAATTTGACATTCGCATCCCATCCGACATCACGCGCCCATTGCGAATGTCAAATTCAAAGTTCCACTAAGAATCAATAAGTTGCTAGTGGTCCTTATCGATTCTAACATTCGCCTGAATGGCCCGTATCAATGGGATGCGAATGTTCAAAATCGGACCACTAGGATCGTCCCGATTAAGCAAGAATGAAAACCAGATGCTCACCCCGCGAAAGCAGAAGGCCGCCCCCAAGGGAGCGGCCCTCCTTCCAGCAAGCTGGAAACCTGCCGCCTAGCGATCCAGCTCCGTCGCGACTTCCGTAAAGAGGGCGTCAAGGCTGGTTCCGACCGCCCGGGCGCCGACCATGATGGCAAGTGCGATAAGGGCGGCGATCAGGCCATACTCGATGGCGGTTGCGCCGGACTCGTCCTTCACAAAACGTGCAAAAAGCTTAGACATTCGAGAGCTCCTTACTCCACGTGTTAACAGCACTTCCGTCAACTGTTCTTCTGCGTCGATCGGATGAGGCCAATCTACAAAGGAGCTCTTTCATCCGGCTTAAGAAACAGCCTTACCGAATTCTTTCCGGGCCGAGATCCGCCTCGTGGTTAATCGGCTCCTAAAATAAGCAATCAATTGCAAACCTTGGAAAAGAACGCTTCTGCTCAGCGCGCATGGAGCGAACGCGCGCGCCGCGCTGCGCACTTAACTGTTGGTTCACCAATATCGTTCATCTTCGTTGAACGCTTCATGCAGGGGGGTTGCATGCGTCCGACACAAATTTCTGCGACTTCTGTCCTGCGCGCCGCTTTGGTTTGCTGCGTGGGGGCGTTAAGTGCTGGCCCGGTCTTGGCGGAGGCTGCCGGCATTGAAGTGACGATGCATCAGGCTCGCATCGTCAAGCTTACCCGGGCTGCCGACACAATTATCGTCGGCAACCCGATGATTGCCGACGCTTCAGTACAGGATGCCCAGACCATCGTGCTCACCGGTAAGGGCTTTGGCGTCACCAATATGGTCGTTCTGGACGCCGCCGGTGTTCCGATTGTCGATGAACAGGTGACAGTAGTCCGGCAGACCGCCCAGTCCGTCCGTATTTACAGGCGCGCGGCCATCCAGACACTGTCCTGTACTCCTTACTGCGAGGGCTCTTACAAGAGCGACGCGGAACTGTCCTCCGACGCGCAGATCGGCGGCGGTCAGTGAACGCTTCCCGCAACTCGAATCGGTCGATATTGGTTAGCTCCCGGTAAAGTCGGGAGCGACGTTTCGAGGAAACATCCAAACCGGAACGAAACCTGTTTTGAATATTGTTGTCCTAGCCAATACCGATTGAGATTGGCGGGGGCTCGAAATGGGTACTGGACTCGGTCTCAAGGTCGAACGGTTGCGCAATTCGACCGTTCTTTCACGCTTCCTCCGCGATACCAGCGGCAGCACCGCGATCGAATTCGCCAAGCTCGCCATACCGTTTGCAGCGCTGACATTCGCGATCATCGAGACCTGCATTTCCTTCGCCGGACAGCAGGTTGTCGCAAACGCCACCGACAACGTGGCCAGGCAGTTGCGAACCGGGCAAATCAAGGCAGCCGACCTGACCGAGGCCAGACTGCGGGAACTCATCTGCAGTCAGATCGAGGTCATCGTCGCCACAGGCTGCCCCGGCCTTGAGGTCGATCTGCGGAGCCGGCCAACCTTCGCCCAGTTGGCGGCGCTTCCTATGCCGCTGAAGGGTAGCGGACAGGAAAGGGAGATCGATACTTTGGACATCACGTTCGAGCCCGGCCTTGCGATGTCGAAGAACATGCTTCGGGTCCTTTATCCCTGGCCGGTCATGACCGATCTCATGCGTGAGAGAATGTCGAACCTGAAGGGGCACAACACCCTGCTTTTCGCGACAGCCACCTGGCAGAATGAGCCTTTTGACGATTGAGCGAGGGGGACATGGTCGAAACGATATCAACCGCACCGAGCGCGCCTAGAGCAATTCCAGGAAGAGTGGGAACCGGTCTTCCGTCCGGAATTGCAGAAAAACAAACACTTAGAGCGGACCATCGATTCCATGAAACGGCGATCCGCTCTGGATTTCTTCACCGTCACGGCAACGCCGTGCTGACGCACGCCCGCGACCGGCTGTGGCGGCTTTTCTCTGACGGCCGCGGCGTAGCGGCGGTTGAATTTGCCTTTGTCGCGCCGCTGCTGTTGATGACGTATCTCGCTTCGATGGAGATTGCGCTTGCCGTCGAAGCGAGCAAAAAGGTTGGCCGCGCCGGAAGTATGGTCGCCGACCTGATCGCTCAGCAGCCAACGATAAACAAAGAGGAGATCGAGGCCATTATGGCCATCGGTGAATCGATTCTGCAGCCATACAATCGATCGGAGCCGACGATCGTGGTGACTGCCATCGCGATCAGCAACGAGTCCACACCGAAGGTCACGGTCGCATGGTCGCGCAAGCTTGAGGACGGCGAAGCCAAGGTCGGATTAGCCGCCGGAGCTGCAACGACAGTGCCTGAAAAGCTGAAGATCGCCGGGAGTTTCCTGATCCGCGTGGAAAGTACGCTGGAATACAAGCCCGTCATCGCATGGTCAGACAACCAGGAGGCCGCTCTCGGCCTTGTCGCCGCGATTGGTGAAATGACCATGAAAGACACCTACCATCTGCGGCCCCGGATGAGCCAAACCATTCCTTGCAGCGATTGCTACAACTGATCACCGCGGCAATCCCGAGATAGGAACATTGCCGCATGGGAAGCGCTGTCCGGTGATGCCGCGAATTGCCAATAGCGCCGATCGATCCTATGTCTGGACGGACGTTCACTAGAGCATGATCCCGAACCGAAGGTCAGCGAAGCAAAAAGTGAGTAGCGGTTTTCGGAAAAGATCATGCGAGAAACAAAGAGTTGGAGCACGGTGACGACTCCAAGAGAAATCATCGTGCTCCAGGAACCGCCAGGCAGGCCGCATGAAACGCGCCTTCATCTTCGTTCTAAACTCCTTCGGCATAGGCGGGGCGCATGATGCGTCGCGCTTCGGCGACGAGGGCTCCGACACGTTCGGCCATATCGCTGCCGCCTGTCATGCCGGAAAGGCTGATCGAAGCGGTGTGCGAGCCGGGCCTTTGTCGATACCGAACATGCTGTCGCTCGGACTGGCCCAGGCAGCTCAAATTGCGACAGGCCACCCCCCTGCGGGGATGAACACGACCGTGGCGCCTGGGGTCTTCTTTGGCGCGGCCGACGAAATTTCGAGCGGCAAGGATACGCCATCCGGGCATTGGGAGATCGCGGCTGTACCGGTGTCGTTCGATTGGGGCTATTTTCCTCCGGCCAAGCCGAGTTTTCCTCCGGAACTGACCGCAGCCATTGTCGCGCAGGCGGGACTGCGGGGAATTCTCGGGAACTGCCACGCGTCTGGTACGGAGATCATCGAGCGGCTCGGCGAAGAGCACATTCGCACGGGAAAGCCAATTTGTTACACATCAGGCGACTCCGTGTTCCAAATTGCGGCCCACGAAACCCATTTCGGGCTGGAAAGGCTCTACGAGCTTTGCAAGGTCGTTCGCAAACTGGTTGACCCGCTGAATATCGGCCGCGTCATCGCCAGGCCGTTTGTCGGAGAAACCGCGGCTACTTTCGAGCGCACGTCCAACCGGCGTGATTTTGCCGTTCCACCTCCTGAGCCAACACTGGCCGACCGCCTGGTCGCGCGCGGCAACCGCGTGATCGGAATCGGAAAGATCGGCGATATATTCGCCCATCGCGGCATCTCTGAAGTGCGGAAGGCCGCGGGCAACATGGCCCTCTTCGACGCCGCGCTGAGCGGGATGGACGACGCCGGCGATGGCGATCTCGTTTTTGCCAATTTCATCGACTTCGATATGCTCTTCGGTCACAGGCGGGACATTGCCGGCTATGCGGCGGCACTGGAGGCGTTCGACCGGCGGCTACCGGAGGCACTGGCACGATTGCGGCAGGGCGACCTGCTGTTGCTCACGGCCGACCACGGCTGCGACCCGTCATGGACGGGTACCGATCACACCCGCGAACGGATTCCCGTCATCGGCACGGGACCCGGGTTGCAGGGAGGTAGCGTCGGACTGCGTTCCACATTCGCAGACATTGGAGAAACGGTCGCCGAGCACCTCGGCCTCGCACCGGGCCGCCACGGCAAATCCTTCTACGCGACTATTGCCGCCGATGCCTGAGCTTCCGGAAGTCGAGACGGTCCGGCGTGGTCTCCAGCCGGTCTTCGAAGGCGCCTATATCCATCACGTTGAGGCGAACCGGCCGGATCTGCGCTTTCCTTTTCCCGAGCGGTTTACAGAACGGCTGACCGGCCGGCGGGTCACCGCGCTTGGCCGCCGCGCGAAATATTTGACCGCTCATGTGGATGGCGGGCCGATCCTGATCTGCCATCTCGGTATGTCGGGTTCTTTTCGCGTTGAGAGCGACGACGAGTCCGACCTGCCGGGCGCCTTTCACTACGAACGGCCGAAGGACGCCGCTCACGACCACGTCGTTTTTCACCTGCTTTCGCCCAACGGCCATAAGTCGCGCATTGTCTTCAACGATCCGAGGCGGTTCGGGTTCATGCTTTTTGCCGAGGAAGGGCAACTCGACCTTCATCCGATGCTTGCCAATCTTGGCATCGAACCGACCGGCAACGCGCTCGATGGCGCGATGCTCAGCCAACTGCTGCACGGGAAAAAGACCCCGCTCAAGGCAGCGCTGCTCGATCAGACCGTGATCGCCGGACTGGGCAATATCTATGTTTCGGAGGCGCTTTGGCGCGCCGGCCTGTCACCAAGGCGGGCAGCGGGAACCATATCCGCTGCGGGCGGCACAGCAACGCCTCGCAGCACGCGTCTGGCTCAAGCCATCCGCGACGTCATCGCGGAGGCAATCGACGCTGGCGGCTCGTCACTGCGGGATCATATCCGGACCGACGGAACGCTCGGCTACTTTCAGCACTCTTTCTCCGTGTATGACCGGGAAGGCGAGCCTTGTCGAAGGGCGGGATGCAGCGGAACCATTCGGCGCATCGTCCAAAGCGGCCGGTCAACCTTCTATTGCCCCGCATGCCAGCGTTAGGTATGCGAAACCTGTGCTGTCGCCGGGCCAGGAGGGAACGACCATGGACTATGAGACGATCATCGTTGAGGAGCGCGGCAAGGTCGGGCTGATCACCCTGAACCGGCCGAAAGCACTCAACGCGCTCAACTCCCAGGTGCTCAAGGAAATCGTCAGCGCACTCTGTGCGTTCGATGCCGAGCCGGGGATCGGAGCAATCGTGATCACAGGCTCGGAAAAGGCATTCGCGGCGGGCGCTGACATCAAGGAAATGCAGGCCAAGAGCTATGTCGAAGCCTATATGGAAGACTTCTTCGCCGGTTGGGAAGGACTGACCCGTACCCGCAAGCCGATGATTGCCGCTGTATCCGGTTATGCGCTGGGCGGCGGCTGCGAACTTGCCATGATGTGCGATTTCATTATCGCGGGTGACAGTGCGAAATTCGGCCAGCCCGAAATCACGCTCGGTGTGATGCCGGGCATGGGGGGCTCGCAGCGCCTCACCCGCTTTGTGGGCAAATCGAAAGCCATGGACATGTGCCTGACCGGGCGGATGATGGATGCAGCGGAGGCGGAGCGTTCCGGGCTCGTTTCACGCGTGGTCCCGTCAGCCGATCTTGTCGACGAGGCTCTCAAGACAGCTGCGAAGATTGCGGACTTCTCGCTTCCCGCAGTCATGATGACCAAGGAAGCGGTGAACCGCGCATACGAGCTGACGCTTTCCGAGGGGCTTCGTTTCGAGCGCAGGGTTTTCCATTCGATGTTCGCGCTTGACGACCAGAAAGAGGGCATGGCGGCGTTCACGGAGAAGCGCCAGGCAAAGTTCCGCAATCGCTGAAAGCCGAGCTGAAAAGACGGCGAATAGCGTTGACGCCCTGCAAAAGCTACACTATAAGCCGCGACGACTGAGGCGGCCCTTCGGCTGCCCGTTTTGTTTTTGCGCCCTGCGGTTGCACCCGGGGCGCGGCTCACACTGATAGAGAGAGGCATCATGGCCAACACCTCATCGGCCAAAAAGGCAACGCGTAAGATCGCCCGCCGCGCGGCGATCAACAAGAACCGGCGCTCCCGCGTTCGCACCTACGTCCGCAAGGTCGAGGAGGCTCTCGCGGCCGGGGACAAGGCAGCGGCCGAGGCCGCATTCAACGCGATGCAGCCGGAACTGATGCGCGCAGCGACCAAGGGCGTCATCCACAAGAACACGGCCTCGCGGAAAGTTTCCCGTCTCGCTCAGCGTTTGAAGACGCTGTCGGCCTGATCCCCTTCAGGACTGGATTTCTCAAAAACCCGGCGTCTCACGCCGGGTTTTTTGTTTGCCGGGCAAAGGCTTGGCAAAGTGACGTTACGGCAGACCGTTCTAGCTGAAAAATTGTTTGCCGGCACATGCGCTGCTGCTGATGTTTACCGCCGCTGAAGACGCTCCGCAGGCCACATGGGCCTAGCAGCATTTAGCTAGTGATTTCAGCAGGTTACACGCGGTTGTCCACATGTTGTTCATGTCATCCACCGGCCGTTGCAGCCGACGATGTGTCAAGCTTTTTTTTTAAATTTATTTCGCCTTCGGGGGCCGCGAAGGCCGCACTGCGAAAACGTTTTGAATCAAAACGATTTATTGGATTTTGGGCATGGGAAGACCGGTGATGCGCCTTTACCCTTCGATCAAATTCCTTAAAAATCCGTTAGCCGCGGCCTTGCCCTTTCCACAACGATTTTTGTAGTGTTCAGCCATCGAAAGGGACGGGCCCGAGGCTCGATGACCTAGCCAAAATGCAGGGGAAGACGGCGCGGGAGCTATTTCCGCGAACGGCGAGGTTTTGCTCCTTTCGTGAGTAACCGAGTAGCGCAGTGATTGTAGGGACTTGGCTCTCGCTTTGGCGGTTGTCGCCGGATCGTTGGCCCTTGTGCCCGTCAGGCATGGCGTAAAAATGGATAAGGATTACCGGGAACAAGCCAAAGATGCGCCCGGATTGAGGGGGCGAAGGTCGCATGCGGCACTCGCCAGGGTTGACGAAGAAGACTGCCGGCCTGCTTGCAAAAGTTGGAACTGGCGGCGTACCAGGCACCAAAGACAGGGATAATTATGATGCAAAGTGCAATTGAGGGGGGGGCAGGGGCGGGCTTTCCTTTTCCACGAAACATTGTCGAGGGAGAAGGCATGGCAACGACCACCTTGGGGGGCGAAGACAGGGCATTCGAACGCGTAAAGGCACAACTGAAGGCACGTCTGGGAAGCGAGGTCTTCTCCAGTTGGTTTGGACGCATGAAGCTGGCAGAGGCTTCAAAGGGGGTTACCCGTTTGTCCGTGCCGACGGCTTTCCTGCGTTCGTGGATCAACGGTCACTATCTCGACCTGATCAGCGAGCTTTGGAAGCAGGAACAACCCGATGTCCTGAAGGTAGAAATCATTGTGAGGAGCGCAACCAGACAAGGACGCGCCACTCCCGAATTCGAGCAGCAGATCGCCCGAAAGGCACCGCGGATACCGCAGACAGCGCTGGGTTCTGGCACCTTGGGTGCAGTGCGGCCGGATCGCGTTGCGGTGCCTCGCAACGGAGAGTTCGGTTCGGGGAACCGACGGTCGGCAGAGCGTTCTTGGCTCGCCGCTGGATGCGCGCTACACATTCCAGTCCTTCATCGAGGGGCCATCGAACCGGGTGGCCTTCGCCGCGGCAAAGGCGGTGGCGGAATCGCAATCCAACGCGGTTCGTTTCAACCCGCTTTTCCTGCACGCGACCGTCGGGCTCGGCAAAACCCATCTTCTGCAAGCTATCGCAGCCGAGTCCATCAAGCAGAACCCACAGTCACGCGTGGTCTATCTGACCGCGGAGTATTTCATGTGGCGCTTTGCGACGGCCATCAGGGACAACAACGCGTTGACGCTGAAGGAGCAATTGCGGGATATCGATCTGCTGATCATCGACGACATGCAGTTTCTGCAGGGTAAATCGATACAGCATGAGTTCTGCCATCTGATCAACATGCTGCTGGACAGCGCCAAGCAGGTCGTCGTTGCGGCCGACAGGCCGCCCGCCGAACTGGAATCGCTCGAACCTCGCGTTCGTTCCCGTCTGAACGGCGGCGTCGCGCTGGAAATGTCTGCGCCTGATTTCGGTATGCGGTTTGCGATGTTGAAGCTCAGACTGGCGAGTGCCAAGGCGGACGACAATTCGCTCGACATCTCCGAAGAGATCCTGAGCCATGTGGCGCGAACGGTGACCGGGAGCGGCCGCGAACTGGAAGGTGCGTTCAACCAGCTTCTGTTCCGGCATTCATTTGAGCCGCAAATCACGCTTGACCGGATCGACGAAATCCTCGGTCATATCTACCGTTCGGGCGAGCCGAAGCGCGTGCGCATCGAGGACATCCAGCGGATCGTCGCGCGGCACTATAATGTCTCGAAGACCGAGCTTCTGTCCAACCGGCGCACGCGCACGATTGTGAAGCCGCGACAGGTCGCCATGTACCTTGCGAAGGTCATGACTCCGCGATCCTTGCCCGAAATCGGCCGCCGGTTCGGCGGGCGCGACCACACGACGGTGTTGCACGCTGTCCGCAAGATCGAGGATCTTTCGGGTTCGGACAACACGTTGGCACAGGAACTGGAGTTGTTGCGGCGGCTGATCTCCGATCAGGCGGCCTGACATTTGCGAGTGGGGATGCGGCGAACCTCCTGCCTGCCTTGGCAGGCGTTATCCCCAGAAAAGCCCGCGGAAGCGACCACGCATTCCGCGGGCTTGCCTTTACCCTCATTTTCCTGTCAGTTTGCTTCGATTCTGACCCTTTTGCGGCCGTTTGCGGCATAATCTGCCTCAAAATCCGCGCCTTCATTGAAGCGAGATCAGTGCGTCATGCGTGTAGTCCTAGAGCGCTCCAATCTTCTGAGATCCCTGAACCACGTGCATCGCGTTGTGGAGCGGCGAAACACGATCCCGATCCTGTCAAACGTTCTGTTGTCAGCCACAGGCGCAAGCCTGGAGATGAAGGCAACCGACCTTGACCTCGAAGTGACGGAAGCGGCTGCCGCCAGCGTAGAACAAGGCGGCGCCACAACGGTTCCGGCCCATCTGCTTTACGATATCGTCCGCAAGCTCCCCGACGGAGCCGAAGTGATGTTGCGGATGGACGACGATGGCCATGCGATGTCGGTTATTTCGGGCCGCTCGAGCTTTCGCCTTCAGTGCCTGCCGCAATCGGACTTCCCGGAACTGACGGCGGGATCGTTCTCGCATATTTTCCGGGTGGAAGCGGCGGCCATGAAAGGCCTCATTGAGAAGACACAGTTCGCGATCTCGACCGAGGAGACACGCTACTACCTGAACGGCATCTTCCTGCATACGCATGAAGGAAACGGCAAGCTGAAGCTCCGCTCGGTGGCGACGGACGGTCACCGGCTGGCGCGCGCCGAAATCGAGGCGCCCGCAGGCTCCGAGGGGATGCCCGGGATCATCATCCCGCGCAAAACGGTCAGCGAGTTGCAGAAACTCGTCGACGACCCGGATGTCGCGGTGACGATCGAATTGTCGGACACCAAGATCCGCTTCACCATCGGTAGCGTCGTTTTGACGTCGAAGCTGATTGACGGAACCTTCCCGGACTATCAGCGTGTCATCCCGACCGGCAACGACAAGCAGCTCGTCATCGACCGCCAGAGTTTTGCCGCCGCGGTCGACCGCGTTTCAACGATCTCGTCGGAACGTGGCCGCGCGGTGAAACTCTCGATCGCGGACGGTCAGGTGACGCTTACGGTCAACAACCCGGATTCGGGCAGCGCGACCGAGGAACTTGCCGCCGACTATGCGTCGGACCCCATCGAAATCGGCTTCAACGCGAAATATCTTTTGGACGTCGCGGCGCAGCTCACGGGCAGCGATGCGAAATTCATGCTGGCGGATGCGGGCTCACCTACCCTGATCCATGATACGACGGACGAACACGCGCTCTACGTGCTCATGCCGATGCGCGTCTAGCAGAATGCTTCGCCGTGCCGCGGTTCACTCAGGAAGGCCGGTCGACCGGAGAAACAATGCTGCATATCAGTAAGCTATCGCTTACGGATTTTCGCAACTACGCCACGCTCTCCCTCGATCTCAATCCCGGCGCGGTCGTTTTCACAGGCGAGAACGGGGCGGGAAAAACCAATCTCCTGGAGGCGCTTTCCTTTTTGACGCCAGGGCGCGGGTTGCGGCGCGCCCCTTACGGTGAGGTTGCCCGTGAAGGCGGCGGCGGAAGCTTCGCCGTCCATGCGGAATTGCAGGGACCCTTCGGCGAATGCGGCATCGGAACAGGCACTGCCGGCGCGGCGACAGAGGGCGAGGCCGGACGAAAGGTCCGCATCAACGGGGCGGCGGCCAAGACCGCCGACGTCTTGCTCGAATGGCTGCGCGTGACCTGGATCACCCCCTCCATGGACGCACTTTTCACCGGGCCGGCTGGCGACCGGCGGCGTTTTCTCGACCGTCTCGTGCTTGGCCATCGACCCGAGCCATGGCCAGCGCGCGCTCGACTACGAGAAGGCGATGCGGGGACGCAACCGGCTGCTTGCGGAAGGCTCCCGTGACCGAGCCTGGTTCGAGGCCATTGAAGCGCAAATGGCCGAAACGGGCACCGCCATAGCGGCTGCCCGGGTGGAACTCGTCCGCCTGCTTGGCGCGATGATCGCGCGGCTCCCGGACGGAAGTCCCTTCCCCAAGGCCGATGTCGCCCTGGCGGGAGCCCTTGAGGAGACGATCGGCCAGAAAGCGGCCGTCGAGATCGAGGAGGACTTCCGCTATCGCCTCGCAGACGGCCGCGACAATGATCGTTTCGCCGGACGAACGCTCGAGGGACCGCACCGGTCCGACCTGGTGGTACGTCACCGCCCGAAGGACATGCCGGCGGAACTTTGTTCGACCGGCGAACAAAAGGCGCTGCTGGTCGGGATCATGCTTTCTCACGCACGGCTGTGCGGTGAAATCTCGGGATCAGCGCCGATCCTGCTCTTGGACGAAATCGCCGCGCATCTCGACGCCGGCCGGCGGGCGGCTCTTTTCTCGATCCTGGAAGAATTGAACTGCCAGGCATTCATGACCGGCACCGAACCGGCATTGTTCTCGGCGTTGCAGGGCCGGGCGCAATTCCTGACCGTCGACCATGGGCGGGTTTTTGCCGCCGAAGGTGCCTGACAAGGGCAATCCGTAACAGTATGGTCCGGCGATGAACCGCCACGAACCCACCCTCCTCTCGCCTGACGAACTGGAGCGTTATGCGCGCCACATTGTCCTGCCTGAGATCGGCGGCGCCGGTCAGCAGAAGTTGAAGCGTGCGCGCGTCTTGATTGTTGGAGCCGGAGGCCTCGGAGCCCCGGTTCTACAATACCTTGCGGCGGCAGGTGTAGGCACAATCGGGATTGTCGACAACGATCATGTGTCGTTATCCAACCTTCAGCGCCAGGTTATCCACGACACGGAAGCAGTCGGTACCTCTAAGACGGCAAGTGCCGCGAAAGCCGTCGAACGCCTGAACCCGCACGTTCACGTCGAAACTCATCAAGCCCGTGTCGATGCCGGAAACGTCCGCGAATTGGTGTCCGGCTTCGATCTCGTCGCCGACGGTTCGGACAACTTCGAGACCCGTTACCTTCTTGCAGATGCGTGCGAGGCCGAGAAACGTCCCTTGGTCCACGCGGCGGTCAGCCGGTTCGACGGATCGGTGACCGTGCTGAAGCCCTTCGAAACGGGCCCGGATGGAGAGCGCTATCCCTCCTATCGCGATCTTTTCCCCGAGCCGCCGCCGGCGGGACTTGTGCCTTCCTGCGCCGAAGCCGGAATCATAGGGGCTTTGACAGGCGTCATCGGAACCTTGCAGGCCATGGAGGTTATCAAGCTGATCACAGGTGTCGGCGAGCCGCTGGTCGGTCGTCTGCTGCTCTACGACGGGCTTGCCGCACGATTTGACGTTGTTCGCTACAAGAGGCGGCGATGAGCAGCGATACGCTCGTAACCGACGACATCCGCATCGAACGCATCCCGGCTGAGTATGAACGCTGGGACGAACTGCTCGATCTTATCCTGCGCTCCTTTGCTTATATGAACGGCGTCATCGATCCCCCCTCCTCCGCGTTGCGTTTGACGCCGGCCTCCCTGCGCGAAAAGGCCGGGCAGGAGATCGGCTTTCTAGCTGCCGACGGTGGCAAATTGATCGGATGCGCGTTTCTTGCCGAGCGGGAGAGCGACTTCTACCTAGGGAAGTTCGTTGTCGCTCCTGAACAACAGGGCCGTGGCGTCGGGCGGAGGCTCTTTGAAGCCGCGGAGCTTTACGCCCGCAAATCCGGGAAGCCGGCGATCGAGTTGCAGACCCGCGTCGAACTGACCGCAAATCAACAGACCTTCCAGCGGCTCGGATTTCGCGAAGTTAAACGGACCGCGCATCCTGGCTACGCCCGCCCTACGTCCGTCACCATGCGGAAGATCCTGTCTTGAGCCTCGAACTGTCCGTGGACGAAAAGGCGATCGCTGCTGGCCGCGACGGTGAGGGCGCGGCCATGGCCATGCGCATCGTCGCCGAAGCGGCAAAACTCCTCGGAGCCGTTCGGCTCATTCCGATCCGGTCGGCGCATATCGACGGGGCGCTCTATCACGGAGACTCCGGCACGCTGTTTGCCGAGAAGCTCGTCGAGGGTAAAGCACGTGTCTCCGTCCGCGCGACATTGAATGTCGGAGCGCTCGATCTCACCGGCTGTTCGCGTGTGCGGCTGCAGGAACCGCAGCGGAGCATGGCGCGGCGGATGATGGAGGCATATCGGAAGCTCGGCTGCGAGCCGACCTGGACATGCGCCCCCTACCAGGCCGGTCACCGGCCGGAAAAAGGCGCCGACGTCGCTTGGGGCGAATCCAACGCCGTTGTCTTCTGTAATTCCGTGCTGGGTGCGCGCACGAACCGATACGGCGATTTCCTCGATATAGCTTGTGCGATCAGCGGCCGTGCGCCGGACGTCGGCCTGCATCGGCCCGAAAACCGCAAGGCAAGAGTGATTTTCGACGTTACCGCCCTGCCGCCGTCATTTCTTGCCTCCGAGATCGCATGGCCGATCCTGGGGACACTGTTTGGCCGTGAGATCGGCAATGCGGTCGGGTTAGTTGTCGGGATTTCCGGCCATCCCGGCGAGGATCGCCTCAAGGCGTTCGGCGCGGCAGCGGCCTCCTCCGGATCTGTCGGCCTCTTCCACATCGCCGGTGTTACACCGGAGGCGCCGGACCTGGAAACCGCGCTGGGCCATCAATCGCCGGACGCGATCATCCATGTGACCACGGAAATGGTCAGCGACGCCAAGGCGCGCCTGTCAACCGTGGGGAGACCCGAAAGGATCGATGCCGTCGCCATAGGCAGCCCGCATCTCTCAATTTCCGAGTTCGACCAGTTGGAGCGGCTTGTCGCCGGGCGCAGGCTGCGCGTGCCCATCCACGCTTGTACCGGGCGCCATACCCTCAAGGAACTCGAGGCAAGCGGAAAACGTGCAAGTCTTGAAGCATCGGGCGTCGTCATTGTCGCCGACACCTGCATTGTCGTCACACCGATCCTGCCTGTGCGGTCCGACGGCGTGCTGATGACCAATTCCGGCAAGTTTGCCCATTATGCGCCAGGCAACATCGGCTATGGCGTGCTCTATGCCTCTCTGGCCGACTGCGTGGAGAGCGCAGTACTGGGCAGGCCCGTCCTCACAGAGCCGGCAACATGACGACTGCTGCAGCCGAAATTCTCATTCCCGGAGAGGCTGCGAAGGGCCGGGCGCTGGTGCTCGACGCGCCAATCAGCTTTTGGGGCGGCGTTGATCCGATGTCCGGGCGGATCGCTGACGTGTGCCATCCCCAGCACGGCGAGTTGATCAGCGGGCGGGTGCTCTTCCTGCCGGGAACCATCGGCTCCTCATCGGCATCAGCGGTGCTGATGGAGCTTGTCCACATTGGCCGCGCGCCAGCCGCGCTCGTCTTGAACGAACCGGACGCCATTCTGCTTCTAGGCCTGATTGTTGCGAGAGAAATGGGCTGGCCAACGCCACCTGCGCTGCGGCTGTCCCGCGAGCAGCATGGATGCTTCGCCGGCTTGGACGTCGATATTTCCGCTCGCGGCACTATTTCCGGGCGCTTCTGACAGGCTGTCGATTAACGCGTGTCGCATACAATCGATCTCACCCCGCAGTTTGCCGCGACGTCGCTCTGCGTCACACCCCCCTCTGTCCTGCCGGACATCTCCCCCGCAAGGGGGGAGATCAAGCGCGTCGTTGACGACGCTTGTCCTGCGACGTGGGCGATTAGAGCATGATCCCGAAAAGTGCCTAGCGGTTTTCGGAAAAGATCATGCGAAATCAAAGAATTAGATCGCGGTGACAACTCCGATTGAAATCATCGTGCTCTAGCGACGCATCGCGGCTGCCGATCTCCCCCCATGCGGGGGAGATGTCCGGCAGGACAGAGGGGGGCGCGAAGGCATCGACATTCCAGTTACTCCGCAGCCTCTTCATCGAATGAATGACCGGTTCAATCGCAACTTTCACGATCGTCCTCCACTCAGGGAGAGCGAATGAAACGGCTGGGGGAAGCCGCCCTACGTTGCCCCCCTCTGTCCTGCCGGACATCTCCCCCGCAAGGGGGGAGATCGGCTGTCATCCTTGATTTCGCCAGTCTCCAACGTTGCTCCCGTGGCGCAGCAGCTCAAATCACGCGCGCCGCTCAGACCCGGTTCGGCAACACACGGTCCGGCGGACGATGCCCGTCGAAAAACGTCCGTATGTTGATGATAACCTTCTCGCCCATGTCGATGCGCCCCTCGATCGTCGCCGAGCCCATATGCGGCAAGAGCACAACCTTGCCCTTCCCGACCAGCTTGACGAGCTTGGGATTGACCGCTGGCTCGTGCTCGAAGACGTCGAGCCCCGCACCCGCGAGCTTGCCGTCGTGGAGCATGTGGATCAGCGCATCTTCGTCGATTATGTCGCCGCGCGCGGTGTTGACGATATAGGCGGAGGGCTGCATCAGCGCCAGGCGCCGCCCCGACAGGAGGTGGAAGGTCGCGGGCGTCGACGGACAGTTGACGGAGATGATGTCCATCCGCGCGAGCATCTGGTCGAGGCTTTCCCAGTAGGTCGCCTCCAACTCGTCTTCGACAGCCGGCAGCACCCTGTGCCGATTGTGATAGTGGATCGAAAGACCGAAAGCCTTGGCGCGGCGCGCCACCGCGGTGCCTATTCGCCCCATTCCAACGATGCCGAGGCGCTTGCCCCAGATGCGGCGGCCCAGCATCCAGGTCGGCGACCAGCCGGACCATTTGCCGTCCGTTCGCAGGATCTGGGCTCCCTCGGTCAGCCGGCGAGGGACGGTCAGCATCAGCGCCATGGTCATGTCGGCGGTGTCTTCGGTCAGCACGTTCGGCGTGTTGGTGACGGTGATCCCATGTTTCGTCGCCTCGGCCACATCGATGTGATCCACCCCGTTGCTGAAACTCGCGATGAGCCTGAGCTGTGGCCCTGCCTGGGAAATCAGCGCGGCATCGATGCGGTCGGTGATGGTCGGCACCAGAACCTCGGCCTCCTTGACCGCGGCCACGAGTTCCGGCTGTGTCATGGGCCGATCGTCAACCACGAGACGCGCATCGAAAAGCTCTCGCATCCGCGTCTCCACCTGATCGGGCAGCTTGCGCGTTATGACGACAAGGGGCTTTTTCCTGCCGGACATTGTTTCCTCGAATCCGTGCCGCGTTGAGACCTCTTTAACCAAGACAGGCGAAACTTGAAACTGTCGTCGGCCTCTCATCCTCATGTATCAAGCGGTGTGACCGAAGACAAAGAAAAAGGGCTATCGAACCGGTGCGCCCGACCGGTGTGGGCTTGTACGAGGGTAGCTGAAGTGTCTGGTTTCGCGTCACTTTACCGGGTCGTCGGTGCGATCCTGTTCGGCATGACGGTCTTTTCATCCAACGCAGCGCTGGCACAGACAGCGCCGGCGTCTCCGAACGCCACCCGTGGCTCGAGCGGGCTTCCCCTGCCGCGATTCGTCAGCCTGAAATCCGGACGCGTCAATTCGCGGATCGGTCCGGGCCTCGCCTACGCGGTCGACTGGATGTACATGAAGCCGGGCCTGCCGATGGAAATCATCCAGGAGTACGACAACTGGCGGCGCGTCCGCGATGCCGATGGCGCGGAGGGCTGGATCAACCAGTCGCTGCTGTCCGGCCGCAGGACGGGCATCGTTGCGCCGTGGCAAAGGGGGAAAGACATTAAGATTTCCCTGCTTGCCAAGCCTGCAAAAGACGCGACCACCGCGGCGATCGTCGAACCCGGCGTCGTCGGCGCGATCCGTACATGCAACGGGGAATGGTGCGAAATGACCTTCGAGGGCCACACGGGCTGGCTCAGCCAGTCACTGGTATGGGGGGCCTACCCGGGGGAGACCGTCAAGGACTGACACCGCGTCCAATGCGGCCGAGATGCGTATCCTGAAAGCTGCTGGGCAGTTTGAGGCCGTAGCCTAGTGTGGTGGATTTGAAGTTCCTGTCATTTCCATGGCATCAGCGTTCAGGAACTTCAAATCCGTAAACCACACTCGATTTAATAAGTTGCTAGTTTGGCTTTGAATCCGAAATTCGATCTGAGCCTCGCTCCAAGGTAATACGAATTTCGGATTCGCCACACTAGCGCGCGATCGACTGAGATGTGAACAAGCCAGATCAGGGCGATCTCCATGGCTTTCTGGCTGTCCATCGAGAGGCCGACAAGCACCAGCAGAACGGGCCAGACCAGGATATGGAACGCGTTGTAGGTGACTGCACCGATACGTGGGCCAGCGAGGTATCCCAGCATGGAAAGGTCAGGCGCCAGGACCAGTAGGGCAAAGAGGGTCCACGAACCCCCGGCCATCGCGTAAGCGACAATCGCAGCGACGGCCACGATTATCCATTCGA
This sequence comes from uncultured Alphaproteobacteria bacterium, assembly GCA_963735385.1. Lineage (GTDB taxonomy): Bacteria > Pseudomonadota > Alphaproteobacteria > Rhizobiales > Rhizobiaceae > CAVTKY01. The sequence goes on along the minus strand of CAVTKY010000032.1, from coordinate 24,069 downwards.
ACCGGACAGCCCAATCGACGAATTTCATCTGGAACCAGTCAGTCGCAGCGCTTCCGGCGCAGCCTCACCACGATGTCGACGTTGACAATCTCCATCCCCTCGGGTGGCTCAGGCAGATTGGTAACCGCAACAGGTCCCGCAACAATGTCGAAGACCTTGTTCTCGCCCTCGATGAAGAAGTGATGATGGTCGCTGGTGTTGGTATCGAAGTAGGTCTTCGATCCTTCGACCGCGAGAATGCGAAGCAGGCCCGCCTCGGTGAACTGGTGGAGTGAATTGTAGACCGTCGCCAGCGACACGGGCACGCCGGCCGCCAAGGCTTCCTCGTGCAGTTCCTCGGCCGACAAATGGCGATCGCCCTTCGCAAACAGGAGGTCGGCAAGAGCGATCCGTTGACGCGTCGGACGCAAGCCGGCATCGCGCACCCGTTTGTCCACCACCGTCCTCTCCTTTGCGCCGACCGATATCATCGCTGCGAGACTACACTTTCTTGCATCGCGCCGGGTTTGCCAGCGCACGTTTCATCTTTGACATATATTCGGTCGCCGATTGACGATCAATAGCGGCACATTGACCCCGCAGGACGCGCAGGATAAGCGCAATCTACGGTTTCCGGCAGGAAACAGACTGTGGTAGTGAACTGACGACAAACGAAGCGCAACAAGCGCCGATGGGATAGGAAGAATTCGATGGCGGAACGGAAGTCCAGCTACGAGTATGCTGATCTGCTGGCTTGCGCCAAGGGCGAATTGTTCGGCCCCGGCAATGCGCAGCTGCCCTATCCGCCGATGCTGATGTTCGATCGCATCACCGAAATCTCTGAAGCAGGCGGCGCCTTCGACAAGGGTTTTATCCGTGCCGATTTCGCTATTCACCGGGATCTCTGGTTTTTTCCGTGCCATTTCATCGACAATCCGGTGATGCCGGGCTGTCTCGGCCTCGACGCGCTGTGGCAAATGACCGGCTTCTATCTCGGCTGGCTGGGCGAACCGGGCAAGGGCATGGCGCTCTCTACCGGCGAGGTGAGATTCAAGGGCATGGTGACGCCGAAAGTGAAAACGGTCGAATACGGCGTCGATTTCAAGCGCGTCATGCGCGGCCGGCTTGTGCTCGGCATTGCCGATGGCTGGCTTAAGGCCGATGGCGAGACCATATACACGGCAACCGACCTGCGCGTCGGGCTCGCCAAGCAGGACGCGGCGGCCGCCTGAGCGGCAAGCTGGAAACCGGACAGGGAGTTTGCCATGAAACGGGTCGTTGTCACGGGCCTTGGGATAGTATCGTCAATCGGAAACAATGCGGCCGAGGTTCAAGCTTCGCTGCGTGACGCCAAATCAGGCATCAGCTTCTCCGACGAATTTGCGGAGCATGGTTTTCGTTGCCAGGTCTGGGGAGCGCCGACGCTCGACGCGAGCGAACTCGTCGATCGCCGCGCCTTGCGCTTCCTCTCCAAGGGGGCTGCCTGGAACCATGTCGCCATGGAACAGGCAATCGCCGACGCCGGCCTCAGCGAACACGACATCACCAACGACCGCACCGGGATCATCATGGGTTCCGGTGGTCCATCGACGCGCACCATCGTCGAGGCCGCGGATATCACCCGCAAGAACACCAGCCCGAAGCGGATTGGACCGTTCGCGGTGCCGAAAGCGATGTCGTCCACCGCTTCCGCGACGCTTGCGACGTGGTTCAAAATCCACGGCGTGAATTACTCGATCTCGTCGGCCTGTTCGACGTCGGCGCATTGCATAGGCAATGCCTACGAACTGATCCAGTTCGGCAAACAGGACATGGTCTTTGCCGGCGGCCATGAGGACCTCGACTGGACGATGTCGAACCTGTTCGACGCAATGGGCGCAATGTCTTCGAAATACAACGATCGGGCATCCACGGCTTCGCGCGCGTATGACGTCAACCGTGACGGATTTGTCATCGCCGGTGGCGCGGGCGTATTGGTCGTCGAGGAGCTCGAGCACGCCCTGGCGCGCGGCGCCAAGATCCATGCCGAGATTGTGGGCTATGGCGCGACGTCCGACGGCTACGACATGGTGGCCCCGTCGGGCGAAGGCGCCATCCGCTGCATGCGCCAGGCGCTTTCAACGGTTTCCGGCCCGGTCGACTACATCAACACGCACGGCACATCGACGCCTGTCGGCGACTCGAAGGAAATGGCCGCGATCCGCGAAGTGTTCGGCGACAAGATGCCATACATTACGTCCACGAAGTCGCTGACCGGCCACTCGCTCGGCGCAGCCGGGGTGCAGGAGTCCATCTATTCGATCCTGATGATGCAGGGCCGTTTCATCGGCGAAAGCGCCCATATCGAAGAGCTCGACCCCGAATTCGAGGGCATGCCGATCGTTCGCAAGCGGATCGACGACGCCAGGATCGACAGGGTCCTGTCGAATTCCTTCGGGTTTGGCGGCACCAACGCCACCCTCGTCTTCCAGCGCTATAACGCCTAAGGACATTTCATGGACGGACTGATGAAGGGCAAGCGCGGCCTCATCATGGGGGTCGCCAATGATCACTCGATTGCCTGGGGCATCGCGAAAAAACTGGCCGAACAAGGCGCGGAACTGGCTTTCACCTATCAAGGTGAAGCGTTCGGGCGGCGGGTGAAGCCTCTCGCGGAGAAGGCCGGTTCCGTATTGGTGCTGCCTTGCGACGTCGAGGACAGCGCTTCGATGGACTCCGTTTTCGAGGCGCTTGCGTCGAAATGGGGCAAGCTGGACTTCGTCGTGCATGCCATCGGTTTTTCCGACAAGAACGAATTGAAGGGCCTCTATGCGGACACCACACGGGAGAACTTTATTCGGACCATGGTGATCTCCTGCTTTTCGTTCACGGAAGTCGCGCGAAGGGCGGCTGCCTTGATGGACAAGGGTGGCACAATGCTGACGCTCACCTATGCAGGATCGGTGCGGGTGATGCCGAACTACAATGTCATGGGTGTCGCCAAAGCCGGGCTGGAAGCAAGCGTGCGGTACCTCGCCAATGATTACGGCCCGCGCGGAATCCGGGTGAACGCGATCTCCGCAGGGCCGGTGAGGACATTGGCAGGTGCAGGAATTTCCGACGCGCGGCACATGTTCTCGTATCAACACCGGAATTCGCCGCTCCGGCGGACCGTGACCATCGACGATGTCGGCGGTTCGGCGCTTTATCTGCTGTCCGACCTGTCTTCCGGCGTGACCGGGGAAATCCACTATGTGGACTCCGGCTATCACATCGTGTCGATGCCGACGCTTGACGAACTGAAGCGCACGGACGACAGCCGGGAATAGGACAATTCCAGGAAAACTAGGAACCGGTTTTCGTCCGGAATTGCGGAAAAACAAACACTTAGAGCGGATCATCGATTCCATGAAAGCGGTGATCCGATCTAGTCGCCGGCTCCGTCGTCGTCCTTCAAGGCTCTGCGGAGAGCAGTGCGACCGCTACCGGCGGACACCTGACAGAACCTTGAACCCGCCGTCTCGACCGGTCTCACTGTGCGCGCCGAAAACTTCATTCAACGCCGCTTCGTAGGGCAATTGCCTGTTGGCGACCATGAACAGCCGACCGCCGCGGCGCAGCGCGCCAGCGGCCGTCTTGATCATTTTTTGGCCGATCGCCGGGTCGGCGGCATTGCCCTTGTGAAAGGGCGGATTCATGACGATCGCGTCATAGCGTTCAGACACCGGTTCGCCGACAAGGTCGTGCCAGAAAAACTGTTTTCCGGTTGCCGGGCTCATCCCGGCAAGGTTGGCCTTGGCGGCTTCGAGGGCGTCGAAATCCGCCTCGTAGAGGTCAAGCTTGCTGATCTCAGACGCTCTCGCTAGTAGCTCGGCCGCCAGATACCCCCAGCCGGCACAGAAGTCGGCAACCATTCCCGACAGATCGCTGGGGAGATTGTCGGCCAGCAGACGCGAGCCAGAATCGACCCGATCAAAGGAGAACATGCCGGGCGCTGTGTGGAAGCGTCCATCCACCATGCCATCCGGGTTTTCCGCCCTGAGCGCGACAGCCATGGCGTCTGCCTCCACGGACCTGCGGAACCACAGCGCCTGACCGTGATACTTGGAAAGATAGCCGTCGAGTTCGAGAAGACCACCAAGGCGCTTGCGGAGGCTGGCAATGCCGTCTTCTTTTCCGCCCGCAATCAGCACCAGACCGTCGGGTCGCGTGCGCTCGACCGCCTCAGCGACATTGCGCTCGTTGAAGCCGCGATGGCGACCAGCGAGCACCAGCACGACGTCGTAGCCCTCGCCCTTCGCACGCGGCGTTACGGGAAACCGGCCGGCCTCAAGTGCGAGAAAATGTGGACGAAAGCCTTGGACCAGGTCCAATTGCCCCTCGAAACCGGCAGGCAAAACAAAACCCGGCTCAGCGCCAAGGAACAAGGCACGCGCCTGCCCGCCCGGTATATCCACATCGCCGGTTTCGAACGGATAAAAGAGCGTTCTGATCGCGTCGCAGGTCATAATCTTGAACTGCCGCGATTACCGCCATCTTGTCGGCGCTTGACGTTGCCCCCCTCTGTCCTGCCGGACATCTCCCCCGCAAGGGGGGAGATCGGCAGTATCAACATAGGCCCACTCTTTTCAGCCTTGGCGACTGGCGAAAACGTCGCGGCCGACTGATCTCCCCCCTTGCGGGGGAGATGTCCGGCAGGACAGAGGGGGGCGCGAAGGAATGCAGTCATGATCAAGAAGACATTATCGGTATCGCCATCGGAAATGAAAACGGGCGCGGCCTTACGGCAGCGCCCGTTCACGATCATGAAAAATGTGGATCAGGCGGCGTCTTCTTCGCCGTCGGCCTTCTTGTCGCGGGCAATTTCCTTGCCGGTCGTCTGATCGACGACTTTCATCGACAGGCGGACCTTGCCGCGCTCGTCGAAGCCCATCAGCTTCACGTAGACCTTGTCGCCTTCCTTGATCACATCGGTGGTCTTCGCGACGCGCTCGTTCGAGAGCTGGGAGATGTGGACCAGTCCGTCACGCGGGCCGAAGAAATTGACGAAGGCGCCGAAGTCCGCGGTCTTGACGACCGTGCCTTCGTAGATTTCGCCGACTTCCGGCTCGGCCACGATGGTGTGGATCCACTTCTTCGCCGCCTCGATTTCCTTGGCATTGGCCGAAGCGATCTTCACGGTGCCATCGTCCTCGATGTTGATTTTCGCGCCGGTCTTCTCGACGATCTCGCGGATGACCTTGCCGCCGGAGCCGATGACTTCGCGGATCTTGTCGGTCGGGATGTGCATGACCTCGATGCGCGGCGCGAACTCGCCGAGTTCCTTGCGGCCCTCGCTGATCGCCTTCGCCATCTCGCCGAGAATGTGGACGCGGCCATCCTTGGCCTGGTCCAGCGCGATCTTCATGATCTCCTCGGTGATGCCAGCGATCTTGATGTCCATCTGCAGCGAGGTGACGCCGTTCGACGTACCCGCAACCTTGAAGTCCATATCGCCGAGATGATCCTCGTCGCCGAGAATGTCGGAGAGCACGGCGAAGCGCTCGTCTTCCTTGATCAGGCCCATCGCGATGCCGGCCACCGGCTTAGCCAGCGGGACACCGGCGTCCATGAGCGCCAGCGACGTGCCGCAGACCGTCGCCATTGACGAGGAACCGTTGGATTCGGTGATTTCGGACACCACGCGCAGCGTGTAGGGGAACTGTTCCGGCGACGGCAGCATCGGGTGAATTGAGCGCCAGGCAAGCTTGCCGTGGCCGATCTCGCGGCGTCCGGGCGAACCCATGCGACCGGTCTCGCCGACCGAATAAGGCGGGAAATTGTAGTGAAGGAGGAACGTCTCCTTGTACATGCCCGTCAACGCATCGACGTACTGCTCGTCCTCGCCTGTGCCCAGCGTGGCGACGACGATCGCTTGGGTCTCGCCGCGGGTAAACAGCGCCGAACCGTGCGTGCGCGGCAGGATGCCGACTTCCGAAACGATCGGCCGAACCGTCTTCAGATCGCGTCCGTCGATGCGTGAGCCGGTATCCAGAATGTTCCAGCGCACGATCTTGGCCTGCAGCTCCTTGAACACGGTCGCTACCTGCTCGGGGCTCCATTTCGGCGCTTCGTCTCCCTTGGGCGCGAAATGTTCCTTTACCTTCGCCTTGGCAGCGTCCACCGCGGTATAGCGGTCCTGCTTCACTGTGTTCTTGTAGGCGGCGCGAAGGTCGGCCTCGATCACCTGCAGCATCTCGGATTCAAGCTCCGAGAGGCTTTCCACACTGTGGTTGCGGGGTTCCTTGGCGGCAACCTCGGCGAGCTTAATGATGGCGTCGATGACCGGCTGGAAGTTCCTGTGACCGAACATCACGGCGCCGAGCATGAGGTCTTCGGCAAGCTCTTTCGCTTCCGACTCGACCATAAGCACCGCTTCGGAGGTGCCCGCAACAACGAGGTCCAGCTTGGATTCAGGCATCTCGTCGAGATGCGGGTTCAGCACAAATTCGCCATTGATGTAGCCGACACGGGCACCGCCGATCGGGCCCATGAAGGGAACGCCGGAGAGCGTCAGCGCCGCGGAGGTCGCGATGATGGACAGGATGTCCGGGTCGTTTTCGAGATCGTGCTGGACGACCGTGACAACGACCTGCGTGTCGTTCTTGTAGCCGTCCGCGAAGAGCGGACGGATCGGGCGGTCGATAAGGCGGGAAACCAGGGTTTCCTTTTCGCTCGGACGGCCTTCACGCTTGAAGTAGCCGCCGGGGATCTTGCCCGCGGCGTATGTCTTTTCCTGATAGTTGACCGTCAACGGAAAGAAGTCGAAACCCGGCTTCGGCTCCTTGGCTGAGACGACGGTGGCGAGCACGACAGTCTCGCCATAGGTCGCCAGCACAGCGCCGTCGGCCTGACGCGCGATCTTGCCGGTTTCGAGTTTGAGCGGACGGCCGCCCCATTCGATTTCCACTTTGTGGTGATTAAACATGTCTTGTCCTTCAAATGCGGGAAGACCGCGCGACAACTGAGGCGCAGATCCCCTTCCCTGGCTTCGTTGGGACGAGCCACGGGCAAGACAGCGGGAAACTTGGTGGATTCTGGCGCAATTCCGCGCCCAAGTATCCTGCAATCCTGCCCCATGACCTGTCCATGGAGCGGTTCCGCTTCCTCCCACGAGCTAAGCGGAACCTCGTCCGGGCATGATTTTCAAACCCGATCTTCGGGATCATGCCGGTGGGCGCTCCAATGAGCGGCCCATATGCGCGAACGGCGGGCTTCTGAATGAAACCCGCCGTTCAATTCCTTTATCGGCGCAGGCCGAGCTTTTCGATCAGAAGTCTGGTAGCGGCCTTCATCCTTGCCTCTGAGATAGTCGAGGAGACGGCGGCGCTGCGAAACCAGTGCCAAAAGACCACGGCGGGAGTGATTGTCCTTCTTGTGGTCCTTGAAGTGCTCGGTCAGGTTCTTGATGCGTTCAGATAGAATGGCAACCTGGACTTCCGGGGAACCGGTATCGCCCTTGGCGGTCGCAAATTCGGTCATCAGGGCCTGTTTACGCTCTGCAGTAATCGACATCGTGCTTTTCCTTTCTGCTTTTTGTAGGAAACGGGACGCCCACGGCCAGGATGTCGTCCAGCGGGGGCCAGTGTACACGGCGCGTATTGCGCAATGCTGCGGCGCGTATAGTGGAATTCAATGCAAAAGACCAGAGCCAATCGGAAATAGGGAGATGCCCGCAATCGGACGTCTCAAGTAGCAGGCACTTCCGATAGGTCGAAGTAGACAGGCAGGCCCCTCTGCCGCGCAAGCGCCACCATTTCTTCCGCACCGGTCGCGCCGGCGCTCACCCAGTAAAAACGCGCCTCGGCTTGAACATCCCTGCCTCGATCGCGCCGATCGCGACAACCTTGCCCCGTACGGTGGCGCAAACCTCATCGGCCTCGACCGGCGCATCGCGCCCGCGAATGATGACCGCATTGCCGAGCCTGATGCGCGCCGCCGCGTCGTCGGTCAAGGCCACCTGCGGCAGGTACTCCAGGGCGGCGCCGGTATCGACGAGGAGAGCGTCCAGCGCGGCGTAGCGCGCCTTGGCGTCGCGGATCGGCTCTTCCGGTCTATCCCCGTCGTCCGGTGCGGCAGGCCGCGCCGCCTCCAATTCCTCGATCGTCACCAGATCGTCGGCCGTGAAGGGCTCGACCTCGATCCGGCGCAATCCGGCGACATGGCCGTAGCAACCAAGGTCGCGCCCCATATCGCGCGCGAGCGAGCGAACATAGGTTCCCTTGCCGCACTCAACCTCGAAAACTGTGTGCCCCTCCGGCGTCATTTCGATGATATCGAGACGGTCGATCTCGACCTCGCGCGGCGGGATTTCGACCGTCTCCCCATCGCGGGCGAGATCGTAGGCGCGTTCACCTGCAATCTTGATCGCCGAAAATTGCGGCGGCGTCTGGAGGATCACGCCAACATACTTCGGCAGCAGGGCGCGTATTGCGCTTTCATCAGGCCGCTTGTCCGAGGTTTTCGTAACGGGCCCCTCGAGATCGTCGGTTGAACGCTCTTCACCCCAAGCCACAGTGAAGCGGTAGACCTTGGTCCCATCCATCACATAGGGCACGGTCTTCGTTGCCTCGCCGAGCGCGATCGGCAGCATGCCCGAAGCAAGCGGATCGAGCGTGCCGGCATGGCCGGCCTTCTCAGCCTGGAACAACCATTTGATCTTCGAGACGGCCTCGGTCGAACCCATGCCGACCGGCTTGTCGAGGACGAGCCAACCGGATACCGGCCGGCCCTTCTTCTTACCGCGGCGCGCCATTAGTTCGCGCCTCCGTGGAAGCTGCCAATCTCCCCCCTTGCGGGGGAGATGTCCGGCAGGACAGAGGGGGGTGTTATAGAGCGCTGCCGGCGCCTTCTCGTCAACTCAAAACGCGGAAAGGTCGGCGGGACAGCGCCCCCCTCTGTCCTGCCGGACATCTCCCCCGCAAGGGGGGAGATTGGCAGCTTCGCCGACGGCGCCATCATTCCTCATCTTCCTTATTCAGGTCGCGCGCCACTTCCGGCGAGCGCAGCAATTCATCGATCCTGGCCATGTTGTCGTAACTCGTGTCCAACCGGAACCTGAATTCCGGCATGTATTTCATCTGGCGCAATGCGCCAGACACGCGGCCGCGGATGAATTTCGCGTTGTGGGCCAGCGCCTTGATCACCGCGTCATTATCCTTGGCGCCGAGCGGCGACACGAACGCGGTTGCTATCTTGAGATCGGGCGACATGCGTACTTCCGACACCGAGATCACTGTCGCCTCGGTCACTTCGTCGCGCACTTCCCCACGCGCCAGCACGTCGGACAATGCATGGCGCACCTGCTCGCCGACACGCAACTGGCGTTGGCTGGGACCCTTTCCGCGTTCGAGCGTCATCTTCTTTCAACTCATGCAAATTCGAGTGGTGTATTCCGGCCCGGTGCCGCCGATGGAGCGTGAACACCTCGGACCATCGACTGCCGGCCGGCTGACAGCGCGAAGCGCATTTCAAATCAGAGACGCTTCATCTCGGCCGGCTCGGCTCCGACGTGACGCCCGGTGCGACCCCGAACAACTGCCGGCCACGAACGCAGGCATTTGTTTCGGCCATCGGTCCTGATCCGGCCCCGGCGAAGCCCCCGAAAAGCCGAGGGTCTTCGCTGAAGGGTTTGCCGGTTACAATGACCGCGTCACCATCTCGACGCGGAAGCATTCGATGACGTCGCCGACGCGCATGTCCTCGTAGTTCTGGAAGGCCATGCCGCATTCCTGACCGCCCGGCACTTCCGGCACTTCGTCCTTGAAGCGCTTTAGCGTCTTCAACGTGCCCTCGTGGATCACGACGTTGTCGCGGATCAGGCGTACGCCCGCGCCACGCTCGACCTTGCCCTCGGTGACACGGCAGCCAGCGATCTTGCCGACCTTGGTGATGTCGAAGATTTCGAGGATCTCGGCGTTGCCAATGAAGGTCTCGCGGCGCTCCGGCGACAGCATGCCCGACATTGCCGCCTTAACGTCATCCACGAGATTGTAGATGATGTTGTAGTAGCGGATCTCGATGCCGGCCTGCTCGGCTGCTTCGCGTGCCTGCTTGTTGGCGCGCACGTTGAAGCCGATAATCGCGGCACTCGAAGTTTCGGCAAGCGACACGTCGCTTTCGGTGATCGCGCCTGCGCCCGCATGCACGATGCGCGCGCGAACTTCGTCGGTCCCGAGCTTGTCGAGAGCGGTGCCGATTGCCTCGATCGAACCCTGCACGTCGCCCTTGATGACAAGCGGGAACTCTTTGAGTCCGCTTGTTTGAAGCTGCGACATCATCTGTTCGAGCGAGCCGCGCTGTCCGGCGCTCTTGGCCACCGCCTTGTCGCGCGCCTTGCGCTGACGGTATTCGGTGATTTCACGAGCGCGGGCCTCGTTGTTGACGACAGCGAAGCGATCGCCAGCCTGAGGCGTTCCCTGAAGGCCCAGCACCTCTACCGGCATGGCCGGCGAGGCTTCCTTGATCTGCTCGCCGCGATCGTTGACCAGCGCGCGGACCCGGCCCCACTCGTTTCCGGCAACAAGAATGTCGCCCGGCATGAGCGTACCGGTCTGCACCAGCACCGTCGCGACCGGACCACGGCCCTTGTCGAGCTTCGCCTCGATGACGACACCTTCGGCCGTACGGTCGGGATTGGACTTCAAGTCGAGAATCTCGGCCTGGAGCAGGATCGCTTCCAGCAGCCTGTCGAGGTTCGTGCCCTTGGTCGCCGAGACCTCGACGTCGAGAACCTCACCGCCCAGAGATTCGACGAAAACCTCATGCTGCAGGAGCTGCGTGCGCACTTTCTGCGCATCGGCCTGAGGCTTGTCGATCTTGTTGATCGCCACGATCATCGGAACGCCGGCAGCCTTGGCGTGGCTGATGGACTCTATCGTTTGCGGCATCACGCTGTCATCCGCCGCTACCACCAGGATCGCGATATCGGTCGCCTGCGCGCCGCGGGCGCGCATCGCCGTAAACGCCGCGTGGCCGGGCGTGTCGATGAAGGTGATCATCTGACCGTTCTTCTCGACCTGATAGGCGCCGATATGCTGGGTAATGCCGCCGGCCTCGCCGGCAACCACCTTCGCATTGCGGATGGCGTCGAGCAGCGAGGTCTTGCCGTGGTCGACGTGACCCATGATGGTGACAACCGGTGGCCGCGAGACGAGGTCCTCTTCCCGGTCGGCGATGTTGAACAGGCCTTCCTCGATATCCGACTCGGCGACGCGGTGTACGGTATGGCCGAATTCGGAAGCGATCAGCTCGGCGGTGTCCGCATCGATCACGTCGCCGGGCTTCATGATCTGTCCCTGCTTCATGAAAAATTTCACGACATCGACGGCGCGCTCCGACATACGTTGCGCCAGCTCTTGAATCGTAATCGTCTCGGGAAGGGTCACATCGCGAGAAATCTTCTCGCGCGGCTCCTGGTGCATCGCCCGCTTGAATTTCTCCTGACGGCGGCGCGTGGCCGCTAGCGAGCGCGCCCGCGCGTCGCCGTCCTCCGAAGACAGCGCGCTGTTGAGCGTGAGCTTGCCGCGACGCTTGTCTTCATCGCCCTTGGCTTTGGTTGGCTTGACGATTTCCGGCGTGACAATGCGCCTTACCGGGCCGCCGCGGCTCTTTGGCTTTTCCTCTTCTTCTTCCGCCATCACTCTCGCGGGTTCGAGAGCAGGCGCACGGCGCCGTGCCTCTTCCTCTGCGCGCCGGCGCGACTCGGCCTCGGCCTGCAGGCGGGCCTCTTCCTCGGCCTGACGGCGAGCTGATTCCTCCCTTTCGCGACGGCGGCGCTCGTCCTCCTCCGCCCTGTGCCTGGCTTCTTCAGTCGCGCGCTGGCGCTCTTCGACTTCCCGGACTTTCGATCCTTCGAGCGCGCGGCGGCGGGCCTGCATTTCTTCATTGGAGAGCTCGTTGAGCACCATGCCTGAGCGTTCCGCGGCGGGCTGCGGCTTGCGCACCTCCTGGACGGGCCGCGTCGCCACTTGCACTTGCGGCTTCGGCTTGAAGACCGTCACGGCGGGAGCGGCATCCGGCTTCTCACCGGGGATGGAGAACTTCCGCTTCTTCGTCTCGACGACGACCGCCTTGGTGCGCCCGTGCGAAAAATTCTGCCGCACAGTGCCCTGCTCCATGCCGGGGCGCTTCAAGGTCAGGGTCTTCTTCGTCGCAACGCTCAGCGTCTTGTCGTCGCCAGTTTTCGTATCGCTCATTCCGTATCCTCTGCGGCGGTCGCCGCTATCATCAGCCCGTTTTCCGGGGTGCCGCCCCGGTATCGGTCAAGCGCGACCATGCGCTTCAGCGCCGCCGTGCCCGGGTTTCCCGCGAGAACGGCAGCATGTATCACATTTGTGCCTCCTAATGCCAAACCCAATTCGGTTTCCGAAAAAAGTTTGTAGGCACATATTTCCGGCCCGCCCGCATGCGCCACGGCCCGTCGCGCATTCGTGATCTTGCGGACACCGTCCTCGGAGGCTTCGCGTGCATGAAGAACCGCGACGGCCTTGCCGCTGCGAACCGCGCTTGCAACCTGTTCCGCGCCGAGCGCGATAGCTCCAGCCTTTCTCGCCAGCCCCAACGCGCCGAGCGCCGATGTCGCGAGAAGCCCGTCAACAAGCGCGCCAAGCTCGCTCGGAACACCGACTTCCGCCTTGAATGCGCGCGCAAAGAGCTTCTTCGCGGCGGCGCGGTCAACATGGTTCCGATCCGCAGTCACCCAGCAACCACGGCCAGGAAGGCTTCTTTTCAGATCTGGAACGACGATCGAATCCGGTCCGATGACGAACCGTATCAGCTCATCCGGTGCAGCGCCCTTGCGCGTCACAATACATGTGCGCTCGTTCATTTGTTTCAAGAGCGTCTCCAAACCGATGCGCGCTCATGTCACGCACCGGCTTCCTCCTCGGTCTCTTCCGTCGCGAGATCTTCCTCTTTGATCCAGCCCGCCTTGAGGCGCGCTGCAATCACCATCTGCTCGGCATCGGCCCGCGACACCGAATGGCTTGCAAGGACGCCCGGGAATACTTTTGTCTCGCCGTCCTTGCGCTCTTTCCAGCCGACGAGGTCATCGACGGCATAGCCGGCAAAATCCTCGACGGTTTTCACGCCATCCTCGCCCAGGGTCACCATCATCGCTGTGGTGATACCGGGAATCTCGCGAAGCTCGTCCGAAACGCCCAGTTCCTTGCGGCGTGCGTCCTGTTCCGCCTCGATGCGGTCGAGATAGTCGCGCGCACGCGTCTGGATCTCCGTCGCCGTGTCCTCGTCGAAGCCATCGATCGACGCGATCTCGTCCTGGTCGACGAAGGCAACTTCCTCGACGCTCGTAAAGCCTTCCGAAGCAAGCACCTGGCCAACCATCTCATCGACATTCAGCGATTCCATGAAGAGGGTGGACCGCTCCACGAATTCTTTCTGGCGGCGCTCGGATTCTTCCTGTTCGGTCAGGATATCGATGTCCCAACCGGTCAGCTGAGAGGCGAGGCGCACGTTCTGGCCACGACGGCCGATCGCCAGCGAGAGCTGGTCATCGGGCACGACCACCTCGATGCGTTCCGCATCCTCGTCGAGCACGACCTTGGCGACCTCAGCCGGCTGCAGGGCATTGACGATGAAGGACGCGGCATCCTGCGACCAAGGGATGATGTCGATCTTTTCGCCCTGCAACTCGCCAACCACCGCCTGGACGCGGCTGCCGCGCATGCCGACACAGGCGCCGACGGGATCGATCGAGGAGTCGCGCGAGATGACGGCAATCTTGGCGCGGGAGCCCGGATCGCGGGCAACCGACTTGATCTCGATGATGCCGTCGTAGATTTCCGGCACTTCCATCGTGAACAGCTTGGCCATGAATTGCGGATGCGTGCGCGACAGGAAAATCTGCGGGCCGCGCTGCTCGCGGCGCACGTCGTAGACATAGGCACGGACGCGATCGCCATATTTGTAGTTCTCGCGCGGGATGAGTTCGTCGCGGCGAATGATCGCCTCGCCGCGGCCAAGGTCGACGATCACATTGCCATATTCGACGCGCTTGACAGTACCGTTGACGATTTCGCCGATGCGGTCCTTGTACTCGTCATATTGCCGGTCGCGCTCCGCCTCGCGCACCTTCTGCACGATGACCTGCTTGGCCGATTGAGCCGCGATGCGGCCGAAATCCATCGGCGGCAGCTGCTCGGCAATGAAATCGCCCACCTGCGCGTCCGGATTGCGCTCGCGCGCCGAAGCCAGCGATATGTGGCGCGCATAGTCCTCGACATCTTCAACCACTTCCATCAGCCGCTGCAGCTTCATCTCACCGGTATTCGGGTTGATGTCGGCGCGAATGTTGGTTTCCTGGCCATAACGCGAACGCGCGGCCTTCTGGATGGCATCGGCCATTGCCGCGATCACGATCTGCTTGTCGATCGCTTTTTCACGAGCGACCGCGTCGGCAATCTGTAAAAGCTCCAGCCTGTTTGCACTGACTGCCATTTTAGTCTCCCTTAGGCGCCCGCCGCCAAATGGCGCGGGCTATCAAATTTCGCTCTCGCCGGTTTCCGGCTCGTTGCGGCGCTTCTTCTTGGTGTCCTGACGCGCTTTCTTGTCTTCTTTCAGCGCCTCGCGGATCAGGTCGTCGGTCAGGATCAGCCGTGCTTCCGCAATCGCCTCATACGGCACGCGAACCGAGGGCTCTTCGCCATAGGCGGGCGGATCACGCTCGATCAGCACGTCCACATCAGTAGCCTCGGCGATCCGTCCGCGAAACCGCTTGCGCTCGGCGACCATAACCGAAGTTTCCATCTTAACCAGATGACCGGCCCACGTCACAAAATCCGACTTGCGGACCAGCGGGCGGTCGATACCCGGCGAAGACACTTCCAGATGATACGCCTTTTCGATCGGATCCTCGACGTCGAGCACGGGGGAAAGCGCGCGGCTTACCTCTTCGCAATCCTCGACGGTCATGGTGCCGTCTTCCCGCTCGGCCATGATCTGCAAGGTCAGTCCATTCTGGCCTGAAAGGCGAACGCGGACGAGCCTGAAACCGATCGCCTGAAGAACCGGTTCGATGATCGACGCGACACGCGCATCGACCCCGCTCTCGCGGATGATGCGTTCATCGCCGGTTTCGCTTGTAGTACTTTCCGTCATTCCGTCTCCGGAGGCGCAGTAACAAAAAAGAGCGGGACCGGGTGGACCCACTCTTCGTCATACCGACCAAGAATTTGCACCCCAAATAATCGATCACGGGCAGGTTTACAAGCCCTGAGAGCCCGCTATCGCGTCTTGCCGGGCCACGCACACGATTTCACGCGCTACGCGATAATTGCGGTGATCGCATGGCTCACATGCGCAAACCGGCCTGACAAAGGCGTCAAGCTCTCACTATCTCATGTGCTGTAATAACGCGAAAGGAAACACCATGGCCAGCAGACAGTTCGGTCCCGTTGCAGGCTTTTTCGGTGTCGTCGCCAGTGCGATCGCAGTCGCGGCGGCGACCAACAACGGCCGCAAGCCGAAGAACCGCGATTTGCGTACGCTCGGCATCGACCCGTCTCAGTTTCACAAGATCGGGCGCTTTTGAGAGTTACGTGCCCAAGACGGACGGCTATGCAGACCGTCGCCCGGCGGTATTTCGGATGAATATGAGATAGGCCGGCTGCCGCATTTCGCGTAGAGCTTTTGCTTCATAACGGGTGCCCGGCCAATCCGGATAGGGCAGACGCCAGTCGTCAGCGGTTTCGGCCTGCCAATCAAACGCCGGGTGCGCTCGACAGTGCAGCAGCGTCCAGTTCACGTAAGTGTCGATGTCGGAGGCGAAGCGGAACGTTCCGCCCGGCTTGAGCACGCGTGCAAAACGGTCGAGATTCACGCGATTCACGAAGCGCCGCTTCCAGTGCTTCTTCTTCGGCCATGGGTCGGGATAGAGGAGTGCAAGCCCGTCGAGCGAGGCGTCCGGGAGCCAGTCGAGCAGCTGCGTTGCGTCATTGTCAAAGACCCTGATATTCGCAAGCGGCTGCTTCGCGAGCGCCATCATCAACTTGGCCATGCCGTTGACGAACGGCTCGACGCCGATGAGACCCGTCTCGGGGTGGCTTGCAGCATCGCTGAACAGGTGCTCGCCGCCGCCAAAACCGATTTCCAGGCGGATGCGGTCGCTCTTCGCAACAAAGAGATCGCGCAAATCGCTCGGCGGTGGGACCGTTAAGTCAAGGCGGTAGCGCGGAAGCCCTCTCTCCAGCGCCTCGGCCTGGAGCGGCCGAAGCGTCTTGCCGTGCCTGCGGCCGTAGAACGCCTCCGTGGATCGGCTCCGCCGCTCACCTGTCATCGAATTAATGCTAGGCCGCCTCGGGCTGCCTGACAGCGACAGCGTCCTTGAGCGCTTTCACCAGATCGGTCTTTTCCCAGGCGAACGAGCCGTCGCGGCCAGGCTTGCGGCCGAAATGGCCGTAGGCCGTCGTCTTCGCGTAGATCGGCTTGTTGAGGTCAAGATGCCGGCGGATGCCCGATGGAGACAGGTCCATCACCTCGCGCAATGCCTGTTCGAGTGCGGCTTCCTCGACCTTGCCGGTGTCGTGAAGATCGACATAGACCGACAATGGCTGCGCAACGCCGATCGCATAGGAAAGCTGGATCGTGCAGCGCTCCGCCAGCCTGGCTGCAACGACATTCTTGGCGAGATAGCGCGCCGCATAGGCGGCAGAGCGGTCGACCTTGGTCGTGTCCTTGCCTGAGAACGCGCCGCCACCATGCGGGGCTGCGCCGCCATAGGTGTCGACGATGATCTTGCGGCCGGTCAGTCCGGCATCGCCGTCGGGCCCGCCGATGACGAACTTGCCGGTCGGATTGATAAACCAGTTGCAGCCCGGGCCGATCTTGAGGTCGCCCAGCGCCTCCCGAATGTAGGGCTCCACTACCTTGCGAACCTTGGCCGAATCCCAGTTAGGGTCGAGATGCTGGGTGGAAAGGACGATCTGGGTCACTTCGGAGGGCTTACCGCCGATATAGCGAACCGTGATCTGGCTCTTGGCATCCGGGCCAAGCTTCCCCACGTCGCCTTTACCGGCTTTCCGGGCCTCGGAAAGGACCTCCAGCACCTTGTGGCTATAGTAGATTGGCGCGGGCATGAGGTCCGGCGTTTCGCGACACGCATAACCGAACATGATACCCTGGTCGCCGGCGCCTTCGGCATTGGCGTCCGCGGCCTTGTCGACGCCTTGAGCAATGTCCGCCGACTGCGCATGAAGCAGCACGTCGATCTTCACCGTTTTCCAGTGGAAGCCGTCCTGTGCATAGCCGATGGCGCGAATGGCGCGACGGGCGACAGAGCGGAACTTGGATGGGTTGACGACGGCATGACCTTTCGCATCATGGACGAGCTTGCCGTCCTTGCCCTTCTTCAGCAAGGTTTCCGGTACCCGAACCTCGCCGGCGATAACGACCCGGTTGGTGGTCGCCAGCGTTTCGCAGGCAACGCGCACATCCCAAGGGTTCATCCCGGTCTTCTTGGCCTCGCGGTAGACCAGATCCACGATTTCATCGGAGATACGGTCACAGACCTTATCGGGGTGGCCTTCAGAGACGGATTCGCTGGTGAAAAGGTAGTTTTGCCGCGCCACGGGTGTCCCCTCTTGAAAATCGGCCATGCGCCTGTTCAGGCGCAAACCCTGTAGCGAACACAGGTCGAACGCGTCAAGACTTCAGCTCTGGATACCGCAAAACACTTCTCTGCCCGCCGGCGGCAACCGGCGGTTCCAATCATACCTTGGCGGCAGGCTGGTTACTCTTCGCCCTCGGCAGCCAGCGCCTTTACGAGATCGACAACCTTTCGCCGCACCTTTGAGTCGTTGATCTTGACAAAAGCGCGATTGAGTTGAAGACCCTCGGAGCTGTTGAGGAAGTCGACGACATACGTCGTCGAGTTGTCTTCCGCCAACCCGCCGAAGCTGCCGTTTTCCTTGCCCGGCGCGTCTTCGAAGAAAAAGGCTACCGGCACGCTCAGTATGGACGAGATTGCCTGCAAGCGGCTTGCCCCGACCCTGTTCGTGCCTTTCTCGTATTTTTGGATCTGCTGAAATGTGATGCCGAGATTTTCGCCAAGTTTTTCCTGACTCATTCCCAACATATTGCGACGAAGCCGTATCCGGCTTCCCACATGAATATCGATCGGATTTGGTTTTTTCTTGTTTTCTATCATCTTATCCCTCGCCGTTTCCCGGCTTTTGTGCCGTTCCCCCTTTCTTCCGACAAACTAACCCAAAGCCCCTTTGATTGATACCAAATCGGAAGATCAGAAAACGGTACAATATGAATTTCTAATGTACGCTCTGTCAATTCGGTCACGAATACCGCTTTAAGCGCATTCCACAGACAAATGCGACCAGTACGAGCAAAATGAATGGGCCAGCTAGCCTTTGAAGGCCCCGATTAGGCGTGGCGCGCCCGGAAAGCGTCACCGTCACGTCCAGAACGCCGGCGGCATTGACTGCCAATGCGTCAATGATTCGCCCGCGAGAATTGACAAACCCGGAGATGCCCGTGTTGGCTGCGCGAACAAGCGGCCTGCCGGTTTCCACCGCCCGGATCTGGGCCTGGCGAAAATGCTGATATGGTCCCGGCGTATCGCCGAACCATGCATCGTTGGTGACATTGATGATGAGGTTCGCCGACGCGGTATCGGCTGCAACCAAGGCGGGAAAGATCACTTCGTAGCAAATAAATGGTACGGCTCGGATTCCGCCCGGCAGCGCGACGCTATGACGCTGGCTTCCCGCCGAAAAGCTCATCGGGAACGGCACGATCTTCTCGATGCCGTAGCTCGCAAGGATATCCTGGAACGGAAGATACTCCCCGAACGGGACGAGATGCACCTTGTCGACCGCATCGAAGATTTCGCCGCCGCCATCGATCGCGACCACCGAATTGTAGTATCGCGCGCCACCCTCGGCCGACGGGCTGCCTTCCGCACGCACGGCGCCTGCCATCAGAACCTGGTCATCGTCGAGCAATTCTCCGAGGGCAACCAGAGCATCCGGGCGTTCGGTGAAAAGGAATGGCACTGACGTTTCCGGCCAAAGGATCAATTGCGGTTTCTGGCCGTTCGCGTTCGGCTGAGCCGAGAGATCCAGCATTGTCCGGAAGATGCGGTCCCGGACGCCGCCGTCCCACTTTTCGTCTTGTGCGATCGACGGCTGGACAACCCGCACCGCCAAAGATTGGGCGGCGCCAACCTCTTCCCCACCAAGACGCCAGGCGCCAAAGGCGACATGAGCAATGACCAGCGACGCGGCGAGGACGAGGCCAGCACGGAGGTGTCGCCCGGACGCAATCAACGCCGGCATGGCAAAGACAAACACGGCAAGCGCGTTCATTCCGGTCACACCGACGACCGAGACGGATTGCATCAACAACGGGATTGGCATGGCGGCATAGCCGACAGGATTCCACGGGAATCCCGTCAGAAACACCGAGCGGAGCCATTCGGCGCATCCGAACCCAACTGCCAGGGCAGCGATCCGCCCGATACCGTCGCTCCAGAGCAGCCGGGCCAATGTGGTCGCCAGCCCGAAAAAAACCGCGAGTATCGCCGGCAGCGCGAGAATGGCGAGCGGCAGCGCCCACGCGAAGCTCTCGGCCTCGACCAGCAGTGCACCGCCCACCCACCAGAGGCCGGCGACGAAGTAGCCAAATCCGAACCACCAGCCGGTCGCGAAGGCCGGGACGAGCCGCTTCAGAAACGGCGCCGGAGCTGCGACAATGGCGCCATCGAGCAGCCAGACCAGAACAGGGAAAGAGACGAAACAGACAGCGAAGAAGTCAAATGGGGCTTGCGCAAGGACGGCCAAGGCACCGGCCAGAAACGCCGCCAGCGCCCGGCGCCAGCCCCACAGCAATATGACTTTGCCCGCGACGCGGTCCATGCCCATGACCCGAGAATCACCCTCGGAAAGATGTATCAGGATGGAGCGCGCGCTCCAATCACATGATCGCAGGCCCAGTGTCTGACTAGAAAATTCGTAGGGCATGGCGAAAATGGTGATTTTGAGAACCGGAGCGCAGCGCACGTTCGGGTCCTTGAGCACCGGGAGCGCAGAAAAGCGCCATTTGCAGCCCGCTCCGGCGAATTTTCGGGCGGACACATTAGCGCACAGTGACGACTCCAAGAGAGATCATCGTGCTCTAACTCTTGGGAGCTTCGCATGATCTTGTCCGAAAACCGCTACGCACTTTTCGGGATCATGCTCTAACGCGTGTCGTATACAATCGACCTCACCCCGCAGTTTGCCGCAACGTCGCTCTGCGTCACCCTCCTCTGTCCTGCCGAGTTCCGGCAGGACAGAGGGGGTGCAGTCCCGCCTGAATTCCTGAATTACATTGGACGCAACACGCTCTAGGCCTGCTGCTCGCGGACCCGGCGGCGGCGCTCGCCTTTCGGGTCATGAACGATGCGGACGCGCTTGACCCTGCGCGGATCGGCGTCGAGCACATGGAATTCAAAGCCCGGAATTGCCTGGACGACCTCGCCCCGCGCCGGAACCCGGCCCAGCGTGTTGAAAATCATGCCGCCGATCGTATCGACATATTCGCCATGTTCGCCCGGCTTGAATTCCTCACCGATCTTGGCAGCGACATCGTCAATTTCCGCCTTGGCGTCGACGATGAACACCCCCTCTCCCGTTTGGGTGATCAACGGCTCGTCGTCGTCGTGCTCGTCCTCGATGTCGCCAACCACCATTTCGACGATATCTTCGAGCGAAACCAGCCCGTCTGTCCCGCCATATTCGTCGATGACCAGAGCCATTTGTGTACGCGCCGCCTGCATGCGCGCCATGAGATCGGACGCAAGCATGGAAGGCGGAACGAAGAGGACGCTGCGGATCAGGTTAAGTTCGCCGATCGACTTCGCGAGGTCCACATTGGCAAGATCGAGCGCCGGCGCGCGCGCCGCTGCAGCCTTGGACGCACGCCCCTTTTTCACGCGTGCAAGGCGCGTGATGTGACCCATGACGTCGCGGATGTGGATCATTCCACGCGGATCATCGAGCGTTTCAGCATAGACCGGCATGCGCGAGTGGCCCGATTGCTCGAACACGCTCACGAGATCGCCAAGCGTGGTCGAGATTTCGACCGCCTCGACATCAGCGCGCGGCACCATGACGTCTTCGACGCGAACTTCGCGCAGCCGCAGGATGTTGTTGAGCATCGCCCGCTCGCCCGGCGAAAACGCAGTTTCGTCGGATGCGTCCTCGGCCAGCGCATCAGCCAAATCCTCTCGCAGGCTGGAGCCGTTGCGCTGTCTGAAAAAACCTGCCAGCCGTTCGAATAGCGAGGGGCGCTCTGCTGTCGGCTGGTCGACCGTACTCGGACCGTCTTCCGACTGGCCGGAGGCCGGGTTTTCGCCGCCCGGTTCGGTTTCGGGGGCAATTTTGGTGGTGTCGTTCATCGTCTTCCGGTGAATTGCCGCTTCCTGTTACGCGTAGGGGTTGGGAATAGCAAGCCGTGCGAGGGCACGCCGTTCCGTCGCCTCCATTTCTTCCGCCTCCGCCTCGGTTTCGTGATCATAGCCCAGAAGATGCAGAAGGCCATGGATAACGAGATGGGTAAGATGGTGTTCGAAGGGTTTTCCTTCCTGCGCTGCCTCGCCTGCAATGGTCTCCGAAGCCATGACGATGTCGCCGAGCATGGGTGGCAGCGTCTTCCCGTGCCTTCCCGGAAAAGCCGGGAAGGACAGGACATTGGTCGCCTTGTCCTTCTTGCGCCAATTTGCGTTGAGCGTACGGATATGGGCGTCATCCGTAAAAACAAGGCTTACTTCGGTCGGCCCCGGCGTGATGCCTGCCGCAGCGAAGCCGGCTTCGAATGCGCGGCGCGCGACAATCTCGAGCGCCTGCTCGCCAGGCCAGTCGCCCGCCTCGATCAGAATATCGATCGCAAGTTGGATTTCGGCGGCTTCGAGTGCCGCCGGACTTCGGCCCTGGGCGTTGTTCATCACGTCTGTCCGGTCAGTCACCCGGCTCCGCGCGCCTTTTTACCGTCGCGATCATAGGCCTGGACGATCTCGGCCACCAGCGGATGGCGCACGACATCCGTCTCGTTGAAGCGGACGGTGACCATCCCCGGCACGCCCTCCAGAATCCGAAGGGCTTCCACCAGACCCGACTTCGTGTTGGGGGGAAGATCGATCTGCGTCGGATCGCCGGTGACGATCATGCGCGAGTTTTCGCCGAGCCGCGTCAGGAACATCTTCATCTGCATCGGCGTCGTGTTCTGCGCTTCGTCGAGGATAACGGCCGCATGCGCCAAGGTACGCCCGCGCATGAAGGCTAGCGGCGCAATCTCGATAACCTCGGCTGCGATCGCGCGCTCGACTTTATCGGCGGGCATCATATCGTAAAGCGCGTCATAGAGCGGGCGAAGATAGGGATCGACCTTCTCCTTCATGTCGCCAGGCAGGAAGCCCAACCGTTCGCCGGCTTCCACTGCCGGGCGCGACAACACGATGCGCTCGACCATGCCGCGTTCCAGCAGCATCGCGGCGTAAGCGACGGCGAGATAGGTCTTGCCCGTTCCGGCAGGGCCGATGCCGAAGACGAGTTCGGACCGCTCCAGCGCCCGCATATAGGCGTCCTGGTTGAGCGATCGCGCATAGATCGTCCGCTTGCGTGTGGCGATCTGAGCCGCCGCCATCTTGCCCTTACGTTCGAGCGTCGGCAGCGTCAGTTGGTCGTCGGCGGCGACTGCCATGCGCACGGCTCCATCCACGTCGGACTGGCCGATATCGGCGCCCTTCTGCAGGATGGCGTAGAGATGGTCGAGTGCCCGCCGCGCCTGTTCTGCTGCCGCGGCGCTGCCCTTGATGGTCAGCTGATTGCCGCGTGAACGAATATCGACGCCAAGTTTCTGTTCCAGCCGCGCAAGGTTCTCGTCGAACTGGCCGTAGAGCGCACTGGCGAGCCTGTTGTTGTCGAAAGTCAGAACGATGTGCGCCATGTCGGATGCCCCGGAGGGCACGTTCTTCAGTTCCGTGGTGGCGCTCAATCGTCTCTCCTTGGCTTGCCGCCGCTGATCAATCAGGCCGCTTCGGCGAAAAGGCTGGCCGGACCGGCCCCGGTGATTTCGAACACGAATAATGTCACCGATTTCGCCGGCCTTTTCATCAACAATAACGGGCTGCAGCCAAGGCGACCGCCCGACCCGCTGACCCGGCTGGCGGCCCGGCTTCTCAATCAGCAGATCGATGGACTTGCCGACAAGGCTAACGGCGAAATCGCGCTGATGTTCCGCAAGCAACGCTTGCAGGCGCTGCAATCGTTCGTCCTTCACCTCTTCCGGCACCTGATCCGTCATGTCGGCTCCCGGCGTTCCCGGCCGCGGCGAATATTTGAATGAGAACGCCTGAGCGTAGCGCACAGCTCGGACCATGGCGAGCGTCGCTTCGAAATCCTCTTCCGTTTCACCCGGAAAGCCGACGATGAAATCGCCGGACATGGCAATGTCGGCCCGCGCTTCGCGGATGCGGGCGATCAAACGGAGGTAATCTTCTGCCGTATGCCGCCGGTTCATCGCTTTCAAGATGCGGTCGGAACCAGCCTGCACAGGAAGATGCAGATAAGGCATCAGCGCATTGAGATCGCGATGCGCGGCGATCAGTTCGTCGTCCATGTCGCGCGGATGGCTGGTGGTGTAACGGAGCCTCGCCAGGCCAGGGATTTCCGCGAGCCGAAACAAAAGCCGGCCAAGGCCCCATTCCGTCCCGTCGGGACCCTCGCCATGCCAGGCATTGACGTTCTGTCCTAGCAGCGTCACCTCGCGCACGCCGGCCTGAGCGAGCTTCTCCGCCTCGCTCACGATCTGGGACACCGGACGGGACGTCTCGGAGCCTCGCGTATAGGGCACCACGCAGAATGTGCAGAATTTGTCGCAGCCTTCCTGCACGGTCAGGAAGGCGGTCACGCCGCGGCCAGCGATCTCGCTGCGCGTCGGCTGCGGCAGATGCTCGAACTTGTCCTCGATCGCGTAGTCGGTTTCGACGACCTTTTCGCCGCGCCGCACCCTGCCCAGCGCCTCGGGCAGCCTGTGATAGGTCTGCGGACCGATGACAAGGTC
>CAVTKY010000031.1:0-116875 GCA_963735385.1 uncultured Alphaproteobacteria bacterium | reverse complement strand
AATCCTAGTGGTCCGATTCTAACATTCGCATCCCATTGATACAGGCCATCCAGGCGAATGTTAGAATCAAAGGACCACTATCAAACATATGACTTCTAGTGGAACTTTGAATTTGACAATCGCAATGGACGCGTGATGTCAAATGGGATGCGAATGTCAAATTCGTTCCACTAGTCCATCACGTCGAATGTGATGATCGAAACCTCTCCTTCCAGCGCACCTTGGTAGGCCGATAAATGCGGTTCGTCGTCCGGTTCGCCTTCCATTTCGCCGATCTGGTCAAGTTCAGTTTCCGCGTATCCTTCCTTGGAGAGCGAATCGAGCGTTGCTCGAACAGCCGAATCCTCGTCCGGTGCTACGAGAATCACGTGCACGCCGAGCGGTTTGCCGCCCTTCCGCTTCCAGACACGGCCCACGATGATGGTTACCGGGGGCAGTTCGTTGTCGTTCATCCGCTTTAGTCCTTCAGGGTTGGTGCGAGCGCTGATGCGCCAGCCCTCCGTCTCAAGCTTTTGCCATGGTCGGAACCGAACGCACAGGTGAAAATGGGTCACATTCTGTTTTGATGCCCGGAGGATCGCGCAATAAAATTACGCGCAAGGCAGCCATGCGCGGCACGCCGTGGATTTGTTGACTTTGTTGCCCATGCAGGGTTGACGGTTTTCGGTGTTCCGAGTATTACCCGCCTCGTCTGAGCCGATGTGAGTCAGTGCTTTCCGGAACGTCCCGTTCTGGAGTTTGCCTCAAACAGGGTTCGTTTTACGAGCGAAAGAACATTTCCGGCATGCACGAAGCGCTTGGCGCTTCCTCTGCTTTTGTTCGGGCAGACCGCGAAGCGCGGTTCCTGGCCCGAATTTGTGCATGGAAATAAGCCCGAGACGGCCCCGAAAAGGGCTTGAGACACGAGATTGAGAGACAAGAGGAAGGTTTAATGCCTACCGTAAACCAGCTGATCCGCAAGCCGCGCGTAGCGCCGGTGAAGCGCAACAAGGTTCCGGCCATGCAGGCCAACCCGCAGAAGCGGGGCGTTTGCACACGCGTCTATACGACGACGCCGAAGAAGCCGAACTCCGCGCTCCGCAAGGTCGCGAAAATTCGCCTGACCAATGGCTTCGAAGTGATCGGCTACATCCCGGGTGAAGGTCATAACCTTCAGGAGCACTCGGTTGTGATGATCCGCGGCGGCCGCGTGAAGGACCTTCCGGGTGTCCGCTACCATATTATCCGTGGCGTGCTCGACACGCAGGGTGTGAAAAACCGCAAGCAGCGCCGTTCGAAGTACGGCGCCAAGCGTCCGAAGTAAGGGTTTCCGGCTTCGGCGCTTTTTTGTTCTGCGCCGGGCCTCGAAGTTGAGAGACGAGAACCATGTCCCGACGTCACAGTGCAGAAAAGCGCGAAATCAACCCGGATCCGAAGTTCGGCGATCTGGTGGTCACCAAGTTCATGAATGCCGTCATGTATGACGGCAAGAAGTCGATCGCCGAAACGATCGTCTACGGCGCGCTTGACCAGGTGCAGGCCAAGACCAAGCAGGAGCCGGTAGCGGTCTTCCATCAGGCGCTCGACAATGTCGCGCCGCATGTGGAAGTGCGTTCACGTCGCGTCGGTGGCGCCACCTATCAGGTTCCGGTCGATGTGCGTCCCGAGCGCCGTCAGGCGCTGGCAATCCGCTGGCTGATCACGGCTGCCCGCAACCGCAATGAAACGACGATGGTCGACCGCCTTTCCGGCGAGCTGATGGATGCGGCCAACAACCGCGGCACGGCCGTGAAAAAGCGTGAAGACACCCACAAGATGGCGGAAGCCAACCGCGCGTTCGCGCACTACCGCTGGTAACAGCGCGGACGCAAAGAGCGAAAGGCATTTCCCATGGCCCGCGAATACAAAATCGAAGATTACCGCAATTTCGGTATCATGGCGCATATCGACGCCGGCAAGACCACGACGACCGAGCGCGTCCTGTATTACACGGGCAAGTCGCACAAGATCGGCGAAGTCCATGACGGCGCTGCGACCATGGACTGGATGGAGCAGGAGCAGGAACGCGGCATCACCATCACCTCGGCCGCGACCACGACCTTCTGGAAGGGCCGTGACGGCAAGATGCGCCGCTTCAACATCATTGATACGCCTGGCCACGTCGACTTCACCATCGAAGTCGAGCGTTCGCTCCGCGTGCTCGACGGCGCAATCGCCCTGCTCGACGCGAATGCTGGCGTCGAGCCGCAGACGGAGACGGTCTGGCGTCAGGCCGACAAGTATCGCGTTCCGCGGATGATCTTCTGTAACAAGATGGACAAGATCGGCGCCGACTTCTACCGCTCGGAAGAGATGGTGAAGACCCGCCTCGGCGCGCAGGCTGTTGTCATGCAGCTGCCGATCGGCGCTGAGAACGAATTCAAGGGCGTTGTCGATCTCGTTGAGATGAACGCGCTCGTTTGGCGCGACGAGACGCTGGGCGCTGCCTGGGACGTTGTCGAGATCCCGTCCGACCTCAAGGCGAAAGCCGAGGAATACCGCGAGAAGATGATCGAAGCGGCGGTCGAAATGGACGAAACCGCGCTCGAAAATTACCTCGAAGGCAACATGCCGTCGAACGAAGAGCTGCGCGCGCTGATCCGCAAGGGCACGATCGCGGTGAAGTTCTTCCCGATGTTCTGCGGTTCGGCCTTCAAGAACAAGGGCGTGCAGCCTCTGCTTGACGCTGTTGTGGAATATCTGCCGTCGCCGATCGACGTCCCGGCCATCAAAGGCGTCGACGCCAAGACCGAGGCTGAGATTGTTCGCAATGCGGACGACAACGAGCCGCTGTCGATGCTCGCTTTCAAGATCATGAACGACCCGTTCGTCGGTTCGTTAACGTTCTGCCGCATCTATTCCGGCAAGGTGGCCAAGGGCGTATCGCTCGAGAACACCGTGAAGGGCAAGCGCGAGCGCATCGGCCGCATGCTGCAGATGCATGCGAATTCGCGCGCTGACATCGAAGAGGCCTTCGCTGGCGATATCGTAGCGCTTGCCGGCCTCAAGGAGACGACGACCGGCGATACGCTTTGCGATCCCCTGAAGCCGGTCATCCTGGAACGCATGGAATTCCCCGAGCCGGTCATCCAGATCGCGATCGAGCCGAAGACCAAGGGCGACCAGGAGAAGATGGGCCTCGCGCTCAATCGTCTTGCCGCCGAAGACCCGTCGTTCCGCGTCAAGTCCGACGAAGAGTCCGGCCAGACGATCATCGCTGGCATGGGCGAACTTCACCTCGACATCATCGTCGACCGTATGCGTCGCGAGTTCAAGGTCGAGGCGAATGTCGGTGCGCCGCAGGTTGCCTATCGCGAGACGATCACCCGCCAGCACAGCGAAGACTACACTCATAAGAAGCAGTCCGGCGGCTCGGGTCAGTTCGCGCGCGTCAAGATCCAGTTCGAGCCGAACCCGGAAGGCGAGGAATTCGTCTTCGAGTCCAAGATCGTCGGCGGTTCTGTCCCCAAGGAATACGTGCCGGGCGTCGAAAAGGGCATCGAGAGCGTGCTGTCGTCCGGTCCGTTCGCAGGCTTCCCGATGATCGGCGTTAAGGCAACGCTTATCGATGGCGCCTATCACGATGTGGACTCGTCGGCTCTGGCTTTCGAAATTGCCGGCCGGGCCTGCTTCCGCGAGGCGGCTTCCAAGCTTGGCGTTCAGCTGCTTGAGCCAATCATGAAGGTGGAAGTGGTGACGCCGGAGGATTATGTCGGCGACGTCATCGGCGACCTGAACTCCCGTCGGGGTCAGATCCAGGGCACTGAAGCGCGCGGCGTTGCCACTGTCGTCAACGCCATGGTGCCACTCGCCAACATGTTCAAGTATGTCGACAATCTGCGCTCGATGTCGCAGGGCCGCGCCCAGTACACGATGCAGTTCGACCACTACGAGCCGGTTCCGACCGCAGTCGCTCAGGAAGTTCAGAAGAAATACGCGTAATCCCAAGGGATTGCGCTGGTAACTTAATTCAACGCCCCAACGGGCAGCAGGAATGGAGACCTCACATGGCAAAAGGTAAATTCGAGCGTACGAAGCCTCATGTGAACATTGGCACGATTGGTCACGTTGACCATGGCAAGACGTCGCTGACGGCGGCGATCACGAAGTATTTTGGCGAATACAAGGCGTATGACCAGATCGACGCGGCGCCTGAGGAGAAGGCGCGCGGCATCACGATCTCGACGGCGCATGTGGAGTATGAGACGGTGGCGCGGCACTATGCGCATGTCGACTGCCCGGGCCATGCCGACTATGTCAAGAACATGATCACCGGCGCGGCGCAGATGGACGGCGCGATCCTGGTGGTTTCGGCGGCCGACGGCCCGATGCCGCAGACGCGCGAGCACATTTTGCTGGCCCGTCAGGTCGGCGTTCCGGCGCTGGTGGTGTTCCTGAACAAGGTCGACCTGGTCGACGATGCCGAGCTTCTGGAGCTGGTCGAGCTCGAGGTGCGCGAGCTGTTGTCGAAATACGAATATCCGGGCGACGACATTCCGATGATCAAGGGTTCGGCGGTGGCCGCGCTTGAAGACAAGGACAAGAAGATCGGCGAGGACGCGATCCGCGAACTGATGGCGGCGGTCGACGCCTACATTCCGACGCCGGAGCGTCCGATCGACAAGCCGTTCCTGATGCCGATCGAGGACGTGTTCTCGATTTCGGGCCGCGGCACGGTGGTGACGGGCCGCGTCGAGCGCGGCGTGGTCAAGGTCGGCGAGGAACTGGAGATCGTCGGCATCCGGCCGACCTCGAAGACGACCTGCACGGGCGTCGAGATGTTCCGCAAGTTGCTCGACCAGGGCCAGGCGGGCGACAACATCGGCGCGCTGCTGCGCGGCGTCGACCGTGAAGGCGTCGAGCGCGGCCAGGTTCTGGCCAAGCCGGGCACGGTGAAGCCGCACAAGAAGTTCAAGGCCGAGGCCTACATCCTGACCAAGGAGGAGGGCGGCCGCCACACGCCGTTCTTCACCAACTACCGGCCGCAGTTCTACTTCCGCACCACCGACGTGACCGGCATCGTGCAGCTGCCGGAAGGCACCGAGATGGTGATGCCGGGCGACAATGTGACGGTCGATGTCGAGCTGATCGTGCCGATCGCCATGGAAGAGAAGCTGCGCTTCGCCATCCGCGAAGGCGGCCGCACGGTCGGCGCCGGCATCGTCGCCAGCATCGTCGAGTAAAACGAATTAACGGATCTGTCGCGGGCGCGGAAAAAGCCCGCGCCGCGCCAGAACAAGGAAGTGACGCATGAACGGCCAGAACATCCGCATCCGCCTGAAAGCGTTTGACCATCGTGTGCTCGATGCCTCGACACGTGAGATCGTGTCGACCGCAAAGCGCACCGGGGCCAACGTTCGCGGCCCGATCCCGCTGCCGACGCGGATCGAAAAATTCACAGTTAACCGCTCGCCGCACATCGACAAGAAGAGCCGCGAGCAGTTCGAAATGCGTACGCACAAGCGGCTGCTTGATATCGTGGACCCGACCCCGCAGACGGTCGACGCTTTGATGAAGCTCGATCTGGCCGCAGGTGTCGATGTCGAGATCAAGCTCTAAGGCTTGGAACAAGAGGCGTGGAGGGGCGCGAGCCCCGACAGGGAACTCTAAAGGAAATTGAACCGATGCGTTCAGGTGTAATCGCACAGAAAGTCGGGATGACCCGCGTCTATAACGACGCCGGCGAACATGTCCCGGTCACCGTTCTCCGGATGGAGAGCTGCCAGGTCGTGGCTCAGCGGACCCAGGAAAAGAATGGCTACACGGCCGTTCAGCTTGGCGTTGGGCTTGCCAAGGTTAAGAACACGCCGAAGGCGATGCGCGGCCATTTCGCCGCCGCCTCTGTCGAGCCAAAGGCGAAGGTCGCAGAATTCCGTGTTTCGCCCGACAACATGCTTGATGTCGGCGCCGAGATCACGGTCGAGCATTTCGTTGCCGGCCAGAAGGTGGATGTCACTGGCACTTCGGTCGGTAAGGGCTTCCAGGGTGTCATGAAGCGCCACAATTTCAGCGGCGGCCGCGCGACCCACGGTAACTCGGTGTCCCACCGTACGCATGGCTCAACCGGTCAGCGCCAGGACCCCGGCAAGGTGTTCAAGGGCAAGAAGATGGCCGGCCACATGGGCGACACCCGCGTCACGACGCAGAATGTCGAAGTGGTTTCGACGGACGCTGATCGCGGCCTAATCCTGATCCGCGGCGCGGTCCCCGGTTCGAAGGGCGCGTGGATCCTGGTGCGCGATGCCGTCAAGGCAGCGCTGCCGGAAAACGCTCCGAAGCCGGCGGCAGTCCGCGCTTCGCAGAAGAATGAAGCCGCTCCGGCCAACCAAGGGGCAGAATGATGGACCTCAAGATTACCACCCTCGCTGGCGAGGATGCCGGCAAGGTGAAGGTCTCGCAGGAGATCTTTGGCCTCGACCCGCGCGAAGACATCCTGCAGCGTGTCGTGCGCTGGCAGCTCGCCAAGAAGCAGCAGGGCACGCACAAGGCCAAGGGCCGCGCGGAGATCGCACGTACCGGCGCCAAGATGTACAAGCAGAAGGGTACGGGCCGCGCCCGTCACCATTCGGCCCGCGCTCCGCAGTTCCGCGGCGGTGGCAAGGCGCACGGTCCGGTCGTCCGAAGCCATGAGCACGATCTTCCGAAGAAGGTCCGCGCGCTGGGGTTGAAGCATGCGCTGTCCGCCAAGGCCAAGGCGTCGAGGCTGATCGTCATCGACGATCTGGCGCTGACCGAGGCCAAGACGAAGGCCCTGATCGCGAATTTCGCGAAGCTCGGGCTGACCAACGCATTGATGATCGGCGGCGCCGAGCTTGACCAGAACTTCAAGCGCGCCGCGTCGAACATCCCGAACATCGACGTGCTGCCGATCCAGGGCATCAACGTTTACGACATTCTGCGCCGCGGCACGCTGGTCCTCTCGAAGGCAGCCGTCGAGGCTCTCGAGGAGCGCTTTAAATGACGGACCTGCGCCACTATGACGTGATCGTCAGCCCGGCCATCACGGAAAAGTCAACCATGGCTTCCGAGCGGAACCAGGTTGTCTTCAATGTCGCCAAAAAGGCGACGAAGCCGGAAATCAAGGCTGCTATCGAAGCGCTGTTCGGCGTGAAGGTGACGGCGGTGAACACCCTTGTCCGCAAAGGCAAAGTGAAACGTTTCCGCGGCACCGTGGGTCGGCAGAGCGATGTGAAAAAAGCGGTTGTGACACTGGCCGACGGCCAGTCGATCGACGTCGCGACGGGCCTCTGAGATAGGGCGCGAGGAAAGCACAATGGCACTCAAGAAATTCAACCCGGTCACGCCCAGCACGCGCCAACTCGTGCTTGTCGACCGCTCGGCTCTCTACAAGGGCAAGCCGGTCAAGGGTTTGACCGAAGGTCTGACTAAGTCCGGCGGGCGCAACAACTATGGCCGTATCACAGCTCGGTTTATCGGCGGCGGTCACAAGCGTTCGTACCGCATCATCGATTTCAAACGCCGCAAGTTCGACGTGTCGGCGACGGTAGAGCGGATTGAGTACGATCCGAACCGGACCGCCTTCATCGCGCTGATCAAATATGATGACGGCGAACTGAACTATATTCTAGCGCCGCAGCGTCTTGCGCCCGGCGACAAGGTGATCGCCGGCGAGTTGGTTGACGTAAAGCCGGGCAACGCTATGCCCCTGTCAGCGATGCCTGTTGGCACGATTATCCACAATGTCGAGCTTAAGCCCGGCAAGGGTGGTCAGATCGCCCGTTCGGCCGGCTCCTATGCACAACTCGTCGGTCGCGACCAGGGCGTGGCGATCCTGCGCCTCAACTCCGGCGAACAGCGTGTCGTCAACGGCGCATGCATCGCCACGGTTGGCGCTGTGTCCAATCCGGATCACGGCAACATCAATCTCGGCAAGGCCGGCCGCAAGGTGTGGCTTGGCAAGCGCCCGCACAACCGCGGCGTCGCCATGAACCCGGTCGACCATCCACACGGTGGTGGTGAAGGCCGCACTTCCGGTGGCCGCCACCCGGTGACCCCGTGGGGCAAGCCGACGAAGGGAAAGAAGACCCGGTCGAACAAGGCGACCGACAAGTTCATCCTGCGCTCGCGCCATCAGCGCAAGAGCTAAGAGAGGTAGTCAGACGTGACCCGTTCAGTTTGGAAAGGCCCGTTCATCGACGGCTTCCTGCTCAAGAAGGCAGACAAGGTTCGTGAAGGTGGGCGTAACGAGGTGATCAAGATGTGGAGCCGCCGCTCTACCATCCTGCCGCAGTTCGTCGGCCTCACCTTCGGTGTGTACAACGGCCAGAAGCATATCCCGGTCTCCGTGAACGAGGACATGGTCGGCCACAAGTTCGGTGAATTCGCTCCGACCCGGACCTATTACGGCCACGGCGCGGACAAGAAGGCAAAGAGGAAGTAACGATGGGCAAGGCCAAAGCTCCGCGCAGGCTTGCTGACAACGAAGCACGTGCGGTCCTCCGTACGATCCGCGTCAGCCCGCAGAAGCTTAAC
This sequence comes from uncultured Alphaproteobacteria bacterium, assembly GCA_963735385.1. Classification (GTDB taxonomy): domain Bacteria; phylum Pseudomonadota; class Alphaproteobacteria; order Rhizobiales; family Rhizobiaceae; genus CAVTKY01. The sequence goes on along the minus strand of CAVTKY010000031.1, from coordinate 108,364 downwards.
CTTGTTGCCGCGCTCATCCGCGGCAAGAAGGTGGCGACTGCGCTCGCCGACCTGGAATTCTCCCGCAAGCGTATTGCGGGCACGGTCCGCAAGACTTCGGAATTGGCGATCGCCAATGCGGAAAACAATCACGACCTCGACGTCGACGCTCTCGTCGTCGCCGAAGCCTTTGTCGGTAAGTCGATCGTCATGAAGCGGTTCCACGCACGTGGTCGCGGCAGAGCGAGCCGGATCGAGAAGCCCTTTGCGAATTTGACGATTGTCGTTCGCGAGGTCGAAGAGAAAGGGGAGGCCGCATAATGGGCCAGAAAGTCAATCCGATCGGTCTCCGTCTCGGCATCAACCGTACCTGGGATTCGCGCTGGTACGCCAACACCGGCGAGTACGGCAATCTGCTGCATGAGGACATTAAGATCCGCAAATACCTGCATGGCGAGCTCAAGCAGGCCGCGGTATCGAAGATTGTCATCGAGCGTCCGCACAAGAAGTGCCGTGTCACGATCCATGCTGCTCGTCCGGGTCTGATCATCGGCAAGAAGGGCGCCGACATCGAGAAGCTGCGCAAGAAGCTGACCGAGATGACGAAGTCCGAGACGCACCTGAATATCGTTGAGGTGCGCAAGCCCGAAATCGATGCCACGCTCGTCGCGCAGTCCATCGCGCAGCAGCTTGAGCGCCGCGTGGCTTTCCGCCGTGCAATGAAGCGCGCCGTTCAATCGGCGATGCGTCTTGGCGCCGAAGGCATCCGCATCAACTGCTCGGGCCGTCTTGGCGGCGCCGAAATCGCCCGTATGGAATGGTACCGCGAAGGCCGTGTGCCGCTGCACACGCTGCGCGCCGATGTTGACTACGGTACGGCCGAAGCGAAGACCGCTTATGGTATCTGCGGCGTCAAGGTCTGGGTGTTCAAGGGCGAGATTCTCGAACACGACCCGATGGCCTCGGAGCGCCGCGCGACGGAAGGCGATCATTCGCATGCCGGTGAGCGCAGCGAGCGCAGCCGTCGTCGCGAGAACGCCTGAGCGCATTGAGGATTTGGAGTAAAGAACGATGCTGCAGCCAAAGCGCACAAAGTTCCGCAAGCAGTTCAAGGGCCGCATCCATGGCACCGCCAAGGGCGGAACCAACCTGGACTTCGGTGGCTTCGGGCTGAAGGCGATGGAGCCTAACCGTGTCACTGCTCGCGAGATCGAGGCGGCCCGCCGCGCGATTACCCGCGAGATGAAGCGCCAGGGCCGTGTCTGGATTCGCGTGTTCCCGGACGTTCCGGTGACGTCGAAGCCGACCGAAGTCCGCATGGGTAAAGGCAAGGGCGCGGTCGATTATTGGGCCTGCCGGGTGAAACCTGGCCGGGTTATGTTTGAGATCGATGGCGTTGATGAGGAAACCGCACGTGAAGCGTTGCGTCTCGGCGCCGCCAAGCTCTCGGTCAAGACGCGCTTCATCCAGCGCATTGCAGAATAAGGAAGGTCGAGAGATGAAAGCCTCTGACGTACGGGCAAAGACCCCCGACCAGCTGGACGACGAACTGGCTTCTCTGAAGAAGGAGCAGTTCAATCTGCGCTTTCAGAAGGCGACTGGCCAGCTTGAGAAGACCGCACGCGTGAAAGAGGTCCGCAGGGACATCGCACGCATCAAGACGATTTCCGCCGAAAAGTCGGCCGGCAAGAAGTAAGGACACGAATATGCCAAAGCGCATCCTGCAGGGCACCGTCGTCAGCGACAAGAACGAGAAGACGGTTGTCGTCAAGGTCGAGCGGCGCTTCACGCATCCCGTGATGAAGAAGACCGTGCGCATGACGAAGAAGTACAAGGCGCACGACGAAAACAATGCCTGCAAGGTGGGCGATACTGTGTTCATCCAGGAGTTGAAGCCGATCTCCAAGGATAAGCGCTGGATTGTCGTGACCGAAGCGCAGGCGCAGTAACGAATTTGGATCAGCCGGGGAGGGCGATGAGCCCATCCCAAATAGAAAAGAAGAAGGCCAGTCATGATTCAGATGCAAACAAACCTCGACGTCGCGGATAATTCCGGTGCCCGTCGTGTCATGTGCATCAAGGTGCTGGGCGGCTCGAAGCGGAAATACGCTTCCGTCGGCGACATCATAGTGGTGTCGATCAAGGAAGCCATTCCGCGCGGCCGCGTCAAGAAGGGCGACGTAATGAAGGCGGTCGTGGTTCGCACGGCCAAGGACATTCGCCGCCCGGACGGCAGCGTGATCCGCTTCGACAAGAACGCGGCTGTTCTCGTCGATAACAAGAAAGAGCCGATCGGCACGCGTATCTTCGGACCGGTTCCGCGCGAACTCCGCGCCAAGAACCATATGAAGATCATCTCGCTCGCGCCAGAAGTGCTGTAAGGAGCCGGAAAATGCAAAAGATCCGTAAAGGCGACAAAGTCGTCGTTCTGGCTGGCAGGGACAAGGGCCGTACCGGTGAAGTCGTGCGCGTCATGCCGAAGGACGACAAGGCTGTCGTTCGTGGCGTGAACATGATCCGCCGCCATCAGAAGCAGACCCAGGCCCAAGAGGGCGGGATCATCACGAAGGAAGCGCCGATCCACCTGTCGAATATCGCGCTGGCCGACCCCAAGGACGGGAAGCCGACCCGTGTCGGCTTCCAGGTGAAGGACGGCAAGAAAGTGCGCGTCGCTAAGCGCTCGGGAGAAGTCATCAATGGCTAAGGCACTAATCCAGCCGCGCTTGAAGAAGCAGTACAACGAGCAGATCCGGAAGGCTCTGCTCGAGCAGTTCAAGTATGAGAACGAGATGCAGGTTCCGCGCCTCGACAAGATCGTCATCAATATGGGTGTTGGCGAAGCCACGGCGGACTCCAAGAAGCCGTCCGTCGCCGCCGAGGACCTTGCGATGATCGCCGGCCAGAAGCCGGTGATCACCCGCGCCCGCAACTCTATCGCCGGCTTCAAGGTGCGCGAGCAGATGCCGATCGGCACCAAGGTGACGCTTCGCAAGGAGCGTATGTATGAGTTTCTAGACCGCCTTGTCACGATCGCGCTGCCGCGCGTCCGCGACTTTCGCGGCCTGAACCCGAAAAGCTTTGACGGCCGTGGCAACTACGCCATGGGCATCAAGGAACACATCGTGTTCCCCGAGATCAACTACGACAAAGTCGACCAGATCTGGGGAATGGACATCGTCGTTTGTACGACTGCCAAGACGGATGATGAGGCTCGGGCTCTGCTCAAGGCCTTCAACTTCCCCTTCCGGCAGTAACGGCAGCGAGAAAAGGAAAAATCTGAAATGGCAAAGACCAGCTCAGTCGAAAAGAACAACCGGCGCCGTAAGCTTGCGGACCGTTACGCTGCCAAGCGTAAGGCCCTCAAGGACGCCATCATGAACCAGAAGCTCCCGATCGAGGAGCGTTTCCGAGCGCAGCTCAAGCTTGCAGCCCTGCCGCGCAATTCGGCCAAGACGCGCATTCGCAACCGCTGCGAAGTGACCGGCCGTCCGCGCGCTTATTATCGCAAGCTGAAGATGTCGCGCGTGGCTCTTCGTGACCTGGGCAATAATGGCCTGGTCCCGGGTCTTGTGAAGTCGAGCTGGTAAGGAGGGCGACAAATGTCCATGAATGATCCTCTCGGCGATATGCTGACCCGCATCCGCAACGCCTACGGCCGCAAGAAGCCAAAGGTTTCGACTCCTGCTTCGCGCTTGCGTGCCCGCGTGCTCGAGGTGCTGAAGTCGGAAGGCTATATCCGGGATTACAGCCAGGTCGATTTTGACAACGGCAAGTCCGAAATCGAGATCGAACTGAAGTACTACGAAGGCCAGCCGGTGATCCGTGAGATCGCCCGCGTTTCGAAACCGGGCCGCCGCGTCTATGTTTCGGTCAAGTCGATCCCGCAGGTCGCCAACGGCCTCGGCATCTCGATCCTTTCCACGCCGAAGGGCGTGATGGCGGACCATGAAGCGCGCGAACAGAACGTCGGCGGAGAAATTCTCTGCCAGATATTCTGATCTGGCCGTCTGAAAAAGAATAGGAACGAGGACAAAACAATGTCTCGTATTGGCAAAAAACCCGTCCAGTTGCCCCAGGGCGTTACGGCGACAGTCGCCGGACAGACCGTGACGGCCAAGGGCCCGAAGGGCGAACTGAAGTTCGTGGTCAACGACGAAGTTCTGGTCAAGCTCGAGGATGGTGAGATCGCTGTCGCGCCGAAGGACCAGACGAAAGTGGCGCGCTCCAAGTGGGGCATGTCGCGCACCCAGATCGTCAACATTCTGCACGGCGTAAAGGACGGCTTCGAGAAGAAGCTCGAGATTACCGGCGTCGGTTACCGTGCGGCCATGCAGGGCAAAAACCTTCAGCTTGCGCTCGGCTTCAGCCATGACGTGATCTACGAAACCCCGGAGGGTATTACGATCACCGTGTCGAAGCCAACCGAGATTACGGTTGCGGGCATCGACAAGCAGCAGGTCGGCCAGGTCGCCGCGGAAATCCGCAAGTACCGCGGTCCCGAGCCTTACAAGGGCAAGGGCGTCCGGTACGCGGGCGAAAAGATCGTCCGCAAAGAAGGCAAGAAGAAGTAAGGCCGGTATCGGCAAGGAAACAAAGCCATGGCTTCCAAGGAATCCACCCAGCGCCGCGCCGCGCGTGTACGCCGGCAGCTCAAGAAGGTTTCGGGCGAGCGTCCCCGCCTTTCGGTCTACCGTTCGTCGAAGAACATCTACGCACAGATCATCGACGATGCGAAGGGCCACACCGTTGCTGCCGCCTCGACGCTCGAGAAGGATCTCAAGGGCTCGCTGAAGACCGGCGCGGATTCCGCGGCCGCTGCCGCGGTTGGCAAGCTGCTCGCCGAGCGTGCCTCGAAGGCAGGCGTCAGCGAGGTCGTCTTCGACCGCGGGCCGTACATTTATCACGGTCGCGTCAAGGCTCTCGCCGAAGCAGCTCGCGAAGGCGGTCTGAGCTTCTAATAAACCGGTCAACGACCACAGGTCGCCAGACTTTTCATCAACCGTGCTTCCGGAAAAGAACAAGGATAGGATAATGGCACAAGAACGTAGGGACGGTGGCCGCGAGCGCGGCCGCGACCGTGAAGAGCGCGACAGCGAATTCGTCGACAAGCTCGTCCACATCAACCGTGTCGCCAAGGTCGTCAAGGGCGGCCGGCGCTTCGGTTTTGCGGCGCTTGTTGTCGTCGGCGACCAGAAGGGCCGCGTTGGTTTCGGGCATGGCAAGGCGCGCGAAGTGCCTGAGGCGATCCGCAAGGCAACCGAATCGGCAAAGCGCGAAATGATCTTCGTTCCGCTGCGCTCTGGCCGTACCCTCCACCATGACGTCGAAGGGCGCTGGGGTGCCGGCCGCGTGCTGCTGCGCGCTGCTAAGCCGGGTACCGGCATCATTGCGGGTGGTCCGATGCGCGCCGTTTTCGAAACGCTTGGCATGCACGACGTGGTCGCCAAGTCTATGGGCTCGTCGAACCCGTACAACATGGTTCGGGCGACCTTCGACGCGTTGAAGAGCCAGCTGCATCCGAAGGATGTGGCCGCCCAGCGCGGCATCAAGTACTCGACGCTCCAGGCACGCCGCGGCGCGGCGGTCGCCGTGGACGAATAAGCCGCAGCGTCCGACTCAAGGATTACGACCATGGCCAAGAAGGCAACCAAGACGATTACCGTCGAGCAGATCGGCAGCCCGATCCGCCGGCCGAAGGAGCAGCGTGCGACGCTGGTCGGACTCGGCCTGAACAAGCTGCATCGCCGCAGCACCCTTGAGGACAGCGCGTCGGTTCGCGGCATGATTGCTTCGGTGAAGCATCTCGTCCGCGTCGTCGACGAAGCGTAGGCCCGAGCGCAGGAGAAGAACCATGAAACTCAATGATCTGCGCGACAACGAAGGCGCGACGCACTCCAGGAAACGTCTTGGGCGCGGCATCGGATCTGGCTCGGGCAAGACAGCAGGCCGCGGCGTGAAAGGCCAGAAGGCCCGTTCCGGTGTGGCGATCAACGGCTTCGAGGGCGGCCAGATGCCGCTGTACCGGCGTTTGCCGAAGCGCGGTTTCAAGAACATCTTCGCCAAGGACTTCAACATCGTTTCGCTGGCGCGCATCCAGGCAGCCGTTGACGCTAAGAAGCTCGACGCCAAGGCGACTGTCACGGCGGAAGCGCTTCTCAAGGCCGGCGTGATTCGTCGTGCCAAGGATGGCGTTCGCTTGCTGGCCGATGGTGACCTAAAGACGAAGCTCGCATTCGAGATCGCAGGCGCTTCGAAAGCCGCGATCGAAAAGGTCGAGAAGGCCGGGGGATCGGTGAAGCTGCCGGAACAGGCAGTAGCCGAATAAGGGCCTCGATCAAGCGGCGGCTTTCGCGCGTATCTTGATCTGGTTAGTGCCAGACTAGGAAACCATGTGCGGAGTTCAAGAGGTTACGGCATGATTTTTGCCCGAAATGTCATGTGGCTTTTTCGGGATATCGCTGAGAGCTGCCGCTTGCATCTTTGCCTGCCGGAGCCTATTTCGTGGCTTCGGCGACACGCACCGCCACATGGCGGTCATGCGTGACGAAGCGGAGAAATTTTCATGGCATCGGCAGCGGAGCAGCTAGCTTCAAATCTTAACTTTGCGGCTTTCGCCAAGGCGGAGGACCTCAAGAAGCGTATCTGGTTCACGCTCGGCGCTCTGCTTGTCTACCGGCTCGGCACGTATATCCCCCTGCCGGGAATAAACCCGGACGCTTTCGCCCAGGCTTTCCAGCAACAGAGCGGCGGCGTCCTCGGCATGTTCAACATGTTCTCGGGCGGGGCCGTGCAGCGCATGGCCATCTTCGCGCTGGGCATCATGCCATACATCTCGGCTTCCATCATCATGCAGCTCATGACGTCGGTTATTCCGACGCTGGAAGCGCTGAAGAAGGAAGGGGAGCAGGGCCGGAAGGTCATCAATCAGTATACCCGTTACGGCACGGTGCTTCTGGCAATGGTGCAGGCCTACGGCATTTCCGTCGGCCTTGAGGGTGGCGCCGGTATCGTGACCGATCCGGGCTGGTTCTTCCGCATTTCGGCGGTCATCACGCTCGTCGGCGGCACAATGTTCCTGATGTGGCTCGGCGAGCAGATCACCGCGCGCGGCATCGGCAACGGAATTTCGCTGATTATCTTCTCGGGTATTGTTGCCGGTCTGCCGCACGCGATCAGCGGTACTCTGGAGCTTGGGCGCACTGGCGCGCTCTCCACTGGACTTATCCTGGCGATCATCGTGCTCGCGATTGTCGTAATCGCCGTCATCGTTTTCTTCGAGCGCGCCCAGCGACGGCTGCTTATCCAATATCCGAAGCGCCAGGTCGGCAATCGTATGTTCCAGGGCGATACCTCTCATCTGCCCCTGAAGCTCAATACGTCGGGTGTCATCCCACCGATCTTCGCGTCATCGCTGCTGCTTCTGCCGGCAACGCTGGCCGGCTTCTCCGACACGACTACGTTGCCGGGTTGGGCAGGCGTTGTGCTGGCCGCGCTTGGGCATGGGCAGCCGCTCTACATGGCCTTGTATGCCTCCATGATTGTCTTCTTCGCCTTCTTCTACACGGCAATCGTCTTCAATCCGAAGGACACGGCTGACCAGCTCAAGAAGCACTCCGGCTTCATTCCGGGGTATCGGCCTGGCGAGCGGACCGCCGAATATATCGACTACGTGCTCACCCGTATCACCGTTATCGGCGCCATCTATCTCGTGCTCGTTTGTTTGTTGCCGGAGTTTCTGATATCGGCGACGGGCGTCCCGTTCTATCTCGGCGGTACGTCGCTGCTGATCGTGGTGAGTGTCACGCTCGATACGGTCGCGCAAATCCAGGGCCACCTGATTGCCCACCAATATGAGGGGCTGATCAAGAAGTCGAAGCTCCGTGGGGGCAAGAGGGGACGATGAAGCTGATTTTGCTTGGGCCGCCAGGGGCGGGCAAGGGGACGCAAGCACAGCGGCTGGTCGAAAAGCACGGCATACCGCAACTATCTACCGGCGACATGTTGCGAGCAGCAGTCAAGAACGGCACCGAAATTGGCATGCGCGCCAAGGCGGTGATGGACGCCGGCGAGCTTGTCTCGGACGCGATCGTCAACGCAATCGTCGCCGAGCGCATCGAGCAGCCGGACTGCGCCAAGGGGTTTATTCTCGACGGTTATCCACGCACGCTCGCTCAAGCCGATGCGGTTGAGGCCATGCTGGAGGCGCGCGGGCTCGCACTCGATGCAGCGATTGAACTTGTCGTGGATGACAAGGCATTGGTCGGCCGCATCCTCAAGCGCGCCAAGGAGGCCGAGGCTGCCGGGCAGCCGGTTCGCAAGGATGACAATCCGCAAGTGTTCGATGAGCGGCTGCGCGAATATTACAAGAAGACCGCGCCGCTGACGGGCTATTACTACGCCAAGCGAAAGCTCCGCAGCGTCGACGGCATGGCCGACATGGATTCGGTCACGCGCGAGATTGAGGCGGTACTTGGCCAGATCGCGCGAAAAAACAGCTAGGCCCGGTTGACTACTCCGGTCTGCTGGATTATAGCGGCCCGTCTCCCAATCAGGCATGAGGCTTGTCGTCCGCAAGGGCAACAGAGCTTGTATTGAAAAGGGAAACCCGCAAGGGCCGGCCTCCACCGGACGCGGGCAAACACAATCGCCGGCTTGCCGGCCTACATGGAGAAGAAGATGGCCCGTATAGCTGGCGTCAACATTCCTACAAACAAGCGCGTTATCATCGCGCTGCAATACATTCACGGCATCGGGGCGAAGTTCGCTTCGGAGATCGTGGAGAAGGTCGGCATTCCGGCCGAGCGTCGGGTCAACCAGTTGACGGACGCCGAAGTCCTTCAGATCCGCGAAACCATCGATCGCGACTATCACGTCGAAGGTGATCTGCGCCGCGAAGTTTCGATGAACATCAAGCGGCTGATGGACCTTGGCTGCTACCGCGGCCTGCGTCATCGCCGCTCGCTGCCCGTTCGCGGTCAGCGCACGCATACCAATGCTCGTACCCGCAAGGGCCCGGCCAAGGCGATTGCCGGCAAGAAGAAGTAATCGGTGGATGGTGAATGAGGGAAGGGACCATTCACTCTTCCCTGTCACCTCCATTCACTAGAGCATGATCCCGAAAAGTGCGTAGCGGTTTTCGGAAAAGATCATGCGAGAAACAAAGAGTTAGAGCACTGTGATGAACCCAATGGAAATCATCGTGCTCTAGGTGGAGCCGCTGGCGTTACGGCGGTGTAGAGATCAAACGGAAGGACTTTCATGGCCAAGGAAGCCACACGCGTTCGCCGCCGCGAACGTAAGAACATTTCGTCTGGCGTCGCGCACGTCAATTCGACTTTCAACAATACGATGATCACAATCACCGACGCGCAAGGCAACACGATCGCCTGGTCGTCGGCGGGTGCGCAGGGCTTCAAGGGCTCGCGTAAGTCGACCCCGTTCGCCGCTCAGGTTGCTGCCGAGGATTGCGCCAAGAAGGCCCAGGAACACGGCATGCGCATGCTAGAGGTCGAAGTCTGCGGTCCGGGCTCGGGCCGTGAATCGGCGCTGCGCGCGTTGCAGGCCGCGGGCTTCACGATCACCTCAATCCGCGACGTTACGCCGATCCCGCACAATGGCTGCCGGCCACGCAAGAAGCGCCGCGTATAGAGAGCGATTTTCACCCACTGCATGAGCGCTTCGGCGCTCCTCTGCGGTTTTCCAGATCGCCGGCCACGATTGGATAGTGGCAGGGAATCGGAAGGAAGAAAGAATGATCCAGAAAAACTGGCAAGAGCTGATCAAGCCGAACAAGATCGATTTTCAGTCGAAGGGGAAGACCCTGACGACGCTCGTCGCCGAGCCGCTGGAACGCGGCTTCGGCCTGACGCTTGGAAACGCGCTGCGTCGCGTCCTCCTGTCGTCGCTGCGCGGCGCTGCCGTAACGGCGGTGCAGATCGACGGCGTGCTGCATGAGTTCTCGTCGATCGCAGGCGTTCGCGAGGACGTGACCGATATCGTCCTCAACATCAAGGAAATCGCCATCAAGATGGAAGGCGATGGTCCCAAGCGCATGGTCGTGCGTAAGCAGGGTCCGGGCACCGTGATGGCCGGCGACATCCAGACGGTTGGCGACGTCGAGATACTCAATCCCGACCACGTCATCTGCACGCTCGATGAGGGCGCGGAAATCCGGATGGAGTTCACCGTGGATACCGGCAAGGGCTATGTTCCGGCCGACCGCAACCGCTCCGAAGACGCGCCGATCGGCCTTATCCCGGTCGACAGCCTCTATTCGCCGGTCAAGAAGGTTTCCTACAAGGTCGAGAATACCCGTGAGGGCCAGGTTCTCGACTATGACAAGCTGACGATGTCGATCGAGACCGATGGATCGATCTCTGGTGAGGACGCGGTTGCTTTCGCTGCCCGCATCCTACAGGATCAGCTTGGCCTGTTCGTCAATTTCGACGAGCCGACCAAGGAGCTCCCGGCCGAGCAGGTTACCGAGCTCGCGTTCAATCCGGCGTTGCTCAAGAAGGTCGACGAGCTCGAGCTTTCCGTTCGTTCGGCAAACTGCCTGAAGAACGACAACATCGTCTATATTGGCGACCTGATCCAGAAGACCGAAGCCGAGATGCTGCGCACCCCGAACTTCGGCCGCAAGTCGCTTAACGAAATCAAGGAAGTGCTCGCCGCCATGGGCCTGCATCTCGGCATGGAAGTGCCGGATTGGCCGCCGGAGAACATTGAAGATCTCGCCAAGCGTTACGAAGACCAATACTGAGCATTGTTCGGAGAGGTCCGCGGGCCTCTCCAACGGATCATGCTCCTGAACAGCCGAGGCTGCGGCCTCTCGAACCAGCAATCGAAGGAGAAACGCCATGCGCCATGGTAAGACCGGCCGCCGGCTTGGCCGCAGTGTAAGCCACCGCAAGGCCCTTTTTGCGAATTTGTCGGGCTCGCTGATCGAGCACGAGCAGATTGTCACAACGCTTCAGAAGGCGAAAGACCTGCGTCCCATCGTCGAGAAGCTCGTCACGCTCGGCAAGCGTGGCGATCTGCATGCCCGCCGTCAGGCGATCGCTCAGATCCGCAACGAAGCGCTTGTGAAGCGTCTTTTCGAGACCATTGCGCCGCGCTACGCACAGCGCAATGGCGGCTATCTACGCATCATGAAGGCTGGTTTCCGCCATGGTGACAATGCCGCCATGGCCGTTATCGAATTCGTTGATCGGGACGTTTCGGCCAAGGGTGCTGCCGACCGTGCTCGCGCCGAAGCAGAAGGCGCCAATGTCGAAGCCGAAGCAGCATAAGCTTTTGGCGGGACAGTCCGTGAACGAAGGGGCCGCAAGGCCCCTTTTTCTTTTGTGCAAATTCCTTACATCGAAGACTCGAGCCGATTTGGAGCGGGACATCGGGATTTGGCCGGGACGCAGCCGGCTGCATGCTGCGTCGAGGAAAATGATTACGGTGGTTTAGCCTTTCATTTTATACAATCGTCGTGAGAATGGCGTCCGCCTGAAGGATAAAGGAAACGCAATGCGTCAGAGTTTCTTGCACCCTCTTCTGTTTGCAGGTTGGCTGGCGGCGAGTGTTCTGCCGTCAGGGGCTGCCTTTGCCGAGGGCACAAATGTCCAGGGGCGGAAGGGAACAGCCGGCGCCCTTACCGAATTGTTGCGCGGCAGCGATACAAGCGACCGTCGCACACCCTTTGGCCGGGAAGAGATGCAGCTTTCCTTTGCGCCGCTGGTCAAGCAGACCGCGTCCGCCGTGGTCAATGTCTACGCGTCGCAGCAGGTGCGTGTTCGCTCGCCATTCGCCGGCGATCCATTCTTCGAACGGTTCTTTGGCGAGCAGATGCCGCCGCGCGTAAAGTCGTCGCTGGGTTCAGGCGTGCTCGTCGATCCGAGCGGAGTGATTGTCACCAATTATCACGTGATCCGCGATGCCGATGAGGTGAAGGTCGCGACGTCGGATGGCCGCGAGTTCGAGAGCAAGGTGCTTCTTAAGGACGAGTCGCTCGACCTTGCCGTGCTGAAGGTCGAGGCGAAGGAGCCGTTTTCTGCTATCGCCATCGGCGATTCCGACGCGCTCGAGGTCGGCGATCTGGTTCTGGCGATCGGCAATCCGTTCGGCGTTGGTCAGACGACCACGAGCGGCATTGTTTCAGCGCTTGCGCGGACGCATATCGGCGTCTCGGATTTTGGCTTCTTCATCCAGACAGACGCTGCCATTAACCCCGGCAATTCCGGCGGCGCACTCGTCAACATGTCCGGCCAGTTGATCGGCATCAACACGGCGATCTACAGCCGGAGCGGCGGATCGATCGGCATCGGCTTTGCAATTCCGGCAAACATTGTTCGCGCCGTTGTGGATGCTGCCAGGAACGGCAGCGACTATTTCGAAAGGCCGTTCGTCGGAGCCGCGTTTGAGCCGGTGACGCCGCCGATTGCAGAGTCGCTCGGCATGGCGCGGCCTGAAGGCGCGCTCATTTCCTCAGTCGTCCCCGACGGGCCCGCAGCGAGCGCGGGCCTCAAGGCCGGCGATGTGGTGCTTGCCATGAACGATGTGGCGATCGAGCATGTCGACGCGCTGGGCTATCGGCTTGCGACACAATCCATCGGCAGCAAAGCGAGCTTCTCAGTCCTGAGCGGTGGGGTGAAGAAGACCGTTCAGGTAACGCTCGCCCGCGCGCCGGAAGACAATTCGGCAACCCAGGTATTGATCGGTGGACGTAGTCCCTTTGCTGGCGTGAAGGTCGCAGCGTTGTCACCACGTCTTGCGCAGCGGCTCCGGATTCCGGCAGAGGCCACCGGCGTTGCGGTGCTGGACGTCGCGCCGAATTCGCCTGCGGCGGAGTTCGGGTTCCAGCCGCGTGACATCGTGCGCGAAGTGAATGGCGAAGAGATCACCTCAGCTGAAAGGTTGCAGGAGGCGGCTTCGCGGAAGACCCGCCTGTGGCGCTTCACGATCGAGCGCGACGGACAGCTGATGCGTCAGATGTTGCGTTTCTGATGGCGGACCTGTTCTCAAAGGATGAACCTCAAACAGCGCCGCCCGGCCAGCCGCTGGCCGACCGGCTGCGACCGCAGACGCTGGAAGACGTTGTCGGACAAGAACATCTGACCGGCGCGGATGGTGCGCTGACGCGCCTGATTCAATCCGGGTCGCTCGGGTCGATGATCTTTTGGGGTCCGCCTGGCACCGGCAAAACGACCGTGGCGCGCCTATTGGCCGGCGAGACAGGACTGGCCTTCGAGCAGATATCGGCGATCTTCTCGGGCGTCGCCGATCTGAAGAAGGTTTTCGAGACGGCGCGGCTGCGCCGGTCGAACGGTCGCCAGACGCTGCTTTTTGTCGACGAGATACACCGCTTCAACCGCGCGCAGCAGGATTCGTTTCTTCCTGTGATGGAGGATGGGACCGTGGTCCTTGTCGGCGCCACCACCGAAAATCCATCCTTCGAACTCAACGCCGCACTTCTGTCGCGTGCCCGCGTGCTGGTCTTCAATACGCTTTCCGAGGAAACAATCGCCAAGCTGCTGGCGCGTGCAGAGTCGACTGAGGGAAAGGCGTTGCCCCTGACCGATGAGGCGCGGGCCATGCTGCTGCGTATGAGTGACGGCGATGGCCGCGCCGCGCTGACACTTGCCGAGGAAGTGTGGCGTGCGGCAAAGCCAGGCGAGGTGTTCGACGCGAATGCGTTGCAGCGGATCGTACAGCGCCGCGCGCCCGTCTACGACAAGAGCCAGGATGGCCATTACAATCTCATCTCGGCGCTGCACAAATCCGTGCGGGGCTCGGATCCGGATGCAGCCCTCTACTATCTCGCCCGGATGTTCGATGCCGGCGAGGATCCGCTCTATCTGGGCCGGCGTCTGGTGCGTATGGCCGTAGAGGATATCGGCCTTGCCGATCCGCAGGCCCTGGTCATCGCCAACGCCGCTAAGGACGCCTACGACTATCTCGGATCGCCGGAAGGTGAGCTGGCCTTTGCTGAGGCTTGCGTCTATCTGGCAACGGCTCCCAAATCCAATGCAGTCTATACGGCTTTCAAAGCGGCCACGAAGGCGGCCAAGGAGCACGGCTCTCTGCTACCGCCGAAGCACATACTCAATGCGCCGACCGGCCTGATGAAGGACGAAGGCTACGGCGGCGGCTACCAATACGATCACGATGCTCCCGAAGCCTTCTCCGGGCAGGATTACTTCCCGGAAAAGATGGGCCGGCGCACGTTTTACGATCCACCGGATCGTGGCTTCGAACGGGAGATCAGGAAGCGGCTCGAATATTGGGCGAAGCTGCGACGGGAGCGGGGCGGCGACTGAGGCCGCGGTTCTCGCGGTCAGAGAAGATCACGCGAAATCAAATTGTTAGAGCGACAATTCAAAGTAAGTCACCGCGCCTTGGGGATTAAACCGGAACCATGTATCACCTTGCCCTGGTCGCCCTTGGCGGCGCCATCGGCGCCGGACTGAGGCACCTGATGAATCTCGCCGCGTTGCGGCTGCTCGGTCCCGGCTTTCCATGGGGCACGCTCGCGATCAACGTCGCCGGCTCGTTTGCCATGGGGGTGTTCATCGAAATCCTGGCGCGTCGCTTCGGCGGCGCCTCCAACGAGCTGCGTCTGTTCGTGGCGACCGGCATATTGGGCGGCTTCACGACGTTTTCTTCTTTCTCCCTCGATTTCGCGTTTCTCTGGGAGCGCGGCGCCGTTGGCTCGGCTTTGAGCTACGTCGTGGCCAGTGTTGGCGCGTCGATTGTCGCGCTGTTCGTTGGATTGTGGCTCGCAAGAAGCTTCGCCTGATGCTATTTCGCCCGGTCGGAATGGAAAGGCGCTGAAATGGCAGGCGTAGAGCAGATCGCGGTGGAAGCCGGCGAAGCGGGCATGCGGCTCGATCGCTGGTTCAAGGCGCACTATCCGGGGCTGGGCTTCGTCCAGCTCCAGAAGCTTCTTCGCTCGGGTCAAGTGCGCGTGGATGGCGGCCGCGCCAAGACGGACACCCGCATAGAGCCGGGCCAGCTGATCCGGATTCCGCCGCTCGGTGTCGACCGGAAGGGGGAGAGCCAACTGACTGCGCGCACGATGCGCAACCAGGACGACGGCGATGTCCTTTCGAAGATGCTGCTCTACGAGGATGCGAAAGTCTTCGTCTTCAACAAGCCGGCGGGTCTGGCAGTGCAGGGCGGTTCAGGCGTGTCGCGTCATGTCGATGACATGCTGGAAGCCTGGCGCAACAAAAAAGGCGAAAAGCCTCGGCTGGTGCACCGGCTCGACCGCGATACGTCCGGGGTTCTCGTCGTCGCACGAACCCGGCTGGCGGCGATGAAGCTCGCGGAAGCATTTCGTCACCGCGAAACCAAAAAGACCTATTGGGCGCTGGTGAAGGGTGTTCCGAGGAAACGCGAGGACCGTATTTCGACCTGGCTCGTCAAGGAGCAGACCCCGGATGGTGATCGGATGCGGGTGGCCAAGCATGGAGAAGAGGGGGCGGACCACGCGGTTTCCTTCTACCGCGTCGTCGAGCAAGCCGGCCAGACACTGTCCTGGCTGGAGATGGAGCCCTATACCGGCCGCACGCACCAGCTTCGTGTTCATGCGGCCGAAATCGGTTGTCCCATCATCGGTGATCCGAAATACTTCGAAGCGGATACCAATTGGGACTTTCCCGGCGGCATCCAGAACCGACTCCATCTCCATGCGCGCCGCATCGTTATTCCGCACCCGGACAAGGGAACGGTCGACGTAACCGCGCCGATGCCGCCGCATATGCGGCAGAGCTGGAACCTGATCGGTTTCGATGAAGCGACCGCCGGAGAGAAGGAATGACCCATGCGCGACATTCTGGATGACTTCGAAGTGGGCAAGCACCTGTCCGATGCGGATCCGGTGCGCCGCGCGCAGAACCAGATGAGGACGCCCCTCTCGAAGCGGTTTTATACCGATGTGACCGTCGCGGCTGCCGCTGAAGGCTTCGAAGTTCACCTCGACGGGAAACCTGTACGCACCCCGGCCAAAGCGATCTTGACGCTGCCCACGGAAGCTGCTGCCCGGCTCGTTGCGGCCGAATTCGCTGCCCAGCAGGAAAATATTGATCCCGTGTCGATGCCTGTGACACGCCTTGTGAACACGGCGGTCGACGGCGTTGCGCAGGACACGCAGGCTGTTCTTGAAGATATTTTGCGCTTTTCGTCGTCAGATCTCCTTTGCTACCGCGCGGATGCACCAGAGAAACTGGTCGAGAGGCAAGCTGAAGCGTGGGACCCGGTGATCGACTGGGCAAGGTCTGCGCTTGGGGTGCGTTTCCTTCTGGCTGAAGGCGTCGTTCATGTAGAGCAACCGCGTGAAGCCATTGGCGCGATCGGCATCCATCTCAAGATGCGCGATGATCCCCTGAGGCTGGCTGCGCTTCATCTGATGACCAGCCTGACCGGATCCGCGCTCCTGGCGCTGGCGGTCGAGGCCGGCGAACTCGATGCCGAGGCTGCATGGGCCACAGCGCATGTCGATGAGGATTGGAATTCAGAGCACTGGGGCGAGGACCACGAGGCGGCTCAGCGTCGGTCGTCCCGGAAGAACGACATGCTTGCGGCGGTCAATCTGCTGAAGTCTCTCCAGCACTGAGTGTTAGACGGGGCGAGGCGAACCGCAGCAGTCCCGCGTCCAAGTGAAAATTTCGTGGCCGGACGCGGCATTAGACGAAAGTCATAATCCCAAAGCAGCGCTGCCGTTTCGGCCGTGACTCTGGCATGTATCCATTAGCGATTGCGTATCTGTTGTCTCGGGGAGGGATCGAGGGAGGCACGCTATGGCGCTTTTTGGATTATCCACGGGAGGATGAAATGGCAGTCGTATCAACAGCCGAACCCAGACGGCGCGGCATGACGCGAGAGGAAAAGAAGGTCATCTTCGCCTCTTCGCTCGGTACCGTCTTTGAATGGTATGACTTTTATCTCTACGGGTCGCTCGCCATTTTCATCGGGGCGACATTCTTCAGCCAGTACCCGGAAGCCACGCGCAACATCTTCGCGCTGCTGGCGTTCGCGGCTGGCTTTCTCGTGCGCCCCTTCGGTGCGTTGGTGTTTGGCCGGATCGGCGACCTCGTCGGCCGCAAATACACCTTCCTTATCACCATCCTGATCATGGGTCTGTCGACGTTCCTGGTCGGCCTTCTGCCCGGTTCAGCCAGCATCGGCATTGCGGCTCCGATCATCCTGATCGGCCTGCGCATGCTGCAGGGCCTTGCGCTTGGCGGCGAATACGGCGGCGCTGCAACCTATGTGGCGGAACATGCTCCGGATGATCGGCGCGGCTATTTCACGTCTTGGATCCAGACGACGGCCACGCTTGGCTTGTTCCTGTCGCTGCTTGTCATCCTCTTTGTTCAAACCTGGCTCGGCAAGGAGGCATTCGCTGCATGGGGTTGGCGCATTCCGTTCCTTGTCTCCTTCGTCCTGCTCGGCATTTCGGTCTGGATTCGGTTGTCCCTCAACGAGTTGCCGACGTTCCAGCGTATGAAGGACGAAGGCAAAGGCTCGAAAGCGCCGCTTACGGAGGCCTTCGGCCAGTGGAAGAACGCCAAGATCGCGATCCTTGCTCTGCTCGGCCTCACCGCCGGTCAGGCGGTGGTCTGGTACTCCGGCCAGTTCTACGCGCTGTTCTTCCTGCAGAATGTGCTCAAGGTCGACTCGCAGTCGGTCAACATCATGATCGCGATCTCGCTTGCGCTCGGCACCGGCTTCTTCGTTTTCTTCGGCTGGCTCTCCGACAAAATCGGCCGCAAGCCGATCATCATGGCCGGGCTGGCACTTGCCATCGTTACATACTTCCCGCTGTTCAAGGCCTTGACGTCGGCAGCCAATCCGGCGCTCGCAACGGCACAGGAGAGTGTACGTGCGACCGTGACCGCCGCTCCCGGCGATTGCCGGTTCCAGTTCAACCCGGTGGGAACGGCAAAGTTCACGACATCCTGCGATATAGCGACGTCGTTCCTTACCAAGAACTCGGTTCCTTATGATGTCGTGCCGGGGCCGGCGGGTACTGCCGCGATGGTAAAGATAGGCGACACCACGATCGAATCCTTCGACGCGATCGCGGCCGGCGATCAGGCCAAGTCGAAGGAAGCCGCGTTCGGAAAAGCGGTGAACATGGCGCTTCATGCCGCCGGCTATCCGCTGGTTCGTGAGCCTGCCAAGGTTGCCGATCAGAAGCTGGACGCTTTCATTGCCGCTAATCCGGAACTGAATCTCGACGAAGCTGCGATCCGTGGCGGCGAAAAGACCATGGTTCCCGTCGAAAAGGCTGTGAAGGACAAGATTCTGACGGCTGAAGAGGCAGCCGGTGCGACCGAAGTGGCGGTCTTTACGATCCCAGGCGCCGGCGCCTTCAAGATGGTCGCGGACCCGGCGGCGGTGAACTGGACGATGATCATCGCGATCCTGACCGTGCTCGTCATCTATGTGACGATGGTTTACGGGCCAATCGCTGCGATCCTGGTCGAGATGTTCCCGACCCGCATCCGCTACACAGGCATGTCGCTGCCGTATCATATCGGCAATGGCTGGTTCGGCGGACTGCTGCCCGCGACCGCGTTCGCCATGAGCGCTGCGGCAGGCGATATCTACTATGGCCTCTGGTATCCAATCGCCATCGCCGCCATGTCGCTGGTTATCGGCACGCTGTTCGTGAAGGACACGCTTGGGACAGACCTGCACGCAAAGGACTGAACGCCTCCGGTAGTCAGCAAAAAAACCCCGGCGCGAGCGATCGCGCCGGGGTTTTTCGTGTGTGGCGCCAAACGGCATCCTTCTGGATTTCGCCAATCAGTGCGGTCAGCATTCCTCGGCGCGCCTGCGGAAGGGACGGCGTTATGAAGGGCAGCGGTCAAGGTTGCGGCCGCTGGTATCAGGCCATTTCAGTAAACGTTCGAAGACCACGCGATGCGCATCGGCTCAAGTCGATTGCATTTCCCCGGCTGATGCGGTGGCCACCGAGAGCGATCGCTGCTCATTGAGCAAACAAAAAAAGCCCCGGCCGATGTAGCCGGGGCTTATTACTCGGTCAGAAGATTGATCAGACCGAGTAATACATATCGTATTCGACCGGGTGCGGGGTCATCTCGAAGCGCATGACCTCGGCCATCTTCAGCTCGATATAGGCGTCGATCTGGTCGTCGTCGAAGACGCCGCCTGCCTTCAGGAAGCCGCGGTCCTTGTCGAGGCTCTGCAGCGCCTCGCGGAGCGAGCCGCAGACGGTCGGGATTTTCTTCAGTTCCTTCGGCGGCAGGTCATAGAGATCCTTGTCCATCGGCTGGCCGGGATGGATCTTGTTCTTGATGCCGTCGAGACCGGCCATCAGCATGGCGGCGAAACCGAGATACGGGTTTGCGCCTGGATCCGGGAACCGGATTTCGACGCGCTTCGACTTCGGAGACGAACCGAACGGGATACGGCACGAGGCCGAGCGATTGCGAGCCGAATAGGCAAGCAGCACTGGCGCTTCGTAACCGGGCACCAGACGCTTGTAGGAGTTGGTCAGCGGGTTGGTGAAGGCGTTGATCGCCTTGGCGTGCTTGATGACGCCGCCGATGTAGTAGAGGCAGCTTTCCGAAAGGCCTGCATATTCATTGCCGGCGAAGGTCGGCTTGCCGTCTTTCCAGATCGACATGTGGACGTGCATGCCCGAGCCGTTGTCGCCGAAGACTGGCTTGGGCATGAATGTCGCCGTCTTGCCGTAGGCGTTGGCGACCTGGTGCACGACATACTTGTAGATCAACATCTTGTCAGCGTTGCGCGTCAGCGCGTCGAACTTGACGCCGAGTTCGTGCTGAGCGGACGCAACCTCATGGTGATGCTTTTCGACGCGCACGCCCATTTCCGCCATGACCGTCAGCATTTCCGAACGCATGTCCTGCGCGGAATCGATCGGTGGGACCGGGAAGTAGCCGCCCTTGGTGCGCGGACGGTGACCCATATTGCCGGTCTCATAGTCGGTGTCGTCGTTCGACGGCAGTTCGGTCGAGTTGAGCTTGAAACCGGTATTGTACGGATCGGCCTTGTACTTAACGTCGTCGAACACAAAGAACTCGGCTTCCGGACCGACATAGATCGTGTCGCCGATGCCCTCCGCCTTCATGTAGGCTTCCGCCTTCTTAGCGGTTCCGCGCGGATCGCGGTTGTAGGACTTGCCCGAAACCGGATCGAGAATGTCGCACAGGATGACCATTGTGGACTGCGCGAAGAACGGATCCATGTGCACCGTGTCGGTGTCTGGCATGAGGACCATGTCGGACTGATTGATGGCCTTCCAGCCAGCGATCGAGGAACCATCGAACATGACGCCGTCCGCGAACATGTCTTCGTCGACCTCGGCGATGTCCATTGTGACGTGCTGAAGCTTGCCCCTCGGATCGGTAAAGCGCAGATCAACGAATTTCACGTCGTTGTCCTTGATCTGCTTCAATATTTCGTTGGCTGTCGTCATGTCATGTTTCCCTGTGTGATGACGTTAAAAAATATGCGGGCGAGCTCAGATGGCGTCTACGCCGGTCTCGCCGGTGCGAATGCGTACAACTTCCTCGATATTGGAGACAAAAATCTTGCCGTCGCCGATGCGGCCCGTTTGGGCCGCCTTACGGATCGCGTCGATGGCGCTTTCGACCGACTCGTCGGCGAGCACCACCTCGATTTTCACCTTCGGCAGGAAGTCGACCACGTATTCCGCACCGCGATAAAGCTCAGTATGGCCCTTCTGGCGGCCAAACCCCTTCGCCTCGGTGACGGTGATCCCTTGGAGTCCGGCTTCCTGAAGGGCTTCCTTCACCTCATCGAGCTTGAACGGTTTGATGATCGCTTCGATCTTTTTCATCCAGAATAGCCTCCGCTGAACAAAAACGGAGTGCAAACCCCGCTTCGCGCTCTATCAAGCAGGAAGCGTGCCAATTTGGATCGCCTGATCATGAAAGCGGGATTTTTGACGCAGGGGTGGCTTGTGATGCAATTTAGCGTCATCGGCTGTGCAAGTTGCGTCACAAGACGAATGACCGCTCTCCAAGAGCAAGAATTGGCCTGCTCAAAAAAGCGGCAATCAGCACAACTGTTAGGCGTCGCGCAGTTTGCGCAGCCCGGAGAAACCGGGCTAAGGTCTCAGTAGGGCGGTACACACTTGGAGCACGAACTCCTGACCCCAAGCGAGATGGCGGAAGCTGACCGGCGGGCGATAGCGGCCGGCCCTTTCAGCGGCATCGCGCTGATGCGCAACGCAGGAGCCGCGGTGGCCAAAGTCGTGCTCGAACGCTTTGCGGCAGCGCGAAGGGTCGATGTCCTATGCGGGCCAGGCAACAATGGCGGCGATGGCTATGTCGTTGCGCGTCTGCTCGCCGAAAGCGACGTTGCCGTATCGCTCTGGGTATCAGGACCGGCGCGAGCAGGCAGTGACGCCGCACTTGCCGCCGCCGAATGTGGAATTGTTCCGCGACCGCTCTCCGAATTCGTCGCCGAGACCGGTTCGGTCGTCGTCGATGCGCTCTATGGAGCAGGGCTTGCAAAGCCGGTTGCCGGCGATGCTGCGACGGCGATCGAGCGTGTGCAGGCGCTCGGTCTTCCCGTTGTTGCAGTGGATCTACCATCCGGCGTTTCCGGTGAGAGCGGGCGAATATTGGGCCCGGCGTTCCGTGCAACGATAACGGTCACGTTCGTCCGCAAGAAGCCGGGCCACCTTTTGCTTCCGGGCCGCGAGATGTGCGGGGAGCTGGTGCTTGCCGATATCGGCATTGGCGATGAGATTGTCGCAGGCCTCGGTGTCGCGACGTCTCGAGAATGGACCATCGCTTTGGCGGGCCGCATTGCCGGCTCCAGCCGTCGATACGCACAAATACAGACGCGGCCATGTAGGCGTCTTTTCGGGAGGCCCGACATCGACCGGTGCGGCCCGGCTTGCGGCGATGGCGGCGGCGCGCAGCGGGGCAGGGGCCGTCACTGTGCTCTCGCCCACCAGTGCTTTGCCGGTGAATGCCGCCCACCTGACTTCGATCATGCTGCGCAAGGCGGATTTATCGAGGACGTGGAAGGTTTTCTCGCAGCCCGTCATCCCGAAGCGATCGTGTTCGGACCCGGTTTGGGGCCTGTTGCAAAGGTCGGGGAGGTAGCGCTGCACCTCATGGCGGCCACCGATGCCCCGCAGGCGATCGTGCTCGACGCCGATGCGATCACGTCGCTTGCCCTGCAAGCGGAGGCCTTCTTTGAAGCGTCAGCCAGGCCCAGCGCTCCGGCGATCTTATTGACACCGCATGAAGGCGAATTCGGGCGACTGTTTGCGGACGTTGCGGCCAACGACGCCTTGTCGAAACTTGGGAAGGCCCGCGCCGCCTCAGGCCAGGCCAATGCGGTTATCGTCTATAAGGGACCGGATACGGTGATCGCCGCGCCCGATGGCCGGGCGGCGATTAACGCCAACGGCACGCCGCTCCTGGCGACAGCGGGCTCTGGCGATGTTCTGGCAGGGATCATCGCCGGCTTCGTCGCGCAAGGCATGCCGCCCTTTGAAGGCGCCTGCGCAGCAGTGTGGGTCCATGCTGAAGCCGCGCGGCGCTTCGGCCCCGGCCTGATCGCGGAGGACTTGCCGCTAGCCGCCGCCGGCACCCTCGCGGGGCTCACCGCTGCCTGAAAATCTTCGAAGTTGGAGGATTTAGCGGTCGGCTCAGGTCTTCCGCAGCCAAGGCTCACTTCCTACGTCGTTACGCGAGATCTGGAACTATCCTTTTGCAGCGACGCGCTCCATGAGGGCCATAGCGCCGTGCGGCGCGCGAACCTTTCCAGAGCTGATGAAGTAGAAGAATACGCAGCGCGGTCTCACCGGCGCGTCGCTTGAAGGATCGACGCGTGGCAGATCGTCTGGCGCTGTGCCGGCAGCCCAGGTTTTAGCGCGTGTCACCCACTGATCAAGCGCCTTCGGCTGGTAGCAGGTCGGAACGTCGTCCTCGCCGGTCTGTAGCCGCGCATAGATGAAATCGCCGGTGACATCGGCAATCGCCGGATAGGTCGCGTGGTCGGCATAAACGATCGCAACGTTATGCTTGCGTGCAAGTGATATGAACTCCGGCACGACAAAGCTTTGGTGGCGGACCTCCAGCGCATGGCTCAGCTTCACGCCGTCCTGCTTTTCGGGAAGAAGCTTGAGAAAGGCGTCAATATCATTGGCGTCGAATTTCTTGGTCGGCGCGAGCTGCCAGAGTATCGGCCCAAGTTTTTCGCCAAGCTCCACGATGCCCTGCTTCAAAAAGAATGCGACCGACTTGCCTGCTCCCGCGAGAAGGCGCCGGTTCGTGACAAAGCGGTGGCCCTTTAGTGAGAAAACAAAGTTTTCTGGGGTTTCGCTCCACCATTTGGCGAAGGTTGCTGGCTTGAAGGTCGAATAGAAGGTGCCATTGACCTCAATGGTCGGAACCTGGCGGCTGGCATACTGGAGCTGCTTCGCCTTGGCGAGTTTATCGGGATAGAATGATTTGTCCCAGGGCTCGAAAGTCCAGCCGCCCATACCGGCACGAATTTTTCCGGGAGTGGTGGTGGTCATGCGGTTCTCCACTTGTTTCTAGTGTGGCGAATCCGAAATTCGTACTACCTTGGAGCGAGGCTAAGATCGAATTTCGGATTCAAGGCCAGATTTTCGTAAGCGTGGTCAGCGGTTTTGAACTTGCCACCAAAGTCCGCCTCGGAAAATTCGAGTTGGCGCGCGAAATCGCTGAAAATTATGAGGAATTGCTCGAAGCTGCTCGTTTTTCGCCTCTGGCCATGTCCCAGCGGCATGCGCTTGTCGCTGGGCGCTTGGCGGCAGAGCATCGCGATCCTTTCAATCGAATTTTGGCGGCTCAAGCGCAAATTGAGGGTTTGCCTCTGGCAACGGTCGATCCGGCATTCCAACAGTTTGGTTCGAAGACTATCTGGTGACGGCTCCTATTCCGCCGCCTCTCGCTTTCCCTTCGGTCTCCGCTGCAACAGCTCCTTCAGGAAATGCCCGGTATAGCTACGCGGCTCGTGGATGATGTCCTCCGGCCGCCCGGCGGCGACCACTTCGCCACCACCGTCACCGCCCTCGGGGCCGAGATCCAGAATCCAGTCCGCCGTTTTGATAACCTCCAGATTGTGCTCGATCACGACAACAGTGTTGCCCTGATCAACAAGCTCATGCAAAACTTCAAGTAGCTTTGCTATATCATGGAAATGTAGGCCTGTTGTGGGTTCGTCAAGGATATAAAGCGTCTTACCTGTGGCCTTTCTGGAAAGCTCCTTCGCCAGCTTGATGCGCTGTGCCTCGCCGCCCGAAAGCGTCGTCGCCTGCTGTCCGATGTGGATGTACCCCAGGCCAACCTGGTTCAGCGTAATCAGCTTGTCGCGCACGGCGGGAACGGCGGCGAAGAATTCGACGCCTTCTTCGACCGTCATATCGAGAACATCCGCGATCGACTTGCCTTTGAACGTGACATCAAGCGTTTCGCGATTGTAGCGCTTACCGTGGCAGACATCGCACGTGACATAAACGTCCGGCAGGAAGTGCATCTCGATCTTAATGACGCCATCGCCCTGGCAGGCCTCGCAGCGGCCGCCCTTCACGTTGAAGGAGAAGCGGCCGGGCTGGTAGCCGCGCGCTTTGGCCTCCGGCAGGCCGGCAAACCAGTCCCGGATCGGCGTGAACGCGCCCGTGTAGGTCGCCGGGTTAGAACGCGGCGTGCGACCGATCGGCGACTGGTCGATGTCGATCACCTTGTCGAGGAACTCCAGCCCCTCGATGCGATCGTGATCGGCCGGGTGCTCGCGCGAGCCCATAATGCGGCGGGACGCCGCTTTGAACAGCGTTTCGATCAAAAACGTCGACTTGCCACCGCCTGAGACGCCGGTGACGCAGGTGAACGTTCCGATCGGTATTTCAGCGGTGACGTTCCGCAGATTGTTTCCGCGCGCGCCGGCAACTTTGATCCGCCTGGACTTCTTGAGTTCCCGGCGGGAGGAGGGCATCGGAATTTCGAGTTGGCCCGACAGATATTTGCCGGTGATCGACGCCGGGTTGGCCATGATATCGCCGGGCGCGCCCTCCGCGATCACGTGGCCGCCGTGAATGCCTGCTGCCGGGCCGATGTCGACCACGTAGTCCGCATGGAGGATAGCGTCCTCGTCGTGTTCGACGACGATGACTGTGTTGCCGAGGTCGCGCAGATGTTTCAGCGTATCGAGAAGGCGGGCATTGTCCCGCTGGTGAAGGCCGATCGAGGGCTCATCCAGGACGTAAAGAACGCCGGTGAGGCCGGAACCGATCTGCGAGGCAAGCCGGATGCGCTGGCTTTCGCCGCCGGAAAGGCTTCCGGAATTACGCGACAGCGTCAGATAGTCGAGGCCGACATCGTTCAGAAAACGCAGCCGCTCACGGATCTCCTTCAGGATGCGCACTGCAATTTCGTTCTGTTTGGCGTTCAGCGACCGGGGCAGTTGCTCGAACCAAGCATTCGCCTTCCGGATCGAAAGCTCGGTCACCTCGCCGATATGATGTCCCGCAATCTTCACCGCCAGCGACTTCGGCTTCAGGCGATAGCCGTTGCAGGCGGGACAAGGTGTGGCCGCCATGAAGCGCTCGATCTCCTCGCGCATCCATGCGGACTCCGTCTCCTTCCACCGGCGCTCAAGATTTGGGATCACGCCCTCGAAGGTCTTGGTGGTTTTGTATGAGCGGAGGCCGTCGTCATAGTGGAAGGTGACCTCGCGTTCGCCGGTACCGTAAAGCACAGCCTGCCTGGCCTCGTCCGTGAGCTCCTTGAAACGATCGCCGAGCTTGAAACCAAAGACCTTTCCGAGCGCCTCCAGTGTCTGCGCATAGTAAGGAGAGGTGGATTTCGCCCAAGGGCTTACCGCGCCGTCGCGCAGTGAAAGGTTCTCGTCTGGTACGACCATGCTGGCGTCAATGGCGCGCTGGCTGCCGAGACCGTCGCAGGTCGGGCATGCGCCGAACGGATTGTTGAACGAGAAGAGCCTCGGCTCGATTTCGGAAATGGTGAAGCCGGAAACGGGGCAGGCAAATTTCTCGGAGAATAGGATGCGCTCATGCGTTTCGTTCTTCGACTTGTTGACGGATTCCTCCGCTGTTTCCTCGGCGGGCAGCGGGCGGTCTGCGAACTCTGCGACGGCGAGGCCATCGGCCAGCTTCAGAGCCGTCTCCAGCGAATTCCGCCAGCCGCGTCGCGAGGTCGGCGCGCACGACGATGCGGTCGACGACTACGTCGATGTCGTGCTTGTATTTCTTATCCAGCGGCGGCGCGTCCGCGATCTCGTAGAAGACACCATCGACCTTGACCCGCTGGAAACCTTTCTTCTGTAGGTCGGCCAGCTCCTTGCGGTACTCACCTTTACGTCCGCGCACCATCGGCGCCGTGATGTAGAGCCGCGTGCCCTCGTCGAGCGCCAGCACCCTGTCCACCATCTGGCTGATCGTCTGGCTTTCGATGGGCAAGCCAGTGGCAGGCGAATAGGGGACGCCGACGCGCGCATAAAGCAGGCGCATGTAGTCGTAGATTTCGGTGACCGTGCCGACCGTCGAGCGCGGGTTGCGGGAGGTGGTCTTCTGCTCGATGGAGATTGCCGGCGACAGGCCGTCGATTTGATCGACGTCCGGCTTCTGCATCATTTCGAGAAACTGGCGCGCGTAGGCGGACAGGCTTTCGACGTAGCGCCGCTGGCCCTCGGCGTAAATCGTGTCGAACGCGAGCGACGACTTGCCCGACCCGGACAGGCCCGTCATCACGATCAGGCTGTCGCGCGGCAGGTCGAGATCGACATTCTTCAGGTTGTGTTCGCGCGCGCCGCGAATGGAAATGTATTTATGGTCGGCCATGCCGGTCCGCCGCTTTCGTCTTGAATTGCTCGGATTGGCTGGTTCGCCCGGCCATCCCCTCATGTAGGCAAATTTGCCGCTTCGTCGAGAGCCGTCGCAACCCTCGAAGCACGCCGTTTAACCGCCTTTCGCGCAATGGGGCAAGTGAAAAGAACAAAGATCGAACACGCTCCTGACAAAACGTGTGTGCGGACAACGTGAAGACAGCTTGGTCGTGATCACTTTTTTCCTTGAAGCCGGCAAAAAGGTTGACGTGCCGGCAGGCGGGATGCAAGATCGAACCTGTCATCGGAGCCCGAATTCGCGAACATGAAATATGGTTTGCGAGGCGCCGCAAACAGGCGGACCAGGCGACCGAGAGGCATTCGGAGCAACGATCCGAGGAGGGAGGCATGACTCCACCGGACTGTGCGCATCGGCTCCCCAAGGAAACGGAGCCACGGCAGGCGTAGTGCTCGCCGAGGCGGCAAGACGACCTGTCGAATCACCTTACAATCAGAGACCATAGTCGGATCATTCGGCTGAACGCCGGTGAAGCGTCCGAGAGAGTAAAGCCGGTAAACCACTCCCGGCAATCAGGGGTTTAGCCCCAGCAAGGCCCCGTGCGCTTGTGACATTAGCGGCGGGGCCATCCTTTTGCGCGTGAGCCCGCGCGCGCAGGCTTCAGCGGCCGACACCTCTATGTCTTTTCGATTTATACATCGTGCTAGCTGAAAATCGTTCCGATTTTCAGGGTCGATGCTGTGGGGAGACGTTCAGTCCAAGGGCGTGCGCAGCGTCTCGCGAGGCAACTCACCGAATTCGCGGCGATAGGCGGCGGAAAACCGGCCCAGATGTCAGAAGCCCCATTTGAACGCGGTGTCAGCAACCGAGACGGCTCCATGCTGGTCGAGCAACTCGTAGCGTGACGTGATGATGGGCCGCGCGGAAGACGAGTGGTCACCGATGATGTCCAGCCGGTGACTGCAGAACTTCTGGGCGACCCGCTCCCTGGCGCAGTCGAGAAGTCGTTCGACTGGAACAGGACGTGTCTTGAAAGCGGGGCGGTGCGTGTGTCCTCTGCCGTTTTCATTGCCAAAGTCTAGCACCGCCACCGGCCGGGCCAACAGGATTGCGTCGACGCCGCGCAACACAAGCGCATTTTTTCGTTTTTTGGATAGTCGCCGCGCGAAGCGGATAGATTTTTGCCGGGAAAGAGGCATGGTTGCTGTCAAAGCGGTGGCCGAACCACGCCCAGACGGGGTGGCCCGCCACATGGGAGGATGAAATGACAGCCAATCTCGACAAAGGCATTACCGGCGCCGGAACCGGCTTCGGGGGAAAAACCTGGAACATTCTCGGCCAGGTCTATTTTCCGAAAGCCGTCTGCGAATCCACCTTCGCGTTTGAAACCAACAGCGAACCCGGCCAGTTCGTTCCGGTGCACGTCCATCCCACGCAGGAGGAATTCATCCTGGTTCAGGAAGGCGAGCTCGATCTGAAGCTCGACGGGGAGTGGGTGAAGGCCAAAGCTGGTGACCTCGTGCGGATGCCGCGCGGGATCCCGCACGGCTATTTCAACAAATCCGACAAGCCTGCCCGCGCCTTGTTCTGGGTGTCGCCAGCGCGAATGCTCGAAGAATTGTTCAACAAGCTCGATAATCTCGCCGACCCGGCCGAGGTGGTGAAGATCTCCGCCCAGCATGAGGTCAACTTCCTGCCTCCCGAGGCGAACAGCTAGTGGTCCGATTCTAACATTCGCATCCCATTGATACACGCCATCGAGGCGAATGTTAGAATCAAGGACCACTAGCAAACATATGATTCTAGTGGAACTTTGAATTTGACATTCGCAATGGACGCGTGATGTCAATGGGATACGAATGTCAAATTCGTTCCACTAGACGGGTTTGCGGACCCGCATCGCCTTCCTGGCGGCTCCGACCGAGCGCCTGTCCGCGCGGCGGAGCGATTTCGTGCGGGCTACGTGGGAATCGTATCGTTCAATGTCTTTCGAAGAGAGGAGCCCAGCCATGGTTCCGAAAAAGAAAAATGTCTGTGTCATCGGTGCTGGCATCAGTGGGCTTGTCGCCGCCAAAGCCTTTGCACAGCACGGTCACGACGTCACCGTGGTCGAGCGCGCCGGCGACCTCGGCGGCGTCTGGGATCCGGCGCGCTCCTATCCCGACGTGCAGACGCAAAGCCCGAAGGACCTTTACCGCTATACCGACAAGCCGATGCCGAGGATCTATCCGGAATGGCCGAATGGACCGCAAGTCCACGCCTATCTCCGCGACTATGCTGACGGTCACGGGCTCGTTCCGCTGATCCGCTTCGATACCACGGTCGAGGGCATGACGCGGCGGACGGATGGAGGCAAAGGCTGGGTGCTTCAGATCGCTGCCGCCAGCCAAAGCTCGGCGCCGGAGGCGTTCGATTTCGTCGCCGTGTGCACCGGGCAGTTCAGCGAAAAGAACGCCCCGGCGCATCCCGGTCTGGAAGCGTTCCGTGCCGGCGGCGGCGCTGTCGTGCATTCTTCCGAATATGGCGATCCCGCGCTCGCAAGGGGCAAGAAGGTGGTCGTGCTCGGCTTTTCCAAATCAGCAACCGACATCGCGGTCAACGCGGTCAAATCGGGCGCGGCGGAGGTGACGATCGTCTACCGGGAATCCGTCTGGCGCATTCCCGCATCCTCTATATCCGCGCCCAGGAAAGAATGTTCCCGGGCTGGGGGCAGGGACGTCTGGCTCGGCTCAATCACGCCATTGCCCGGCCGTTCGTCTGGGCCAATTGGCGGGCGCTGGAAAGCCTGCTGTCGATCCAGCTCAAGCTTGGCAAGACCGGACTGAGGCCGAAAGCGCCGATTGAACGCGATATCAACTGTTCGGTGCCGATCGTAACGCCCGGTTTCTTCGACATGGTCGCCGATGGGCGCATCAAGGCGGTTCAGGGATCGTTCGCACGCTATGAAGACAAGGCAGTCGTGCTGACCGGCGGCGAAACGGTCGCTGCCGACGTCGCAGTGCTCGCCACCGGCTGGAAGCTCGGCGTGCCGTTTATCCCGGAGGACTATCGCCGGAAACTGATCGAACCGGACGGCCAGTATCGGCTCTACCGTGTCATTGCCAATCCAGACCTTCCGGAAATGGGCTTCGTCGGCTTCAATTCGTCCTTCTGCACCGTGCTGTGCGCCGAGCTCGCCGCCAACTGGCTGGTGCGTTACGCTGACGGGATGCTGGCCAAGCAACCGTCCGAGGCGGCGATGAACGAGAACATCGCGATGATGCTCGACTGGAAGCGTAACGAGCGCCCGGCAGCGGGCGTTTATGGCGGTCTCTGCGTTGCGCCCTATCATTTCAAGCACTTCGACGAACTGCTTGACGATATTGGGGCGACCGTTCGCAAGCGCAATCCACTGGCCGAGAACTTGGCCCCGCCCGATGCCGACGCCTATGCGCGCTATCTCAAATCGGCGCCGCAATACCAGGCGGCATGAACGGGACCGCACCTGCAGGGCAGGTCGCGCCTGTGACGTCCACATTCTCCATCCGATCAAAGGCTTGCGTTCAGCGCCGATCCATTATAGAACAAAAATAGAACAAACAATTTGTGGACAGCGGTTTGTTTTTCGTCGGCAGCACCGCATCTAGATGACTGATCGGATAGAGTACGCCGGCAATTTGTGTCTGGTTTCGGATGAGCGCGGAGAAGTGCGATGGCAGGTAGCGTGAACAAGGTCATTCTGGTGGGCAATCTGGGCGCTGACCCGGAAATCCGCCGCTTGAATTCCGGCGATCCGGTCGTCAACCTCAGGATCGCGACGTCGGAGAGCTGGCGCGACAAGAACTCCGGTGACCGCAAGGAAAAGACCGAGTGGCACAATGTCGTCATCTTCAATGACAATCTGGCCAAGGTCGCCGAGCAGTACCTCAAGAAGGGCATGAAGGTCTACGTGGAAGGTCAGTTGCAGACTCGCAAATGGCAGGACCAAAGCGGGCAGGACCGCTACACGACCGAGGTTGTACTGCAGAAATTCCGCGGCGAGCTGCAGATGCTCGACGCGCGCGGGCAGGGCGGCGAAGGCGGCCAGGTTAGCTATGGCGGCGGCGGTGGACGCGGCTCCGACTTCGGCCAATCCGGTCCGAATGAGGACAATGGGCGCAGCAGCGGCAATCGCGGCGGGGGCGGCGGCTTTGGAGGCGGCGGTGGCGGCTCTCGCGACCTGGACGACGAGATTCCTTTCTAAACCGACCTGAACAGATTTGCAAAGTCGGTGAATCAAGGCGTTGTTTTTCAACGCCTTTTTTCTTTTGACGCTGCCGCTTTGGCCCGAACGGATACTGGGGAGTACGAGTTCAGTTCCCTCGGGGGGCGTAGACTTCAACGGGATCCGGCGTGTGTTGCGCGTCGTTTGAAGTGCGGCGTTACAGGTTCCGCTGCATGGAGATGATGCGAAGTCCGGTCGCGTCCGAAGGGCTCCGTGCCGTAGGTCGGCAGAGGGGTGAAAACCGGGCGAAACAGAGGAGTTCGGCCCCTTACCCGCAGCGAAAATAGCCCGCTCTCGTGCGGCCACGCCTTGCATCGATCGAGGATGCGGTTTACCCCCTCTTCGCCTTATTAAGGATCGTTCTGATCATGCTTGACATCAAATGGATTCGCGAGAACCCGAATGCCTTGGCCGACGCGCTAGTGAAGCGCTCGTGGTCTTCGGAAGACGCCGAGGCAACGGTCCGCGATCTGATTGCCAAGGACGAAGCACGCCGCAGTCATGTCGCGAGGCTTCAGGAGGCGCAGGAACGTCGCAACGCGGCCTCCAAAGAAATCGGCAAGGCAATGGCCGCGAAAGACACCGCGCTTGCTGAAAGGCTGAAAGCCGAAGTCGCCGAACTCAAGAGTTTTGTCCAGAACGGCGAGGCGGAAGAACGGCGGCTCGACCAGGCGCTAAACGACGCATTGGCGGTCATTCCCAACGTGCCGCTCGACGACGTGCCGGTCGGCGGGGACGAGAACGACAACGTCGAAGTCCGCAAGGTTGGCGAAGTGCGTCCGCGCCCGAATTGGGTGAGGGAGCATTTCGAGATCGGTGAAGCCCTGGGTCAGATGGATTTCGAGCGCGCGGCCAAACTTTCCGGCGCCCGTTTCACAGTGCTGAAAGGTCAACTCGCACGGCTTGAGCGCGCGCTCGGCCAGTTTATGCTCGACCTGCACACAACTGAGCACGGTTATACAGAAGTTCAGCCGCCGCTGTTGGTGAACAAGCCGACTATGTATGGCACGGGTCAGTTGCCGAAATTTGAGGATGATCTGTTCGCAACTTCCAGGAGCCCCTCGGACGCGGATGAGCTTTTTGATTCGTTGCTGCTTAGTGGAGCGAAAAAGGCCTTTTCCGAAGTTGGACAGCGGATTGCTGAAGGGCTCGCTCCCCTTAGCGCGATGCAGGGACTTGATGAGGCATTCTCTTCAAAAATATCAGACTGGCGGGCGCAGTTTTACAAAGAGCTGCCCGATCAGTTGCGCCTTTACTTCATCCCCACTGCCGAAGTGCCGCTGACCAATCTTGTCCGCGAAGAAATCCTTGCGCACGACCGGCTTCCGCTACGCTTCACCGCGCTGACGCCCTGCTTCCGTTCGGAGGCCGGGTCTGCCGGGCGCGATACGCGTGGCATGCTGCGCCAGCACCAGTTCTATAAAGTCGAACTTGTCTCGATCACGGATCAGGAAAGCTCGCTCGCCGAGCATGAGCGGATGACGCAATGCGCCGAGGAGGTGCTGATGCGGCTCGACCTGCCGTTCCGCACCGTTGTGCTGTGCACCGGGGATATGGGCTTCGGGGCCCGCAAGACATACGACATCGAGGTGTGGCTGCCGGGTCAGAACGCCTATCGCGAAATCTCGTCCTGTTCGGTCTGCGGCGATTTCCAGGCTCGACGCATGGACGCGCGCTATCGCCCCGCCGAGGAAAAAGGAACACGTTTCGTCCATACGTTGAACGGCTCGGGCGTCGCGGTCGGCCGTGCCCTGATCGCGGTCATTGAAAATTATCAGAACGAGGACGGCAGCGTCACTATTCCTGAAGCTTTGCGGTCTTATATGGGCGGTCTGGAAAAAATAGATTCAAAGTAGAGCGATGCGCATTCTCCTCACCAATGACGACGGTATCCATGCGGAGGGGTTGGCCTGTTTGGAACGCATAGCCCGGACGATGTCCGATGATGTCTGGGTCGTAGCGCCGGAGACCGACCAATCCGGCTTCGCCCATTCGCTGTCGCTCTCGGAGCCGCTGCGCATGCGCAAGATCGATGATCGCCACTACGCGCTGCGCGGCACGCCGACCGATTGCGTGATCATGGGCGTGCGCAAGCTGATGCCGGAACTGCCGGATCTGATCCTGTCGGGCGTGAACTCCGGCTCGAACGTCGCCGACGATATTACTTATTCCGGGACCGTTGCGGGCGCGATGGAAGGGGCATTGCTTGGTATTCGCTCGATCGCCGTCAGTCAGGCTTACAATGTCCAGAACCAGGAGCGCGTGGTGCCTTACGAGACCACGGAGGCGTTGGCTCCCGAACTCTTTGGCAAACTGCTTGCGACCGACCTGCCGCCCGGCGTCTTTTTGAATGTCAATTTCCCGAACTGCCCGCCAGAGGAGGTGGAAGGCGCCGTCGTGACCAATCAGGGCAAATACGTCCACGGCCTGTGGATCGAAGAGCGGGCGGATGGCCGGGGTTTTCCTTATTACTGGCTGCGCTTTGGCCGGCAGACGGCGGAGATGAAGCCGGGCACCGATATGGCGGCGGTCAGCGAGAAGCGCATTTCGGTGACGCCGTTGAAACTCGACCTCACAGCCTATGAAGTGAGGGAAAGTCTGGCGAAGGCGCTTGCATGAACATGGTGCTCGACGATCGCGAAGGTTTCGCTGCGTTTCTGCTTCGCCTGCGGGCGCTCGGCATGCCGCCCAAGGATCTGGTTGCCGCCATGGAGGCGACGCCGCGCAAGACGTTCGTTCCCGGCGCTTGGCAGTCAGTGGCCTGGTCGGACCGCATGGTGCCGATCGAGTGCGGCGAAACGATCGAGGGAGCAGACCTTCAGGCGGCGGTCATCGCCGCGCTGCAGCTCGAGCCCGGACATCGTGTGCTGGAAGTCGGTACAGGCTCCGGGTTCACGGCAGCGGTGATGGCGCGCCTGGCCGCACGGGTGGTCACTGTCGATCGCTACCGGACGCTGGTCGAACAGGCACAGCAGCGTTTCGAAACACTCGGCATCACCAACGCGCTCACCCGCCTTGCCGATGGTTCCAACGGCCTGCCGGGCGAGGGCCCCTTCGACCGTATCGTAGTTTGGGTGGCGTTCGAGAGCCTTCCGCGTCCGTTCATCGACCAATTGTCTACCAATGGCATCATGATCGCACCGATCGGGCCGGATGAGGACGTGCAGGTTCTGGCCAAGCTCACCAAGGTGGGCAGCCGCTTCGAGCGCGAGGATATCGCAAGGGTGCGGCTGCAACCTGTCGTCAAGGGCATCGCCGCTGCGATCTGACGGTCGAGAAGGTCAGCGCGAAAGTTTCATCCTAATCCCGCAGTTTCTTAGCGCCTCGCTGCGCACTTTAACCGACCGGTAACATTAACGCGCTTTAATCATGGCAAGAGTGTCGGGTTACGCGTGGGTCGAAGCGATGCAGTCGAATATTTTGAACAAGAGCCAATGCAATCTGGCTCGGAGCGTTGCCATTCTCCTGATCGCCGGTATGGCCGCGGGATGCAGTTCCAGCGTGGCGCGCTTTAACGGGATCGACGACCTATTCACGTCGAGCACGAATCAGCGCCAGATCATGCCGGCAGCCCAACAGCCTTACCCCGGCGATCAGACCGCTCAGGTCCAACCGGTTGCGCCGGCGCCAAGCCCGGTTCAGCCCGTAGCCTCGAATGGGTCGGTCGGCCGTTCGACTTTAGAGCCGGTTGCTGGAACGCAGCCGGCCGGCATCGAGCCGGAGCCTGTTGCCTCAGCCCCCGTTCCCACGCCGACGCCTGGGTTGAAGCCTGTTGTGACCGCCGCCGCCGCCGAGGCGCGTGCAAATGTCGATTCCGCCGTCAAATACGCAGCCCCCGCGGCTCAGTCGGTCGCCGAAGATGTCAAGGGATGGTCGCGTGCTGGCGGCAGCCAGATCACAGCCAAGGAAGGCGAGACGGTTTACAATCTGTCGCGCCGGTTCGGCGTGCCCGCCGACGTCATCATGAAGGCCAATGGTCTCAGCAATTCAGCCGGCCTGCAGGCCGGGCAAAAAATCATCATCCCGACCTATGTCAATTCGGACAAGGCCATGGTCTCCGCCCCGGGCAATGATCCGAAAGTGGCGATGGCCAACTCATCGCGCGACGTTCCTGCCGAAAAGGTCCCGGTGCCCACTGGAGCGCCAACCAACAAGGTGGCCGTGCTGCCCCAAACGCCCAAGGTGAAGCAGGGCGAGACTGTCCCGCAGGGCGCTACGCAGTCCGCCGTTGTAGGCGGCGCCTACAAGGTCCAGGAAGGCGACACCCTTACACGGATCGCCAAGAAGACCGGCGTCAGCGTTGCCGCGCTCAAGCAGGCGAACGGCATGCAGGATGAAATGGTCCGCATCGGCCGGACGCTGAAGGTCCCGTCGGGCAACACGGCATCTACCCAAGTCGCCAGCGCCCCGGCCAAGGTCGATAAGGTGAAGACCAGTTCGACCAATCCAACGGAGAAGGTCGAACCAGTCGTAAGCTATACGCCACCGAAAAAGGCCGACAAGGTCGTCATCGAAGAGGCGGAGCAGGATACCGCCGCTGCGCCGAACTCCACCGGTATCAACCGGATGCGCTGGCCCGTGCGCGGCCGTGTGATCTCCAACTACGGTGCGGCCGGCGGCAAGAATGGCGATGGCATCGACATCGCCGTGCCTGAGGGTACATCGGTCAAGGCAGCGGAAAACGGCGTCGTGATCTATGCGGGCGACGGGCTGAAGGAGTTTGGCAACACGGTTCTGGTGCGCCACGAGAACGGGCTGGTCACCGTCTACGGCCACGCCAGCGAATTGAAGGTCGCGCGTGGCGAGAAGGTGAAGCGGGGTCAGGAAATTGCCCGTTCCGGAATGAGCGGCACCACCGACCTGCCGAAGCTTCACTTCGAAGTGCGCAAGAACTCGGCGCCGGTTAATCCGTCGACATTCCTGGAATAGGGCGATCGGTAAATGTGCCGGGTGACCGCCTTCGGCCGGTCACCCTTCAGCTTTCAAGGGCTGGCCAAGCCGGCCGGCCAGGTCCTGGATGAACTGCCAGGCAACTCTTCCTGAACGGCTGCCGCGTGTCGTCGCCCATTCCAGCGCATCAGCACGCAGCGCTTCGGCGTCAATCCGCAGATCGTGGTAGCGGACATAGCCTTCGATCATGGCCAAATATTCGTCCTGGGAGCACCTGTGGAAGCCAAGCCAAAGGCCGAAGCGGTCGGATAACGAAACCTTTTCCTCCACCGCCTCGGATGGATTGATCGCGGTCGAGCGCTCATTCTCGATCATGTCGCGCGGCAGGAGATGGCGGCGGTTGGAGGTCGCATAAAAGATGACGTTTGCGGGGCGGCCCTCTACGCCGCCCTCCAGCGCCGCCTTGAGCGATTTGTATGACGTGTCGTCGTGATCGAAGGACAGGTCATCGCAGAACAGAATGAAGCGGAAGGGTGCATCCTTCAGGATGTTCATCAGTTTCGGCAGCGTATCGACGTCCTCGCGATGAATCTCGATCAGTTTTAGCGGTTCTTCGCCGCGGTGCGACGCATTGACATAGGCGTGGACCGCTTTGACCAGCGAAGACTTGCCCATGCCGCGAGCACCCCAAAGCAAAGCGTTGTTGGCCGGCAGCCCGGCTGCGAAGCGTTCTGTGTTGTCGACGAGAATATCACGCACCCTGTCGACACCGCGTATGAGGCCGATATCGATGCGGTTCACCCGATGGACGGGCTCCAGATAGCCTGGGTCGGCCGCCCAGACGAAACAGTCGGCGGAGGCGAGGTCGGTTCGGGGCGCCTCGCGCGGCGCCAGCCGCGACACGGCTGCGATCAGCCGGTCGAGCTTCTTTTCGAGGGACTCGTTTGACTTTTCTGGCATGGGACCCGAACTGCATTTCCGGATTGCTGCGGATAAATCGCTGTAACATGGCGAAACCGCCCGGAAAAGAACGGCGGGCCAGGCCGGTTGCAGTTGCAATGGGAACTTTAGCGGCTATATTCCGGCCACATTTCAAGGGGGCCGGATCGGGCTCCGCAATCCAGTCCGTCTCAGGAGTTATCCATGTTCGTCACGCCGGCATTCGCCCAGACCCCTGGCGCCACGCCCGATATCCTTGTGAGCATTTTGCCGTTTGTCCTGATTTTCGTGATCATGTATTTTTTGATCATCCGTCCGCAGCGGCAGCAGTTGAAAAGGCGCGGCGAGATGCTGGCCGCGATCCGTCGCGGCGATACCGTGGTCACCGGAGGCGGGTTCGTCGGCAAGGTGACCAAGGTGATCGAC
This sequence comes from uncultured Alphaproteobacteria bacterium, assembly GCA_963735385.1. Taxonomy (GTDB): domain Bacteria; phylum Pseudomonadota; class Alphaproteobacteria; order Rhizobiales; family Rhizobiaceae; genus CAVTKY01. The sequence goes on along the minus strand of CAVTKY010000031.1, from coordinate 71,033 downwards.
GACAATGAGCTTGAGGTCGATCTGGGTGGCATGAAAGTGACGGCGCTGCGTTCCAGCATCACCGACGTGCGGGTGAAGGGCGAGCCGGTCGCGAACCAGAACGCCAAGAAATAACCGTATTCCAGGCAGACCGGTACGGATTTGCCCAACTGACGAGACAAGATGCTTTATTTTTCCCCCTGGAAGACATTCGCGATCTGGCTGATCGTGGCCTTTGGTGTGATTTTCACTGTCCCCAATGTGCTGCCCCAATCTGTTCTGGACTTACTCCCGGACTGGGTTCCGAACAAGAAGATGACCCTCGGTCTCGATCTCCAGGGCGGATCGCACATTCTTCTCCAGGTAGATCACCAGGATTTGATCGACGAGCGTCTTGAGGCGACGCGAGACGACATCCGCACGATGCTGCGCGACGCCAAGATTGGCTATACCGGCCTCTCCGGGACGGGCCGGTCGGTGCAGGTCCGTATCCGAGAGGCTAATGAGGCCGATAAGGCGAAAATCGCCCTTCAGCCCCTGACGCAACCCGTTTCTTCCGGGGTTTTCGGCGCTGGCGCGGTCAATGAAATGACCCTGGATGAGCCGGAACCCGGGCTGCTGCGGTTTACGCTCACGGAAGGTGGAATTGCGTATCGAACCAGTTCCGCCGTCACGCAATCGATCGAAGTTATCGGCCGCCGCGTCAATGAGCTCGGCACGACCGAACCGATCATCCAGCGCCAAGGTGTAGACCGTATTCTCGTCCAGGTCCCGGGTCTTCAGGATCCGCAGCGCCTTAAGGACATTCTCGGCCAGACGGCAAAGCTGACGTTCCAGATGGTCGATCAGACCATGCCGGTACAGGAGGCGATCGAAGGGCGGCCTCCGGCAGGCTCTTCCGTTCTTTATTCGATGGACGATCCGCCGGTTCCGCATCTCATCGAGAACCGCGTCATCGTTTCGGGTGAAAACCTCGTCGACGCGCAGGCGACATTCGATCAGCGCACGAGCGAGCCGGTGGTTTCGTTCCGTTTCGACGCAAAAGGCGCACAGCGCTTCGGCCAGGCCACCCAGCAGAATGTCGGCAAACTTTTCGCGATCATCCTTGATAACCAGGTGATTTCCGCTCCGCAGATCCGGGAACCGATCCTGGGCGGCAGCGGGCAGATTTCGGGCAGCTTTACGGCCGAAAGCGCCAATGATCTTGCTGTGCTGCTCCGGGCAGGCGCGCTGCCGGCCGATCTGACGATTGTCGAAGAACGCACTGTCGGTCCGAGCCTCGGCGCCGATTCGATCGACGCGGGTAAGTTTGCCTCGCTTATCGCCGGCATCCTTGTCGTTGGCTTCATGCTGGTGGCCTACGGAACGCTTGGGATCATCGCCAATCTCGCGCTCGCGGCAAACGTTGCGCTGATTATCGCCATCCTTTCCATTCTCGGCGCAACGCTGACGATGCCCGGCATTGCCGGTATCGTACTCACGGTCGGCATGGCGGTGGACTCCAACGTCATTATCTACGAGCGCGTGCGCGAGGAGCGGCGGCAGGGCCGCTCTCTGGTTCAATCGCTGGATTCCGGTTTCGCGAAAGCGCTGGCTACGATTGTCGACGCCAACTTCACCACCTTTATCGCCGCCGTGATCCTGTTCTATCTGGGATCGGGCCCCGTTCGCGGTTTCGCGGTAACGCTCGCGATCGGTATCGTGACCACCGTATTCACAGCCTTCACGCTGACACGGTGGATGATTGCTCTGTGGCTGAAGCGGGCCAAGCCGAAAGAGCTGCCCAACGGTCTCATCCGTTTCGTCCCGGACAATACAAAACTGCCGTTCATGTCATGGCGCAAATACGCCTTCACGCTTTCGGCAGCGTTGTCGATCGCCTCTATGCTTCTGTTTTTCTCGATCGAGATGAACTACGGCATCGACTTCCGCGGGGGTTCCAGTATCGAGGTCCAGGCCAAAGCCGGTGACGCAGATCCCGGCGACGTTCGCGCCAGAATGGGCGAATTGAATGTCGGCGACGTTCAGGTGCAGGAATTCGGTTCGCCTCGCGATCTCCTCATCCGAATTGAGGGCCAGGGCGGCGGCGACAACGCCGAACAAAGTGTCGTCGAGAAGGTCAGGCTTGAGCTCGAGGACGACTACAATTTCCGAAAGGTTGAATCTGTCGGTCCGACCGTCTCTTCTGAGCTGGCATTCTACGGCACGATGGGCGTTTTGGCCTCGCTCGTAGCGATGCTGATCTATATCTGGTTCCGCTTCGAATGGCAGTTCGGCCTCGGCGCCGTCATCGCGACCATCCACGACGTGACCATGATGGTCGGCCTCTACGTCCTGTCGGGATTGGAATTCAACCTGACGAGTATCGCCGCCATTCTGACTGTCGTCGGCTATTCGATCAACGACACGGTCGTCGTCTACGACCGCGTTCGCGAGAATCTCAGAAAGTACAAGAAGATGCCGATCGAGGACCTGCTCGATCTGTCGATGAACGAGACCCTGTCCCGGACGGTGCTCACCGGTGTCACGACGCTGCTTGCCCTCATCGCGCTTTATCTGTTTGGCGGCGAGGTCATCAGGTCGTTCACGTTCGCCATGATTTTCGGCATTCTGGTCGGTACCTATTCGTCGATCTTTGTCGCTGGCCCGCTGCTGATTCTGTTCAGGCTCCGGCCTGAGACCTTCGAGGCGGAGAGCAAGAACGCTATTCCATCTTCAGCGCAGCCGTCGAAGTCGTAACGGTCATGGCCGGTGGAATTGTGGTCCGCGAGGCGCATTTCCCCGGCCGGCCGCCGATAGACGCCTATGGCAATGGCGGTTTCCGCTTTGCTGGCATGTCGCATCGCGGCTCAATTCTCTGCCTTCCTTCCGGGGTTTACGGCTGGGAGCCTGGAGACGATGGCGCGCTGGCGGTCGCTGGCTTCGCCAGGCTCTTCGCGGAAGCGAGCGACGTGGAAATCCTTCTGGTGGGAACGGGCAGGGATCTGAAACCCATTCCACTTGCCTTGCGCGCGGCGCTCAAGGACGCGCGCATCTCGGCCGATCCGATGGCGACCGGCGCCGCAGTCAGGACCTACAATGTGCTTCTGGCTGAAGACCGGGCCGTGGCGGCAGCGTTGATTGCCGTGGATTGACGTGGGGCAGGCCGGCGATCATGCAATGAAGGCCGTCCGCGCGGCCGATCGCGATCGCTACATCGCCGCCCTCTACGCGCCCGGAGCGAAGCGCGATGGGCTCTTTGCCATCTACGCCTTCAATGCCGAGATCGCCGCAATCCGGGACCGCATTCGCGAACCCTTGCCCGGCGAAATCCGGCTGCAATGGTGGAGGGATGTGCTCGACGGCCGCGCCGCCGCCGAGGGGAACCCGATCGCGGAAGCTCTGATCGAAACGATCCGCAGCTGTGTGCTTCCGACGACAACGTTCCGAAACTATCTCGATGCCAGGATTTTCGACCTTTATGACGATCCGATGCCTTCTCGTAACGACCTCGAAGGCTATTGCGGCGAGACCGCTTCGGCGTTGATCCAACTCGCGTCCCTGATCCTTGATCCGGGCTCTGCGCCGCAATTCGCCGCTGTGGCCGGCCATGCCGGGTGCGCGCAGGCGATCACAGGAATTCTTCGTCTCCTCCCTATCCACCAGGCGCGCGGTCAGTGTTATCTGCCGAAAGACATTCTTGCAGCATCTGGAACGTCGCCTGAAGAGTTTGTGGCGGGCGAGGGCGGACCCGCAGCGACGCGCGCGATCATCGCAACGGCGGCGCTTGCAAAAGAGCATCTCATGGCATTCGAGGATGGTGCGCGGACGCTCCCGGAGATATTGCGCCCGGCCTTTTTGCCGCTCGCGCTGACAAGCGGCTACCTTAGCCTGATTGAGAGCGATCCCGCTGGCGCGCTGCGCCGGACCGCCGGCTTCCCGGCTTGGCGGAAACATCTTTTGATGCTGCGCTGTGCCTCCAGGGGATGGCGTTAGAGCATGATCCCGAACCGAAGGTCAGCCAAGCAACAAGTGCGTAGCGGTTTTCGGAAGAGATCATACGAAAATCAAGGAATTGGAGCACTGTAACGACTCCAATTGAAATCATCGCGCTCTAAGGAAACGTTGACGTAAACGTCAACAATGGTAATTTCCCTTTGCCGCGTCTTCTTTTTTTGCGCTGCGGGGGACATATCCGAAAATGAGCCTGCCTGTGCTTGTGGCGTTTGTCGTCATCGGGATCGCGGTGGCGGTGGCCGCGGTGCACTTTACGGGCGGCAGCACGAGGGCAAAGCTCGCGGTTCCGGAGCAGGCGCTGGACCGTTTTCGGGAGGACTTTCCGGACGAGAAGATCGCGGCGGTTTATCCAACAAGCGACGGGGTGGCAGCAGCCCTTCTTGAACTGGACTGCTCTCGCCTGGGCATTGTCCAGGCTTCTGGCGACAAGTTTCTCACCCGTATCGTGTCGGCGAAGGACGTAGCCGGCGTTGAAATGGCAGGGGATAGGGCGGTTCTCATCCAGCTTCACGATTTCACGTGGCGCGGTGGAGAGTTCCGGTTTGGGGACGAGAAGGCGGCCCAATGCGTGTGGAATGCGCTTGGCAGCGGCAATAACAAGGTGGGGAAGCTGATCTGATGGAAAGCTACGATTTTCCCAAAGTGACCGAACTGGCAATCCCATTCTTCGTCACGGCGATCCTGATAGAGCTTTGCCTCATCCGCACAGCGCGCGCGCCAAGGGAGCCTTTGAAACCCGCGACACGCTGACCAGCCTGATGATGGGAACCGGAAATGTGGTCGCAGGCCTTCTGCTCGGCGTCGTTTCCTATCGCCCTGGTCTGGGTCTGGCAGTTCCGCCTCTTCGATCTCGGCCTGTTAGTCTGGGTGTTCGTCGCAGCGTTTCTGCTCGATGACTTGCGCTACTACTGGTACCACCGCATCGCGCACCGGGTTCGCTGGGTTTGGGCCGAGCACGTCAACCACCATTCCAGCCAGCACTACAATCTCTCGACCGCGCTCCGGCAGAGCTGGACCGGGCTTTTTACGGGTATTTTGCAGGTTCCGCTGGTCCTGCTTGGATTTCATCTTGCCGTGATTGCATTCGTCTATGGGTTCAACCTGGTCTGGCAATTCTGGATCCATACGGAAACCATCGGCAAGATGTGGGCCTGGTTCGAGTTCATCTTCAACACACCGTCGCATCACCGGGTCCATCACGCGACCAACCCGCGATATCTCGACGCAAATTATGCCGGCACGCTGATCATCTGGGACCGCATGTTCGGAACCTTTGTGGAAGAACTGGAAGAGGACCGGCCGCGCTATGGAATTGTGAAGAACCTTGGCACATTCAATCCGCTGAATGTGGCGTTTCATGAGTATGTTGGGATTTTCAAGGATGTTTTCTTGCCCCGGCCTGACCGTTCGCCAGCGCCTCTACTACCTGTTTGCACCGCCCGGATGGAGCCACGACGGTTCGCGCGACACATCCGAGAGTCTGAAAGCGGCATATGTTCGGAGAAATCCCGGCGAGGCCGGAAAGCCCGGATTGCCGCTGTAAGGCCTGCAATACTTTGAACAAAACTGGATCAGGTTTTCTTTCGCCAAATTGACAAACGTCAAGTGAAGGGAATAATCTCTCTGGATATAATATGTATCCGGGGGGGTGGTAGTGTTTCATCTTGCCATCGCTTTTCTGTGCCTGTTGTGGGCATTCCCGGCCTATTCTTCACCCGAGATTCGATGGCATCTGAAGCACCCGTTTCGCTACTTTGTCGAAACCACTGACTTCAACATGCATCGCGAGGCAATGGCCGATATTCTCGCCGCGAATGACGGAGCACTGTCTGCAACTGCGGTTTCCGATCTTGAGCGCCTGGTGAACGATCCGCGCTGGCTTCGCGAGTGGTACCGGCTGAACCCGAGTGTCTATCCGGAACCGCAAACAGCGGGACGGCCGGAAAGGGGATGGGCCCATCACATCAATCGCCGTCGCGGGACATGCTGGGACAGCAGGCAGCAATGGCATGCCTCATGTAAGAGCGATACTTTTGGCGTCTCGCTAAGGACGGACTACGTCAAGCCGCAACGGCATACCGTGATCCTCGGCATGACGGATCCGCCCGCCGGGCGATGCCGATGGTCGGCGCCGAGAGCAATTTTCATTGCCGGCGCTACGAACCTCGGGCTCGAAACCGAACGACCGTGCGGCGAAGAGGTCGAGGCCCGAATTCCTTTCGAGCCGGACCGCCCGGAAGCTGAACGTGGGGTGGCCGTTTCCGTCACGTTGCCTGACGGAACCACCCTGTCGCGTGACCCGATCTGGGTTCGGGATCGGCTGATCGTCGGTATGGGAGACAGTTTCTCCTCCGGAGAAGGAAATCCGGATACGCCGGTCGAGATTGACCGTTTCTCGCGTCGCGCCGGCCTTAACGTGTCGTTTGTTTACGATCCGGTGCGCCAGGCGGTTCGGGTGGTCCCCGCCTATTCGCTCCCCGTCCGCTTGCAGAACGTTCCGGCGGGGTGGCTCGACCGAAAATGTCATCGGTCGGCCTACAGCTATCATTTGCGCACCGCCCTGCAGATCGCTCTTGCGGATCCGGTTCATAGTGCGGTGACGTTCCTTGGCTTTGCCTGTTCGGGTGCGGAGATAACCGAAGGGATGCTTCTTCCCTATGCGGGGGTGGAAACCGTTGAAACGTCATATTTCACGACAGGCGGCCGTTTGCGGAGGAATATGCCGCAGATCGATCGCCTGATGATCGAGCTCTGCGCCGAAGATCTGTCGCGTGTCCGCTCGACGCGGACTATTTCGCTGGATCAACCGGTCACCGACCCATCCGGCCGGCCTATCCGAAGTGTGAATCTTCTCAGCTGCCCCGAAAACAGATTCCTTCGTCCGATTGACCTTCTGATCATATCAATCGGAGGTAATGACGTCGGCTTTACGCAGCTCGTGGCGAACGTTCTGACCAGGACGAAGCCTCCCTATGCCAATACCGCCACGGAAACACGCGCAAACCTCCTGGGCGCACAGGTGATCCGCACCCTGGCACGTCTGACGAAGGCCCACGGGGTTGATCGCGCGCAGCAGAAAGCGCGAGAATTGCCCGCGCGCTTTGCCGCCCTGCGCAAGGCCCTTGCGCCGTTTCCGATTGGAACGAGCAGCGCCGGCAAACCGAATGTCGTTCTGACGGCGTTTCCATTTATCGAGCTCAATGAAGACGGCGCGATGTGCGGCGCGACTGATCCGCGCGAGCGTCTGGAAGGCTTCAATGTTGGAGGCGTCTTCTCAATCGATGTGCTGACGCTCCGGCCAGTCAGCCGCTTTGCAAACGAGGTTCTGTATCCCGCGACTCGGGGGGCTGCCCGGGCAGGCGATTGGTACTTCGTCGATGCCCACCGTAGTGCATTCGAGAGGCACGGCATCTGTGCGCAGAAGCGGGGAGGGGCCGGCATGTCCGCTGCGGAAAACCTGATGCTGCCGTACTATCATTTCGCCAATCTGCGAAACAAATGGTCCGATTTCGAGCCTTTCGCGGCAAATCGCGAGGCTGGTTTCGTTGTAACGCGCGACACCCGGGCCTATGCGCCGAGGCAGCGTTGGTTCCGGACGCTCAACGACATCTGCCTCTTTGTGCAGTACAAGGCCAACGGCACCCCGCCACCGCCCGCGCAATGGGGCCTGCTCGATCTCGTCGAAGCGTGCCTCGGCGGGCCCTTCCATCCGACCGCCGAAGGGCACGCGCATATCGCCGACGCTGTTTTCAACAGCGCGGCGCAAATCCTCGCCTTGCCGCAATCCACCGCGGAAGAGGTGCGGCCGCGTTGACGGGTGGTCGGGGGGCGCCGGTTGGCTAAGCCGCGACTGCGACGGGGGGAAGCCTGAGCCATGCTCGACAGTCCGCGAGGGCTCTCGCCGTCATAGCTTTTTTCTTCGCGACGGTTTTCTCCTTGCCGCGCAGACGTTTACCCTCCGGCTTCGGCGTCTCGACCGGCGCAAACAGTCCGAAGTTGACATTCATTGGCTGGAAGGAGCGTTTGCCTGGCTCATCCTCCGAGACAATGTGGCCGCCGGTGATATGATTGAGCAGCGCTCCCAATGCGGTGGTGAAAGGCGGGAGGGAGATCGGCCGGCCGAGGCGTTCCGCTGCCGCGAAACGTCCGGCGAGAAGGCCAATCGCAGCCGATTCCACATAGCCCTCGCAGCCGGTGATCTGGCCGGCGAAGCGTAAGCCGGGGCGAACCGTCAGCTGCAGCGACGGATCGAGCAATGTCGGAGAGTTGATATACGTATTGCGGTGAAGCCCGCCAAGCCGCGCGAATTCGGCTTTGCCCAACCCTGGAATTGTGCGGAAGATGCGCACCTGTTCGGCGTGCTTCAGCTTGGTTTGGAAGCCCACCATATTGTAAAGCGTGCCGAGGGCATTGTCCTGGCGCAGCTGCACGACAGCGTAAGGCTTGACCGCTGGATTGTGCGCATTGGTGAGGCCCATCGGCTTCATCGGCCCGTGCCGCAAGGTCTCGACACCGCGCTCGGCCATAACTTCGATCGGCAGGCAGCCATCGAAATAGGGTGTGCCTTCCCATTGCTTGAATTCGGTCTTGCCGCCGTCAAGCAGTGCCTGGACGAATGCACCGTATTGTTCCTTGTCCATTGGGCAGTTGATGTAGTCCTTGCCAGTGCCGCCGGGGCCGACCTTGTCGTATCGGGACTGGAACCAGCAGACATCCAGGTCGATCGTGTCGAAATGGACGATCGGCGCGATTGCGTCGAAGAAGGCCAGCGCGTCCGCGCCTGTTGCCGCGGCAATCGCATCCGCGAGCGAGGGTGCGGTGAGGGGACCCGTTGCTATTACGGCCTGGTCCCAATCAGAGGGAGGCAGGCCGGCCACTTCCTCGCGAACAATGGTGATGAGCGGATGCGCCTCCAGTCGCGCGGTGACCGCGGCGGAAAACCCATCGCGGTCAACCGCCAGCGCACCGCCAGCCGGAACCTGGTGCGCGTCTCCCGCAGACATGATCAACGATCCTGCGAGCCGCATTTCCGCATGCAAGAGCCCGACGGCATTGGTCTCGGCGTCATCGGAACGGAACGAATTGGAACAGACCAGTTCCGCAAGACCGTCCGTTCTGTGCGCGTCCGTGCCGCGCACAGGGCGCATTTCGTGAAGGATGGCCGGAACGCCGGCCTCGGCTGCCTGCCATGCGGCTTCGGAGCCGGCCAGACCGCCGCCGATGATGTGAATGGGCTTTGTCGTCATAGCGTTCAAATAGTCTGCTCGCGTCGCGAAAGCAATTCGATGCGGTTCTGCGCTAGTGGTCCGATTCTAACATTCGCATCCCATTGATACGGGTCATTCAGGCGAATGTTAGAATCAAAGGACCACGAGCAAACATATGATTCTAGCGGAACTTTGAATTTGACATTCGCAATGGACGCGTGATGTCAGATGGGATGCGAATGTCAAATTCGTTCCACTAGGTGAGGACCCGAAAATGGATTAGCTCTGCCTTATATTTTCAGTCCGCTTATATTCGATATTCATGCGCTGCGATTCGCTTCCCTGCATTTTTGCCGTGCTTACTGGGCTTTTTGGCGCCAGTTGCACCACGGAAATGCGCACCGTTCCCAAGCTCGGCAGCGAGAACCTTGAATTCTGCCACGGTTACGGCTGCACATTCCGCTCGAAACTGAGAACTCGACGCATCGGACGAAGGGCAGTTCGCCGCCATTATGGCGTCCGGCGCGGAATCGCCGGCGGCGGAGCGCCAGGCAATTGGCCGCTCCGTGAGTTATTTCGAGAATCGTACGCGTCAGGTCACTGGTGTTACAGACCAGCGGAAATCCAAGCTCGGCGCCGCGCACGTGAAGGGCCAGATGGATTGCATCGATAAGTCGACCAACACGCGTACCCTCCTGAAATATTTGGAGAGCCATGGCCTTCTCCGGTACCACGATGTGATGATGAATGCCTCCCGCGGCTTTTTTGTCGATGGGCGTTATCCCCATTCGACGGCTGTCATTCGCGATGCCAGCGGCACGAAATGGGTGGTCGATTCCTGGTACGCTCCCATGGGCGGCGCGCCGGACATTTTGCCTCTCAGCGACTGGCTGCCACGCGGCTTCCTTGAAAGCGGCGAACTTACAGAGGCGGAACGTCAGTCGGGATTGTAAGCGGCTGGGATCAAAGCTGTCAGAAAAACAACACCCGCCGAGGGAGGAGGTTCGGCGGGTGTCGTTTTTGTCGGCCAGCACTTGGGAGGAGGAGTGTGCCGGCCGTATTCGTCAATGCCTGGGAGGAGGATGGCCTTGACGAAATTCCTTTTGCCCAAAGGGCGAAACCTTGAAACAGCACCCGCCGAGGGAGGAGGTTCGGCGGGTGCCGTTTTGGCGGTCAGCAATCGGGAGGAGGTGAAAGCTGACCTTATCCGTCAGGACCTGGGAGGAGGACGGTCCTGGCGAAATTCGCTGTTAGACGGCCTTGCGCGCGACGAACGGAATGTCGCTGCGGGTGATGCCGAGATCACCGAGTTCGCGGTTCGACAGGCGGCCAAGCTCGTTGACCGTTTCGCGGTAACGGCGCCAGTTGCGATAGTTGCGGATCAGGTTCATGGTTTTTGCTCGTTTCGTGTTCTGAATTAGATCGACTTACGCGCGACAAACGGAATGTCGCTGCGGTTGATACCGAGATCGGTCAATTCGCGGTTCGTTAGGCGGCTCAGCTCGGAAACCGTTTCCCGGTAGCGGCGCCAGTTGCGGTAATTGCGGATCAGGTTCATGGTACTTCTCGTTTCGTCTTTGGTTCGTTTTTCTCGTTCTTCTTGTACGAAGCGAAGATAGGTAGAGTGGATTTGTTTTTGAAGCGACAATGACGCATAGCAGCAATGCAATTGTGCAATGCAACATTAATCGATTTTAATGCCTGCGTCATAAAGACGACAAAAATGAGAAAAAGTGACGCTACGTCAGTGATTTGGGCGGACGAAACGAGTCGCTGGAAGGCGTGGCACTCGCTGTTCGAATGAGAGGGGCTGTCGGGATGGTTTCGTATGCGGTACGCGTGAAAGCGGATATCGCCCGATGAGTGCAGGGTGGCCTCATCGATACAACCGCTGCTGAGCAAATCGGGCGCGATGTTGAGACCCGCGAACGAAGATCGTGGAGCTTTGGTTTCGTTCTTGGGATGATGGCGGCGCTGCTCTTTGCCCGCAGTTCTTCTGTTTGCCGCTTCGAACTGGGAAGCGATTCCTAACCAGGTCGGCATTCGTGGTCATGTCGCAGCCGGCTGGAACGTATGAGCGGCAATCGAGGAGGATTGCAGGGCGCAGATCAAGGCGCTGGCGGACGGTCAAACTCTGCTGTTCGAAGAACTGCTCTATTGACGACATTGGTGCGGATGAAGGGACTCGAACCCCCACGCCTTTCGGCACCGGAACCTAAATCCGGGGCGTCTACCAGTTCCGCCACATCCGCAGTTCCCCGGCAATCCCATACGGCCATGGTTCTGTCAACGTTCAGCGCGAAACAATGACAAGTGATGCGGTATCCGGACCGCGAAGATAGTTGAAAATACGGGCAGTGTGTGACAAAAGGCGTGTCGAATGTGATGGGTAGAGACGTCCCGCTTTTCGGTGGCGTGATAAGAAGCAGGAAAAACAAAAACTTATCGCGCGCCGATGGTCAAGGATGGATGGCTGGCGCTTGAGACGTCTCAGTACCTCCACCCGTATGGAGCCACTTCCGGCACGAAATATCCGGCAGGCTGAACGGCAGGGCGCCGTTTGACCCACGCCGTTCGTGAAAACAAAGGTTTGAAGATGCAGGTAACCGAAACACTTAATTCCGGCCTGAAGCGCGAGATCAAGGTGACAGTGCCTGCGCGCGACCTCGAGGCCAAACTGATGGCCAGGCTTTCCGACGCCAAGAACAAGGTGCGGATCAATGGCTTCCGACCGGGTAAGGTGCCGGTGCAACACTTGCGCAAGGTCTATGGCAAGTCTTTCATGGCTGAAGTGGTCAACGAAATCCTCTCCACCTCGACCCGTGAAATCCTCTCCGACCGCGGCGAAAAGGCTTCGATGCAGCCGGAAGTCGTGATGACCGAGGACGAGAAGGAAGCCGAGAAAATCCTCGCCGGTAACGCGGATTTCGAGTTCAAGCTCAATTACGAGATCATCCCCGCCATCGAGATCAAGGATCTGTCAGGCATCGCTGTGACCCGCCAGGTCTATGACGTGCCCGAGGCGGATATCGAGGAACAACTCCATAAGGTGACGGCCGATGCCCGCGAGTACGAGCCGAAGGCAGGCAAGGCGGCACTGTGGGACAAGGTCACCATCGACTATCTCGGCAAGGTGGACGGCGAGCCGTTCGAAGGCGGCGCGGCTGACAACTCTGGCCTCGTGCTCGGCTCGGGCCAGTTCATTCCGGGCTTTGAGGACCAACTCGTCGGCGTCAAAGCCGGCGACGAAAAGACCATCTCGCTGACCTTCCCTGAAAGCTATCAAGCCGCACACCTCGCCGGCAGGGATGCAACCTTCGACGTCAAGGTGAAGGAAGTTTCGAAACCCGACAGTGTCGAAGTTAATGACGAAGTCGCCAAGAAGCTCGGCCTGGAATCAGCCGACCGTCTGCGCGAAATCATTCGCGGCCAGATCGAGAGCCAGTTCGGGCAGATGACCCGTCAGAAGGTCAAGCGTGAGCTGCTTGACGCGCTGGACGAGAGTTACAAATTCGAAGCGCCGTCCAACCTGGTCGAGGCCGAATTCGGCAACATCTGGTCCCAGGTGAACCGCGACCTCGAAGCAGCCGGTCGCACTTTTGCCGATGAGGAGACGACGGAAGAGGACGCGCGCGCCGAATATCAGCGCCTCGCGGAGCGCCGCGTGCGGCTTGGTCTGGTGCTCGCCGAGATCGGCGAGAAGGCCGGCGTCCAGGTCAGCGACGAGGAACTGCAGCGCGCGCTCTTTGAGACAGTACGCCGCTTTCCGGGCAATCAGCAGCAGGAAGTCTACGAGTTCTATCGCAACAATCCGGCCGCGCTCACCAATCTGCGCGCTCCGCTGTTCGAGGAGAAGGTTGTCGACCACCTGCTGACGCAGATATCCGTCACCGACAAGAAGGTCTCGAAAGAGGAACTGCTCGCCGACGACGAAGGCGCGGAAGGCGCCGCGAAGCCGGAAAAGAAGAAGGCTGCGCCCAAGAAGAAGACTGAGGCCAAGGAAAAGGCTGAAACCACGGCCTCCTCCGAACCGAAGAAAGCAGCTCCGAAAAAGAAGGCTGCCGCCAAGGACGCCGAATAGCTTTTTCTGCCGTCATTTAAAAAGGCCGCTGGCATGCCAGCGGCCTTTTTGCTTTCATTAGCAAAGAAAGATGTGACTGGCAGAAGGGCGGAAAATGCTTCGGTCCTACCGTGTCATCTATCCGCTCGTTGCGTGCACGTTTTCCGTTGCACTTCTTCCCGCTCAAGCAGAAACCTACCGGTGGCAGACCGGACGGGGGGGCGACGGGGTTGCGACTGTATCGCTGCTGAGCACCAACACGCTGAGCACTGGCAACCGCGCAATCGAATATCATCCGGTTCTCATGATCAGCTGCAGGCCCAAGCAGGCCTCCAGTTGGACGCAGTCGGTCAGGATTCGCGAAGCCATGGCAGGCGGCGGAACGATCCCGGTCACCGTTCGCATCGATGGCGGCGGTGCGAAGGCGGAAAATTGGCTGGTCGGCGGCAATCGCAGCCTTTTGCTTAACGGCGGCGAGGGCGTGGCCCGCCTTTTGGGCGCGAGGCAGCTCAGACTGAGCTGGAGCACTGGCTTTTTCAGCGGCACGGGGGAGGCGGTTTTCCACCTTGCCGGGGTCAGGGAAGCAGTAGCCCAGGTCGCCAACGCATGCGGATTACAGTTGCCGTAGCCTTCGCATGCTTATGTGGTTTCGGACTTGGTGGGGCCGTCCTGATTCGGACGGAAGCGGGAACCGCGCCTGATTTCTTATTTTACGCAAATTCCGGACGGGAATTCCTCTTAGATCAGCATCAGGCCTTTCATGCTGGCGTGGCCGTTCCTGCCGATGATGATATGGTCGTGAACGGCAATACCGAGCGGCTTGGCGGTATCGATGATGGTCTTTGTCATTTCGATATCGGCGCGCGACGGCGTCGGATCGCCGGACGGGTGATTGTGAACCAGAATAATCGCGGTCGAGGAGAGCTCAAGTGCGCGCCGCACCACCTCTCGCGGATAGACCGGCGTATGATCGACAGTCCCTGTCTGCTGCAGTTCGTCGGCAATCAGCGCGTTCTTCTTGTCCAGAAAGAGAATCCGGAAGTGCTCGCGCTGTTCGAAGGCCATGCTCGCCCGGCAGTAGTCGAGCACCTGCGTCCATGATGCTAGGATTTCACGGCCCTGAATCGCGCCGCGGGCCATCTTTTGAGCGGCTGCCGCTACCACCTTCAGATCGAGCGCGGCTGCTTCGCCGATGTCGGGCACTTCGCGGATGAGATGCTCAGGCGCCCCCAGCACTTCGGCAAGCGAGCCGAAGCGTTTGAGCAGCACCTTGGCGCGCTCCTTCGTATCCGCGCGCGGAATCGAACGGAACAGCAGCATCTCAAGGATTTCATAATCAGACAGTGCCTCTGGTCCGGCTTGCCGGAACCGTTCGCGCAGCCTGTTCCTGTGGCCCTGATAGTGCGGTTTCTCGTCGGAGGTTTTTGGCCTGCGGAATGGCTTCAGGGGCTGTTCGGCAAAGAAACCGCGTTCGTCCCCGCTGTCTTCTGTCATTTACCAGTAATCCCAGTACTTCGCCGGGCCAGTTTACTTGGCCGTCTGGCAAAAACATTAGGCCGGCAGGCCGGGCCGGTCGAGCCCTTTTGGCGAAAGCGTGAAGATTTCGCAACCTGTGGACGTGACGCCGACAGTGTGTTCGTACTGAGCGGAAAGAGAGCGGTCGCGAGTCACCGCAGTCCAGCCGTCAGACAGGACTTTCACATGCGGCCGGCCGAGATTGATCATCGGCTCGATGGTAAAGATCATGCCCGGCCGCATCTCGACGCCTTCGCTGGCATTGCCGTAGTGCAGAATATTGGGAGCGTCGTGGAAGAGCTGCCCCACGCCGTGCCCACAGAAATCACGCACGACCGAACAGCGCTCGGCCTCGGCATAGGCCTGGATTGCCGCACCGATCGCACCGGTCCGGGCGCCGGGACGCACGGCGGCTACGCCCCGCATCAGACATTCGTGTGTAACTTCAAGCAGGCGCTCGGCGGCGCGCTTGATTTGCCCGACAGGGTACATGCGGCTTGAATCGCCGTGCCAGCCATCGAGAATGTAGGTGACATCGATATTGACGATATCTCCTTCTTTCAGAGGCTTCTGATCCGGAATTCCGTGACAGACGACATGGTTGATCGAGGTGCAGGACGACTTGGTATAGCCGCGGTAGTTGAGCGTGGCAGGGAGTGCGCCCTGGTCCATGCCGAATTCAAAGACGAAGCGATCGATCGTTTCGGTCGTCACGCCGGGTTGGACCATGTCCGCCAGCTCATCGAGGCAGCGCGCAGTAAGGTCGCAAGCTTTGCGCATGCCGGCAAAGGCGTCGTCTCCGTAGAGCCGGATTTGGCCGGTATTGCGGAGCGGAGCCGTGTCGGCGTCGAGATAGGTGACCATAAGCGTGTCCAGACCTGGGCGGCTGCGTGTCCTTAAGGACGCAAAGGAAGCCTCTACAATATCGGGTCGAAAATCGGAATCAATTTTCCGCACACACTATCCGCATATTGATACAGAGGCGACGGTGCCAGGCGAGTGGTCCAATTCTAACATTCGCATCCCATTGATACAGGCCATTCGGGCGAATGTTAGAATCATAAGGACCACTAGCAAACATATGATTTTAGTGGAACTTTTGAATTTGACATTCGCAATGGACGCGTGATGTCAAATGGGATGCGAATGTCAAATTCGTTCCACCAGGGCATTCAAGCCTCGTAGCAACCAGCCCGACGGGCCAAGCTTGGTCAGAGATAGCACTCTGCCTTCCCGGCTCGCATGAAATACGCGCTGTGATCGCCGCATTGTTTGCCGTCGATCATGAGGTCGTATGGGCATTGGCAGTCGCCGTGTTGAGGCGGTCTCGCGGGCCGCTTCGACAAGGGCGTCATTCGCGAGCGGTTAACCCATGACTGAAAAGCGGGTTTCTCGGCGGGATTGTTCTTGGTCGCTTTGGCGACCACTTGCTTTGGGCGTGGGGCGGCTGGATTCGTTCGGCTAAGATAATCGCCATGCACCCAGCCCTTCCGTCCGGTGGCGGCAATACGCCGCCATTTGTCGGAATGCTCCAGCACGGTCACGGCGGTGCCTTGTTCGAGAGTTCCGACAATGGCCGCATCGCCGGCAGCCTTCTCGCGCAGACGCACGCGCGACGCAGTGAAGAACGCTTGGAAAGTGGGCCGTTCGGCCGGTCTGATCGAACTGGTGACGATTTTGGACGGCCGAGGCGTCGGCAGCTTGACCGTCTGCGGGGCGGCGGTCTGTGGTGAACGGCGCGGCGGGAGTTTGACGTTTTGCTGCGGACTTGACCGCGAAGATTGTGACACCACGCGCCGCTCGCTTTCGAGAGGGTCATGCTTGGTAACCCATATGCCGGCGGCAACGGCGCCGACGATCAGCCATCTGAACTTGGGAAGAGCGAATCCAGCCATGCCTCCATCGTGACCGGGAAGGCTTAAGGCACCGTTGATGGGTGGAGTCTGCTACTGGCGGGGGGTGCACTGTCCGTGGGGTTCAAGCGACGGGTTTACGATTTCGCGGAGTGCGGCTCTTTCCCCACCGCCCAAGGTCGTGGGCGGGAGCGGAAACTTCAGGCGGTAAGCGCGTTGGGAATAGTGATGGAGCGTGTACGTTGTCTTGTGTGTTGTTGAAGTTCTTCTGCTCGCGATGAAAAGGCCAACCGACAAATGCCTTCGAACGCTTACCTCAATCGCGTCGCAACCGCAGTGCCTGACCATGAGGCGCATCAATTCTTCTTGCGTTTTGCCGCTTCGCTGCTGGCGGAGGATCCGCGTCGTCAGGCGATTTTCGAACGAATGGCCGACAAATCCGGCATCGAGCGCCGCTACTCCTGCTTTAAGCCCAGCGCCGATCCGGAAGGTCCTGCGCTCGACGCGGAAGGCATCTTTCGGCGGGGCGCGTTCCCCGGCACCGCCAAACGTATGGAAATGTTCGAGAAGGCAGCGCCTCTCTTGGCGCAGCAAGCCATTGACCGTCTCCTTCCGGCCCATGAGCGCTCTCGGATAACGCACTTGATCGTCACCACATGCACCGGCTTTTCCGCACCGGGGGTCGATCTCGACCTGGTCGCGCGATGCGGGCTGAACACCGCCGTGGAGCGTACCATGATCGGCTTCATGGGCTGCTATGCCGCGATCACCGCGCTGAAGCTCGCACGGCATATCGTGCGAGCAGACTTTGATGCGCGCGTTCTCATCGTGAATATCGAAGTCTGCACGCTGCACCTCAAACATACTGTGAAGCTCGAGAAGCTGCTTTCATTCTGCCTTTGGGGAGATGGCTGTGCCGCCGCTCTCGTAACGGCGGAACCGAGCGGCATCCGCCTGGACCGCTTTCACGCCATCGTTTCGCCCGAGGGGCGAGGGCTTATGACCTGGGATATCGAGGATGACGGGTTTGATATGTTCCTGTCCGGCCAAGTGCCGGCGGCAATTCAGGAGATTCTGGTCGAACATGTCCGCGACGTACTGCAGGACGCATCCGTGAGAGACGTGAGGCTTTGGGCGATCCATCCGGGCGGACGTTCGGTTCTTGATGCCGTTGAACGTGCGCTGCACCTTTCGCCGGAGGCGCTTATGGATTCGCGAGCGGTCCTGCGGGATAGCGGCAACATGTCTTCGGCCACGGTGATGTTCGTGATCGAGAGAATGCTGCGAACGGCGCAAGCTGGCCTGTTGGGTTGCGCCATGGCCTTCGGGCCGGGACTGGCCGCCGAAACCATGATGTTCGAGACCGTTGGCTAACCGCCATGTCGAAGGAGCTCACCTTCCGCCAGGTGGCGCCGGAAATTCTCGACGGGCTGTGCTCCGATGACCCGCGAGCGATGGCGTCCCGGCGCGATCTGAAACGCGTCAATGCCTTGATGTTCCATGCCACGATCATGGCGGGCCTGCTCCGCCGCTACGTGGCGAAGCCGCCAAGTCGCATTCTCGATATCGGGGCAGGCGACGGGACGTTCATGCTGGCTGTTGCGCGGCGTCTGGCGAGAGACTGGCCGAATGTCGAGCTGATCCTCCTCGACCGCGCTGGTCGCGTCACGCGCGAAAGCCATGAAGACTTCTCGCGCCTTGGTTGGCGGACCAGGTCCGTTTCAGCCGATGTGTTCGAATGGGTCTCCCTTTCCGGCGAAGCTGGTTTCGATGCCGTAACCTCCAACCTTTTCCTTCATCATTTTGGCGATGCCGACCTCGCGAAACTTTTTGCTGTCTTGCGGCCGCGCACGGCGGTTTTCGTCGCAGCCGAACCGCGCCGTTCGACCGTCGCCGCCGCGGCGTCACGACTGTTGTGGGCGATTGGAGCGAATGACATTACGCGGCACGATGCGCCGGCAAGCGTTCGCGCCGGGTTCAACGGGAATGAACTTTCAACCCTCTGGCCAGCTGGACCGGGTGATCTTGTCGAGGAGCGGAGGGTAGGGCCGTTTACCCACATTTTTGCCGCGACGCGTAAAAAACCATGAGACTGAACTACGATGCCATCGTGATCGGGGCGGGACCGGCGGGCAGTTCCGCCGCTCTTGCCCTGGCCCGGAACGGCAGGGCAGTCGCGATTGTGGAGAAGGGCGAATTTCCGCGCCGCAAGGTATGCGGAGAATTTATGTCAGCGACCAATCTCGCGCTGCTGGAGAGTTTCGGCCTCGGCAAGACTTGGCAGGCAGAGGCGGGTCCTGAAGTGCGCCGCGTCGGCCTTTTCGTTGCCGGCAGCAAGATCGAAGGGCCTATGCCGCCTTCATCTCAAGGCGGCTACGGCCGGGCTCTGGGCCGCGATCGGCTGGACAGCCTTCTTCTCGATGCGGCTCGAAAGACAGGAGCGGAAGTGTTTCAGCCTTGGCAGGCCGTGACCATCACTTCAGAAGGCGACACGCAGAACGCCCGATTGGTGTCTGGTGGCGAGGAAACCACGCTCCGGGCTCCGGTGATCATCGCCGCGCACGGCTCCTGGGAGCAAGGCAAGCTGCCCAGCCAGCTCGGAAGGACCTTTGAACCATCCGACCTGTTCGGGTTCAAGGCGCATTTCACCGGGGCGCAAATGGCCGCCGATTTGATGCCGCTGCTTGTCTTTCCCGGCGGTTATGGCGGGATGGTCTGGTCCGATCGCGGCCACCTCTCGATTTCATGCTGCATAGAGCGCGATGTGCTGGCCGACGTGCGCAGGATCTATGGAAATTGCTCTGCCGGAGAGGCCGTTCAGAAGCATATGATGGCAAGTTGTCGAGGCGTCGCGGAGGTGTTGGGCGACGGCTCAATCGAGGGAAGCTGGCTTGCGGCGGGACCGATACGCCCGGGCATTCGACCGCGCTATGCCGACGATATTTTCCGCGTCGGAAACCTTGCGGGAGAGGCGCACCCACTCATAGCCGAAGGAATATCCATGGCTATACAGTCCGGTTGGCTGCTTGCCTCGGAACTCGCTCGCTGCAACATACACGACCGAGCGGCGCGGCAGCGGGCGGGACACCGTTACGCGGCGTTATGGCGGCGACAGTTTCTCCTGCGCATCATGGCCGCCGGACTGTTTGCGCGCATTGCAGCCCTTCCGCGCAGCGCCACGTTCATAGAGCCTCTTGTAGGCGCCTTTCCCAAAATTCTGACGTTCGGCGCAGAGCTGAGCGGAAAAACCAAAGCTCTTCCCGGCTTGGCATTATAGACGAACAGAAGCGGTGTTTTGCTTTCAAATATCATTATAACCCAATGAATCCTAAGCGATTTTCGCCGCTCTTACTCGACGATCACGCTACGTATCGTCGGCGGAAACCTCATAGAGCAGCTTGCCGGATTCCGCATCGGTGCCAGCCAGGCTGACGTCATAACCCCAAAGTCTACGGACGTGGCGAAGAGTGGCGTCGCGCGCGCTGTCGGATAAAACGACTCCGTCATGAACCGTGTGCTGGAGTCGCAAATGGCGATCGCCAAGGAGATCGACATCCACCACCTGAATATTCGGCTGGTTCGCGCTGATGTCGAAATTGTGGGCGAGCACCGCGCGGATCTTCTCGTACCCGCGCTCGTCGTGAATTGAAGCAACCTGATAGTAGCTTTCATTCGACTGGTCGTTGAGGACGAAGAGCCGCAATTTGCGCATCAGCGCCGGGCTCAGATACTGCAGGACGAACGACTCGTCGCGATGATTGGCCCAGGCGTTCAGCAGGGTTCCGCGCCAGTCGCCGTTGCCGGCGATGTCCGGGAACCAGTCCCTGTCTTCCGACGTCGGTTCGGTACAAACGCGCTGAATGTCCTGCATCAGCGCGAAACCCAGCGCGTAAGGATTGATCGACGAATAGCGCGGATCGTTGAATGACGGCTGAAACACGACGTTCGAGTGACTTGCCAGTACTTCCAGCATCGTGCCTTCGCTAACCCTGCCTCTCTCGAAGAGCGTGTTCATGATGGTGTAATGCACGAAGGTGGCGCAGCCTTCGTTCATGACCTTGGTCTGCCGCTGAGGATAGAAATATTGGGCGACAACCCGGACGATCCTCAGGATCTCCCTTTGCCAGGGCTCGAGCACCAAGCTGTGCTTCTCCAGGAAATAGAGGAGGTTTTCCTCGGGCAGCTTGAGCGCCTTCTTGCGATCGAGCAATTCGCGATCGGCTGCGCTCGAACTCTCCCCTTCTTTGCGTGGGGGAAGCGTTCGCCACAAGTCACTGAACGAACGCTCCTCATACTCCAGTCGCTCCTGCATGCGCGTACGCTCCTTTTCCAAGGAGAGTCGCGGAGGACGCCGGTAACGGAACACGCCGTGTTCCATCAGGGCATGTGCTGCGTCCAGCACGGATTCAACCGCGGCTAGACCAAATTTTTCTTCGCAACGGGAAATATAGCGCTTGGCGAACTCCATATAGTTCAGAATCGCGCCTGCGTCGGTCCATTGCTGGAACAGATAGTTGTTTTTGAAGAAGTGATTATGTCCGAAGGCTGCGTGCGCGATCACCAAGGCCTGCATGGCCATGGTGTTTTCTTCCATCAGGTAGACAATGCAGGGATTGGAGTTGATGACCAGTTCGTAAGCAAGTCCCCTGCGGCCTTTTCGGTAAAGGTGCTCTTCATGGACGAAGTGCTTGCCAAACGACCAATGCCGATACATGAGCGGCATACCGATCGAAGAGTATGCGTCCAGCATCTGCTCCGATGAAATGATTTCGATCTGGTTTGGATAGACATCGAGACCAAGGTCGCCAAGGGCAACCTCCTTGATCGCGTCATAAGTTCGCGAGAGCGTGTCGAAGTTCCAATCAGAACTCCGAAACAGCAGTCCGGACCTTCCAGAGCGCTTACCCAACTCGTCCTACCCTTCTCAGTTACCTTTGGCCAAGGCCGGCTGCTTTGCGAAGAGCTCATGAAAGACCGGATAGATGTCGGCCGGTTTGGCGATGCGCGTCATCTGGAAGTTGGGCCATGTCTCGCTCACGGTACGATATGCCTTCCACAAGGAGGTGCCGTTGTCGGTCGTGCGAAAGATGTCGCGCTCGCGCTCATCGATGATCTCGACATAGGCATAGTACTGGCAAAGGCGCATCACCTCCCGGTCAAGAAGGTCGACACAGCGCTCGGAGTCATCTCCGCTGTTGTCGCCGTCCGAAGCTTGAGCGGCATAGATGTTCCATTCATGGCTGGGATAGCGTTTCAGGATGATGCTCTGCATCTCCTCAAGTGCGGTCGAGACGACGGTGCCACCGCTCTGCGTGCTGTAGAAAAAAGTCTCCTCGTCGACCTCATGCGCTTCGTGCGTGTGACGTACGAAGACGATATCGGTTCGCTCATAGCGCCGTTTCAGGAAAAGGTGCAGCAGCACGAAGAACCGTTTGGCGAGGTCCTTCTCCCGCTCGCCCATGGAACCCGACACGTCCATCAGGCAGAACATGACCGCGTTGGCGTTCGGCAGGGGTTGGGGCTCGAAGCGGTTGAACCGTATATCGACGGGATCGACATAGGGAATCACTCTGCGGCGGCGCTCGAGCTTGTCCAGGTCCAGGCGAAGTTGTTCGAGCCGCTGCCGCATCGCCACATTCGGGTTCAGATCGGCTGCTAACGCCGCGATCTCTTCTTGTATTGCGTCGAGTTCATTCTGCTTCGGCCGCCTCAAGGCGATGCGGCGGCCGTAGCTGTGTCGCATGGTCCGCCCAACATTGATGTTGGTGGGCGAACCGGTCATCGCAAAGCCGGCCCGGCGCGGCTTGAAGGAAGTCACCTCCTTCAGGCTGAGCTTTACAAGGTCCGGAAGCTCCAAATCCTCGAAAAAGAGTTCAAGGACTTCTTCGCGCGACAGGACGAAACGGAAGTCATCCTCGGTCTCGCCGGTTGGCGAGGAACCCTTGCCAGAGCCGCCTCCGCCGAGGACCGGTTTTGGAATGCGATCTCCGGCGCGAAACTCCTTGTTGCCGGGCAGGACGTATTGCTTTCGGCCGCTGCCGGGCGCGTGCTGGAAACTCGGCTCGCTGGTACCCTTGGCCGGAATCGGAACGGAGTGTTCCGCGTCGACGTCCGTTATCTTGCCGCTCTTGATCTGATCGTTGATGGTCCGCTTCAATTCCTCCCGAGCACGCCTCAGGAAGCGCTGCCGGTTGCCCAGACTTTTATCCTTGGGATTGAGACGGCGATCGATGAAATTAGGCATGAGCCCCCCTGCTAGAGCAATTCCAGGAAAAGTGGAAACCGGTTTTCCGTCCGGAATTGCGTTGAAACAAAGAGTTGGAGCGGTTCGGCGATTTAATCAAACACACTGAACCGCTCCAATGCTCAGCCTGCCTTGTTCACCCGCATGTACCAGTCGACCAGACGCCGGACCTGCCGCTCTGTGTAGCCGCGCTCAACCATCCGCTGGACGAACTCGGTGTGCTGTTTCTCCGTGGCGGTGTCCTTCTTGGAGCCGAAGCTGATGACCGGCAGCAGGTCTTCGACCTGGCCGAACATCCGCTTCTCGATGACTTCGCGCAATTTCTCATAACTGGTCCACGATGGGTTGCGGCCATGGTTCCTTGCCCGCGCGCGAAGCGTGAACTTCACTACCTCGTTACGGAAGTCCTTGGGATTGGCGATGCCCGCTGGCTTCTCGATCTGTGACAGTTCGGCATCGAGAATTTCCCGGTTGAGTATCTGGCCGGTATCCGGATCCTTGTAGTCCTGATCCTCGATCCACGCATCGGCATAAGCGATGTAGCGATCGAAGAGGTTCTGCCCATATTCGCTATACGATTCCAGATATGCCTTCTGGATCTCATGGCCGATGAACTCCGCGTAGCGCGGCGCCAGTTCCGACTTGATGAAGTCGAGATAGTTCGACTCGAGCTCATGCGGGAACTGATGGCGCCTGATTGCCTGCTCCAGGATATACATCAGGTGGACCGGATCAGCCGCCACTTGCTTGGTGTCGTAGTTGAAGGTCTCCGACAGGACCTTGAAGGCAAAACGCGTGCTCACACCGTTCATGCCTTCGTCCACGCCCGCGGCATCGCGATATTCCTGCACCGACTTCGCCTTGGGGTCGACGTCCTTGAGGTTTTCGCCGTCATAGACCCGCAACTTGGTGTAGAGCGGCGAATTCTCGTGCTCGACCAGACGCGTCGCAACGGTGAAACGGCTCAGAATGTCCAGCACTTCCGGCGCGCAAGGGTTCTTCACCAGTTCGCTTTCCCGCAGGAGCTTGTCGTAAATCCGCTTCTCCTCCGTCACGCGCAGGCAATAGGGCACTTTGACGACCAGGATGCGGTCGAGGAAGGCCTCATTGTTCTTGTTGTTCTTGAACTGCAGCCACTCGAACTCGTTAGAGTGGGCAAGCACGATCCCATGGTAAGGGAATGCGCCGAAATTTTCCGTGCCGTTGTAGTTGCCTTCCTGGGTTGCCGTCAGCAATGGATGCAGCACCTTGATCGGGGCCTTGAACATTTCGACGAATTCCAGAAGCCCTTGCGTCGTGCGGTTGAGCCCGCCGCTAAAGGAATAGGCGTCGGGATCGGACTGGTTGAAGTTCTCGAGCTGTCGGATATCGACCTTGCCGACCAGCGAGGAGACGTCCTGATTGTTTTCGTCGCCAGGCTCCGTCTTGGCGATGCCGATCTGGCGCAACCGCGAGGGCGTCAGCTTGACAACGCTGAACTTCGAGATGTCGCCGCCCAGCTCGTCGAGGCGCTTTGATGCCCAAGGCGAGATCAGGCCGGTGAGCCGCCGCCGGGCAATGCCGTATTTGTCCTCGAGAAGGTCGGCCATCCGCTCGGGGTGGAACAAGCCGAGGGGCGATTCAAATACCGGGCTGATCTTTCCGCCTACCTTGAGCGTATAGATCGGCCGCTTCTCCATCAGCTTCTTCAATTGCTCGGCAAGCGAGGACTTACCGCCACCGACGGGACCAAGCAGGTAGAGGATCTGCTTGCGTTCCTCCAGGCCTTGGGCCGCATGGCGGAAGTAGCTGACGATCCGCTCGATCGTGTCTTCCATGCCGTAGAAATCGGCGAATGCCGGATAAATCTTGATCGTCCTGTTGGTAAAAATCCTGCCGAGCCGCTCGTCGGAGCTGGTGTCGATCAAGGTCGGTTCGCCGATCGCGTCGATCATCCGTTCGGGCGCGGTGGCGTACATCGAGCGATTGTCGCGGCAGGCCAGGAGATATTGCTGAAGGCTCATCTCCTCCTGCGTTTCACTGCTGTAGATTTCGGAGAACAAGTTGAAGACGTCGGTCTCACGCGACTGCATTGTGGCCTCCCGCGTCACGATGGTTGAACAGGAGACGGCATGCCGACCCCCCTGCCTGGACTCGCACGTGAATTGAATGGAGTTTGATTGCTGCGGCGTTTTGCCAAGACTTTAGCAACTTGGACGGAACCTTCGTCCAACCAGTAAGATGAGACGCCGCTAGGGTCATAGTCGCACACCTCATTCCCGCCGACTCTCCCTATCTCCATGATATAGGTACAACTGCCGGGAAGGGTACGGGAATCGACAAAGATCGATCGCCCATGCCCAATTTGTGATCCAACTGAAATAAAAATGTGTTAAGCGCGCCCCAAATACGGGGAGCGGGAGCAGGGTCGGGACCTACAAGCCAGGTCCGTGGCGCCCATGCAGGCGAATCAGCGGCGCGTGGCCCCGGAAATGCGATCGAGCCGGGCTGTCGCTTGCCCAGTGGCTCTCTCGAAGCCAGGCCGGGGCGGTTGGCGACTAGCCGCTTAATCCTTCCCTCAGATGGCCGCCGCCATTCAACGGTCCGGCGCCATTCAAAAGACTTCGTTGCGCAAGAAGCGCGGCTTCGGTGCGGTTTGTCGTCTTCAGCTTCCGCATGATGCGCGACAGGTGCACTTTGACCGTGTTTTGCGACAGGTTCAGTTCGCTGGCGATGATCTTGTTAGACAGACCGCGTTGCAGCGTGGCCAGCACCTCGCGCTCACGCTGGGTGAAGGCGATCGCAGGCAGGCTGGGTACGACCGCTACCTCAGCCGCGATCTCGACGGAAGGCGCCATAACGATATCCACGCATGGCGGGGAGTTCCAGCTTGCGCATTCCGCAGCTACAGATCTCGGGAAGTAGACGCCGCCTGCGATGACCAGGCGAAGGGCAGCGAGCGCAATGTCTATGGAAGCCGAGTCTGTCACATAGCCTCTTACTCCAAATCGTGTGACCTCGGAGATTACCGCGTCTGATATCGCAGACTCATCGACCTGTGTTAGAAGCATGACAGGTGCTTCCGGCAGTGAACGGCGAAGGGCGGCCAGATTATGCCGCACGCAGTCCTCACTCAGTGCGCAGTTATCGATATTGAAAGCGACAAGGCCAATCTTTTTCCCAACGATGGAGTCCAACTGGTGGGGAGTGTCGACTTCCTGAATGACAAAGTCCTGGAACTCACTTCTCAGTATGCGCGCAAGGCAGCTTCGCGTTAGCGGGTGCCGGTCGACGATGACAATGGAAGGACATTTGTAAGAGAAGCCATTCTGTTCGACCGGAAAAGGACCAGACATCTTATTCCCTCATCAGCTCTTCGCATTGAGCACTGGCTGAACATCGCAAACGCGGAAATAGGTCCTTCTGCAGCTTGCGCTCCGGGGCGGATATGCAGCCTACCCGCAAGGGCGGGCCGATCGAGCGCCGGATCATGCAAGTATATTACGCTGTGAATTATCACACGACTGTGACCCTATTCACAGTCTACTCACAGCATTGATAGAAAATCGGAAATATCTTCAAACCCATGCAATCCCGGGCAGCTTCGGAGACAGATGTGTACCCCGGACACTTAAGGGTTAGTTTGATCGGGTAATATGGCCTGTCAGATGCATGCTTTCAGCCGCGCGGTTCTGGCCGAGCGGGCTGTTCCGCGCTGCTTCGGGCCAAAGGACCTCGCCCGACTTGGCGTCTATCTCGGTTTTCCGAAAGGTGGGATGCTGACCTCGTTGCGAACGCCTGTACGGCGCGCTCGTAAGACGGAGGGCCACAATGGAACCTGACGAAACAGATTTCGCCGAACGCGACGAAGAATTCGATCGCGACCTCTCCAGCGCCGATGGCGGGCGCGATCTCGCTGTAGACCTGAACCAGGACTTCGACCTCGACGACGATGTCGATATTGGGATCGCGGTCATAGGTTCGCGGCCGGTCGTCGTTGAAAGCGACACTGAAATCGATCAGCAAGGCGAGTTGGATCAACACGCGGACGTCGACGCAGAGGCAGGTGAATCCGGTGGACACGACATGGGCGTCGAGACCGAGCAAAGACCAGAAGTCGATCAGCGGATCGACGTGGACGTCGAAGTCAGCGAAGAGGACGGCGTGATCGTCGTCGAGGTTGACGCCGAGGTTGAAGACGACCTCGAAATCGAGAGTGACGCCAATATCGACGTCGACGATGACGACGAGGACAGTTTTGACGCCGACATCTACCAGGACGGTGAGAACGACAAGAACGTCGACGTTGATGTAGAGGTCCGCGACGACCTCGACGCCGATGTTGACGTCGATATCGCCTCCCTGGTCGCGAGCGCTGTTCGCGCAGCCGTCGACCAGCTGGAGGGTGAAGAGGGGTCCGAGTTGGGGGTCGATCTTGGTGAGGATGCCATGGCCGACGCCGATGTCGGCATAATCGTCGACGTCAGCGACACCGACATCTGAAACTCCACCCCAGTTACGTTTGAAAAGCCGGGCTTGTCCCGGCTTTTTGCTGCTTTGCGACTACACGGGGTTCTTCCGGGTACGTTAGTAACCCAACAGGATTAGCCAGTTCGGATTGATCGCAGCCGATCGGAATGAACCCGATTGGAGGTGACCTCCCGTTTGGGCCAGATGCCCATTGGTAACTATTTTCTCGAACACAAAACGCGGATGCTTTGTGCCATCGACGCGCCGCTCGGAAGATCCGCCCTGGATCGACCGGCGGCCTTCGGTCCGCTCCGGAGCAGGTGCACGTGGGCGGCGCTCTTCAACAATAGGGAGGGGTGAAACCCATGCCTAAAGGTAGCAAGAAACACGACTACGACAAGTCCGACTTCGACTTCAAGTTCGACATCGACGCCAAGATCAACCAGGGCCTCAGTCAGGACCAGAAGGCGGACGTGGACACCGACGCCGACCAGGATTTCGGACATCTGGATTGATAACGACAATAACAACAAGACCGACCAGGACGCCTGGACGGATAACGACGCCAAGGCTGACTCCAGCAGCAAGGCCGACGCCGACACTGACAACGACGCCAAGGCCGATGCCGACACCGACAACGACGCCGATGCCAAGGCTGACGACAAGAGCAAGGCTGACGCAGATGCTGACGGCGACAGCAAGGCTGACGCGGATGCCGACGGCGATGCCGATGCGCATTCCAAGTCATCGGCTGACGCTGATGCTGACGGCGATGCCAAGAACAGCAACGGCACTGAACAGACCAACTACAATGAGGTCGATGTCGATCAGGAGCAGAACGTCAAGGTAGACGTCGATCAAGATCAGGACGCTGACCAAAAGGCGAGCATCGATTTCGATTTCGACTTCGATTTCGCTTGAGTGTTGGTGGAGAAGTGGGCGTCCGGATACGGTCCGGACGCCTATTTGGGGGCGCAGTGCAAGGTCACGAAATTGGATCGTGCCTGTTTCAGCTTCCGGCGCATCGAAGCGGGGCACTTGTGGGGCATTTCGTCATGGCTCCTTTCCGGATGAACAGTCTCGCATGGCTTGAGCGTGCGCGCCGCCAATCTCTGCAACACCTCACCGTTTTCCGGTGCTCGTACTCAGTTTCGTGGGAGAGAGACCGCCGATGTCTGTTGCCTCGATAAAAGACCGTGTGAAAAGCGAAATCTCGCGCGCCACCGGTTTCTATAGTGCGCTGCCGTTTCCGGCGCTCACGAGCGATACCGGTGAGGGTGGTTCCTCGGGTGTTCTAGCACTGCTTGGAACCGTCACCGGGGCGGGTTTCGCGGGTGCCTCCGGTCTCTGCCGGGACATATTCGATTTTGGCCGGGAGAAGTCGCTCGCTGTCTTCTTGGGGGCGCGGACCCATGCAAGAACGGCTTTTGAGAGCATAACTGACCTCAAGAGCGCGTGGCGTTTGGCGATCGCCGAGCTCCGCGAGCGCGACGACAAGCAAGCGCTGCCGCCATTGGTGAGCAGGGCGTCGGGCAGGACAGAGATCGAGCAGGCCTTCAATCTTTGCAAGGCCTCGCTGGTCATGATCTTCGTGCTCAGCTTCTTTGTGAACCTGCTTGCGTTGACGGTTCCGCTGTATCTCCTTCAGGTCTACGACCACGTCCTTTCAAGCCGCAGCCTCGACACGCTGGTGATGCTGACGGCGATCGTGATTGTTGCCCTGGCGGTTCACTCGACACTGGAGGCGTTGCGCCGCGGCATGCTTTCCCGCATTGGCGGCTGGCTGGACGACCGCCTTCAGGCGCCGGTGCTCGTCGCTGCTGTGCATTCGGCTCTGCGCAACGACCCGAGTTCAGCGGCGCAGGCATCCCGCGATATCGGTAGCATCCGTTCTTTCTTCAGCGGCAGCGCATGCACGGCCCTGTTTGACCTGCCGTGGACGCCCATTTTCATCTTCGCGATGTTCATCGTCCATCCGCTGTTGGGCGTCATAGGCCTGATCGCCTCTATGGTGCTTTTCGGTTTCGCATTGCTCAACGAGATGGTGACCCGCAAACCCTTTGCGCGGTCGAGCACCGGTTGGGCTGAAAGCCAGCACCGGTTTGAAACGTTGCTGCGCAATGTGGAAGCCATCAGCGCCATGGGTATGCTGCCAGGCGTGGCCCGCCTTATGCGGGACCATCAACTGGATGCGAAAGAGGCTCAGCGGATCGCGGCGAGGCGTGCATCGGCCATTCAATCTTTGGCCCGCTTCGTCCGGCTTCTTGCCCAGGTCGTGGTCATGGCCTGCGCCGCTCGCCTGGTGATCCTGCACGACGTCAGCCCCGCGGCCATCTTTGCGACGTCGATCTTGCTCGGGCGTTCGCTGGGGCCGGTGGAAGGCGCCATCGGCACCTGGAAGGCGGTGAGCAGCGTGCGCCTGGGCTATGGCCGCCTTGTCAAGATTTTGTCGGCCGCTCCGAAGGCTCGGAAGGCGATGGAATTGCCACGCCCCAACGGCCAGCTTTCTGTCGAGCAGGTAACATATGTGCCGCTTGGTGCGGACATTCCGGCTATCCGTCGTCTCAGCTTTGCAGTTAACCCGGGAGAAATCCTCGGCGTGATTGGCCCCTCAGGCGCCGGAAAGTCGACGCTCGGCCGCCTTATTGCCGGCACCATCGTTCCCTCCGCAGGGCATGTGCGCCTCGACAGCGCCGACATCGGCGTCTGGCTTGGTTCCGGCGGACATCGTCATCTCGGCTACCTGCCACAGGATATCGAACTTTTCGGCGGCACCGTTCGCGACAATATTGCGCGCCTGCAGGAGGCCCCTGCGGACGATGTCATCGCTGCCGCAGCCATGGTGGGACTGCATGAAACGATCATGCGGCTGCCTCTCGGCTACGAGACCGACATTGGCGAGGGCGGCATGCGTTTGTCCGGGGGCCAGCGGCAGCGGCTTGGCTTGGCGCGCGCCTTTTTCGGCTTCCCGCGTCTGATTGTTTTGGACGAACCCAATGCAAGCCTCGATGCCGACGGAGAAGACTTCTCTGCGGGCGGCAATAGAAGAGATGCGCCGCCGCGGATCGACGATCGTCATTATCGCCCAACGGCTTGGGATACTGAGCATGGCTGACAAGGTCCTGATCCTCGACGCCGGCGCCATGGATGCGTTCGGCAGTCGCAGGGAGGTCGCGGGCAAAATCAGGAACGGACGCACCAGCATCCCGTACAGGCAGCCTCAGGTTATCGCAGCCCGGACGAGCGCCGGCGACGAAAACATGTCCGGGACAGGGCGAGAGCGCATCGCTGTCACACAGATGAAGGGGGCTGCGTCATGAGAGGTTCGAGCCGAACTGCCACATACGATCTCTTCGACATCCTGCCGCCCCCTTCGGGAACGCCATTCCGGCGCCTGCGCGCTCTGGCCGTCTTGGCCTTTTCGGTCGTGGGTCTGTTCATCGTCGGCTTCGGCCTGTGGGCGGCCTATGCGCCGCTCGAAAGCGCCGCGATCGCAGGAGGCATTGTCGAGGCGGAATCAAGCCGCAAGACCATTCAGCATCTCGAGGGCGGCATCATTGGGCGCATCATGGTGAACGATGGTGACAAGGTGGCTGCCGGGCAGCCATTGATCCGGCTGGACGATACCAGGGCCCGCGCCACAGTTCAGGTCCTTCAGGTGCAGTTGTGGGAAGCACAGGCTCTCGAGGCGCGCTTGATGGCAGAGCGCGACGGGGGGGAAGTGGTCACGTTTCCGCAGGCGCTGTTGTCGGCATCCAAGAGCGACCGGGCTCTCTCTGAGATTATAGCGGGACAGACCAAGATTTTTGAGACCCGTCGCAGTCTTCAGGCGTCCCGTGTTGAGGTCATTGAGCAGCGCAAGGCCCAGACAGTCCGCGAGATCGCGGCGCTCCACTTCCTTTCCGATGCCGCCACGAAGCGGGCCGAGATCATCAAGAAGGAGTTGAAAACCGTTTCGGCCATGGTCGCAAAGGGCCTGCAGACGAAGGCGCGGCTCTTGCAACTCGAGCGTGAACAAGCCGAAATCGACGGACGGATCGGCGATACACTCGCCCAGATTTCGCGCGCTGAGCAGGCCATCGGGGAATCCCAGGCGATGATCCTGCAACTGGAGAGCGACCGGAACTCCGAGATCGCCCAGAGTCTGCGCGAGGCTCAGGGCCAGAGTTTCCAGCTCCTCGAACGCATTCAGGCGGCGAGCGAAATCCTCGGCCGGACGGTTGTTCGGGCGCCCGAGCCCGGCACCGTCACCGATCTGCGCATTCATACGCTCGGAGGTGTTGTTGTCGCTGGCGAGCCACTCATGGACCTTGTGCCGCAGCAGGACCGCCTCATCGTTCTGGCGCAGGTCAAGCCTGAGGACATCGACCTGGTTCGGTCCGGTCTCGAAGCCCAGGTGCGGCTCCTCGCCTACAAGCATCGCCGGGTACCGCCCATCGACGGTGTTCTCACCTACGTTTCCGCCGACCGCGTTTTCGACAAGGAAACGAGCCGCGCCTATTACACCGCCCGCGTCCGGATAGACGAAGAGTTGCTGCGCAAATTGCCAGAGGTCGAAATGATGCCCGGCATGCCGGCCGAGGTTTTTATCAAGACTGGAGAATTCACAGTCGCGAACTACATGCTGCGCCCTGTTCTTGACAGCTTCAACCGGGCATTCCGCGAGGATTGAGACATGGAGGCCTGTCGCTTCGCATCCAGACGCTTCCTGGTTCCCGGCAGGGAGACGCGCCGTTGGCGCGGTGAAAACTGATGGGTCCCTCTGACGTCACGCGCTACTTGCTCCCACCCATAGCGGCATTTCCGGACGACATCCTCGGTGCGGAAATGCCGTTCGAGGGTAACGTCACACCCGGCAGCGACGCGCCGCTGCTTTCCTATCCACCCGCGTCAATCCCCTATCACAGCCCGCCAGGAACGGATTACGGCTCGCACGGCCACGGGTTCGACGCGAACCCTGTAACCGAGCCGCTCAAGGGGTTGGAACTGGGAAGCGCAAAACCGCAAATCTTCCACACACTTGTTCTGGATCCGAAGGAGGGACATTTCGTTCCTGCACCGGAGCTGAAGGACGGCTCCATCTCAAAGCCCGTCAAAGTCCACGTCCGCGGCGGCGGTCAAGATGGTAAAGATGGCAAAGATGGCAATGATCACGGAGGCGAAGGCAAAAGCGATGGCGAGGGACATGGCCATGGCGAGTTAGGCAGCTCTCCCACACCGGTCGAAGGGCCGGGCAGCGAGGTTGGCGCCGATGATGGCAGTCTTCCTGGTGATCTGGATGACCCGCTTGCTGAGAGCGATGGCGTCGACAGCATCAACGTGAGCCAGATCGCGATCGCTGACCAGGATGCGAGTATCCTGGTCAGCGGCTATCTGGGTGAGGTGGTCGCCCGTGTGCAGATCGATCAAGACCTCCTGATGGATCAGGACGTTCAGATCGATTTCTCGATCGACGGAGACGGACATCTCTACCTCCGTCTGGACCAAGACATGCGCATCGATCAGAACGTCCAGATCGATCTCAGGATTTATGATGTCGATGGGGTCCTCTACATAGACCTCTACCTGCACGACAGCGTCGAGATCGAGCAAGACACCACGATCGATATGGAATTGAGCGATGGACCGGCCGGCGCCACGGTCCTGCTGGACCAGGACGTTCAGATTACCCAGGACGTTGATATTGATATCGACATCGAAGACGAGCTCGAGGAACGGTACATCGTCAAGGTCCAGGTCGATACGATCCAGCAAGCCGATGTCGACCAGGATGCCATTGTGGGCGTTAAAAACGTGAACGGCGACCTTGAGACCGACATAGACGCCATACAGACGGCCAATGTCGAACAGCAGACCATTGTGCATGCCGATTTTGTGATGGTCTGATCCGGCACAGTGACGGAGCCGAAAGAAAACCACGCCCGGTCAGCTTAAAGCTCAGGCTCGTTGAATTGCCGCCGCGCCGTGATGCCGGGGAGCGCGGAACGCGCAGAAGCATCGCCAGTGCGCTCATGGCTGCTCTTAACCATATCCCTAACAATACGTAGATTAGTGATATCTAATTCGCTTAAATGGCTCCGGGCGGCAATGGAGGGGGGAGCATCGATTGACTTTCTCGTTTTCGGCTGAGCAAAACAGCCTGTCCTATGAACGCGCCATGATCGTCGTCGTCGATTGCCATCCGCTGTCGCGAAGTTGTCTGGCGCGCATCCTCCGGAGTGAATTCCAGGAGTTCTCGATCCTTGAGATCGAGACCATGTCTCAGATGGACGCGATCGGTGGAAGGCAAATCGGCCTTGTCGTTTTCAACATCGGCGGCTGTTCCATGGCGGAAGAGGGCGTCCTTCAGAAACTCACCGCTCTCCGTCGGTTGGTGTCGGAGGCGCCGGTTGTGCTCTTAACCCAGCTCGACGAAGCGGCAATATCCGACGCCATGGTCTTTGAAGTCACCCGGCTTGGGGTGCGCGGCTATGTGACCGACTCTGCCTCGATCGAGATCGCTCTGGCGGCGCTTCGTCTGGTCATTGCCGGCGGTGTGTACTTTCCGCGGTCCATGCTGATGGAGTGTCCGAACTGGGGCCCCAATTCGTCCGACAACATCCTGGCCCTGCCATCGGCTGCCATAGGGACCGTCGCGGCGGAACTACCGGCTATCGTCAACAGGACAAATGTCGCCTTTACGGAACGCGAACGTCAGGTTCTGGCAAGCTTGTTGCGCGGTCTCTCGAATAAGGTGATCGCTGGCGAGCTGAACCTGTCGCAAAATACGGTGAAGTCACACATTTCTCGCATCATGCATAAGCTGCATGCCAAAAACCGAACCGAGGCGGTCGTCCTTTCCCAGCATTCCGTGCCGCTGGTTGCCAATGGTGGTCCCGGAAATCATCTCGCACATTTGGATGTGGGCTCGCAGAACAACCTTTCCCACGCATAGCTTCGAGCAAGGAAAGCTGGACGGTTCCGCCCGAATCCGAACCGCGCTACCCGATCCTTTCACCGCTTTCGTGATCGAAAACGTGAATGTCTCGCGCGTGGGCCGAAAGCCTGATGCGATCGCCAGGCGACACGGTGACACGGCCCATGACGAACACGCAAATCTGCTGCCCGGCCATTTGCGCATAAAACTGTGTCGAAAGGCCCAACGGCTCGACGACCTCGACCTCGGCCTCAACCTCGCCGTCGGCTGCGATCCTAAGATGCTCGGGGCGCAGACCAACTGTGACTTGATCGCCGTGGCGAACCGGTAAGGCCGGAAGGAGCGGCACGCTTTCCCCGCTCGAAAGAACCGCCTTCAGTGCATCTCCCTCGCGTGCAACTTTTGCCGAAAGAAAATTCATTCCCGGCGAGCCGATGAACCCGGCCACAAACGTGTTGGCCGGCCGATCGTAGAGCTCAAGTGGAGCGCCGACCTGCTGGACGACACCGTCATGCATCACGACGATGCGATCAGCCATCGTCATCGCCTCGATCTGGTCGTGCGTCACATAGACCGACGTGGTCTTGAGTTGCTGGTGCAGGGCCTTGATCTCCGTGCGCATATGGACCCGCAACTTGGCGTCCAGGTTGGAGAGCGGTTCGTCGAACAAAAACACCTTCGGATCGCGCACGATCGCGCGGCCCATCGCAACGCGCTGCCGCTGACCGCCGGAAAGCTGTCGCGGCAAGCGGGCAAGATAGGGATCGAGACCGAGCCGGCCAGCCGCGCCGCTGACGCGTTCGCCGATCTTTTCCTTCGCCGTTTTCCTGAGCGTCAGGCTGAAGCCCATGTTTTCAGCGACGTTCATGTGCGGATAAAGAGCGTAGGATTGAAAGACCATGGCAATGTCGCGATCCTTCGGCGCCACATCGTTGACGATGCGCTCACCGATGCGTATTTCGCCGCCCGAAACCTCTTCCAGTCCCGCGATCATGCGAAGCAATGTCGACTTCCCGCAGCCGGAAGGACCGACGAGCACGACAAATTCGCCATCCGCAATTTCGAGGTCGACGGTCGAGAGCACGCGAAACGACCCGTAGCTTTTCTGCACCTTGTCGAGTGTAACCGATGCCATCATTCTATCCTTTGACGGCGCCGGCGGTGAGGCCGGTGACCAGATAGCGTTGCAGGAAGGCGAAGAACAGGCAGGCAGGGATCAAGGCGAGCACCGAAGCGGCCATCATCTGCCCCCAGTCGACGGCGAATTTGCCGATGAAAGTCAGCAGCCCGACAGCGAAGGTCTTCTGGCCTTCGCTGCTGATCAGCATGAGTGCGAAAAGCAACTCGCTCCACGCCGCGGTAAAGACGAATCCCAGCGTGGCGCCCATGCCGGGCAGGGTCAGCGGGATAATGACACGCCGCATGGCTTGCGCGCGGGTGCAGCCGTCGATCATTGCCGCCTCTTCCAGGTCCTTCGGGATGCCGTCGAAGAAGGCCTGCATCAGGAAGGTCGCAAAGGCAGTGTTGAAGGCCGTGTAGATGATGATCAACCCGGTCAGACTGTTGGTAAGTCCGAGTTGCCCCATGATGCGGTAGATCGGCGGGATGACCATGACCAGCGGAAAGGTCTGGGTGAGCAGCAACAAGATGGCGACCGTCGTTTTGCCGTGGAACGTGAACCGCGACATCGCGTAGCCAGCGGCTGACGCTACGATGGTGACAAGGATCGCGGTGGTCACAGAAACCACGACGCTGTTGAAAAAATAGAGCGGGAAGTCGGAGGCCCGAAGAACGTTGACGTAGTTTTCAAGCGTTACGGTCGTGGGCCAGAGCGTGATGCCTTCCGAGTAGAGCAGGGATTCTGGCGTAACCGAGATCTTCAGGGTCCAGAAAAGCGGAAACAGCGCGAAAATCACATAGGCGCCGACTGCCGAATAGAGGCCGATGCCACCCAATAGACGCGAACTGCGCGAACGGCCGGCGATCATCAGGCGTACCTCACAAGCGAACGGCGAATGCGGATCAGAACGACCGCATAGAGGATCAGAAGGACAAGGAGGAGCACTGCGACGGCAGATGCGTAGCCCTTATCGAGGGACTTGAAGGCACTAACGTAAATATATGTTGCGACTGTATTTGTCGCGCCGGCAGGCCCCCCTTGCGTCATCACGTAGATCAGGTCGGCGAAGGTCGCGATCCAGATCGTGCGCAGCATCACCGTGATCGTGATGGTGGGTGCAAGGAAGGGCAGCGTGACCTTGGTAAAGCGCTGCCATGGCGTAGCCCCGTCGATCGCGGCTGCCTCATGCAGTTCGGACGGGATCGACTTCAGCGCGGCCAGCAATGTGATCGCGAAAAAGGGCACGCCGAACCAGACATTGGCGATGATCGGCCCCCACATCGCGGTCGCGGGGTCGGAGAGGATATTCGTCGGCTCCGCCTTCAGGCCGAGCGCATAGAGCCAATGGGGCAGGGGTCCGACGATGGGATTGAAAAGCCAGGCCCAGGTCAGACCCGAAAGGAACGATGGCACCGCCCACGGAAGGAAGACGATGGCCTGCACGATACGGCGGCCGTGGAATGGCCGATCGAGCAGAAGCGCCAGCCCAAGTCCTAGAAAAAACTGGAAGAACAGGCTGGCGACCGTCCACCACAGCGTATTGATCAGCGCCTGGCCGAGGATCGGATCGGTCAGCATTGCCTGGTATTGGCCAAGGCCGACGAATTCCGATCGAAAAGCCGAGAATTTGCGAAACGAATAGCCGACACCGACGATCAGCGGCACGAGCAGGACCGTAAAGAGCAATGTGAGAGCCGGGCCGACATAGAACCATGGCTCGAAAACGGCATTGTTGCGCCAGGCGCCTCGCCTGGGAGCAAATTCCGATCGCGAAAGCTCGGGGGTTAGTGATGTCATGTCGGTTTACGCTCACCGAAAAACGAGATCGAAGCGCTCATGGCGACCTCAGGCATGATCCGACGGTCTTCTCCCCGTGGCGGGGAGAAGAGGTTGCCGGCGCAGACTGCCTATTTCTTGTTCTTGGCCATCCAGTCCTGTTGTTCCTTGGTCAGGTATGCTGCCCATTCGTCGGCCACTTCTTTTGCGGAGCGCTGACCCAGCAGGACTTCCTGGAAGTTCTTGACCGAGAGCGAGTCATAGAAATTGCCCAGGTTTTCGAGATGGGTCGGCGGGCTCACGAACTCGAACTTGTCCGGGCTGTTCAGTTCCTCGAACCAGCCTTTGAAGTTCTCGGTCGCGAATTGCGGGTCTTGCTCGGCGCCATTGTGGATCGGCAACACACCGACCTGCTTCGCCCAAGCCAGATTGCTTTCGGGCGCGAGCAGCTTCTCCATCAGCTTCCAGGCGTCCTCCTTGACCTCGGAGTTGGCAAACATGGACCAGCCTGCGTAGCCAAGTGTCGGATAGGATTTGCCCGACGGACCAGCCGGCATCGGGGCCACCGCGAAGTCGTCCTTGTTCATCTTTTCGACGATACCGATCAACGCGTCCGGGTCCTGATCGAGCATCGCACAGGTACCGGAATAGAAGCCGGTGACGATCTCGTTGAAGCCCCAGGTTACGCTGTCCTTCGGCGCATAGCCGTTCTTGTAGATTTCGGCCAGCATTTCGAGACCCTTCACCGAGCCCGGTTCATTGAAGGTCGATGTGCCGTCTTCGTTGAAATAGCCGCCTTTGCCGTTGGAGATGTTCATCAACATCTGGACGCCGTTGAAGCCGCCGGGACCGCCGCGCAGGCAGTAGCCGTATTTGCCGGGAATCGCGGAAATTTTCTTGTTGGCTTCCATGAATTCGTCGAGCGTTTTTGGCGCGTCGGTTAGGCCGGCTTCCTTGAACAGCTTCTTGTTCCAGAACATGGCCCGGAGATAGTAGCCGTAAGGGATCATGTACTGGGTGTTGTTGACGGTGGAACCGAACTGCTTGGCTCGCTCGCCCAGTGTCGCCGCGTCCTTCCACTTGGCCATATAGGGCCCGAGGTCCTCAAGCTGGCCATTGTTGGCGTAGAGACCGATCCAGCGCTCAGGCATCTCGACGATGTCGGGCGTGTCCCCGGCTTGAACCATCGTCAGAAACTTCTCGAACGCCTGGCCCCAGGGCAGCGAAATGAGCTCGACTTTGACGCCTGGATTGGCGGCCTCGAATTCGGCGATCTGCGTCTTCAGGAATTCCGTACGCGGCGGGCTGGTGATCACCTCGACCATCTTGACGGTCGACTTGGCCATGGCCGCCGACGCCTGCAAGGCAAGGCCAGCCACAGCCGCAAGCAGAACACTGTATCGTTTCATTTCACTCTCTCCCATTTTTGGACTGGATCATTTGTTCCGGGCGCTTTCGAGCGCGCCGGCGAGATCGGCCCAGAGGTCTTCGACACTCTCGAGCCCAACATGCAGCCGGATCAGGCGCGGACTGACCCCGAACCGGCCGTTAGAGTTGGCGTCCGGCGTCTGCTGCAAGGTTGCAAGTGCGGGAACCACCAGGCTTTCGTGTCCGCCCCAACTGACGCCGATCCGGAACAGTTTCAGCGCATCCACCAGCACTGGAATATCGATGTCCTCCGTCACCTCGAATGAGAACAGACCCGAGTAGCCGCCAAGCGTCGATTTGCCCGGATGGTTGGACCAATGCGGGTGGATGACACGTTCGACACTCGAATGCGCTTTCAGCCGTTCGGCGATCGTGAGCGCGCTTTTCATATGATGAGGCAGCCGGAGATGCAGCGTGCGCATGCCGCGCAGCAGGAGCCACGCCTCGAACGGCGAAAGCTTTGCACCCAGATAGGGATAGGTGCGTTCGTTAATCTGCTTGATGAGCACCGCCGAGCCAGCCACAACGCCGGCCACGGTGTCACTGTGGCCGCCGAGATATTTCGAGGCCGAGTGCAGCACCAGGTCGATGCCGTGCGTAATGGGTTTTTGGAAAAGCGGCGTCGCCCAGGAATTGTCGGTCACCGACAGGATGCCGCGCTCGCGCGCCATGCGCGCATAAAGGCCGATGTCCTGAAGGTCGAAGACCATCGATGTGGGGCTCTCGAGGTAGAGCATCTTTGCGCCGGGTAGAGCGGCTGCGACGGCATCCGGGTCAGAGCCATCGACATAGTCGATCTTTATGCCGAGATGCGGCAGCAGCCGCTCGAAGAGACGGTAGGCGTCGCCATAGACGTTACGGACCGCGACGAGGCGGTCGCCTGCGTCGAGGAACGCAAGAACCGTGGAACTGATAGCCGCCATTCCGCTGGAAAACCCCCGCGCCGCCTCCGCGCCTTCCAGTGCGGCGATGCGGCTCTCGAATTCCATCACGGTGGGATTGTCGCCGCGCGAATAGATCGGCTGACGCCGGCGGCCCGCGAAAGTATCGGCCATATCGGCATAGCTGTCGAAGGTGAAAAGCGAAGTCTGGAAGATGGGAGGCACGACTCCGTTGCCGGGAAACGGTCCGTCGTGGGCAAGCAAAGTCGCCGCTTCGGCGAGGGCGTCCACTTCGAAATAGGCCGGCAGTTCGGTCATGGTCGTTCCGTGCGTTTGAGATTTGCCGCGCCGCGCCTGAGGTCGGCCTCGACGGTCGCGATAAGCTTCAATGTTTCAGCACGAGCACCGTCGGCGTCATGGTCGGCAACGCGCTCGTAGATGGTCCGGTGGAACGGAAAGCTGGCATGGCCGAAGTCCTGCACGCCGAGAGGGTGCTCCCAGAAGCGATGGAACATGCCATGCATGGCCGCGATGATCTGCACAAAGAGCGGATTTCCCGAAGCCTCGTAGATGGCTTGATGGAAATCCCAGTCCTCATCAGCCGACATGCCGTTGTGCGCATGAAACACTTCTTCCATCCGCTCGAGTTTTTCGCGGATAAAAGCGAGTTCCTGCGATCCGGCATGAAGTGCGCACAGCGCAGTTGCCTCGGGTTCCAAAGCACGGCGTATTTCCAGCGTGTGCATCAGGCTCCGGAAATTGCTGCCGGAGGCGAGTATAAGCGGCAGGTGCAGCATGTCGCGCGAAACGGCGGCTTTCAGATAGGTGCCGCTTCCTTGGCGGCGTTCGACCAGCCCAAGTCCTTCCCACCGTGTCAGCGCTTCCCGCACCGTTGTCCGGCTTACCTTCAGACGTCCGGACAGGATACGTTCCGTGGGCAGCCGGTCACCCGGCATGAGGCCCTCGCGCGCAACGAAATCCACCAGGGCATTCAGCACGGCGTCGTCACGCGATGTCGTTTGGATCGGCAAAAGGGCGATCGAGTTCAGCATGCGACGAAGGCCAATTGGTTGGACCATTGGGCCAATTGACCATGGCGGTTACGGCCTGTCAATCAGCGATTGGCCGCCCTAGTGGAACGAATTTGACATTCGCATCCCATTTCACATCACGCGTCCATTGCGAATGTCAAATTCAAAGTTCCACTAGAATCATACGTTTGCTAGTGGTCCTTATGATTCTAACATTCGCCTGAATGGCCTGTATCAGTGGGATGCGAATGTTAGAATCGGACCACTAGACTTGGAAGCGGGAAGCAAACACGGAGGCAAGATTGCGCCCCATTACCCGGGTTTTTTCGATCGCGTATTCTTGTCCTCATCGTCGCCCTGGCCACGGTGTGGACAGCACTGGCCTTGTGGTACCGCTTTCCCGCACCGGAATTGGGAAGAGGGGTGGCGGCAGGTTTTTTCGCCTTCCTTGGAGTGGCTATTGTCATCGCCCTGTTCGGCCGCCTGCGCTTTCATGCCATCGTCCTGTTCGCCGCCGCCTTCGGTGCGGTTTTGGTCTGGTGGAGCGCCATAAAACCCCCCGACAATGCTAACTGGTCGCCCGACGTCGCTCGACAGGTGACTGGGTCGGTCGACGGAGACATGCTGACACTGACCAACGTCCGCGACTTCGAGTGGCGCAGCAACACCGACTTTGCCGGGCGCTGGGAAACACGCACCTACGATCTCACCGGACTTCGAACACTCGACCTTTTCATGTCCTATTGGGCAGGGCCGGAAATGGCCCATGTGATCATGAGCTTCGGCTTCGAGGGCGGGGACTATCTGGCGTGGTCGATCGAAGTGCGCCGCCGTGAAGGCGGCGAATTTTCGCCGGTTGCCGATCTTTTCAAGAGCAACCCTTTGGTGATCATCGCTGCCGACGAACGCGACGTTGTCCGTGTCCGGTCGAATGTACGTCACGAAGATGTCCAACTCTATCGCCTCGGCACTCGGCCGGAGGCAGCCCGAAGGCTGCTTCTTGAATACGTCACCGACGCGAATGCGCTTTCAGCGACGCCGGAATTCTACAATTCGCTCACCACGAACTGCACGACGACCATTGTGAAGATGATACGAGCCGTCGGCGACATGATCCCGCTTGACTGGCGCCTCATCGTCAACGGTTACCTTCCCGATTACGCGTATGAACAAGGCGCGCTCGATACGCGGCTTCCTTTGCAGGAGTTGAAAGCCCGCGCGCATATCGACGAGCGCGCGAAACTGGCAGGTCTCTCGCCGGACTTCTCGCATCTCATCCGCGTCGACGTGCCATCTCCGCAAGACACGCGTTGAAAATTGAGCGCTGGCCGTCTGTACGCTGCCCAACCGTTCTGAGGGGCATAGTTGGCTCGGAAGATGCTTGGGCTGCCTTGCCTAATTTCGGCCCGAGCTGGCGTCTCATTTGGCGATAGCTGCGACCAAAATGCTGTTCTGCCGGCGAAGGGTGGCCCGCAGGTCAGCCATCCGCGCCTCCTCACTTTTCACAAACTCGATAAACATCATGTTCATGTTGTTGAACAGCAGTTCGCCGACGGTGCGAACATCGATCTCCGTGCGCACCAGCCCAAGCTCCTGCAGCCGGCCGATCAGCGAGCGCAGCTGTTCGGTAAGAGCTTGATCCAGCGACGAATATGTCCGCCCGAAGGGGCTATCCGGCTGCTGGGTGGAAATCGCCAGGGCCTGGCGCCACATTTCCTTGCTGAGGTAGTGCAGCGAGTGCTCGATGTAGATGCCCACCAGCGCGTCGATGGCGTCGCCGGCATTTGGAGGCGGACTACCCACCAAGTGGCGCCCGGCGTTTAGAACCTCATTGACTTCCATCGAGACGATCGCAACGAGAATGTCGCCCTTGTTGCGGTAGTAGTTGTAGATCGTGCCGACCGAAACATTCGCCTGGGCGGCGATCGCTTCGATCTTCGCGCCTTCATAACCCGCTTCGCGGAACAACTGTGCCGCTGCCTCCAGGATACGGCTGTCCCGGTCCGCTCGATGCTTGGCGCGCAACCCGCTCATGGCTCTCTCGTCATTCAAAATCACGAATTGACTCAATTTTGGAATTGGTTCAGTTTTTTTGCAACACGTCAAAGGGGCAGCCAGAGAGGCAGGGAGGAAACGCGATGTCGATCATTCCGCAGTCCGTTTG
The DNA here is from genome assembly GCA_963735385.1 of uncultured Alphaproteobacteria bacterium. Taxonomy (GTDB): domain Bacteria; phylum Pseudomonadota; class Alphaproteobacteria; order Rhizobiales; family Rhizobiaceae; genus CAVTKY01. The sequence goes on along the minus strand of CAVTKY010000031.1, from coordinate 28,414 downwards.
GATGAAGACGGCAGCCGCCGCTGCGGCGGGCGTGCTGTGTGTGATGGGCCCAGTGCAACTTGGCGCTCAGGAACTCAACGCACTGATCTGGTGCGATCATGCCGACCCGGCTCTGTTGGAGCCGTTTGAGGAGGCGAACAAAGTCAAGGTGAATGTGAAGGAGTTCGAGGGCACAGGCGCGGGCCTGGCGATTGTCGAACAGTCGCAGCCGGGCGACTGGGATGTCATGGTCATCGATTCGATCGACGTTCCGCGCGGCGTCGAGAAGGGCCTTTTTGAGCCGCTGCCCGAGGACAAGCTTCCCTTCGCTGACCTCTTCCCCGAAGTGAAGATGGACGGGTCGACAGTGGTTGACGGCAAGCGTTACGGGATCACCGAAAAATTCGGCTACAATACGATCAGCTTCAACAACACCAAGGTTGATCCGGCCGATATGCAGTCCTTGGCCGCTCTCACAGGCGACAAGTATAAGGGCCGGCTTGCCATCTATGACTACTATCTGCCGGTGATCGGAATGGCCGCGCTGGCAATCGGCAAGAAGACGTCGGAACTGACGGAGGCCGATCTTCCAGCCATCAAGGACGTGCTGCTGAAGATGAAGGCCAATGCCAAGCTGGTCGGCGAGATTGTCGCGAGCCAGACCGCGCTGGCGACCGGCGAGGTGGACATCATCGTCGGCGGCGGCGAATTCGTGACGGCGGGCCTCGCCAAGGAGAATCCGGCCATGGATTTCACCATCCCCAAGGAAGGAGCGGTTTTGTGGTCGCAATCTCTTGCGATGTTCAAGGATTCCAAGAACAAGGACCTCGCATTGAAGTTCATTCAGTACATCCTGAGCCCGGAAGGGCAGGCACGGCTGGCGACATCATCCTGCTACTGGGGGATGCCGGCGAACGCCAAGGCCGCGCTCACCGAGGAGCAGAAGAAGACGCTGCGTTTTGACGAGCAGCCCGCGTTCCTCGCCCGTGCTCAGCCTTATCCCGCGCCTGACGCCGACCTCGACAAGAAAATGCAGGACGTGTGGACGGAGATGATGCAAGCTCAGTGAGCGGCGGCCGCCGGTGCGACCTCCGTCCTCGCAACGCCTGCTGCCGTGGGCATTGGTCACGCCAGCGCTGGCCTGGACGCTGATCTTCTTCGTAGTGCCATTCATCGCCATGGCGGTGTTGAGCATGACCGACCTTGCGGGCGGCGGTTGGACGTTCGGCAACTATCGACAATTCGTCGCCAACCCGACCTATCGGCAGGCGATGGTGAACTCGCTGGAGGTGACGGCGATCGTAACCATCGTGTCGGTACTGATTGCCTATCCGTTTGCGTGGATTTTGGCTGAACGCGTGCCGGTGCGCTGGCAGCGTCTGGCGCTGTTGCTGGCCGTCCTGCCGTTCTGGACCTCCTATGTCGTGCGCTCTTATTCCTGGCTGCTGGTGTTGGCGCAAAACGGCGTGATCAATAAGACGCTGGTCGGTTTCGGGCTCATTGCCGAGCCCTTGCAACTCGCCAATACGCGCTTCGCCACCGTTATCGGCTTCGTCCATTTCTTCGTCATGCTGCTTACCCTGACGATCTTCGCCAATCTCAAGCAGCTCAGCCCGAGCTATCGCAAGGCTGCCGCCGACCTGGGCGCAGGGCCGGTGCGAACGTTCGTTCACGTCGTTCTGCCGCTGACCTTGCCCGGCATCATGGTCGGAGCCTTCCTGACATTCGTGCTTTGCATCGGCGATTACATCACCCCGCAGATCCTCGGCGGCAACAACGAGCTTCTGATGCCACAGCTCGTCATGATGCAGATCGGAAGACGAGGCGACTTTCCGCTGGCCTCGGCGCTGTCGATCATCCTGATGGCGGTCGTTACGGTCGCCTATCTGGCCTGCGCCCGATGGCTGAAGATAGAGCGAGCCTGACGAATGCGCGTCCTTTCTCGCATGGCCTCGGTCGTCTACGCGCTTGCCGTCTACGGCTTTATTTTTCTCCCGGTGGCGGTGCTGGTCCTTTTCTCCCTGCAATCGACCTCATTTCCCATTCCACCCTTTAATGGCCCATCCCTGCGCTGGTTTCAGGCGGTTTTGGGCGATGCGCGTCTGACCTCGGCATTGGTCAACTCGGTTGCTGTCGCGCTTCTTTCATCGCTTGCCGCCGTTACGCTGGGCTTTCTCGCGGCCTGGGGATTCGCGCGCTTCACCTTGCCGGGTTCTGCCTGGCTGCGGGGGCTGATCACACTGCCGCTGATGGTGAGTTATCTCATCATCGGCATGGGTTTGCTCGTGTTGTTTAATTTCGCGGGCCTGCCCAAATCATTGCTCGCCGCCGGCATTGGGCATGTCGTGATCAACATGCCGCTCTGCTTCGCCATCGCCTACAGCCAGATGGGGGACCATCAGATCAACATAGAGCGCGCCGCCCGCGACCTCGGGGCACCCGAGTGGAAGGTGGTGACGCTGGTTACCGTTCCCATCATGGCGCCGGCGTTGTTCGCGGGCTTCTTCCTGTCGATGACCTTCTCTTGGGACGAGTTCGTGATCTCCTTCCTGCTTACCCGTTTCGAAACGACGTTGCCGGTGGAGATCTGGAACCTCCTGCGTTCCGGCCTCAATCCCAAGACCAACGCAGTCGGTTCGCTGGTGTTCGCCGTCTCGATCGTGCTTGTTGTGCTGTTCGAGATCATGCTGTTTCGTGGGAGGCGCGAGTGAGCGGACCGCTTGTCGATGTGCGCGACGTTTCGCACCGCTTCGGCATCCATCCCGCGCTGACCGGCGTCGTTCTGAAGGTCGAGGCCGGCAGCTATACCGTGCTTCTCGGTCCCTCCGGCTCCGGCAAGACGACGCTCCTGTCGATCCTCGGCGGCTTTGTGGTTCCAAGCGAAGGCCGCGTCTTCATCCGCGGCGAGGATTGCACGGCGCTGCCGCCCGCCAGACGCCCAACCACGACAGTATTCCAGGACTATGCGCTGTTCCCGCACATGACTGTCGGCGGCAATGTCGGCTTCGGTTTGCGCATGCGTGGCGTCGGTTCCGCAGCCCGCGCCGAACGTGCTCGCGCGGCGCTCGAACTGGTCGGGCTTGCCGGCTCGTTCGACAAGAGGCCGCATCAGCTTTCGGGCGGTCAGCGGCAGCGCGTGGCGCTCGCCCGGGCTTTGGTGGTGGAGCCCGCGGTTCTTCTTCTCGACGAGCCGCTCGGCGCGCTCGACCTTAAACTGCGCCGCCAGATGCAGGACGAGCTGAAAGCGATCCAGAAGCGTGTCGGGACTGCCTTCGTGCATGTCACGCACGACCAGGAAGAAGCGATGGCGCTGGCCGACCACTGCGTCGTGATGAACGATGGGCGAATAGAAGACGAAGGACCGCCGGAAAGGGTGTACTCCAGACCGGCGACGCGCTTTTCGGCTACCTTCATGGGCGAAAGCACGATCCTGCCGGGCGAGGTGACGGTGAGTTCTGGCCGTGCCGCCATAGTGCGTACGTCACTCGGCGACTTGAGTATTCCCGGTCTCGGCGAGCGAACGTCCTCAGTGGTCCTGGCGATCCGCCCGGAACATCTTCATTTCAGCTCGGGTGAGGGCACAGTGCCGCTCGGTCGCGCATTGGTGCGCGACGTCGTGTTCCAAGGCAGCTTCAAGCGCGTCATGGCGGTGTCGATTGCCGATCCACAAGTCCATTTGATCGCAAAAGTGCCAGCCGCAACGTCAGTAGCTCCAGACGAGACAGTCGAAGTATTCTGCCGCCCTGACGATATTGTTCTGCTCGAAAGGTAACCGGTATGGCCGTTCTCCCGGTGATTGGCTGCGACCACTGGTACGAGACGATTCCGATGTCCGACGGCGTGACGCTGATCCACGAGCCCTGGATCAAGCCGTTCTTCCGCTGCAACATGTGGCATGTGCGTGGGCGAGACCGCGACCTTCTCCTCGATACCGGCCTCGGCCATTTCAGCCTTCGCCGCCACGTGTCGCTCGTCGCGGAGCGTTTGCTCGTCTGTGTTGCGAGCCATACCCATTTCGACCACATCGGCCGCCATCATGAATTCCCGGAACGCTGCGTGCATCGGGCGGAAGCCGCCATCCTCGCCGATCCGAGGAACGAATGGACCGTCGCTGACCAATATGCGACCGACGAGATGTTCGACGGCATGCCGGAAGGGTGGGACGCGAAACGCTACCGTATTCACTCCGCGCCGGCTACCCGTGTGCTGGAAGGAGGCGATATCGTCGATCTCGGCGATCGCGCCTTCGAGGTTATCCATACGCCCGGCCACTCGCCGGGCGGCATCGCGCTTTATGAACGGAAGACCGGCATCCTGCTGTCTGGCGACATCGTTTATGATGGTCCCCTGATCGATGATGTCTATCACAGCCACATAGACGACTACGTCCGGACAATGGAACGCATACGCTCTCTTGCCGTCTCCATCGTCCATGGCGGGCATTTTCCAAGCTTCGGCCCCACGCGCTATCGCCAGCTCATCGACGAATACGTCCTTGGAAAGCGGCAGCCCGGCTGCCATCTTTGACGTTCAAATCACTGCTTTTAGTCACGGCACAGCGCATGTGAAGCGCGCTTCGCGCGCCGGCAGAGACGCGCAAGCTGCTCACCGTTTGATGGAATGAGCTGGCCAGCCAGCCCGCGCGATCCTGGACCCGATATCAGTGCTCATGCACCATTTTGGTTGGACTTTCCAAAAGGCTGAAATCGTATCCGTCGCATTTCACATCCGGGTTCGTCGGGCTGAACATGCCATTTGGATTGTCCTTGAACAGCCAGGCATGCAGATCATAATGGAGAAACTCCTTCGGAATGAGGGGTTCATGCCCCTCCATCGGACCCTGGAACGGCTGGCCAAAGAGGCTTGGCCGTTCCTTGGCGGCGGCCAAGGGGACAAGCCATTCGACCGCAACCAGTCGCAATTTGTCGCCGTCAGGCTCATAGATCAGCACGTTTGGCCGCATCGGATCAGGTGCAGGCCCCATCACCGTAAGATTGACGAAATGAATACCCATCGCCCCCTTCGGGTATTCCATGTGTCCTTCCATCTTCTCGCCGCTGTAATGGACGCATCCAACCGTTGAGAGATAAAGGTCGCGTACTGCTACATAAGGGTCCTGATACTTCTCCAAAGCTTTACGCATTGCGTCGAGTTCAGCCTTGTTCGGCTCCTCGGCGCTGGCCAAGCTAGTGATCAGGCCGGTCCCCAGAAAACCAGCCAGAGCAACGACGATGCAACGGGCAAGACCTGTGATTTTCATCGTGATTCCCCATCGTGTGTTATTTTTTCGCGAGCCGCAGGGCAGCCTGATTAACCGAGCATTTTTACCACATAAGAAATAGCTAAAACACCGATCCTTCGCGGGCGCTTGGCACGCGATAGTCGCATCGTGCTACCTCCTAAGAGGTTGGTACGGGTGGAAGGCGGAGCTGATACAGGCGGCGCGACCGCATCATCGGGTCTCGGGGTTCTCTCAGCCGGCTACCCGTTGACGGCGTGTCTTGGGGTCCCGCGCACCGCGAAAACCTGCACTATCTGCGCGTCTTCATCGGTCAGTTACGCGGCAAGATCGAGCGCGATCCGGCTGATCCGCGGACTATTCAAACCGAGCCTGGAGAGGTTGCCGATTCCGCGCCGGTTCAATGGTCGCGGATCTCGGTGCAGGATGTCTGCGCTGGCGTTGATGGCGGGGCGCCTGCCCCTGGCGGGAAACTTCTGTTGCCTACTGCCGGGCGATCGAGCCGACGGATGTTGCATCGACGCGTTTCAAATTCATGCCGATCACCGGCACCATCTGTTCATCGACGCGGACTGAGACCGTCACCGCCATCGTGTTCTCGTCGGGCAGGCGGGCGAGCATCGCGCCCTTCAGCTGGTTGCGGTTGAGCGACAGCACCACCTTGCTGCCATCGACGCTGCCCGCAACGACGTCGAGCCCTTTGCCGGCTGCGCCGTCCATGAATTTGCCGGTGTAACCCTTGCCGGAGCGTTCGACCGTCGCGCTCATCTTCTGCGTGAACATACCGACCCTGCAGGAGCCATCCAGCGTCATGCCGACCTTCACCTCCGGCGACGAACCGGTGAACGTGCATGTGAACTTGGTGCCCTTGTATTTGCCGGCAACGATTTCGCCGGGCCCGACCCACTCGCCTTGAACGGACTGGAAGAATTTCTGATCCCGCTCGGAGGCGCCGGCGGCGTCAGCCGCATCTATGGCCGCTACGGCGGCGAATGGCAGGACGGCTGACAGGATTGCACGTTTCATCGAGGGGTACCCGGCTACTAGGAACAGAAGAACAACGCGCAGGAACCATGAACAAAAATGGTTAATGATTCGTCTATTTTGAGGAACGCCGCCCTCGCACAACCCGCCATGGGAGTCTTCCTTGAGATCATTTTCGGCTGGCGATGTCAGGCTGTTTCGCGCTGGCGAACGACGTCAGCGCCGACAAAAAATTGCCCATGCCCGGCCGTTTGACAGCGTTGAAGGGCAGGGGGCGCACGGTTTCCATCGCCGCAATGCCAATGCGGGCCGTCATCATGCCATTCACCACCCCTTCGCCGAGTTTGGCGGAAAGTCGTGCGGCAAGCCCATGGCCCAGGATCTGCTGCACGAAGCTGTCGCCAAATGCGACGGATCCGGTCACGGCGAGATGAGCGAGCACGTTGCGGGCAAGGCGGAAGAAACCCAGCGTGCCGGGTCTTCCACCATAAAGCTCCGAAAGACGGCGAACCAGGCGTCCGGCCTCAAACACGACATAGGCAATATCGACGAGCGCGCGTGGGCTGACGGCCGTCACCAGCGAAACGCGCTTCGCGGCATCGAGAATCATCAACGTTGCGCGGCTATCGAGCGGCGACAGAAGTTCCGTCTCCGCGAGCCGCACAAGGTTGGCTCCGTCGATGACGTCATCGCGCAACTCATGCAGAGCCCGCCGCCCCGCCGCCGTCTCCGGCGTGGCCGCAAGCAGGGATGTCAGTTCATCGACCACCGCGCGGGCTGCTTTCGGGTCGTCGCGTGTAATGGCGTCCGCGGCACGGCCACGTATCTTTTCGACGGAAGCGAGCCTGGACAGGGCCATTGCCTCCCGAACCAAAATGACAAGGAGCGCCAGCGCGGCGACCGCGGCCATGGCCGCAGCCACCCAGCCCAGCCATTCCGCGCGGGCAAACAAATCGCGGATCAACCGGTCCGTCCACAGCCCGATTGCCAGGGAGACGAGGATCCCAAGCGCGCCGAGGAAGATCGCGCCAAGCCGTACACGGCGTTTTGGGGCGATGGCCGGCGGCGGCGTCCCTGTTGCCGCCTCCGCTTCGTCGAACACGTCTACGGTCGCCGGGGTTACGATGGCTGCGGTGATTTTCGCGGGCGCGCGGGGGCGGCGCTCCACGTCCTTTGCATGATGGCCGGCATCCGTGTCGCGCTGCCTCTGATCCGGCTCCGGCTCCAGCCGGAATGCCGCCGGCTTGCGTTCTCGCGTCATGCCAGATGATCTCCGATCAGGAACTGCAGCGCACGGTCCAGCCGAATGTGCGGAAGGGACAGCGTTACGCCGTCTGCCGTCTTTTCCAATTTCGGCGGCCGGAAACGCACAAAGCGGATCGCCGGATCGCCGGAGGCCTGCTTGCCGACGGGATCATGTTCAAACAAGTCGTCAATTTTTTCCGGCAAGTCACCGGGAAATATAGCTGTTTCCGACTTTCCGTCGAACTCTTCCCCGCCAATCGTTTCTCCCTTGAGCGGCGTTCCGATAATCACCGGCAGCGTCTCCCGGCCTTGTTTCACGGTACCTTCCCGGGTCGCGCGAATGGCGGCCATGGCCAGCACATCCACCTTGGCGCCGGAGAAATCCGCCCGTTCGACGGCACGATCTGTGAGGCGCCGGACAATCGCTTGCAGCCTGTCATGACTTTCATGGTGAATATGATCGGCCTTTGTGGCCGCGATCAGGATGCGGTCGATCCGGCGCGAGATAAGATCAGTAAGGAAGCTGCCGCGCCCGGGCCGGAAGCAGGCAAGCGTTTCGGTCACCGCGCGCTCCAGGTCCGCCATCGCTCCCGGTCCCGCGTTGAGCGCCTGCATGGCGTCGATCAGCACGATCTGCCGGTCAAGACGCGTGATATGCTCGCGGAAGAACGGTTTCACCACATACGTCTTATAGGCTTCGTAGCGGCGTTCCATCATTGCTTCGAGCGAGCCGGAGCGGGCGCGGCTGCCGGCGAGCCGGGGAAGCGGCGCAAATGTGAGCGCCGGCGAGCCTTCCAGATCGCCCGGCATCAAAAAGCGGCCCGGCGGCAATGTTGAAAGCGCGCGGCCGTCCTGCTTGCAGACCTTCAGATAGGCCGTAAAGGCCTCCGCAAGGCGCCGCGCAACCATTTCGTCGGCGTCGGCTGCCGGATCGATCGCTTCGGATTGCTTTCGCCACTCCGACGACAGATCGGCACGGACCGGCAGTTCCGCCATCGCGAAGGCTTCCGCGGAGAATTCCGCGTAGGTTTTTCCGAGCAGGGGAAGGTCGAGGAGCCATTCGCCAGGATAGTCGACAATGTCCACCGATAGTTTTCCGCGGGAAAACATCCTGTTCCAGCCCGATGCCGATTCATACTGGATTGTCAGGCGCAGTTCGGAAATCGCACGCGTGGAGTTCTGGCCATACACGGCTCGCCACAAGAGCGTCGATGTGATCCTCGTACTGGAATCTTGGTACCGCGTCGTCAGGTTGCGCTTCCAGGAACGCGCGGGAGATACGGCCGGATTTCTGCGCTTCGAACAGCGGCAGCCGGCCGCCATGGATCAGATTGTGCACAAAGGCGGAGATGAACACGGTCTTGCCGGCGCGCGACAGACCGGTCACGCCAAGACGCAGCGACGGAGAAAGAAGCCCGGCCGCACGCCCTGTCAGTGTGTCGAAAGCGATCCGCGCCTCGTCGGTATAGGTAGTAAGAGACGCCAACGCGAGACCTCGGCTGCGGAATTTTTCCGATATAGGCAGCGCAGGCCCTGTTTGAAAAGGGTTGCCTATCGCTTTGCGATCGAACGGTCGTCACCATGCCAACTCTTTGGCAATGAGAGGAGCGCCCAAACCTCCTTCACCGAACGGTCGTCACCATGCCACCTCTTTTGGCAAATGAGCGGAGCGCCAAACCTCCCGTCATCCCGGAAGGCTGCGAAGCGCAGGGGAGCAAGCCTATCCGGGACCCATCGGTCCGAACATCGTGGGGCACGACCCGGCTCTTTCTACGTTACTTCACGGGGGCGTCGCATTTTTCCGCCACCCGGCCGCGCAGCTCAATGGGTCCCGGATAGCCCTGTCCTCCGCTGCGCTCCGGAGGGCTTCCGGGATGACGAACGTTGGAGTGAGACCGCCTCCGTCACCGAACGGTCGTCACCATGCCAACTCTTCGTAGAGGTCGTTCCAGGCGGGGTTCATGGCTTCGATCTGTTCGAGTTTCCACTTACGGCGCCAGCGCTTGATGCGCTTTTCCTCGGCGATCGCATCGCGTATGTCATCATGGAAGCGGTACCAGACCAGCCGCTTGACGCCATACTTCTTTGTGAACCCGCCGGTGATCTCTTCCTTGTGTTCCCATATGCGCTTGGAGATGTCGCTTGTCACGCCGGTGTAAAGCGTCCCGTTTTTCCGTGAGGCGAGGATATAGACATAAGCGGGCATGATCTGATCGCACCGGACTTCTGAGCGTATATCCAGTAACCTTCAACTTTGACGATTGGCAATGAGCGGAGGGCCCAAACTCTCCGTCATCCCGGAAGGCTGCGGAGCGCAGCGGAGCAAGCCCTATCCGGGACCCATTGGTCCGAACATCGTGGGGCACGGCCCGGCTACGTTTACTCGCGGGCGTCGTCTATCTGACATCTTGTGTCCCGGCCGCCCTTTGGCATCGCCGGGCAGGCTGGGTCAGTTGAGGGCTAAAGATCGGCTGGTGTGAAAAATGCTTCCAAATAGCCTTTGCCCGGCTCGGCCTCGCCCATTCCATCGTTGAAACGGATGACAGCCAGGCCAGAGGTTGGAAACCCTCCGATCATCGCGCCCCGCGCCTCATCCTCACCGTCACCGGATATCGCCATGGCTAAATCCTCCATCATCGGATTATGCCCGATCACAAGCATCGAGGGGGTCTTCCGGCCATACTCGTGGATGATGGTGAGATAACCATAGGCATCTTCCGTATAGAGCGAGTCCATGAAAGATACGCGGCCGTGGTCGACGCTGGCGTGCCGGAAGAGCCCGTCGAGCGTCTCGCGGGCGCGGCGTGCGGAAGAGCAGAGGATCAGTTCCGGTGCGTATCCACAGGCCTGCATGGCCTTGCCTATTGCTTCGGCGTCAGCCTTTCCCGTCGCATCGAGCGGCCGGTCGAAATCGCGCATCCCAGGTTCGGCCCAGCCGGCTTTTGAGTGCCTGAGGAGAAAAAGCCTGGTCATGGGTACCGTTGCGCTGCGCGGCAAAGACTACTTCACGATTTACTGCATCGGCCCGAAAATCGGAATCGATCTTCGGTAAGCACGATGCACAGATTCAAAGACATACAGTGTCGCTCGCTCCACGCAACCCGGCTTTCGTACCAATGGACTGCTCGCGCATGACGTGCGGATTCGTTAAATCTAGCTAAGTTGCCTTCTGGCAGCGCGGAAATCCACTGGCTGCGACCTGGGTCGGCACGCGTCTCAAAAATTCGCGTTAATGTGTTGACTTTACGTAGAATAGTTTTCGAGGGCAGGGTATATTTTCGAGATTGAGATTGCTCGGTCGGGGCACCCGAGAAGCGTCGAAATCGCGGCAACGCCAACGTTAACAAATGCGTGACTCTCGTGCCCTTTGGCCTTGTGCCGCATGGGGACGGCGAATATATAGGCGCAAAATTGGCGGTACCTTGGGGGTGAGTTTAATGAACGAAGTCGTTGAAATCGATTATGTGCCTTCGGAAGACGAGCCGTTCATGAATGAACGGCAAAAATCCTATTTTCGATCCAAACTGATTTCCTGGAAGAACGACATTTTGCGCGAGGCGCGCGAAACTCTCGAAATTCTTCAGCAGGAAAATGCCAATCTCCCGGATCTTGCGGATCGGGCCTCTTCCGAGACGGATCGTGCCATCGAATTGAGGGCGCGCGATCGCCAGCGCAAACTGATCGCGAAGATCGACGCGGCGCTGAACCGGATCGAGGAAGGCACCTACGGCTATTGCGAGGAAACAGGCGAGCCGATTGCACTGAAGCGCCTCGATGCCCGTCCGATCGCTACGCTGTCCATCGAGGCGCAGGAGCGGCACGAGCGTCGGGAAAAAGTCTACCGCGACGACTGAGGCGCTGCGGCCCGAATCGGGCTCGATATCGGGCCGCCCGATCCGTGGATTCAAGAACGACAGGTTATGCGCCTCCGAAGGACGCGCCGCACTGCTGACTTTTCAGACAAGCGAGCAACGCCTCCGTGCGGGCTGACTTAAGTTCTATGGCCCGCCTTCAGGATTGCATTTCAATGTTTCGGATGGGTCTTGCTGCCCGCTATCGCTTGTGGCTCGAGAGTTCACCGAGAAGTTTCGTCATCTCGTCCTCCAGCGACAATTCCGGCTTTGCCGGTCTTTTGCCATCGCCATTGTCCAGGCCGACGTGAAGCTCGTCCATCAGGGCGTCGTCGATGTTGTCGCGCAGAGACGGCGTCGTCGGCGCGGTAGTATCGTTCTGTGCGGATGCGACCGAATTGTTCTGCGGGGCCTGAGGAGGACTATGATTTGCGGCGGGAGCCGTCGCGAGGACTGGCCGGGGCGTCGGCGGGTGCGGTGTCCTGTCGGGTTCCGGAAGCGGGCGCACCAATTGTGGTCCGTGCCGTTCAGACGCCCGGTGCAGCTGGGCGGAATGTGCGGTCTGAACGGTCCGAACTTGTTCGAGACGCTGCGATGCCGGCTGCGGAACCTCGGTTGGCCTTGACCGTTCAGTCACGCGCGGCGGAGGTTGATCCGGTGCGATCTCGGCCGGAAGGGTCGGTCTGCGATGGTGGGCGTGCAGTCTTATGTCTTGTTCAACGACAACGTCCGTCGGGCCGCCGATGAGCAACAAATGTTCCACATCGTCGCGCCGGACCAGAACCAGCCGGCGATGACTGTCGACCGCGGTCGCATCCATCACTGCGAGCCGGGTCTTTCGATTGCGCCCGCCCGCGACAAACGTGCCGAAGGTGAGGCTTCTGACCAGCCGGGCGATCGTCAACACGATTGCTAGCACAATCAGCGCGATGAGGGTCCACAGGAGCGCCATGGCATATTCCGGTCCCGCCAGCCCTTCCAGCCACTGCCGCATCGCGCCCTCCCAAGCATCCGTGCAAGGTCGGCACTCTAAGCTGTTGCGGCCGGCCACCGCAAGCTGGCATTGTCTTCATTGGAGCGGGGTCGCCGCCTCCTGGCGGTGCGGCGGCGGGTTTTCCCGTGCTTTTTCGGCCGAGGCCTTTTCCAGGCCGAGAGAATATGATTTAACCGCAGCCGGGCAGGGGCGCCGGCGCGCCGGGAATCACAGGCAGGCAGATGGCGAGGGAAACCCGTAACGATTTTTATCCGGCGCCGATCGTCGACCAGAACATGCGGCCGGGCGTCATTACGCGCCTGATCATCTTCATCGTTGTCATCACCGGCGCTGCGATCGTGTTCGGTCTTTTTCGCGAACGGCTTGGCGATCCTTTCCTGCTGGGCATGCTTGGTGTTCTGGCGATGATCGGAGTGGGCTACCTGTTCGCCACGGCGATCGGCTTCGTGCAGTTTGCCCCGCGCTCGACCTCGGACGAGTTGTCCAAGGCCTTCGTCGATTCCATGTCGCAAGGCCTCATCGTCACCGACATCAAGGGCCGCGTGGTTTATGCGAACCGCGCCTATGCCACAATGACGGGTGTTTCGTCTGCCGCTGACGTCAAGACGGTCGACGCGATGCTGTCGGACGTTCCCGAGGCATCCCCGGTCGTCTACCGGTTGGCGTTGGGGCTGCGCGACGGGCAATCGGGCGACGGCGAATTCCGCCTGCAGCAAGCGATCCGTCCCGGTTCCGAGCCCGGCGCACATTGGTACCGCGTGTGGGCGCGTGCGTTCAACATTCCGAGCCAGCGCCAGCCGCTGCTGGCGTGGCAACTGGCCGACATTTCACAGGAGCGCGCAGAGCAGGAGCGCTTCTTTCTCGATCTACAAAAGGCGATTGACCACCTCGACCATGCACCGGCGGGGTTCTTTGCCGCCGATCAGGAAGGCCGTGTCACCTATATCAACGCGACGCTCGCGGAATGGCTTGGCATCGATCTTGCCAGCTTCACGCCGGGATCGACGACGTTGCGCGAAATCGTGGCCGGCGATGGCATGGCGTTGATCCGTTCGGTCAAGGCCGATCCCGGCACCACGCGCAATGCGGTGATCGATCTCGACCTGGCCACCGTCGCCGGCCAGGCGCTGCCGGTGCGCTTCATGCACCGGGTACAGGCGACGCGCGACGGATCGCCGGGTCCGAGCCGCACCATCGTTCTCAATCGCACGCAAGGCGAGGACGCTTCCGCGCAGCTGAGAGCGGCGGAAGTGCGCTTCACGCGTTTCTTCAACTCCACGCCGATGGCAATCGCGGGTGTCGATCAGAGCGGACGCATTCTGCGCACCAACGCGCCATTCGTTTCGCTCTTCTCGTCGGTTGTCGACCGCGACGCCGTCGATCGCCGTGTCCGCCTCGACACCGTGATCCATGAGCGCGACCGGGCAGCTTTCTCCGCCGCGCTCGAGAAGGCCAAGCAACGGCGCGCCGACATTGCACCGATCGATACCGTGCTGCCGGACAACGAAGAACGCCATATGCGCTTTTACGTGAACGCCATCGCTGATGGCTCCGGAGGCGAGGGGGCCGAGGAAGCGGCGATCGTCTACGCCGTCGAAACAACTGAACAGAAGGCGCTGGAAGGCCAGATGGCGCAGAGCCAGAAGATGCAGGCGGTCGGCCAACTGGCCGGCGGCATCGCGCACGACTTCAACAACGTGCTCACCGCCATCATCATGGCGTCGGACCTTCTGCTGACCAATCATCGGCCGTCCGATCCGTCCTTCCAGGACATCATGAACATCAAGCAGAATGCCAACCGGGCAGCGTCGCTGGTTCGTCAGCTGCTGGCATTCTCCCGCAAGCAGACATTGCGGCCGGAGGTTCTCAACCTGACCGACGTGCTGGCTGATCTGCGCATGCTGCTTGCCCGCCTGGTGGGGACCGAAATCAAGCTCAGGGTCGATCACGGCCGCGACCTCTGGCCGGTTAAGGCGGATATCGGCCAGTTCGAACAGGTGATCGTCAATCTGGTCGTCAACGCGCGCGACGCCATGCCGGAGGGCGGCGACCTCGTCATTCGCACGAAGAATGTCACCGCCGAGGAATGCAGATCTTATCCGTTCCGCGAACTTGTCCCGGCCGATTATGCGCTGATCGAAGTCGAGGATACGGGGACCGGCATTCCGCCGGATGTGCTGAAGAAGATCTTTGAGCCGTTCTTCACCACCAAGGAGGTCGGCAAGGGCACCGGCCTCGGCCTCTCGATGGTCTATGGCATCATCAAACAGACGGGCGGTTTCATCTTCTGCACCTCGGACGTTGGCTCCGGCACGGTCTTCCACATATTCCTGCCGCGCCACGCGGCAGAGACCAAGCCAGCCGATGTCGAGGCGAAGTCGGCGGCAGGCGAGGCCGGTGTGGTCTCCACGAAGGCCGCCGACACGGCGAAGGACCTGTCAGGATCGGCCACCGTCCTCCTCGTCGAGGACGAAGACGCGGTCAGAATGGGTGGCGTCCGGGCGCTCACCTCGCGCGGTTACACCGTTCACGAAGCCTCCTCCGGCGTCGAGGCGCTCGAAATTTTCAACGAGCTTGGCGGCAAGGTCGATATCGTGGTCTCCGACGTCGTTATGCCTGAGATGGACGGACCGACACTGCTGGGCGAGCTTCGCAAGATCCAACCCGACATCAAGTTCGTGTTCGTGTCCGGTTACGCCGAGGACGCGTTCGCGAAAAATCTTCCCGAAGATGCCCATTTCGGTTTCTTGCCGAAGCCGTTTTCATTGAAGCAGTTGGCAACTGTCGTGAAGGATATGCTTGAGGACAAGTAGGCCGCCACGCCTACTCGGTTTTCGACCGTCTGGCGGCTTAAGCTGCGGACCGACGCGGGCGAAGCCGATCGCGCGGCGGCGCAGGTTGACCCCTATGACCCTGCTGTAGCGCCCGCCCGTCAGCATCCTGTCAACCGCGAGCATCGCGCGCCCGACGTCGGCGTAGTCGAGATTGTCGGGCGATAGCCTGCGCCAGGTCTCGGCCAGATAGGTGCCCAATATGTCGCGCGCATAGATGAGCGCCTCGCGGAAGCCTTGCGGGTCCGCGGCATAGGCGTCGTCGAAAAGCGGTTGGATGATCCGGTGATAGTCCGGATCGTCCTCCAGCCGGTCGGACAAATCTTCGGCGTCGTTGCCGAAAAGGCCGCGCTCCACCAACTCCTCGTGAAAGACATCGACAAGGATGTCGAACATGGCCCCGGTCAGCGGCTGCGCCAGATCGTGCTCGTCGCTCCAGCCCCGGACGAAGTCGAGGAGCGAGGCCGGATTCGCCGCCAGGCGAATCTGCTGGTTATCGGAGAGCTCGGCAATGCGGTTGATGTAGTTGAGCGTGTAGAGATTTCCGTGCGTGGTGGCGAGGAGGTCATCGACGACGGAATCGAAATGGAGTGCGGCAACCAGGGCCGTGAGGTCGGCGGCGGATTCGTGGAAACCGTAATATTCGGCGTCCTGCGAGCCAACATCTGGCACGCCGACAACTGCATAAATGATGCAATGGCCGACTTCGTGAGCAATGATATCGAAATTGAGGCTGAATGGCTCGATCTCGCCGTTTCTGGCACGGTGGACGCCGACTTCGAGGAAGCCGTAGCCCATATAGGCGTTTTCCTCGAGATTGCGCTGCAAGACCAATTCAAGCTGGTCGAAATCGGCCGCGAAATGCCATTCGATGGACTGACAGAGATAGGCCTCCCAAATATCCAGCGTGCGTCTGACCACGCCGAAGAGATGGGCGGCTTCGAATTCAGGACTGTCGATTGGAACGTGGTCAAAGTGTCCGTCGGCGTCGGGCAGGGCAGGTGGATAAGACGGACCGGGCCAGGGCGGCAGCAGATAGGCGACATTGCCGAAACGGTCCCGCGCTTGGCCATAGGCCACGCGCTTGCCGATCGGATCAATCACATACATGCGATCGTCGGCTGGGCCCGGGCCGATCGTGCCTGCGGGAGAAGACACCCACACCGTCTCGGGCTCGCGAAATCTTGTCAAAAAGGGCGACTGGGCGAACAGCCGGAAGCGCGTTCCGGTTGGCGGTCTCTGGCCGGTCCCTCCGTCAGCCATCGTTCTCCCTCATGGCAAATGCCACTGCAGGTATCTATTTCTTTTGAATGCTGCTTTAAGTATACTTATTAGTATATGCTACTATACCCTTTATTTTGTCATTTACCAGCGCGCTCCGGCTTTGTTTCCGCGCTACTGAAAGTGTATTCCTGCGAAAGCATTTCCAGGAAACGGTCGAGCTCAGACAGGCCGAGCATGCCGATATAGTGGTCCAGATCATCCGGTATCGGCATGCCGAGCATCGTTTCGAAATACCATGAGATCAGCAACTGCCGCGGAACGCCAACGCTCGCATGCGCCGCGCTGCTCGCGCGCATCTTTGCCTTGGCCAGCGCCCGGTCGCGCAGGGCAGGGTAGGAGTCTTGTTCGCGCAGGCGGTCGAGCATGCGAGAGTGCAATTCCGCATCGCGCGCCAGCGCCAGCTTCTCCAGACCGGCGCGCTCGGCCATCAGGCGCTCGAATTGGCTCGCGTCGATGCCGTTTTGCGCCGCCCAGTCCACCACGCCGCGCTGGCGCATCAGACCACGCGGGTAACGGAAGGCTGCTGCCTCCCGAAGGATCTCACGCCGGTCCAGATCGAAGCCACTCCTGGCAATCTCGCCGCGCGAGAGTTCCCGAAGAAGGGCCTCGCGCCGGACTTGCGCATAGGCCTCGCCTTTGAGCCGCAGCTCATCCAGGATTGCTTCATCTTCGCTGGCCTGACCGGAATTCGGCGGCGCGTTCCGCCAGGGCGCGTTTGCCCATGTTTCAGTCCACTCGAAGGCGAACGTCGCGGGCTCGGCCGTCCCGCCGCCCGACATGAAATCACGCATGGAATCAAGAAGGAGCAGCGCGTCATCGCGTTTCTGGTCGACTTTGCCGGCGGGCAGCCAGGCCGAAATGCGCTTCAGCCCTGCGGTCTCGACATGCGTTTGTGCACCGGCCAGAACACTTGCCCAACTTCGCTCCTGGTAGAATTGAGCCTTTGCCACCTCTGCGACGGCAGCGGCTGTCGCGGCGTCGATGATGCCCTCCGACAGCGCGCTTTCAAGCGTCGCGCGTATGTTGACCATCGGCTCGCTAAGGCGCAGATAGCCGGTCTCTGCCGGCCCATGGACAAGCGCGACTTCATCGTCATCGGTTAGTCTGCCGTCCCGATACGCTTCGAAAATCCAGCCAATTCCCCGCATCCCGAAGATGTGCAGTTCGGCAGCCCGCAGCGCCCCCATGCTGGATGCGCCAAATACCGGAATGCCATTGGACAAAGCCCACAGGATTTCCTTGTGCCAGACGGCGGGCACACCATCGAAATATCCGTCGATGATACCGACTGCCATGGGACTCAAGCCGATGACGGCTTGATAAAGCTCGCCTTGGCGAACGGGGGGGAGGAACTGGAATTCGGCATAGGGCGCTCGGTCCTCCGTCCGCAACGTCGGCCCGCTGAAGACAATGACGGTCATGCCTGAACCCGCTGCAGGCGGCGGGCGCGTTCGCCCGGCATGTAGCCGCCATGGTCGTCCGGTCCTTCCAATCCTGGGATGACGACGCGAACGACAGGCAGCGCCAACGCGTCTTTGCTCAGATCAACCGCTACCACCTCCTTGATGCCAACGGCGTCGAGCCGCTTAAGCAGCCAGCTGAGATCGCCATCGAAAGTCGCAGAAGACCGGTCAGGAATGGCTCCGAAGGTGCGGCGGCATGCGTCTTGGGACAACCACCGGGCTGCCTTCCTTCTTTTCCTGTCCCTTTCGGCATCCGTATATTCCTCCGGGAGCAAGTCATCGCGAGTACCGGAAATATAGGTCGTGCGTACCTGAACGGCCTCGGTCAGCGCCCTCAGCAGTGCGACACCGGGCGCGGGATGTACTCCAGCCCCTATGCCAACATGATTTTGCGGATTGCGCCGGTCGGTGATGAGCGCAAAGAAGGCGGGAACGCCGATGTCGCTCGTGGTTTCCCAGGCGGCAACGTCAAAGTCCGTTTTCTCCAACTTCTCAAGGACCTGCCGGCACGGCTCGTCCGAAACGCTGCCGAGGTCGAGCCCCGTATTTGCTCGGTCTTGGGGCGGCATGCGATTCCAGAGCGCCGTGGCATCCCGCTCGATGATTTCGCAGATTGCATGGCACACCGCCTCAGCCACGTTGTTCCCCGAAGCGAGGCCGTTGCTGCTGCAATCAAAGCAGCCGCTGCCTGGGGGCCGGGGCAGCGTGAAGTTCGCGCGGACGGATTCGTAAGGCAGCCAGCGCGGCTCGCCAGAGAAGAGTTCGAGGCCCTCCACCCAGAGCATCGCGAGGTGCTGATGAAACCGGCAGTTGGAAACACGCGGCATGCGGCCGAGATCGACAAAGGAATGAGTTTCGCTAAGCTCGGCATGCGTTCCGAATTTCAGGGGCAGCTCGATATGTTCCGCGTGGTAGAGTTCGGCTGCTTCCATCAGTCCCGAGGCCGTTGCTGCGGCAAGATCGAGTCCTTTGCCCTGTGCGACGGCGAGTGATCGCGCATTTGGGCGGCAGACCATGACCACCGGAACGCCGATCCGGTCCAGTCCCGTGACGTTGGCCACCCGCGTGATGCCCATGAGCGGCATGAGCGCACTCACGCGCCTTACCGTTTCGGATGGATGGACCGTTCTATGGCCACCGACGAAATGGTGCTTTGCTCCGTGCGCCCGGCCGTCACGGAGTTGCCTCAGTCTATGAAGTGGGTCGCGCGGGTTGTCCAAGCGATTGTCCCTCTTGTCGACGAGCCTGCCGGAAGCAACAGTCCAAAATGCCGGAGGCGGATAAACGCTCGTAAGGTTGCGGGAAAAACGCCTGACTGTCATCTGTCACGGCTGGGCTTTGCACCGATTAACGTTCGCTTCCTTGTTTGGGGGGAGGGCCCGGGAAGACATCTGCATGCACCCGCATTTCGCCGCAATTCATGCTACAACCCACGAGGGACATTCGTCGCCGCGTCCGCGGCATTCTTCCAAGAGGGAAAACATGCATAAGAAAATCGCCGCCGCATTGCTTGCCGCCACAATGCTCGCCGGTTGCACGACCGATCCCTATACGGGCGAACGGAAGGTCTCGAACACTGCGGGCGGGGCTGCACTCGGCGCGGGCCTCGGCGCTCTGGCCGGTCTCGCCGTCGGCGGCAGCTCGGTCGCCCAGCGCAATGCCGTGCTGATCGGCGCCGGCGTCGGCGCGCTCACCGGCGGCACCATCGGCAACTATATGGACAGGCAGGAGTCGGAGCTTCGGGCGCAATTGCAGGGGACGGGCGTCAGCGTCACCCGTGTAGGCGACCAGATCGTCCTGAACATGCCTTCGAATATCACCTTCGCCACTGACCAGGACGCGGTGAAGGCCGGCTTCTATCCGACGCTCAATTCCGTGGCGCTGGTGCTGAAGAAATTCAACCAGACGGTTGTCGACGTCTATGGGCACACGGATTCGACCGGCAGCTCGCAACACAATTTCGACCTGTCGCAGCGTCGGGCGCTTTCGGTTGCCAACTATCTCTCCACGCAAGGTGTCGATCAGCGGCGCTTTGCCGTCACCGGTTTCGGTGAAACGCGTCCGATCGCGGACAACGCCACGGAAGCCGGCCGTGCCCAGAACCGCCGCGTCGAAATTCAGTTGTCACCGCTGACGCAGTCGTAACGTCCTTCCTATTCGAAGGTTTTAATCTGCTAAAATGGGGAGGCCGCTCCGTCGATCGGCCTCCTCTTTTCCGCTGTGCTTAAAACCCGGCGCGTCCGTCGGATGCGCAATGGACGCTGGATCACTTTGCGTTCATGTGTCGTGCCTTCCGAAATCAGAAACGATTTTTCGGAAGGCACGGTGTCTAGCCGCGCGCTTCGCGACGCCATCTCGGCAAATCACCGTCATAGTCGGCACTTTCGTAGGAATTGGCAGCGAGTATGACGGGAAGCAGCCGGGTGTGGACACGGAAATGCACGAAAATCGCCGCGGATATTCCATCGCATTGATCGGCAACGGTTATTCCTGAACGGAACTGAAATGCAGGCCAGATTTGTCCACGCCGGGCGACCGGACGGTTTGCGACGGGACATGTATTTTTGATTCTCAGCCGCGGAGCCTAGGGCTCGGTACGCGCGCTCACCCCGCTGCACCTTGGACGACGACGCGAACCGCTCGAGGATACAGACCGGACTTTGGAACACTTGCAGTCCGATTCAGTCTTTGTTGGTAATTTCCCGTTCATAAGTCGCCTTGTGTTTTGGTTTCCCGGTGGCGCTCGCCTTCGGTCTGTTTTGTTCTGCGTATAGGTCGATATGCGTTCTTCAGGCGTCACCCTTTATCTCCTTGCCTGTTTTAGTCTCGCGGGCTGCACATCGAATTCAAGCGTGGACGATCTGGCGCCGCGGCCGTCCTATGAGGTGACGAGCTCGATTGAGTCGGAAGCGGCGTCGCCATCCAATTCTGTCGCCCCGTCCCAGGGAGCTGAGATAGATGAGCTGATAGAAGCGGCCGGACCGGACGAGACGGGCAGGCTGCCGGTCGAAGCGGCGGCACTGGTCGCGCCCAAAAGGCCGATTGCCAGGCCTCAGCCGATCGCCGTCAAAATTGAGCGACATCGCTTCCGCGATGCCAAGCCGATGAACTTCGGCAAGGTCTCGCCCAAGAGTTTCGCCGTCCATGGGGTCGATGTATCGCGCTGGCAAGGCCAGATCGACTGGGCGAAACTTCGTGGGCAGGGCGCGAACTTCGTCTATATCAAGGCCACGGACGGCGGCGACCACCTCGATCCGATGTTCAAGAAGAACTGGCGCGCGGCGGCCCAGGCAGACCTGAAGCGCGGCGCCTATCATTTCTTCTACTGGTGCCGGACCGCTGGCGAACAGGCCGACTGGTTCATCCGCAACGTACCGAAGGTCGAGGGCGCACTGCCGCCGGTGATCGATGTCGAGTGGAACGGCGAGTTGAGCTGCAAGCGTCGGCCGTCGCCGGCTAAGGTGATCGAGAAGATGCAGGTCTTCATGGACAAGCTCGAGCAGCACTACGGGCAGCGTCCGATCATCTACACCGCGCCGGACTTCTACCGCGACAACCTCAGGGGCGCGTTCCTGAACTATCCGTTCTGGCTCCGCTCCGTGGCGGCGCACCCGTCGAAGGTCTATCCGGGCCGCAAATGGGTGTTTTGGCAGTATTCCGGCTCTGGCCTGTCGCATGGCGTGCGCGGCCGGGTCGACCTCAACGTGTTCAACGGCAACGAGAGCGCCTGGCGCCGGTGGGCGGGCGGGCAGTCGCTCGTGGCCGAGACTGACTAAGGCGTCGGCGCACAAAAACCGCTGCTCCGGCAAGGGTCGTCAAGGCTCACGTGTAATGGAATATTGGCACGCCCAACGGGACTCGAACCCGTGTTTCCGCCGTGAAAGGGATGGTTTTGTAGGGTTGAGCCATCCGCAGACGTTCATGGAAAGCCATATTTCACAAGGGTTTCATGCACTGCCGTTCATCACTGTTCACGGACGTTTATTCGACGTATATTCGACGTATTCTCGAAGTCGAAAGGCGGAAAACTATGGCGAAGACCCTGCACGAGTCGGCAGTCACGACCCGCGCGGCGCGCGCCAAGTTGTCCGCAGGCCTGCATTTCAAGAGCGTCGATCCCGAAGTGCATCTGGGCTACCGGAAAGGCAAACGCGGTGGCGTTTGGCTGGTCCGCTGGCGCAACCGGGGGCCGGGCGCAAACTACCTCCAGGCACCGCTCGGCACCGCCGACGACGCGATCAAGGAAGGCACGCTCGACTACGAGGCGGCGAAGAGAGCCGCGCGAGCCAAGGTGGAGGAAGTTCGCAGGGAAGCCGCTGCCGCGGCAAAGGGACTGGCGCCGACCGTGCGTTCGGCCGTCGAGGCCTACATCGCCGAACGTGACGCCCGCGACAGCCGCCGCAAGGGCCGGCAGGTGCGATCCGACGCCGGCCAGCGCCTGCGCCGCTACGTGCTCGGCCAGGAGAAGCGCGGCAAGCAGAAGGCCATTCCGGCCACGCCACTGTCCGACGTAGCGCTGCATGCCCTGAGGGAAGCGGACCTTCTGAAATGGAGAGCAGGGCTGCCGGAGGTGCTCAAGGTGACGGCGAAGCAGCGCACCGTCAACGACCTTAAGGCTGCGCTCAACGGCGCATACGCGGCCCACCGTGCCAAGCTTGATCCGACACCTTCCCGCAATCATCAAACACGGGCTCAAGGCCGAACAGGCCGACGACGACCAGACCGTGCCGCTGGCGCGCGAAAACCAGATCCTGACCGACGCGCAGATCGCCCGCCTGATCGGTGCCGCTCGCGAGATCGACGCCGAGCAGGGCTGGGAAGGCGACCTGTTCCGGCTCGTCGTTGTGCTCGCGGCAACCGGCGCGCGCATCTCACAGATCGCGCGCATGAAGGTCGGTGACGTTCAACGGTCGCAGGGCAGGCTCATGGTGCCTGTGAGTCACAAGGGCAGGGGCCACAAGAGCGGCAGCGTTCCCCACCCGGTGGGCAAAGACGTGCTCGACGCGCTGCTAACCGTGGTGACTGGCCGCGCGAACGACGCACGGCTTCTGGAGCGCTGGCGCTGGAAGCAAGTAGCTGGTGGCATTCGCTGGGAGCGGGCGGGGCGTGGTCCGTGGCATTCGGCGAGCGAACTCGTGCGTCCGTGGCATGATATCCGTGAGCGGGCGAAGCTGCCCGATGCGATCCCGTACGCCATGAGGCATTCGTCGATCATGCGCGGCATCCGGGCGAACCTGCCGATCCGGCTGGTCGCGGCGCTGCACGATACCTCGGTGCCCATGATCGAGCGCCACTACGGCCGATGGATCGCCGATGGGTTGGAGGAACTGGCGGCGCGGGCGGTCGTGCCGCTGGTGCCGCAGGAGGACGGCGTCAAGGTGACGCCGCTGCGAGGGCGTGTCTGATGGGTGGCAAAGGATCGGGCGGCCGCCGCGTCGGCGCAGGGCGAAAGCCCAAGCTGGGAGCGGCGGACCGCTTTATCGTTGAAGACTTGTGTGACAGTCTGGCGCATAAGGAGTTCAACAACGCGCTGTCGAATGCGCACAAAAAATTCCGCCCCGAGTACACTCGCCAGATAGAGCAGGCGACAGCCGGCGAGGACGGTATGACGCTCGAAGAGCGAGCCGCGCGCCGCCAGCAATGGCTGAGAATGCCTGTCGGACGAGGACACAAAGAGCGCGTCGCGAACGCCTTGCGAGAGGACCAAGGACTAGGGTCCGGACCCAATAACCGGATTCCCATGGCGACAGGATTGTGATTCATGGTCTCTGCAGGGAGGCGATGAGATGTCTGATTTCTTTTGGTTTTCGGATACGCAATGGGGGCGGATCGAGCGGCTTCTGCCGACAAATGTTCGCGGGGTGGAACGTGCCGATGATCGCCGTGTTTTGAGCGGGATCGTGCACGCCCTCAAGAGCGGCGGGCGCTGGGCGGATTGCCCACGCGAGGTCTACGGGCCGAAGAAGACGCTCTACAACCGCTTTGTGCGCTGGTCCGAGCGCGGCATCTGGGAAGGGATTTTCAGTGCGCTCGCGGGCGCCGAGGACGCGCCTGACCGGCTGTTCATCGACAGCAGTTGCATCAAGGTCCACCGCTGCGCCGGGGGTGGAAAAGGGGGGCCCTGGTTCATGGTATCGGCCGCACGAAAGGCGGACGCAACACCAAGCTCCACGCCGTCTGCGACGCGAAAGGCCGCCCTCACGTCCTGCTCCTGACGCCCGGAAACGTCCACGATTGCAAGGTCGCCCAACGCTGTATCGAAGCCATGCCGCCGTCGGCCGAACTCGTCGCCGACAAAGGCTATGACAGCCAGGCCCTGCGCGAATGGCTCGACGAACGCGGCACCGAGGCCGTCATCCCGCCGCGCAAGAAGCGCAAAATCCAATACCCCTACGACCGTGCCATCTACAAACAGCGCAACGTCATCGAGCGCATGTTCTGCCGCCTCAAGGACTGGCGACGCATCGCCACCCGCTTCGACCGCAACCTCAAAACCTTCATCGGCACCGTCGCTCTCGCCGCCGCCGTCATCTGGTGGCTGTAATGAGTCCGGACCCTAGACGAACACGAGCAACCGTCGCGGCTCACCCGCGTCGAAGTTGGCATGAACGCAATGAGACTGGAGGCGAAGGTGAAGCGACTCGCGCAGGCGGAACTGAAGAATAAGTTCGGCATCCACGCCTCCACTAAAACCATCGGGCGTATATGGCAAAGAGAGCTCAAATAACTGAACAAGCTGAGTCTTTTGATTTTGTCCACTTTCTGAATAGGACGAAAGCGCCTCCAGTTACATTAGCGCTCCTGAACGTCAACGTGCGCACGGAGCGCCAGATGAACATTACAGCTCAACCGGTCGCCTACGACATCGCCACGGCTGTCGCCGTGTCGGGCATCGGCCGCACCCGGCTCTACGCATATATCAAGGCAAAGCGGCTAAAGGCCCGCAAGGCAGGACGCCGGACTGTGATCTTGGCGGCCGACCTGCAGGCGTTTCTCGACAGCCTGCCGGAAATGGAGGCCGCGTTATCGGTCATGGCGTTCAACGCGGAACCGCCGAGGCTTGCGACCTCGGCGGCTCAGGAATGCGTTCAGCTCGGCAGCTCGAATGCCCTGTACGAGGACCACAGGCAGCCAGTGCGGGACCGCGCAGGCGCGTGAGCGCTACAAGCCCGACCCCGAAACCGTCCGCGCACAGCGCGCTGCTCAAGGGCCGCAACAGGGCCACTGCCGAAATCCGCTTCAGCAGCGCCGTCGAGCCGGCGGCGGCCATTCTGGCGGCCTCCCGCGATCCGGCTGAATTGGCGGTCATCGCGGCAGGTGCCTGCGCCGCCTGCGCTGAACAGTTTAGCGACGCCAAGCTGACGCGCTTTCGGGGCCAGTATCTCAACCGACTGATCTTCCAGTGGCAGGAACTCGACGAAGACCAGAAATGACCAACCCAGTAGAGGGACAAATATCATGGCCGAACAACCACCCAAAAAGCCCGGATTGAAGATCGTTAAACCGAGCTTTATAGAAAAATTCAAGTCAAAGAACGCGCCAACCATCAGCGGTGTCGAAACACTGTTGACCGCACTACCGATCATGAAAATCGGTGAGGCCGACGATTGGGTCAGACTGCATCCAAATGAAGATGACTACTGGACACCCGAGATGTGTTTCGTCTCTGTACCGATCAAAGGCACCCGCAAGGACATGCTGCACGTCATCGACGACGATCTGGCGGTGCAGTACCTGTCGGCCAAGAAGATCAGACGGCATCGTCTGGCTTTAGCCTGCAAGCCGCATGATGTCTTCTTTTTCTGCATCGTCCCGAGCCAAAATCTTGAAAACGGCTGGAACGCAGACGCGCTCACGGCTTGCTACAAGGCACAGGCTCACTGGGCTCAGGCGGTATCACGGAAGCTCGAAGGCGTTGACGGCTATAAGATCGAGTTCGCCCGCGATCAGGAGGCGTTCCCGGAACCGAGATGGCCCTCGCGCTCGCTCGATGAATTGCTAGAAGTCACCTTCAAGACGACCAACATCGACTACGACCGACACCCCGCCATGCTGCGCCTGATCGGTGCCAAGCAGGACCTGACGTGAATGTCGCCACGGCGACGATGTTTCCGTCGCGCCGTCGTCCTCGATTTCGAATACGAGATCGCGGACGGCGGTCTTCCGAATGTCTTGTGCCTCGTCTGCTACCTGCTTGATGAAAATCTGCGACAGGTCGAGGTCATCCGGCGCTGGCGCGGGGAATTCGGCCGCTCGCCGCCTTTTCCGATCGATGACGACACTCTGGCCGTCGGCTATTCGCTATGGGCCGAGATGACGTGTTTTCACGTCCTCGGCTGGCCGTTTCCCCGATACGCTTACGATCTACATACCGCCTATCTGGCGACCAGCAACATCCTGCTTCCCTACGAGCCGGACACCAAGCACATCAAGCCGCGCAAGGGCCTGTCACAGGCCTGCGTCGCCTATGGCATCGACGGTTGGGAGGCGATCGACAAGCCGGAGCTTGCCAAGGCGATCGGCGAGGGCCGCTGGCGCGACTATGGGCAACCCACAGTGTTGCGATATTGCGAAGAGGATGTCCGTGCCTCGGCCGAACTGCTGCGCCGTCAACTCATGGGTTACCGCCATTTCGCCCCCGTCGATGCGCAGCGTGTCATGCACTGGAGCGACTACTCCGCCAAGACCGTCGCCCTGATCCAGGCCAAGGGTATGCCGGTCGACCTGCCATTGTGGAATCTCGTGCAAGAAAACAAGGCGGCAGTCATCGCCGCATTGATCCGACGGTTCGATCCCAGCCAGGGCAGCGAGAACGCGATCTACGCCCCCGATGGCTCTTTCTCCAGCTGGCGCTTCGAGCAGTGGCTGATTTCGGCCGGCATCCCCTACTGGCCCCGGCTCAATTCTGGCGCGCTACAGCTCGACAGCGATGCCTTCAGGATGATGTACGCCGCACACCCGGCGATCGAGAACATCCACGCCCTGCGCGACGCGCTCGGTGTGATCGTACGCGCCCGCATCCCGATCGGTCCCGACGGACGCAACAGGCCGTCGCTGTTCCCGTTCGGCACGGCAACCTCGCGCAACGCGCAGGCCAAGAGCCTCTACAACGCGCACGCCTCGATGCGCTCGTTCATGAAATTCGCGCCCGACAAGATCGGGCTCTATCTGGATTGGCGGACACAGGAAGTCGGCGTTGCCGCCGCACGCAGCAGCGACAGGCAACTGAGGGAAGACTACCTGAGCGGCGATATCTACCACGCCCTCGCCCGGCTCTGCGGGCTGACAACCGAAACCGACGCCACGCGCTGGAAGGCCAGTCCGGAAGGCCAGTTGCAGAGGCCGCGGATGAAACCGCTGCAACTCGGAATAAACTACGGGATGGGGGTTCGTTCGCTATCGCGAGGTCTCAACCGCCACCCGCTGATCGGCAGCGAAATCATCATCCGGCATCGGCAACGCTATGGCACCTACTGGGACTGGCGCGAGGCAGTGGTCACGCGAGCCACGCTGGAGCGTCAAATCACTTCAGAAGTCGACGGCTGGCCATTGCACCTCAGCCACACGCCGAACAGGCGCACCCTCTACAATTTTCCGATGAATCGGGCGGGGCCGAGATGCTGCGGCTGGCGGCCAACCGGCTATGCGAGGCCGGGCTGACACCGATCATGCTGGTGCATGACGGCATCCTGTTCGAGCTGGACAGTGAGGAGCAGGTCAGGCACGCCGCCGAAATCATGAGGGCGGCGGGTGCCGAGATATGCGACGGACTGGCGATCGGCGTCGACGTGGACCAGAAGCTGGTGAACGGCGCGCCCTATCAGGACAAGCGACCGTTGGCGAAGCGGATGTGGGCAACGGTGATGGAAACGCTCGCCGAGGTCGGCGCGCTGCGAAAGGCAGGATGAGATGCATGACAAGAAGAGCTTCATTGATCGATTTCGCAGCAAGAACGCGCCGCCGCGCCGCCCCGCCAACGGCGCAAAGCCGGTCATGACGGTTCACCCGCGCATCCGCAAGCTGCTGGGGGCACCCTTCGAGTTTGTCGCGGCAGTCTGCCGATCGACTAAAGGCCGCGCCGCTCTGGTGGTGGCGCTGTACATCTATCGCCGCGTCATGATCTGCAACAACCGAACGGTGACACTGCCGTCCGGCGAACTCGCCGAACTGGGACTTGCCCGACGGGACAAGCAAAGAGCTTTGGCTCGATTACAGCAGGCGGGACTGGTCAAACTAGTAAGGGCAAAGGGACGAACCACTCAGGTCACCCTGATATGGCGGACAGGTTAACGTCTCCCCCAGGTGACACTAGTGTCTCCCCCAGGCCACTCCGTCCCCTCTCTACTACTACTCTTAATATCATTTGGTATGAATAATCCTATCAACATGGCAGTGAAGGTAACAGCAGTCTTGAATGGTTCATCCTATTGGCCAGCAGATGACGGAGCCTGAATGCCGGAACAAGGGATGGAGGGAAATGGCGACTTTCGTGAAAATCGGTGACAGCCCGATCAATGTAATCTGGCCAGAAGGATCGATTACCA
>CAVTKY010000030.1:0-153612 GCA_963735385.1 uncultured Alphaproteobacteria bacterium | reverse complement strand
CGCTGGCCCAGCCGACCGCGGCGGCCAGTGCCAGCATCTGCGGCATGTCCAAGGTGTTCATTTCGTGCTCGATTCAAGCCACGAGGGCTTGCGCTTTTGCAGGAAGGACTGCACGCCCTCGCGGCCCTCCTCGCTCGCGCGGATGTCGGCGATGCCCTCGACCGTGCGCGCGACAAGCGCGTCGTCGATGTCCTGGCCCGCGACCTCGGCGATCAGCCGCTTGCAGGCGCGCACCGCGGCCGGGCTCGCGCTGGTGAGGGCCGTGGCGATCTCGGCCACCTTGGCGTCGAGCGCGTCGGCCGCGACCACCTCGTGCACGAGGCCGATGCGGTGCGCCTCGGCCGCGCCGAAGCGCTCGGCCGTGAGGAACCAGCGCCGCGCCGCGCGCGTGCCCATCGCGCGCAGCACGTAGGGGCTGATGGTCGCGGGGATCAGACCGATCCTGACCTCGCTCAGGCAGTACCCGGCGGTGGCTACGCTGACCGCGATGTCGCAGGCCGCGACCAGGCCCATGCCGCCCGCATAGACGTCGCCCTGCACGCGGGCGATGGTGGGCTTGGGGCACTCGGCGATGGTGCGCAGCATCGCGGCCAGCTTGCCGGCGTCGGCGATGTTCTCGCCCCGCGTGAAGTCGGCCATGCGCCGCATCCAGTTCAGGTTGGCGCCGGCACAAAAGGCCGGTCCGTTCGCGCCCAGCACGATGACCTTGACCTGCGGCGCGGCGCCGGCCTCGGTGAAGGCCTGCGTCAGCTCGGCGATCACGACGTCGTCGAAGGCATTGCGGGCCTCGGGCTGGTCGAGCCAGATGCGTGCGACCGGGCCCTCGACCGTGAACGCGAGCGTGGTGAAGGAGGTGGTCATTCCCTTGATTCCTGTTGCAGCAGGTAGACCCAGTCCAGCTCGGGACCGGGCTGGACCAGCGCGGTCAGCGCGGCCGTCAGCTGGCCGCGGTGGTGGGTCGCGTGGTTGAACACATGGCCGAGCGCCGGCGCGAAGGGGATGCGCACCGCTTCGCCGTTGTTGCGAACGTAGGCCAGGTCGCCCTCGAAGCGATCGGCCGGCAGCGCGGCGAGCCACGGGCTCCAGCGCGTGACGGCGGCGCGCAGCGCCTCGCACACGGACGCGCGTTCGGCGTGCAGTTCGGTGTCGAGCGCGATGCGCGGCGACTGCCCCTCGGCGAAACGCGCGAACCAGATGTTGTCGGTCACCAGCAGGTGGTTGACGGTGCCGTGCACCGAGCGGAAGTACAGGCCGCAGTCCCGGTGCCAGTCGTCGTCGGAGAGCGCCGCGAGGTGGGCGTCCAGCAGCCGGTGCGTGGCCCACACGTGGTAGCGACCGAGGCTGGCGAAGTAGTTCGAGAGCGTCATCGCCGTGCCTCACATCCGAAACACGCCGAACGTGTCTCGGGGATCGGGGCGTTGAGCGAGGCCGAGATCGAGAGCGAGCACGTCGCGGGTCTGGGCCGGGTCGATGATGCCGTCGTCCCACAGGCGCGCGGTGGCGAAGTAGGGGTTGCCCTCGTCCTCGTACTTCTGGCGGACCGGGGCCTTGAAGGCCTCTTCCTCCTCGCGCTCCGCGGCCGTCCCTTGGCTCGGCGTCGCGGTGGACGGTGGCGAGCACGCTGGCGGCCTGCTCGCCGCCCATGACGCTGATCCGGCTGTTGGGCCAGGTCCAGAGGAAGCGCGGGCGAAAGGCGCGGCCGCACATGCCGTAGTTGCCGGCCCCGAACGAGCCGCCGATCAGGACGGTGAACTTCGGGACCTCGGCGGAGGCGACGGCGGTGACCAGCTTGGCGCCGTCCTTGGCGATGCCGCCGGCCTCGTACTTGCCGCCGACCATGAAGCCCGAGATGTTCTGCAGGAACACCAGCGGGATCTTCCGCTTGCAGGCGAGCTCGATGAAGTGGGCGCCCTTCAGCGCGCTCTCGGAGAACAGCACGCCGTTGTTGGCCAGGATCGCCACCGGATAGCCCCAGATCCGCGCGAAGCCGCAGACCAGGGTCGTGCCGTAGAGCGCCTTGAACTCGTCGAAGTGGCTGCCGTCGACGATGCGGGCGATCACCTCGCGCACGTCGTAGGGCGCGCGCACGTCGGTGCGGGACGATGCCGTAGAGCTCCTCCGGGTCGTAGGCCGGCGGCCGGGCCTCGGCGACCGGCGACGTCGACCCGCTTGGTGGTGTTCAGGTTGGCGACGATGGTGCGCGCCGATGGAGAGCGCATGCTCGTCGTCGTTGGCCACGTGGTCGACCACGCCGGAGCGGCGGCCGTGGGTGTCGGCGCCGCCCAGTTCCTCGGCCGAGATGACCTCGCCGGTGGCGGCCTTCACCAGCGGCGGGCCGCCAGGAAGATCGTCCCCTGGCCCCGGACGATCACCGTCTCGTCGCTCATCGCCGGGACGTAGGCGCCGCCGGCGGTGCAGGAGCCCATGACGCAGGCGATCTGGGCCATGCCCTCGGCGCTCATCCGGCCTGGTTGAAGAAGATGCGGCCGAAGTGCTCGCGGTCGGGGAAGACCTCGGCCTGGTAGGGCAGGTTCGCGCCGCCGCTAGTCGACCAGATAGACGCATGGGCAGCCGGTTCTGCAGCGCGATCTCCTGGGCGCGGAGATGCTTCTTCACGGTCAGCGGGAAAGTAGACGCCGCCCTTCACCGTGGCGTCGTTGGCGACGATCATCACCTCGCGGCCGCTGACGCGGCCGATGCCGGTGATCAGGCCGGCGCCCGGCGCCTCGTCGTCGTAGAGGCCGAAGGCGGTGAGCTGGCCCACCTCCAGGAACGGCGAGCCGGGATCGAGCAGGCGCATGACCCGGTCGCGCGGCAGGAGCTTGCCGCGGCCGGTGTGGCGCTTGCGGCTGTCCTCGGGACCGCCGAGCGCCGCGGTCGCCGAGCGCTCGCGCAGTTGCTCGACCAGCGCCCGGTTCACCTTCGCGTTGGCGGCGAAGGCCTCGGACTTCGGGTCGACGGTCGAGGGGAGCTTCCTCATGCCGCCATCCCGCGCCGATCACCAGAATCGTCATCCTCCGGGCGTCCGAAGGACGAGCCGGGGGACCCAAGCCGAGCTGCAAGCTGCGCCCATGCCGCTTGGGTCCCCCGGATCAGCTTTCGAGCTGACCGGAGGATGACGGTGGTGACGCGTAGCTTTGCAGAATCGACGTCCACCTCAGGCCGTCTTTTCCAGCACAAGGTCCAGTTCCTGCAATCATCGCCTCGCGCATGGCGAACTTCTGCACCTTGCCGGTGACGGTGGTGGGGAAGGCGTCCACGAAGCGGACGTAGCGTGGGATCTTGTAGTGGGCGATCTGGCCCTGGCAGAAGTGCGCGGATCTCGGCCTCGGTCGTCGAGGTCTCGCCGGCTTCAGCATGATCCAGGCGCAGAGCTCCTCGCCGTACTTCGTGTCCGGCACGCCGATCACCTGCACGTCCGCGATGGCGGGGTGGCGGTAGAGGAACTCCTCGATCTCGCGCGGATAGATGTTCTCGCCGCCGCGGATGACCATGTCCTTGATCCGGCCGACGATGTTGCACGTAGCCGTCGGCGTCGATGCACGCGAGGTCGCCGGTGTGCATCCAGCCGGCGGCGTCGATCGCCTCGGCGGTCGCGCTCGGGTCGTCCCAGTAGCCGCAGCATCACCGAATAGCCGCGGGTGCAGAGCTCGCCCGGCGGTGCCGCGCGGCACGATGCGGCCGCTCGTCGACGATCTTCACCTCGAGATGCGGGTGGATGCGGCCGACGGTGGAGACGCGGCGCTCGAGCGGGTCGTCGGTGCCGCGTCTGGAAGCTGACCGGGCTGGTCTCGGTCATGCCGTAGGCGATGGTCACCTCGCGCCATGTGCATCTCGGTCGATGACCCGCTTCATCACCTCGATCGGGCAGGGCGAGCCGGCCATGATGCCGGTGCGCAGGGACGACAGGTCGAAGCGCTGCGAACTCGCGGTGGCCGAGCTCGGCGATGAACATGGTGGGCACGCCGTAGAGGCGCGGTGCAGCGCTCGGCTCGTGCACGGTCTGCAGCACGGCCAGCGGGTCGAAGCCGCTCGCCGGGATAGACCATGGTCGCGCCGTGGGTGATGCAGGCGAGGTTGCCCAGCACCATGCCGAAGCAGTGGTAGAGCGGCACCGGGATGCAGAGCCGGTCGTCGCTCGGCCTGAGCTGCATGCGCCTCGCCGATGAAGAAGCCGTTGTTGAGGATGTTGTGGTGGGTGAGCGTCGCGCCCTTGGGGAAGCCGGTGGTGCCGCTGGTGAACTGGATGTTGATCGGGTCGTCGAACTGCGAGCTGGCCGGCCAGCTCGGCCAGGCGGGCGCGCTGGTCCGCGGGTGCCGCAGGCCCGCGATCTCGGCGAAGGGGATGCGTGCCCGGGCGCGCTCGGCCGCCGATCTGGATCACGGTCTCGCGAGCAGCGGCAGCCGCGGCCGGCGGGGCCGCGGCCCAGCTCGCGCAGCATGGCGAGATAGTCGCTGGTCTTGAAGCTGGTGGCGGTGACCAGGGCCCGGCAGCCGACCTTGTTGAGCGCGTACTCGAGCTCGTGGGTGCGGTAGGCCGGGTTGATGTTGACCAGGATCAGGCCGGCCTTGGCGGTGGCGAACTGGGTGACCACCCACTCCGCGTTGTTGGGCGACCAGATGCCGACCCGGTCGCCGGGCTCGAGGCCCAGCGCCAGCAGCCCGCTCGCCAGGCGATTCGCCTCGCGCTGGAGCTGGCGGTAGGTGTAGCGCGTGCCCTCTGCGCGCGCACCAGCGCGTCGCGCTCGGGCTAGCGCGCGCCGTGGCGTCGAAGAACTCGCCGATGGTCTGTCCGATCAGCGGGACGTCGCTGGCGCCGTGCGCGAGGCTCGGCGCCGGCATCATGCCGTCTCCGCGAACAGCTCGCGTCCGATCAGCATGCGGCGGATTTCGCTGGTGCCGGCGCCGATTTCATACAGCTTGGCATCGCGCCACAGGCGGCCGGCCGGGATACTCGTTGATATAGCCGTTGCCGCCCAGGATCTGGATCGCTTCGCCGGCCATCCAGGTGGCTTTTTCGGCCGCAGTACAGAATGGCGCCGGCAGCGTCCTTGCGCAACGTGCGCGCACGGTCGGCGCGCGCGGTCGCAGGCCTGGCCGACCGCGTAGCACGTAGGCCCGGCAGGCCATCATGGTGGTGTACATGTCGGCCAGCTTGCCCTGCATCAGCTGGAATTCGCCGATCGCCTGGCCGAACTGCTTGCGTTCGTGGATATAGGGCACCACCACGTCCATGCAGGCCTGCATGATGCCCAGCGGGCCGCCGGACAGCACGGCGCGCTCGTAGTCCAGGCCGCTCATCAGCACGTTGACGCCCTTGCCCTGGCCGCCCAGCACGTTTTCCTCCGGCACCTCGCAGTCCTGGAACACCAGTTCGCCGGTGTGGCGAGCCGCGCATGCCCAGCTTGTCGAGCTTCTGCGCGACCGAGAAACCCTTGAAGCCTTTTTCGACCAGGAAGGCGGTGATGCCGCGCGGGCCCGCTTCGGATCGGTCTTGGCGTAGACCACCAGCGTGTCGGCGTCGGGGCCGTTGGTGATCCACATCTTGGTGCCGTTGAGCACGTAGCGGTCGCCCTTCTTCTCGGCGCGCAGCTTCATGCTGACGACGTCCGAGCCCGCGTTCGGCTCGCTCATCGCCAGCGCGCCGACGTGTTCGCCCGATGACCAGCTTGGGCAGGTACTGCTCCTTCTGGGCCTGCGGTGCCGTTGCGGTGGATCTGGTTGACGCAGAGATTCGAATGCGCGCCGTAGGACAGGCCGACCGAGGCCGAGGCGCGCGAAATTTCTTCCATCGCGACGATGTGCGCCAGGTAGCCCATGTTGGCGCCGCCGTATTCCTCGCTTCACCGTCATGCCGAGCACGCCGAGGTCGCCGAATTTCTTCCACAGGTCCATCGGGAACTGGTCGCTGCGATCGATCTCGGCGGCGCGCGGGGCGATTTCGGCGGCGGCGAAGCTGCACCGCTTCGCGCAGCGATGCGATGTCGTCGCCGAGGTCGAAGCTCAGGCCGGGATCGTGCATGGATTTGTCTCCTCGAAGGGGGTCGTTCGCGGCGCGGGGCACCGCGTGCAAGCCCGCAGCTTACGCCGTGTGCCGGCGCATTTGGCGCCACAATGGTTGCAAATCACGCCACACGTGACCGCCTGCCTCATGTCTTCCTCTGCGCCCCGAACGCCCCCGCGCGCGGCTACACCGATGGCCTTCGTCCGCGCGATGTCCGGGGCTACGAGATGTGCGGACGCGACCCCACCGGGGCGCTCGCGCCAGGCACAAATCGCGCCTCGCGATCTGCGCGGCCCGAGCGCGCGTCACCGCCGCGCAGTTCGAGGCGGCTCACGCGCACGCGATGCAGGAGCTCGACGACGAGGCGCTCGGCTGGTTCTCGCGCAGCCTGCCCTGGGGCACCTACGGCATGCTGTGCCGCGCCTCGCTCGGCGCGCCCGAACCTCGGCGTGGCGCTCAAGCGCTGGTGCCGCACCACCGGCTGCTCACCGACGACATCACGCTCGCGCTGCGGCCGCACGACGGCCGTGGCGACGCTGCCGATCGACGAGCACCGGCGCGCTGGGCGCGATGCGCGAGTTCTGCCTGCGTCACGCGCCTGCGCTATCTGCACGGCTATGCCTGCTGGGCGATCGATTCGCGCATCGCGCTGCGGAGGCGAGCTTCCCGTTCGCGGCGCCGCCGCACCGCGACGTCTACCCGTTGATGTTCCCCGGCCGTGCGCTTCGGCGCCGCGCCGCCGGCTTCAGCTTCGACGCGCACTACCTGGCATTGCCGCTGCAGCCGCGACGAGCGCGCGCTGCGCACCATGCTGCAGCGTGCCCTGCCGCTCACGGTGCTGCAATACCGGCGCGACCGCCTGCTGGCGCAGCGTGTGCGCGAGCTGCTGCGCGCCCGCGCGGCCGGGCCGGCCACGCCGCCGGCGCTGGCGCGCGCGCTGAACCTGTCGATCCGCACGCTGCACCGGCAGCTGCGCGACGAAGGCGTCATCGCTGCAGGCGCTGAAGGACGAGGTGCGGCGCCCAGATCGCCTCGAGCTGCTGCGCCGCACCGCGCGGCCGATCAAGCAGATCGCACTGTCAGTCGGCTTTCGCAACGAGAAGAGCTTCGCGCGCGCCTTCCGCGCCTGGACCGGCGTGACGCCCGGCGCGTTCCGGCGCGGCGCTGCACTGAGGGAAAGCACAGGAGGGCCTACCTCGGAAGGATGAGGCGGCCCCGCGCCGGCCCGCCTATGCTCGATCCGGCTTAACAGTTCGTGACAAAGTTTGCCTCCGCGTCGGGCGCGTGCAGGGGCGATGCGGAAATCGGCGCCCCATCGACCTAGGATCGACGCATGCACATCCCCGACACCGACACCTCCGAATACGCGGCCCTGATCGAGTTCGCCGCCACCTCAGGTCGCTCGCGGATCCATCCCTCGGTGAACGACAACGCCGACGCCCTGATCGCGCGCATGTTCTCGGCCCGCGCCAGGGCCATGACCGACTTCTACCGCCGATGGCCCGCGCCGCATTGCAGCAGCGGTAACCCTCAATGCGCCTACGGGCGTGTTGCCGTCCGCAGAAGCTCAGGCAGTTGCGCCATGTCGGTGAAGATCTGCGCGCGCGCCGATGGCGCGCAGCGCATCCGCGCTGCTGTGGCCGAGGTCGCCCGGGCTGTAGCCGAACACGGTGGCGCCGGCGGCCAGCCCGGCCATGGCGCCGGTGACCGTGTCCTCGATCACGGCGCAGCGCGTCGGGTCGACGCCCAGCGCGTCCGCAGCGGCGAGGTAGACATCCGGGGCCGGCTTGGAGCGCGGCGTTTCGTGGCCGCTGAAGACGCGGCCCGCGAAGCAGTCGGAGGCCCGACCTTCT
This sequence comes from uncultured Alphaproteobacteria bacterium, assembly GCA_963735385.1. GTDB lineage: Bacteria > Pseudomonadota > Alphaproteobacteria > Rhizobiales > Rhizobiaceae > CAVTKY01. The sequence continues at coordinate 145,755 of CAVTKY010000030.1, read as the reverse complement.
CGAGCTGCAGCTCGCACCTTGTGCGCGGTCCGCGCCCGAGGCGCAGGCGATGCGGCCGTCCAGCGTGCGCGTGCAGCGCGCGCACCGCGGCGGGCGCGCCGGGGATCTCGACCAGGTCGCGGTCGAGCGCGTCGTTGCGGCGCGCCCGGAAGCCGTGCAGCCAGTCGGGCGTGATGCGCGAAGCCGGTGTGCGCCTCGATCAGACGCCGCCTCGTCCTTCACCGCCTTGCCGATGAAGGTCGCATGCAGTCCGCCAGCGTGAGCGCCAGCCCAGTTCGCCGAGCATGTCGGCGCAGCACGCCGTTGGTGATGGGTTCGGAATCGACCAGCACGCCGTCGCAGTCGAACAGCACGGCATCGAAGGGGATGGGGCGCATGGGCGCGATCGTAGCAACGCCCCGCGCTCACTAAGATCGGGGCGGTGAACCGACGCCATCTCCTTCTCTGCGCGCTGTCCGCGCCCTTCTCCTCGCAAGCGCTCGCCGCCACCGCCACCCAGGACCGGGCCGACTGGTCCGCCCTGTTCGGCGACAGGCGCGGCCAGGGCACCGTCGTCGTGGTCGACGGCCGCCGCGGGCGCGAGGCGAGCTTCGTCCCACGACCCGCAGCGGGCCGCGCGGCGGCTAACGCCGGCCTCGACCTTCAAGATTCCCCGACAGCCTGTTCGCGCTCGACGCGGGCATGCTGCGGGACGAGTTCCAGGAGATCCCCTGGGACGGGCGCGAAGCGTTCCGTGCCGGCCTGGAACGCCGACCAGGACCTGCGCACCGCGATGCGCAACTCCACCGTGTGGGTGTACGAGCGCTTCGCCGCCCAGCTCGGCACGCAGCGCGAGACGGCGTACCTCGAGCGCATCGGCTACGGCAACGCGGCCGAGCGGCACGCCGCCGTTCTGGGTCGAGGGTGACCTGGCGATCTCGGCGCAGGAACAGATGGCGATGCTGCGCGCGCTCTACCGCAACGACTTGCCGTTCCGGGTGGACCACCAGCGCCTGGTGAAGGACGTGATGATCGACGAGGCCGGTAAGGACTGGATCGTGCGCGCGAAAAGCGGCTGGAGCGGCAAGATCGGTTGGTGGGTCGGCTGGATCGAATGGCCGACCGGGCCGGTGTTCTTCGCGCTGAACATCGACACGCCGAACCGGCATGGCCGACCTGCCCAAGCGGATCGACATCACGCGCAGCGTGCTGCGCTCTATAGCCGCGATGCCGCCGCAGTGAGCGGCTCCAGAAAGCTGGTGTCCAGCGCCTCCAGCCGGCAGTCCAGAAGTGCCGGCTCGACCTCGCGCTCCAGCACTTCGAACATGCCTTCGACAAAGTCCACCAGGCGATCGGAGGCGGCAATCGCCTCGTCGACATTGCCGTGTGGCGACCGCATCAAGGACGCGCGATGTGCGCGTCGACCGTGTCGTGCAGGTTGGCGCCGCCGCTCCGCATGCGTGTGATAGATCCAGCCGATGCGCCGAAAGATGGTGTGCAGCGGCCGCAGCGTGCTTTCGACGAAAGGCTCGCCGGCGGCGGCAAGAAAGAGCTGGTCGATGCGCCGGTCCACCACGTTGAACTGCTCGAGCGTCATGCCGTCCCTGTGTTCGGCCAGTTGGCGCTTGAGATGCAGCATCTGATTGCGCTGTGACGAGCCGGACCGCTCGGTGGCCAGCCGGATCACGAAGCGCTCCATATCGCGCCGAAGGCGCAGCAGCACCCGATCGCGCGTGAGATCGACCGGCGCGATCTGCAAGCCATGCCGCGGCGTCACGAGCACCAGCGTGTCGGCGGCCAGGCGATTGACGGCCTGAAGAACCGGCGTGCGGCCGTAGCCCGACCATGCGCCTGCAGATCGTGCGTCGCCAGGAAGCGCCCCGGCTTGAGTTCGCAGCAGACCAGCAGTTCCTCGATGCGCGCATAGGCCAGGTCGGAAAGGCTCACCGAGCTTCGACGGCGAGACGTGTCCTGGGCCGGCGTCTTCGTGGGCGCGACGCTGGTCGCGAGTGGGTTGAGGGCATGCGGCTTGGGATTTGAGCGGGCGCGAACGCACGATCATTGCAGCATAGCCTGATATTCAAGGCATTTCGCGCCTGCCTTCCTTCCATGGAAAGGCCGACGCTGCAGGAGCCGAGACGAGCCTAGGGTAAATACGGAGAACTTTCGTGAAATATCACAGTATTCTTCGACGCCATGGCAACCCTGATCTCAGACGTCAAAGTCATCCTCACGGCGCCCGGAGGGCATCAACCTCCTTGTCGTGAAGGTGGAAACCAACCAGCCCGGGCTGCATGGCCTCGGATGCGCGACCTTCGCCTACCGGCACCTGGCCGTGCAATGCCTGGTCGAGGAATACCTGCGCCCGCTGCTGATCGGGCGCGACGTCAGCGCCATCGAGGAGCTGTGGCAGCTGATGCACCAGAACGCCTACTGGCGCAACGGCCCGATCGAGAACAACGCGATCTCGGGCGTCGACATGGCGCTGTGGGACATCAAGGGGAAGATGGCCGGCATGCCGCTCTACCAGCTGTTCGGCGGCAAGTGCCGGGAGGGCGTGCCGATCTACCGCCACGCGGACGGCCGGGACCTGGCCGAGCTCTGCGACAACATCCAGAAGTACCGGGAGCAGGGCATCACCCACATCCGCTGCCAGAGCGGCGGCTACGGCGGCGGCGGCTTCGGCCCCGCGCCCGCCACGGCGCCGCGCGGCGCGGCGGATGGCATCTACCTGGACAGCAGGACGTACATGCGCGACACGATCAAGCTGTTCGACGGCATCCGCGGCAAGGTGGGCTTCGACGTGGCGCTGTGCCACGACGTGCACGAGCGGCTGAAGCCGATCGAGGCGATCCAGTTCGCGTGCGAGATGGAGCGTTTCGATCTGTTCTTCCTGGAGGACGCGATTGCCGCTCGAAGACGGCAAGTGGCTGCGCCAGCTGCGTGACAAGACCCGCATCCCGCTGGCGCAAGGCGAGCTGTTCAACAACCCGTCCGAATGGAAGACGTTGATCGCCGACCAGTTGATCGACTACATCCGCGTCCACCTGAGCCAGATCGGCGGCATCACGCCGGCGGCGCAAGCTGCAGCTCTTCGCCGAGCAGTTCGGCGTGCGCACGGCGTGGCACGGCCCGGGCGACATGTCGCCGGTGGGCCACGCGGCCAACATCCACATCGACCTCGGCCGCACGCAACTTCGGCGTGCAGGAATGGTCGGGCACCGAGCCGCCCAACTTCGTGATCCAGGAACTCAAGGGGCCGCGCGATGCGCTGCTCGACGTGTTTCCGGGCCTGCCGGAGTTCAAGGACGGCTACGTCTACGCGAACGACAAGCCCGGGCCTCGGCGTCGACATCGACGAAGCGCAAGCCCGCAAGTACCCCTGCGAGAAACCCGTGACGACCTGGACGCAGACGCGCCTGGTCGACGGCACGCTGCAAACCCCCTAGGAGCCCCTCCATGTCCACCTCCACTCTTCGATCTCGCCGGCCGCACCGCGCTCGTCACCGGCTCGTCGCGCGGCCTCGGCTTGCCATCGCCGAGGGCCTGGCCGCCGCCGGCGCGCGGCTCGTCCTCAACGGTGTCGATCCGCCGGCTCGACGCCTCGGCCGCCGCGCTGCGCGGCAAGGGCTACACGGTCGACGCCTTCTGCCTTCGACGTCTGCGACGAGGCCGCCGTCGTCGCGCGCCTTCGACCAGCTCGACGCGGCCGGCATCGAGATCGACATCCTGGTCAACAACGCGGGCGTGCAGTTCCGCAAGCCGATGGTCGAGCTGCCACCGAAGACTGGCGCCGCGTGATCGAGACCAACCTGACCAGCGCCTTCGTGGTCGGCCGCGAGGCGGCGAAGCGGATGATTCCGCGCGGCCAGCGGCAAGGTCATCAACATCGGCTCGCTCACCAGCGAACTGGCGCGCGCCACGGTCGCGCCCTACACGGTGGCCAAGGGCGGCATCAAGATGCTGACGCGCGCCATGACGGCCGAATGGGCGCCGCACAACATCCAGGCCAACGCCATCGGTCCGGGCTACATGCTGACCGACATGAACCAGGCGCTGATCGACAACCCGAGCTTCGACGCCTGGGTCAAGGGCCGAACGCCGGCCGGCCGCTGGGGCGAGCCGGAGGAGCTGATCGGCACCGCCGTGTTCCTCGCCTCGCGCGCGTCCGACTACGTCAGCGGCCAGATCATCTATGTCGATGGCGGCATGGTTTCCGTTCTCTAACCCCAGGAGACAAAACCCATGAATTTATTTGGTCACGCATGAATTGACGAGAACATTCACACCGCATCGTTTGCACGATGCAGGTAACTTTCTCTCGAAACGTGATCCGCCAAAGTCTCGTTTGGAACCATCTCATCCCTGGCGGGAAGAGGGGTTCCGCAGGACTTTGCCGCCCACGTTTCTCTTTCTTCAATATTCAGTTTTCAAAGAACAGACATCGCAGACGCGTTGTCGTGGGCCGGTTCGCTTTTGGCTTCCGGCCCGATAGAGTGTCGCTCACGCGGCTCTCTGGATTTCGTTTCACAAGGGCGAACTCTCTAGTCGCCAGCGGCGTGCCGCCCTCGTTGGTGAGGCGTATATAGTCGGGGGGGCTTCAAACTGTCAACACCGATTCCGAACTTTTTTGAATTTTTTGCGACAATCCTTCAGAAGCCTTTGGAACGCTGCGTAAACCCTGCCGGCCAACCTGAAAGAGGACCGGGAATGGTCACAAAGGAGTCCAATTCCCGTCCCAAAGGGATGGTGTCCGGCGATCGCAGCGTGCTTTCCATCTCTATATAGGATAGGGACGGCGGCCGCGCGTTTATGCCAGGTAGGCCGGAGGGGAGAACGATCCGCGCCTTCGTTGACTTCATCCGCTATGACAGGCAATTGTCATGGCCACAAAAAGATAGCCGGTTCCGGATCGGAAAGAGTCGCCGTCCTGAATGCACGACACCACCGATGCCATAGCCGCTCTCGGCAACGAGCCGCCGCTGACTGCCGATGGGCGCAGCGGGCCGCCGGACCGTCGCGAGATTTCGGCGCGCTGGCTTTCCGGGACCTTCCTTACGGGACTGACGTCCAGCGTTTTGATGGGCGTCGCCCTGTTTGCGGCGCTCGATGGCCGAGAACAGCTCGCCACACCGCCGGAAATCGCCCGCCCCACCGATATGGATAAGGACGACGTAGGCGGTGAGGAAGCGAAGACAGCGCGCCTCGCCCCTGCCCGGCAGGTCGTCCGGGCCAAGAACCGCCGCCGCATGGAAGTATCCACGGTGAGCCGGGTCGGCGACAGGGACGTGATCCGCACCGTTCCCTTTGTCCAGATCAAGATGGCGCTCGCGGCCGGACACCAGACCGCTCGCACCTATCTACCGTTCGATCCGCTTTCCGTTTTTGCCGAGGATGGCGCCGAGCAGCCGGCGCCGACCACCGGCCTTATCTACGGAGCCAAGGTCGAAAGCGAGATGAGCCTGAAGACGGTCGATTTCCCGATCGAAACCGCCGCCTATGAGGAAAGAAGCGCGCTTTCAGCCGACGAGGTCGAACAGGTCGTGCGTACGACGGGCGCTATCCTGACTGCCGATGGCGATGTCCAGGTTGCGGCTCTTCACTATGTCGATCCGCAGCGATTTGGCAATTCTCTCGCCGCGCAGGCGATCACAGCTTCCTACGGCGTCAGGATCGTACCGGAGAATGTTTCCGTATCGCCTCGCACGCTCCGCGACGAGACGGCTGTGGCCTATGCCGAGGACATCATCCCCTTCACCGAAGGCCGCGACATCACGGAGGCATTGGCCAATTCCGGCTATGCGGGCGACGATGCCGTGGGAATGTCGGAAGCCATCGCAAGAATGCTGCATGCTTCGATCTTGAAGGAAGGCACCGTTCTGAGGCTTGGCCTCGAAGTGCGCGGCGATATCGCGACGATCGTCCGGACCAGCGTCTATGATCGTACGACCCATCTTGTAACGATCGCGCTTGACGATCGCTGGCAATACGTCCCGGCCTCCGAGCCCGAGGCCAATCCGGAGATTCTCACTGCATTCGATGAATTCCCCGCCACCGGTGGCGGTCCGCGGCAATCTGCCGAGCGTTTATGACGGCATCTATCGTGCGGCCTATTCTTACGGCATGTCCAAGGACATGACGGGCAAGCTGATCAAGCTGCTCGCCTCGGACGTGGATTATCAGTCCCTCGTGAGCCCTGCCGACAGAATCGAGGTGTTCTTCTCGCAGCCGGACGTCGACGACCAGGCTTCGGAGGATTCCGAGCTGCTATATGTGTCCGCAACATTCGGCGGCAACACGCGGACATTCTACAAATTCCAGATGGAAGACGGCACTGTCGACTACTTCGATCAGGATGGACGCAGTTCGAAGCAGTTCCTGCTGCGCAACCCGGTTCCCAACGGTCAATTCCGCTCCGGATTCGGCGGACGGCACCATCCAATTCTCGGCTACACCAAAATGCATACCGGCGTGGACTGGGCCGCGCCGCGCGGAACCCCGATCATTGCCTCAGGCAACGGCGTCGTCGAGAGCGCAGGCTGGGAAACCGGATATGGCCGGCAGACGGTGGTCCGGCATGCCAACGGTTACGAGACTTCCTATAGTCACCAGAATGCGATCGCGCGCGGCATCGTTCCAGGTGCCCGGGTCAGGCAAGGCCAGGTGATCGGCTATGTCGGCTCGACAGGCCTGTCGACCGGACCACATCTGCACTACGAACTGCTCGTCAATGGCCGGAAGGTCGACCCCATGCGCGTCCGCCTACCCGTTGGGCGCGTTCTGAAAGGCAAGGAACTGGAAGCGTTCAATCATGAGCGCAACCGCATCGATGATCTTCTGAGACAGGACGACAAGGACGGACTGAAAGTGGCGGCCGTCAAGGGCTGACCCTGTTAAGTCGCCTGATTCCGGGGCGGGTCTTACTGCGGCTTGTCGCTCATCGGACCCTTCCTGTCCGCGCCGCTTGGGATCGTGGCCCAGGCTATGATTGCGGAAAGGACGCACAGCGCCGCCGTCAACCACGCGATTGCCGCAAAGGCGGCATCGCTGGCGGAAAGGCGAAGCGATTCGAGTGCGGCAGGAAGTTCCGCGACCGGCTCGCCAAAACCCGGCACGCCCGCAGTGCCGTCAAGGACGGCTTCATAGCGGAACGCGGCCACCCCGCCGAGCGCGGCGACCGCAAACAGCCCGGCCATTCGTGAAACCGCGTTGTTGATACCCGACGCTGCGCCTGTGTCCGCGTCGTCCACCGAAGTCATTATGGCTGTCGAAAGCGGCGAGACGACCAGCGCCATGCCCAGCCCAAGCAGCGTCATTGCTGGAAATACCGCCGACCAAAAACCATGAAACCCGACGCTGGTGGCAACGCCTAGCGCGAGGCACGAAGACGCGACCATCAGGCTGCCCGTTGCAATCGGCAGGCGTGGCCCGATTCGGTCGGAAAGTCTGCCGACCGGTCCCGAGAACAGGGCGATCGCCCCCGAGAGCGGCAGAAAGATAAAACCTGCTTCCGCTTCACTCAGTCCCCAGCCGGAGATCAAGAGCATCGGCAGGTAGAACAGAAGGCCAGCCAGCGCGAAATAGAGGAAGAAGGTCGCTGCATTGGCGCCAGAGAACGCCCGGATGCTGAAAAGCGAAAAGTCTACCATCGGCTCGCGCTGGCGGCGCTCCCAGAGAAGGAAGCCGAAGCAAAGCATCAATCCGGCCACGATGGAAAGCGCCGTGCCGACAGCCGATGCTTCCCATCCATCGGATGACAATGCGGTCAGCCCATAGGCCAGAGCACCGAGCGCCCCCGTAGCTATCGCCGCTCCACCGAGATCCAGCCTGTGTCTTTCCGTCGGGCGATCCGCCGGAACCTTTGCGACAAGCAAATAAAGTGCAACCGCTCCCAGCGGCAGGTTGATGGCGAAGATCAGCCGCCAGAAGCTGTCGTCCAGAACCGAAAGGACAAGCCCGCCGACCACCGGGCCCAGCGCCATGGTGAGCGCTGAGGAGGCTGCCCATATGCCGATCGCCCTACCCCGCTCATTCCTCGGATAGGCTTTCGCGATGATCGCCAGGCTTCCGGGGACCATGATGGCGGCGCCGATCCCTTGAACCCCGCGTGCAGCGATGAGCGTCGCAGGTGTGAAGGCAAGCGCGCAGGCCAGTGAAGCCATGATAAAAAGGCCGATTCCCACAATGAAAGTCCGGCGCAGCCCGAAATTGTCGCCGGCCGCGCCGCCCGCAAGAATCAGCGCGGACAGAGTGAGCGCATACGCATTCGAGATCCACTGTGCATCGGCCAGAGTGGCGCCGATGTCGGCACGAATCGCCGGAATTGCGATCGGAACGACGGAGCCGTCGATGAAGCCGAGTGCGGAAGCAAGGATCGCCGCGACCAGGACGAAGCCACGTCTGGATTTTGGGCAGAAAGTGCGGTCCGAGGCGAGCCTGTATTGTGGGACAGCAGCAGTCTGCTCGATGAGCGATCGCGACGGCATGACAATTCAATCTGACGAAAGATGCCAACGCGGCAATGCTCCACTCGCCTTTGCGCATAGGCCCACATAGGCCGCGCGGGGCGAACCTGTCGTCCTGTTGCCCACGACCTAAAACCCCACGTCAGGCTCAGTCTTGGAACCTACTCAACAAAAGTAACGACGACACCTTCCATTACATTCCTGGCAAGCTCTTCCGCGTCCCAGTTGGTGAGGCGCACGCAGCCATGGCTTTCGGTCTTGCCGATCTTTGACGGATCGGGCGTGCCGTGGATGCCATAGGTCGGCTTGGAAAGCGCAATCCAGACGCTTCCGACAGGTCCGTTCGGGCCAGGAGGAATCTTCAAGATGTCGTGGTTGTCACCCTGCTTGAAATTGACCTTTGGATTGTAGGTGTACTCGGGATTGAGGGCGACGCGAGCAACGGTGTGGGTGCCGGTCGGCGATGGTGTGTCCCCTGAGCCGATCGTCGCCGGATAGGTAGCCACAAGCTTGCCTTCCGGATCGTAGGCCCGAACCTGCTTCTCGCCCTTGTCAGCGACGATACGCGCGACGGGGCGCTTCACAGGCGAGCCGACGTTCGCGACGCGGATAACCGTGCCAGGCCGCCCGAAATTCGCTTCGGGATTGAGCGCCTTCAAATATTTCTCATCCATATGGAAACGCTCGGCGAGCATTTCCGATACGGACGTGTAGCTGAGCCGCTCCAACTTGGCCTTCTGGCCATAGTCCGCCGGGACGGCTGCCACGAACGGCCCTGCCGCATCACTCGCGGTGATTGTGTAGTCCATGAATGCGTCACCGCCGCTTTCGGCCAGAGCCTCCTTGATGGCTGAGGCATCGGTCGATCTCAGCACTTGGCCGGTCACTTCGCGATAGGCCGCGAGCCCCTTGTCGACATTGCTGCCGAAATGTCCGTCGATAACGCCGGGCGATGCTGCATTTCGGTCAAGCAGGATCTGCAGCTCCGCAACCTCCTTGCGCGCGGCCGAAGTGACCGGCGGCTCGATCGTGGCGGGATTGGTGGGCTCGACAATGATCTCGGATGGCTGTTCAGGATTAGGTTGAAGTTCGCCGCGCGCGGTTCTCTCCTCAGGGTAGATATCCCCGCTTGGGGGGACGGCTTCGCGGTAACCGTACTCGTCGGGAAAGCTCTCGCGCGGATACTCCGGAAAGGAATCGCGGGGATAGATCTGGTAATCCTCGCCGTAGTCATCGATCGGCGGGGCCGGACGACGGCCGTATTCCTCAAGCTGGTCGCGCCGCAGCCGTTCCATATCCTGGGGATCGTCAAGATAGTAGCGGTCAGGACGCGCATTGCGCCGCAATGTCCGCCGCCCCTCTCCCTGCGGCTGAATGGCGAGAATCTCGCCGGTGTACGCGTCCACGATGACCTGCCGGCCCTTGCCGTCATAGTAGATCTCGACATCACCGGCCTGCGCCAGTTGGAGACCCGTGGAGACAGACGGCACAGGATAGGCCGGCCCCGGTTGAGGCGAAGCAAAGGCGTCGAGGGAGCCCCCTGCAAAAAGGGCCGAAGCAACGATGATCATCCGCCTGATGCTCACATGGTCCTCCGGATTGGATTGTCGCAAGGAATCAGTATCGTCATGGAAGCCACCGATCGAAAATCGACCATTCAACATGAACCGGGCATGAAAATGGCCGCGCCAGCGCGGCCATTTTGCAGTCCGGAACGGCATACGCTCATGCTGCCTCAACGGTTTGCTCGGCAGAAGGTTTCGCCCGGAAATTCAGCCGATCGGAACCTGCCGCTATCTTGACGGTCGACCCGTCAAGGATTTCCCCAAGGAGTATTCTTTCGGCAAGCGGATCCTGAAGCTCCTTCTGTATGACCCGCTTCAGAGGTCGTGCGCCATAGGCAGGTTCATAGCCCTTGTTCGCCAGCCAATTGATCGCCTCCGGATCGAGGTCGAGCCGGATCTTTCGGTCGGCAAGCAGTTTCTCCAGCCGCTGTAGCTGGATCTGCACAATCTTGCCCATGTCTTGGCGACGGAGCCTGTGGAACAGGATGACCTCGTCGACGCGGTTGAGGAACTCCGGCCGGAAAGACGCCCGGACGACCGCCATCACTTCGTCGCGGACCTTGTCGACATCTTCGCCTTCGCCGAGATCCACAAGGTAATCCGCGCCGAGGTTGGATGTCATGACGATCAGTGTATTGCGGAAATCGACCGTACGGCCCTGACCGTCTGTCAGGCGGCCATCATCGAGCACTTGCAGCAGCACATTGAAGACGTCGGGGTGAGCCTTCTCGATCTCATCGAACAGGACGACCTGGTAAGGCCTGCGGCGCACCGCTTCAGTCAGCGCGCCACCTTCTTCATAGCCCACATAGCCCGGAGGCGCGCCAATCAGCCGCGCGACGGAGTGCTTCTCCATGAACTCCGACATGTCGACACGCACCATCGCGTGCTCGTCGTCAAACAGGAAGTTTGCAAGCGCCTTTGTAAGCTCGGTTTTGCCCACGCCGGTAGGGCCAAGGAACATGAACGAACCAATCGGACGATTCGGATCCTGAAGGCCGGCACGTGCGCGACGGACCGCCTTCGACACGGCCTGGACGGCCTCGCCCTGGCCGACGACTCGCTTGGCGAGTTCGTCCTCCATGCGCAGAAGTTTCTCACGCTCGCCTTCGAGCATCTTGTCCACCGGAATCCCGGTCCAGCGCGAGACGATTTGCGCCACATGGTCCGGCGTCACGGTCTCCTCGACCATCCCCCGCTTGCCATCCTGCGTCTCGGCCTCTTTCAGGCGCTTTTCCAGCTCAGGGATTTTGCCATAGGCAAGCTCGCCGGCCCGCTGGAACTCGCCCTTGCGCTGCGCGATCGCGAGCTCGTTGCGCGCTTCGTCGAGCTGCTTCTTCAGGTCGGCGGCAAGGCCGAGCTTTGCCTTTTCAGCCGCCCAGGTGGCCGTCAGCTTGGTCGATTCCTCTTCAAGGCTCGCCAATTCCTTCTCGAGTCGCAAAAGCCGATCCTTGGAGGCATCATCCTTCTCGACCTTTAGTGCCTCGCGCTCGATCTTGAGCTGCATGATGCGGCGGTCGATCTCATCGAGAGCTTCCGGCTTGGAATCAACCTGCATCCTGAGCCGGGCGGCAGCCTCATCCATGAGGTCGATGGCCTTGTCCGGAAGGAAGCGGTCGGTGATGTAACGGTTCGACAAAGTGGCGGCTGCAACCAGTGCCGAATTGGAGATGCGCACCTTGTGATGCTGCTCATATTTCTCTTTCAGACCGCGCAGGATCGAGATCGTATCCTCGACGGTCGGTTCCTCCACAAAAACGGGCTGGAAGCGGCGGGCGAGAGCGGCATCCTTTTCGACATGCTTGCGATATTCGTCGAGTGTCGTCGCACCCACGCAGTGCAGTTCGCCGCGCGCCAGCGCCGGTTTCAGGAGGTTCGACGCGTCCATCGCGCCGTCTGCTTTGCCGGCGCCGACCAAAGTGTGCATCTCGTCGATGAACAGGATGATGTTGCCGCTGGCCGCGGTCACCTCCGAGAGCACAGCCTTCAGGCGCTCCTCGAATTCGCCACGGTACTTCGCACCAGCAATAAGCGCGCCCATGTCGAGCGCCATCAACTGCTTGTCCTTCAGCGATTCCGGCACGTCGCCATTGACGATGCGAAGCGCAAGACCTTCGGCAATCGCCGTCTTGCCGACGCCAGGCTCGCCGATCAACACCGGATTGTTCTTGGTCCGGCGGGAAAGGACCTGGATCGTTCGACAAATCTCATCGTCGCGGCCAATCACTGGATCGAGCTTGCCGGCGCGGGCATCGGCGGTAAGGTCGCGCGCATATTTCTTTAGCGCATCGTAGCCCTGTTCCGCGCTGGCGGAGTCGGCGGTCCGGCCCTTGCGGATGTCGTTGATGGCCTGGTTCAGGGACTGCGCAGTGACGCCGGCCTTCGCAAGAATCTCGGAGCTCTTCGCGGACTTCTCGACGGCAAGCGCCGTCAGCAGACGTTCGACGGTGACGAAGCTGTCGCCAGCTTTTTTGGCAAGTTCCTCGGCTGTTGAGAAAACTTTCGCCAGAGGCTGGGCAAGATAGAGCTGTCCGTTTCCGCCTTCGACGCGTGGCATCGCCTCAAGCGCAGCATCAACGCCGAGCCGCACATCCCCTGGCCGGCCCCCAGCGCGCTCGATAAGAGAAGCGGCGAGCCCTTCATCATCATCGACGAGAACTTTCAGAATATGCTCGGGCGTAAATTGCTGATGGCTTCTCGAGAGCGCGAGGGTTTGAGCCGACTGGATGAAGCCCCTGACGCGCTCGGAATATTTCTCTAGATTCATTTCCGTCTCCCATTCGATCACCGGCCCATGGTGCGGCGCCGGATCAGCTTGCGGTGACGAGCCCGCTCGAAAGCCGGGCCCAGTTCAACGAGATATGGGGGCCTCGCCGGAAATCCTCAAGGCAGAATACCGCAACAAAAAGGCGGGAACCGTGGTTCCCGCCTTGCGTAGAAAAAGCTTGGAATTGCTCGGTCGATCAGTTCTCGACGTCGGCAAGAACCGTATCGCCACTGGCTGATTCGACGTCCTCGGCTTCAGACCTCGCGGCGGCTTCACCCTCCGTGGCTTCCGACTGGCCCCCAGCATTGTCCTGATCAGGACGGCCGCGCCCACGACGCGGGCGCCGTGGGCGGCGCTGCTGTCCTTCCTCGCCATGCTCGCCATCCGACAGTTGGCTGTCGCCAGCCTGACGTTCACGGCGCTCGTTACTCGGCGTTACGGCTTCCTGATTGAGCGCGACTTCGGCCGGCGTGCCTTCGATGACAGGCTGCGGCCCGGAACCGTTGTTTACAGGCGCAGGCGTCTCGACCGCATTGCCTGTCGCTTCTAGCTCATCGTCGAGATCGTCATCGCCGTCTTCGCGTGTGTCGCGCATATTCTGGATTGGCATCTGCGCCTGCGCGGCTGCAATGATGCGATTATAATGCTCCGCATGCTGCAGATAGTTCTCGGCCATCACACGGTCGCCGGAACTTTGCGCATCACGTGCGAGCGTCGTATATTTTTCAGCAATCTGCTGGGCAGAGCCCCGGATTTTGACGTCCGGACCATTGCTCTCGTAGTTGCGCGTTAAGGGATTGGGGCCTCTGCGATTATTGTTGTTATTGTTATTATTGTTGCGACCCCGCATCCGCCGGTTTTGTTGTTGTGGCCTCATTCGATTCTCTTCGTGTTGAAAAACTGTCCGCGGACGGCGCGCATCAGCTGTCAGCCGTTCCGTTTGTTTTGCCGGTGTTCGCCCGCATCGATCGCGCTGGCGCCGCGTGCCATCCTGTTTCGGTCCGTGTCATTCCGGACGATCCCCGCACGAAGCTAAGGCGTCGTTTACGCAAGAAGGCAGCTTGTTTCTACGGGAACCGAAATTGATAACAGCACTGCCTGCTTCGTCTCATCCGGTTGCCCGACCCTATCTACATTCCCTGCTGTTGCCAAGCATTTTTTCTGTCCAGGTATGGTCACGCTGCGCGGAATACCAGCGCGCGGTCGTGTCCTGCGAGATCCTTCGCGGCGGCAATCAACTTAAAGCCGGCCTCATCAAAGACCTGCTCCACGTCCGCCCTCTGGTTGTAGCCGATCTCCACTGCAATCGTGGCTCCGGGCTCGAGATGGGGGCCAGCGCCCCTGGCGATGATGCGATAACAATTGAGACCATCTTCACCTCCGTCCAACGCGCGGACGGGATCAAAGTTGCGCACTTGGGGCTGCAGGGTCTCAAGCTCTTTGCGCGTTATATAGGGCGGATTTGACACAATCAAATGGTAGCGACCTTCCGTCGCGCCATACCAGTTGGACAGAAGAGTTGTGAACCGTGCGCCAAGCCCGGCCTCGTCTGCATTGCGGGCGGCGGTTGCCAGTGCGCCGGCCGATATATCGACGCCCACAGCGACAGCCTGCGGTACCTCCTTCAGCATAGCCAGCGCAATCGCGCCCGTCCCGGTGCCTAGGTCGAGCAACCGGCAAGTTCCCAGCCGCTCCGCTGTCTCCCGCGCAAACGGCAAGACAGCGTCGACAAGGGTTTCCGTGTCGGGACGTGGCTCCAGCGTCTCAGGCGAAAGATAAAGCCGCAGCCCGTGAAATTCCCTGAAGCCGATAATGCGATGGACCGGCTCGCCGGCAATGCGCCGCTCAAGCGCCGTGGCAATAGCGGCAGCAGCCTTGCTGTCCACCGGCCGGCCCGGTGAGCCGATCGATTCGGCGCGGCTAACGCCCGAAAATGCTCCACGATCAGCCGCGCATCGAGGGCATGATCGTCAAGTCCGGCATCGGCCAGACGCCTGCGCGCCTCGCGCAGCAACTGCCCGAGCGACACCGGCTGCGCTTGCTCAGCCATTGGTTCCGAGGTCGGCCAGCAGCTTCGACTGATGGTCGGCAATGAGAGCGGAGATGATCTCGTCGAGTTCTCCCTCCATCACGCGGTCGAGCTTGTAGAGGGTCAGGTTGATGCGGTGGTCGGTGACGCGGCCTTGCGGGAAATTGTAGGTGCGGATGCGTTCGGAACGGTCGCCGGAACCAACCTGTAGCCGCCGTGATTTGGAACGTTCCTCCGCGGCTTTTGAGCGCTCCAGGTCGAAAAGCCGCGCGCGCAGGATCTGCATCGCGCGGGCACGGTTCTGATGCTGCGATTTCTCAGCCTGCACGACGATGATACCGGTTGGGAGATGCGTGATTCGGACAGCCGAATCGGTTGTGTTGACGTGCTGGCCGCCGGCGCCCGAAGCGCGCATCGTGTCGATCCGGATGTCCTCGGCGCGGATGTCGATGTCCACTTCTTCGGCCTCGGGCAGAACCGCGACCGTCGCCGCGGAGGTATGGATGCGGCCCCCGGCCTCCGTTTCTGGGACACGCTGCACCCGGTGAACGCCGGATTCGAATTTCAGCTTGGCGAAAACGCCCTTGCCGGAAACGGTGGCGATGATTTCCTTGAAGCCGCCTACTTCGCCGTCGCTGGCCGAGGCGACTTCGAACCGCCAGCCCTGGACAGCGGCATAGCGCTCGTACATCCGGAAGAGATCGCCGGCAAAAAGCGCAGCCTCGTCGCCGCCCGTGCCGGCGCGAATTTCAAGAATGGCATTCTTGCTGTCGGCCTCGTCCCTGGGAAGGAGCAGAATTTGAATCTCGCTTTGAAGGTCCTCGATGCGCTGATCGACAGCCGGCTTGTCGGCCTCGGCGAGGGCTTTCATCTCCGCATCGGTGGACTTGTCGGCAAGCATGGCGTCGAGGTCGGCAAGTTCCTGTTCGGCGGCGCGCAAAGAACGAATCTTCGCCGCCATTTCCTGAATTTCCGAGTATTCCGACGCCATCTTCACATAGGTGTTTGGATCGGGCCCCGCCGCCATCAGCGCTTCGAGCATATCGAAACGTTTCACGACCTGATCCATGCGTTCGCGGGGCAGACTGATCATGTTCTGAGCTTACGTGTTAAAGTGGAATGCCGTGCTGGTCGGCGAAGGTGTGGAGATCCTTGCGGATGTTCCGGACGGCGTTGGGGTTGGCCAGCGCATCATCGAGCAGTGCGGCGAGGGCTTCCAGCGGAACCTCCGTCAGCATCGCTTTCACCGGGCCGATCGCGGCGGGCGACATCGAGATCGAGCGGTAGCCAAGCCCTATCAGGGCCAAGGCCGAGATCGGGCGGCCCGCAAGCTCCCCACACAGCGTGACCGGCGTACCGACACGGTGGCCGGCCTCGGCGATCTGCTTGAGAACACGCAGGAACGGTACCGACAGCGGATCGAAACGGTCGGAGAGCTGCGTATTGCCGCGGTCGGTCGCCATCACGAACTGGAAAAGATCGTTTGACCCGACCGACACGAAGTCGACCGTCCGCATCAGTTCATCCAATTGCCACAGCAGCGACGGCACTTCGATCATGGCGCCAAGCTTGAGCAAGGTTGGCAGATCATGCGCGAATTGCGACAGATGCCGGACTTCGCGGTCAATGATCTCGCGCGCCTGCATGATTTCACTGATTTCGGTCACCATCGGGAGCATCACCCGCAGCTCACGCCCGCCAGCGGCCTTCAGCAGAGCGCGTATTTGTGTGCGGAGCAGGCCCGGCCTATCAAGCGTCAGTCTGATCGCGCGCCAACCGAGCGCGGGATTCTCCTCGTGGGCCACGCTCTTGAAATAGGGGAGCACCTTGTCGCCGCCGATGTCTATCGTGCGAAAGGTCACCGGCTTGTCGCCCGCGACATCCAGCACATCGCGGTAAAGCCGCTCCTGCGCCTCGGCGCGCGGAAAAGTGGCGGCAACCATGAACTGAAGTTCTGTACGGAAAAGCCCGATGCCCGCAGCCCCCGATTCGGCCAGTTGCGGCAGGTCGACAGCAAGCCCGGCATTCATCAGCAGGTCGATGTGGACCCCGTCCTTGGTTGCCGATGGCTTCTTGCGCAACTCGCGGTAAAGTTCCTGCCGCCGGGCCCGGAAGCGTACCTTCTCGGCATAGGCCGCCTCCACATCGGCCTGGGGGCGCAGGTGGATGCGGCCCTCGTCGCCATCGACGATGATCGCGTCCCCGTTTTCGGACATGGAGACCGCGCCCTTCACCTGCCCGGCAACGGGAATTCCCATGGCGCGTGCGACGATCACGACATGGCTCGTGATCGCGCCTTCTTCCAGGACAAGGCCGCGCATCCGGTCACGTGGATAGTCGAGCAACTCGGCCGCGCCCATCGACCGGGCAACGATAATGGCGTCCTTAGGCAAGGTTGCCGCCAGCACTTCCGGTCCATGACCCATCAGCTGACGCAGCAGCCGGTTGGCGAGATCGTCGAAATCGCTCATCCGCTCGCGCAGATAGGGATCGGTCATATGCAGCATGCGCGCACGCATGTCGCTTTGCACCTTTTCCACCGCGGCCTCGGCCGTCAGGCCGTTACGCACAGCCTCCTCGAGCCGCCGCACCCAGCCGCGGTCATTTGCGAACATGCGGTAGGCTTCGAGAACGGCGCGGTGCTCGCCTTCGAAGGCAACATCCCGGCGCGAAAGCATGTCGTCGATCGAGAGGCGGAGCGAACCGAGCGCCGATTTGAGCCGCCGCATCTCCTCGTCGCTGTCCTCATTGAAGAGATTGGTGACGACAATGCGCGGTTCGTGCAGCACGACGTGACCAAGTCCGACGCCTTCATTGAAGGAAAGACCCGCAAAACTGGCTGGCCGGCTCAGGTCGAGTTCGATGCCAGGCCGTGTGAGGCGCGCCAGATCGCCGGTGGCGATCATCTCGGCGATCACCATCGCCGTCGTTTCCAGCGCTTCGAGCTCGTCCTCGCGATAATGCCGCTTGGTGCGGTTTTGGACGACGAGAACGCCCAATGTGCGCCCTGCCCGCAACACCGGTACGCCAAGGAAAGAGTTGTAAATCTCTTCACCCGTTTCCGGAAGGTAAGCGAAAGCCGGGTGCTTCTGGGCATCCGACAGGTTGAGCGGCCGCGCGCTGGCGGCGATCGTACCGACCAGACCCTGTCCGAGACGCAGTTGCGCCAAGTGAACCGAACCGGGATTTAGACCTTCCGTCGCATAAAGTTCGAGCACCGCGTCCGCGCGCAGCACATAAAGGGAGCACACCTCCGCGACCATGTTTTGTGCGATGTCGCGCACAATACGGTCGAGACGCTCTTGAGGCTCCAGCGGCTCCGCCATGAGCTCGCGGAGCCGTTTCAGAAGCACGCGCGGTCCGGCGGCCATGTCACGCATTGGCTCGGTCTCCAACGGCACTCGCCGCCCTACCCCCTAGGAATTGGCGAGCCGAGACTGACTCTGTTCTATTACTACTGCTTATCCAGACCGTAGACGGAATGCAAAGTCCGAACTGCAAGTTCCGTATAAGGACCGTCGATCAGAATCGAAATCTTGATCTCGGAAGTTGTAATGGCCCGGATGTTGATCGCCTTGTCGGCGAGCGCCTTAAAGGCGGTGGCGGCCACGCCGGCATGACTGCGCATGCCGATGCCGATCACGGAGACCTTCGACATACCGGCTTCGGACTGCACGACGTCGAAGCCGATCGTCTCCTTGACCTTGCCGAGCACGGCCAGAGCCTTGTCGATGTCGCCGGACGGCACGGTAAAGGTCATATCCGTGGACTTGCCGTCCTCGGAAATGTTCTGGACGATCATGTCGACATTGATGTTGGCCTCGGCCAGCGGGCCGAAGATGCCGGCCGCAACGCCCGGACGATCCGCCACGCGACGCAGCGAAATCTGGGCTTCATCCTTTGCGTAGGCAATTCCGGTGACGACCTGCTGTTCCACGATTTCATCCTCGTCGCAAATGAGCGTTCCAGGCGGATTGTCCAGATCCCCCATGCCCGGAGCATCGGGGTCCTCGAAGGAGGACCGGACGAAGGTCCGCACCCGATACACCATCGCAAGTTCGACGGAGCGAACCTGCAAGACCTTGGCGCCAAGCGACGCCATTTCAAGCATCTCCTCGAAGGAGACTTTTGCAAGCCGCCTCGCCTTCGGCTCGATGCGCGGATCGGTCGTATAGACGCCGTCGACATCCGTGTAGATGTCACATCGGTCCGCCTTGACCGAGGCCGCGATCGCGACGGCGCTGGTATCCGATCCGCCACGGCCAAGCGTTGCGATGCGGTTGTCCGGCCCGAGACCCTGGAAGCCGGAAATCACCGCGACCTGGCCCTTGCCGAAACGCGAAATCAAATCGGATCCGTCGATTTCCTGGATCCGCGCTGCGCCATGAGCACTGTCGGTCAGGATCGGAATTTGCCAGCCTTGCCAGGACCGCGCGTCGACACCGATCGCCTGCAAAGCGATGGAAAGTAGCCCGGATGTAATCTGCTCGCCAGCGGCCACCACCGTGTCATATTCGCGGGCATCGTGCATCGGCGATGCTTCGCGCGCCCAGGCGACCATTTCGTTGGTCTTTCCGGCCATCGCCGAGACAACCACAGCGACCTCGTGGCCGGCATCGACCTCGCGTTTGACATGGCGCGCGACGTTGCGGATGCGGCTGATGTCGGCGACGGAGGTTCCGCCGAATTTCATCACGATGCGCGCCATGAAGAAGAAATGTCCTATAAGTGCCGGCACCGGGCCGTAAACCAAACGAAAACACCCCGGCAGACCAGGGTGCGAATGCGCGGCCTGCATAACCAAATCACCATGGCTGCGCAAGCAGCGTCGATCTTCGACGTTCGGTCGTCCCGCACAGTGCTGTCGGCAGTATCAAGGCTTCAGTCGATAGCCGGTGCGGAATATCCAGGCGACGGTCGCGAGACAGAGCGCCAGGAAAATCAACGTCATGCCGAGGCTGACGCCTATCCCCACGTCGGACGTGCCGAAGAAACTCCAGCGAAAGCCGCTGATCAGATAGACCATCGGGTTGAACAGCGTGACCGTCCGCCAGAAAGGCGGCAGCATATCGATGGAGTAGAAGGTTCCGCCGAGAAACGCCAACGGCGTAATAATCAGAAGCGGGATCAGCTGCAGCCTTTCGAAGTCGCGCGCCCAAAGGCCGATGATGAATCCGAACAGGCTGAACGTTACGGCTGTCAGCACCAGGAACAGCAGCATCCAGACCGGATGCTGCACCTGAAGCGGGACGAAGAGGCTCGCGGTGGCAAGGATGATCAGCCCGATTAACGTCGATTTGGTCGCAGCGGCGCCGACATAGGCAAGGACGATTTCCACATATGAAACGGGCGCCGACAGGAGTTCATAGATCGTGCCGATGAACTTCGGCAGGTAGATGCCGAAGGCGGCATTAGAGACGCTCTGGGTCAGAAGCGAGAGCATGATCAGGCCCGGAACGATGAAGGCGCCGTAACCCACGCCGTCGACGGTGTCGACGCGGGTGCCGATCGCCGCGCCGAAAACGACAAAGTAGAGCGAGGTCGAAATGACCGGCGACACGATGCTCTGCAGGAAGGTGCGGAAAGCGCGGGCCATCTCGAATTTGTAGATGGCGCGGACGGCGCGAAGATTTATCGGCGTTCCCTCACCAGGCTGACGAAGATGTCCTCGAGCGAACTCTGGCTGGTCTGGAGGTCCTTGAAGCGGATTCCAGCCTCTCCGAGATCGCCGAGCAAGGCAGTGATGCCGGTTCGCTCGCCTGCCGTGTCATAGGTGAAAACCAGCTCGCGCCCGTTGTTTGCCAACTCCAGCGCATAGGCGGAGAGTTCGGGTGGAATGTTTTCAAGCGGCCGCTGAAGCTGGAGTACCAGCTTTTTTCGGCCGAGATTGCGCATCAGCGTCGCCTTGTCCTCCACGAGGATGATCTCACCCTTGCTGATCACGCCGATACGGTCGGCCATCTCCTCCGCTTCCTCGATATAGTGAGTGGTAAGAATAATGGTGACGCCCGTTTCGCGCAGCGAACGGACAAGGTTCCACATGTCGCGCCGCAGCTCCACATCGACGCCGGCGGTCGGCTCGTCGAGGAACAGGATTTCGGGCTCGTGCGACAGCGCCTTTGCAATCAGCAATCGCCGCTTCATTCCACCGGAAAGCGTGACGATCTTCTGGTCCTTCTTGTCCCACAGGGACAGGTCCTTCAGGACTTTCTCGATGAAGGCGGGATTGCTCCGTTTGCCGAACAGCCCACGGCTCAACGAGACATCAGCCCAGACCGTTTCGAACGCGTTGGTTGCGAGTTCCTGCGGCACCAGGCCGATCAGCGAGCGCGCGGCACGATAACTTGTCCGAATATCGTGACCGCCGACCTTCACCTCTCCGCCGGTCGGATTGACGATCCCGCACACGATATTGATCAGTGTCGTTTTGCCTGCGCCATTGGGGCCAAGCAGCGCAAATATCTCGCCGCGCCGGATTTCGAGATTGACGCTCCTCAGCGCCTCGAAGCCCGAAGCATAGGTCTTGGACAGGTCTCGGACGGAAATGACAGTCTGCATGAAGGCGGCGCCGCTATTTTTCGAAGCTGCGAAAGGGAAGACCGCGCCGTGAAAGCGCGGCCTCCTTCGGAAACGAATGATCTTTCACATGGTTTCGGTTTGGGCAATATGCTGCGCTTTGCAGGCTAGCCGGGCATACGTCTCGTCCAGGTTTTCAACAGTTTGGATACCAGGTGGGGACTGCTGCCTTGACATTGCAGTCATCGAGCCCGACTTCCTTCAGCCGAAGGGAGCACGATTTTGATGGCCGAAACGCAAAGGACGACGATCGATGTGCGCGAGATCGAGCACTTCTCGGCGCTCGCCGCCGAATGGTGGAACCCGAACGGCAAATTCCGCCCGCTGCACAAATTCAATCCGGTTCGCCTGGCCTACATACGTGATCAGGTCGCCGCACGATTTGGACGTGATCCACGCACGGCCCGGCCATTCGAAGGCTTGCGCATTCTCGACATCGGCTGCGGCGGCGGTCTCCTTTGCGAACCCATGGCGCGGCTCGGCGCAACGGTGGTGGGCGCGGATGCTTCGGAAACCAACATCGAAGTCGCCAAGCTCCATGCGGCCGAGGGCGGGCTAGAGATCGATTATCGTGCGGCGACCGCCGAAGCCCTGGCGGATGCCGGCGAAACCTTCGATGTCATCCTGAACATGGAAGTTGTCGAGCACGTCGCGGATGTCGATCTGTTCATCGGCAAATGCGGTGAGATGGTGAAGCCGGGTGGCTTGATGTTCGTGGCGACCATCAATCGTTCGCTGAAAGCGCTTGGCTTGGCGATTATCGGTGCTGAATATGTGCTGCGCTGGCTGCCGCGTGGGACGCACCAATATGGCAAGCTCGTGCGGCCGGAAGAATTGGAAGCAGCGCTTGCCGGACCCGGCCTGACCGTCATCGACCGGACAGGTGTCATCTACAATCCTTTTTCGGACCGCTGGCAGCGCTCCAGGGACATGGATGTCAACTATATGGTCTTGGCCGAGCGCCCTGCCGCCTGAGCTTTCGTCGTCATCGCAACGCCGACACCGATGACGGCCGCTCCCGCCCAGGTCAGAAGTTGATACCGCTCGCCCAGAAACAGGACGCCCGCGACCAGCCCGATCGCGGCGGCGACATAGCCGATCTGGCTGAGATAGACCGGCCCGCCCACCGCCTGCAGCCGGAAGAAGAAGGCGAACATCGCGGAAGACGACGCAATTTGAGCCATCACCACCAGCGGCACGCCGGACAAGTGCGTGAACGCGACGACGCCATCGATCAGCAGCAGGCCTATCAGAAGCATGCCCGCCGCCACGAGATGACTGCCGACGGCAAGCTCGATCGGGCCGGTTTCCTTCGGCCAGTCATAGGTCCGATAGATGTTTCCCGCGGCAAGGCTGATAGGAATCAAAAGCCCGATAAGTACCCAGAAGATTTCGGCCGGTTGGCCCGCCTCGCCACGGGTCAACGCCACCATCAGCGCCCCGACAAATCCCACAACGATGCCTGCGATACCAAGGAGATTGGGGCGGCGCACACCGAGCAGGATCGACAGAACAAGGGTGATCACCGGCGACAGCGTGAACATGATCCCGGTGTAGCCCGCACCGAGATGCGGGATGGCCGAGAACATCAAAAGATTCGGGATTGCGTAGGAAATCGCCGCCGCAACAGTAAAATAGCGCAGCTTGCGCGCAGTGAGGACGAAACAATGCTCCCGCAAGCGCAGAACGAGGAACAAGACGCCGCCCGCCCCGAACGAAATGATGAACGCCCACAGTATGGCAGGCACACCGCTTGTCGTTGCGATCTTGCCGAAGGGCAGCGTCAGCCCGAGCAGCCCGCCAGTGACGAGCAAAAGGCCGAGGGCTGAGTTCCAGAGAGATTTCATCGCACGCTGACGCCGAATTTCGCGGCGACCTGATCAGAAAACAGGCCGGAGCGAATGCGCCAGCATGGGCGAAACGGAGGTGTCAGTTGCTATCGTCGGGAAACACCGGGATCGGCATGAATTCGACGCCGTCATCGAGCAGGCCACGCGCCTCGTCGGCCGTCGCCTCGCCATAGATGCCGCGCGGATCGGCCTCGCCGAAATGTATCTTGCGCGCCTCCTCGGCAAACTTGTCGCCGACATAGTCGGCGTTCTCGCGCATCTTCTCGGCGAGTGCCTTCATTTGAGCCAGCGTGGCGCGTTGCTCGGCACTCATGGCAAGCGTCATGGTCTCCTTCTTGCGCCCCGTGGAGATGGCTGGCGCCATCAGCGCCTTGCCCACCTTGCGCGAGCCGCATCGCGGGCAGTCGACCAACCCCCGCGTCTGTTGAGTGTCGAAATCGTCATTGTTGCGGAACCAGCCCTCGAATTCGTGGTCCTGGTCGCAGATCAGCGTGAAGCGTATCAAGATGCGGCCCTCAGGCTCGGGCTGCCGGCAGCGATCCTGACGGAAAACTCACGCGCATTCTTGAGGTTCGGGATCTTCTTGCGTGCCGCCGCTGAGGCCGCCGTGTCGATGTCGGCATAGACGATGCCGGGTTCGGCATTGCCAGCGTCAGCCACGACGCGACCCCACGGATCGACGATGAGCGAATGGCCGTAGGTTTCGCGGCCATCCTCGTGCAGTCCGCCTTGGGCGGCGGCGATGACCCAGGCCCCGTTTTCGATCGCGCGGGCTCTCAGCAGCACATGCCAATGCGCCTCGCCGGTCTTGCGCGTGAAGGCCGCAGGCACGGTCAGCACCTCGGCGCCGGCCATGGCCTGCGCCCGGAAGAGCTGCGGAAAGCGCAGATCATAGCAAACGGCAAGGCCGATCCTGGCGAACGGCAGCTCGGCGACGACCGTCTCGGCGCCCGGTTCATAAGCGGACGATTCCCGCCAGCTCTCTCCATTGTCGAGATCGACGTCGAACATATGGATCTTGTCGTAGGTGGCAACGAGTTCGCCGCGGGGATCATAGAGCAAAGCCCGGTTGGCGAGTTTTCCGTCCGCCAGCGCGATCGCGTTCGAACCGACATGGATATGAATATTTAGTTCCGCAGCCAGGCGACGAGCCGCCTGCGCAATCAGATCGGTCTCGACCGGCCGGAACAACGTGCTCCTCGCCACACTGTCGCGCACGATGGCATTGGTCATTTCTGGCGTCTGCACGTACTCAGCGCCATTCGCGGCGGCCTCATGGACCATCTCTTCGAAAACGATTGCATTCTTCTGGGGATCGGTCCCCGAGCGCAACTGGATTGCCGCCGCCTTGAAAACACCCATGACTGGCCCTCAGCTCACCCTATCGTCTGCAAGCAATGCATCGAGCCGTCCCTCGACCTCCAGAGCATGGAGATCGTCGGCTCCGCCGACATACACATCGCCGATGAAAATCTGCGGAAAGGTCCATCGGCCATTCGAGCGCTGGACCATTTCCTGCCTCAGTTCCGGCGAAAAGCTCGCATCGTGCTCCGTATACGTTATGCCCTTGCTGTCAAGCAGCCGCTTTGCGGCGGCGCAGTAGCCGCACATCATCCGTGTATAGATCGTCACATCAACCATGGCGAATTCCATTGCCCGTCAGCAACTATATAGTCGCCGGTTCCTCGGGCTGAAAGTCCCCGGGAAGGACGCGTGCGAAAGTCAGCACGTCGACATGTGTCGCGCCCGCTTTCTTCAGCGCTCTGGCGACGGCCGAGACCGTCGCTCCGGTCGTGTAGACATCGTCGACGACGAGCACATGCCGCCCCCGGACTTCGATTTCGGCTTCCGCCAGTACCCGGAAAGCGCCGCGCACATTGTCCTCGCGTTCCCTCAGGCCGAGCCCCACCTGTTGACGCGTCACTTTCACACGCCGCAACGCCGATGGTTCGAACCGCTTTCCCGCCAGGGTCGCGATGGCGCGCGCGAGCTCCGCCGACTGGTTGAAACGCCTGGAAAAGAACCTGCGCCAATGCAGGGGCACCGGGACAAGGACCTCAGCGTCGTGCAGGAGTTCCGAGCCTGCCCGCATCATCCAGCGGGCCATCCACGGCGCCAGGTCGGTACGATCATTGTATTTGAGGCGGAGGACCATCTGACGCGCCACGCCGCTATAGCCGACGGCGGCACGGGATCGCTTGAACGGCGGCGGGTTGGCGATCGCATTAGCAGAGAGGAAACCGTCTCCCATCTCATGGGTGAAGGGCGTGCCCATGACTTCGCACCAGGGTTTTTCGAGAAATCTCAAACCCGGCCAGCACGTACCGCAGAGCGTGCCAGGCTGTAGCACCTGCCTGCGGCAGCCCATGCAAACGGGCGGGAACAGGATTCGGCCCGACCATCCGAGGAGGGCGGAACCAAAAGCCTTGATCTCTTTGACGGGATCGGTCACGAGCTTCCCTTAGCCAGCCGCCCAATATCGACACAACCTTGGGGTGCGGCAAGCGAGAATCGAGAAAGGACGCGGGCGTTGGAGCGCATTTTCGACACGGCGCTGATCATCGAGCGGCGGCGGCGTGCACTCGCCAAGGCCGGACGGGATGCGTCGTTCCTGCTCGACCGTGCCGTGGACGACCTCCTCGATCGGCTTTCGACCGTGGAGCGCCGCTTCGCGAATGCTGTTGCAGTCTTTTGCACCACATCAGCTGCCGCCACCGCAATCCTTGCCAGCGGCAGGGTCGATGATGTCCAGCGCATTGAGTTCGCATGCGGATTTCCTGGAAGGGCATGCCGGCAAGGTGGCATCGGGCGACCACCTGCCGCTCGATCCGGAAAGCGTGGATCTCATTGTTTCGCTTCTGTCGCTCCAGGACACGAACGACGTGCCAGGCGCGCTCATCCAGATTCGCCGCGCCCTGCGGCCGGACGGCCTGTTCCTCGGCGCGATGGCCGGCGCCGGCACTCTTGCCGAGCTGCGCGAAAGCCTGCTCGCGGCCGAGACTGAAATAGCAGGCGGCGCCAGTCCGCGCGTCATTCCGTTTGCGGACGTCCGTGACGTCGGCGGGCTACTGCAGCGGGCGGGGTTCGCGCTGCCCGTTACCGATGTCGAGACGGTCACGGTGCGCTACGATACGATGTTCGGATTGATCCGCGATCTGCGCGCTATGGGAGCGACCAATGCGCTTCAAGCCCGGTCGCGGCGGCCGGGAACCAGGCGCTTGTTTCAGCGCGCGGCGGAAATTTATGCCGAACGCTTTTCCGACCCCGACGGACGATTGCGCGCGACATTTTCCTTTATCTGGATGTCGGGATGGGCGCCGCACGCTTCGCAACAGCAACCCTTGAAGCCCGGATCGGCGGACGTTTCGCTTGCCAAGGTCCTTGCTGCGCCGAAGACGGGGAAGAAAATCACAGAATAACGTCCGTAAGCCAGACTAATTGATGGCTTGCTGGAGCCTGTCGGCGTTGTTGTCCCACATCCCTCCCACAATCGATCCTACGTTTCCGACGCCGGAGAAGATGGCAAGCGAGATAAGCGCAGCGATCAAACCATACTCCATGGCTGTCGCCCCTTTCTCGTCTTCAAAAAAGTTCCAGATCATCGTGACACCGCCCATCGTCTGATGGTCGTCACCTTACCGCGAACCCATTAAGAAAGGTTAACGGCGCAACGTTAACACTCCCTAGTGGAACGAATTTGACATTCGCATCCCATTTGACATCACGCGCCATTGCGAATGTCAAATTCAAAGTTCCACTAGAATCATATGTTTGCTAGTGGTCCTTATGATTCTAACATTCGCCTGAATGGCCCGTATCAATGGGATGCGAATGTTAGAATCGGACCACTAAGCATGATCCCGAAAAGTGCGTAGCGGTTTTCGGACAAGATCATGCGAAAATCAAAGAATTAGAGCGTGGTGACGTCTCCAATTGAAATCATCGTGCTCTAAGGGGCGACTGAAAATTCGTCCTGACACGGCGAGAATTGCCATTTAAGAGACGGCGGGTCAGCAATCGCCCGAACGTTCGCCGTTGCTGCTAATCGTGCACACGGATGTCGGGGAGGCCTGCAACACGCTTCTGCGAACAGTGTATGTTTCGCGAGCGCTGACGGTTCCGGTCTTGAAACTATCGAGCCGAGGCGTATCCGTTCGCGCCCAATCGCGCGACCGTTTATCAACTATCGGCACCATCATCAGCGCAAAGGCGACGGCGACGGCTCCGAAAAGAAGCGCTGCCCTGACAGCGCCGATCCCCGCGCCCAACAACGGCCATGTGCGATCCCTGGGGATCGCGTTCCAATCGTCTTTCGGATGCATGCCCACTCCCCTCCGGCGCGCAACAATGCGTATCGGCCCCAAGCTTTGATTCAAATTTTCATAATACGCTGAACAGTCGATTAACAGCGCTGTCGGAGCGTGCTGCTTTTACCCTTCAAAGCAGGTCGATCAGGAACGGGATCAGCGGTTCGTCCGCCGGCGGCATCGGATAGTCGCGCATCTGGCGGGGCCGTACCCATTTGAGAACCTGCCCCTCCTTAGCGATCGCCGTGCCCCAGAACCGGCGGCAGACAAAGAGCGGCATCAGGAGGTGGAAAGTCTCATAGGAGTGGCTCGCAAAGGTCAGCGGCGCGAGACAGGCAGTTTTGGTCTCGATTCCGATCTCTTCGCGGAGTTCACGCACAACCGTTTCTTCCGGCGTTTCGCCGGGCTCAACCTTACCGCCGGGAAACTCCCATAGTCCGGCGAGCGTCTTACCCTCCGGCCGCTGCGCGAGCAGCACGCGCCCGTCCGCATCCACCAGCGCACAGGCTGCGACCAGCAGAAGGCGCTTTCCACCTGTGTCCACGATCATCTCTCCTGCGGCCGACGGTAGTGATAGCGATAGACTTCGCTGAACCCCAGCGACATGTAGAGGCTGCATGCGGGCTCGTTGTCCGCTTCGACCTGGAGCCACGCAAGGCGCGCGCCCCTGGAACGCGCCCATTTCAGGGCCGACTGCAAGAGCCGGCGCGCATGGCCTTTGCCCCGCTGGCCCACGTCGGTGGCGATCTCGAAAAAACCGGCCAGATCCTTGTCGTGGACACAGATTGCGGTCGCCACCGGCGCGGCGTTATCCTCCAACACGAAAAGTCCGACCTCCGGCTGTATGCGCGAGATCAGGTCCGAGAGCCCGAGGCGAAGCTCGGGATCGAAACCGTGCACCTTCGCCGCAGCGGCCGTAAAGCGCCCAACGTCCTTCAACGGAATATGATCGACCGCGCGCTTGATCGCCGCATCGCCAAGCGGCAGGCGCATCACGATCGATTCCGAGAATGTGCTCCAGCCTTGCTGATCGAAATGCCGTTCCAGCACCGTGCCCGAGAGCGGCGACAGGCGGAAGGTCAGATCCCGGCCATGGGCTTCAAACTGCCGGGCGGCGCGGGCGATGCGCCCCTCCAGGTCAACCGTGTCATTTGGGTCAAGCGGATTGACCGAGTTCAGGCGCTTGGCCGGATTTTTGGCCGTCAGCCTGATCACCCAGGTTCCGTCATAGTGAACCGACGCCGCGGGCCAGGCACGAAACCCGGCCGCCTCAAAGCGCCGGACTGCCGCCAGGTCGGATTTTCCGGCGTTGTCGGTGGGCGACACGAGATCAGCTCCGGTAGTCGCCGTTGATCTCGACATATTCCTTGGTGAGATCGCAGGTCCAGACGGTGGCCTTGGCGCGCCCCAGACCTATATCCGCGCGGATGCGAATTTCGTCGCCCTTCATATAAGCGGACGTCGCCTCCTCCGAATAGTCGGGGTCACGCTCCCCGTTATGCGCGACGCGAATATCGCCGAACCAGACGGACAGGAGATCGCGATCGGCCGGCTCGCCTGCCTTGCCCACCGCCATGACCACGCGACCCCAATTGGCGTCCTCGCCCGCAACAGCCGTCTTGACGAGTGGCGAATTGGCGATCGAGAGCGCGATGCGCTTTGCCGAGCGCGCCGATTTCGCACCTGTCACGTTGATTTCGATCTGCTTGCGCGCACCCTCGCCGTCGCGAACCACCTGAAGCGCGAGCGATTTCAGGACCTTGTTCAGCGCGCGGCGGAACTGTCCAAGTCTGGCGTCTTTCGGATCGGAAATCCTCGGCGCGCCCTTTCGTGCCGCGGCTCCGGTCGCAAAGAGAAGCAGGGTGTCGCTTGTCGATGTGTCGCTGTCGACTGTCACCGCGTTGAACGTACCTCCGACGCCCCTGGACAAGAGTTCCTGAAGCACCGGGGCGGCAATCGGCGCGTCAGTGGCGACGAAAGACAGCATCGTCGCCATGTCCGGAGCGATCATACCGGCTCCTTTTGCGATGCCATTGATGGTCACCATAGCCTCGCCGACCTTGACCGTTGCAGTCGCGTATTTGGGGTAGGTATCGGTCGTCATGATGGCCTTGCCGGCCTCGGTCCACTGGTCCGGCCGGGCGTCCTTCACCATGCCCGTCAGCAAATGGCTGAAGCGGCTTGCGTCAAGCGGCTCGCCGATCACGCCCGTAGAGGCGAGAAAGACGTCTCTGGCAGAGCAGTCCGCAGCCTTGGCTGCCGCCGCGCCGGTCATTGCCGTCGTCTCACGGCCCCGTTTGCCTGTAAACGCGTTGGCGTTGCCTGAATTGACGACGAGGACCCGCGCCTTGCCCGCCGTCAGATTCTGCCGGCAGTGGTCGACTGGCGCGGAAGGGCATTTCGATTTGGTGAAGACGCCTGCAACGTCGGTCCCCTCGTCAAACACCATGACCATCAGGTCGGTGCGATTTTTGTATTTGATGCCGGCTTCGGCAGCGGCGATGCGCACGCCCTCGATCGCCGGCATTTTCGGATGCGATTTGGGCGCAAGCGGGGAAATGGCGGTCGACATGGCACCTCTGCAGCAATTCTGTGGAGATGCTCCGTAGCCTGATCGGATCGGGCGGCGCAAGGCGTTTTCACTGCCTGGTTGCGCGGCGCCCGATCAAGATCCTAGCTAGTCGCAGGTCAAATTACTGCGGCTTTTCCATCTGCTCCAAGGCCTTCTTCAGCTCAGGATCGCTGACATCGACCTTGGCGGCCTCGCGCAGCGCCTTGACCAGCTCAAAATACTTCTCGCGCAAAATGAGTGAGCGAAACTGCTCCTTCACCTGCTCGAATGCAGGCGCCTGTTGGGCGCGCTTGTCTTCGACCTTGATGACATGCCATCCGAATTGGGTTTGCACCGGCTGCTTCGTATAGGCGCCGACCTCGAGCGCAAACGCGGCCTTGTCGAATTCCGGCACCATCTGGCCTGGCGCGAAATAGCCGAGGTCGCCTCCGGTGGTCTTGCCGCTCGGATCGCTGGTGTGCTCGTTAGCGAGTTTCTGGAAATCGGAGCCGCCGTCGAGTTGCTTGATGATCGCGTCGGCCTCTTCCTTGGTTTTCACGAGGATGTGACGGCCATGCACCTCATTGACCGGCGGGGTGCCGGCGACCTGCGTATCGTAGCGAGCGCGAATCTGGTCGTCGGTCACCTTTGCGGCAACTTCGGACTGCACCAGCGCGCTGTGCAGTGCCCGCTGCCGCAGGAATTCCATCTGGCTCTGGAATTCCGGCTTCTTGTCGAGGCCATCGGCCTCCGCTTTGGCGCTGAGAACACGGATTTCGATGAGCGCCGATAGAGCCGCGGCGCGGCGCTGTTCCGGAGGCAGCTGCGAAAACTGCGGATCGAGATTGGTTGCCGCGCTGGCGAGATCCGCCTCGGTGATATTCTTGCCGTTGATGGTTGCTATCACTTTGTCCTGCTGAGCGCCGGCCATACCAACCGGAAGCAGCAGGCTGCTCGCAACCAGTCCGCAACAGACCAGCACGGCGCGAGGAAACAAAACGGTCATAAGGGAACTCTCCAGTTTGGAACGGGAAGGCACGTGCCAGGCGAGCAAGTCCGCCGGAATTGCGTGCGACGCGCGGCGAAGAACCGGCGTTGACATCGCGGAGGCCCCCTCTTATCTGTCCTTCGACTTTGCGTCCAGAAGCGATTTCCGGACGCTTTTTTGATAAAATCCGACCCCGGCAGATGACAGCGGCCTCCTGCTGACCGCGCGCCGGCACGATTGAAAGGACCATTTGATGGTCAGTCTCGGCGGACTTGCTCGCAAAATCTTTGGCTCCTCGAATGATCGCCGCGTCAAATCGATGCGGTCCCGCGTCGAGGCGATCAGCGCGCTGGAAAGCGAAGTCAGCGCTTTGACCGACGACCAGCTGCGGGCGCGCACGGACCAGTTCCGGCAGGAGATTGCCAACGGAGCCTCGCTTGACGATCTGCTTGCGCCGGCGTTCGCAACGGTCCGCGAAGCCTCCAAACGCGCGCTCGGTATGCGCCCATTCGACGTTCAGCTCATTGGCGGCATCGTGCTGCATTCGGGCGACATCGCCGAAATGCGAACCGGCGAAGGCAAGACGCTGGTCGCCACCCTGCCGGTGTACCTCAACTCCCTGGCCGGCAAGGGCGTGCATGTGGTCACAGTCAACGACTATCTCGCCAAGCGCGACGCCGAATGGATGGGCCGCGTCTACAAGTTCCTCGGTCTGACTGTTGGCGTCATCGTCCACGGACTGTCCGATGAAGAACGGCGCGCGGCCTATGCCTGCGACGTGACCTACGCGACCAACAACGAGCTTGGCTTCGACTATCTGCGTGACAACATGAAGTATGAGCGCAACCAGATGGTTCAGCGCGGTCACAATTACGCGATCGTCGACGAGGTGGACTCGATCCTGGTCGATGAAGCGCGAACCCCGTTGATCATTTCCGGTCCGCTCGAGGACCGCTCTGAAATGTACAATACCGTCGACGCCTTTCTCCTGAAGCTCCAGGCGTCGGATTACGAAGTCGACGAAAAGCAGCGCACGGCAATCTTCACCGAAGAAGGCACGGAAAAGCTCGAGAACCTGCTGCGGTCTGCCGACCTTCTCAAGGGCGAGTCGCTCTACGACGTCGAAAACGTCGCCATGGTCCATCACGTCAACAATGCTCTGAAAGCCCATCGGCTGTTCCAGCTCGACAAGGATTACATCGTCCGCAATGGCGAAATCGTCATCATCGACGAATTCACCGGACGCATGATGCCGGGCCGCCGCTACTCCGAAGGGCTGCATCAGGCTCTGGAAGCCAAGGAGCACGTGGCGATCCAGCCGGAAAATCAGACGCTCGCCTCGATCACCTTCCAGAACTATTTCCGCATGTACGGCAAGCTTGCCGGCATGACTGGCACAGCGCTGACGGAAGCCGAAGAGTTCGGCAATATCTATGGGCTCGACGTCATCGAAATCCCGACCAACCTTCCCGTCTTGCGGGCCGACGAAGATGACGAGGTCTACCGGACCGTCGAGGAGAAGTACAAAGCGATCGTACGGGAAATCCGCGAGGCTAATTCCAAAGGGCAGCCGATCCTGGTCGGCACCACCTCCATCGAGAAATCAGAGCTGCTCGCGGAGCGCCTGCGCAAGGAAGGCATGAAAAACTTCCAGGTCCTGAATGCCCGCTATCACGAGCAGGAAGCCTATATCGTCGCCCAGGCCGGCGTCCCGGGGGCGGTCACCATCGCCACGAACATGGCGGGACGCGGCACGGATATTCAGCTCGGAGGCAATGCGGATATGCGGATTGCCCGGGAGCTGGAGGAAGTACCGGCCGGGCCGGAGCGCGATGAGAAGGAAAAATCGATCCGCGCGGACATTCAACGCCTGAAGGAAAAGGCGTTGGCTGCCGGCGGCCTCTACGTGCTCGCAACGGAGCGTCATGAAAGCCGCCGCATCGACAATCAGCTGCGCGGCCGTTCCGGCCGCCAGGGCGATCCGGGCCGTTCGAAATTCTACCTGTCCCTGCAGGACGACCTGATGCGGATCTTCGGCTCCGATCGCATGGACGGCATGCTGCAGAAGCTCGGCCTCAAGGAAGACGAGGCGATCATTCACCCCTGGATAAACAAGGCCCTCGAAAAGGCACAGAAGAAGGTCGAGGCGCGCAACTTCGACATTCGCAAAAATCTTCTGAAGTACGATGACGTGATGAATGATCAGCGCAAGGTCATCTTCGAGCAGCGCATCGAGCTCATGGATGCCGAGAGCCTGTCGGACACGGTCTCCGAGATGCGCGAGGACGTCATCGACGACCTCGTCGCCAAGCACATTCCGGAAAATGCCTATGCGGAGCAGTGGAACGCCGTGGGGCTAAAGGAAGGCGTGCTCCAGGACCTAAATCTCGACCTGCCGGTCCTGGACTGGGTCAAGGAGGAAGGCATCGCCGAGGACGAGATCCGCTCCCGCTTGACCGATCTCGCAAATCGCGAAGCCGCGGACCGCGCGGAGCGTTTTGGGCCAGAAATCATGGCCTATGTGGAGCGCTCTGTAGTGCTACAGACGCTCGATCACCTCTGGCGCGAGCACATCGTCAATCTCGATCATCTGCGCTCGGTGGTCGGCTTTCGCGGCTACGCCCAGCGCGACCCGCTCAACGAATACAAGGGCGAGGCCTTCGAGCTGTTCCAGGCCATGCTTGGCAATCTGCGCCAGGCAGTGACCGCGCAGCTCATGCGCGTCGAACTGGTCCGCGAGGCCGCCGAGGCGCCGCCACTGCAAGCGCCGGAAATGCACGGGCACCATCTCGACGGCACGACGGGCGAGGACGATTTTGGCGAAGGCGGCGGCGTGATGACGCTCACGCGCTCCGAAGCCCGTGTCGTGCCGGCAGAAGAACGTGACCCGAAGAACCCGGCAACCTGGGGAAAGGTCGGCCGCAACGAAACCTGCCCTTGCGGCTCCGGCAAGAAATACAAGCACTGCCACGGCACTTTCGCCTGAGAGAATGATCCCAAAAAGAGATGCGTCGGCATTCAGAACCCGAACGAGATCTGAAACTTGCCTTCCCAGATATCCAGCCCGCTCTGGCCGAAGCTAAGGTAGCCGCCGCTGGCTTCGACCTGGACTGAATTGTTGAGCAGCATGCGCGCGCCGGCACGCAGGGTTCCGGCCCAGGCTGATGGGGTTGCCAGCAACAGGTCTGCCGTCAGAATCTGTCCGCCATTCGGTCGATCGAACTCGTAGGTCGCACCGATTTCCGCATAGGGCATCACGGTTGTTCCACCCGGGAATGCGAAGACGCGGCTGAACTCTGTCGAGAGATCGATGACGCCAAAGTTGAAACTGTCCTCCGGGAAGCTGACGTCGACGGGAATGTTGAGCACGGTGCCCTCGAGGTCATAGCCGTCGCTCTCGACGCGGGCGTAGGTTACGGAGGCCTTCGGGCGGACAAGAGTTTCGCCGAACGTATACTGCCCATGCGCGGTGATATTGCCCGACCACTGACGGGATTGGTAACTTCCTTCCAACACAGCCAGTTCAAGATCGTTGTCGTACTGACCATAGGTCAGCGACGTGTCGATCGCCCAGTGCGGCGACAGACGAATGGCGAGATAGGGCCCGACGGTGAACCCGGTGGACTCAGCCTGCAGGAGGTTATCGAACCCATCGGTCGAGCTGTTCTGCATCGCGAGCGAGGCTCCGAACACGACGTTTTCGCCAAAGCGGCGGTCGAGCCCTACCGTGACGCCGCCAAGGTGCGTTTCCATGTCGAGGCCATAGCGCTCGTCGGAAACCTGGACGAAGAGGGGTTGCGCCCAGGCGTTCCACAACGTCTGCGGGCCAAGATCGCGGCCTTCCGTCAATGGCACTTCGCCCTGTATTGCAGCTTGGGCAAGGATTTCTTCCGGGCAGATCGGCCATCTCGTTGCCGCGCCAGTTGTGGCGGTGCGCGGATCAATGCATCGCTCCTGGGTGCCGGCAACGCCGTATCTCACGAGTGTGCCGTCAGGGAGGCGCACCAAGCTTCCCGGCAGCGCTCCGGCCGGTCGAACAATGCCGCCGGGAACTGTTGGGCTCACCGCACCGGGGACGCCGGGTTGAACGCCGCCGGGCGGCAGCGTGGCGATCGGCGGCTGCATACCACCCGGGAGGCCAGGTGTGAGACCGCCGGGCGGCTGTGTGGGAAGGCCCGGCGTCAGGCCGCCCGGCGGCTGGGTCGGGAGGCCCGGTGTCAAACCGCCAGGTGGTAAAGTCGCGATCGGCGGCTGCACGCCGCCGGGGAGCGTGGGCATAACACCGCTTGGCGGGCGCGTCGGTAGACCTGGCGTGAGGCCACTAGGCGGCCGCGTGGGAAGGCCGGGCGTCAGCGTAGTCCCTCCGGGCGGTAGCGTCGCGATTGGCGGCTGCACACCACCGGGAAGCGTCGGCATCAGGCCGCCGGGCGGCCGCGTGGGAAGGCCGGGCGTGATGCCGCCGGGCGGCAATGTTGCGATCGGTGGCTGCACACCGCCGGGAAGCGTCGGCATCAGTCCACCCGGCGGGCGTACGGGAAGACCGGGCATCAGCCCGAAATCCGGGAAGAGTTCTCCGATCGGCGGCCGCATCGGCATATTCAGGTCGGGAAGCTGGATATTCGGCGGAATGTTCCAGTCGCGCTTCTGGTTCTGCGTGTCGATCAGGCAGGGCTTGTTGTCACTGGTCTCGAAGAGTTTGTGCGTGCCCCCGCTGCCTTGCGACACCTCGGGTGAGGTCGAGATATGCAGCCGGCGTTTCGGCGGAACGTCCCAGCTATCGACGAACTGGCTACCCTTCGCTGATTCAAGGCCGAACGACCCTTGATCCGTTCGCGACAGCCAGACCGATTTGGAGCCGTCCCGGGTGTTGCCTAGATATGCCAAGCCGCCGCTCGACTTGCAGTTGGCGGCAAGCGCAGGCAGCGGACTCCCGGCGATCATAACGAATGTCAGCCAGGCTCCTGTGCGGAAAAGCGCTGTGCGGACCATTTGCGACCCCTTCGGAATGAGGAGCATCACGAATAATTCGTTATTTTATCAATTGCTAAAATAAATTTCTCAAGAACAACTATCCTCAATAATCTATAGTCATGCGGATATTCTGCCGAGGCGTTGCGAACAAGCAACTATCAGCCGCAACCACACATCTGGAAATGACGCAGGGATCACTGCCCGCGTAGCGTAGCGGAATTCCTAGCTGGTATACTGGTTAGGGTCAGCTAAGTTATCGAGCGACTGGACGAGCCGCGCCACTTGTCGCTGCTCTGGGCCTCAGGCTTGCACATCTTGGGGGCGGGCAGATACTCATCCACGCTCCTACCGCAGGGCGAGTGGCCGCGCGATTTCGTTCGCACAGCCCGGAGCGCGCTGAAGGGTCTTGCCGAACGCGGTCGATTACCAGCTGTCTGCCAGCGCAGGCTGCAATTGGGCGTGACCTTCACGGAAAAGTAAGCTACTGCTTGTGCACCGCAATATAATTTAGGGGGCAAGCAGGTTATGGCTCAGGATACGAAAAAAGCACAGCGGAACCCACTTCGCGTGGACCTTGCGCTCCAGGGCGGCGGTGCTCATGGCGCATTTTCATGGGGTGTGCTCGAACGGATTCTGGAAGAGTCGTGGCTGAAAATCGAGGGGATTTCAGGAACCTCGGCTGGAGCGATGAACGCCGCGGTTATGGCGCATGGCTTTACAGCAGGCGGCGCAGCCGGGGCCTCTCAAGCTTTGGAAACGTTCTGGCGCAAGGTGTCGGACGCGGCGCGTTTCAGTCCGTTCCAGCGCGGACCGCTCGATGTCCTGCTCGGCCGTTGGACGCTCGACCATTCCCCGCTTTTCGTGGCCATGGACATGATGGCGCGCGTGTTCTCGCCTTACGACCTCAATCCTGGCGGCACCAATCCGCTCCGCGCCATTCTGGCGGAAACGGTCGATTTCGCGCGGCTGGCGGATAGCCCGATCAAACTGTTCGTGACTGCAACGAATGTCCACACCGGCCGCGGCCGCGTGTTCCGCAACGGCGAACTGACGCCGGATGTGCTGCTTGCCTCCGCCTGCCTGCCGACGCTGTTTCAAGCGATTGAGATCGACGGGATACCTTATTGGGACGGAGGCTACGCCGGCAATCCCACGATCACCCCGCTGGTGCGCGAGTGCGAGTCGCAGGACACGATCCTCGTCCCGATCAACCCGGTCGAAAGGCCCGGAACGCCGCGATCGGCGCGCGACATCCTCAATCGTCTCAACGAGATCTCCTTCAACGCCGTGCTGCTGAAGGAACTCAAGATGATCGCCCTTTTGCGCAAAGTGGCCCAAGTCGGAGATGAAGAGGGCGCCCGCTGGGCGGCCATGCGGATCCACCTTATCTCCAGCGAAACCATGACCAGCCTCGGCTCTTCGTCCAAGCTCAACGCGGAATGGGAATTCCTGACCATGCTGCGCGACGAAGGGCGCAAGGCCACCGACGCCTTCCTTCATGCCCATGCAGACAATCTGGGGAAAGGCTCGACAGTCAATCTCGATGTCCTCTTGGAAGGGGTCTGATCCATGGGGCTACTTGGCATCCTGATCGGGCTGGGGCTACTCATCTGGCTGGCCTTCCGGGGCTGGAGCGTATTGCTGTTGGCGCCCGCCGCTGCACTTGTCGCAGCGTTTTTTGCCCGCGAACCCTTGCTGGCGCACTGGACCCAGACGTTCATGACCAGCGCAGCGCATTTCCTGGCTCAGTTCTTCCCGCTATTCCTGCTTGGCGCGCTGTTCGGCAAGCTGATGGAGGACAGCGGCTCCGTAAATGCCATCGCCGATTTCATGATGCAGAAACTCGGGAAACAGCGCGCTATCCTCGCCGTCGTCCTGGCGGGTGCGATTGTCACGTATGGCGGCGTCAGCCTCTTCGTCGCTTTCTTCGTGCTGGCGCCGATGGCGCAAGAGCTGTTCCGTTCCGCCGGCATTCCGCGCCGCCTGATGCCGGCGGCGATCGTTCTCGGAACCGCCACTTTCACCATGTCGGCCCTGCCCGGGACGCCCTCGATCCAGAACGCCATTCCGATGCCGTTCTTCGGCACGACGCCGTTTGCGGCGCCGGGCCTCGGCATATTGGCTTCGCTCATCATGTTGGGCTTTGGGCTTTGGTGGCTCCGTCGCGCCGAAACGATCGCGCGCAAGTCTGGCGAGGGGTTCGGAGAGGGCGCACCAGCGACATCCGATGATCTCGCTGGCGATACCAGACTACGCGAACGCGCGGCCGCCGGCCGGGAGTTCGACCCTGCCGAGATCGCACATGGCAAGCAGGCCCGCGATCACCCGCCAATCGTGCTCGCGGCGCTGCCGCTCGCCGTCGTGGTTCTCGTCAACCTAACCATGGCGCTATTTATCCTGCCAGCGCTTGATCTTGACTTTCTGGCCGAGGATCGATGGGGAGGAACGTCGGCGTCCGCGGTGAGCGGCGTCTGGGCCGTAGTGACGGCGCTGGCGGCTGCGATCGTGACCGCGCTTGCTGTGAATTTTCGGCGGTTGCCGACGTTGCGCGAGACGATGGATGCCGGCGCCAATGCCTCCGTCCTGCCCGCCGTCGCTGTGGCGAGCCTGGTCGGGTTTGGTGCGGTTGTCGCGGCGATGCCGGCTTTTGCAGTCGTGCGGGACTGGGTGCTTGGCATCGGCGGCGGACCGCTCGTTTCGCTCGCCGTCGCCACGAATATCCTGGCAGCACTCACCGGGTCCGCATCCGGCGGCCTTACGATTGCGCTCGACGCGCTCGGCAGCACTTACATGGCGCGCGCCGCGGAGATCGGTCTCGACCCCGCCCTGTTGCACCGCGTCGCGGTCATCGGATCCGGCACGCTGGACAGCCTGCCCCACAACGGGGCCGTCGTCACCTTGCTCGCCGTTTGCGGATCGACACATCGCGAAAGCTATCGCGACATCGTCGTGGTCGGGATCATTGGCGCCATCCTGGCACTGATCGCGGTCATCGTCCTGGGGACCATGTTCGGCTCTTTCTGAGACGCCGGAACTCTTCAAAATCGAGAACAAACATGCTTGTTCTCTGATGGCAGTGGGACCGCCAGAACGATCCTCGGCATTTTGTTGGCATAGCGGTTTTGGCCGGCTGCGTGTCTGGACACGCACCCCCTCCGCGTCCTTCTATAGCAACGGGGCGGCTCATCATTGCGGAGGTGGAAATGAGCAATCGCACCCGGACGGCCATCGCCCTCACCCTGACATTCGCCCTTGGCTTTTCGTTCCAACCGGCCGCGATCGCAGCTTCGCCGGAACCGGTGGATGCCGAGCATGGGATGGTGGTCACGGCGCAGAAGCTGGCGTCCGATGTCGGTGTGGCTGTCCTGCAGGAGGGCGGCAACGCTGTCGATGCGGCGGTCGCCGTGGGTTATGCCCTGGCGGTCGTCTATCCTGCCGCGGGCAATCTTGGCGGCGGCGGCTTCATGACGATCCGCCTCAAGGATGGGCGCACGACATTCCTCGATTTTCGTGAACGCGCTCCACTGGCTTCGACGAAGACCATGTATCTCGACGACAAGGGCAATCCCGTCAAGGGACTAAGCACCAAAGGCTATCTGGCGGTCGGCGTGCCGGGGTCTGTCATGGGTTTCGAGACTGCCCGCACCAAATATGGCACGCTTGCGCGTGAGAAGCTGATGGAGCCAGCGATCCGTCTGGCCCGAGACGGCTTCAAGCTGGAAGAGGGCGACATCGCATCCTTGGCGAAAGGCAATGAGATGCTGGCCAAGGATCCCGGTGCCGCCGCGATCTTCCTCAAGCCGGACGGCAAGCCCTACGCTCTTGGGGACACGCTGCTACAGGCAGACCTCGCCTCATCGCTTTCCGCGATTGCCGAGAAAGGCCCCGATGCCTTCTACAAAGGGCCGATCGCCGACGCCATCGTCAAGGCCAGCGGAGAAAAGGGGGGTATCCTCGCCAAGGCTGACTTCGAGCAATATTCGGTGCGCGAGCTCGAGCCCGTGAAATGCACCTACCGCGGTTATGAGATCGCCTCGTCTCCGCCGCCGAGTTCGGGCGGGCTCATCATCTGCGAAATCCTCAACGTGCTTGAGAACTATCCCCTCTCCTATCTCGGCTACGGTTCCTCCGAAACCGTGCACGCCATGGTGGAGGCGATGCGTCACGCCTACGTCGACCGCAACACGTCGCTCGGCGATCCGGACTTCGTCGACAACCCCGTCGCCAAGCTGACGGACAAGGCTTATGCGAAAGAAATTCGCGACAAGATCAATCCGTTCAAGGCCGGCGTCTCGCAGGAACTCATCCCGGAGGGCTTTGCCGAAAGCAAGGAGACCACCCACTATTCGATCGTCGACGATGAGGGCAACGCGGTCGCCGTCACTTACACGCTGAACGGATCGTTCGGCGCCGGCGTTGTCGCGCCGGGTACCGGCATTCTGCTCAACAATGAAATGGACGACTTTACCGCAAAGCCGGGCGTTCCCAATCTCTACGGGCTGATCCAGGGCGAAGCAAACGCCATCGCGCCGAAGAAGACGCCGCTCTCGTCGATGAGCCCGACGATCCTGTCCAAGGATGGCAAGCCATTCATGGTCATCGGCAGCCCCGGCGGGGCGCGCATCATCACCATCACGCTGGAAGCCATCGTCAATGTGATTGACCACGGCATGAACATCCAGGAAGCCATCGACGCGCCCCGCATCCATCATCAATGGCTGCCGGACAGGGTTTACATGGAACCCTATGCGCTTTCCGCGGATACCGTCCGCATCCTCACCGAGATGGGCCACGATGTCGGCATCGACAAGAATTGGACGATCTGGGGCGAAGCGGCGGGGATACTCGTCGGCGGCAAGAGCCTGTCTGAAATCGAGGCTGGCGGCGGCGCGCGTTACTACGGCGCCATCGACAGCCGTGCAACCGCCGGCGCTGCCCGCGGCTACTGAGCGGAAACGCTCCCGGCAGCACGGGCCTCATCTGCGGCCCGTGCGTGCACGGGTATCTTTGGATGACCACTCGCCGCAATGCGTTCCAGAGCTTCTATGGCCGAGGATTGCGGAAGCTGCTCTCCCTGCAGTTCGGGCGGCACCTTCCAGCCCGGGTCCACGCCTTCCATGTTTGGGAGTTCGTGGGCGATGCCCTTGTGGCAGTCGATGCAAGTGGCGTTGCCGGGCAGCAGGTAGCGTGTGTGGATTTCCGCCGCCCGCTCGGTCTGCCGGGTCAGGTCCATGGCCACCGAGGAGTGGCAGTTGCGGCACTCCAGGCTGTCATTGGCCTTGAGCCTTGCCCATTCGTGCTGAGCGAGTTCCAGCCGGTGGTCGAGGAACTTCCGCCTGGTGTTGATCGTCCCGAAGATCTTGCCCCAGACTTCCTTGGAAGCCTGCATCTTGCGGGCGATCTTGTCGGTCCACTCGTGCGGCACGTGGCAATCGGGGCACGACGCACGCACACCCGAACGGTTGGCGAAATGGATAGTGCGGGTCAGTTCCTGAAATACGTTGTCGTACATTTCATGGCATGAGGTGCAGAACCGCTCGGTGTTGGTGACTTCGAGCGCGGTATTGAAAGCGCCCCAGAACATCACCCCGCCGATGAAACCGCCAAGCGTCAGAAAGCCGAGGCTGAGCGTCGCGGCGGGCGTGCTGATTATCTTCCAGGCCCACGCCACCGCATCTTTCAACCATTGCATGGGACTACTCGCTTCCAGCGGGCTCGACGCCCAGTTCACTCATATCCTTGAAACGGTTTTCGACGAGGGGCGGGACATTGGCCTGCGGCACGTGGCAGGCCGTGCAGAAATAACGGCGCGGGGAAACGTCGGCGATCATCTGTCCGTCACGCGTCATGTAATGCGTAACGCTGATCATTGGCGCACCCGAGCCTTGCGTAAACTCGCGCTTATGGCACGACAGGCAGCGATTGGTATTGACCGAAAGCTGGTAGCCCTCGATCGAATGCGGAATGACGGGTGGCTGCTCGGGATAAGCCCGCATATGCCTGACGTCGTCAGTCACCCATTTCGGGATCGGCGGGGCCGGGACCGTTTCCATGGGCGGCGTGGCGCCAGTCAGCTCCGACTGCATCTGGGCAAGGGCTGCGGTGCCGGCGCAGTAGAGGACGATGGCCGCGACGGCAGGAAGTCGACGCCGCGCGGCTTTGTTTTGACGCAATTCCGGACGGAAAACCGGTATCCACTTTTCCTGGAATTGCTCTTTGTTTTGACGCAATTCCGGACGGAAAATCGGTTTCCACTTTTCCTGGAATTGCTTTAAGCGACGGGAACGATCTTGACCGCGCATTTCTTGAAATCCGTCTGCTTGGAGATGGGATCCGTCGCGTCGAGCGTAACCTTGTTGATCAGTTGGCTGGCATCGAACCAGGGAACGAAGACAACGCCCTTGGGCATCCGGTTGCGGCCGCGAGTCTCGATGCGGGACCGGATCTCACCGCGCCTCGAAACGATGCGCACTTCCGCTCCCTGATTGATGCCACGCTGCCGGGCGTCCTCCGCGTTCATGAAGCATACCGCACCGGGAAACGCACGATAGAGCTCCGGCACGCGCATCGTCATCGATCCTGAATGCCAGTGCTCAAGGACACGGCCCGTCACCAGCCAGACGTCGTATTCGTCGTCGGGCGGTTCGGCCGGCGGTTCATAGGGAACCGCAAGGATGACGGCCCTGCCGTCCGGCCGGCCATAGAATTTGACGCCTTCGCCCGGCTTCACATAGGGGTCGAGTCCTTCCCTGTAGCGCCAGAGGGTTTCTTTCCCGTTCACGACCGGCCAGCGCAGACCTCGTTCCTGGTGATAACGGTCGTAGGGGGCGAGGTCGTGTCCATGACCGCGCCCAAACTCGGCATATTCTTCGAAGAGGCCCTTCTGGATGTAGAAGCCGAATTCCTGAGCCTCATGGTTTTCGTAGTCCGCGTTAAGCTCGCTTCTGGGAAAACGGTCGGCCGTGCCGTTCGCGAAAAGGACCTCGTAGAGCGTCTTGCCGCGATATTCGGGATTCTCGGCGAGGATGTTCTCGGGCCAGACCTCGTCCGTCGTGAAGCGTTTCGAGAACTCCGCCAACTGCCAGAGATCGGAGCGCGACTCTCCCGGAGCCTGCACCAGTTGATGCCAGACATGCGTGCGACGTTCCGCATTGCCATAGGCGCCCTCTTTCTCCACCCACATGGCGGCCGGCAGGACAATGTCCGCCGACATCGCCGTGATCGTCGGGTAGGCATCGGACACCACGATCAAATTGTCCGGATTGCGATAGCCCGGATA
The DNA here is from genome assembly GCA_963735385.1 of uncultured Alphaproteobacteria bacterium. Taxonomy (GTDB): domain Bacteria; phylum Pseudomonadota; class Alphaproteobacteria; order Rhizobiales; family Rhizobiaceae; genus CAVTKY01. The sequence continues at coordinate 102,428 of CAVTKY010000030.1, read as the reverse complement.
GGTCTCCTGGCTGTCGTTCGGCGCCGCCTGCATATTGTTGTTGACCTGCACCCAGTAGAAATTGAGCTTGCCATCCTTAAGCATCCGGTCCTGCAGAACAGCGTGGTAGCCGGGCTTGTCCGGCAACAGGCCGTGAGGAACCTTCCAGATTTCCTCCGCATGTTTGCGGTGCTCCGGGTTGGTGACGACCATGTCCGCGGGCAGTCGATGCGCAAAGGTGCCGACTTCGCGCGCGGTCCCGCAGGCAGACGGCTGCCCTGTCAGCGAAAACGGGCTGTTGCCCGGCTCGGAGATTTTCCCGGTCAAGAGGTGAATGTTGTAGACCATCTGGTTGGCCCACACCCCTCGGACATGCTGGTTAAACCCCATCGTCCAGAGTGACATAACCTTGGTGCCCGGATCGGCATAAAGCTCGGCGAGCTCCTTCAGGAACGACTTTTCCACACCGGTAAGTTCGGCGGCCTTTTCGAGTGTGTATTCCGAGACAAAGGCCTTGAAGGCCTCGAAGTCGATCGGCTCCATTTTGCCCGGATCGGCCGCACCCGTCGCCTTTGTCTCGAGCGGATGCTCGGGCCGCAACCCATAGCCGATATCGGTCGCACCGCGCATGAATGTCGTATGCTTCTTGACGAAATCCTCGTTCACGCGGCCTGTCTGGATAATGTGATTGGCGATGTAGTTCAGGATCGCAAGATCGGTACCGGGCGTGAAGACGATCGGGATGTCCGCCAGATCCATGCTGCGGTGCGTGAACGTCGACAGCACGGCGACCCTGACATGTTCGTTGCCCAGTCTGCGGTCGGCAACGCGGGTCCACAGGATCGGGTGCATTTCGGCCATGTTCGAGCCCCAAAGCACGAACGCGTCGGCGGCTTCGAAATCGTCATAGCAGCCCATCGGCTCGTCCATGCCGAAAGTACGCATGAAGGCATACGCCGCCGAGGCCATGCAGTGACGGGCGTTGGGGTCGAGATTGTTGGATCGGAAGCCGGCGCGCATCAGCTTGGTCGCGGCATAGCCCTCGAAGATCGTCCATTGCCCGGAGCCGAACATTCCGATCGCTTCAGGCCCCTTGTCCTTAAGGACCTTCTTCACTTTCGCCGCCATGACATCGAAAGCCTCGTCCCACGAGACAGGCTCGAACTCCCCTTCCTTGTCGAATACCCCGTTGCGCTTGCGCATCAGCGGCGTCGTCAGCCGGTCCGCGCCGTACATGATCTTGGACAGGAAATAGCCCTTGACGCAGTTGAGGCCGCGATTGACCTCTGCCTGCATGTCGCCATGGGTGGCGACGACCTTCCCGTCCTTAACCCCCACCATCACGCCGCAGCCCGTTCCGCAAAAGCGGCACGGCGCTTTCGACCATTTGATCTGGAGAGCGGTGACCCCGCCCGGTACCGGTTGCGCGGAAGCCGGCAGAGCAATGCCGGCGGCCGCCGCGGCGATCGCCGCCGCCTGTGATTTCAGCAATTGGCGGCGGTTGAGTTCTGCGGTCATGGCTCGTTGCCCTCCGGCTCCTCGACCTGCTCGAACACCATGTTGGCGGCGATCACACCGTCGAGCGCGCTGATCTCCGTCAAACGGCCGCCAAGCTCGCCGGTGTTTTCCGCCTCCATGACAATGACAATGCGGTAGCCGTCGTGAGCATTGACCTCGACACCCGGCATGGAACTGATGCGCCGAACGACCGATGACATGCGTCCCGGCATGACTGTCACGACGGCACTCGACACGTGGTAGCGGCGTTTCGCGGGCTTTCCGTTCTTGCCCGCAAGGAATGCTCTACGGTTAAGCGTAAACTCGCCCATTCCTCAGCCTCCTGGCGGGCCGGGCGGTCCAACTATCAATTGCAGCATCCAGACGAGGAAACCGTAGCCGCCGACCACACCGACGGCGACCACCGGCCAAATGCCGAAAGCCAGCGCGAGGAACGTGATCAGTTCCCTCCGCCGTAGGGACGCAGGATGCGTCAGTGCTCCCGGTCCGGTCTTGTCCTGGGTCATGAACCGCCTCATGTGCCTTGGACGTCGATGTGCAGCCGCGCATGAACACGGGACCCATCGCCAGTCAGGCTAACCTCTTTCAGCGATATTTCAAATAGCCTGTTGACCGACTTCGGGGCGGGCGCAGACTACGCGCCAGTCTCTTCTCTCGCACGGTCGCGAAAAATACGGCGGATGACCTTGCCGGTGGTCGTCAGCGGCATGGAGCCGACGAATTCCACCTCGCGCGGATATTCATGCGCGGAGAGCCGCTCGCGCACCCAGTGCCTTATTTCATCGGCCAAGGCATCACTGCCGGCGAACCCGTCCTTCAGGACGACATAGGCCTTAACGATTTCGGTACGGACAGGATCCGGCTTGCCGACAGCCGCCGCCAGCGCCACGGCGGGATGTCCGGTCAGGCAGTCCTCGATCTCACCCGGTCCGATGCGGAAACCCGCCGATGTAATGACGTCGTCATCGCGGCCGAAGAACTGGACATAGCCATCCTCGTCTTCAATGCCCTGGTCACCGGTTGTCATCCAGTCGCCGATGAATTTCTTTTCCGTGGCCTCAGGGTTTTGCCAATATTCAAGGAACATCACAGGGTCAGGCCGCGCGATCGCGATCTGGCCGGGCTCGCCCGGCCTTACCCGCCGCCCCTCTTCATCGATCACGGCGACGGTATGACCGGGCACAGGCAAGCCGATCGTCCCGCTGCGGCTGACGCCGACAGCTCCGCACGACGACAGGACCAGATTGCATTCGGTCTGGCCGTAGAACTCGTTCACCGTAATACCGAGTTCGTCCTGCGCCCACTCGTAGGTCTCGCGTCCAAGGGATTCACCGCCGGAGCCTACGGTTCGCAGATCGAGTCGGAACCGTTTCGAAATATCCTGTACGGTCTTCAGCATGCGCAGCGCCGTCGGCGGGACAAACGCGTTGCGGATTCGCATCTTCTCGGCAAGCAGCAACGCCGCTTCGGGATCGAACTTTTCGAAACGGCCCGAAACGACCGGCACGCCGAGATAGAGGCCAGGCAAAAGCACATTGAGAAGGCCGCCCGCCCAAGCCCAGTCGGCCGGCGTCCAAAGCAGATCGCCCAGCTGAGGCAGGAATTCGTGGTGCATCTGGACGCCGGGGATGTGGCCGAGCAGCACCCGATGGCCGTGCAGCGCGCCTTTCGGGGGACCGGTCGTTCCGGACGTGAAGATCATCATCGCCGGATCGTCGGGGCCGGTATCTTCGGCCGCGAAATACGGCGAATGGCCGGCGATGATGCTGCGGAAATCCAATGCGCCGCCTTCCGCCCCGTCGACGACGATGATCTGTTCGAGCGACGTCAGCCGCTCGCTCACTCGTTTCAGCTTGGCGTAGCCGGCACCGTTCGTGATAACGGCCTTCGCTGCTGCCGTCTGCATTCGATATTCGACCGCCTCAGGGCCGAAAAGCAGGGCGAGCGGCAGGGCAATGGCCCCAAGTTTATAGATCGCGACGTGAGCGATCGCCGTCTCGAAGCATTGGGGCAGAAGAAGTGCGACGCGATCGCCGCGCCCGACACCGCCCGCGCGCAGCCCGTTCGCGAGCGCGTTGGACTGCGCAGCCAGTTCACCGTAGGTGAGGCTACCCGGTTTGCCTTCGGGACGATATTCCAGAAGCGCGGCGCGATCCGGCTGTGTGGACGCCCAACGGTCGCAGACGGCAACGCCGATGTTGAACCGGTTTGGGACCTGCCAACGAAAGTCACGATAGAGATCGGAGTAGTTGTCGCGGCGCTCAAGCATCCGTCGTCGATACTTCCTTAAGCGACAAGAGTTGGTGCCCCTGGCCGGGATCGAACCAGCACGCCCGTGAAGGCAACAGATTTTGAGTCTGCCGCGTCTACCAATTCCGCCACAGGGGCCCTGCCCGAAGCGGACAAGAACGGCTGCGGACTATACGGTCAGAGGGTGGATCGTCAACTCTTGTATGCCACAGTTTTTACGACATCGAGCAAATTACCCGCTTGCCACCGCGCGCTCGCCCATTCGGCGTATGCCTGCGCAGAAGTCGCAACATTCATTCAGCTCCGCGCCATTGTGCGGCGCGGCAATTCTTTCTAGACATGCCGCACGAAACGGGGATTCCGATGCTTCGCAAGCTCTATGACTGGACGCTGTCGCTCGCGGCGCGGAAATCCGCCGAATGGTGGCTGGCCTTCATCGCCTTTGTCGAAAGCTCGGTTTTTCTTGTTCCGGCCGACGTGCTTTTCCTGCCGATGGCGCTGTCGCGCCCCGACCGCGCCTATCGCTATGCGCTTATCGCCACGACCGCGTCGGTGCTGGGCGGCATTGCCGGCTGGTTCCTCGGCCACTACGCCTACGAAGCGATCGCCAAGCCGGTGCTCGAATTCTATGGCAAGTTCGACGAATTCGAAGCGCTTCGCCAATCCAGCGGGACAGGCTTTGTCCTGCTCATGCTGGTCACGTCCGGCCTCGCCCACCTGCCGCCGATCAAGGTCGTGACGATCCTGTCCGGCGTTCTCAACGTGAACATTTGGGTATTTATCGTCTCGGCCATCGTGGCGCGCGGAGCGCGATTCTACTTTCTCGCCTGGCTGCTCAGGACGTATGGCGAACCGATCCGCGAATTCATCGAAAAGCGCCTGGGCACGATCGCGGGACTGGGCGCGGCTGCCCTTATTTTGCTCTATCTGCTCGTCAGATACTTCCACTGACTATCGGCATCCGCTTTGTGCACCGCACGACCCGAACGATGAAGACAGCATGACCGCGATTACCGCCCCGACCGGCCGCCCGCAGACACTGACCGCAGCATTCCTTCTGCTTGCCATGGCTACGACCGTTGGCGTCGCGCTCGGCTTCGAGCATTTGGGTGGATACATTCCGTGCAAACTCTGCCTCGAACAGCGCTTGCCCTATTATGCCGGACTGCCGCTGATGGCGCTGGCCGTTCTTTCCTCGGCGCTGCATTGGCCGCCGATGGTAACGCGCGGTCTGCTGATCATTGGCGGGCTGCTGATGGCCTACGGCCTCTATCTCGGCGTCTATCACGCTGGCGTGGAGTGGGCCTGGTGGGCGGGCCCAACCGACTGCGCCGCCGTCGCGCCTGTCGATACAGGCGGCAGCGGTGTCCTTGATGTCATCAACACGGTTATTCCGCCCTCCTGCGACAAGGCGGCGCTGCGCATCCTGGGCCTTTCCTTTGCCGGCTGGAACGCCGTCGTGAGCCTCGCCCTCGCCATGGTCGCTTTCCGCGGAGCGTTTGCGCGCGCGTAGAGCATGATCCCGAACCGAAGGTCAGCGAAGCAAAAAGTGCGTAGCGGTTTTCGGAAAAGATCATGCGAAAATCAAAGGGTTAGAGCAGGATGACAACTCCAGGACAAATCATCGTGCTCTAACGAGGATCGAACTGTGTAGCGGGCGAAGAGACGGGGTTTGGTCCGACAGCGAAAGTACCGAGAAGGATCACGGCTCCAGTTCGACATCCCAGTAGAGATAGTCCATCCAGCTTTCGTGCAGATAGTTCGGGGGAAAGCGCTTGCCGTTGTTGTGCAGGTCATTGACCGTCGGCTGGTACGGCTTCTGAAGCGGCCACATCCTGGCTTGCGCGGGCAGCAATCCGCCCTTTCTCAGATTGCACGGCGAACACGCCGCCACGACATTTTCCCAGGTCGTTGCGCCGCCGCAATGGCGAGGAACGACGTGATCAAACGTGAGATCGTCGGCGGTGCCACAATATTGGCACTGGAAACGATCGCGCAGGAAAACGTTGAACCGCGTAAAGGCCGGATTGCGGGACGGTTTGATATACGTCTTCAGGCTGACGACGCTGGGAACCCGCATGGAGAATGACGGCGACGAGACCGAGTGCTCGTATTCCGCGACAATATGCACGCGGTCCAGGAACACGGCTTTGATGGCATCTTGCCAGGACCACAGCGACAAGGGGTAGTAGCTGAGCGGTCGATAGTCTGCGTTCAAAACAAGCGCAGGAAGTCCATCCGGCGACACTGCGATCGTCACTTCAAGCACCTCCTTGGCTCTCGAACCGATCGGCGCGGATAGTGTAAGCCCGAGGTGACAGGAATGTGAAGCCGCCAGCGGGTTACACGGCCCGCTAAAAATGACTGTTTTTTCGACTTTTTTGCGGTCTAGGCGGGAGGAACCGCTTCCCGGCCCTTCCACGCGCGGTAATACGCCCAGAAAAGCCGCGACGCGACGCCCCGCCACGGCGTCCATGATTCGGCGATTTTGATGAGCGCCTTCTCGCCGGGACGTGTTTCGAGACCGAACGCATGACCGACCGCATTTTGCAGCGCTACATCGCGGGCCGGAAAGATGTCGGGATGCCCGGCTGAGAACAGCAGATAGCATTCGGCGGTCCAGGGACCGATGCCAGGGACCGCTGTCAACCGGCCGATTGCATCCTGTGCATCAAGGCCGCAAAGGTGATGCAGATCCAAGCCATCGGCGACTGCGTTCGATACGGCAAGCAGCGTCTTCTGCTTTGGCCTCGAAAGGCCTGCTTCACGAAACATTCCATCCCCGGCCACGAGCAATCCGGCTGGTTCCAGAGGATCGACCAACCGGACGAGGCGCGCGAAAATCGCGTCGGCGCTGGCGCGGGAAACCTGCTGCGAGACGATGATCGAGACCAGGCTCGCAAAGCCCGGCTCGGACAGGCGCAGGGGCACGTCTCCAGCAATCGCGCGCACGCGCGGCAATCGATGGTCCATCGAGCAAAGCTCGTCGAGCCCGTCGGAAATGTCGCTGAGTGATGTGATACGGCGCATGGTCCCTTGTTCTCGATGGGACGGCAAAGTAGCAATCGGCTGAGTTGCCGCACAACCCGGTTTCCGCCGAAAGATGAGCATCCTGACATTCCGCTTCGCACCCAGCCCGAACGGCGAGCTGCATCTCGGCCACGCCTACTCGGCGCTCATCAACCAGAAGCTGGCGAACGAAGCCGGCGGCACCCTTTTGCTGCGCATTGAAGACATCGACAGCACACGCTGCACACCCGAGTTCGAACAAGGAATTTATCGAGACCTGAACTGGCTGGGCATCGAGTGGCCGGAGCCGGTACGCCGGCAATCCAGACATTTTGCCGACTACGAGGAGGCGCTGCGCAGACTGATCGATGCGGAGCTCGTCTATCCGGCCTTCATGAGTCGCGGCGAAATCCGCTCCTACATCGCACAGGAGGAGGCGGCTGGGCATCGTTGGCCGCGCGACCCCGACGGGGCGCCGCTTTATCCGGGTTTGGACAAGGCTTTGCCGCGGCGAGAGCGGCAAAGCCGCATAGCCAGTGGCGAACCGTTCGCCTGGCGGCTGGACGTCGAATCCGCTTGCGCGGCCTTGTCTTCGGCATTGTCATGGCGGGAAGCAGAGTCAGACGCACTGGAATTCGTTTCAGGATGTCGCAGCCGACCCGCGGGCCTGGGGTGACGTGGTCCTGGCGCGGAAGGAAATCCCGACCAGCTACCATCTTTCGGTTGTCGTGGACGATGCCCTGCAGGGCGTCAGCCATGTGGTGCGGGGTCGGGACCTCTATTTCGCCACAAGCGTTCAGCGATTGTTGCAGGAACACCTCGGCCTGCCCGCGCCGGTCTATTTCCACCACCGGCTCATTGACGGACCGGACGGGCGGAAACTCTCCAAAAGCAATCGCGATACCGGCATCCGGACATTGCGCGAGCAGGGCGTCACGCCTGCCGATATCAGGCGCATGATCGGTTTTTATTAGGACTGCCCCGGCATCAAACTAAAAACGCGCGAGCCCGGCCTTGAGCAAAGCCAGCGCCGCCAGGATCAGGAATGCACCGCTGAGCCCGGTTCCCATGGCGAAGGTGAGATTGGGCATTGCGACCCCGGTGTAGTTCACGAAAAGTATCGCCGCAAAAAACCCGACAGTGATGACCGCCATGTTGCCGACGGGGCCGAAGCCGTCTTCGCGCATGATGGCATCCATGACCGATCCAAAGAAAAAGGAGAGCACGGTGACGAGGGCAACGGCCATCATCAGCCACGCGGGATCCAGTTTCCAAAGCATGTCTGGCCCTTTCGCAACCCGACACATCCCGTCACTGATCTGTGGGTTCACCCGGTTCAATATGGTCCCAAGTCTACGATTCGATTGTTTCGTTTTGCTTATGAAAAAGAACGGCATTAGAGCGATCACGTTCGAACGGCGCACAGCACTCCCCATGATCAGATCACCACGGCTCTTTCCCGCTCTTTTTGTCGTGCTTTGGGCCACCGGCTTCATCGGCGCGCGCTATGCCATGCCCTGGGCGGAACCCTTCACCTTCCTCGCCTTCGCGCTTCGTTCTAGCCTTCGCATTCCTGGCGCTGATTCTGGTGCTGCGCCAGTCGCAGCGATCAAGTCGCAGAGGTATCGTGAATGCGCTAGCAGCCGGAGCGCTGATGCACGGCGTCTATCTCGGCGGTGTTTTCTGGGCGATCCGCAACGGCATGCCGGCCGGCATTTCCGCCCTGATCGTGGGACTACAGCCTCTCATTACCGCAGTCCTGGCCGGGACGCTCCTTGGCGAGAAAGTCCTGCCGCGCCACTGGCTAGGCTTAGCAATCGGCTTTGCCGGCGTCGTTACAGTGCTGTCGCCGAAATTTGGATCGCTCGGAAGCGGCATTACCACGCCGACGCTGGCGGCCGCGATCATTGCCGTCGTTGGTATGAGCCTCGGGACCGTTTGGCAGAAACGATTCGGCGCCGGAACAGATCTGGTGACAGGGACGCTCTACCAATATCTCGGCGCCGGGATCCTGATGTCCGCTGCATCATTCGCATTCGAAACGCGGTCGGTGACGATCAATGGCGAACTGATCTTCGCGATGGCGTGGCTCGTACTGGTGCTCTCGATCGCAGCCATCTTCCTTCTGATGTATCTCATCCGCGAAGGCGAAATCTCGAAAGTGGCGTCGCTGTTCTATCTGGTGCCGGCGGTTACCGCAGTCATGGCGTGGCTTCTCTTTGGCGAAGACCTGTCGTTCGTTCAAATCTGCGGCATGGCGGTGACGACCGTCGGGGTCGGACTTGCGACCGCTCAGGCTCCGACACGGGCGCGCGCGTCAAGATAACGCCTGATCGCCGCATTGAGCTCACCACCAAGGATGAAAATCAGGGAAACGATATAGAGAAACACCACCGCCACCATGATCGAGGCCATCCCGGCATAGGTAGTGACGTAGGACGAGAACCGATCGATGTAGGCAGCGAACAGCGTCGACCCGGCAAGCCAGCCGATCAAGGTGAAGAGGATGCCCGGCACGATATCGAGGAAGCGCCGGTGGCCGGCAGGCAGCCAAAAATGAACCGCAATGAGCCCCAGCACAATCACCGCCGAGGCGATCACGAAGCGCCAAAGCGTGAATGTGCCCATATAAGGATCGATCCCGTCGAACTGTGCCTTGGCCAGGCGCGCCAGCAAGGGAGCAAACACGAGCAGGACGCTGATCGCCACGAAGCCAATCGTTGCGATCAGCACGAAGGCGAGACTTTGAAGGCGGCGCCAAATCAGTGAGCGCGTTTCGACGACGCGATAGGCGCGGTTGAGCGAAGTCCTCAACGCTTCGATCCCGTTCGATGCGAAGAACGCGGCGAGCAATACGCCGAAGGTGAGAAGGTCACCGCGCTGAACAGTCAGGACGTTGACCACCTCCCGCGCAATCGGCTCTGCGATCTGATCGGGCCACGTGTCGAAGACGAGGTGGACGGCGGTATCGGCAAAGGCTTCAGCGCCCAGGAAACTTGCGAGTGTCGTTGCGAAAATCAGAAACGGAAACAGGGCCATCAAAGCGCTGATCGCCAGATGACTCGCCATTGACCAGCCGTCATCGTCGTTGAAATGCCCGAACGCATCTGAAAGCACGCGCCGTGTCGCGACGATCCTGCGCACCATGTCTCCTTCCGGTTGTTTCCTTGCGGCGAATATGTGAAGTGATTGCCGCAAATGGCAAGCAATACAACCAAATTCCAGCACGTGCAGGATTTGCGAACCATCATCGTCACGGGGGCCTCTTCAGGCATCGGGGCGTGTTGCGCCCGCGCCCTGAAGGCTGACGGCTGGCGCGTTTTCGCCACAGCGCGCAAGCCGGATGACATCTCCGCACTGGAGGCGGAAGGGATCGAAACCTTCTATCTCGATTACCGTGAGCCGAAGTCGATCTCAGCGCTGGTCGATGCAGTTCTCGCCCGCACCGGCGGGACGCTCGGCGCACTCTACAACAATGGCGCCTACGCTCAGGCAGGAGCGGTCGAGGATCTGCCGGTCGAAGCCCTGCGGGAGCAGTTCGAGGCGAACTTCTTCGGCTGGCATGACCTCACCCGGCGCATCGTTCCCGTGATGCGCGCTCAAGGCCACGGCAGGATCGTCCATTGCTCCTCCATTCTTGGACTGACGCCCCTCAAGTGGCGCGGCGCCTACGCCGCATCCAAACATGCCATCGAAGGCTTGATGCTGTGCATGCGCGCAGAGCTGGACGGCTCGGGCATCCATGTCTCATTGATTGAACCGGGACCGATCGAAACGAAGATCGCCGCTAATGGGCTGTACTGGTTCGAAAAGAACATCGATCACGAGAATTCCGTTCACCGTGTGCAATATCTTGCACAACTCGCGCGGTTGCGTGGCGGTGGATCGAAATCCCGGCACAAGCTTCAGCCCGACGCGGTCTATTCGGTCCTTCGTCATGCCCTTCTGTCGCCGCGGCCCAGGCCGCATTATGTTGTTACCTTGCCGGCCAAGACCGGTGTATTCCTCAAGCGCATATTGCCGGCGTCGGTATTCTATCGGCTCCTTTCCTCGCAGGGGTGATCTTCGGACGACGCCTGCCCCCCATGAATACAGCCGGAGTTCCGGGAAGACAGATGGCCATTATTTTCAACATTTTCGCGATTGTCGTCATGGTCGCCGTCGTGATCGTGCTCATCCGGGGTCTTGCGAATATGATGCGCGGCGGTTCTGGCAACACGTCGAACAAGCTGATGCAGGCGCGCGTGCTGCTGCAATTCATCGCTCTCGTACTGATATTGCTGGCAGCCTATTTCAGTCGCGGTTGAAAGGCTCGGAGGCGCTCATGGTCAGGCTCAACAAGATCTATACCCGCACCGGCGACGACGGCACGACCGGGCTGGGCAATGGCGAAAGGCGGTCGAAGTCCGACCTGAGAGTGGCTGCCTTCGGCACAGTCGATGAGGCCAATAGCTGCATTGGCATGGCGCGCATCCACACGGCCGTCGCGCATCCGGAGATCGACGCCATGCTGGGCCGAATCCAGAACGATCTCTTCGATCTCGGCGCCGACCTTGCAACGCCGGACACCGGCAGAAAGCTCGACTACGAACCGCTTCGGATCATTGCCACGCAAGTCGCGCGGATCGAGGCGGACATCGATCATCTGAACCGGAACTTGCAGCCCCTTCGCTCTTTCATCCTGCCGGGCGGCTCGCCTGCGGCGGCGGCGCTCCATCTCGCACGCACCATTGCCCGCCGTGCCGAACGGATCATGGTCGAACTCGCCCTGGACCCCGAAGAACATGTCAACCGGGAAGCGCTGAAGTACATGAACCGGGTGTCGGATTTGCTGTTTGTGGCCGCTCGCGCCGTCAATGACAATGGAAACGCCGATGTGTTATGGGTGCCCGGCAAGAATCGCTGAGACCGAGAGCGGAAGAAAGCCATGTTCATTCCGCTTCACGATGCCAACAGCCTCAAGTATATCAAGCTCCAATATGTGACCTTCGGGCTGATTACCGCCAATGTGCTCGTATTCCTGTTCACAGCGCTCGGCGGCGAGGGCTTCACTCAAGCTACCGTCATCGGCCTCGGCTACATCCCGTCGGTGGTGTTCGACGTGGCGGAGCTTCCGCCGGAATATGTGTTCGTTCCCGAGGATTTCACCTACGTCACCTACTCGTTCCTGCACAGCGACATCTTCCACCTTGGCGGCAACATGCTGTTCCTCTGGGTGTTCGGCGACAATGTCGAAGACGCGCTCGGGCACGTCCGTTACCTTGTCTTCTATTTGCTTTGCGCAGCCGCGGGCGCTTTCACGCACGGGCTGGTCGCTCCGGATTCGCAGATGCCGCTGATCGGCGCCTCGGGCGCCATTGCCGGCACTGTTGCCGCCTATCTGATCCTGCATCCACGGGTGAAAATCTGGGTACTTGCCTTCGGCCGCATCCCGCTGCGCGTCCCTGCCTACATGCTGCTGGTGCTGTGGATCGTGTTTCAGTTTGCCATGTTCGCCCTTGGCGGGGAGGATCAGATATCCTGGGCCTGTCACATCGGCGGCATCATCGCCGGCGCCGTCCTTGTATTCGTCCTGCGGCGGCGTGACGTGCCCGTATTCGATCGCGCAATCGTGACGCCACGCTCGGTCGTTATCGCACAGCCAAGCGCGGTCGAGCCAATTGAGGAGAGCCCGGCGCCGCGGTGGGGACGGCAATGATTCAAACGATTTCGACCGTGCGGCGGATATTGACGTCAAACGCCCTCATCACTAGGGTCCGCGCGCTTCCAAGCGTCGGCACACCCGGGAAATGCCCCGGAGAACGACCGTTTTCCAACCCAATATGTCGGCAATCGACAAGTTGGGTGCTTTTCGCGCTGATATAGCGCGCGTCAAGATTTCCGTCAGAGAGGTGAGAAACTCGATGAAAGTGCTGGTTCCTGTCAAACGGGTGGTCGATTTCAACGTGAAAATCCGCGTCAAGGCGGATGGATCGGGGGTCGAACTTGCCAATGTGAAGATGTCGATGAACCCGTTCGACGAGATCGCGGTCGAAGAGGCGATCCGTCTGAAGGAGGCCGGCAAGGTCGAGGAAATCGTCGTCGTTTCCATCGGACCCGCGCAAGCGCAGGAGACGCTGCGCACCGCGCTGGCCATGGGTGCCGACCGTGCGATCCTGGTGAAGACCGACGAACAGGCCGAGCCGCTCGGCGTCGCCAAGGTGTTGAAGGGTGTGGTCGAAGCCGAGAAGCCCGGCTTGGTGATCCTTGGCAAGCAGGCGATCGACGATGACGCCAACCAGACCGGCCAGATGCTGGCCGCCCTGCTCGGCTGGAGCCAGGGCACCTTCGCCTCCAAGGTCGAGATCGCGGGCGACAAGGCCAAGGTGACCCGCGAGGTCGATGGCGGCCTGCAGACGGTGGAACTGAAGATGCCGGCAATCGTGACCACCGACCTTCGCCTTAACCAGCCGCGTTACGCTTCGCTGCCCAACATCATGAAGGCCAAGAAGAAGCCGCTCGACGAGAAGAGCCCGGCCGATTTCGGCGCCGATGTGAAGCCGCGGCTGAAAGTGCTCAAGACCGAGGAACCCGGCGGCCGCAAGGCAGGTGTCAAGGTCAAGACGGTGGCCGAATTGATCGACAAGCTGAAGAATGAAGCCGGCGTGCTCTAGGTTCGGAACGAAGGGAACAAGAAAATGGCTATTCTCCTCATTGCCGAACACGGCAACGACCACCTCTCCGACCAAACAGCGAAGGCACTGTCAGCCGCGCTGAAGATCGGCTCCGACGTCGATATCCTCGTCGCCGGCAAGGGCGCCAAGGCTTCCGCCGACGCCGCCGCCAAGTTGAAGGGCGTGCGCAAGGTGCTTCTCGTTGAAGCCGATGAGCTTGCCGAGCGCCTGGCCGAGCCGATGGCGGCGACCGTGGTGTCGCTGGTGGGCGGCTACGATACGATCATCGCGCCGGCCACGACGATGGGCAAAAACGTGATGCCGCGCGTCGCCGCGTTGCTCGACGTCATGCAGGTGTCCGAAATCATCGAGGTCGTCAGCCCCGACACCTTCAAGCGGCCGATCTATGCGGGCAACGCCATCCAGACCGTGCAGGCGACCGACGGCAAGAAGGTCGTCACCGTGCGTACCGCTTCGTTCCAGGCCACTCCGGAAGGCGGCTCCGCTGCCGTCGAGACGGTCGCGGCTGCGGCAAATCCGGGTCTTTCCACCTTCGTGGAGAACCGGCTGTCCGAAAGCGACCGGCCGGAACTCACCTCGGCCAAGATCATCATTTCCGGTGGCCGCGCGCTTGGTTCCTCCGAGAAGTTCCAGGAGGTCATCCTTCCTGTTGCCGACAAGCTCGGTGCGGCGGTCGGCGCCAGCCGTGCGGCGGTCGATGCCGGCTATGCGCCGAACGACTGGCAGGTCGGCCAGACTGGCAAGGTGGTGGCGCCCGACCTTTACATCGCCTGCGGCATTTCCGGCGCCATTCAGCACCTTGCGGGCATGAAGGATTTCGAAAGTGATCGTCGCCATCAACAAGGATGAGGAAGCGCCAATCTTCCAGGTGGCCGACTATGGCATCGTAGGCGATCTCTTCGTCGTGCTGCCGGAGCTTGAAAAGGCTCTTTGACTTCCCTCAAGCGATGCGCAAAATTCGGCGGCCGGGGTAGACGAACCTACCCCGGCCGCTCTACGTTGCACTGCAACAAATTTTGGGCAGCGAGAAGCCCCTGAATGGGATCCGTGTGATGGCCGGAACAATCGAAACCGTTGGCATCGTGGGCGCCGGGCAGATGGGCAGCGGGATTGCCCATGTCGCGGCGCTCGCCGGATACCGGGTGTTGCTCTATGACGTCTCGCCCGAGCGCATCGAGAATGGCATGGCGACGGTGAGCGGCAATCTGGCGCGCTCGGTGAGCCACGGCAAGATCGAGGAGAAGGACCGTCAGGCCGCGATCGCCCGGATTACGGCTGCGCCGTCCATGGAAAACCTTGCCGGCGCCGACCTCGTCATGGAGGCCGCAACCGAGGACGAAACGGTCAAGCGCAAGATCTACCAGCAGCTTTGCCCGGTGCTGAACCCAACCGCGATCCTTGCCACCAACACATCGTCGATCTCGATCACCCGGCTTGCCGCGCAGACTGACCGGCCGGAACGCTTCATCGGTATCCATTTCATGAACCCCGTACCGGTGATGAAGCTGGTCGAACTGGTGCGCGGCATCGCGACCGAGGATCAGACCTTCGAGGCCGCCAAGAGCGTTTGCCCAGAGGCTCGACAAGACGGTGACCGTCGCCGAGGATTTCCCGGCCTTCATCGTCAACCGCATCCTGCTGCCGATGATCAACGAGGCAATCTACACACTCTACGAGGGCGTCGGCTCGGTCGATTCCATCGATACCGCGATGAGGCTCGGCGCCAACCACCCGATGGGGCCGCTGCAGCTTGCCGACTTCATCGGCCTCGATACATGCCTGTCGATCATGCAGGTGCTGCATGACGGCCTGTCCGATTCCAAATACCGCCCCTGCCCGCTGCTGGTGAAATATGTCGAGGCCGGCTGGCTCGGCCGCAAAACCGGCCGCGGCTTCTACGACTATCGCGGCGAGCATCCGGTGCCGACACGGTAAGAAGCAACGACGTCGCTGCGCGGGCCGCGCCTTCCTTTCCGTCCCTGTGCGAGCCGCTTCACGTTAGCCTGCTCGCCGGCCATCACGCCATTCGGCCGGCGACACGCCCGCGTGCTTTTTGAAGCTGCGGCTGAAGGCCGCCTCGGATTGGTACCCCACTTCGCGTCCGACTGCCGACACCTTGCCCAGCCCATCGGCAAGCAGCCTCGCCGCAAGCTGGACGCGCCATCGTGTCAGATAGTGCATGGGCGGGCTGCCAACGAGCCGCGCAAAGCGGGCGGCAAGCACGGACCGCGAGACCCCGGTTTCGCGTGCAAGTTCCTTCAAGGTCCAACCATGCGCCGGGTTGTCGTGGAGGAGCGCAACGGCGCGGCCGACCGCACCATCGCGCAACCCCGCCAGCCATCCCGCCTGCCCGTGCGGCAAGTTCTCGAGATAACGGCGCACGACCTCGACGAACATCAATTCACCGAGGCGCAGGCGGATGCATTCCGAACCGGGCCGTTGAGCCGGAAATTCGGCCAACGCCAGTTCGACGAGCCGACCGAGAAGATCACCCGTTGGACCGTGATTGCGCCCGACCCGGATCAAGCGGGGCAAGGCTCCAAGTAGTGGATTGAACGGCTGCGCCTCGCAGCCCAGAAAGCCGCAGACATATTGCGTCAAGCGGGGACCTCCCCCGCCCTCAGTGACCACGAAGGGCAGACGTCCGGCAGCCATGGCGCGAAAAAATTCGACCGAATCTTCATGCCCCAAGCCGGTGTGGCATTCGGGTGCGCTACGCATCGCGTAGCGATCGCCGTGCGCAATCACGAGAATATCCCCTTCGGCAAATTCCATGGGCCCGCTCTCGCTGATTTCGATCCAGCCCGAGCCTTCAATGATGATGTGATAAGAGATCACGTGTTGCGCGCGCGGCAATATGACATCGGCGAAGGTGCTCGCCCGAGGCACGTCCACGCTCCAGGGCGACGAGGCGTTGACCCGGAAGAACAGTGCACCGGTGAGCTTCACCGCCCGCAGGACATCCGACAGTACGTCCTTTCCCGCGAATCTCCGCGACTCCGCACCGGGGGCGGCCTGATCGACGGAGCGCGCTGCGGCTGGTCGCAAAACGGACGCTACAGCAAGCGATTGAGACGTCAGGTCATGGAGCGAGCCCATGACCGATCCTAATACATGGCCAGACACGTATCCACCGCGGATGCTCACGGAATTATGTGGGGTTTGCCATGTCTGCCTATTGCTTCTTCGACGTGCGTGAAGTCACCGACCACGCCAAGGTCGACAAATATCTGGCGGGCGTCTTTGCAACGGTCGAACAGTATGGCGGTCGGTTTCTCGTTCTTGGCGGGAAGTTCGACCGCGTCGAAGGCAATTGGCAACCGGTCTATCCGGTGATCGTGGAGTTTGCCGATATCGAGCAGGCAAAGCGTTGGTACGGGTCACCGGAGTACGAAACCCTCAAAGCACTCCGCATAGCCGGGACCCGATCCAACGCCGTGTTCCTCGAAGGCGCGACGCCGGAATCGATTCCGGGGACAGGCCGCGCCCGCTCGGAAGGAAATGTCAGGTCTCCGGCCGATATCTATGACGCGCTGTTCGTCCCGGCGCTGTTCCGGCAGTGGGGATCGGTCATCGCCGCTGAGGCGGGAATAGGCATTGGCGACCGCGTGATCGACGTCGGGTGCGGAACCGGCGTGCTTGCGCTTGCCGCACTCGACCTTGTGGGCGCCGAGGGAAAGGTCGTCGGGCTGGATCCCAATCCCGATATGCTCGGCGTTGCCCGCTCCAAGACGTCGCGGATCGCCTGGCGGGCCGGACGTGCCGAGGACATTCCATTCTTGGACGAAAGCTTCGACGCGGCGGTCAGCCAGTTCGCGCTGATGTTCTTCGAGGACCGCGCCAAGGGTTTGCGGGAAATGATGCGCGTGCTCAAGCCCGGCGGCCGTCTCGCAGTCGCGGTCTGCGGTGCGCTTGACCACTCCCCGGGCTATGCCGTGTTGGCGGACCTGCTGCAGCGGCTGTTCGGCAGCGCGGTGGCCGATGCGTTCCGCGCCCCGTTCGTACTTGGCAATGCCGAGAACTCTCCGCCATTTGTGCAAAGAAGCAGACATTGAGGGTGGGCACGTCATAAGTCGACAGGGAACGGTTCGTTTTGCCTCGATCGAGTCGATGATCTCCACCGAAAGAGCCTGCATATGGACGCTTGGCGGACTGTTGGACGACGACCAGTTCAAGCGGTTGCTGACAGAATCGGGGCGAATGCTCGCGCCTTTCGTGGCAAGCAGTGGAGATGTCGTTTTCGATATGCCGGCGCTCGTCATCACCGTGTCCAAGCAGTGAGCAGAGTTCACTTGCATCGTCCTCGCCGCGCCCCGCGAAAAGCGGGCACGCCTATCAGGATTTGACGGAGCAGGCGACTGGCAGCGCAGTCGCCTGTCAGCATGGCGCCTCTACCGGATACCGTCTTCGATCAGTTTGACGAGGGAGTCGATCGACTCCGGCGTTACCGTCCGCGCCCGTGTTGAGCGAAAGACCGGGCATCTTGTATTTGGCGGTCATGACGCACTGCAGGACGGGGATGAACCCCTGCAGATAGAGAAGCTGGTCGAGCGTCGCCGACACATAGCCGGATTTCAGCCCGTCTATGGTCGCCGGAGCGAGGTCGATGCCGCCGACGACAATCTCGCCGGGCTTCTTGCCGGCCTTCTGCAACACTTCCGCCAGGCTGCCGGTAACACTGCCATGCTGCGTGCCGATCGCCTTCAGATTGGGGTGCGCCTGGATGTAGGAGACGAGAACCGGGACGCCCAGCGAGACGTCGCTGTTAACCTCCTGGGTGATCTCCAGACGGTCGACTTTCAGGCCCGCCTTTTCGAGCGTATCGGCCAGTCCTTTCTCCGACTGGCCACGCTCGGCCTGGCTGAATACGCCGTAGACCATGGCTTCGTCGCCGGACTTCAGTCCCTTGGCAAGCATGGCCTCGGCAGTGAGCGTGCCGCCCGCATAAAGGTCGACGCCGGCATAGCCGGTGCCTTTGGGGCCGAAATCGGCCTGGAGATCTGTCATAGGTGAATTGCCGATCGTCACCGCGATGCCCTGATCGACGGCTCCCTTGACGAGGTCGCGGAAGGCGGCACTGCCCGGATGACCCATGATTTCGATGCAGTTCGGCTTGGCGGCCACTGCCTCCTTGAACTGGTTGATCATGGTTTCCGGCGCCCGTTGCGAGAACTGCTCCTTGAGTTCGACGCCAAGCGCTTCGGCCGCCTGTGCAGCGCCGGTCTGCCGCGCGAGCGTAGCGCCGTCGCCGGCGGTCCCGCCCATCTGCATATACATGACGATGCCTTCACCGATCGGCGCGGCCGTTGCGGCGCCCGCCAGCAACGATCCCGCCATCACCCCTGCAAGCAAAGTTTTTGTCGGTGTCATTTCGGTTCCTCCCTTGGTCAAGTGAGTGCGGTGACTTTTTGGGCCCCCACCCGCTATTCGGCCGCCCGCACACGGCCAAAGGCTTTCGATGGCCGCATGCGGGCGAGAAAGGCGCTTCGCCGCTGCGGCTCGTCGACGTAAAGGTAAAAGATGATCGCGATCAGGAAGATCATGCCCTGGACCGTCCTGACCCAGGCGCCGGTCAGTCCGGACGCGACCAGGCCGGCCTCGACCATGCCGATGATGAAGCAGCCGAAGACCGTGCCGATGATGGTTGCACGTCCGCCGAAGATCGACGTTCCACCGATCAGCACAGAGGCAATAGCGGTCAGCAGATAGCCCTGGCCCTGATTTCCGAAATAGTTCTTGTTTTCCAGCGTCAGCATGATGGCCGCGATCGCCGCGAGCCCACCCATCAGCATGAAGATCTTGATCTTCTCGCGTTCCACGTCGATGCCGACGACGCGCGAAACCGCATTGGAATCGCCGATGAAAAGCACGTGCTCGCCGAAGCGGTGGCGGTTCAGGATGAACCACAGCAGGACGACGATGATCGTGGTCCACAGCGACTGGATCGGCAGCTGGGCGATCCAAATGGTCTCCGACCCGGCAAAGGGTCGGCCGACGATCCCGTGCCAGACCGAACTCTGCTCGGCGCCGCGCAGCGCATAAGACTTGCCGCCCGACAGCACCGTCGCCATGCCCGCCCAGAAGAATTGCGTGGCCAGCGTCGCCATGAAGGACGGAATGCCGATCTCTCGCAACCAGGATGCCGTTCAGCAGCCCGACGACCAGTCCAGACGCAAAGGCAGCGACAGCGGCGAGCCAGCCGAGATCGTATTCCTTGAAAAGAATGGCGAAGACGAAGCCGGAAAAGGCGATGATCGCCGGGAAGGAAAGATCGATCTCGCCCGCCCCGATCACAAAGGTCAGCCCGGCCGCCAGAAGGATGAGCGGCGGCAGTGTCGAGAGGAATGTCGTGTAGATGAAGGGCTGCAGGAAAACCTGCGGCGCGGTGTACATGAAGAGCGCAATCAGCAAGGCAAAGACCAGGATGATCGGCAGGCCTTCAAACCGCTGGAGCAGGCGCGAAGAGGACGGCTGTGGTCCGGCCATGGCGTCTCTTGACACCGTTATGCTGCAGTTGAATGAGGTATTCCGTCAGTTCCGTGACGGACATGTCCTTGGGCTGAACCTCCGCGACGACTGTACCGCGATCAAGGATCACAAGCCGGTCCGCCACTTCATGCACATGGGCGAGATTGTGCTCGATAAGATGCACGCGCGGCCGGATGCCTTGATGCGCCGGACGAAATCGAGAACCTTTCGCGCTTCGGCCACGGCAAGTGCGGCCGTCGGTTCGTCGAGCACGATGAGGTCGGCGTTGTCGTGCATCGCCCGGCCGATCGCGATGCCCTGCCGCTCACCGCCGGAAAGATTGGCGACAGTAGAGTCGACCGTGATGCCAACGCCGCGAAAGCCGATTGCATGCCTGAGGATTTGCTCGGCGATCTCCTTCTCGCGGCGGATATCGATGAAGCCGAAGCGGTTGGTAATCTGGCGCCCGACGAAGAAGTTCCGCCAGAGCGGCTGTTTCTCGGCGAGTGACCTGTCCTGGTAGACCGTTTCGATGGAGAGGTCATGCGCCATGCGCACGGAATAGTCCGAAAGGTTAAGCTCCTGATCGCGGACGAAGATTCGCCCTGCCGTTGGCGCAAGGACGCCGGTCAGCACCTTGATAAGCGTGGATTTTCCAGCGCCATTGTCGCCGATCAATCCGACGATTTCGTTCCTGCCGACCGAGAAATCGATGTTGCGGAGCGCCTGGATGGCGCCGAAGAATTTTTGCACGCCCTCAAGACGGACGATGTTCCGGTAGTCCAGCTCGGGCGGCGGTTCGCTCGCGCTTAACCCGGTCGTACCCTGCGACGATACGGTCATTGCCTGCCCCGCTGGCGGCGCCGAATAAGAACCACCCCGGTGTCGGTGCACCCTGGCCGACACTGCGCGGAAGTCTCTCGAGGCCTTCACTGTGACGGTGTCTTTTGTCTGACAATACCGTGAGCAGGGCGGCGTCGCCAGTGGTGAAAGTCCTTGCTATCCGAAAGGCTGTGGTGCGGTGTTCGGTAGCGTCAGTACGCCGCGTTCACTGCCTTCGCCACCAGCGCCTTCGCATCGTCGCTAGCCCCACTCGGCGGGGCCGTTCATATGCGCGAGCAGGCAACCGTCCGCGATCGACAAGCAGCGTCACCGGTAGGCCGAGCGACGAGGCCGCGCTTCTGCAGATCCTCGAACAGAGCGAGCGTATTCTCCCGGTAGAAAGCGAGGCTGTCCACCTTGGTCTCGGCGAGAAACTTCTTCGGCTTCACGTCGTCACCGGTATCGACGTTGACGGCGACGACCTCGAAATTCTCCCCTCCGGCCTCTCTCGAAGCGCATTCAGCGCCGGCATCTCGGCACGGCATGGCGCGCACCAGGTCGCCCAGAGGTTGACGAGCAGGGTCTTGCCGGAGAGATCGGCGAGCGTCATCGGCTTGCTGTCCGGGCCGTTGAAGGTAAGAGTCATTAACGATCGGGGCCAGATCGGCCGGCAGCATGGCCGCGACCTCGCCGGCAGCCGCTTCTCCTACCGCCCTTGCCTTCTCCGCCTTGTCTTGGCACGCGGCCACCTCGGTTGCGCTGACTTCCGCCGGGGCGGCCGTTTCGCGATGCCCGCAGCTTGTTGCCAGACCGGGGGCCGCTGACATATACCGCGACCGCGCCGGCTGCCACGCCGGCGAGCACGGCCAGAAGAATGAGCCTCGGGGCCGGAAAGAATTCTGCCGTCTGCCATTTGCCAACTCCAGCATCCGGATATCACGATGAGCGACAAGAAGGCCAGCAACGCGATGTGGGGTGGACGTTTTGCCTCGGGGCCTTCCGCCGTCATGGAGGCAATCAACGCCTCAATCGGCTTCGACCAGAAGCTCTATGCGCAGGACATCGCCGGTTCGATCGCGCGTAGCGAGATGCTGGCGGAAAAAGGCATCATTTCGGCGGCCGACGAAAAGGCGATCGCCGAGGGTCTGAAAACTGTCCGCGCGGAGATCGAAGCCGGGAAATTCACGTTCTCGACACGGCTCGAAGACATCCACATGAATGTGGAATCGCGGCTTGCCGAATTGATCGGGCCGGCTGCGGGGCGCTTGCATACCGCGCGCTCCCGCAACGACCAGGTGGCCGTCGACTTCCGGCTGTGGGTGAAGGAAGAATTCCTGAAGACAGCCGAGGCGCTGAAGGGCCTGATCGCGGTCTTCCTCGACAAGGCCGAAGAACATGCGGCCACCGTGATGCCCGGCTTCACCCATCTGCAGACCGCGCAGCCGGTGACCTTCGGGCATCATTGCATGGCCTATGTGGAGATGTTCGGGCGCGACCTTTCCCGCGTTCGCGACGCCAGCGAGCGGATGGATGAATGCCCGCTCGGGGCCGCGGCGCTGGCTGGCACCAGCTTTCCGATCGACCGCCATAGGACGGCGGCAGCACTTGGCTTCCGCGAGCCGACCCGCAACTCGCTGGACAGCGTTTCCGACCGCGACTTCGCGCTGGAGTTCCTGTCGATGGCGGCGATTTGCGCCACGCATCTGTCGCGGCTGGCCGAAGAGATCGTGATCTGGTCGACACCGCAATTTTCCTTCGTGCGGCTGTCGGATTCCTACTCAACCGGCTCCTCCATCATGCCGCAGAAGAAGAACCCCGATGCCGCCGAACTGATCCGCGCCAAGACAGGCCGGGTAAACGGCCATCTCATTGGGCTTCTGACGGTGATGAAGGGCTTGCCGCTCACCTATTCCAAGGACATGCAGGAAGACAAGGAAGCGGTGTTCGATGCGGCCGAGACGCTGGAACTGATGATCGCGGCCATGACCGGAATGATTTCGGACATGACGGTAAACGAGAGCGCAATGAAGAAGGCCGCCGGCTCCGGCTATGCGACGGCGACCGACCTCGCCGACTGGCTCGTTCGCGAGGCCGGCCTGCCGTTCCGCGAGGCGCATCATGTTACAGGTCGCGCTGTGGCTCTTGCCGAGGCAAGCCGGGTCGGGCTGGAAAAACTGCCGCTGGAGGAATTGCAAAAGCTTCATCCGGCAATCACGGACGATGTGTTTTCGGTGCTGTCGGTCGCGAATTCGGTGAAGAGCCGGACCTCGTTCGGGGGCACCTCGCCGCAGGAAGTGCGCCGGCAGATCCGCTACTGGAGAAAGCGGCTGGCCAAAGCGTGATGTAAGACGCGCGCCGTGACGGCCAGGACGCGGAAGGTCTGGCGGTTCAGTGCAACCGACGGACCAAGCGATGAACGGGCGCAAGACTGGGCCGGTTGTTACGCATTTCTTTTTTGAAACCAGTTCCCACTTTTCCGGTACATGCGCTACAAGCGGGCAAAGACTTCGCGGATGGGTGGACGGATGACCGGCAGAATTTTCCTTGGCCTTTTGCTTCTGGCAATCGCCGTCACGGCCGGCTGCGGCCGCAAATCGGGGCTGGATACGCCTTATGAAGCAGCTGTCCAGGCGCGCAAGGACGCTGAAAAGGCCAAGCAGCCCCTCCCGCCGGAACCGACGCCTCCAGTAAAGGACCGACGGTTTATCCTCGACGGCCTGATCGACTGAGATTTCGGGACCCGCGGTGCTCTACGTTGCCCCCCTCTGTCCTGCCGGACATCTCCCCCGCAAGGGGGGAGATCAGCCATCACCACGTCCAGCGCCCCCTTCTGGAGCGTTAAAGTTTGGCGAAGACCTCTCTGAGGGCCAATCTCCCCCCTTGCGGGGGAGATGTCCGGCAGGACAGAGGGGGGCGCGAAGGAGCTCCATTCCCATTCGAACCGGAAGACTTCCGTGAACCATTTCGACTATCGCAACGGCGTGTTGCATGCCGAGGACGTGGCTCTGCCGGAGATTGCTGCGGCTATCGGCACGCCTTTCTACTGTTATTCCACCGCCACGCTAACCCGTCACTTCAAAGTTTTTGCCGAGGCGTTCGCGTCGCTCGAAGCCATGGTCTGCTACGCCATGAAGGCAAATTCGAACCAGGCTGTTCTGCGCACGCTGGCGAAGCTTGGCGCCGGGGCCGACGTCGTCTCGGAAGGCGAACTGCGCCGCGCGCTGGCGGCAGGCATTCCCGCCGGCAAGATTGTGTTCTCGGGTGTCGGCAAGACAGCGCGGGAAATGGATTTCGCGCTCAGCGCCGGCATCCATTGCTTCAACGTCGAGTCCGAACCGGAATTGGAACTTCTTTCCACGCGTGCGGTTGCCGCAGGGAAGACCGCACCGGTTTCGCTGCGCATCAATCCGGACGTCGACGCCAAGACACATAGAAAGATTTCGACCGGGATGGCGGAAAACAAGTTCGGCATTCCGTGGCAGCACGCGCGTTCCGTCTATCGTCGAGCGGCGGCATTGCCGGGCATCCGAGCTGTTGGCATAGACACCCATATCGGCAGCCAGATCACGGATTTGCAGCCCTTCGACGACGCGTTCGCGCTGCTTGCTGAACTGGCCGGAACCCTGAAGGCTGATGGTCACGCCATCGAGCACATCGATCTGGGCGGCGGGCTGGGCGTTCCGTACCGATTCGACAATGATCCTCCGCCGTTGCCCGATGATTATGCCCGGATCGTCCACAAGCATGTCGCGCCGCTGGGCCTGAAGGTGATCTTCGAACCCGGCCGGCTGATCGTTGGCAACGCAGGCATCCTGGTCTCCGAGGTGATCTATCTCAAGGAAGGCGACGCCAAGAACTTCCTGATCGTCGATGCCGCAATGAACGATCTGATCAGGCCGACGCTTTATGATGCTTTCCATGCGATCCGGCCCGTCGTGCAGTCGCCCGTGGATGCGCCGCGCCTGCTCGTCGATGTCGTCGGCCCGGTGTGCGAGACCGGCGACTATGTCGGCCTCGACCGTGACCTGCCGAGGATGAAGTCGGGCGACCTGATCGCGATCAGCACGGCCGGCGCATACGGAGCGGTGCAGGCCGGCACCTACAATACGCGATTGTTGGTGCCGGAAGTGCTGGTAAGCGGGGCGGATTTCCACGTCGTTCGCCCGCGCCCGACCTATGATGACCTGATCAGCATGGATTCGTTGCCGGACTGGCTCTAGTGGTCCGATTCTAACATTCGCATCCCATCGATACAGGCCATATGATTCTAGTGGAACTTTGAATTTGACATTCGCAATGGACGCGTGATGTCAAATGGGATGCCAATGTCAAATTCGTTCCACTAGCACCAACGGATCAGACCGAATTGGGGTCTGATCCACCCATAGAAAACACGGACGCCATGCTTCGAACAGGAGTTTCGGCTGGGTTTGTGTCGTCGAGCCGGATGTAAATTCTTGGCGTTCCGGGACGCAATAGACGCCATCCGCGTGGCACGGGCGGCCATCCCTGCGCCATTGCCTGTTCACGTTTTTGCGAACCCGTCTCGCCTTTGCCGTGTTTGCTGGTATCCTTTCCGGATGCGATGGCGCCATCCAGCGCCGTCCACGAGCCTGGAAGGGCCGATGACAGAAACGCCTATCGTTGAAACCGGTCGAGGATTTGCGGCACGTCTGAAGCGTACGCGCCTCGCGGTCCGAGCCACGATGACGCTGGAGCGGCTCTGGCCGCTGATGCTTCCGTCGATCGTGATCGTCAGCCTTTTCGTTAGCCTGTCCTGGCTGGGCCTGTTCCGCATCCTGCCGGACGCGGCGCGATTGATCCTGGCTGTTCTGTTTGCTGCCGCCGCAATTGCCGCGCTCTATCCGTTGCGGTTTTTCCGCCGTCCGGATTCTGCCGAAATAGATCGCCGCATCGAGCGCGCCAATGAACTGATGCACACGCCCGTGCAGGTCCAGACCGACCGGCTGACCGGGAAGGATGACGATTTCAGCCGAGCGCTCTGGCGCGAACATCAGCGGCGCATGGCCGAAAAGCTCGCTCAAGTGAAGGGGGATCTGCCGCGCACGACGGTTCCGGAACGCGACCCTTGGGCTTTGCGCGCCGCCGTCGCCCTGCTCTTCGTGACCGCTTTCGCCTTTTCGCTTGGACCTCTGGGAGGCCGCGTCACAGACGCGTTCCGCGCCCATGCGGCGCGCGACGTGATCCCGCCGCGCATCGACGCCTGGGTAACCCCGCCGGCCTATACTGGCAAGGCACCCATATTCCTGACCGCCGACGCCAGCCAGGCAGCGCCTCTCTATACGGTACCGGAAGGCAGCGATGTCGCGTTGCGGGTCACCGGCGGCTCCGGCGAGGAAATGCTCGGCTTCACCGATTCCAGCGGCAAGGCACGCGACCTGGCGCCGACCGCCCCGCCAGCCGCTGAAACAAAACCGGCTGTCAGCATGGCGGTGCGGCAATTCGCCGGCAAGCTCGATGTCGATGGCGTGCTCGCGCTGAGATCGGGCGAACAGGAACTGGCGAAATGGTCGTTTGCCGTGACGCCGGACAAGGCGCCGGTCATCCGTTTTACAGAGGAGCCAAAATCGGCGGTAAACGGCACGCTCGAACTACACTACGAGATCAAGGATGACTACGGCGCGGTCTCGGCGCAGGCCGTGTTTGTGCTTGACGAGGAGCAATTGCCCGGCGCGAGGCCGCTTTATGGCGCGCCGGAAATGCCGCTGTCCCTTCCGCGTCGCGGGCAGCAGGACGCAACCGCCAAGGCGTCGCGCGATCTGACGGAACATTCCTGGGCCGGAAGCAAAGTGAAATTGACCCTCAAGGCGACCGACGATGCCGGACACCAAGCGCAGAGCGAGACGAAGAACTTTACGCTGCCGCAGCGGCCCTTCTCCAATCCCCTCGCCAAAGCGATCGTCGAACAGCGCACGATTCTGGCGCTCGACGCGAACCAAAAGGCGCGCGTGCTCGATCTCATGGACGCGATAACGCTGCGTCCTGAGGATACGTTCGACAACATGTCGCACTATCTGGCGATCATGAGCGCCCGCACCCGCCTGAAAATGTCCGCTAACGAAAATGCGCTACGCGACGTCGTGTCCTATCTTTGGGAAATTGCGCTGGGGATAGAGGACGGAGATCTTTCCGCAGCCGAAAAGAGGCTGCGCCAGGCGCAGGAAGCCTTGAAGCAGGCGCTTGAGAGCAACGCAAGCGATGCGGAAATCGACAAGCTCATGAAGGAGCTTCGCGAGGCCATGAACGAGTTCCTGCGCGAATTCGCCGAGCGCGCGCAGCAGAACCCGAATATGTCAATGGAAACGCCTCCAAACGCCGAAATGCTGCGCGAAAGCGACTTGCAGCGCATGCTCGATCAGATCGAGAACCTTGCGAAGTCTGGTTCACGCGATCAGGCGCAGGAGCTGTTGTCGCAGCTCGAAGAGATGATGAACAATCTGCGGATGGCCCGACCGCAGCAAGGCCAGCAGGGCCGCGACGGCCAGCACAGCGAAATGCGCGAGCAGATGGACAAGCTGGGCGAGATCATGCGTCGTCAGCAGGAAATGATGAACGAGACCTTCCGCATGGACCAGATGCAGCGCGGGCAGCGCCAGCGCGGCGAAGAGGGCCAGCAAGGTCAGGAAGGCCAGCAGCCGGGCGAAGGACGGCAGGGGAAGCCTATGACGCCGGAGGAGTTTGCCGAGGCGCTCAAGCAACTTCAGGAAGGACAGGGCAAGTTACGCGGCGATCTGGGAGACCTGATGAAGGGCTTGGAGGGCCTCGGCATCGAGCCCGGTGAGGGCTTCGGCGAGGCCGGCGAAGCGATGGGCGAGGCTGGCAAGGCGCTGGGCGACGCGCAGGGCGAACGCGCCGTGGGCGAGCAGGGACGCGCGCTGGAAGCGCTCCGCCGCAGCGCGCAGGACATGATGCAGCAAATGCAGCAGGCGATGCAGGGCGACCAGGGCGGCAGCGAACAGGGCGGACGCCAGTCGAATTCCGACCGCGATCCTCTTGGCAGGCCCCGCGCCACACAAGGCCCCGACTTCGGCAATACAACCAAAGTGCCGGACGAAATCGACGTGCAGCGCGCGCGCCAGATCCTCGATGCGATCCGCAAGCGCCTTGGCAATGCGCTGAGCCCTGTTCTGGAAAAGGAATATCTGGAGCGCCTGCTGGAATTGAAGTAGGCGAAGCCCACGCTGTCACAATTTCCGGCGGACGGCGCGCAGCTTTCGCTTCGAGAGATGGAAGCCTTCCGTTCGGCCCGAGGCGTGCTCGCCGCGCACGTAGTGACGCTGCCAGCCCTGTGTGACAGCGTCGGGGTCACCGGCGGCAAGTCTGCTGTTGAAATCGGCACGGTCCCTCGCGCGCGCCTCATACGCCGCTTTCAGAGCGGGGTTCTCGTCCAGGGACCGGATTTCCGGCTGCACCTGGTCAAGCAGCGCATGCGGTACCGGCGTGATGAAGCAGAAGGGCTCGCCCTTTTCGAATTGAACCGTCGCCGGCCGGGTGAAACGCCAGTTCATGGTGAACGGGAAATCCAGCCAGTCGGTTTCAACAAGTCCATCGAGCGGCGCCAAGTTGCGCTTCGCGGTGTTTGGCGAGCCGCGGACCCAAAGCGCCCATCCCGGACTGGTGCGAAAAAGATAGCCGGTGTGAAACGTCAGCACGCCATGGCCGAAATGCGAGGCGGCGAAACGCTCGACCCGCGCGCGATCATCCTTTGCCCGGATCGACATGCTGGTCCGAGAATCGCCGCCCGTCCACGTCACCTGAAATTCAGCCGGCGACAGGATCTCCCAACCACTCGCATTGGCGATGGACAGCGGAATGCAGCGGTAGGCAAAGCGCTGGTCTGTCCTGTCCATCCAGTCACGCGCCGCGCGGGCCGGCTCGATCGCTGGCGCGTCCGGCTCAACCGGATAACATGTCAAGCTCGGCACATCGTCGAAGCCGGCTGCCTTGCCAAGGCGAACCTCAGAACCGCTGTCTTCCATTGCCGTCATCGCTCATCGCTTCCGCTGGCGGCCTGGCGCACCGCCCAAGGACCGTGGAGAGAGGAAACCACAAGCTGACTGTGCGGACCAGCCTGTCAAAACGCGCAGTCACCATTTTACCTTGAGGCCGATCTTTCCGTCCCAGGCATAGGCGTCGCCGTCAAAGGCATGCTCGTGGTTGATGTTGCCGTAGAGCGTGGTGCTCTCGGACAATTCCAAAGCGCCGCCGATGCCAAGCCTGCCCCAGCTGCCGCCGAGGTCGGTGGTGAAGGGAATGAACCCGATGGCCGAGGAAAACTCCGTGACCGGATCGCCAAGGAATTCGTGCCAGACATCGGCGCGGCCCCAGAGCGTGAACTCCCGCGGCGGTGCGCCGCCACTGCTGGCGTTTTCGTCGCCGGCAGCCCATGAACGCGACAGCTTGGCGCCGATGCGCCCGGCCAGCGAATCCTCGTCATCGAAGCGGACGTCGGCGGCCCCGTCGTTGAATTCGTTGACATTAATCGCCTGGTAGACGAGTTGCGCCTGCGGCTCGAGCAGCCAGCCGTCTCCGAGGTCGAATGGATAGCCGCCCTCGAGCGAAGTGGCGACGCCGAAGGCGTCGGTCTCACCCTCGCGCAGGCCGCGCCGGGCCGTCATTTCCATATCGTACCAGGTCGCCTGAACGACACCGTCGAGATACCAGCCACTGGCCCCGAAGCGGGTCCAGTAGCCGCCGAGGCTCACCGCGTCGAAACTGTCCTCGCCAGCCTTGAAGGTGAAGCGCCCGAAGAGATTGTGCTCGACATCGAGTTCGCCTCGCCCGACTGCCAGATAGAGGCCGGCATTATCGCGCTGCCCATTCGCATATTCCTTGCTGTAAAGGTCGAGCCCGACCTGCAACGCGCCGAAAGTATAATCAAACTCGGGACCGCCGCCATAGATGCCAAGCGGATGGCCGTCCCGATGGCCGGAAAAGCCGATCAATCGGCCCCACGCGCCGCGCGAGACGGCATCCGGATCGGCGTCGCCCTCAGCCAGCGGCTCCTTCTGCCGGCCAGTGCGCTCGTCCAGAGTACCAAGCACCTGGCGGCCGTAGATGGCGGCCATGCCGGGCATTGCCGCATAGAGTGAGACCTCCCGGCGGAAGAGCGGCACAGGCGGCGGTCCAGGTGGCGATGGCGGCGACGGCGGTGAGGGCGGAGATGGTGGCGATGGGGGTGACGGTGGTGATGGGGGTGATGGGGGTGATGGGGGTGACGGTGGTGATGGCGGTGACGGTGGCGATGGCGGCGACGGCGGTGACGGCGGTGATGGCGGAGAAGGTGGCGACGGCGGTGATGGGGGCGAAGGTGGTGACGGCGGCGAGGGGCGAAGGTGGTGACGGCGGCGATGGGCAGGGAGGCGTAGGGGCGCCCTCAATGTCGCAATCAAGCTCCGAGCGCAGATACCAATTGTCCGGCAGGGTACCGTCAACGTTCCCGCGATACAGAAGGTATTCAAACGGTCCGGCAGCAGCAAATCCGGTAAATGTTCCCACGTCGGTTGTGCCGCCACTGACCGCGTCGACAACGAGTATGCCGTCGCCGGTGGTCTGGGCTCCCAGGCCGCCGCTATCTGTAAAGGAAAGAGTAGTTGAACCGCTCGCGTTTCCTCGATCTATGATCAGCAAATCCGAGGGCGATCCATCGGAGCGAAGAAACGTGTCGAATAATATTCGGCCAGTAGTCCCAACATAGTTGCCGACGATGCGGAGGCTGTCGGTATCCAACACCGGGCCGTTGGTAAGATCGATGGTGCCCGCGTTGTTGACTGCGACCAACTGGCCGGGATCGAACGGCTCAATCGAGTGCGCACCGTTGCCTGCAAATACAGTGCTGGTGGGGTCGACCGAGAGGGTGCCGGTGCCGGTTCCCGAATCGCCAAGGGTCAACGTGCTCGAAAATGTCAGCTGCGATGCGTTGGTAAGCTCGAAAAGCTCCCAGTTGACATAGCGACCGACAACACCGCCCGACGTGTTGTTCCAGACGAGACGATCGTTTAGGCCTAACCCTCCGTCGACAAGGACGCCCGGCGTTAGGTTCGCCGGAGTCAGGTTGAGAAAGGTAGCCAGATCGGTTCCGTCGTTGCCGTTGATTGCGCCAGCGAACCCGGCGCTCCAAAGAATAGCGTCATTGCCTTCATTCCCGCTGACCGCGCCGACCACGGTTGCTCCGGAAAGAGTGATGCTATCGTTCTCCAGATTGCCTGAAACGTCGCCGTTGACGGTACCGCCTTCGAGAACGATTGTATCCTCGTCGCTGGGCCCGGCGCCTGTCGCGCCCGGAGTGCCTTCGCCATTGATCGAGCCATTGATGGTTCCGCCCGTCATGGTGATCTGATCCGCGCCTCGGCCACCTGACACGTTGCCGTTGATGGTAACTCCCCCGATTACTATGAGGTCATCGCCCCGTTCCGCCACAATGGCATCGCTTGTGTCCGCAGGCGCGTTGATGGTCCCGGCGGTCAGATTGAATCTGTCAATGTGGTTTGGCTGTGGCTGTCCTAAAGGAAGGTCAAGGAAATCCGTGCTGGCCTCGCCGCCTGACGAGTGTCCCGTTTACGGTCGCGCCGTTCAGATTGAAGGTGTCTGCTCCGCCGCCTCCCGAGATCGACCCGTTCTCTGTACCGCTGTTCAGGTTGATCGTATCCTCGCCATTCTCCAGCGAAGTCGGCGCGGGATACGGGTTTGGTGAGGCGTCCGTGCAGGTGACCATGTCGTCTCTGTTATTGCGTCGGCGGCAGGTCCCCCGTGCATCCGGCCTGGGAAGGGCTGGTGAAAGACAGCAAAAGAGCGGCAAGAGCAACGAACGATGAACTTGCGAGGAGCCCAGCTTTCGCATGCCGGATAGTACCGGGGTTCCAGCGCTGCGGCTCTCGCGCGGGGGCAGAGTGGGCGGAGAAGCTTTTTGTGGGCGCACTGCCGATGCAGACCGGCTGGAACGTGCCTCCGGCACCAATCGCGTGCAAATCCCGGTCCCCTCTCCAAGCCCCCCGAGAAGACGCGGAAGCTAGCTAAATCAAAATGACCCTGCAACACGGATGCCCGGAATTGCCAGACGGCGGCAATCTATCCGCCGAGCATGTTGCAGATGCGCATCACATTCTCCCGACCGTCGCGCTTTAAGGGCCAATGGCGCGGACATTTTT
This sequence comes from uncultured Alphaproteobacteria bacterium, assembly GCA_963735385.1. Classification (GTDB taxonomy): domain Bacteria; phylum Pseudomonadota; class Alphaproteobacteria; order Rhizobiales; family Rhizobiaceae; genus CAVTKY01. The sequence goes on along the minus strand of CAVTKY010000030.1, from coordinate 70,540 downwards.
GTGACAGATAGAAATTGGCAGGCAGGCGGACGCGAAAGGGCCTCCCGTTGGCAAAAAATGTCCGGAAACCGCTGCGGTCGTGATCCGTAACGTGCTGAAATCAAAAGTGTTGTTGAAAAAGCAGACAGTTTTCTTGTTTGCCGGCGAAATTGCCTCAAATCAGCCTATCTCTTCCCTTTCTAACGCGCTCCGCTACCTTCTGTGACGGTTCAGTGACAGATGCGTGACAGTTGTTGGAGTTGGAGACCGCCGTGGCGCGAATCGTTGCAAAGACCGTATCCGCCGAGCAGAAGGGATCGGACGGCGAAGCCCATGGAACGTCAAGCCGCTTGCCATTGGGCCTGGGACTGGCGAGCTCATTGACGATCTCGCTTTTGATTTCGGCGGTGCTGGTCATTGCGGTGGAGACAATTGCGCGAGGTTCTTTCGAGAGCACACTCAGCTTCCTGCGCGAGCCGCTGCGGCCGGGCTGGACGACGATCGCCTTCTTTGCGCTGCTGCTGACCTGTCTCGACGCGCTTCTTGGCCGCGCTCACCTCGCGCTACTGGTGACGGCGCCGGTCGTGCTCATGGTCGCCTTCATCAGCAAGCAAAAGGCCTATTATCTCGGCGATCCGCTCTATCCGACCGACTTTCTCTACGGCGCTCAAATTGTCGAACTGCTCCCGCTCCTGGTGCGAGGGCGCCCATGGACCGCCGTGGCCATCGTCGCAGGAGCGCTGACGGCAGCCGCTGTGCTGATAGCCGCGTGGCTTTTCTGGCGCCGCCGCTCCCCTGCCCTTTCGTGGCGTGAACGCGGGCTGCGGCTTCTCCTTGCCGTTCCGGTCTTGGCCTTCTTTGTCTCGATCATGGACTATGGGAGTTTTTCATGGGCCCGCGATCGTCTGCAGATTGTGCCGATGATGTGGGACCAGAGGGAGAACTACGCATTCAACGGTTTCACCTTCGCCTTCGCGCTGAATCTGCCCATGGCGAATGTCTCCGCTCCCCAAGGCTATTCGGCCGATGCGATTCAATCAATCCGGACGCCGACCGGCATCGCCACGGCTCCGGCGGAAAAGCCCGACATCATTATCGTGATGAGCGAATCCTTCTGGGATCCGGCAAAACTGCCGGGTGTGAAGATCACGCCCGACCCGATCGAGAATGTGCGCAAGATCCGTTCCGGCCATGTGTTCTCGCCGGAGTTCGGCGGGATGACGGCGAATGTCGAATTCGAGGCCCTGACCGGCTTCTCCAACGCATTCCTGCCCTATGGCAGCATTCCCTACCAACAGTATGTCCGCGACAAGATTCCGTCGCTCGCGACATTCCTGAACCAGGAAGGCTATCAGACCCGCGCGATCCATCCCTTCACGAAATGGTTCTGGAACCGAGGCGCCGTCTATGACGCATTCGGCTTCGACAAATTCCTTTCCGAGGAAGACCTGCCGCCGTTGGAGAAGCGCGGTCCGCTGGCCTCGGACGCCGCACTGACGGAAGAGATCATCCGTCAAGCCGACAGCACGCACGACCCATTCTTCTTCTTCGCCGTAAGCCTGCAGAGTCATGGACCTTACGAACCGCACCGCTACTCCAACACGACCCATACTGTGGAGACGAATGCGAGCTCCTGGTCGCGGGAATCGATCGTAACGTATTCGGAAGGCGCCTCGGATGCCGACAAGGGCCTGAAACGGCTGATCGACTGGGCGTCCAAGCGCAAGCGGCCGACGGTTATCGCATTCTTCGGAGACCATCTGCCGCCGCTCGGGCCTGTCTATGTGGAGACTGGCTTCATGAAGGAGCCCGTACCGCCGCGCAAAGGTCCGCTTGCCGAAATGAGCCGCCAGCATGAAACGCCGCTGGTCGTCTGGTCGAACCGCAAGGGTGCGGTAAAAAACCTGGGATCGATCAGCCCGGCCTTCCTGCCATTGCATGTGCTGAAGACGGCAGGGTTCACGCACCCCTTCTATACGGGCTTCCTCGGCGAAGTTCGTGAGCGCTATCGCGTCGTCGACCGCAGCATGCTGGTCGAGCCGGACAACGAAACGATCGAGAACTGGACGAAGCGTGGAGACCTCGAACCGGTTATCCGTGACTTCCGTTTTCTGCAGTTCGATATGATGTTCGGCAAGCGGTACGGCATCCCGGGCTTCTTCCCTGAAATCGAAGCAAAGAACCCGCGTATGAGTTGATCGATCCGGCCGGAGGTCGCCGATTCTGTTGGTAACCGTTAGCCGATCGCGCGCCCCACCCGCTCTTTCAGCTCCGCCAGCGTGTAGGGCTTTTGCACCACGTCGACGATGACGCCGTGGAGGTCCTCGGCACGCTCACGCTGGTCGGCATAGCCCGTGACCAGCATAATGCGCAGGCCGGGATAAATGGACGCCGCCGCCTTCGCCATCTCGATACCATCCATCTCCGGCATGCGGATATCCGAAACGACCAGATCGAAACCGCCGCCGGAAGCGCGGATGCGCGCGAGGCCAGCCGCGCCGTCGCCTGCCTGTTCGATGGCGTGCCCGGCGCGTTCCAGCGCGCGGGCAGCGAGTATGCGAACGGACTCGTCGTCCTCAACGATCAGGATCTTTGCCATGCCGGGGATACTGGCGGGCAAATCTTGACGATCCCTGAATCGGCCGAAGGTTGTGCGCCTGATCAAACGCGGTGCCGAGACCGACGTTGCCTTTTAAGCGTCTCCCTTGACGACGCCGACGAAGGGCAGTTCCCGGAAGGCATGGGCGACGTCCATGCCGTAGCCGACGACGAAATAATCCGGACATTCGAAACCGACGAAATCGGCCTTGAGTTCAGTCTGGCGGCGCGTGTGTTTGTCGAGGAGCACGGCGATCGAGACGCTGCGAGCCCCACGCGAAAGCATGAGGTCGCGCGTGTATTTCAGGGTTTTGCCCGACTCCAGGATGTCATCGATCAGAAGCACGTCCCTTCCGCTCACCTCATTGTCGATGTCACGCAGCACGCGCACCTCACCGCTCGTCGTGCCAGCGCCGTAGCTGGAGATGAAAATGAACTCGACCTCAGGCGAGAGGCCTGTGTCATGCATGGCGCGGATCAGGTCGGCGGCAAAGACGAACGAGCCCTTGAGGATCGAAATCACCAAAAGGTCATGATAGTCGCGCGCGCCGATTTCCTTGGCGAGTTCGAGATTGCGCCGGGCAATCGCCGACGCGCTGAACAGGACCTCGATATCCTTGCCGCGAACAACAGGCATGGCGCTCTTCCTATATCTTCATTGCCGAACGAAACGGCTCCGGATTTCACCTCGGTTTTAAGCGCGGGAAGCCGGCTCGCAAAGGCGAAACTCTCTCCGGGTGCAATGCAGCCGCGCGATGTCCCCAGATTGTAGCGCGTTGGAGCGCCATCACCAGCGCGAGGAAGAAATTCGACTGGCGCATGATCCCGAAAAGTGCGTAGCGGTTTTCGGACAAGATCATGCGAAAATCAAAGAGCTAGAGCACGTGACGATTCGCAGGACTGCTCCAAGACAAATCATCGTGCTCTAGCGCACAAGGACGTGACCACCCGATATCCAGAAAGCAACGGCGGCGGCGGCCACGCCTGTGATCCAGAAGACCGGGCCGGCTGGGACTGTTCCGAACGGCGACCGCTCGACGTGTTGTTTGCCAAGCATTGCCATGCCGGGCGCGAGGGACTGCGCCGCCATGGACGGGACGGCGCGGCGCTCGGGTTTGCCGGCCGCGCTATCGCCGAGTGTTTCGAATTCGGCATCGACGAGATCGAAACAGGGATCTGGACGCGGCAGAACCGCACAGCCCCGGTCCGCAGTCATGATTTCGCCGGAAACCGGGCGTGCGTTGCGCTGGTTTGGCATCCCGTCCGCATCGTCCTTTCAAGCTCTCCGCTTCCAGAGGTAAACCGAATTGGTTAATGCTTCACGGCCGAAGGGCCAACGGGATGCTATCCCGCGCGAAAATTAACCGGCGGTTAACCAACTGGACGGATGGTCGCCCGAAGAACGGCCGCAAATAAGCATTTCCTGAAACAAGGGCAGCAATTGATCCGCTTCGAAAATGTCGGCTTGAGATACGGACTGGGACCGGAGATCCTCCGCGACATCTCATTCCATATTCCGGAACGCTCCTTCCAGTTCCTGAGCGGCCCCTCCGGCGCGGGCAAGACGTCGCTGCTGAGGCTTCTCTTTCTGTCGCTGAAGCCGACGCGGGGGCTGATTACCATCTTCGGCAAGGACCGTTCGCGCATTTCCCGTCAGGATCTGCCGATGATCCGGCGGCGCATCGGCGTGGTCTTTCAGGACTTTCGGCTGCTCGACCACATGACGACCTATGAGAATGTCGCCCTGCCGCTCCGCGTACGGGGACGTGAGGAGGCGAGCTACCGGAGCGACGTGACGGAACTTCTGAAATGGGTCGGACTCGGTGAGCGCATGCATGTCCTGCCGCCAGTGCTTTCCGGCGGCGAAAAGCAACGCGCCGCGATTGCCCGCGCCCTCATCGAACAACCCGAAATCCTGCTCGCCGACGAACCGACCGGCAATGTCGACCCGCCCTTGGCCCGCCGGCTGCTGCGCCTCTTCATCGAGCTGAACCGGCTTGGCACGGCCGTCGTCATCGCAACCCACGATCTCGGCCTGATGGAGCAGGTGGACGCACGGCGGATGATCCTCGCGGGCGGAAGGCTCGACATCTATGACTGAACTTGGCGACGTGACACGCATAGCGTCGAAAGCCGGCGCGAGCAGCCAGGAGCGCGAACAGCGCAAGACGGCTCCGATCGTGCCCGAGCACAATGTCGTCGGCCGCGCGCTCGTCTTCGTCATCGCCATCATGACCTTCCTGTCCTGCCTGACGCTCGGCGCCGTCACACTGGTCCGCGACTCTGCTTCGGTCTGGGAAAATCAGATCGCTCGCGAAGCGACGATCCAGATCAAGCCTGTCGACGGGCTCGACATGGAGGCCGCGCTCAACACGGCCGCCAAAATCGCCGGCGGCTTCGCGGGCGTCAAGGAAGCGCGCATCGTCGACCGCGAAGCCACAGCGCGCTTGCTGGAGCCCTGGCTGGGCGCCGGGCTCAATATCGACGAATTGCCGGTGCCCCGCCTCGTCATCGTCACCATCGATCAGGCAATCCTCCGGACTTCGCCGCCATGCGCGCGATGCTCGCGCCGGAAGTTCCGAGCGCCTGCGCTTGACGATCACCGCACCTGGGTCGACCGGCTGGTGGCGATGGCGCGCACCACCGTGACCATAGGCGTGGCGGTGCTGGTGCTGATGCTGTCGGCCACCGTGCTGACGGTGGTCTTCGCGACGCGCGGCGCGATGGCCGGCAACGGCCATATCATCGAGGTCCTGCATTTCGTCGGCGCCGAGGCGAGCTTCATCGCACCGAGTTCCGGCAGCATTTCCTGCTGACCGGCATGAAGGGAGCGGCCGCCGGCGGCGTCGCCGCCGATCATCGTCTTCATCGTCTTCTCGTTGTGGTCGTCGATGAATCTTGGCAACCCCGGAGGCAGACCAGGCGACCGCGCTGTTCGGCAATTTCGCGATCGGCGCGGCGGGCTATCTCGGGGTCGCGCTGGTCGTGCTGGTCATCGCGCGCTTGACCGCCGCCACGTCGCATATAACGGTCGTGGCGTATCTGTCGGAGATCGACACGCGCCATCCGGACGGGGGTTAAGTCACGAAATGCTAATGTTCGTAACGATTTGTGGCGAATGTTTCCAGCTATTTATCGCAAACTGAACTTCGTCATCCCTGTCAATCGCAGGATTCGAGGTAATCATTGCGCATGAAGGGACTTGAGCCGCCGGAACTGATTCTGGGCAGTTCGAACGCCGGGTGAGAGCGCCGGCGCTGCCTTGCGTTGGACCGATTGCGCGTCGCTCCGTATCCCTTCGTGCTGCGTCCTTTGGCGATGGCGCTTTTCGCCGGCGGTTTCGTGTGGTTCGCCGACCATGTCAGCCATCTCGCCGACGCCCAAGAATCCCGGCAAAGCCGATGCGATCATCGTCCTGACCGGCGGGCAGGCCCGCCTCAACGCCGCGCTCGACCTGCTGAAGTCCGGCAAGGGCCGGCGGCTTGCTGATCAGCGGTGTCAATCCGAGAGCCGGCCTCGACGACCTGCGGGCCGTCACCGGCGGCGACAAGACGCTGTTCTCCTGCTGTGTCGACATCGATCACGCCGCGCTGGACACGATCGGCAATGCGCAGGAGAGCGCCAAATGGGTGGAGAGCCATGCCTACCAGAGCGTCATCCTCGTCACCAACAATTATCACATGCCGCGCAGCATGCTTGAAATGGGCCGCCTTATGGGGTCGGCCGACCTGCGGCCCTATCCTGTGGTCAACACCAAGCTCGGCGACGGCGCCTGGATGACGAAGCCGAGCTGCGCTGCGCGTGCTGTTCACCGAATACACCAAATATCTCGCGTCGGTGGCGCGCGGCATCATGCACGCTCAGCCCGTTCGCCGAAGAGATAACCGTCGGTCGAACGCCCCCGCTGCGGCCGGCTAGTTTCCCGATCATCTGCGTAAGGCTGGTTTTCCTTTCGCGACTGCTTGGTGTAACCAATCCGGCGAATTCTCTCACCAGGCACGTCCATGCTCATCATCCGCTCGCTGGCGTTCAACGTCGCCTTCTATGTCAACCTGATCGTCCAGATGATTATCTGGACGCCCTATTACTTTCTGGCGCCGCGCCTCAAGGCCTGGTTCGTGCCGAAATTCTGGGCGCGATCCAGTCTTTGGCTGCAGGAGAAGATCGCCGGAACGAGAAGCGAGATCACCGGATTGGAGAACCTGCCGGAGGGCTCCTATATCCTGGCGCCGAAGCACCAGTCCTTCTGGGATGCGATGGCGTTCTTTCCGTACCTTCCCGATGCGCTGTACATTCTGAAGCGCGAACTGATGTGGATCCCGTTCTTCGGCTGGTACGTCGCCAAGATGCGGATGATCCCGGTCCACCGCGGCAGCCGCTCCAAGGCGCTGAAGGGCGTGATCGCCGCGACGCAAGCCGGAGCTGGCGCGCAACAGCCGCCAGCTGATCATCTATCCGGAGGGCACACGACGCGCGCCGGGCGACGTGCCGAACTACAAATACGGCATCGTCGAACTCTATGCGCAGCTCGACATGCCCGTCGTGCCGGTCGCCCATGTCGCCGGGCTCTATTGGCCGCGCCGCAAATTCCTGCGCTTTCCCGGCACCATCAAGGCGCGCTTCCTGCCGCCGATCCCGCCCGGCCTGGACAAGGAGGAATTCATGCGCCGGCTGATCGCCGAAACCGAGGCCGCCTGCGACGAGTTCCTGATCGAAGCCGCCACCGGGCCGAACCCGCCGCCTCTGCCGCCGACGGCGGTCAGCAGGCTCAGGAACTGGGAGTTGACGTGAAAGGCTGAGCGAGGAGCCATCGTCGGCTTTGACCAGCTTCGCCACCTTCTCCAGCCAGTGGTCGCGAATGCCGAGCGCCTTCAGATGCTCGACCGTGTTGCAGCACATAATCCTCGTTGGCGCCGGACTGGCCGACCGCGCCTGTGCACGATCGCCGCTGCCTCGGCTTCGTCGAGGCTGCCGGCATACTGCTGATGCGTGCGGTCGACGATGTAGCAGAGCGCCGGCACCGTCTCGCCGCCGTCGAGCCGCACGGGAAGCATCCGCTCCAGATAGACATTGGTGACCAGCTCGCGCTCGCGCAGATAGGCGACCACCTCGTCGCGCAACTCTCCCGGCACGCGGAAGGCCAGACCGATGCACGAGCCGCCGCGGTCGAGGCCGAGCACGAGGCCGGGCCGCTCCGGCGTGCCGCGATGAACCCAGGAATAGACGCAGAGCGAGCGGCGAAAGCCGTGCAGCCGCGCGCGATGCGTCTCGAGTATGCGCAAAACCCGGCCGCCAGATCAGCGAGCCATAGCCAAAAACCCAAAAATCGCCCATATCGCCAAGCCTGATCGGGAAAGAGCGGCAGGCTGCCGATACCATAAGCCTCGGAACCGGGGTTTCCGGGGAATTCCGGTTCTCGAACAAGACCCAAGCGTTAACGAGAGCCTCAGCATGTCGTCAAGTGAAGTTCGAAGCCGAGTTATACGCGACGGTTCGTCTGGCTGGCGCTTGTTCATCATCGTTCCTGTTCGGCGGCTACAGCGCCGGCTGGTTCTACGTAGCCAACCGCGTCAAGAAGGAAGCCGAGGCGTCGATCGCTTCGCTCAATCGCGATGGCGTGACCGCCGAATGCGCAAACCTCGATGTGCGTGGCTTTCCTTTTCGCCTCGGCGTCTTTTGCGACAGCGTTGGTTATGGTGACCCGGGCCGGAACATCGTCATAACCGCCGGCAGCTTGCGCAGCGCGGCCCAGGTCTACCAGCCATGGCGTGTCGTGACCGAACTGGACGGGCCTTTGCGTACGGCCGTATCCGACCTTCCGCCGCTCTGGCTCGATTGGGACAAGCTCAGGGCCAGCGTACGTATTGCGCGGCCCGCTGCCGGAACGCCTCTCGATCGAAGGGGAAGGACTGTCCGGCCAGACCGATCCGGAAGACGAGGAGCCGGTTTCGCTGTTCAGCGCCGAGACGCGCCGAGGGGCATCTAAGACCGAATGGCGCCGATCTCGACGGGGCGATGCAGCTTCACCGACCTTCAGATCGATCCGGCAGCAGTCGCAGGCAGAACGCTGCCGGTGCTGAGCGGCAGCGGCGACGCGACGCTGAAGGACGGCGTCGCGGCTGGTCGAACCAGATCGCGGAGTTTGCGCGGGCAGTCGGGCACGATCCGCAACCTCGACCTGTCGACCGGACCCGAGACCGGCATCGCGCTCAGCGGTCCCTTTACGGTTGGCGCCGATGGGCTGATCGACGCCAATTTGATGGTTACGCTGCGTGACCCGAGGGGCGTTGCCGCGGCCCTTGCGAACGCCTTTCCGGAAGCGCGCCGTCAAATCACCGCGGGCTTTGCCGGCCTGGCGGCTTTGGGCAACGCCGCCCTCGCTGCCGTTGAGGATTACGAAAGGCAGGGCCGTGCTTGGCTTTATCCCACTCGGAGAAATTCCGCCTCTCTGACTTTTTTTACGCGATCCCGGACGAAAAACCGGTGCCCACTTTTCTGGAATTGCGTAACTCTTTGTTCTTGCGCAATTCCGGACGAAAACCGGTGCCCACTTTTCCTGGAATTGCGCTAGGACTTTTTCGGCACGGGGACAGCGCCGGGATGCTCGATCGCCTGGCGGCCGAAATCCGGCGCGTCGATTTCCTGGCCTGCCTCGATGATCGAGCGGCGAATCGCCCGCGTTCGCGTAAACATGTCGAACAATTTCTCTCCATCGCCCCAGCGGATCGCACGCTGAAGCGAGGCCAGATCTTCCGAGAACCGCGCCAGCATTTCTAGGATCGCATCCTTGTTGTACAGGCACACATCCCGCCACATGGTGGGATCGGAAGCGGCAAGGCGGGTGAAGTCGCGAAAACCTGACGCCGAGTATTTGATCACCTCGGATTTCGTCACCGCCTCCAGATCATCGGCCGTGCCGACGATGTTGTAGGCAATGATGTGCGGCAGATGCGAGACGATGGCGAGCACCATGTCATGATGATCGGCATCCATCGTATCGATGTTCGACCCGCAACGCCGCCAGAACTCCGACAACCTTTCCAGCGCCGCCGGATCAGTGCCCGGCAGCGGCGTAAAAATGCACCAGCGATGTTCGAACAGATCGGCGAAACCGGCATCCGGCCCGGATTTCTCCGTACCGGCGATCGGATGGCCGGGGATGAAATGCACGTTCTCAGGCAAATACGGCTGCATCTGCGCGATCACCGAGCGTTTGGTGGAGCCGACATCGGTGACGATTGCGCCCGCCTTCAGTGCGGGAGCGATCTCTGCGGCAACGGCGCCGGATGCGCCAACCGGCACGGACACCACCACCAGATCAGCGTCCTTTACCGCCTCCGCGGCATCGATAGCGTAGGAATTGCCGAGGCCGAGTTCCTCGGTCCGCGCGAGCGTTTCAGGGCTGCGAGTGGCGATGGCGATGTGCCTCGCCAACCGTTCTCGCCGGATCACACGCGCCAGCGACGAGCCGATCAGGCCGATGCCGACCAGGGCGATCTTTTCGAAGAGCGGTTCGGACATTTGTCAGCTCTTCAGAAAATCGTCGAGAGCGGCGACAACGCCGCGATTGGCTTCTTCACTGCCGACAGTCAGCCGCAGCGCATTGGGGAAGCCATACGCCGCGACCCGGCGAAGAATGTAGCCGCGGGCGGAAAGCCAGGCGTCCGCCGCCTCGGCCGAGTGACCGCCGTTTTCCGGAAAATGCACGAGGACGAAATTGGCGACGCTTGGCGTGACCCTGAGACCGAGCTTGGTCAGCTCAGCGCTGAGCCAGGCGAGCCATTGCTCATTGTGAAGGACGGAGCGCTCGACATGGCCCCGGTCACGCAATGCCGCGGCGCCTGCTTCGATCGCGGCAGTGTTGACGTTGAATGGCCCGCGCACGCGATTTAGCGCGTCAATGATGTGTGAGGGCGCATAGATCCAGCCGATGCGGATTCCGGCCAGCCCGAAAATCTTCGAGAAGGTCCGCGTCATCACGACGTTCTGCGACGACGAGACCAGTTCGATCCCGGATTCGTAGTCGTTACGGCGAACATATTCCGCGTAGGCAGCATCAAGAACGAGGATAACGTTCTTCGGCAGGCCGGCATGGAGGCGGCGAACCTCCTCAAACGGCAGATAAGTGCCGGTAGGGTTGTTGGGATTGGCGATGAAGACGAGGCGCGTACGGGCTGTCACCGCCGCCAGGATCGCGTCTACATCCGCCCGCTCCTGGCTTTCCTTCACGACGACGGGCTTGCCGCCGGCAGCCAGCGTCTGGATCTTGTAGACCAGGAAGCCGTGCTCGGTGAAAATGCTCTCGTCACCAGCGGTCAGGTATGTCTGCGCGATCAAACCGAGCAACTCATCGGAGCCGTTCGAGCAAAGAATGTTTGCGGGATTGAGCCCGTGCACCTCGGCGATCGCTTCTCGCAGTTTGGTGGCCGAACCGTCGGGATACGCATCAAGGTGGCCGGCGGCCTGGCGGACGGCCTCGATCGCCGCCGGCGGCGCGCCGAACGGGTTCTCGTTGGACGAGAGCTTATAGACCTTCGCCGCACCATGAGCCGGGCTCTTGCCGGGCACATAGGCTTCGATGTCCATAACGCCGGTTCGCGGTTGGGGGCGAGTTGTCTCAATCATCGGCTTGGTTCTCTGTCCAAATAGCCGCCTGCTCTAGCAAAGCTTTCCCGTTGACGCAAAGGGCGGCCGGTCGTAAAAGCTGGCAACGTTCCGTGGTGATTTGGCCGGTCGGCTTGCAGCCACGTTAAACAATTCGCTAAAGGGCCGTTTGCATGTTGTAACCGGCTTTGCGAAGGCGATGCCGGTTTTTTGCTGCCTTGAGCAAGCGTTCCGGCCGAGGGGATTTGAATGGCCGCGGTTCGCGCCAGCAGGAAAAGAGACGAAGCAAACGACCCGTCGAGTCCGGTCGTGCGCTTCGGCGCCGACAAGCCGCTGGCGCTCGACGCAGGGGTGGTGCTTTCTCCGTTCCAGATCGCCTACAAGACGTACGGCACGCTCAACGAGGCGCGATCGAACGCGATCCTCGTCTGTCATGCCCTGACCGGCGACCAGCATGTCGCCAGCACCAATCCGGTGACCGGCAAGCCAGGCTGGTGGGACGTGCTCATCGGTCCAGGCCGGATCATCGACACCGACCGCTTCTTCGTCATCTGTTCGAACGTCGTCGGAGGCTGTCTGGGCTCCACAGGCCCCGCCTCGATCAATCCGGCAACCGGCCGGCCCTACGGGCTCGATCTCCCGGTCATCACTATCCGCGACATGGTGCGTGCGCAGGTGATGCTGATCGACCATTTCGGCATCGACAGGCTGTTCTCGGTCCTCGGCGGCTCGATGGGCGGAATGCAGGTGCTCGAATGGGCGTCGAGCTATCCGGAGCGCGTCTTTTCGGCGCTTCCGATCGCTACCGGCGCCAGACATTCCTCGCAGAACATCGCCTTCCACGAGGTCGGGCGCCAGGCTGTGATGGCGGACCCTGACTGGTGCGGCGGCAAATATTTCGAGGCCGGCAAACGCCCAGAAAAGGGTTTGGCCGTGGCGCGCATGGCCGCGCACATCACCTATCTTTCGGAAGGCGCGCTGCATCGCAAGTTCGGCCGAAATCTGCAGGATCGCGAGGCGCTGACATTCGGCTTCGACGCCGACTTCCAGATCGAGAGCTATTTGCGCCATCAGGGGATGACCTTCGTCGACCGTTTCGACGCCAACTCCTATCTCTACATGACCCGCTCCATGGACTATTTCGACCTTGCCGCGGACCATGGCGGGCGGCTGGCCGACGCCTTCAGGGGCACCAAGACGCGCTTTTGCGTCGTTTCCTTCACCAGCGACTGGCTGTTTCCGACCGCGGAAAGCCGCGAAGTCGTGCACGCGCTGAACGCCGCCGGCGCTTCGGTCTCCTTCGTAGAAATCGAGACGGATCGCGGCCACGACGCCTTCCTGCTCGACGAGCCGGAATTGTTCGCCGCGATTCGTGGCTTCATCGCCTCCGCTGCGCGCGCCCGGGGCTTGAACACCCCATGAGCGTGAACACCGCCCCCCGCGTCGACCTTGAAGTGATCGCCGATTTCATTCCGCCGCGCGCGCGGGTGCTGGACGTCGGCTGCGGCGACGGCAAGCTGCTGGAAATGCTGCAAAATGACAAACAGGTCGATGGCCGCGGCCTAGAAATCTCGCAGCGTGGCGTCAATGAGTGCGTGGCGCGCGGACTGTCTGTCATCCAGGGAGATGCCGACAAGGACCTTGTCTACTATGCCGACAAGGGGTTCGACTTCGTGGTTCTGTCGCAGACGCTGCAGGCGACGCGCAATCCGAAGCACGTGCTTGCCGATCTGCTTCGGATTGGCGAGCGGGCAATCGTCTCATTCCCCAATTTCGGCTACTGGCGGGTTCGACTGTCTTTTTTCTTAAAGGGCCGCATGCCGGTTACCAAAGAGCTGCCCTATTCCTGGTACGATACGCCGAATATCCATTTCTGCACGATCCGCGACTTCGTGAGCCTGTGCGACGAAGTCGGGGCGAAGGTCGAGCGCGCAACCGCACTCGACGGCGCCGGCCAGAGGATCGGCCTGTCCATGCCCTGGTGGTTCTGGAACTTCTTCGGCCAGCAGGCGGTGTTCTTGTTAAGGCGATAGCGACCGCCCAACTTCCCAAATCTGAGGTTGTCGGAACCGTTTCGTCGAGCTGAAAGTCAGGACTATCAGCCAGATCAGTTCTGGAGGGTGGTCACCGCCCCCTGATGAACGTATAAAGCGCCGCTCCGGACGGAGCCGCCTTCATGCTTGCCACCGCAGGTTTTCGCCGTCAGGCCACCATCGCCTTCATCTTTGTCACCGCGGTGCTCGACATCGTGGCGATGGGCATCATCATCCCTGTCTTCCCGACGCTGGTCGAGGAATTTGCAGGCTCGAATGCCTCGGCCGGCTGGATCAACGGCCTGTTCGTGGCGCTGTGGGCGGGAATGCAGTTCGTGGCCTCGCCCGTCATCGGATCGCTGTCCGACCAGTATGGCCGCCGGCCGGTTATCCTGTTGTCGACTTTGGGGCTGGCGGCTGACTATGTCCTGATGGCGCTCGCGCCAAACCTCTGGTGGCTGGCGCTTGGCCGCATCATCGCCGGCATCACCTCGTCGAGCTTTACGACCGCTTTCGCCTATATGGCGGACATCACGCCGCCCGAAAAGCGCGCGCGCGGCTACGGCCTCATCGGTGCTGCGTTCAGCGCCGGCTTCGTGGCCGGCCCGCTGCTTGGCGGCCTGCTCGGAGAGATTTCCCCACGCACCCCGTTCTGGGTCGCTGCCGCGATGAGCGGCATTGCCTTCCTCTATGGCCTGCTGATCCTTCCCGAATCGCTGCCAAGGGAAAAGCGCATGGAATTCTCCTGGCGTCGCGCAAATCCATTCGGCGCCATGATGCTTCTACGCTCTCACCCGGAACTGTCCGGCCTCGCAATCGTGAATTTCCTGCTTTATTTCGCTCATCACGTCTTTTCGGCAGTCTTCGTGCTCTATGCCGGCTTCCGCTACGGCTGGAGCGCGTGGGAAGTCGGCGCTCTGCTCTCGCTCGTTGGCGTGCTCGACATGGCCGTGCAAGGTCTTATCGTCGGTCCAACGGTCAAACGTTTCGGCGACCGCGCGACCATGGTGTTCGGGCTCTTCGGCGGCGCGACCGGCATTGCCTGCATGGGATTGGCCACGAATGGCTTGATGTTCACGCTGGCGATGGTGCCCAACGCTTTGTGGGGGCTCGCCATGCCGACATTGCAGTCGCTGATGACGCAGCGCGTCTCCGAATCCGAACAGGGTCAACTCCAGGGCGCGAATATGAGCGTGGCAAGCATTGCCGGCGTTCTGTCGCCGATCTTCTTCGGCGCGGTCTACGCGTTCTCGGTCCGGCAAGGCTCACCCCTGCCCTACCCCGGTACGGCGTTCTTGATCGCCGCACTCGTGCTGCTCAGTGCGGCGATCCTCGGCTGGGTCGTCGCGCGACGCGCCGAGCGGGACGAGCTTGGTGCGGACGCCGGGACTGCGGCGTCTCACCGGTCCAGTTCGGGATAATAGCGGTCGGACAATGAACGCCTGATTCGCTCGCCGATCATGCAATCCACCGGAGCGTCGACGGCTGCCTGAACGACCGGGGCGATATCAGGCGCGACGCTGACTTCCATAATGAGCTTCCGGCGTATCGCTGTCGCGAATTCCGAAACCGCGTGCACAGGCAGCACGAACGCACCCGGCCCGCCAATGACGCATTGGGCATAGTAGCGGCTCATATCAGGAAAGATGGGAGACGGCCTGATCAGGACAGGGAGACCGTTGATGGTCACGCCGCGCGCCACAGCCGCGTCGCGAGCGGAGACGACAGGCGGGCCGAAATTGTTCGGACCGTCGCCGGATATGTCGATGATGCGCCGTACGCCATAAAACCCGTTGGATTCCAGCAACGTGACACCGAACGCGAGCGCATTGGAAATCGACGTGCCGCGAAAAGCGCTGAACGGCCGGCTCTCCAGCCTTGCGGCGAATGCGGATGCGGTTTCGGCGCTGTCGATGACCTGCCAGGGGACCGACGACGCGGTGCGCACTGTGCCCGCCCATTCGAAATAGGTCACCGCCACACGCCCATTCGGTCCCGACCGCGCGGCCCTGACGAAGGCCGGATCGCGCAGCGCCTCGACATACCCCGCGCGCTGGATCGCAAACTCCTGGCCGTCCATGGATTCGGAGACGTCTACCGCAAGGACCAGTTCGACGTCGACCGGCGTGGCATGTGCCGGCGCAGCGGCCAGCGCAAGCAATGTGCTTGCGACAAAAGCCGATATGCGGGTCATGGCAGGGTTTGGCGCGCCGCGCCGGCCGCGCCCTGGGGAGAAAGGACCGGAACAAAGACGCGGCGCGAGGCGCGCTGCGTCACCGGAACGCCCTGATAGAGCCGCTTCTGCGCCTCGACGACGATGACTCCGGAAAACATCGGCCAAAGCCGGCGGCCGGTCTTTTCAAGAAGCTGATGGAACCGGAGCACCCAGCGCCGGCGCGAAGGCGGGAAGAAAAGCGCATCCGCCCAGGGTCCAGGCGTAAAGTTGGCCTCCCGAAGCAGCGCGGTGAGCTGGCCACGCGAAAAAGGCCGGCCGGTGCCGAAAGGCGTATGCTCGAAACGCGCCCAGACGCCGCGCCTGTTGGGCACTACGATCACAAGCCGGCCGCCGGGCGCCAGCACCCGCCAGATTTCCTTCAGCGTCTCACGCGGATTTTCGGCCTGCTCGAGCGCATGAACGAGTAGCATGCGATCGATCGAGGAATCGACCAGAGGCAACTCCTCATCGAACACCAGCGCCGTCGCCGACGGTCCCTGGAGCGGCCAGTTTACCGCACCCTGCGTCGCCGGCATGAAGGCAAAGACGCGCTCGGCATCGGCGCCGAACCGGTCGAGCCACGGCAGAGCGTAGCCGAGACCGACCAGCCGCTCGTTGGGGAGGTTTGCCCAGACCGCGGCGAGCGCCATGGCGATCGAACGCTCCGCGAGCCGCCCCAGCGTCGAGGCGTAGAATGAGCGCAAATCGACAATATCCGAATTCATGGGCGGGACGGTAGCGGCCCCGCTTCAAGCTTTCAAGAAACAGCGTCGTTGCGGGTGACAGGACCCGGCCAGCGCCCTATCGTTCCGTGAAAAGGAGACCGGTTATGGCATTGGAGATCGAGCAATTCATCTGCCGCAGCGACAATTTCGGCGTTCTTGTCCATGAACCCGATAGCGGAGAGACGGCAATCATCGATGCGCCCGAGGAAGGAGCCATCCTTGCCGCGATCGAACGCACAGGCTGGCGGCCAACCACGATCCTGGTCACCCACCACCACGGCGACCATGTCGAAGCCAATCTGGCATTGAAGGAACGTTTCGGGCTGAAGATCGTCGGGCCGAAGGCCGAGGCAGCGAAAATCCCCGGTATCGACGAGGAGGTCGAGGAAGGCCGCATCCTCAAGCTCGGCAGCGAGATGATCGGCGTGATCGAGACGCCGGGTCATACGGCCGGCCATGTCTCATACTACTTTGAAAACAGCCGTGTGGCCTTTGCCGGCGATACGCTCTTCGCGTTGGGCTGTGGCAGGCTCTTCGAATGCAAAGCGCCTGTGATGCATCAGTCGCTGAAGAAGCTTGCCGCCCTGCCGCCGGAGACCAAGGTTTATTGCGGCCATGAATACACTCAGTCGAATGCGCGCTTTGCGCTGAGCGTCGACCCGACGAATTCGGCCCTGAAGGAACGTGCTGCCGAGGTCGACAGGCTGCGCGCCGGCGGCAAGCCAACGCTGCCGACGACGATAGCATTGGAACTTTCGACCAACCCTTTCCTGCGCCCGCATGATCCCGCGATCCGCAGGAAGCTCGGCATGGAGAACGCGGCTGACGAAGCGGTGTTCGCCGAGATCCGCAAACGGAAGGACGCCTTTTGACGGCCGAGGAAATCATCGCGACGCTCGGTATGAAACCGCATCCGGAAGGCGGATGGTATTCCGAGACGTTTCGCGACAATCCACAGGGCGGGCGCGGCACCTCGACGGCGATCTATTTCCTGCTCAGAGCGGGCGAAGTCTCGACGTGGCACCGGGTCAGGGATGCCGCCGAAGTCTGGCACTATCATGCGGGCTCGCCGCTGGCGCTGACCATCCATCAGGAGAGCGGGCCGATCTCCACCATGCGGCTCGGTCCGGATCTTGCGGACGGGGAACGACCGCAAGCTGTTGTGCCGGCCAATTGGTGGCAGATGGCGCAAAGTCTCGGCGACTGGACGCTGGTCGGCTGCACGGTCGCGCCGGGATTCGACTTCAAGTCATTCGAACTGGCGGAACCGGGCTGGCAGCCTACGCCAGGAGGAACCCGGTCGTAATCGCCAACTGCGCTGCGTAGTAAAGCGCCCAGACGGCAAACCGCGCTTGGCGTCTAGAGCAATTCCAGGAAAAGTGGGAACCGGTTTTCCGTCCGGAATTGCATAAAAAGAAAGAATTAGAGCGGTTCACCGATTCCACAGGAGTCGGAACCGCTCTAAGCGGCGAGTCGGGCGCCATCAGAAATCTCTCCACCGCGAGGATGGCGTCGGACGCCATGAACAGCACAGCGCCAAGGGTCACGACTGGAATCTTGAGGGTGAGCGCAGCAATGCCCATGGCAAGGATCGCAGCGACGTAGACCGCGATCGGAACGCGCATGTCAGGCGCGACGGCGCGCCAGAGCCTGGTCAGCATCAGAACCACGAAGAGGACCATGGCGAGGGCAGCGAATGCGCGCCAAAGCTCGGCCATCAGGAGTCCCAAAGAGCCGCCCGCGAGCCAGAACAGCGCGATATAGGCGAGATGCGCGGCGAGGAAACTGGCGAGGCCGGCAAGAAAGGCTCTGTCGCCATCGCGGGAAAGAAACGCGTCTCCCAATGCGCTCAGGGCCAGCGCCGCGATGAGGAATGGCGGACCGTTCTCAATGACGGCGAGGACCGCGAGGAGCGCGACCGCCAAGGTCTTCATTGCCGTTCGGCGTAGGCTTGGCGGCGTGTCCAGCGCGAAGGCGTAAAGTAGGGCTGCGAGGACTGAAAGGAGCAGCGTCGCATTGGCCGTATCCGTGACGGCGCCTGGAAACGGCATCATGCGCTACAGCGCCGCGCGTCCTTTCGGACGCGCAAAGGACGCTGTATCTCTTTAATCTACGCATCGTGCTTGCCGAAAATCGATTCCGATTTTCGGGCCGATGCGGTAGCCTCGCTTTGCGCGGCTGCTCTTTCTCCGAGTAGCAATGTCTTGGCTGCAAGCGCTGCACCGGCGGTAATCAGCAGGCAGGCGAGCAGGATGTGAGGCGACGCCTCGGTCGAGCCGGTGGCAATGAGGATCAGCGTCGAAAGCAGCGGCGCGGCGTAGCTCGCTGCTCCAAGCACCTGAATATTGCCGCGCTTCACGCCGTGATCCCAGGCGTAGAAGGCTGCGCCGACAGGCATCAGGCCAAGGCCGGCAACGGCGAGCCATTGGCGGGCGCCCGACGGCAATACGGTCTCTTCAAGCGCCAGATGGCACAAAAGCGAGAGCGCGGCGGTTGCAGCGCAGAACCAGGTGACGATGCTGGTCGGTACCGCTGGAAACCGGCGGGAGAGCAGCGAATATCCGGACCACAGGAACGCGCAGACTGCCGCCATTGCATATCCGAAAGCATAGCGGCTATCGAAGGCAAGGCGGCCGCCATTGGTGATGATCAGGACGGTGCCAGCGAGGCCGAGCAAAGCGCCGGCGACATGAAACCAGCGCAGCCGCACGCCCGGCATCAGGGCCGAACCAAGCACGATGAGGAGCGGCCAGAGGTAGGCGATCAGGCTGGCCTCGACCGCCGGCGCGTTGCGAAGCGCGGTGAAGTAGAAGAAGTGGTAGCCGAACAGCCCAGCGATGCCGATCAGCCAGACCTGCGGCGGAATCTTAGCTCTTGCGGCTGGTGGAGACACGAGGCGGGCGACCAGCCCGACGCCCGTGCCAATCGAGAAGCAGATCGCCGCAAGCAGAAATGGCGGCACATCGCCCGAAGCGTCGGTCAAAAGCGCAAGCAGCGACCACATCGCGACGGCGGAAAATCCGATCAGTGTGGCGCGCCCCATTCCTATCTCCGGAGGCGACGCGCGCCTAAGGTATGACCCTGAAGTGCCAACGGATCATGCACAAATCAGAGTTCACTGGCCCGTGTCGAACCGCCGCGCGCTAACCGTAAGAGTACCGATTTGCGTGCCGACGGTCGCGTGGATGGGCGCATATACTCCAGTTGTCCCCAATTCGGCAAATGCGATCCGGATGCGGCTTTTGTTCTTCAGGAACTCCAGCGCCCGGCGGCCCTGCCGGTACCCGGAGACCGGCACGAAGCGGGCGCTGCAGGTAATGGTTTTCCCCTCGAAGCCTGGCACAGACAGTGCGTCGGTCGTTTCGTGTAAGAGACTTAGATCGGCGCGCATCTCGCCATCATAGATCCTGATTGTGCGGCCGCAGACTTCGGCGAGGCTGTCGGCGCGCACCAGTGTCGCGGCAACGGGATCCGTCACCGAGCGTAGATGCAATTCCTGGACCGGAACCCAGTCGCTGCCGCGCTTCTTGAGCGGCGGCACGTTTTCCGTCTTCGTGACCGAACCGTTGCTGAACCGGATCGACGTCATCTGCGATTTCTTCCCCTCGGTGTAATCCACACGGAAGGCGGAGGGCTGCGTCGCCTTCCCGGCGAAGCGGCCGCTCGACGAAATCGTGCCCCGCGTACTGTCGAAAAGCTCCGCAAGGCCGGCGCTGGCAAGACTGCCCTTAGTGCTGAATGTGCCTTTTTCGACGGTGGTGTCGAAACGCGACCGCACAATGGGCAGACCGAGATAGGAAACGGTGTACTCGCCCGAAAAGGACTGCGGGCCCTGCTGCGGAGCAGGTGCTGCCGCCGCGGCAAGCGTAGCTATGAAAAAGCCCAGGACGGCCGGTATCATGAAAGCTCCAAGATCTGGCGCGGTCCACGATATAACGCGCATTCATCCCAGCGGTTCTTCAATCCACAGAATTTGGCGAAACTGTGGACCGGAATTCAGTTGCGTCCATAAGCGCGGCGTGGAATATCGCGCCAAACTAGTGTGGCGAATCCGAAATTCGTATCGCGTTGGAGCGAGGTTCGATCGAATTTCGGATTCTAAAGCCACACTAGCAACTTATTGAATCTAGTGTGGTTTACGGATTTGAAGTTCCTGAACGCGGATGCCATGGAAATGACAGGAACTTCAAATCCACCATACTGGCCGGGCGCCATGCACTTCGCCCCGACCCGCAAAGACGGCCTTCAAGAACAGGAGCCACCCAATGAACACCGCATCCACCGCAGCCACGAATGCCTTCGTGCCGCTGCGCCTCACCGGTCGTCCTCTCGCACTGAAAGCAGTGGCCGTTCTGCTCGGAACCCTGTTCCTGGCGGCTTCGTCCTGGATTGAAGTGCCGATGTTTCCCGTTCCCATGACCATGCAGACCTTTGCCGTCACCCTCATCGGCGCGCTTTATGGCTGGCGGCTCGGCGCCGTCACCGTGCTTGCCTGGCTGGTGGAAGGCGCGGTTGGCTTCCCTGTCCTGGCTGGCGGCGCAGCCGGCCTCGCGCATTTCGCTGGCCCGACAGGCGGGTACCTCGCAGCGTTCCCATTGGCTGCGGCTCTGGTCGGCTTCCTGGCTGAGCGCGGCTGGACGGCAGAAGGCAAGCTGTTCAAAAGCTTCGTCGCCATGCTGCTCGGCAACGCCTTCATTCTCGCCTTCGGTGGCGCCTGGCTCGCCGCCATGATCGGGGTGTCGGATGCGATCCAGTTCGGTGTTGTGCCGTTTATCCTGGGCGCAATCGTGAAGTCAGCGCTCGCCACGGCCAGCGTTGAGGCAACGCGCCGCGCGAATACGGCCACCTGATGTGACTGTCCGTATTCGCGCGCACCATCTCCTTTGCATGCTGACCTATGCGGCAAGGGATATAGCGCCGCCTTCACTGAAAATTACGACGCGATCATCGCCCGGCTCGGAAATGGCGAGGACTTGATCCTCGTTTCCGGGCCGGACGACATTTGCCAGCCCCTGCTCGGGGATAACCAAGCGCACTGTTTTCGCGATAGTGTGACCCGGCGGGACAAGCAGGCCGCCGCCGCTGTTAGCGCGTTGCTCGGAAACCCTATCCAGCCGGACAGCGTATTCAAGCTCGACAAGGCCGTTGTCGAACGCATGCGCGAGGCGTTTGCGGCGGGGCACACCCGCACCGCCTGCGAAGGCTGCGAATGGTTCGACCTCTGCACGACAATCGCGGAAGCGGGCTTTGCCGACACTCGGCTACAGATCAAACCAGCTTGCGCTTGACGCCTCCTCTAATACCCACTATGGGAACGCCAACTTTTTCCATGTGGCCGCCTGACCTGAATCGCGCGCCGACCCTTTTGGTGCGACATTGTCTTTTGGCCCGGTACAGAACTGAAGGTAACTGAGATGTCCCGTGCTTGTGAACTGACCGGCAAGGCTGTTTTGACCGGCAACAATGTGAGCCACGCCAACAACAAGACGAAGCGCCGCTTCCTGCCGAACCTCGTCAATGTGACGCTCATCTCGGAAGCGCTCGGCCAGAACGTGCGCCTGCGCATTTCCGCCAACGCACTGCGCTCGGTCGAGCACCGCGGCGGCCTCGATGCATTCCTCGCCAAGGCGGATGAGGCTGAGCTGTCGCAGCGTGCGCGTCTCCTGAAGAAGCAGATCGCCAAGAAGATCGCCGAACAGCCGGCGGCCTGATCTTTTCCGATCCGGGCGGGCGCCCTGCCCGCTTTCTCCGGGCTCGGTCCATTCCCGACCATACGCCCGCTGGTTCCATTACCCAGGATAAAAAAATGATACGCTTTTCCGCCTATACACCGTTCGTTGTCGCCATGGCTCTGATCGTGGTCGCATCGAACATCCTCGTGCAGTTTCCCTTGCAGGGGCAGGTCGGCCAGCTCGCGCTTGCCGACATACTCACCTGGGGCGCGTTCACCTATCCGTTTTCCTTCCTCGTCACCGATCTCGCCAACCGGCGCTATGGCCCCTTCGTGGCGCGCCGTATCGTGTTTGTCGGCTTCATGATTGCCGTCATCTGCTCGATCGTGATCCCGCCGCTGCTGTTCAAATACGGCTACATCCCCTACGAGACGGCCGCCGGCCGCCTGGTCCGAATCGCAATCGCGTCGGGCAGCGCCTTCCTTTTCGCCCAGTTGCTCGACGTCACCGTTTTCAACTGGCTGCGCCGGCAGTCCTGGTGGCGCGCGCCGGTTTTTGCTTCGCTGGCAGGTTCGGTCTTCGACACGGCGATCTTCTTCACGATCGCCTTCGCCGCCGCCTTCGCCTTTGTGGGACCCGACGACGGTTTTGCCCTTGAGACCGCACCGCTGATGGGTGTCCTCAGCCAGAGTGGCCCGCGCTGGGTGTCCTGGGCAATTGGCGATCTGGCGGTAAAGCTTGCCATCGCAATTTTCGCGCTGATCCCCTACCGGCTCATCGCCGCCCGCTGGAGCCAGCCTGTGGTCTCAGCAGCGCAGGCGTAATATCCCCGGCACAGCGCTCGGACGCAGCAGCACCGCCGCAGCCGCAACCGTGCAAGGAATGAAGCAAGGCGACCGCCGTTCTCCAGCATCGAGCCGGGGGCCTTCGTTGGAACCGGTTACGCGACTTACTCTTCATCGCGCGCAGCAGCAATCATGACAGATGCGAGCAAGCCAAAGGCAGCCTCCCAGGCTCCGCGAACCTCGGACGTGAAGGCCTTGCCGAGGCCGTCGGACAAAGTCTCGATAAGCGCCCGCCCAACGACCGGATAGTGATGCTCCTTCACACCATAGGTCACATGGCGCTTGGCGAGAGTGCGCACGCTCGGAAGGATGGTTTCAGGTTGGTCGAGCCCGTGCACGACAAAGGCCAGGCTTGCCATCAGCTTCGCTCCCTGCTTGGTCATGTTGGTCGCTGGAAACAGCGCGCGAAGGTTCCCGTCGATCGCGAACAGTCGTTCGTAAAAAATCGTGGCGGCGGTCTGGCGTATCTGCGCGACGTCGCGAAAGCTGTCCTGGACAAGGCGGATCTGGTCGGGTGTCATCGAAGAGGCTCCTGGCTATCGTTGTTTTTGTGAAGAGCCCGATCATCACCCCGGAACGTTTCCAGCGGATGTCGTGATCACATCCGATTTGTTTCAGTTGTATCGGCAATTCCGGCTGCCATGGCGCTGCAAGCAGCACCAATGCATAGCTGCACACTCAAGCCGATTCTCGTCAAGGAGCTGTCCGCGGATCACATCAGCGGCGGCCAGTTTCGTCACGGCTCCGAAAACGGCGCTTCGGGGTATTGCGGCAGTAACTGAATCGAGCGGGATGCTGGCAGCCTATTGAAACAAAAGAAACATGAATGGCCGCTTTTGGACATCGAAGTGAATCAGTGAGCTTCTAACCTTTTCCGCACCTGTCGATCGCAGCAACGTGGAGTTGCGCGTTTCTTCGGCATGGTTTCCGAAGTCAGCCAAGCCTCGGTCTTGTTGGCGCTCGAGCTGAGTTCGGATGGCGATCGACTCCAAAAGGATGATGTCGAATGTGCGGAATCGTTGCTCTTTTCTCCCATCGTGCCCCCATCGTCGAGGCAGCTCTACGGCGCGCTACCGCCAGCCTCCACCACCGCGGCCCTGATGGCCAAGGCCACTGGATATCGTCGGACCGGATGGTAGCCCTTGGCCACACGCGTCTCAGCATCATCGACCTTGCGACCGGAACCCAGCCGATTGCGAGCGAGGATGGGCAGACGCACATTGTCGTCAACGGGGAATTCTACGGCTACGAGCCAATCCAACGCGAGCTCGAGCAGTCGGGCCATCGTCTTCGCACGCGTTCGGACAGCGAAATCGCGTTGCATCTTTACGAAGACCTTGGCGTGCAGTGCCTTCACCGCCTCCGGGGGGAATTTGCTTTCGTGCTCTGGGACGAGAGAAGCCGAACCATCTTCGCGGCACGCGACCGCTTCGGAATCAAGCCGCTCTTTTATGCCGAGCACAATGGCACGCTCTATTTCGCGTCCGAAGTGAAAGCGCTCTTTGCAGCGGGAGTACCGGCTCGTTGGGATGCCGAGTCCGTTTATCAGTCGGTGGCGATCGGCGGCCATCAGGTCCGCACACTGTACGACGGGATCTTCCAGATTCCGCCCGGGCACTATCTCATCGCGAGTGAGAAGCACCTGCAGATAAACCAGTACTGGGATTTTCACTATCCGCCTGCCGAAAGGAGTGAACCGCAGAAGTCCGATTCCGAATGGGCGTCCGAGTTCAGGGCTGCCCTTGAGGAGGCAGTGCAAATTCGCCTGCGCGCGGATGTGCCGGTTGGCTGTTATCTGAGCGGTGGTCTGGATTCCTGTTCAGTACTCGGTCTCGCGGCGCGACATCACCCGCAGCCGATCCGCGCATTCACGCTGACGTTCGACCAGGCCGAATATGACGAGGGGGAGATCGCACGAGAGATGGCGGCGCGGGCTGGCGCAGAGTTCTGCCCCATCCCGATCCGGCAAAACGATCTGGCCGACCATTTCGGAGACGCAATCGCTCAGGCGGAGACGTTGTGTTTCAATGCGCATGGCGTAGCCAAGTACCTTTTGAGCCGCGCGGTGCGGAACGCAGGCTACAAGGTCGTTCTGACCGGAGAAGGATCCGACGAGATACTTGGCGGCTATGCTTTCTTCCGGCGCGACATGCTGCTTTATAACCGGGAGGGACAAGACCCGGCCGTGATCGCCGGCCTGCTCGACGAGCTGACAAGGCTGAACCCGGTCTCACGCGGACTTCTGCTGCCTGATGGCGAGCCAGGTTCGCTCGACGCCGTCAAGCGGGTTCTCGGCTTTGTTCCCTCGTGGATAGAGACGTTCTCCGCCCGGTCCGAGAAAATGCGAGCGCTGCTGGCCGGACCCTTTATCGACCGCTTCGGCCAGTGCGAAGCTTTTCGCAGTTTTCTAAGCGACATCGACGTCCGCGGTCAGCTTGCCGGACGCGACCCTTTGCATCAGTCGCTCTATCTCTGGGCAAAAACAGGCCTGCCCACATACATCCTGACGATGCTGGGCGATCGGATGGAAATGGCGCATTCCGTCGAGGGACGAGTGCCGTTTCTTGATCATCACGTGGTTGAGGTCATCCGGTCTCAACCCGTTACACAGAAGATCCGCGGCATGACCGAAAAGTATGTCCTTCGGGAGGCGGCCCGCGATGTCATCAGCGACACGGTGTACCGGCGGCAAAAGCACCCATTCCTGAGCCCGCCGGCAACGCTCAATCCTGAGGAGAAGCTGAGTTCGCTGGTGCAGGACACGCTGCGCGGCCCGACGCTCGCGTCGATACCGTTCTTCGATCAAAGGAAGGTCGTCAGCCTTCTCGATCGTCTCAAGACAATGGATGACGGTGCGCGCGTGGCCAATGATCAGGTCCTGATGCTTCTGACAAGCGCCTGCGTCCTTCAGGAGCGGTTCAAGTTGGCGGCATGATTGGGCTGAGGTCAGCGCAACAGAGGGATGAAACACTATGCATCGGTCGTTTCGAAGGGCCTCGCATGCTCCATCTCCGGATTGGGGCGACCTCGACAAGGGTGCGCCCGTCGGCAAAAAACACGCGCGGTTTGGTCAAGACCGACCCGCACTACCGCTCCGGCACTCCGCCCCGCCCACTCAAATCGATCTGACGATCCGCGGCGAAGGACCCACCCTTCTTTTCATACCAGGATCGTTCAGTACGGGAGCGGCCTGGCGGCCGGTTCAAGCCAAGCTGCCGCTCGCCGTGCGAATGGCAACTCTGAGCCTGTGTGGCTATGGGCAGACGGATGAAACGCGGTCGCTCGGAAACGCCTCGATCGTCCATGAGGTGGCAGTCGTGCAATCCGCCCTCGATCGCTTCGCAACGCCAGTCACGCTCGTTGCCCATTCCTTCGGCGGCGTCGTCGCGCTCGCAGCAGCACTGCGCTTTACGGATCGGGTGGCTGGACTGGTCCTGTTCGAAGCAAACCCGATGGACGTGCTTCGTCTGTCGGGCGACGATCGCCTTCTTGGGGAGGCGCGAGATGTCGCCAGTGCGTTCGAGGCCGACGTGTCCAGGGATATCGACGACGCGCCAGCGCGCATCATCGACTATTGGAACGGGCACGGTTCGTTCGAGCGGCTCCCCGACGCGGTGCGCGCCTATTGCCGCCAGACGGCTTTCACAAACGTTCTGGACTGGCATTCGGATTTCGGATTCGGCGCGGATGACCTCGCCTCGATACGCTGCCCAGTTGTGGTGGCGCGGGGCTCCCTTGCGAATCCGGCCATGGTCGCGATCACCGACTCACTTTCTCGCATGCTACCGGCCGCCGGCATGAGCATCGTCGAAGGGGCGGGTCATTTCCCTATCGCGACCCACGCTGCCGAGTGCGCCCAGCTCGTAACCGCATTCGTCGAACAAGGTGCGGGTGTGGCCTGAAAGTCGGTCGCCGGGGAGCTGAAGCGCTATCTGGTACCTATTCACGGCAAAGCCGATTTTGAGCTGCTCTCGCCTGCACGCGCTGGCGTGCACAAGCAAGCGATTGGCGGCAAAGAGCAACTGCCAGTCGGAACGCCACCTATATTAGCCTATAGTTAATCATGGTCGCTCCGGCGAATGCCTCGAAAGGGTCTTGCAAGAAGAGGGGCTTCGAATGCTCGCAAAATACCCGTTGACGAAAAAACTGCGGGCGTGCGCGCTCCCTTCCGTTCCCACGGCGGCGATTTTCTTGAACTCGGCGGTGATCACCTGTTGGTGACCGTGCCTTAAGGGGATGACGATGGAGACTGTAAAGTTCACACAGATGAAGGATGGCGACCGCGAGGACTACGCCTTCCTTACCGAACATGAGAAAGCGTATGCGGCAGGGACGGCTGACCGATTGCTTGCGGCCATGGTCGAACTCGACACGTCGCTGTCCGGCTACAAGGTAACGCGCCTCGGCCATTCCCTGCAGGCCGCGACGAGGGCTTGGAACGGAGGGGCGGATATCGACTGGGTGGTGTCGGCGCTTTTGCACGATATCGGCGACATCTACGCGCCCTACAATCATGACGAATACGCCGCAGCGATTATCCGGCCGTTTGTGCGGGAGCAATGCGCATGGGTCGTCGAGAAACACGGTGATTTCCAACTGCTATACTACGGCGAGCATGTCGGGGCCAATGCTCACAAGCGGGACGCTTATCGTGACAGCCCCTATTTCGATGATTGCGCGGAATTCTGCGAGAAGTGGGATCAGTCCAGCTTTGATCCGGATTATCCGGCCAGGCCTCTGGAATTCTTTGCACCTCTTGTTCGCGAAGTCTTCGCACGCAGGACCTATGATGCTGCCGTGATCAGAAGAGGGGAACGTTTGGCGTTGTCTGATGACGCGATTGCTGCCAAGCGGTTAGCAGAGTAACGCCGCCCCGTTTCCGATCAATCAATCCTCGTGCAGCACGAATTCCAGATAGAGGTTGCGCTGGAGCATGGAGTGATTGTCGTCTGACATCAGCGAAATCATGACCGCGCCATCGGATCGTTTCCACACATCCATGGCTTCCATATTGTCGATCTGATAGCCCATGTCGGCCTCGAGCAACACCGGCCCGTCAGCCACCGCACCCTTGGCAATAGCATCGCCAGGTATCCGGCGAAGCCGCATTTTTACCCCTTCAGTCATCGAGAAGCTGCGTTCCAGCAAAAGCAGGTCGCCGTCCGGCAGGAAGCTGCCATCTGTAATATCGAAACTGCCATTTCGTCTGACCGTGAAGATGCCTTTGTTCGGCCCCTCGATGACCGCCGCGAAAATATTGCCTTGCTTGTCCAGGCTCTTTTCTGAAACCACGACCAACCCGCCTCGGTTTTTCCCGCCTTCGGGACTGTATGCAACCGTCTCGAAGCCGCGGTTCTTACGCAACTCGTTCGCCGGCACGAGAAAATCGAGGTTTCGGTCGGCTGCGCCCATATGGCCCGGCTTAATCCTGAACTGTGCGATGCGATGGTTCCGCTCGAATCCCACCGTGGCAACGCCGTCCTTTACGGCGAGGCCTTCCGCATCGATGTCCCATTTTTTGCCGCCGACCTGGCCATCAGCGCCGACAATCTCCTCCATGCGGAAGTTCTCGATGCCCGCCGGACGTCCGTTGGCGTCATGCACAACGCTGCCGAAGAACCAGAACCCCGTATCGGCAACGCCGATAAAGTCACCGTCGGCGTTTGTGAAGCGAAAGGCCGACAGCGCACCAAAATGGCGCGAATTCGCCGTCAGATCGAGACCGCCCACAAACTCCAGCGGTCCGAACTGCTGCGCGTCGCGGCCGATTTGGAATTGCGTGATCAGGCGGGCACTGACCTCGATCCGGTCGAGGGGGGCAGAACCGGCCTCGATCGGCCCGACAAAGGCGAGGCCGGCCAGGAAGATGGCGGAAGCGGCGCCGGCAGCCAGCCATTTCCGCGCGCTGGGGCTGGCGGCTAGTGTCATCCCACCCGCCGCATGGCGCCGCCGCGACGTACGGTCCGTGCCGTTTCTTCATCGAACAACGACGCAAGCTGCTCGGTCATGGCTCCGGCAAGCTCTTCGGCGTCTACAATAGTGACGGCGCGGCGGTAGTAGCGCGTCACGTCGTGGCCGATGCCGATAGCAAGTAGCTCGACCGGCGAGCGCGTCTCGATCAACTCGATGATCGCGCGCAGATGCCGCTCGAGATAGTTGCCCGGATTAACCGAGAGCGTGGAATCGTCGACAGGTGCCCCATCCGAGATCATCATCAGGATCTTGCGCTGTTCGGGCCTGCCGATGAGGCGATTATGCGCCCACAGCAGTGCTTCGCCGTCGATATTTTCCTTAAGCAACCCTTCCCGCATCATCAGGCCAAGATTGCGCCGCGCGCGCCGCCAGGGAGCGTCCGCGCTTTTGTAGATGATATGGCGCAGGTCATTGAGCCGGCCGGGATTTGGCGACTTGCCGTCCTTCAGCCATTTCTCGCGCGCCTGACCGCCCTTCCACGCGCGCGTCGTGAAGCCGAGGATTTCGACCGAAACGCCGCAGCGCTCCAGCGTGCGGGCGAGGATATCGGCGCAAGTGGCAGCAACAGTGATCGGACGCCCGCGCATCGAGCCTGAATTGTCCAGGAGAAGCGTCACCACCGTGTCACGGAACTTCGTGTCGCGCTCCTGCTTGAACGACAGCGGCTGCATGGGATCGATCACGACACGGACAAGGCGCGCCGGATCGAGATAGCCTTCTTCGAGATCGAAATCCCACGAACGGTTCTGCTTCGCCATCAGGCGGCGCTGCAATCGGTTTGCGAGCCGGCCTACCACACCCTGAAGATTGGAAAGCTGCTTGTCGAGAAAAGCGCGGAGGCGATCGAGTTCCTCCTCGTCGCAAAGCTCCTCGGCGCCTACGGTTTCATCGAAGCCAGTCGAAAAGACCTTGTAGTCGATCTCTTTGGGGAGGTTCGTGAACGGGTTTTCCGGCCGCTTGGCTTCGCCAGGAGTTTCGGCGTCCGGGTCGTCGTCATCCGAAATATCGTCGGCCGTTGCTTCGGAAGCTTCGGCTTCGCCGGCCTCATCATCCTCAGCCGCGGATTCGGCGTCGTCAGACTCCGAATTCGTCGGCGCCGAAATCGTCCTCGCCGCCCTCTTCGCTCTGGTCCTCGCCCTGCGGCTGGTCGTCGTCGCTCTCGGCTTCGTCGCTTTCCTGCTCCTCGCCCAGCTCCTCGGCCATGTCCATTGACGCGAGCATATCGCGCACGACGCGTGCAAACGCGTTCTGGTCATCGAGCTTGGCAGCCAGGCCGTTGAGGTCGGCTCCGGCCTTCTCCTCAACCCATTTGCGCCAGAGGTTGACCATGCGTTCGCCGCTCTTCGGTACCGAGCGTCCGGTCAGCTTTTCCCGCACCAAAAGCGCCACTGCCTCTTCGATCGGCGCGTCCGCCTGGTCCCTGACATCGGCGAGGTTGGCCTTTGCGTATTTGTCTTCCAGCATGCTGCCGATATTGTCGGCAACGCCCAGCATCGCGCGCGACCCGATCGCCTCGACGCGCGCCTGTTCGACCGCGTCGAAGATGGCGCGGGCCTGCTTGCCTTCCGGCGCGAGCCTGGTGTGGATGCGATTGTCATGGCAAGCGCGCCTCAAGGCCATGGAATCGCCGAGGCCGCGGGTTACCGCGATATCGTACCTGGTGGGCTTCTTCGCCAATTCGGGCAATCGCACCCGGTTTCCGGCAAGGGCTGGACGGTCCTTCGCGAAAGCGACTTCCAGATCGTGGTCGCCCGCAATGGCACGAACGCACACCGAGACGGCACGGCGAAAGGTCTCGCCCTCCCCGTTGGTCTTCGGCTTGTTACGCGTTGAGTTGTCGCCCGGACCTGCCATGTGCGTCTTGCATTACCCCAACACCACGTTCGCCGCGCTCTCCGGCAATTCTTCGCCGAAGGCGCGCTGATAGAATTCCGCCACCACCGCGCGCTCAAGTTCGTCGCATTTGTTGAGGAAGGTGAGCCGGAAGGCCATGCCGACGCGGCCGAAAATCTCGGCGTTCTCGGCCCATGTAATCACTGTACGCGGGCTCATGACGGTCGAAAGATCGCCGTTCATGAAGGCGGAGCGGGTCATATCGGCGACGCGCACCATCTTGTTGACGATGTCGGAGCCCTTTTCGTTCCTGTAGTGCTTGGCCTTGGCGAGCACGATCGCGACTTCGTTGTCGTGCGGCAGATAGTTCAGCGTCGTGACGATCGACCAGCGGTCCATCTGCGCCTGATTGATCTGCTGGGTGCCGTGATAGAGGCCGGTTGTGTCGCCGAGACCCACCGTGTTCGCGGTCGCGAACAGGCGGAAGGCCGGATGCGGCCGGATGACCCGGCTCTGGTCCAGCAAAGTCAGGCGGCCCGACGATTCCAGCACGCGCTGGATGACGAACATCACGTCCGGGCGGCCCGCGTCATATTCGTCGAAGCAAAGCGCGACATTGTGCTGATAGGCCCAGGGCAGGATGCCGTCCCGGAACTCGGTGACCTGCATCCCTTCCTTTACCACGATGGCGTCCTTGCCAACGAGATCAATGCGGCTGACGTGGCTGTCCAGATTGACGCGCACGCAGGGCCAGTTGAGGCGCGCGGCAACCTGCTCGATATGTGTCGATTTGCCGGTGCCATGGTAGCCGGACACCATGACGCGGCGGTTGAAGGCAAAGCCGGAAAGGATCGCCAGCGTCGTCTGCTCGTCGAACAGATAGTCGGGATCGATATCCGGCACATGCGGATCGGCCTCCGAATAGGCCGGCACGACCATCCGGGACTCGAAGCCGAATTTCTCCTTCACCGACACGGTCGTGTCAGGGAGGTTGGCGATATCGCGATCGACCTTGTTCATCATGTCTCCACGGGCGAAGGCTAAGGCTTCGTCGGCAATCCTGTCACTTTCGGGAGCGGTCTTTAGCAGACCTGCCGCTCAACACAAACCAGCTTGTTTGAGCACGCGATAGGCATGAAGCACATCGCGGAAACGGTCTTCCGACCCCCTGTCGCCGCCATTCGCGTCGGGATGGTGGCGTTTCACAAGCTCCTTATAACGAGACTTGATGTCCGCGCCAGTCGCCTTTGCGTCAAGACCAAGCGTTTCCAGCGCCTTGGCCTCAAGCGGCTTTGCCTTGCGCTCGCGCGGCCGATCGCCCCTCGAGCCGAACATATTGAACGGATCGCGCATGCGGTTGTAGTAGCCGGCGCGGCCCGAGCGCTGCTGGGCAAAATCCGGCGATGTCCGCGCGCTGCCATTGGCGCCCATCGTCCAGGTCGGACGGTGACCGGTCAGGGCCTCTTTCTGGAAGCGGGCGATCTCGGAGTTGGCCAGGCCGGAAAAATAGTTGAAGCCCTTGTTGTATTCGCGGACGTGGTGGAAGCAGAACCTGAAATATTCGCCTTCGCGCATCCGGCCCACTGGCGCGCGATGGGTGCCGGCTTCCCGGCAGCCGTCCCATTGGCAGACCGGCGCGCGCGACTTCAACTCGGCATCGGGGTCCGGCCGGATGCGAATCTTTTCGAAAAATTTCGAATAGGCTTTCATTGGTTCCGATTATGGGACGTTCGCGGCGCGAAACAAGAATTGACATTTGCCAGACAATGGACCTAACCGCTGATTTGCGGTTCCGGCGCATCGTTTTTGCTAATTATGGATGTCCGGCCACATGTGGTGGAAGGAAGCAGGGATGTCCATACAGGAGCGGATGGAAAAAAGGCTGAACGAGGCTCTTTCGCCAGAGCGGCTTGAGATCGTCAACGAAAGCCATCTCCATGCCGGCCATCATCACGTCGAATCGGGCCACCACGCGGTATTCGACGGCTCCGGCGAGACCCATTTCCGCGTTCGGATCGTTTCATCGGCTTTCGCCGGCAAGAGCCGCGTCGAGCGCCATCGCGCCGTCAACGAGCTGCTCGCCGACGAGTTGAAGGCAGGCTTGCACGCATTGGCCATCGAACCTGCCGCTCCGGGCGAGCCGACAAGATGGTAGAGTCCCGCGCCGCCGCCAACCCACCGTGCGTGTCGAACAAATTCACTTGAGAGCTGTCCACTGATCCTCATCGATCGGATAAAAAGGGCGCTCGTACCAAAGCACGGAGCCCTTCAAAGACTCCAGCGCATCAACATCCTTGCGTGCGACCCGCCGTATCTCCAGGGTCGGCTTTCCATGATCGGTAACGATCAGTGGCTCGCCGGTCACCTGCACCTTGCGAAAATACTCAAGCACATGCGCCTTGAATTGCGATTTGGAAACTTGCACTGGCATCGTCAACGTCCTGTCGAACGATAGTCATTTTACGCGAACCGTCTCAAGCAGAACAGGACTGCGCTCTTAACCTTCTTCGCCTTTTGCGCGTGACGCAGAAGGCACCGTCTCCGCAGCCGGCTTGATCCTGATTTTGGCGAGCCGGTTCTTGTCGCGCTTCAGAACGATGAACCGCTTGCCGTGGAACGTGAAAGCCTGTTTCTCTTCCGGAATGGACTGGGTCTCGTGGATGACGAGCCCGGCGATCGTGGTCGCCTCGTCGTCCGGCAATTGCCAATCAAGCGCCCGGTTGAGATCGCGGATCGGCACTGTCCCATCGACGAGCACGGAGCCGTCGGCTTCCTGCTTCACACCCTGGATGTCGACATCATGCTCGTCGGCGATCTCGCCGACGATTTCCTCGATGATGTCCTCCAGGGTCACCAGACCTTCGACCTCGCCATATTCGTCGACGACGATCGCGAAATGCACCTTGCGCCTCAGAAACGCATTGAGCTGATCCTGAAGCGTTGTCGTGTCGGGCACGAACCACGGCTTGGACGCGACCTTCATGATGTCGATCTTGGAAAAATCGTTCCCCGCATCGTTGAGGGCCCTGAGCAGGTCCTTGGCATGGAGGACGCCGACGATGTTGTCGAGTGACCCGCGCCACAGCGGCATGCGCGTATGTGGGCTTTGCAGAATCTCGCGAACAACCGCCTCGGGCGGATTGTCAGCATTGACCGAACGCATATTCATGCGATGGACCATGACGTCGGACACTTCCAGATCGGCGAGTTCGAGCAGACCGCTGGCGCGGTCCCACTCTGGCTTGGGCGCAGCCTCGCGGCCGGCATCGGCCGCGCTGCCATCATGCGCGGCAGCCGCGGCTCGTCTCTTATGGGATGTTTGTGAAACCAACATGCCCCAAAGGACACCGAGCCCAAGAACGGCGATGATGATGGTTGTCGCTGCGATGATCCATTGAATGGTCAATTTCGATCCACCATTGCTGACGGAATCCCCTTGTCCGAACTATGCCGACGGATGGTTCTGCTTCAGGAATGCCAGCACCTCCGAGGCCGGCACGTTCTTCGAAATGAAGGATTGGCCTATGCCGCGCGTGAGAATGAAGGTCAGCATGCCGCGCGAGACTTTCTTGTCCTGGGCGATGTAGTCGAGAAGACGCTCCGCGTCCGGCAACTCGCCTGGAATGTCGCTCATCCGCCATGGCAATCCGACCGCGCTGAGATGCGCCTCGACGCGCGCCGCATCGTCCGGGCTCGCAAGATTGAGGCGGGACGAAAACCGGTGGGCAAGCGCCATGCCGATCGCAACCCCTTCGCCATGCACCAGCCTTTCGCTGTCGTAGCCGGTCGCGGCTTCGAGCGCATGGCCGAAAGTGTGGCCGAGATTGAGCAGCGCGCGGTCTCCGGTTTCGAATTCATCCCGTGCGACCACATCGGCCTTGGCGCGGCAGGATTCGGCGATCGCCTCGGTACGCGCGGGTCCACCGGAAAATACCTCCTGCCAGTTCGCCTCGAGCCAGGCAAAGAACTCCGGACGATCGATCAGGCCATACTTGGCCACTTCGGCATAGCCGGCGCGGAATTCGCGCGGCGGCAGCGTGTCCAGCACGCCGGTATCGGCGAGGACCAGCCGCGGCTGGTGGAAGACGCCGATGAGATTCTTGCCGTGGCTGGCGTTGATGCCTGTCTTGCCGCCCACGGAAGAATCGACCTGGGCAAGCAACGAGGTCGGCATCTGCACGAAATTCATGCCCCGCCGCACGATACCCGCCGCAAACCCGGCAAGGTCGCCGATGACGCCACCGCCGAGCGCAATCACCACGTCGCCACGTTCCAGCCGGGCGGCAAGCACCTGGTCGACCACGTCCCGCAACGCATCGAAGCTCTTCGTCTTTTCTCCCGGTGGCAGGATGATCGGCACCGAAGCTATGCCCTTGGCCGCGAGGCTGGCGGTCAGGGGTTCGAGATGCGCGGCCGCGACGTTGCGATCCGTAACGACGGCTGCCCGAACCCCCGGCAGCCGCGCGGCAATCTCATCGCCTGCGCGGGTCAGCAATCCGGGCCCGATCAGGATATCGTAGGTACGGGTCCCGAGGCGCACTTCGACGGTGACGGGATCTCTAGTCATCATGCGTCCTTCCTCGTCGCGCCGTTCAGCGCGACCGCCAGCGCTTCGATCACTTCCGTCGCGATCACGTCCTTGTGCTCGTCGCGTGTCGACACCGTGACATCGGCGTTGGCGTAGACGGGGTAGCGTTCCGCCATCAGCCTTTCCATGACCCCGCGCGGATCGGCATTCTGCAGCAGCGGGCGGTTCTGCTTCTTGGACACGCGTTCCATCAGCGTATCGATATCGGCTTTCAGCCAAACCGACACGGCATGGCTGGCGATTGCCTGGCGCGTCTGCTCGTTCATGAACGCGCCGCCGCCGGTCGACAGAACCCGCCGCCCGCTTTCGAGAATACGATGGATCACCCGTTGCTCGAGCGAGCGGAATTCAGCTTCCCCGTAGAGTTCGAAAAGCTCCGGAATGGTCATCCGCGACGCGGCTTCGATCTCATGATCGCTATCGACGAACGGCAGGCCCAACGCCTGCGCCACCTTGCGGCCGATCGCTGTCTTGCCGGCGCCCATCAGGCCGACAAACACGATCGAGCGGTGGCCGAGCTTTTGCAAGACTTCGGCTGTGCGTTCGGCCGTCGGGAAGTGCGTCTCTGTCATTGCGATGCCTCTCGAAGGACCCACACTCCCGCATAAAAGGCGGCAAAGTCTCGAGCCGTATCGACATGAAAAGGCGCATGGCGTCAAGCGTGGCCGCAGGCGGCGAACGCGCTTGAAATAGCCCGTTGCCCGTCCCATAACGGCACGGGGGCAAAAACAAGATGGGCAACCACGAACAATGCCGACGCTTTTCCGCTTGCTGGTGACACTCGGCATTCTCGCAGGCATCGTTTATGCGGCCATGTTCGCTCTGGTGACCTATGTGGAGCCGAAGAAAGGCGAGATGACGGTGCGCATTCCGGTCGAACGACTGAACAAGCAGCAATGAACAGCGCCACACGTATAGAATTCGTTCCTGGAAATGATGAGCGCGGAGCGTGGCGCGAGCGACAACACGCTGTCCTCCTACCGGCGCGATCTCGAGGATGCCGCCGAGCACATGTCGGGAAGACTGGCCAGCGCCGCGACCGCCGACATTCGCGCCTATCTCGACAGCATCGCCGCGCGCGGCTTCGCGGCGACCTCGCAGGCGCGCAAGCTGTCGGCGCTGCGGCAGTTCTTCAAGTTCCTCTATGTTGAAGGGCTGCGGCCCGACGACCCGACCGGCACGCTGGATAGCCCTAGGAAGGACCGGCCGCTGCCCAAGACGATGAGCGAAGCGGAGACCGGACGGCTGCTCGACCGCGCAGCGGCTGAGGCTGCGGATGTGGCCGCAAGCGACGGCACGCGCGTCGCGGCGAAGCGGCTGTATGCGCTTGTCGAGGTGCTCTACGCAACGGGGCTGCGCGTGTCCGAACTCGTGAGCCTGCCGCTTTCCGTCGCACGGCGCGACGAGCGGTTCTTCATCGTCCGCGGCAAGGGGAACAAGGAGCGCATGGTGCCCCTGTCGGACAAGGCTCGCGCGGCAATGCGTGCCTGGCTTGAGGAGCGGAAAGAGAGCCCGGCCCTCGCGAAAAGCCCTTGGCTGTTTCCGGCGCTGTCGGAGAGCGGCCACCTCTCGCGCCAGGTTTTCGGGCGCGAACTTAAGGGCCTCGCGGCGCGCGCGGGCATTTCGTCGGCAAAGATCTCGCCGCATGTGCTGCGTCACGCTTTCGCAAGCCATCTTTTGCAGAATGGCGCGGATCTCAGGGCCGTACAGCAATTGCTTGGCCATTCGGACATTTCGACCACGCAGATTTATACGCATGTACTCGAGGAGCGCTTGGTGCGGCTGGTCAACGAGCATCATCCGCTTGCCGATCACACATCCTAAGGCTATGTGAGGGCGGCATTCAGCATGCCGGCAGCGCCGCGTTTAGAGCGTGTCGGCCGTCTTTTCATTGGTTTCAGGCGTTCCGGTCCGCTCACGAATGTACAATTACCTCGATTTCGAAAAACCCGTCGCCGACCTCGAAGGCAAGATTCTGGAGCTCAAGAAGCTCGCGGAGAACGGCGAGTCGGTCGACGTCGCGGACGAGATAAAGCGGCTCGAAAGGCGTTCGCGGGACGCGCTGCGCGATGCCTACAAATCATTGACGCCCTGGCAGAAGGCCCAGGTGGCGCGGCACCCCGACCGGCCGCATTGTCTCGACTATGTCAGCACATTGTTCAGCGACTTCACGCCGCTGGCCGGCGATCGCACCTTCGGTGAGGACAACGCCATTATCGGCGGCTTCGCCCGCTTCCGGGGCGAACCGATCGCCGTGATCGGGCAGGAAAAGGGATCCGACACCAAGAGCCGGTTGAAGCACAATTTCGGCATGGCGAAGCCCGAGGGATACCGCAAGGCCGTGCGCATCATGGAGCTTGCCGACCGCTTCGGCGTTCCGCTGGTGACCCTGGTCGATACGGCCGGCGCCTACCCGGGGATCGGCGCCGAGGAACGTGGACAGGCCGAGGCGATCGCGCGCTCCACCTCCATGTGCCTCGGGCTGAAAATCCCGTCGATCTCGGTGATCATCGGCGAGGGCGGCTCGGGCGGAGCAATCGCAATCGCAACAGCAAACCGCGTCTATATGCTCGAACATTCGATCTATTCGGTGATCTCGCCGGAAGGTGCGGCCTCCATCCTTTGGCATGATTCCACCCGCGCGAAAGATGCCGCCACCAATATGAAGATCACGGCACAGGATCTGCTGGATCTGAAGGTCATCGACGGCATCATTGCCGAGCCGCTGGGTGGCGCCCACCGCGCACCCGATGCGGTCATCAACGCCACAGGCGATCAAATCGCCAAGACTTTGGGGGAATTCGGCGGCCAGAACATGGACTTCCGGGAGCATCGGCGCGAAAAATATCTCGCTATCGGCCGTAGCCTCTGATTCAACGTGGCCGGAGCCGCCTATTAAGGCGGAAAAGTGTGCTTCCGCCACAAAATCGCCGTGCCTTTTCGTTCAATGGAATGACGGAAGCGAAGGACGGTCGCTTGCGGTAACAAAATGTCAAGGTTAACCAGCTTAGCGTGCAGCCGAGATCAACCGGATCGGCGGACTGAACAGACAAGCCGACAAACATACGACGCGCAAATCCATGCTTGCCAATATCGCACGTGCCAGTTTGTTGGTTGCAGCCCTGACGATGGCTGGCTGCACCGATTCGACCTTGAATAATATCAACGTCAAGGCGGAGAAGCAGCTTCCTGCAAAGGTCCTCGCCCAGATGAAGGCGAAGGGCATGACGCGCTCATCTCCCGTGATGGCGCGCATCTTCAAGGAAGAGGGCAAGCTCGAAATCTGGAAGCAGAAGAACAACGGCCGCTACGACATGATTGCAGAATATAACATCTGCAAATGGTCGGGCCAGCTCGGACCGAAATTCACCGAAGGCGACCGCCAGGCGCCGGAAGGGTTCTATACGGTTCGTCCTGCGCAGATGAACCCCAGGTCGAACTACCATTTGGCGTTCAATATCGGCTATCCGAACGCCTACGACCGCGCCCACGGCCGCTCAGGCTCCAACCTGATGGTGCATGGGGCCTGTTCCTCGTCCGGCTGCTACTCGATGACCGACGAACAGATCGAACAGATCTACGCTTTTGGACGCGACGCTTTTCGTGGCGGCCAGACAGATTTCCAGATCCAGGCATATCCCTTCCGCATGACGGCCGCCAACATGGCGCGTTACCGCAACGATCCGAATTACGAATTCTGGACCATGCTGAAGGAAGGCTACGACTATTTCGAGATCACGAAAGTGCCGCCCAAGGTCGATGTCTGCGGCAAGCGCTATGTCTTCAACCAGACGGCGGAAGCGGGCGCGGCCTTCAACCCGACTGGTGCCTGCCCGCTCATGACGCAGCCTGATTCCCTGAAACTGGCTTATCAAAGCTATCAGTCGACCTACGAGGCAGCCTTCTCGACCGCGGTAAAGTCAGGCACACCGCAACCGAAGCCGTCGATTGGCGGTCTGAAGGAAGCAGCGTTGGTCTCCGAATGGACCCGCAAGCGCTCGCGTGGCGAGCGTATTCCTGTCGAGCCGCCTGCAATGTCGGACGACGGGGCCGTGAGCGTGACCGCACGCATGGGCCGGATCGACTCGGCCGCCGGGCAACGCATGGCTGCCGCCGAGGCCGCTGCCGCGGCCAAGCAAAAGGCGGCTGAAGAAAAACTGGCGGCCAAGAAGAAGGCTGCGGACGACAAGGCTGCGGCCGAACTTGCGAAGGCCGCAGCGGATACGCCTGCGACCACCTCGGGTATTCCGCAGCAAGAAACCGTGACCATGACGCCGGCTCAAATTCCGGCCGTAGGTGCGCCGGCTCCGTCTGCTGCTCAGCCCGGCCTGCTTGGCAATATGCGCAAGAAGATCGCCAATATCTTCTGAAGCTGAGCTAGAGCAATTCCAGGAAAAGTGGGAACCGGTTTTCCGTCCGGAAAAAGGCTCGGAGATACCCGTTTTGAATCTGATTTGTGCCCGGTCTGATTCTGATACGTTCCGTGAACAAAACGATTTTTCGACAGCCTGCTAGAGCATGATCCCGAACCGAAGGTCAGCGAAGCAAAAAGTGCGCAGCGGTTTTCGGAGAAGATCATGCGAAATCAAAGAAGTAGAGCGTGAGGACTCCAATTGAAATCATCGCGCTCTAGCCGCGTGACCATTACGGCGGAAGTCTATGATCTCAGGGGGCTGAATTGCCCTCTGCCGGTCCTAAAGGCGAAGAAGCGCCTCTCACGCATGCACGTCGGAAGCTGTCTCTGGCTTGAGACCACCGATCCGCTCGCCGTCATCGATATTCCGGCATTCTGCGCCGAAACCGGCCATCGGCTGGTCGAGACCGAGACCGTCGCCGGCGGACACCGCTTCCTGGTGGAACGGGGCGACGCAATAAGCTGACCGTTCAGCCCGTTGTGCCAAGGGGCATTTCTTTGAATTGCTGCAGCCTTCAAGTACCCCCACCCCTACCCTCCTCAAAGGGGGGAGACTGGCTGTCATCAATGCCGAGCTAGCCCTGCAACGTTGACAATTAGCGAAACCCGGCGGTCGGCTGATCTCCCTCTCTCAAGGGGGGACTTGGCGCGTCACCGTTCGCGCCGATCACCAACGTCAGCGACCGCACCCGGAACGAGAACCGCGTCCGGTTACCGGCTTCGCATCCCGGCGATCGCCAGCGGGTTATCCTCCATCGCGGCGCGGTCGGGCGTATCCACAGCCGGCTGGTTCGCAACGGCGGCAAAAAGCTTTCTGATATAGTCTTCCGGCATGTCGATCATGACCAGCACCAGCCGCGCGCCGCGCTCGCCGTCCGGCCAGGCGGGCAGGCGCGCCGGCGGATGGAAGACTTGCTGAACCGCATGGACGACCAGCGGGCGGGACCGGTCCTCCGCCAGTTCGATGATGCCTTTCAGGCGCAGCAGCCGGTCGCCATGCTGCGAGCGCAGGAGATCGAAAAACATCTCGACTGCGCTGAACGGCAGCGGTCCGCCATGTGTGAGCGAAATCGCCCGTATACGCGAATCGTGGCGGTGATCATGGTCATGACGATGGGAATGCTTACCAGCGTGCTCGTGCCGATGCCCGTGCGCGGCTTCTTCTCCCAGCCAGCGTTGCACGTCGGCGGTCTTCGTCGCGGGGTCGTAGAGGCCGCATTCGAAAATGGCGGCATGACCGGTCTCGCCGGCTTGCGCATCAAGCAACACAGCGCGCGGATTGATGCCGCGCAGGCGCGCGCGGAGCGCAGCCACGCTATCGGGTGTGCTGACGAGATCGGTCTTCGTGACGACGATGCGATCGGCGACGGCCACCTGCTTCACCGCTTCGACATGACTGTCCAGCGTCTTGTCGCCATTGACGGAGTCGACCACCGTGACGACGCCATCGAGCCGGAAGGCCTGCACCAGCGCGGGATGCGCCATGATCGCCTGCAGGACCGGCGCGGGATCGGCAAGGCCAGTCGTCTCGATGATGACGCGCTTCAGGCGTCCGAGCCGGCCGGTCTGGAGCCGGTCGACAAGATCGGCCAGCGTATCGACAAGCTCGCCGCGCACAGTGCAACAGAGACAGCCGTCGGAAAGCTGGATCACGCCGTCCGAAGCCTGCTCCACGAGCAGATGATCGATTGCCACATCGCCGAATTCGTTGATGATCACCGCCGTATCAGCCAGCGCCGGGTCTTTCAGCAACCGATTGAGCAGCGTGGTCTTGCCGGCCCCCAGAAAACCGGTCAGCACCGATACTGGAACGGGAAAATCGGCCACGCTCAGCCACCGACCTGCGACGTTTTAGCCGGAGGGCGAGGCGAGGCTGCGCTGTCTGCCGGGGCCGGGGACGCGACATAATCCGGGCGCGGTGTCGGGATCGGGAATATCCGCCACATCAGGCCCCTCGCCTGCGGCAATCGCCGCCGCGAAGGCCAGCGGCACCTTGCCCGTCGCGCCGCCGAGACCGACAGCCACGATACGCCGCGGACGGTTCATCTCGTGGAGATAGGGCGACCGGAAAATCGGCTTTCCCTTGGCGTCGCGCGTTTCGAGCTGCTCCGATTTTGCCGGCTTTTTTTCACAGATAAGCGAACGCATGTCCGAGGCGGTGTCGCGGCCGTCGCCATAGGGTTGAATATTGGCCAACGTGGTCGGCGTCAGAGATGGTTTGTCGAAGCCGTTGCCGAGAAGCTCCGCGGCCTGTTCCGCACGCAGATGAGGCGTGCGCGCGCCGAGTACGACGGCGATCAACGTGCGGCCGCCCCGCGTGGCGGAGGCGACCAGGTTGAACCCTGACGGGCAGATGAACCCGGTCTTCATGCCGTTCGCGCCGTCAAAGCGCCCCAGCAGATCGACATTGGACTTCAGAATCTTCTTGCCGGCGCCAAGCGCCTCGATCGTGAAATAGGACGCGTGTTGCGGAAATTCCGTCCGTATCGCCCGCGCGAGGATCGCGAGATCATGTGCGGTCGTGTACTGCGCCACATCGTGAAGGCCGTTGGCGTTCACGAAATGGCTGCCTGTCATCCCGAGACGTGCGGCCTCGGCATTCATCCGGCCCACGAAGGCCGGTTCGGAGCCGCCCACATTCTCGCCGATCGCCGTCGCAATGTCGTTCGCCGACTTGACGATCAGCATCTTCAGCGCGTTGTCGAGCGCGACGACCTGTCCAGGCTTGTAGCCCATTTTGCTCGGGGGCTCGGAGGCCGAATTCTTGGACACTTTGATCGGCGACGTCAGGTCGAGCTCTCCGGCCTGAATCGCGCGGAACGTCACATAGGCGGTCATCAGCTTGGTTAGCGAGGCTGGATACCAGCGCTGAAATGCATCCTCATGCGCAAGCACCTGTCCGCTCGACAGGTCGAACACGATCGACGGCCCCGCATAGGCCGGGGCGGCCAGGCACAGCGCAGCACCGGCAAAAAGCGAACGCAGAAAAGACATATGCCGCATGATCAATCCGAAAATTGCCTCTTGCCCTGATCGTCCCGGGCTCCGTAAGCTCGGGCGCCAGTCCTTACGAAAAAAGGCGTCAGCCCCCAAGCCCTTTCCTTTCCTGGTGCTATTTAGCCTATGTGACGCCAACATGGCAAAATGCTAGTGGTCCGGTTCCAACGTTCGCATCCCATTGATACAGGCCATTCAGGCGTATGTTGGAATCAAAGGACCACTAGTGTGGCGAATCCGAAATTCATATCACCTTGGAGCGAGGCTCGGATCGAATTTCGGATTCAAAGCCACACTAGCCACTTGTTGAATCTCGTGTGGTTTACGGATTTGAAGTTCCTGAAAGCGGATGCCATGGAAATGACAGGAACTTCAAATCCACCACACGAGCAACGTATGATTTCTAGTGGAACTTTGAATTTGACATTCGCGATGGACGCGTGATGTCAAATGGGATGCGAATGTCAAATCCGTTCCACTAGCACTACCTTCTGCCAACAGCGCGGCGTTCGCCCGCGCCAGTCAATCGAAAGTTCCAAGCAATGCCGATCCTGAACCGCGCCGCCGAAATGCAGGACGAGATCGCCGGCTGGCGCCGGCACCTGCACAGCATCCCTGAACTCAACTTCGATCTCCACGAAACGTCGGCTTTCGTGGCGGAAAAGCTGAGGGAATTCGGCTGCGACGACGTGGCGACCGGCATCGCCAAAACCGGCGTCGTCGGCATCATCAAGGGCCGGCGCGGCGAAGGCCGCACGGTCGGCCTGCGCTCCGATATGGACGCGCTGCCGATCCTCGAGGCGACCGACAAGGCCTACGCCTCGCAGCATGCCGGACGGATGCACGCCTGCGGCCATGACGGCCACACCGCCATGCTTCTCGGCGCAGCCAAATACCTCGCCGAAACCCGCAATTTTCCCGGCTCCGTGGCGGTGATCTTCCAGCCCGCGGAAGAGGGCGGCGGCGGCGGCAATGTGATGGTGCAGGAAGGCATGATGGAGCGTTTCGGCATCCGGAAGGTCTTCGGCATGCACAATATGCCGGGCTTGCCTGTCGGCGAGTTCGCCATCCGCCCGGGTCCGATCATGGCCGCGACGGCGGAGTTCACCATTCAGGTCAAGGGCAAGGGCGGCCACGCCGCGATGCCGCACCGCACGATCGATCCGATCGTGGCCGCGAGCCAGATGGTGACCTCGCTTCAAACGATCGCTTCGAGGACCACCGACCCCATCGAATTGGTCGTTGTTTCGGTGACGAAAATCCATGGCGGCGACGCCTACAACGTCATTCCGGAAATGGTGGAATTCGCCGGCACGGTCCGCACGCTGAAGAAAGAGGTCGCGGCGATTGCCGGAGAACGCATTCACGCGATCTGCGAGGGAATCGCGGCCGCCCATGGCGCCAGCGTCGATATCCACTACAACTCCAACTATCCGGTGACCTTCAACCATCCGGAGGAGACCGCGTTCGCAGGCGATATCGCTGCCACGATCGCCGGCGATGCCCAGGTCCATCGAAATATCCAGCCCGTGATGGGCGGCGAGGATTTCTCCTACATGCTCGAGGTCCGCCCCGGCGCCTTCATCTTCATCGGCAATGGCGACACGGCCAACCTTCACCACCCGGCCTATGATTTCAACGACGAGATCATCCCGCACGGCGTAAGCTACTGGGTCAAGCTCGCGGAGACCGAACTGGCGGCCTGAACGCGTCGTGATCGGCAGGCCGGTTCTGACGAGGAAGGCCTACTCTGGTTGCTGCTTCTGTCTTACGGGGAATCGCTTCCCGCAGTGCACGGCGATAGAGATTGGTACATACACAAATCAACCGGAAGTGTTCCGGGTCCTCCCTCGCCGGTGATCGACTCGGCAGGCGCACATCCCCGCAAAACCGGGTTGGCGAAACGTTCGGAAGCGGCTATGTGTCTCGGCGCGTGGTCCCGTAGCTCAGTAGGATAGAGCGGCAGATTCCTAATCTGTAGGTCACAGGTTCGATTCCTGTCGGGATCACCAATAAAATCAAGTAGCTTAGTGAAAATCGATCCTGACATCCACCTTCTGGGTTACAAATGGGTGACTAGTAGGGGATCGCTGACGTTTGCCTTGGGTTGGGCTGCGCGGTAACAAGCCTGATACATTCAACACGGGGATGGGTACCGGTGCCCGGTCGGCACCCCCCGGAAGAGCTTGGTGAGTACCCACCTTGCATACAAACCCGCACGAACGGTCCGCTCCAAAAAAATTTTGCGCAAAATTTTTGTAAATGCGGTCGCGCCGCTTGAACCACTTCGCAGACGCAGCGCTAAGAGCCGCGGCAGCGTCAGATGGCAAGAGCAGCCCGGAACCAGCATATCGATTGGGCAAACCGGTTCGAACCACCCGTGCGCCCTACTGAAGGGTAGAGGATAAAGAGCCTCCACCGGCACTCTCACCGCTCCGACGATATATAAGCAGGCGGCCATCG
Organism: uncultured Alphaproteobacteria bacterium; assembly: GCA_963735385.1. Lineage (GTDB taxonomy): Bacteria > Pseudomonadota > Alphaproteobacteria > Rhizobiales > Rhizobiaceae > CAVTKY01. The sequence continues at coordinate 25,601 of CAVTKY010000030.1, read as the reverse complement.
TCGCGCCGGCCGATCAGGAGGTCAGCGCCGGCGAGCTTCCGCTCCAACTCTTTTAGGGCTGCTGCGAATGCCTGTGGGTCCTCCGGCCAGCCCGCCATTTCCGCGAATGTCCCGTCGTGAAACTTGGAGAGTGTCTCGTGCAACTCCTCGAGCGTGCCGGTCCAATCGCGGCGGCCAGCCATCATCAACCCGACGGCTTTGGCGAGTGGCCCACCATATTCAAACACGTCCGCACTGGTCGGATACGCGAACGCAAGGACGTCCTCGCTCGGGGCCTCAAGCCATTCAATTTCGGATTTTATCCAATCCTTAAGCGTCAGCGAAGCCTCGCCGAACAGGTCGGTGTATTGATCGGTGAACACATAGACCCTCAGGCGTCAGCACTGCCCAGCGATCAGAGACGGAGACGCCGGGGAGGACCGGCACCGCATAGTCGGCGCTATCGATCCTCCACGCGACTACGGGTTCCCGCAGGACATGCTCGCGGTCGTAGCGCCCATCCGACAGTGGCATCAGGTTGATAACGAAAAAGCCCGGCAACGCCTGGACAACGCCGGGCTTGTTGATTGGCCCGCTCAAACTCAGAGTGGCCTGCCCAACGCTCCGGCTACGGACAAGCCCGCGTAGCAGCTTCCGCGCCTTGTTATTCCAGCTTAACCCGGCGCCCTCCGGAAGAGGCAGGTTGCCGAGAAAATCCAGTTCCTCTTGAATTCAAACGGTCGATCTCGGCAAGGATGGAAGCCTGACGCTGGACAAGATCATCGACATTGGATGGCCATCTTCACCTCCTTGTGCAACGCAAGCATGACAAATATCAAATAACTTCGTTGATATAAGTCAAGTTGTACTTGTATAGTGATCTACCAATTTAACTCATATATTGCTTAAAGCAATCGATTTTAGTTGTATTTTTACTTCCTATTAATCGCAAGCTGTCTGAATAGCAACTAGCTCGGCTTCCTTCCCACTTCCAACCCATCCGCCAGGAGGGTCACAAACTCAGCCCCGAAATCGTCGTCCAGACATTCGGTAAGCCAAGCGCGGCGGCCCGCGTTGCCAGTTCCGCGTGACAGCACGCGGTCAATTTCGCGCAACTGGCGGGCGGGCAGTCTCCGTGCTTCTAATTCCACCCACGGATCGTGGACGTCTCGATGACAAAATGGTGGGATCATGCAGCGCGGCGAAGAGGTCTGCGGCAGCCGACCGCAAGGCGCGCTGTGGACGGTGCCCGCCGAGCGCATGAAGAACCGCCGCCATTGCTGGACGAAGCCGCTGAAGGTTCGGGCGACCACGAATTCGTGTTCCCACCTGCGAAGCAGATCGGCATTCCGATCCGGCGCCACTCGATGAGCCAAGTCATGCGGCCATCGTCCGACCTCAGACTTCCCTGCCGCACGGCGCTGGCTCCAGCTTCCGCCTTGGGGCAAATATATTTCGTTTCGATTGCCTGCATGTTCTCACCCTTCTATGAACTTTCCACCGTGCCGCACGGCGGTGCTACAAAGGGTGTTGAGAACTCAATGGGAGAAAAGAGGGCTGATAAGTGCGTATCCACCCTCCCCGGGTCGGGGTACCTGGCCCACGCCACCCGGTCCCCCTCCCCTGATTTAGTCGCTCATAAATCCCGGAGCCGCCTGAGAAAATTTTGCATCTGCCGGTCGGCGACAATACCTGATCGTGGCTCGCTGCTCCATTTAGCTGCTTTTTGGAGAACCCCCACCGACCCAGCACAATCATCCGCGACAGTCGTGTGGCGCGTCATGAGCAGTTTAAGTCCATCAGTACCAAAGAGACACCGAAGAGACTCGGACAAGAACAGCAAGCGGAACAAATCTCCTCACGAAGACGTTGCGATTTTCTCCGGACATGTCCGGCCGGCTGTTGGCTGGAAGCGTAAGGGTCGTCATTTGGCACCGAGAGCAAACTGGAAAGGCTTTTTGAAAGTCGGCGATGTGACTTGCCCGGTGGCGCTCCATACCGCCGCATCGACGTCGGATCGCATAGCCTTTCACACCATCAACCGCGCGAGCGGTCATCGCGTCCATCGCCAGTTTGTCGACAGCGAGACCGGCAAGACGGTCGACAAGGACGATCAGGTCAAGGGCTATGAAGTTGGAAGCGGCGACTATGTCGTGCTCGAGCCGGACGAAGTCGCGGAAGCCGTTCCCGACAGCGACAAGACCCTTTCTGTCTCGGCCTTCATCGGCTGTTCGGATATTGATGATGTCTATTTCGACAAGCCTTACTATTTGACGCCGTCGGACCGGCATGCCGAAGAAGCATTCGCCTTGATCCGGGAAGGCATGCGGAAGAAGAAGGTCGCGGCGATCGCGCAGACGGTGCTCTTCCGGCGAGTGCGCACCCTTTTGATCCGCGCCTACGACAAGGGCTTCATCGCGACGACGCTCAACTTCGACTATGAGGTCCGGTCGGCGAAAGAAGCGTTTGATGACATTCCGGAGATGAAGATCGAGGGTGAGATGCTGGAACTCGCCGAGCACATCATCACGACGAAACGGGGTACCTTCGATCCTACCAAATTCGATGACCGCTACGAGGCAGCGCTTGCAGAGCTGGTCAAGGCCAAGCTCGAGGGCAAGAAGATCGAGGTCCCCAAGGAGCCGAAGCGCGACAAGGTTGTCGATCTGATGGACGCCTTGCGGCAAAGCGCCGGGCTCGGCGGAAAGAAGGCAACCATGAAGCCCGCGAAGCAGAAGCCACGCCGCGCCGGGAAGACAAAGGCCGCGCCGCGCAAAAAAGCGAGTTGAGGCATGGCCCTCGAAACCTATCGCAAGAAGCGCAATTTCACCGCGACGCCAGAGCCAAAGGGCACGGAAGGGACGCAAGTCGGGCAACAGCTTTGTTGTCCAAAAGCACGATGCACGCCGCCTGCACTATGATTTCCGGCTGGAGATGGACGGGGTCCTGAAAAGCTGGGCGGTGACGAAGGGGCCGAGCCTGGTCCCCGGCGAAAAGCGCCTTGCCGTCCATGTCGAAGATCATCCGCTGGACTACGGCAGTTTCGAAGGCACGATCCCGAAGGGAGAGTATGGCGGTGGCACGGTGATCCTCTGGGACCGCGGCACCTGGTCACCGATCGGCGATGCGCATCGCGGCTACCGGAAGGGTCACCTCGATTTTGAACTTCAGGGCGAAAAGCTGGGCGGGCGCTGGCATCTCGTGCGCATGGCCGGCAAGCCGCGCGAAAAACGGGAAAACTGGCTGCTGATCAAGGGCGACGACCAGGCTGCGCGATCGGAAGGCGATCCGGACATTCTGGACGAGCGCCCGGAGTCGGTGGCGACCGGCCGCGAGATCAAGGATGTCGCCGGCGAGGAGCCGGGCTGGTCCTCGAAAACCGGCAGGATCAGGAAGAAGGGAGGAACCCGCGCAAGTCGTCCGCTTCCGGCGGGAAGCTCACTCTCCGGCGTTCCCGACCTGTCAAAGATAAAAGGAGCCAAAAAGGCTGCCCTGCCGGATTTCGTCGAGCCGACGCTGGCGACACTCGTTGCGTCGGCTCCTGCCGGTCAGCGCTGGCTGCACGAGATCAAGTTCGACGGCTACCGTTTCCAGGCGCGCCTCGACGCCGGCCGCGTGAAGCTCCTGACGCGCAGCGGTCTCGACTGGACCAAGAAGTTCGGCAAGCGGGTGGTGACTGCACTGCAGGACCTCCCGGCAGGAAAAGCCCTCATCGATGGCGAGCTTGTGGTCGAGACCAGTTTCGGCGCCTCCGATTTTTCCGCACTGCAGGCGGATCTGAGCGAAGGCCGCAGTGACCGTTTTGTCTTCTATGTATTCGACCTTCTTCATCTCGACGGCTACGATCTTCGTGCCCTGCCGCTGATCAAACGGAAGGAGCTGCTCGAACGACTCGTCGGCAGTCAAGCCGAGCCCGTCCGCTACAGCAGCCATTTCGACGAGAACGGAGACCTGGTGCTGCGGCATGCCTGCCGGCTCAGCCTTGAGGGCGTGATCTCGAAGCTCCGCGACGCACCCTACCGCTCAGGGCGGGGCAAAAGCTGGGTAAAGTCCAAATGCTCGGCACGGCAGGAATTTGTCGTTGCCGGCTATGTTCCGTCAACCACCTCGTCAAAGGCCATCGGCTCCCTGTTGCTCGGCGTTTACGAGGGCGACAAGCTTCATCATGTCGGCCGCGTTGGAACCGGGTTTACGGCAGCTTCGGCTGGAGACCTCTTTCGCAGGCTGGAGCGGATAAGAATCTCCGTCAAGCCCTTTCGACAAACGGCTAAGCGCCGAGGAAGCGCGACAGGTTCGCTATGTCCGGCCCGAACTGGTGGCCGAGGTCGAGTTCCGTGCCTGGACTGCCGGCGGCATTCTGCGCCACGCTTCCTTCCGAGGATTGCGCGAAGACAAGCCAGCACGCGAAATCGTGCTCGAGACACCGAAGACTGCCGCTCAGCCGGCAAAAGCGCAGCGGCGGACAGTGAAACTCACCCACCCGGATCGGCTGTACTGGCCCGATGCGGGGGTAACCAAGGAGGGGCTTGCGGACTACTATGCCGAAGTCTGGCGGTTTGCCGCGCCCCACATCGTCGGCCGGCCACTGGCGCTGGTCCGCTGCCCGAATGGCATTGACCGGCGAAAAATTCTTCCAGAAACACGCCTGGAAGGGGCTGAACCCCAACATCGTGCTCGTCAATGATCCCAAGGAGCCGCCGGACGAGCAACTGATCAGCATCAACAATCTTGACGGGCTGATGGGGCTGGTGCAGTCGGCTGTTCTCGAGATCCATCCGTGGGGATCAACCGTCGCCGACTGGGAGCGGCCGGATCTGATCATCATGGATCTCGATCCTGGAGAGGACGTTTCCTGGGAGGTGATCATCGCGGCCGCCGAAGAAACCCGCGACCGCCTGAAGGATGCAGGACTGACGCCGTTCATCAAGACCTCCGGGGGAAAGGGCCTGCACGTCGTGGCGCCGCTGAAGCCCAGTGCGCATTGGCCCGCGGTGAAGGCATTCACGAAAGGGATGGCCGATGCCATGGCGTCGGACAGCCCGGATCGCTTCGTTTCCACGATCACCAAGTCCAAGCGCCGAGGCAAAATTCTGGTCGACTATCTGCGCAACCAGCGCGGCGCTACCGCGGTAGCGGCCTATTCGACCCGGGCGCGACCAGGTGCCGCCGTGTCGATGCCTCTCGCCTGGGATGAACTGAGCCCAGGCATCGGGCCGGCTTACTTTACGGTCGCCAACACACCCACTCGACTGGCAGCACTGAGCACCGACCCCTGGCAGGATTTCCGCGCTGCCGCCGCACCGCTCGCGGAATCCAGGTTACGCCGAAAGCAGGCGGCGTAGAGCTCTGAGCGATCTGCCGACAAAAGCTGATGGGCATCGATCCATGTTCTTGATCCAGATTCTTCTCCCCTGCGCAGACAATTCCGGAGTTCTTTTTCCCAAAGAGGATTTCGAAAGCCTGAAGCTCGAGCTGGCCAGCGTGTTCGGCGGCGTCACCGCCTACTTCCAGGCGCCTGCCGACGGGCTTTGGAAGGCCGGGGGCGAAGAGGCCCATGATGAGATCGTCATCTTCGAGATTATGGTCGAAGAGTTGGACGTTGCGAACTGGAAAGCACGTCGAGCCGAGCTTGAGCGGCGTTTCCGACAGGAACGCGTGATCATTCGGCATATGGCGGTCGGGATCATCTGAGCTTCGGTGATCGGCAGTGCCCTCGACTTCAATCCGCAAGACCGAATACGATCCGGCAACGCGGACGCTATCGGTCTGGTTCGTGGCAAACGGAAGGCGTTACGATTACGAGAACGTGCCTGCGGAAACCTACGCGGATTTTTGCAAGGCTTTTGCGAAGGGAAGGTTCTTCAACGCGTTCATCAGGGATCGCTTCTCCTATCGGCAGATCAAGCAAGGCAATTGAACTACCGGCATCCGCCGATGTCAGCCCTACTTCCGTTTTTTGTCCTCTGAGCCGATGCTCTTGCGCAAAGCGTCCATGATGTTGATGACATTGCTCGGAGGCGCCTCCGTCTCGGTCCCGGATTTTGCCTGCCGCTTCCTGCCCTTCTTCTTCGCGGCAATGATGTCGAGAAGCCGCGCCTGCACGGGATCGCTGACCATTGCCGGACTCCCACGCCTTGGTGCGCTCATCGACCAACCTGGTCACCAGATTCATCAGCTCGGGATCGATCTTGCTGTCGCCGGTCTCGGCGAAATAGTCGTCAGGATCACGCACCTCGTCACCATAACGCAAAGTCCACAAAACGATCCCCTTGCCTTTGGGCTCGAGCATGACTGCCCGTTCGCGACGGTACATGACGAGACGGGAGATGCCGACGGTGCCGGTCGATTCCATCGCATCCCGAATGACGCAGTAAGCCTCCTCACCGACCGGATCGTCGGGGGTGAGATAATGTGGCCTGTCGTACCAGATCCAGCCGACGCTGTCGGCATCCACGAACATGTTGATGTCAATGGTCCGGGTGCTTTCCAGCCCCACCGCCTCAAGCTCATCATCTTCGAGCAGCACGTATTCATCTTCGCCGCGCTGGTAACCCTTCACCTCGTCGTCTTCATCGACAGGCTTGCCGCTCACCGCATCGACATACTGGCTGACGACGCGGTTCCCGGTCTTTCGGCTGAGGGTGTGGAAGCTTACCTTTTCGCTCTCGGTTGTCGCCGGCGTCATCGCGACCGGGCAGGTCACGAGTGAGAGTTTCAGATAACCCTTCCAGAACGAACGCGGCGCCACGGGTCCTCACTTGGCCAAAAGTTGTTCCTTCGAATGGCGCGACGAGTGCGATGCAGGTCGTCTCCGAGGTTAGCCTTCCTCTTTGTCCCGCTCGCGCAGGGCTTCCTCGGCTGCCGCCGCAGCCGAACCCACGACACTGCTGACACGTTCGGAAACCGTTGCGGTGTCGTCTTCCGGCATGAGGCCCTGCCGGTCAGCCTCCTCCTTGGCTGCATCAAAGGCGCGTTCTGCCGCTTCGGTCGCCTGCTCCACCCCAGCGGTCAGGGTTTCCCCGGCTGCGGTGCGAAGCTGATCTCCCATCGCGCCCAAAGTTTCGTCCTCGAGTTCCGTGCGCGGCAACGCCGCTCCGATCGCGGTGCCGAGTGCGACCCCGAGTGCAGCCAGCACAAATGGATCCTGGGCAAGGATGGTCTGAAAGCCGCCCTGCATCACCTGGCCGCTGTCTCCTGCCTTGCGCTGCAGGTCCCTGGCAGTCCCACGGACCGCTTCTCCGATCGACGAGACCATGTCGGCCGCGCCTTCAGCGACTGACGAGGCTTTGTCAGACATCACCGACATCATGTCCTCCCCGACGGAGGTGTCATCATCGGACTGAGCCTTCCGGCGACCGGGTGTCTCCATCCAGTCACCATAAACATAAGCCTGGTCCGGCTCGGACTGTCGTGCGGCCGGGTTGGGACCTTTGCCAAACATCAGCCAGGCGAGACCCGTGCCGACCATGACCAGTGGCAACGGATTTTCCTGCACCTGGAGCTTCAAGTTCGACAATGCATCCGAGCCGCCACTGCCGCTGAAAACGGATGTCAGTTCGTCAATGATCTGCCCGGGTGTCAGTTTTGCCTTGAGGCTTTCGGCCGTGTCGGCCACGCGGGACCGGATGGCTTCGGCTTCGTGTTCCAGTTCGGCTGCGGATTGCTCGTTCATTTCAGTTGCTCCTTGGCGACGCGCAAATCACGAGCAACCTGCTCCTGTGACCGAGTCGGCATAAGGTTGGAGGGGGAGAGTTGTGCGCTGCCGTTCCTGACCAGGAAGACGCCGAGTGCGCCGACGACGACGCCAACCAGAAGCGAGGCCCAGCCGGCCCCGAGCCCAAGTTTGGTCAGGGCGACAACCAGCGCCTGCAACAGGATGAGCAGAGCTGCAAAGAGGCACAGCGCGCCGGCCAGAACCTCGGCGCCACCGGCGCCCAGTTGTGTGGTCTTTTCCGACAGCTCCGCCCGCAGCAGCCTGATCTCGGTCTGGATGAGGGCCGAAACCTGCTGGGCGAGATCGCTGAACAGCGTGCCGACCGAACGATCATCGGGGGAAATCGTCATCGGCTGGTTCCTCCCGATTCGAAGGCCCGATCAAACGCTCGCGGCTCGTCCCTTCCGGAACCGGCACTTCCGGGCGTCGGAGCCCTCCTTGTTCGAAGCCGCCATGTTCCGTTCGGAGCTTCGGGAAAGTCGTCCCAGCATCAGGCCCGCAAGCACCGAGCCGCCGATCAGTGCCGCCGGATACTGGCGGCCGTAGGAGCGCAGATCGTTGAGCACCTCTTCAAACGGCTTGCTGGCAAGGGAGTCGGAACACTTGCGAAGACCGTTCGCGGCCTCGCGGACGAGCCGGGCCGCGGTGGCATCGCTGTTGTTGTCCAACTGTTCGCAAGCCTTTTCCACCGCCTCGGCATAGGTCTTGAGGCTGGCCGAGATGTCTTTCTGCAGGTCTCCCGCCCGATGTATGGCGGCCTCTTTCGCCTCCGATGCGAGGTCCGATGCCTTGTCCATGGCGGCGTCGCGGGCGTCGCCCAGAGCACGAGCGGCCGAACTGGCCTCCGTCTTGAGGGTTTTCTCCAGACTGCCGGTCTTGCGCGCAGGGCGCTCCTGTCCTTCTTGTGGGTCGTGGGTGCTCATCATCTGCTCCTAGTTCAGGCCGAGAAACGACAGAATGGCCAGCACGACGACCACGAGGCCGATCAGATAAATCACGCTGTTCATTTTGGATTCCTCCGTTCCAGCTCGAAACGGCGCCGATCACGGAATGTTCCCCCCATGAAAAAAATCGCGATTTGCTCTACGCAACCCATCGCAGATGCTTGGCCACCGGCGATCTCGACGGCAAACTTTATTTGCATTCGGCCGCGTGCACCCATCTCGGATGCCAGCTTCGCTGAAAGTCCACTGAGCAATGCTGGGATTGTCCTTGTCACGGGTCGCATTTCGGCCCGGATGGCACAGTGCTGAACGGCCCGGCCATCGAGCCACTGAAAGGTGTACAAGGACGGGAACGTATGCCGCTCTTGCGCGGAGAAGAACCCGGCGTGGAACAAGCACCCTACAAAGCGGGATGCAGGCGCGCCTCACGGCAATCTCGTGGGCAAAAGGCTCGTGCACCTCGCCCCACATGGCAGTCCTGCCTCAATCCAAATCCATTAGATGCCGGGACTAGATAGCTACCCGCGTTGCGGGAACCATGCTGGCGTGACAGCGCCGAAAATAAACTTTCAGGAGGGAACAGGTTCGAGGCCTCGACGTTAGGCGCGGTAAACCCTAGAGGATTCTCGCCTTGAATATTAGTGCGTCGTCACCCTTCAAACCCAGCCTGCCATCCCCGCTTATCTGTTTTTCCCATCTCCGCTGGGATTTTGTGGAGCAGCGGCCACAACATCTGATGCGTCGATTCGGCGAGCAACGGCAGGTGTTTTTTTTCGAAGAATTCATCCCAACCGACCACCATCTTCCTTACCTGGAATTCCATTCCTTCGATGACACTAAGGTCACCGCGGTGCGACCTCGGGTGCCGCGCGATTGGCATGGCGATCGTCTGCAGCACGCGCTGGCTAGGCTGCTCAATGAGCTGCTCCGGCTTCATAACGCAGGAAAGCCGATCCTGTGGTTTTACACACCAATGATGTTTCCCTTAGCCGCGCATGTGGATGCGGCCGCAGTCGTCTACGACTGCATGGACGAGCTGTCGAATTTCCGTTTCGCGCCGCCTGACCTTCGCCACAACGAAGGCCAGCTCCTGCAAGCGAGCCGACGTCGTGTTCACTGGCGGCCACAGCATCTACGAAGCGAAACGCGACCAGCACCACAACATTCATCCGTTTCCATCCAGCGTCGACGTCGCGCATTTCGCCGCGGCCAGACATTCCTGTCCCGCTCCTCCCGACCAGGCTGGGATCGCTGGACCGGTCTTCGGCTACTACGGGGTCATCGACGAACGCATCGACCTTGGGCTCATTGCCAAGATTGCGGCCACAAGGCCGGATTGGTCTCTTGTAATGGTCGGCCCGGTTGTGAAGATCGATCCGGCGGAGCTTCCGCAAGCGCCGCAATATTCACTATCTCGGCCGCAAGGAATATGCGGAGCTACCCGCCTATCTGTCGGGTTGGCAGGCCGCGTTGATGCCATTCGCGATCAACGAAGCCACACGGTTCATCAGCCCAACTAAAACTCCTGAATATCTTGCGGCGGCAAGGCCGGTCGTTTCGACGCCGGTTTTCGACGTTGTTCGCCACTATGGGAACACCAAAGGAGTACTCATTGCCGATGGCGCGTCCGAGTTTGTCTCAGCCTGCGAACGCGCCCTTGTGCTCTCCAGCAATCCGGGAGCCTGGCTTCCGGACGTGGATACCGTTCTAGCGCAGTCCTCGTGGGATGAGACCTTTCGTCAAGATGGCATCGCTCGTCGAAGCTGCGGTCCAGAAGAAAACGCTGGAGGCTTTTCCACCCGCCCCTCTTGCCAGCAGATCGCGGGCACCGCGGAGGGACCAAAGCAGCCGATTTGACTATCTCGTGGTTGGTGCGGGCTTTGCCGGTTCGGTACTGGCCGAAAGGCTGTCGGCTGTCGGCAGGAAGGTCTTCCTATGCGACCGGCGTCCCCACATCGGCGGCAACACCTACGATTTCTATAACGAGGTTGGGATTCTTGTTCACAGATACGGCCCGCATATCTTCCATACGAACAGCGAAGAGATCTTTGCTTACCTGTCTCGCTTCACGCGATGGCGGCCTTACGAGCATCGGGTGCTAGCGAGGGTCGCGGACAAATTTCTCCCCATTCCAATAAATCGAACAACGCTCAATGAGCTATACGGCCTCGCACTGTCGACGGAAGAGGCAACTGCTGCGTTCCTGAACGGCAAAGCCGAGCCGGTCGACGAGATCCGCACATCAAAGGATGTCGTGGTTTCACAAATTGGTACCGATCTCTATCGGACGTTCTTCGAGGGCTACACGCGGAAGCAGTGGGGCCTAGACCCGTCTGAACTGGATAAATCTGTCACCTCACGAATTCCGACCCGGACATCAACCGATGACCGCTATTTTCTCGACACTTACCAGGCGATGCCGGCCGACGGTTTTACACGTTTATTCGAAAACATGCTCGATCATCCCAACATCCACATCGAACTCGGCGTAGACCACAACGAGCTAGTCAACGAGCGCATTGCGCCACGAACGATTTTCACTGGTCCCATCGATGCCTATTTCGAGCACCGTTTCGGTCCCCTGCCATACCGCAGTTTGGATTTCCGGCACGAGACGCTCCATAGAGAACAGTTCCAACCTGCGGCAGTAGTCAATTATCCTTCCGAGGACGTTCCCTTTACGCGGATAACAGAATACAAGCATTTGACCGGCCAGACCCACCGGAAAACCAGCATATCGTATGAGTTCGCCCGATCCGATGGCGAACCCTATTATCCTGTTCCTCGTCCAGAGAACCAGCTGCTTTACAAGAAATATGAGGAGCTGGCCCGCACCCGCGAGGACGTCATCTTCGTTGGCCGGCTCGGTACGTACAAATACTATAACATGGACCAAGTCGTCGCGCAGGCGCTGGCGACCTTTCGACGCCTGGCGAAATCTGAAACAACTCTTCTCAGCGGGGTGGGGTCCAATGACCACTTGTGAGGCCAAACCGCGGGTCGTGATCGCGACCGACAGCAACGTACCCTCTGGGGTCGGTTGGCATATGCTGACATTGGCACGCGCCATCGGAACCCGCTACCGCTTGGTGGTGGCGTTTCCAGCCACCCATGGCGGGGCGTCATTCCTTAAACGAGCCGAGAGCGAGGGATTTGGCGTAAAGCCGATTGTCAACGAAGAATCGTTTGAACATTGGCTGAAGGATGCTTCAGCGGATTTGCTACATGTGCATGCCGGCATCTCATGGGAAGGACATGGCCTCGCTCAAGCGGGCTGGACGGCCGGCGTACCAGTAATCCGTACGGAACATCTGCCCTACGTGCTGACAGACCCAGCACAGATAGTAGAACACCGACTTGGTATCGGCATGGTCGACAGGATCATCTTCGTCTCGGAAGCCGCTGCCGATACGTATCGACAAGCAGGGATTGACTGCGACTACTCAGCCACGATCCTGAACGGAATCGACAAGCCACAACCTTCGATATCCCGCCGGGAAACCAGGCAGGGGCTTGCTGTACCTGAGACGGCGCAGGTGGTCATCACCGTCGCGCGCTTCACTGCACAGAAGGATTACAGCCTCCTTCTCGCTGCCGTGCCATCTGTGCTGGCAGCATTGCCTGACGTTCGCTTTCTTCTGGTCGGCGACGGGCCCGAACGGAGCGCGATGGAGGAGCTCGCCGCGACATACGGCCTTAGCGCAGTGGTCTTGTTCCTCGGTGAACGCGACGACGTACCGGATTTATTGGCAGCAGCCGATCTCTTCGTTCTTCCCTCGCGATTCGAAGGACTACCGCTCGTGGTTCTCGAATCGATGGCCTTGGGCCTGCCTCTCGTGGCGACACGCATTGGCGGCACCTGCGAAGCTGTCGGTTCGCATTATCCCTGGCTGGTCGAAAGCGGCGACATCCAAGCGTTGGGCGCAGCCATCATTGATGCTCTCACCGACGAGGAAAAAAAGCGACAAGTTGGCATCAGTAATCGAAATCGCTTCGACAAGTATTTCTGTGCTGACCGAATGGGCCGGGAGACCGCCGCGCTCTATCATTCCGTGATTTCGAAGAAAGCGTTGGTGACATGAAAACTGAGCAATATCCTGTCCGGATAGCCTTCATCGGCGCGGGTGGCATCGCGGAGCGCCATTTGGGCGTTCTGCGACAGATGGAAGACGTGCGCATCGCAGCCTTTGCGGACCCCGATTTTTTGCGCGCCGACGCGCTAGCCGCGCAACTCGGCGCGAAAGCTTATCGTTCCCATCAAGATATGTTGCGGATGGAGTCGCTTGATGCTGTCTACATCTGCGTGCCGCCCTTCGCGCACGGCGAGCCTGAGGACGACGTGATTCGCGCTGACTTGCCCTTTTTTGTCGAAAAACCGGTCTCTCTCGATTTCGACACCGCGAACACGATTGCCGCAAAGATCGAAGACCGCGGTCTAATTACCGCGACCGGCTATCACTGGCGCTATCTCGATACCGTCGAGGAGGCACGCGGCCTTCTGACGAATAACCCCGCCCGACTTGTGTCGGGCTATTGGCTGGATCAGACGCCGCCACCGAAATGGTGGTGGCGGCAAAGTTCTTCCGGTGGGCAGGTGGTCGAACAGGCAACCCATATCGTTGATCTTGCGCGTTACACCGTTGGGGAGATCGTCGAGGTGTTTGCGCAAACCGGGCATGCTCCCCGTGCCGATTTTCCCGACCTGGATGTCGCTACATCAACGGCGGTTACTGTGCGCTTTGCTAGCGGCGCGGTGGGCAATCTTTCGGCGACATGCCTGCTGCGCTGGGGCCATCGCATCGGACTTCACCTTTTTGCCGACGGGCTGGCGATAGAATTGTCCGATCGAGAGATCATGGTCGACGTCGGCCGAGGCCGCCCCATCCGGCAGGCGGGAGAAGACCCGGTGTTCCTGGAGGATCGGGATTTTATCGACGCCGTAAAAGGTTTGGGAAATCGCATACGCTGCCCCTACGGCGAGGCGTTGAAGACGCATCGCGCAGCAGTGTCCATCGCCCGGTCCGCCGATACCGGGAAACCGGTCGCACTGCCGGACTTGGAGTTGGAGGCGGCCGATGGCTGACACACGTACCATCCGCTCGCTGGGCGTGGAGTCACCAGCGGTGCCCTACTTTTTCCATTATGAGGAAGGCGCGCCAGCACCCGGTCATGTTAGGCTGGAAACGCTCTATAGCGGCTTTTCCGCAGGTACCGAACTCACCTTTTTCAAACAAACTAATCCATATCTTCATTCGCGCTGGGACGCGGAACGCGGCGTCTTTGTCGAAGGCGAGCCAAGTGCGCGCTATCCAATTCAGTTTCTCGGCTACATGGAGGTAGCGCGCATAGAGGAAAGCGGTGCCGAAGGCTTTGCTCAGGGTGATATCGTTTGCGCCACTTACGGCCACAAGTCCGGACATATGGCCGATCCTTTTTATGAACTGCTTGTACCCTTAAGCGAGGGGATTGATCCAATCCTGGGTATCTTCGTCGCTCAGATGGGGCCGATCTCGGCCAATGGTATTCTCCATGCAGATGCGGAGATTTTTGGCGCGGGCGTCCAGCATCTCGGCGATGGCGTTGCCGGCCGCCCGGTCCTCGTGATCGGCGGCGGGGCAGTGGGACTTCTTACGGCGCTGTTCGCCAAGGCAGCCGGTGCGGAAGTGGTTCTCGCTGAACCATCCGACTACCGCCGGCAGAGGGCCGAAGAACTTGGGCTTGTTGCAATGACGGAGAACCAGTCTTGGCAGCATGCCAAGGCACGCTGGCACCATGGCGGGGGTGATCGCGGCGCCGACTTCGTCTTTCAAACGCGTGCGCAGTCCGACAGTCTACACAATGCCCTTCGCGCTCTGCGCCCCCAAGGAAGCGTGATCGACCTCGCCTTCTACCAAGGCGGCGCAGATAAAACACGGCTGGGCGAAGAGTTCCACCACAACGGGCTGACTATCCGTTGCGCTCAGATCGGACGCGTGCCGCGCGGGTTGGCCCGTCAATGGGATCGGCGAAGGCTTTCGACCGAAACCATCCATCTTCTCGAACGTTACGGGGACGCAATCCGTCGTGCGATGATTAGTCATATCGTTCCGGTGGATGAAGCACCGGCTTTCCTCTCGGACCTTATCGCCCAGCGTACAAACTTCATTCAGATCGTGTTCGACTTTCGATGAATGACGCATCGCCCCAGCCTACGCGCATCCTGTTCGTATTTGCTTGGTTGGTTGTCGGCGGTGAGGAAACCGAGGTGCGTTTGCTTGCACACGCGCTCGACCCGCAGAAGTACCGCATTGATGTTGTTGCCTGCTTTCGCAAACCCGAAATGCCAGAGCAGACCCACCGACAACTCGAAGCACTCGGCATCGAGGTCGATCGCGCGCCATATGATCTTTCCTTCGAGGACACCGTCGCATACCTGTCCCACAAGATCTCCTCCTATGACATTGTCGTCTCCTGCCAGAACGTGGCTGACATTTATCCGGCGTTGGAAAAGCTCCATTGGCGCCCCCCGTTGATTGAACATGGCGGACTTGTCTCCGAGGCACTGGCTGGTCCGAAACATTTCACCAGCCGTTATGTCGGTGTCTGCCGTTCAATCCGCGATGCTGCCGCGTCGAAGATGCCTGGCCGAGAGCATTGCGCGCTGGAAATTCCTTCCATGGTCGACCTTCACGAGTTTGCTTCTTCGGATCGCGCCAGCACGCGGGCTTCCATTGGCGTTTCTGAAGATGCGATTTTGATTGGCTGGGTGGGGAGAACTCGACGCAAAAAAACGCGTTGAGGATTTCATCGAGGCGGCAGCGATCATTCATGCGCATCTGCCGGATGTACGCTTCATTGTGGTCGGTGGTCCTGACGCGTTCATGCCCGACTACGCAGAAACCTTAGAACGGCTGACGACCGCCCGCGGGCTCTCTGGCGTCCTTGCATTTCTCGGCGATCGTGACGACGTGTCGGCGCTTCTTTCAGCAATGGACATTTTCGTCTGGCTTTCGCGGGGTGAAGGAATGCCCCATGTCATTGCGGAAGCTGGTGCAGCTAGATTGGCGACGGTGGCTACCGCCGACAACGGATCGGTGCAGCAGATTGAACATGGCGTCTCGGGCCTATTTGTTCCACATGAATCGCCTTCCGACGTCGCCTTGGCGATCGAGCGCCTTATCAGAGAGCCCGCGCTAAGGAAGCGCCTAGGTCTAGCGCTGCGCCGCAAGATCGAAGCTGCATACAGTACCGATGTCGTGGTGCCGCAATGGGAGACCTTGTTCGAAACCGTTCTGCGTGAGCGGCGGGTCGCACAGCCGCCCTCAACTTTCGCGAGCTTCATTCAGGGCGGCTTCGAATGCTCAACACACCTTTGGCGGGACGGAAGCCGCCGTGACCTGCTCGCCGCAACTGGTCACGATGAAAATGCCGAGGCAGACTATCGGCAGCTCAGGGAACACCATATGCTCACGGTCCGCGACGGTCTGCGCTGGCCTCTGATCGAGACCAGGCCCGGTCATTACGACTGGTCGAGCTTTATCCCTATGCTGCGGGCGGCAATAGTGACGAACACCCAGGTCATCTGGGACCTGATGCACTACGGCTGGCCTGACGATCTCGACATCTGGTCGCCATTTTTCGTATCACGGTTCTCACGCTACGCAGCGAGTGCAGCACGCCTCATCAAGTTGGAAACGGACGCGACGCCGTTCTATTGTCCAATCAATGAGATTTCGTTTCATGCTTGGGCCGGCGGGGATGGCGATTATCTCAATCCTTTTGCGAGGGGCCGCGGGTTGGAGCTGAAGGTCCAGCTAACCCATGCAGCAATCAGCGCCATGCATGAGATACTCGCCGTCGATTCACGCGCTCGCTTTGTCCATTGCGAACCGGCCATTAACATCGTTCCGAATCCATTCCGCCCGCACGAGCGTCTGGATGCGGAACGCGCGCAGGCAGGCGCAGTTTCAAGCCTTCGACATGATCTCCGGCGCGACGTGGCCGCAGCTTGGCGGTGAGCAGAAACTACTCGATGTCGTTGGGGTGAATTACTACCACGACAATCAGTGGATCTATGGTGGGCCGCCAATCGATCAGGCTCATGCGCTACATCGGCCCTTCCGCACCATGCTCACCGAAACCTACGCCCGCTATGGACGACCGATCCTGGTGGCGGAGACCGGGACGGAGGGGGACCGGCGCTCGGCCTGGTTCGAAATGATCGTCAGCGAGGTCGCGGCCGCCCGCGCTGCCGGGGTTCCGGTCGAGGGTGTCTGCCTCTATCCAATCATCGACCATGTTGGCTGGGACAATGCGCGGGACTGCCCCAGCGGACTTCTGGCGAACAGGTGGGAAAGCGACAAGCGACCTGTGCATCCGCCTCTCGCCGCCGCGATCGAAAAGTGGCATCAGCGGCAACTTACCTCGCTGCGCAGGGAACTGCCGAATGCAGCCGACTAACCATGGCCGACCTCGCCGCATCGTCGTGATCAGCGATTTCTGCGACGGCAACTCATACTGTAATCAGCCATCGGTCGAGGATTTCTGCCTATCCTGGTTGGAAGGCCAGCGAGGTCCGCGACCAATGAAAACAGTGGGCGCCCTATCGGGGATGCCGGAGGTGGTTGGAGGATACCTTGAAAGACTGCCGCTGGCGGCGATACGCTATGGCCTGTGCGACTACGCCGAGATCTGGACATTCTGGGCTCGGGATGAACCGCCGCCCTGGTATCAGAGCAGCCCGTTTTTGATGCGACGTTCTTTCCTGGCGAACGATGCGAATATCCCATTCTCCTCCAATGACATGCTGGGATACATCGCTGCGTTTGGTCCGCCGGACATACTGTGCGTCTGGGGCCTTGGCGTAGACGAAGCGATCCTCAACGCCTGCGCCACAAGCGTCAAGATCTACAACTCCATCGACGTCCCGGCCCTGCGCGTTCCGCTAAACGTCAGCAGGCATTTCGATGTCATTCTGACCGGCGCCGAATGGCAATCGCGCGATGTCGAGCGGTGCCATCCCGGCATGACGACGGCAATCATGCCGATCGGGCCGGAATTCGCTTCGCCCGAGACATTTTATCCACTAGGGCTTGAGAAGACTTACGATGTTATCTATGTGGCTGCCGCTCAACCTTACAAGAGACACGACATACTCTTCGAGGCTCTTGCGCGCTTGCCGCGCTCGATCTGCGCCCTCTGTGTCTGCGGCTATGGCGAACTTGGAAGTGAGTTGAGGGATCGCGCTGCTGAGCTGGAAATTACCCTCGATATTATTGGTCCACCAGGTGTCGCGATTGAAGAGGTTAACCGGCTTATGAATTTGGCGCGCATCGGCGTCGTGTGCGGCGTCGATGACGGCGCTCCGGCAATCCTCACGGAGTATATGTTGGCCGGTCTACCCGTTCTCGCCAATGCCAGTCTGCGATGCGGTTTACAATATATCACGCCCTTGACTGGCCGGACCGCTCCTGCCGACGAGTTCCACATCGTCCTGATGGAAATGCTGCAGGGCGAAACGGAATTCAGGCCGCGGGAAACGGCCATGGAAAACTGGACTTGGCCTCACACCATCGCAAAACTCGCTGCACTGGTAGATGGAGCCAGCCTTCGAAAGCTGCGGTCATACTTGGCCGGGTTCGACGGACCCGGTGATCAACGAAACTTACGCAGATCGCTAGGTGCCGCTGTGTCGCGGGGAACTTTCCTCTCTGTGCAAGGTTTTCGTTTGCGCTTGTAGTGTACCGCCGCCCTTGGGAGGGGAAGATGTCTCGCTTGATATCAATCGGATTGTCCGGCGCGTTGGGCGTTGCGGGATTGAGCCTTGTTGCCGCCTCGGATCCACTGCCTCCCGATACAACCTACCGTCCGCTGCCGAGTTTGCCCCTTTCTGAGGTCAAGCAAAACGACGAGGCCCAGAAGCCACGCGTGATGGAGCGGCAGCGCAGCCTTTTGGAGCAGCGCTACGACCTCCCAAATAGACCGATCGCGGGCGCCAGGATGTCGGGCGGACGAAAGGCCGTGCAGGACGGCGTCCGTGTCAAGCTTCCGCCTGGTGAAACTTGGGACAGCCTTTCCGGCAAGAGTGCCATTGACATTCGCGATAATGAACTTCTGCCATCCGGCTTTCTCCCCTGCCGCACGTCAAGCATGCCACCGGCGGCCAGGTCTTTCCGGAACGGCAGATCGAGGAAATCGCATCGAAGGAGGCTGCGCGATCTGCGGCGGTTCGATGTCGAGTTCGATCTGCCCGATCATCTTACGCCGGAATTTCCGCCGCCGATCTTTCTTACCACGCATCCGGAACTGGGCGACGTGTCGCGCGGCGAGCTGCTCACGATCCGCAACTTCTACGAGATACATGAACGGCATCGTCACGCCCGTTCAGATGGAGGGCTTGCGCCTGCTGCTGACGCCCTTTCCGCAGGAAGAATTCAATCAGACCGAGGACCGCAAGGTCGCGGAGCCAAGCCTGGGCGTGGCCTGTCTCGATTGTCATTCGAACTTTCACACCAATGCGGCGTTTCACCTGACGCCCGACGTACGGCCGCAAGCCGCGCGCTTCCGCCTCGATACGACCAGCCTGCGCGGCCTGTTCAACCAGCAGATCCACGGTTCGAAGCGGTCGCTGCGCTCGGTCGAGGATTTCACCGAGTTCGAGCAGCGCACCGCCTATTTCAACGGCGACCATGTCAGCGCCACGCGCAAGGGCGTGCATCTGCCCGACCGCCCGAACCAGGTGGCGATGATGGCGCAGATGCAGAACATCATCGACTTTCCGCCAGCGCCGAAGCTCGATCCGTTGGGTCGCCTCGATCCCGACAAGGCCAGCGAACAGGAACTTGCTGGGGAAGCAGATCTTCATCGGCAAAGGCCGCTGCGCCGAATGCCACATTCCGCAGCCGTCGTTCATGGACAACAACATGCACGACCTGAAGCTCGAGCGCTTCTACAAGATCGGCCAGGTCCACAACGACTTCGTCGCGCTGCCGGACGGCCCGATCAAGACGTTCACGCTGCGCGGCATCAAGGATTCGCCGCCGTATCTGCACGACGGTCGTCTGTTGACGCTCGCCGACACGGTCGAGTTCTTCAACCTCGTGCTTGGGACGAAGCTCGACCAACGGGAGAAGGACGCGCTGGTTGCCTATCTACTGACCCTTTAGATGGAACGGAGGACATCATGCGTCTTTCAGCCCTCACCCTCGGACTGGCTATTCTGCCAGCTTCGGTTTGCGCGCAGATCGGGAATCCGGCTGGGATGGCGCCGGACACGAAAATGGAATCGCCCGGCGTTCCCGCGCCCAATCAGACGAACTACCAGGATCGGCTATTTGTTAGGTTGGCGACCGTCGGGGGGAACGCCGAAGTCGACCTCGCCACGCTCGCCTCAGATCGCGCCGAAAATGCTGACGTGAAACAGTTTGCCCGCCGCATGATCGATGACCACACCAAGACGAACGACAAGGTCAAGGCCATCGCCGAAAAGAGCAAGATTCCCCTGCCGGAAGGTCCTGACGAAGAGCACCAGAAGGTGCGCGCCGAACTCGAAAAGCTCGATGGCAAGGCTTTCGACGTCTCTTATCTGCAAACCCAGATTACCGACCATCAGAAAACAGCACAGCTTCTGAGCTGGGAAATTGGCTCGGGACAGGATGCCGAGCTTCAACGCCTTGCCGCGGAAACGTTACCGACTGTGTTGGAACATCTTGGGATGGCGCGGACTCTCTACGCGGAACTGACGCAGCCCGCCAGCCAATAACAGCTGCTGGCTGGTTCTGTTGACGCGTCTTTGGCAACGAATGCCTTACGCGTTTGTCCCGTGCGGGTCGCCTCTGAAATGGGATCACACCGGAGTTGTCCGTCACTCGTTGTAGGCCCGGTTGCCGCTCGCGTTGCGGCCGCCTTGGCGCGTGAGTCAATTCCAGTTTTCCAAGACAGCCTGAATCCTCGGAGAGTTATGAAGGAAACGTGAAGCCGCCGCCAAGGAGATAGAACCAAGACTATCTTCACCGGCACAAAGGTCGTGTTGAACCCTCAGGCATGTCCGAGCACCCGATCCGAAGAACGATTGGGAACTGCCTCCAACATTGTCCGTTCTCAGTGGCAACCGTCATTTGGAGAACAAAAATGCCAACCTCAAACGAACTGGAAGCCAAATTCTGGAAGGCCCTGAAGTCGGACATGACCATGATGCTTGGACTTGACGGTGTCGAGGACGGACATACAAGACCGATGACAGCGCAGATCGAGGGCGAAGAAGGCGGTCCGATCTGGTTCTTCACGGCCAAGGACAACATGCTCGTCCGTCAGGCAGGAAAGGGATCGCGCGCAATCGCGACATTCGCCTCGAAAGGACACGACCTGTTTGCAACGCTGCACGGCCGCCTCACTGTCGACACCGATCGTGCGGTCGTCGACAGGCTATGGAATCGCTATGTCGCCGCCTGGTATGAGGGAGGCAAGGACGATCCAAAGCTTGCACTCCTTAGAATGGACCCGGAAAGCGCACAAATCTGGCTGGACGGCTCCAGTCTGGTAGCCGGGATCAAGATCATGCTCGGGTTCGATCCCAAGGAAGAATACAAGGACAACGTCGCCAGGGTGCGACTGGACTGAACAGGGATCGCAGCGGGGACCTCCATCCGCACGCGCACCGGAGCCACCTGTCACCTGCCGGAGTTCATCCTGGTCAGAGCGAAACGAGAACTTCTGTCTTGGCAGGCCGCCGGATGCAGCGGAACCTTCCGCCTTCTGACCGGCACTGTCGCTTTTGCCGCAAGCGGCCGGAACCGGGACACTTCGGTCGCGTTGCAACCGACAACCTTCAAGGAGAGTAAAATGCCACGTGGCGACAAATCCAAGTACACCGACAAACAAGAACGCAAGGCTGACCACATCGCGGAAGGCTACGAGAAACGCGGCGTATCCGAGAAGGAAGCGGAGCGCCGAGCATGGGCGACCGTCAACAAGGACGATGGTGGTGGCAAGAAGGCCGGCGGCTCCGGACGTGGGAAACATACCGGCAATCCAGCCGCGCACAAGGTGGAGAGAAAAGGCGGAAAGGCTTCGGTCCGTTGCTCAACGGTCGAGCGCTCTGCCTCCGCGAAGAAGGCGGCTGCGACCCGCAAGCGAACGCAGAACGCCACGCACATTCTTGATCGGCTGGCGACAGCGGAGTATCAGGCTCTTCGCCGTCATCCTTTCCTTGATGCCGGTGAAGCGGCTTTGAAGGCGGATTTGCTGCACCGCACATCGGGCAGATCGAGAGGCGCCAACTCGAATCGTCTCGTGCCGCATGGCTTCAATAAGCCTCTATACTGCCTGGAACTCACCTGAATCTTGAACCGTGAACCAGAATGCCAGCCTCTTCAGCAGCCTTCGCAAACGCTGCCTCTGCCTCGGTCGTGGAGCGGGTCTTCGCAAGGACCTGGAGACAGGTATCAAGGGCATGCGCGTGCTGAGTGCTGTGCCCGCCAGGCCAGCCGTAGATCAGACAATCAAGCGCCTCATGGATGTTGGAAACACAGCGAACCGTTCCCATCTCGCCGAGGTGAATGCGGCACGGATAGGAGAATTGCCCTTCATCGATGTCCGCCTGGCATGATCTTTGAGCCAAGCGTTTCCCTAGCACTGTCGGCTGTTGTTTCGACCGTCGAACCGTTTGCGCCGCTCTTTCAAGCAAGCCAGCAAACCTGGTCAAACGCTTCCGGTTGTGCTGAAAAGCCAGGTCGGACTGCACCCTCGCAAGCGCGCGCAGCATCGACGCGCGGCCGGATTCAGGTCGGGGTCGCCCGGCGATTCCCGACGGCGTATTCATATGAGATTCGGACGAGCTCATAAGTCACCTCCTCGCTCGCTCGGCGGGAGCACACTTATTTCTCTGCCAGCAAACCCAAAGGACCTTCGTCGCCAGTGATGGAAGTTACAGTACTCCTGTGAATGTCGCCTGTCGAACTCCTCTACATGCCGCATTTCGGAAATCCGGACCCGCTTCATTTGGCATGCCGCCCCGGTGGGCGTTCTATGGCGGAACCTATGTTCCCCTGAACGCGAAGCCATTTAACTTTGACACAACAGCGCCCAATCACCTCGAGAAGTCAGGACATCAGATGAATGAGCCCGTTACCGCATTTGACTTTGGCCGCATGTTCTTGGGCGACGAACCACCGCTCTTTCTTTTAGAGATCGCGGTTCGGACTGTCGTTATCTACGTCTACACGCTCGTTCTGATCCGCTGGATCGGAAGCAGATCGATAGCGCAGCTTTCGCTCGTCGAGTTCTTGTTGGTGATCGCGCTGGGATCTGCAGTGGGCGACGCCATGTTCTATCCCGACGTGCCACTCGTCCATTGCATTGTCGTGATCACGGTCGTGGTCCTTCTCGACAAGGCTCTCAGCTATATGGTCGCGCGCAACCCGCGCCTGGAGGATGTCATTGAGGGCAAGAGCGTGGAGGTGGTCCGGAATGGTGTCATCATGCGTCGCGCCCTTGAAGGGCTGAATTTTGGACACGACGAGTTG
This sequence comes from uncultured Alphaproteobacteria bacterium, assembly GCA_963735385.1. Classification (GTDB taxonomy): domain Bacteria; phylum Pseudomonadota; class Alphaproteobacteria; order Rhizobiales; family Rhizobiaceae; genus CAVTKY01. The sequence continues at coordinate 2,463 of CAVTKY010000030.1, read as the reverse complement.
TTCGAGCAGTTGCGTCTGAAGGAGATCGAACATCTCGGGCAAGTGCGGGCAGCCTATCTGGAAACGAATGGCATGCTATCTGTTTTCAAGGCAATCCCAGGGTCCGAACGACCCGGACTGTCCATCGACCCGCCGTGGGACGTGAGGGAGCCCCGTAAGATCGAAGCCGGGGCGACGACGCCCCACGAGGGCCTCTTCGCCTGCGCGCAATGCGCGAGCGTATTGGAAACTGCTGCGAACAAGGAGTTGCCGGTGTGTCCAAGCTGCGCCGGCATCGTCTGGCACATTGCGAAGTCGGAAGCGCCGGGCGGTTAGGCTGCCCGTTGTTATGAGAGTGAAGGTGGAATGGCCTCTTAGTGGACGGAAATTCCCGAGGAGTTGAAACCGCGCCAGATCGATCAACGCCGATCCCGGCAAGGACCTCGCTGAGGCTCCAAACCGCTTGCACCGTACCACCGGGTTCTAGTCATCAGACGAGTCCGCGCTGGCGGCTCGCTGAAACCCTCAGCGCTGTTTTGCACCAGCGCTCTTGCCATCGGAACTTTTCGACCGCTCCTCGAAACGCTTCTCTCCCTTAAGGAGTTCGCTGCCCTTGCGAGCCTCGATCTAGCGCTCCTCTTGCTTGGCACTTTTCCTCAGCGAAGCGCCAGCTTCTTTGCCTTTGCCAGTTGCCTGGGGTTTTTCCATCTGCTTCCTCCTGTTGTCTTGCCCCTCTTGCCGCGCTCAGCCTATGGCGGGTTTTGCTCAAGTGTGGGCGAATTTTATCGAACTGCCAACTCCCCCCGCCTCTTGCAAGGACTGGCACGGCCATTGCAAGTTCGCAACTTACGCTATACGACTTTTGGTTTCAATCTGATATATGGTTCTAGTATAGCGTGCCTTCCGTCGGCAGGCCCGCAGGGAACAGTTGTTCGCTCGCGGCGTTAGAGGCGAAGAGGCAACACCGCCTCATCCAAGACAGCCTGGCTGGGCGCGCGCGACTCCCATTTAAGAGCCACAACTACGACCGAAGCGCGCTCGGTCCTTTCCCCTCAGGAGATGACAATGGACAAGGATCGCATCAAAGGCGCCGCCAGACAGGCCAAGGGCTCCGTCAAGGAAGTCGCGGGCAAGGTGACAGGCGATGCGAAGCTGCGCGCAGAGGGTAAGGCTGACAAAGCCGCCGGAAAAGTCCAGAACGCCGTCGGCGGCGCCAAGGACGCAGTGCGCGACGCGGCAAAGAAGCGGTAACACCCATCGAAGGCGGCGCAGTCAGGACTACCGGATCAGGCCGACGAGAGTAACAATTTCATGTATCAAACTGCCAGCTCGGCGTTTCGTTCAACGCCGTTGCAATACTGCGCTGACGGCGCCGTTTCAGGATGTCAGGGTGGCTAAGTGGTTGACCGCAATAAAACCGAACATGACGGCACGTTCGATTGTCTCGTCGTCGGCGGCGGGCCGGCGGGCCTTTTGGCTGCCACCTATCTTGGACGGTTTCGGCGTCGGGTGATCGTCATCGATGCTGGCGAAAGCCGCGCAAAATGGATTCCGATGACGCACAACTGTCCGGGCTTTCCGGATGGGATTACCGGTGCGGACCTGCTTCAACGCTTGAGGCAGCAAGCTGTCCAATATGGTGCCGACCTGGTCCAAGATACGGTCCGAGACATTCGTCCCGCCGGCACCGACTTCATTGCCACTTCGTCACTTCCCATTCGCGCTCGCTCAGTGCTGATGGCCACCGGCGTCGTCGACAGGCTCCCGAATATTCCTGAAAGCCTCGACATGATCAAAGCCGGCACGTTGCGTTTGTGCCCGATATGCGACGGGTACGAAGTCACAGGCAAACGGGTGGCCGTAATTGGTCCGGCGAAAGATGCGATGAAAAAGGCGTTATTCATGCGAACCTACAGCCACGATGTCACCATGCTAGTGACCGATGCCACGGCTGGGCTCGACCCGACCGCATGCGAGATGCTCCTGAAGGAAGGGATCGAGGTCGCGGTATGCCGACCCGAACTCGATCCGCTCAGTAGGTAAACAGGCGACTGTCAGGCTCGCCAACGGCAAGATGCTCGCATTCGATACCATTTATCCCGCGATGGGCTGTACCATTCGGTCAGAGCTGGCAATCGATCTCGGCGCGAAAGAAGACGAGGTCGGCAATGTTGTGGTGGATTCGCATCAGCGCACCGCCGTCCCGGGACTCTATGCGGCTGGCGATATTGTCGACGAGATCAATCAGATCGCCGTCGCCTTCGGGCATGCGGCCGTCGCTGCAAGCGACATGCACAACTACTTGGTAAGAAGCGACGGCCAACAGCGCTCGGAAAGCGCAACATGAGGCGCCCGTCAGGGTTGATCACTCGCATGAACTCGTCTGCGGTGGAGGTCCTCAGTTGCGGCGCCGGACACGCCAGCGGATAATTTTTCTGCCGGTGACCAGTGACCCGGTTTTGGTGACCCAAACCGTCAACAGTC
>CAVTKY010000029.1:0-39071 GCA_963735385.1 uncultured Alphaproteobacteria bacterium | reverse complement strand
GCGATCTGAAATCGCCAATAGCGGCAGTCTCAGGCTCGATAGCCTGGTCATCGGGTGGATGTCAGTTTGATCAGTCCGTAAACGATCACGTAGAACCCATCACCCGGATCGCCCTGGCGAAACAGGATCTGCTTGCGCTTCGCGTACACCGTGTGGGCGCGAGCGAGGAATTCCAACTGAACACGGTTAGAATCAGGAGCAAGTCATGGCTGAGGAGCAGCCCCTTATCGGCGTAGGGCGCGGGCTGACGGCCGCCGCTCGTTCTCACGGCTGGTTATCGTCAATCCAGATAGTCGCCGTTCGTCAGAAGACGGTCTTCAACTTCGTCCCTCATTTCCCGAAACACAAATATGGCGGCGACCCCAAGTCGCCGCTTCTGGTCGGTGTTGAGCGTTTCATAGAGCGGTTGCCATGCGTCGGAGAGTCGTCTGACCTCCGCCGCTCTTTGACCGAGGGCATCGGCGCGTCGACGCAAGAAGTCGACTGGATTGCGGTCCTGCAAGATTTCGATGGCATTGCGGTCGCGCAACTCAGCAATCCGTGCTTCACATTTTGTGAATTGGGGATTCCGTTGAGAAGGTAGTCGTGATTCACTTCTGTCAGGAGGTGATTTGCGATGCCGAAGACCCTTTCGCCGATTTGCGTGAACGGATCGTGCGGTTTGTGAGTGAAGGCCATTCACGCCGGAGCGCGGCTGTGAAGTTTGCCGTTTCGGCGGTTCGTCGGTGCGGATCATGGCCCGCCATGAAGCGACAGGAAGCGTGGCGCCCAAGGTCGGCCGCGTCGGTCGTCGCTCGAAGCTGGAGGCGCATCGGGACGTTCTGATCCGTCGGATCGCCGAGGTTCCAGACATCACCATGCCGGAACTGGCGGCAGATCTCGCGGCACGAGGAACCCGCATCGATCCGCTCGAACCTGTCGCGCTGGCTCATCCGGAACGGCTATCGCTTCAAAAAAAACTCTGCTGGCCAGCGAACAAGATCGGCCTGACATCCGGCAGGCGCGCGAGGAATGGATCGCCAGGCGTCAGCCGAAGATGCGGCTTGAGCGGCACAGGCTGGTCTTCATCGACGAGACAGGCACCACCACCAAGATGACGCGGCTGCGCGGCCGCTGTCCGAAAGGCCAGCGGCTCAAGTCCAAGGCGCCGTTCGGGCACTGGAAAACCCAGACCTTCATCGCCGGTCTGCGCTGCCACGGCCTGACCGCGCCCTTTGTCGTCGACGCCCCGATGAACCGCCGCATCTTCGAGACCTATGTCGCGACGCAACTCGCGCCGACGCTCGAAAAGGGCGATGTCGTCATCATGGACAACCTCGCCGCCCACAAAAGCCCGGTGGCCGAGAAGGCCATCCGAGCCAGGGGCGCATGGATCCTGTTCCTGCCGCCCTACAGCCCCGATCTCAACCCGATCGAAATGGCATTCGCCAAGCTCAAGGCGCACCTGCGCGCCAGGGCGATCCGAACCATCGACGCACTCTGGCAGGCCATCGGAGACATCTGCGACCTGTTCTCGCCCGCCGAATGCCAAAACTACTTCAAGGCCGCCGGATATGAACCAACCTAATCGCACGACGCTCTAGCTGCCGTGAGCCGCGGACCAGCGTCTCTTCTGACAGCAGGGAACCGGGAGCACGACACTTGGCTCGTGGCCGTATAGCAACTTAGCGTAGGCGACATCCGACCGCAGCACCGCCGGACCGTCGAGCGGCTGCTCGCCGACTGCGCTATCTCACAGTGCGAGCTTTGTAGTTCAGTGGCCTTGTGGGCTCTGTCGCTGTCGCATTGGTAGCAGCGGCCCAAGCGACCTGAGATACTCTGAGGGCATGGGCTCGCGGTAAACTGGGAAATCGGCGCTTCGGTCGCGCCATGACTTTAGCACTTGGCCGAGGCCGTTTGCGCCGCTCTCACGTGCCTGACGTACAAGGCCGAAATCGATCATTATGGGAAAGATCTCGGCGGTTTGGCCAGCCTGATAGACGACCTGACCAGAAGGGTCGGCGACCAGGGAGCGGCCGTTTCCACCCGCGTCGAGCCCGTTCACATCAACAACATAGCACTGGAACATGGCGGCGGTCGCCTGGACAATGGCAATCTCGGCATGGCGGTCGGTTGTGGTTGTAAGAACCGGGTGGATCAGCACCTCGACGCCGGCAGAGGTCAGCGTGCGCGAGGTTTCGGGAAACCAGATGTCATAGCAGATGCTAAGCCCGAAGCGCCCGACCTCCGGCACGTCGAATATGAGGAACTCGGTTCCACCGACAACATTGGTCTCGAAGGGCGCAAACGGAAACATCTTGTCATAGCGGCCCGCGATGCTGCCGTCCGGCGCGATGACCACGGCATGATTGTATGTCTTTCCGCCCCGGTGGACGAACATGGTTCCCGGTACGATCCACACACGATGCCGTGCCGCGACCTCCTGAAACACGGCCTCGTCTGCAGCCGGCTCGTCTGATGCCTGCGCGTGAAGCGGCCCATGCGCCGCAAGCTCCGAAAACACGATCATGTCGACGCCGGGAAAGATCGTCATCGTCTTCTCGATCTGGCCGACCATTGCCGGAATATTCTTGCCGGTAATCGGCACCGGCATCTGTACGCCAGCGATCAGGAAGCGTTCGGGATTGCGTCCCACTGTCGGATCGGACTGAGGCATGCTTTTCGCGTCGATTGAGGTGGCGGTGAGGATTTCTTGGGAGACGAAGATCGGATTCGCCTCGATAGCTGAAGTTTCGGTCAACAGAGCAGAATTTGCGACAAGTTCGAACGATTTTGTGGGCCGCCCTGTCCGGACCCTGCGAGTTGCCTTCTAACTTGGAAGACTGGTTCGCACAAGGGTCGGCGAAAGAAGCGGTTGGCCGCGCGTGACGCCGAAGATAGCGATACCGGTTTGACTGCGAGATGGCCTTTCACGTTAATGTAGCGCGTGGCCGGTACCGATTTGGCATCATCTGCCTCAAGCCTGCCCAAGGCTCTATCTTGGCCTCGCCACCCACAAAAGCCTCTGGGCCGGATAACCCGTGGCCTCGGCGCCGGTCTAGGATCATAGTCTTCAATCGTCGCTGAACGTCACGGCACGCGTTCCTTCCTGAAATGCCGCGCAGGACTGCGGCCATCGCGCCGAAGGCCATATCAGCTCGACAGAAGCGTCCTGCGGGCGGTACATCGCCGTGTAGAGCGTACCATAGCCGCGGCCATAGGATGTCTGGTAGACCGGTGGCTGCAGGAAAACGCTGAGCATCGCCTCGGCGTCGCCGAATTCTTCCACAGCGCGCTGCAAGACCTGCTCACGCTCCACCGAACGAGTGGTCTGGGCGTGCCGCTTCCATTCGGGCTTGTGCTGGTGATTGGTTATGACCCGACGCTTGATGAGTTCCACAGGGCGGTCCGGTGTGACGAAGGCGATCGCATGATGCCCGGCCCGATCTATGAGTGCGATCGAATAGGACATGTGGATCGGCAAGCGCTTGAGTATGGCGGCTGCCTCTTCCACATTCGAGGCGAATTCGAGCACGTAGCGCAGCGCCAGCGGGACGCCGAAGCCTTCACCAACCGCGGTGCGCCCGCCGAATGAGAGTGAGACAGCAAGCCCGTCTTCGTTGATGCCGTCGAGAACGCCCCACAAGCAATCCACTATGGCCACGACGCGCTTCCCGCAGAAGCGTGACGCTAGCCAGGTGCCTTCGAGCAGCTCCGGACTGAAATCATAATTGCGGATCAGGGCCGAACCATGCCCTTCAACGATTGCCTGCGAACAGCCGCCGACATATGCCGGCGGGCACCACATCGACAGAAACCGCGCTTCAAGATCGCCTCCGCCCGCCGCTGCGCAGATTTCTTCGTAGAGCGGCAGCAGTTCAGGCATGTAGTGGCGCACCGCCTTCAGACTATCGAGGTAAGTCGGGCGCCGGTGCATCCCCTCGCGCAGGAACCAGCGGCTGTAGGCATGCCAGTGGCGATCGAATACCCGACGCCACTTTTCGCCGGGGCGATCCTCGTCGATCGCTTCGAAGACGATGTCCATGATTGGCGGCCTTCCTCTCGGCCGGCCTACAGGATCTTGAACGAGCCAACTTGCGGCGCTTCATACATCTCGGCCTCCAAAAGCGATTTGGCGGCATAGAGCTTCTTGATGCCGCGAATCCAGTCGCGCGCCCGGTCATTGAGTTCGAAGTCGCTGCCCATGACCCGACCGCGTGTGATCAGAATGCCGAGATCGGCGCCCTCATAACGATAGTCGCCGGGTCCGGTGATGCGGAGGAAAAAAGCTTCCCGCTCTGAACTCGATCGCCTGGCGGTCGAAGTCGAAACGATCGTAGGATACGGCGCCGTCGTCCGACATCCGGTAGACCCCGGTGGGGGGCGCGTTGGTGACCACGTCGACGTTCTTGTCCGTTGATTTCATCACCAGCTGCGACCACGAATCGATGAACTCCTTCTGCGCCCAGCGGGCATTCAGTTCCTCTACGTCGATCTTGTACTTGAGACCCGAGAATTCCATCAGGTGAAACAGGAACAGAGGCGCGTCGGCGTATGCGAAAGCTGAGTGGTTGGTGATCGAACTCGCGCCACAGACGCGCGGATTGAGTTCACCGAGATAAACCTCGCCATCCGCTTCGTCGATCAGGAAGTCAAGGTCGAAGTAGCCGCGATAGCCTTCCTTGATGAGCTGGTTGCCGAACCGAAACGCCATGTCGCGGGCCTTGTCGCGAATGCGCTCGGAAAAGGCGCCCGGAAAGATCTCGTTGCCGCACCACCCCCCCTTGTAAGGCGTCAACTCGCGCTTGCCCACGACTTCGGTCAGAAGTGGCCCGACCAGCGTGCCCGAGCGGGTGGTGCAGGCCTCCATGGTGGCGCCCCTGCAGTTGATGCGTTTCATTATCTTGACCTCGTCTTCCGCCTGGATCTCCTTGGCGTGACGGTCATATTCCTGCTGGTTGGAGATGAAGAAGGTCGTGTGGCCGCTGTCGCCGAAAGCAGTCTGGATAACGAGGTCGGCGCCGATCCCCGCCTTTTTCGCCGAAGCAATCAGTTCCTCATAGGACTTGGCGGGTCCGAGTGTGTTGGGTACGGAAGCGACCTTCGCCTTGTTGCCGATGCGCACCGTTTCCATCTTGTTGTCGCAGCGCGCGCGGAGCTTTGCTTTCGGAAACCAGATGTCTAGACCGATCTCGTCACAGATCTTCTCGGTCTCGTCGTCAAACATCAGGAAGACTGCTGCGGGCTTGCCGCCGCGATGCTGGATCTGGTCGATGACATCCTTGTGCTGAAGCAGATAGTTGTTGATGTCCTCAATGGACTCGAACTCGTTGTGCGGCTGCTTCGATGGCACCATGACCTTCGGGTGCCGGCCATCGAAGCAGTCAATGTAGTTGATAAACTTGAAGTTGCGCACCCACTGGTCGATGCCCAAAAGGTTGAAGTTGGTGGCCGATATGAAATAGATTGGCCGTTCGTTGCGGTGCATTACGACGCGCAAGTCGGATACATTGCGAATAGTCTTCATAGGTTCGTTTTCCCCTAATGTTGTGGTTCAGGGCACGTGACCGCAAATGTTCGTCGTGCCCTATCCCGTCAAGCAGATGCCCGGCTTCGTATGACGCGTGAGTAGGCGACTTCCATGAAGCTACTTTGGCGAACTTGTGCAGGATTGCGAAGGCGACTGATATTACTTTCGCACCCCCCTTAGCCGACATTCACACACTGACTTCAAACTGAACCCCTTCAGCACTCTCCGCAAGGCTGGGCGCAATATTGACTATAAGGGCCTGCCAACTTGCGAACGGTGCGCGGGAACACTTCGGGGGGCAGCGGCCTGCGGCGGCTGCCCCCCAACACCGGCATCACAATACGCTCTCGGGCGCTGCCGGAGATGACTTCGAGGTTCGCGGACTGACGGCCCGGGATGACCGGGTTCGGATCGAGCTTGCCGATCATGACGTCCCGTCACGCTGATATTGGATGGGCGGCGATGATGTCCGCCTCTACCCCAAGGAAAGCCGGGGTTCAAGGCCATATTGGCGCCTTGGAAAACTCCCGGCTTTGGCGCCCTTATTTTTTGCCCCTTTTTGTCAATGGACAGCGGCTGTGTTCACAGACAAAACTGTTATGCCTGCCATTGACCATGTCCAACAGGAGGCCACGGGACCCGGTCGGAATGACAACTTTCATCACGGTCCCATCTCGTTGCAGGCAGTCGCGACAGCTTTGGAGCCGTGCATGAAAAACCCCTATCTGATAAGAGACCCCTATCTCGTCTGGTCGACTGAATTCAGCGGTTGGTTGGGTCCCAGCCGCGTCGGCTACGTATCTAACATCGAGAATGCCGGCCAATTCTCGCACGCGACGGCCTTGGAAATCTGTGCAGATGCAAAGCCCGGACGAAAGATCAACGAACAGCTGCGCAACCTACCGGTACGGTACCGCGATGCCACCTTCCTTTTGTACCGTCAGTCCGCGAGGCTCCAGGAGCGGCAAAACTAGTCGCTCGCGCCGGATTAGAGGCCTCGCAACCGAACAAGCCCTGCGTTCAATTCTTCGACGGTCTTGGCGCCACCCTCAAGCAGTAACATGACGAGATGCGCGACGTGGGACCTCGCATCCTCGTCCACAATATTGTGAGCAAGACAGTGGCTGTCAAAAGCCTCCGACATAAGAACCCTCGTCAACACAGGGCTATTGTCGCTTTGCGGGTCGGGCAAGGCCGGGTAGGGATGCGAAGTCTCGCGTGATCATCATCGCTCAAACGGGTTTCTCTCGCGGCAAATTTTCTCAAGAAGAGCGAAGTCGTCCTCGCTCCAGTCGCCGTTCTCGTCGCGCTTGCGGCAAACTTCTCCCAGTATCTCGTCACTACAGAGGACCATCATGTCGGCATCGTTGCGGAGAAGGAGAACAGCAGCGCCTATGAGATTCTCACTGCTAGCCGCCCTTTTGCTACTCTCTAGTGTTGCTCATTCGACTCCCAGAGAGATACCCACTTGCGCTTCCCTAAATCAGAAAACGCTCTACAACGTCCGCAGCTGGGGTGGGAACTGGGGCCAAGCCGACTGCTGGGGCGGCGACTTAGTCGGCCGCTCGTATGTCAGCCGAAATAAGATCATGGAAGTCAAATGGAACGACAACACAAGGCTCTGCGTCGTTCTTAAGGGCGAGTATCTTTGGGACTGCCGTATCGAGCATGGTGGCTCGGATCGGCATTAAACTGAGCGGCTGCTCGAAGCTGATCCTAGATACATCGACCGACTGAAGAGCGGCTCCGAAGGATGCCTCGGACGAATGCAATTGCAGCGGAGCGAAAAATGGTGGATGCATCACGTCCGATCCTAAATGGGAGAGATCGAAATGGAGCAGTCACTGCACCCAGCCGCGATTGAACATTTGCCAATGTTTATCACTGCACCTGGGCAAACCGACACCCTTTTCAATGTGATGGTCATCTTCGTTCTCGCGATGGTTCTCCTCATCGGCAACCTGTACTTCAAGCTCCATGCCCTCCCGGAACACATGGCGCATCGCACCAGCAAGGTGCAGATGGAGATCGTTGCCGTCCTCACGCTGCTCGCCCTTTTCACGCACAACCATCTCTTCTGGATCGCGGCCTTGTTGCTGGCCTTCATTGAGTTTCCGGACTTTTCGTCTCCAATGACCTCGATCGCCCGGTCCCTCGAGAAACTGTCCGGACGAGGTGTTGCCGGGCAAGACGAACCAGCGACAGCCCCCGGCGCTCGGTCGCTCGCCGACGGCCTCGACGCCGAAGGAAGGGAGCCGGGCCATGCTTGAGTTGATGCTCTGCTCCCTGCTCACCATCTTGCCGGATTATCTTTTCCGCCGTTACGTCCAGGGAAAGCGGATCGGGCGCGAGATCACCCTTTACACCATGTGGTACGAGCTGCGCTGGGGCATTACGGCCTGCCTGCTCCTCACTATCTCGCTGATCACGCTCATCTTTTACTACCATCCTTCCACGAAGAACGTCACCGCCGTCTTCCGGACCGTCACCATTCTGCCCGAGATGGGCGGCCGCGTCGCGGAGGTGTTCGTGGGCATTAACGACAAGGTCGAGGCCGGCGCGCCACTGTTTCGGCTCGACAGTTCCGAACAGGAGGCAGCGCGGGAGACGGCGCGCCGGCAAATAGCCGAGATCGACGCCGAGACAGCGGTGGCGCAGACCGAACTGGCGGCGGCGGATGGCCAGATCAAGCAGGCGCAGGGCGCGTATCTGCAGGCTGTGGACGAACTGGAGACCAAGACCGAGCTTCGGCAGCGCAACCCGAATGTCGTCGCGCCGCGCGAGATCGAGCGTCTGCAGGTTGCCGTTGACGGCCGGCAGGGTGCGGTTGACGCCGCACTTTCGAACAAGCAGACCCTGGAGACGAAAATTGCCTCGCTTCTGCCCGCACAGAAGGCCAGCGCCGAATCCGCGCTCCAACAGGCGCAGGTCGAGCTGGACAAGACCCTCGTGCGTGCCGGCGTCGCAGGCACCGTCCAGCAGTTCACGCTGCGGGCGGGCGACGTCGTCAACCCGCTGCTGCGACCCGCCGGCATCCTCGTTCCCTCCGAAGCGGGGCGGGTCGCGCTTATCGCCGGCTTCGGGCAGATCGAGGCGCAGGTGATGAAGGTCGGCATGATCGGTGAGGTCACCTGCGTCGCGAAACCCTTCACCATCATTCCGATGGTCGTGACCCAGGTTCAGGATGTCATAGCCGCCGGCCAGCTTCGTCCGACGGATCAGCTCATCGATGTCCAGCAGATGGCGCAACCTGGAACGATCACCGTCTATCTGGAACCGCTGTTTGCGGGTCAGCTCGAAGGCCTTCCGCCCGGAAGCAGTTGCATCGCCAATGCCTACACCAACAATCACGACGCGCTTGAGTCGCCAAGACATAAGCACGCCGCGCTGGGTGTTTCTGCATGTGGTGGACGCGGTCGGGCTTGTGCATGCCATGATCCTGCGGATACAGGCGCTGCTTCTTCCCGTGCAGACCCTGGTCTTAGGCGGACACTGATTTTGCGAGGGCGACAAGGCTGATTTAGATGACAGTAATTGTCAGTCCTGTTGCCATGCCCTTAAGCACGCCAACTTGTTTGTCAGTCAACATCCGAAAAATTCTCCGCGGCTCTATCGCAATTCTTAGAATATCAGCCTGCCTCTTGCGTAACCAATCACAGCACGAAGTCTGCGAGACATGTGAGGGCATGATGGGGGGCCTGATCAGAACGAAGAAACGAAGGGAGACACCCCCAATGCCCCGCGAAACCAAACGTATCGATCAGTTCCTGCTCAGATCAATGGCCGTCGCGGAGAGGTTTGGCTGCCAGAACCCGGGGCCGACCGGCTGGTCGTGATCCGCACCGTCTCCGCCAAGTGAGGCGCGGCTCGCAGCCGCTGCTTCGTTGACGCTGGATTTGTGGAGCGAGGTGACGTCGGAACCAAGGGGCTCCGATACCTGATTGCACAACCAGACCTCAGGACGACCGTCAAGGTACGATTGCGAAAATTCGTTGTCGCTGCAAACTATCGGAAGCCCACCTGGGCCATGGGCGGTCAGACGGGCTCCCGCAGTGAGCCGCAAGCGGGCGGCCCACTGGCATTTATTCTATCAGAAAAAGCCGTTGTCGGGCGGCTCCTCGACGATCGGAATCACAAGCCAGCGGCAAGCTCATACTTCCAAATGTGGGAGGCGACCACGGCACCAAAGAGGTAAGGCAATGCATGAAGGGGAGCGACCTCACGTTTCGGCTGCGTAGTTATTGCCGATTTCATCAGCCGGCTCGACCCAATGGGATTCAGGACCGTACCGTTTGTTCAGCTTGGCGCATTGGTCATGCGCTTTCTTGAAGGTGTCCACCATCGCTGAACCTTTGACCGATATGCCGCACACCGTGAAATCATAACAGACTTTGGCTTGCGGCTTGGTCTGGTACTCCGCTCTCATGTGTTATTGCCTCGCGAGATGGCCACCAGTGCAATTCTATGTTGGACTGCTTAACAAGCAGGATCAGTGATCCACCCCCGGTGCCCTGGCACCCTCCACGCCGCCGATCCCGAACGGCCCCCACGGGGTCGATTGTGGGGCCCCCTTCAGGGTGCCCACCCCCCTCTGCGGGCCTCGCGACGGCGGGGGGCCGCAATGAACCGGTCGCCGCCGAGCTAGACCTCAGGAAAGCGCGGAGAAGTGTGGCATTGGCTAACGCGTGGCAATTGAGTAATATGGTCTTTTACCATCGGAGAGGAAGTTCAATGATGAGACGAATGGTCCTTGCGGCCATGTCCGCGCTTTTGTTGACTGCCCAATTTGGAATGGCTGAAGAATTGGACTTTGGCCGATGGAAAAACAGTGACGGAAAACCTATTGACGTGGTATTTCGGCCTTCTGTTCCATCTGATTTGATGTCGACCAGGCCCGTGATTAAGGTGGCCTGCTCTAGGTCAAAACCTTGTTGCTGTGATATCGGGGGCATGTCGTCTTGCATGTCGTCAGGGGACTGCTCAGGAATGGGTGGGGAATGCACGGGTCGCTGCTGAATTGGCAGAAATGGGAGATCACGCCGCCTCTCGAAGTCTTGCTCGCTGATTGCTAGGAATACGACGCGGCGGGCCAGAAGCATCCGGCTGCCAAGAGATGGCAGCCGTACAATCACCCTCAGCCGAGAAGCGGCGATTGGGGGTCTGTACGAACGTAGACGACGTTACCGAACAGGCGCTCGATGTCGCGGCGGTCGATGGATGTGCCAATTGGCACATCCATTCCCTTCACGGTCGCCGGATGGCGCAATTCCAGCCTCTCCTTTTCGAACCGGGCGCGACCCGCTCTGGCTCTGCGCAAGGATCGCTCGACGCTTTTTGCGCTCATCGGTTCCCTCCTGTTTCACCGCCTACTCAGCCTCGTTCTTGGCGTCGAGAAAGGTGCGGCCCGCGTCGGTGATCTCGGCCCACAACACCGGCACTGCGGTTGCCTACCGGGGCGATGCGGCCAATAAGCAGGAAAAAATACGTGTGGCCTCAATCCGTTCTCGGCGGTTTCATCCGAGGGGGCGTCCGGCGGGAGGCGAACGAAGCCATCGGCGGGCTGAGGCTTTTTCTGCTCCCTCAAAACCATCCACCAAGCTTACCTGGATAGTCGATTCACGCGTCGCCGCACTTGCGACAGATGCTGCCACCGATTACTTATCAGCGGACAATTGCAGACAATCGCATTGAAATTATTTGATTTTCTGCATCCATGTAACCATTGTGTCCGCACAGTATCCGGGTTTTTACGATGCTCGGGAGCGGAATCTTGTCCCTGAGTAGTGAAGCGATCGATCAGACATTGAAGGGTAAAAGTGCCATTTCCAACGGCACCCGGCTCTTCATTGACGGCCTCGACGGCCGAAGCGCTCTCGCGCGGCGCTATCGCGATCTTGTCGCCGAATTCGTCAGTGACCTGGGTGGCGCTGACGTGATCTCCGCAGCCCAACGAGCCATCGTCCGCCGTGCGGCGTCTTTGTGCGTTTGGTGCGAAGCCGTCGAGGTTCGGCTGGCGGCTGGCGAGGAGATCGACATCGCGCCCTATACGACGGCTGCCAACAGCCTGCGCCGCTTGCTGGTCGACATTGGCCTTGAACGCCGCGCCAGAGACGTGACGCCCAGCCTGGACGCCTACCTGCGCGCGAAGGATGATCCGTCCAGATGACCGGTTCTGGCCTTTCCTTCGCCGAGGCCTGCACCGATCCGCATCTCTTCGGTCCCTGGTTCACGGGCGACAGCTGGGCGCGGTGGCGCGTGGTCGACAAGGCGCTGTTCGGCGAGCGCCTCGATCCTGCCGAGGCTGCCACTTTCAAGGAACTGACCGGCCGCGACGACACGCCCGACAAGCCGGCGACCGAAGCCTGGCTGATCGTCGGCCGTCGCGGTGGCAAGGATGTGAAGGCCGCTGCCATCGCGGTCTACCTGGCCACGATCGGCGCCGAGCTGTTCGGCTGGCGCCAGCGACTCGCTCGCGGCGAGAAGGGTGTCGTGCAAGTCCTCGCCGTCGATCGCGACCAGGCCAAGGTCTGCTTCGGCTACTGCCAGGCTTTCCTGCAGCAGCCGATGCTCAAGCGGTTGGTGCGGCGCGAGACGGCCGACACGATCGAACTCAGCAACAGCATCGCGATCGAGGTGACAACGAACGACCGCCGCCGCGTCCGCGGTCGCACGGTGGTCGCGGCGATCTTCGACGAGGTCGCCCACTGGCGCGCGGAGAATACGCAGAACCCGGACAAGGAGGTCTACAGGGCCGTCAAGCCGGCGATGGCGACCATGCCCGGAGCCCTGCTGATCGGCATCAGTTCCCCCTACGCCCGGCGCGGCCTGCTGTGGGAGAAGCATGAGGCTCACTGGGGCAAGGCTGGCACCATTCTGGTGGTGAAAGCGCCGACCTGGGTGATGAACCCGACGGTGCCCCGCAACGGTGAGGTCATCGGCGAGGCCTACGATACTGATCCGGAATGGGCGGCAGCCGAATACGGTGCCGAGTTCAGGGCCGATCTGGAAAGCCTGCTGCGCCTGGAGGCCGTGCAGGCCTGCATCGAAAGCGGCATCCGCGAACGCCCGCCGAGCCCAACGCACCAGTATGCCGCCTTTTGCGACCCGAGTGGCGGCTCGGCCGACTCGATGACGCTCGGCATCGCGCACAAGGAAGGCACGACCGTCATCCTCGACGCCTTGCGCGAGGTCAGGCCGCCGTTCAATCCGGAAGCGACGACGCTGGAGTTCGCCGATGTGCTGCGGCGCTACCGGATCGCCAAGGTCAACGGCGACCGCTACGGCGGCGAATGGGTGACGGACGCCTTCCGCAAGGCCGGGATCTACTATGCCCCAAGCGAGAAGGTGAAATCGCAACTTTATCTCGACCTGCTGCCGCTGGTGAACGCGACCGCCTGTGTCCTGCTTGATGATGACCGCTTGGTCCGGCAGCTCATCAGCCTCGAACGCCGCACTGGCCGGGGTACGGGTCGGGACATCATCGACCACCCACCTGGCGCCCATGACGACTTGGCGAACGCAGCCGCCGGCGCGTTGGTCATGGCGCAAATTGGCACCTTTGATCAGGAGTGGTTTCGAGAATGGGAAAAGAAGAAGAAGGAGGCGCTCGAACGCCGAGCTCGCAGCCTGGTCTAAGAAGCGAAAGGCGATTGCTGTCTTGGCCGACAAGGACAATTCCCAGCTGTTGCCGCGCATGCGAGATCTGATCGAGGATCTGCGTGCCGGCGCGGGCTGGATGACCGCATTGCCGCTTTCGATGCGAAGTTTGTGCGCTTGGCGCGCAAGGGATGTGGCGCCCGGCGCTCGGCGAGCGCAACAGCAACCCGACCTGACGCAGTCCGGGGAACGCTTCGCTGCCACCGAGCTCCTTGAGCAGCGGCCAAACGTCGCTGCTTGAAACCGCTCCGATGAAGATCCCGGACCTTCTGGACAATCACACTAGAGGCAATCAATGCAGAACACGACACATGCAGTGACGGCTTAGCGCCGCGAGCCGCCGGACAGCGCTGACGACTTCCCGACGCCGCCATGGGCATCATCAGATTTTGACCACTAGGTTGGCGATTGCCCGAGCCTGAGAATTGGACAGCCGGTAGGAGGCAACATAACGTGCGCATTAGTGCCAGGTTCGGGAGGGCGTGCGATGCTGACTATCTATGGCGTTTATCGCTCGCGCGCCGCTCGTAACTATTGGATGGCGGGCGAATTAGGCATTCCGTTCAAAGCCATTCCGGTCATCCAAGCGTGGCGCGTCGCTGATCCAGGCGCGACAGCGGCTTCGCTCAGCACCCAATCGCCAGAGTTCCTCGCCGTCAATCCGATGGGGCAGATCCCCTCAATCGACGATGACGGGTTCGTCCTGCATGAATTGCTTGCCATCAACCTATATCTCGCCCGCAAGCATGGCGGGCCGCTTGCCCCCCAAAATCTTCGCGAAGACGGGCTGATGACAATGTGGTCGATGTGGGCCCTGACCGCTGTCGAGCCCTACTCGGTCAGTATCGTGCTTGCCTACGACATGGGTGTCGAAGACACCGTCGAAGGCAGGCAGACGATTGGCGACGCCGTCGAGGCGCTGACGCGACCCTTCGCCGTTCTCGACGCACATCTGGAGAACACAGGCCAGGTCATCGGCGATCGTTTCACCGTTGCCGATCTCAACCTCGCGGAGGTCTTCCGCTATGCGATGAGCCAGCAGGCGCTGTTCGAGGGCGCGCCGCGCGTGAAGGAATGGCTCGCCCGCTGCCAGTCGCGCCCGGCCTTTAAGGCGATGATGGAACGGCGGCTTGCGGAGCCGGAATAGGATGGGTACTGCCCGGCGCCGAGCGCCCGACGCCCGGTGCGCACGGGCGGGTGTTGTCCGGCCTGCAGCCTGCCACAATATCGGCGCGGCCCGGGGCCGGCGCTCATTGACACTGTCTGCGAATGCGATAGCTTTGGGAAAGCATCCAGAGAGGGCCTACGGCCCCGCCAACCAGCCTGACCGGCAACGGTGGTGAAGACGATGTGGCCTGCGAAAGGCAACAATTGGTCATTGCTCTCCACGATGCGTGCGCAACTGATGGAGAGCTTTCATGCGAGATTGTCGAAGATATCTGCCCGTAACTCGCGGCCCCCTGATCGCTGGACGAGCTGTCTTGTCCAGAAGAGCCGGAGAACGCTTGATCAAGCAACCTTCCAGGAGGTTGCGATGACGGTCCGGCGCACATTCGAAGAACTGCGGGCTCTCTATGGCGACGAGATTGCCATGTTGATTGCCGAGTGCGGGGAAGGACCTGCGGGAGAAGCCCTCTTCGAGGCCCGCATCCGTCACCGGAACGAGCGGATCGCGCGCGATCCGAGGCTACCGCGACCGGGATTGTACCGGCATCAAGACGGATCGGCGATCAGGATCTGGACCGACGACAAGGGGCACCTGCAGATGCATCGCAACAGCATGCCCGTTCGTCCAGACGAGCAGGTGGAGGTCTGGCTAGGCTGCAAGGATCGGCCCTTGCCTAAGAATTGGAGGGAACCATGACGAGAAGGCATAGACCTTAATTTCAGGCCGAAATCATACTTCGGTGCCCTGTTCGAGAATGGCTTCGGCGATGCCGCGGGCGATGCCGCCCGCGCCGCCGGTCACGACATAGACCCTGTCCTGCAAAGCGCTCATTTCAATCCTCCGAGATTACCAGGTCGGCCGCGCCATCACGCCGCCGTCGACGATCAGATCGGTGCCGGTGATCCAGCGCGCGGCGTCGGAGGCGAGGAAGAGCGCGGCGTCCGCGATGTCCTCCGGGCGGCCGAGACGGTTGAGCGCGGCCGCATTCTTCCAACGCGCCACGCCTTCCGGCCAGCCCTCCTCGATGCCATCGCGGTGAATCAGGCCCGGCGAAATGGAGTTGACGCGAAGCCCTGGCCGCCGAATTCCAGCGCCGCCGCCTTGGTGAACATCAGCAGCGCCGCCTTCGAGGTCGCATAGTGGCCATGGCCGGGCGCGGGATTGTGTCCCTCGATGGAGGCGATGTTGACCACCGATCCGCCTTTGCCGGCCTTGCCGCAGATGATCGGCAAGCGCCTGCACCAGCAGGAACGGACCGGCGACGTTTGCCGCCATCATGCTCGTCCAGTCGCCTTCCGCCATCCCGGCGAGCATCTTCACGGGTTGCATGCCGGCATTGTTGACGAGGATGTCCGCGCCGCCGAATAGCGCGACCGTCTGTCCGAACAAGCGCAACCGCGTCTGCTTTCTGTCGAGACATCGGCCTGCACCGCGGCCGCCTTGCCGCCGGCCATCCACGATATCTCGCGCAACTGCCTCGGCGGCGGCCTTGTTGCCGTGATAGTGGCAGACCACGTGCGCGCCGGCCTCGCCGAAGCGGCGGGCGATGCCTGCGCCGATGCCGCCGCTCGACGCCGGTGACGATCGCCGTGCGGCCGGAGAGGTCGAGAAGCTTCGACACGGAAGGGATGGTGTCGTTCATGGCTTCCTGCCTCATGCCGCGCTGCGGGCAGCCTCGGGAACAGATCCCCGAGGATGGTCGCGATCTTGACGCCGCAGATGGCGGCCATCGCGACCACCGACTCGATCGTGTCGGGCTGCTGGTCCGGGCCGCCGGTGGCGGCGTTGGCGATCGCCGACAGGCCGAGCACCTTCATTCCGGCATGGTTGGCTGCGATCACCTCCATCACGGTCGACATGCCGACCGCATCGCCGCCGGCGGAACGGAAGAACCGGCGCTCGGCCGATGTCTCGAGTTCGGGCCCGTTGACGCCGCAATAGATGCCGCGACGGATCGGCGATCCCGGTGCGCTTCGCCGAATCGATCGCCAGTTGCCTGAGTTCCGGATCGTAGAGGCGCGACTGGTCGGGAAAGCGCAGGCCGATCGCATCGTCGTTGGGCCCGATCAGCGGGCTGGCGCCGGTGAAGTTCAGATGGTCCTCGATCAGCATCACGTCGCCCGCATCGAAGTCCGCATTGAGTCCGCCCGATGCATTTGTGACGACGAACAGGTGCGGCGCCGAGCCGCTTCAGCAGATAGACGGCAAGCGCGATATCGCGCGGCTGCCATCCCTCGTAGAGGTGGAGGCGACCTTGCATGACCACCGTGCGCCGGCCGAACAGCGAGCCGATGACGAGCTGGCCCTTGTGGCCCGGCGCGGTGGACACCGGAAAGCCGTCGATCTCGCCATACGGGATGATCGATCGGTTCCTTCACCGCGTCGGCAAGTTGGCCGAGACCCGACCCCAGGACGAGCGCGATCTCGCAGGGCGCGCCGACGCGCTTGTCGATCGAGGCATAGGCGCGAGCGAGCAGCTCTGATTGGCTGTCTGTCATGCGTCTCTCCATCAGGCGATCGTCGCTTTGATCTTCGGCACCATGCTTTCGACCGTCGCTAGCGTGTCGTCGAGCGACATGCGGGTGAGCTGTCCGTCACGCACGACCTGCTCGCCGCCGAGGAAGACATGGCGCACGTCGGACTTGTTGGTCGAGTAGACGAGATGCGTCATCGGATCGAACAGCGGCACGGCGTGCGGCCGCTTGACGTCGACCAGCACCATGTCGGCGAATTTGCCGGGCTCCAGGCTGCCGATGCGATCGGCGGCGCCGAGCGCCTTCGCGCCGTTGATCGTCAGCATGTCCATCGCCTGCCGCGTCGAGATCACGTCGGCACGGCCGGTGAAGCCCTTGTGGATCGTGGCCGCCAGCCTAAGCGCCATCCACATGTCGAGGTCGTTGCCCGAAAGCGGTCCGTCCGTGCCGAGCGACACATTGATGCCACGGTCGAGCATCTCCGGTACGCGGGCGAATCCGGAGGCGAGCTTCATGTTGGACATCGGGTTGTGCGCGACATGCGCGCCTGTGCGCGCGACGATGTCCAGCTCCTCGTCGTCGAGATGGACGCAATGCGCGAGCACGGTGCGATCGTCGAGGCAGCCGAGATGGTCGAGATGGCGCACGACGGTGCGGCCGTACCGTGTCGTCACGTCGAGCTTGCTCGGCGCGCGTCTCGGCGCAGTGCGTGCAGAAGAGACCGCCGCATTTGTGCGCGACGGCCCACGCCGCCTTCAGATTGTCGGGGCTGACGGTGTAGGCGCCATGCGGCATCGCTGCCGCGAACACGTCGTCGGCTTCGCCGAACTCGTCGAAGAAGCGCTCGGCCTCGGCGACGCGCTTGTCGATCGAGAGCGCCGTGACGCCCGCCGGATCGAAGAAGATGCCGCCGGTCGAAACACGCAGGCCGACCTGCCGCGCAGCCGCTACCGTCTCGAACGGATACCAGAACATGTCCATGACGGTGGTGACGCCGGACAGCAGCAGCTCGGCGAAGCCGAGCACGCTACCGAGCCATGATGTCTCGGGATTGAGGATCGCGCCTTCGGCCTTCCACACGGTCTGCAGCCAGGGCTCCAGCGGCAGGTTCTCGACCAGCCCGCGGAACAGGCTGTCGGCGGCATGGCAATGCGTGTTGACGATGCCCGGCATCAGGATATGGCCCGCTGCCGTCCATGACCTTCTTGGCTCGCGCGGTGACCGATGCCAGCTGGTCGGCGGTCCGCCGACCTGCAGTGATCCGGCCGTCGGCGACCACGACGCCACCCTTGTCGATGATCGCTGCCTTTCGGGTCGCAGGTGACGACGGTTGCGTTGTTGATGACGAGGTCGGTCAAATTCGAACTCCCTTCTAGACTTGGCGCCGCATTCGCCACCACGACAGCGCGGTGAGCACGATCAGCGTCGCGAGATAAGGCATCATGTCGGTGAACTGCTGCGGCAGGCCGAGGCCCTGCACGCGGAAGGACAGGCTGTCCACCATTCCGAATAGCAAGTGCGATGAAGAAGAGCGGCCACGGCCGCCCGCGCGTGAGCAGCACCGCCACGACCGCGATCCAGCCGCGGCCGGCGCTCATGTTCTCGACGAACAGGTTGACGTTGGAGATCGAGAGCTGGGCGCCGGCGAGGCCACACAGCGCGCCGCACATCAGCAGAGCCGCGCACTGCACCCACAGAGGGTTGACGCCGCCCGCCTTGAGCGCCGCCGGATGCTCACCGGCTGCGCGGATGCGCAGGCCAAGCCGATGGCGCGCGAAGAAAACATGCAGCGCATAAACAAGCACCAGCGCCAGGTAAAAGAGGATCGACTGGCCGCTCAGCAGGTCGCTGATCACCGGAACGTCGTCGACCAACGGAATATGGATTGGCTCGAAGCCGGCGATCGCTGGATCGTTGAAGGTGCCGGCAACATCGAAGATCGCCCTGCAGCAAGAAGGTGGATCATGCCCGGCGGCAAGCAGATTGATGGCGATCGAGACGACGATGGAATTGCCGCCCCGGCGCAGGTTGAACTCGGCAAAGAGTGCGCCCATCGCCATGCCGGCAGGCGAGCGCGGCGAACGCTCCGACATAGGGCGAGCCGGAGAAATAGGCGCCGACGACGGCAAAGAAGGCGCCGGTCAGCATCATGCCTTCGAGGCCGATGTTGAAGACGCCGGCGCGTTCGCAGATGGCGCCGCCAAGTGCCGCCAGCAGGATCGGCGTGACGAAACGCGGCACGGACGCGAGGAATGATGCGTCGAATAGAAGTTCAAGCGCCATCGTCACCTCCCCGTTGCCGGTTCTGCGACGACAGGATGGCGCCGGACATGCGGCTCGCGACGAAAAGGATGATCACGGCCTGCATGACCAGTGCGATTTCCTTCGGCACACCGGCGGAACGCTCCATACCCGCCGCGCCCGTCTGGATCGCGGCGAAGAAGAAGCCGGAGAAGGGAACGAGCCATGGGATCATGCCGACGAGCAGCACCGCGATGATGCCGGTCCAGGCATAGAGCGGCTGCACCAGCATGCCGTCGATGTAGCGGTGGTGGACGCCGAACACCGCGATCGCGCCGACCAGCCCGGCGATGGCGCCGCTCATGGCGAGCGTCTGCAGAGTAAGCCGTCGCACCGGCAGGCCGACCGCGCGCGCGAAGTCGGCGGAAAGGCCGTTCATCCGCGCCTGATAGCCGTGCACGGTGGTGTGGCTGTAGACGATCGTCAAGTATGCTCGTGGCGGCGATGAACAAGATGCCGATATCGAGCCGGACGCCCGGGAAATAGGCGAGCCATGTGTCGTCGGGCACCAGATGCGACTGCAGCATGCCCGACTGAACGTCGCGGAATGGATGTGCGACCAGATAAGATGCGATGTAGCGGATCGGGAAGTTGAGGAGCAGCGAACCGACAAGCAGCGGCACGCCGACATAGACGTAGAGGACGCCCGCGAGCAGCGCCCAGAGAGCGCCGGCCGCCATGCCAGCGAGCATCGCAGCGACAAGAACCAGAAGCGGCGGACCGGGCAGCAGGATCGCGACCAGCGCCGACACGAGACCACCGGCCACAAGCTGGCCCTCGCCGCCGATGTTGAACAGGCCGGCGCGGAACGACAGCATGACCGACAGCGCCATGCCGACGATTAGCGTCGCGCGCGACAGCGTCGCCATCAGATAGGCCATGCGGCGGCCGCCAAACGCCCCGCTGACGAAGCCCTGACAGGGCATCGCCGAAGGGCGCTCCGATCAAGCAGCATCAGCGCGAACAAGATCGCGAGAATCCAGGCAAGCGTGTAGATCCACGGAAGCAGGTCGACGGTCACCAGGCTCTGGGCACGGATCGTCATGCAACGCTCCGCAGCGCTGCGTTGGCCCGCGATGTCATCAACGCGCCGATCCGATTGCGGTCCGCGTCGGCGGCGACAATCTCTTCGGAGAGCGAGCCCGAGTACATGACAAAGATGCGATCGGACAGCCGCAATATCTCGTCGAGTTCCGTGGAGACCAGCAGCACAGCGTGACCGGAGTCGCGCATGCGCACCAGCTCGGCATGGATCAACTCGATCGCGCCGATATCGACGCCCCAGGTCGGGTTCTCGGCGATGACCAGGGGCGTCTCGCGGGCCAATTCACGACCGACGACAAGCTTCTGCTTGTTGCCGCCCGACATCGTCGAGGCAGGTGCCGAGGCGGCCGCAACCTTGATGCGATAGCGATCGACTATGGCACGGGCATAGCGCGCCATGGCCTGACGGTTGAGGAATGGGCCGCGGGTAAAGCCGGAAACGTCGTCGCGGCCGGCATTGGCGTTTTCGGCCACGGTCGCACCAAGCGCCAGCCCGACACGCTGCCGGTCCTCCGGAACATAGCTTTGCCCGGCACGGCGACGCGCGGCGACATCGAGCATGTCGATGCGCTGGCCGGCAAGTGCGATCTGACCGGATTTCAGAGGCCGCAAACCGGTCAGCGCCTGGATCAGTTCGGCCTGTCCGTTTCCGCTCACGCCCGCGATGCCGACGATCTCGCCGGCACGCACATCGAAGGACAATGGCCCGAGTACAAGCGTGTCGCGCGACTTGACGACCAGATCCTCTGACCGAAAGCACGACATCGCCCGGTGCGCGCGCCAAAGGCTTCATGGGCGGCGGAAGGTCGCCGCCGATGATTTCGCGGGCGATGCGATCCTTCGATGTGTCGGCGAGCGGCCCCGACGACACGAGCCTGCCGCCGCGCATGACGCTGACGCGGTCGGCGATCTCCATCACCTCATCGAGCTTGTGAGTGATGATGACGATCGACTTTCCTGACCTGGCGAAGCTGCGCAGGATGCCGAACAGCCGGTCCTTCTCCTGCGGTGTCAGAACGGCCGTCGGCTCGTCGAGGATGAGCAACCGCGCATCGCGATAGAGCATCTTTAGGATTTCGACGACCTGGCGTTGGCCGACGGCGAGCTGGCCGACAGTTGCGTCGAGATCAATGACGATTCCGTGTTCCTTGAAGCCCTCGGCGAGCTTGCGGCGCGCACCCTTGAAGTCGACGAAGCCGAAGCGGTTCACCGGCTCGCCGCAGAGCACGATGTTTTCCAGCACGGTCATCTGTTCCTGCAGCATGAAGTGCTGGTGCACCATTCCGAGCCCGGCGCGGATGGCGTCCTGCGCGGACGTCCAGCGCTCGAACCTGGCCATCGACTTCGATCGTGCCCGCGTCGGGCCGGATCAGCCCGAACAGCACGTTCATCAAGGTCGACTTGCCGGCGCCGTTTTCGCCAACGACGGCATGGATCTCGCTCGCGCCGATGGCGATCGATACATCGTCGACGGCGACCAGCGGCCCGAAGCTAACCTTGATGCCGGTGAGGGCGGCGTGCATCAGCAATATCTCGACACGTGGAAGCGCGAGCCGGCGGCGCCGGCCCGCTTTCTGCCAGACGTGGCGCTTACTTGGCGAACATCGGATCCTCGAGCTTGAGCGTGCCGTCGGCGATCTGGGCCGCCACGTCGCGCATTTTGGCCGCCACGTCCGGATGATCGGCGATCAGGCACTTGCTGTCGGCGACCTTGGCCTCGTCGAGCGCGATGGCGCCGACGCCGCCTTCCTTGATGCCGAGCGCCATGAACACGCTGTCCTTCCCCTCGAGGATCGCACCGATCGCCTGCACCATTGCTTCGTCGACCTGCTTCAGGCTCTGGTCGATGATGATGCCAGGCACTTCGGGGCAATGGTTGATGTCGACCGAGAAGACCTTGAAGTTCTTCTCCTTGGCGGCCTCGAACACGCCGAAATCGCCGCCCGCGGTCGCCGTGTAGATGAGGTCCGCGCCGGCGGCGTTCATCGCGACAGCCTGCTCCTTGGCGCGCACCGGATCGGCGAACGGGTTGTCGCCGCCGACCCAGCGGATATCGACCTGCGCGTCCGGGTTCACCGACTTCACGCCCTGCGCGTAACCGTCCGTGTAGCGGTGCAGGAAGGGAATATCGAGCGCGCCGACGACACCGACCTTCTTCGACTGCGTCAGCATGCCGGCGGCGACACCCATCAGATAGCTGGCCTCGTACTCGCGGAAGACGGCGCAGTGGACATTGGCCGGGCGGTCGTCGATGCATTGGTCGACGATCAGGAAATCGATGTCCGGCGCAGCCACTGCTGCCTCCTTGACGATGTCGTTGAACTCGAAGCCGAGCATGACGACGATGCTGGCGCCTTCGTTGACCGCAGCATTGACGTTCTCCAGCCGTTCGGCGGCGGTCTTGGACTCGAACGTCTTCACCTCAGCGCCATATTTGGCGCCGGCTGCCTCGATCCCTGTCTTGCCCATCTGCAGGAAGGCGTTCACACCGATAGCGTCCGGCGACACGTAGACGAACATCTTGTCCTGCGCGATTGCGATGGATGCGCCGAGGCTGATCACTCCCGCTGCGACTATCGACTTCCACAAGCCAGTCATCTGTTTCCCCTGTCGGTTTGCCGGTGCGGCCCCAGCGGCTGCCCCGGACGTTTGTTGTCCGTCCTTCTTTCGCGAAAGCCTGCCTGGTGCAAACGGTCATTTGCGCGGCCTGAGCTTTTTGACAAAGTGTGCGGCCCACCTAGTATTTGTCAATTTCGGCTTGCATTTGTCGATGCGAACAGGATCGCGACAAGGATGAGTGCGCAGTCTTTCGTTCCCAAAGGAAACAGAGGCGAGTTTTGGACGGATGAGCGCTGCTACATAACCGAGTTGCACAATTCGGACGCCTCGCCGGAAGCGTCTCTGGCGCTGGCGCGGGTGGAAGCCGGCGTGACGACGCAGCTCCATCGGTTGGATGGCGTGTGCGAGCGCTACATCGTGCGCAAGGGCGAAGGCATGCTGGAGATCGACGGCGTCAAGCAGAGATTGCGCGAGGGCGACCAGTTCGTGATACCGGCAGGTGCGGCGCAGCGCATCGAGAACACGGGTGGCGGCGATCTCGAATTCTACTGCCTGTGCACCCCGCGCTTTTTTCCGGCGAGCTATGTGAACTTGGAAGGTCTGAGATGACGTTGCGCACTCGGATTGGATCGCTCACAAGGCCGCCTGGCTCGTCGCACGGCCTGCGCCAGGATGAGGTCGTGCAGCAGCAACGCCAAGATACGGGCTGAATTCAGGTATCTAGCGCACCGGAGAAGAGGAACCCTGCATGAGAGTCGGAGACCGGCACTACCGCAGCATATGGCTCAATGCCGACGGCAGCTCCATCGACATCATTGACCAGCGCTGGCTGCCGCATGAATTTCGCGTCGAGACACTGTCGAACGCCGGTGCGGTCGCCAACGCAATCCGCGACATGTGGGTGCGCGGCGCTCCACTGATCGGGGCAACTGCGGCCTATGGGATAGCCATAGAAATGGCGCGTGATCCCTCCGACGGTGCGCTCGATGCCGTGTGGCAGCGCTTGCACGAAACCCGGCCGACGGCGGTCAATCTGCAATGGGCGCTTGACGATATGCGGGGCAGGCTGCGGCAGTTATCGACGACCGCGCGCGCGGAGGCGGCCTATCGACGCGCAGCCGAAATTGCAGATGAGGATGTCGTGATCAACCAGGGCATCGGCCGAAACGGCCTCGGGATCATCGAAGAGATCGCGGCAAAGAAGAAGTCCGGCGAGCCTGTCAATTTGCTCACCCACTGCAACGCCGGCTGGTTGGCAACAGTTGACTACGGCACCGCCACCGCACCGATCTACATGGCGAAGGATGCCGGGCTACCGATCCATGTATATGTTGATGAGACACGGCCCCGAAACCAGGGAGCGCAGCTGACCGCCTGGGAACTCGGCGGGCATGGTGTTCCACACACTCTCGTGACGGACAACGCCGGCGGCCACCTGATGCAGCGCAGGATGATCGACATGGTGATAGTCGGGACCGACCGCACGACGGCTCATGGCGACGTCTGCAACAAAATCGGAACCTATCTCAAGGCGCTCGCCGCACATGACAACAAGGTGCCGTTTTATGTCGGCCTCCCGTCGCCGACGATCGACTGGACCGTCACTGACGGGATCCGGGAGATTCCGATCGAAGAGCGGTCGAGCGACGAAGTCTCCTTCGTGCAGGGCCGGGCACCCGACGGAAAGACGCTCAGAGTGCGCATTTCGCCCGAGGCGACAGAGGCGGCCAATCCGGCCTTCGACGTGACGCCCGCGCGACTTGTGACCGGGCTGATTACCGAGCGCGGCGTCTGCGCAGCCTCGCATGAAGGGCTTTTGTCGCTGTTTCCGGAGCGGCGTGTCGAAGCGTGAGAAAAGGCCGCCGATCACGGAAAACGGATTCCTAAGAAGGCTGGTACGGGCAAGGTGTCATCTGGGGAATGCGAGCGGCGCATCTGAGCCGTGCAATTCGAGCGCCCGCAGAGCATCCCGGCCGCCGTTAATCGCCTGCGTCCGCGCGGGCGTTCGCCCGCCTAAGCAAAAGTCGGATGTCTTCGGCGCTGTAGCCGTCGGCCGCCATGAAATGGGCATTTGTGTTTCATTTGTTTCGGTTGTGCGAGGCCAGATTGCCATCAGCAATGTAATGCCATGAGAGCCGCATCAAGTTCGTCTGTAAGAATTCGCACACCTCTGGAAAACCTTGGCACACGGACTCAACGGCGTTGCAACGACCGCCCGCGAACACCGAGAGTTTCGGCTACCGATCTTTCTCACCGCGATTGTGAGATGATGGTTTGGCCGAAGCTGCCTTGGGCGCAGTTAGATGGCGGGATCGGACGGCGGGCGATCTCGCACTGTCGAGGCCGGTTGCCTTCAGCTCGTTAATCATTGTGCGGAGCAGCTTTGCGTTCGAGCATTTGCTTCGCTTCCTGGACAGGTGCCGAAGATGCCGCGATTCCGAGTTCGTTAGTTTCGGCACAATGCACTTTCCGTCCTGTGCCGAAAAATGTGCCGAAATCGGCATGGCGTCACAAACAGGTTTTGCCGGCTAACCGTTAAATCTCTGGTTTCCTTCGTAGTTTTGGTGGGTGTGCCCGGGATCGAACCGAGGACCCGCTGAAGCGGCCAAGGCAGTCGATTTCCAGATGCCAAACCATCGCCCGCATCACTCCGATCGTTCCGCGGTCTGAACGTTGCTCAGTCCGCTGCGCGAAGGCCTTCGAAGACGACGGCATGAAACCGGGCGCCCGGCCGCGGTCTCGTTGAGCGAAGAACCGAACTCCATCAGGCGTAAGTCAATGATGCTGACACTGGCGGCATCGTGCTCGGCACTTTGGCCAGCCATTATACGCCGGAGCGGCAGCCGGAGATCGAGACGCGGCCGACGTTCATGCTGCTGAATTGACCGGCCGCAGCCGAACTAGCGGCAGCGGCGGGGGGCTTGGGGTAACGGGGAGATCCGCCGCTGCCAGTCGCCGGCAGATGGAGGTTGTCGACTACTCTCCGCCAGCGGCAAGATATCCTTGCGCCGCCACGAGAGCCGATCAAGCGCCGGGTGCGTCCTGGCCGATCACTTCCGGAGTCATGGAGACCTGACTGACCGGCCGCACCCAGCGCTTTCGCTTGCGGACCGGCTTTCGCACCGGAACCGGCCGTGGCACGTTTACCGACCTGGCGAAGTTAAGCAGCCGTTCGGCCTCTTCCTCGCCGAGCGGGCTGGCAAATTCCTGCAGCCTTCGCAATTCTACAATCGAGACCGCGGCGGCTTCGGCGATCTTGTGCAGCGACAAGCCACGATCCGAAAGCACGCCGACGATAAGGCGATGATGGATGACGGTGAGGGAGCGGATCATCGCTCGTCCTGTGGCTGAGCGTCTGACCTGTCTCGCCGTCCCGGCCGGCCTCGTCCCGCCAATGACTGGTCGATGGCGTCGATGATCGCGCCGGCGATTGCGTCCGCGGTCCCTTCCCGTGCTGCTTTGGCCAACTGGTCGGCCAGCTCGGCCTTGCGTTCGGCCGCCGGTTTCATGGCCGGACTTGGATCCCGCTTCGCGAGATGGCGCCGCCCTTCTTCATGATCGCGGCGAGCCGCTGCAGCACGGTCCGCTTGGCCAGTCCGGTGCGCTCGGCGATGGCATCGACCGTCTCGCGAAGCGCGGCAATGTGCCTGTCGCGGATCGGGTCGGCATGGCGGCGGTCGGGCATGGCGCGCAAAATGCCACGAGTTCGCGCGAAGAAAAAGCTTGCACTGCTTTCCCCACAGGGATACTGTTTGCTGTCCCCATAGGGAAAGCAAATCAAGTGACCCACCGGCTCAAGATCCCTGACGCGGCATACGCGATCGACACGACACCGCTTTCGATCCGGAAATGGTTCGAGAAGGGCCAGGTCACTTTGCCGGAAGTCCGTTCGGCGAAGGGCGAGGTTGCCGAGTTCGGCGACTTCGATCTGCTGTTCTGCGCGTTGCTGGTCCAACTCGTCAATTTTGGTGCCACGGTCAAAGCGGCCTCCATTCTCTGCCAATACGTTTTCGAGAAGGTCGGCGCCGAGTCGACCGACACCGACTACCTGGCGCCGTGGCGCGGCAAGGAACTTTGGTTCAGTCATCCTCAGCCGGGCGAATGGAAGATTTCCATCTGGCCAACCGAAGGCAAGGTCAGCGCAGCATCGGCCAGACTGATCATCGACGCGGAAGAGCTGTTTTCCGAAGTTCTCGTCCGCGCCGATGAGCGACGGCAGGGAAAGGTGGCCTGAACATGAACAGCCGCTTCGTCACCGAAGGCCGCACGCCTGAGCAGGTAGCTGCCGAGTTCAACGGCCGCGGCATTCCCGTTTCACCGCGTACTTTGCGTGAGCGCGCGCGCCGCCTGCGCGCATTCGGAATGATCGGCAGGGCGATGGTCCTCCTGCCGGAACACATCGATACGATCTTTCAGGAGCAGCAACAGAAATGTCTTACAGCCTCTACAAGCAGCCCAGGTCGCAAGTCTGGAGCTACGACCTTACCGTCGACGGACACCGCGAGCGCAAGAGTACGCGCACGACTGACCGGAAGCTCGCCGAAGAAATCGCCTCCAGGCGCGAACACGAACTGCGTCGTGCCGCTGTTTACGGGCCGGACTCGGTTCTGACGTTTGCCGTAGCGACCGACAGTTATCTCGCGGCCGGCAAATCTGATCGCTTCATCGCGCCGGTTTTTGAACATTTCGAGAAATGGCGGGTGCGGGACATCACCGCCGGCGACATCCAGGAAGCCGCACGCAAGCTCTATCCCTTAGCGGGGCCGGCGACCCGCAACAGGCAATGCCTGTCGGTCGTCCAGGCTATCATCAATCATAGCGCGCTCGCCGGCCTCTGCCCGCCGATTCGGGTGAAGCGGTTCAAGGAGCCGAAGGTTGTGCGTAGCGCTGGCAGCAAGCAATGGCTCGGCCGGTTCTGCGCCCATGCCTCGCCGGAACTTGCGGCGTTGGCGACGCTACTGTTCCAGGGCGGTGCCAGGATCGGCCTTGCCACCGCGCTGACCTGGGACGATGTCAATCTTCGCGATCGCCGGATCATCATCCCGAAGGACAAGAACGGCGACGAGTTCCGCATCGACCTGACGGTCGAGCTGACGACCATGCTTGCGAATCTGCCAAGGACCGCCGCAAGGTGTTCGGCTATGCCCAACGCTGGAGCGTCTACGGGGCATGGAAGACAGCCTGCCGGAATGCCGGCATCGAATATCTGTCGCCGCACGAGGCTGGCCGACGCGGCTTCGCCACTACAATGGTCGTCGAGCACGGCATCGACCTGGTCACGACGGCAAAGAAAGGAAACTGGAAATCGACGCGGATGGTCGAACGCTACGTCGAGGCGCGCACCGACGCCGACCTGATCGAAAACGTGTTTGGCAATCCTGCGTCATACTCGGGGAGGAAGTAATTGATATGTCTAACGTATTGAATCCCTTGGTAAGGGAGAGGTCGAGAGTTCAATCCTCTCTGGCAGCACCAGCAAAATCAAACACTTACTGGACTTTGACGATTTGATGGCGTTCGTGCTGTCTTTCACCAGTCTTTCACCAGTCTTTCACCACGAACCATTTCGCGTGGGTCAGAGTTTCTACCGCTTTGCTCACGGCAACAGCCGCCAGCTCTCCGACCACTTCAACCGCATCGCCGTCCTGGTTCAGAAGGTCACCGGCAAGTCGCCTCCGGCCAGCAATGACTATCCACACCGCGGCACGGGAAACGGGCATTGTCGGGCGCGCTCACACGCATCGTTAACCCAACCGGTCTAATCAGCCGGGCTGGTGGAATGCGTTTTAGTGGTTTGTTCCGGCCAGCCCCGACAGAGTTCCCCCCTGTCGGGCGCCAAAGTGGTCGAATGCCCACCATGTCCCGGATTGGTTCTCTGCGATGACCAGCGATCAGCCCACATACCGGCAGATGTTGTTAGATCTGGAGCGTCTGGGCGTCGGAGCGCGTGAGGTCGCCGCCAGAACGCTGATAGCCTATCCGACTCTGCGCAGCCTGCGGTATGCCGACTATGCCGATACGTCGATGCCCTACTTTTGGCTTCAGCGTCTGTGGAAGCAGCACAAGGACGCCGGCGAGCCGCCTTCGCCCAGGCGCTGACGATCCGCAATCGTCCGTGCGACAGCCGGACTGAACATGTGCTCTGATTTTTGATTTCCCTCCGCCGGCGGCGGTCGCAAGATAGAGCCATTGGCCGACGTGCGTCTCTACGCCAAGGCTATGCTGCATCAGTACGAAGATTGCATACAGGACTACGATTACACCAGGCGGCTGCCCGAGGCGCTGGCGGCGCTGCCGGAACGGCTATGGGACGAGAAGATCGGGCAAGAGGAAAATTGCCAATGACCGGCTTGCCCTTCGACGCAGCCGCCGGCGTGATGGTCGAGCTTGCTGAGGGTGTTACTTTGTGCGCCGACTGACTGCGATCCCCGGAGGGTGAAATGATTGCCGGCGGGTGCCTGTGCGGCGCCGTCCGCTACCGGACGGACGCGGACCCGATCATCACACGGTTATGCTGGTGCCGGTTCTGCCAGTACATCGCGACCGGCAACGCGGCAGTGAGCGTCTGCTTTCCGTCGGCCGGAATGTCGATCATCGGCGAGACGCGCGACTTCCAAAGTATCGCCGACAGCGGCAACGTGATGCACCGCCGCTTCTGTCCCGTTTGCGGGACGCATCTGTTCAGCGAGGCCGAGGTACGGCCGCATCTGATCTTCGTGCGCGCCGGAACGCTGGACGATCCGGACATCGCGAAGCCCGCCGCGACGATCTGGACGGCCAGCGCGCCGTCGTGGGCCTGCGTGGATGAAAGCCTGCCGAGCTTTGCCGGGCAGCCTCCGCCGCCGGCATGACATGTCGCACCAGAGATTGCCCGATCGTCCAGTGGATCGACGACGACCATTGGGCGCCGAGAAGCGTCGGGGACTATGAGTGGCAGATGCGGCAGAAGGTGATCAACGGCGTGACGCGACTGGCGTGACGCCGGCGCGATGTTTCGAGGACGACAAAACGGTCACCCTTCCGATCGCAATTTCTGCCCTGCATCGCCTCCCTAGGAAAACCGTCGGGAAGCCGGCTGAAAACGGCACAATTTCGCAGTTTTGTTCTTAAACCGTTTGAAATCGTGTTTGTCGTTAATCGAAACGGCGGTTTTCTGCATCAAACACGATCGCGCGAGGGTGGGACCAGCTGAAATCCGATCTAAAAAACCGGAGAATTTTTGGCGGGCTTCGCGACACTTCGGAATTCGAGTCGCCCAGGCCGAAGTTGGTCGGGCTTTCGAATGAAAAGCTGCGGCAAGGCTGCGAAAAGTCATACGGGGCCGCAGCAGCTGATTATTTTGACGGCTTGATAGGTTTCACAGCAATGAAATTATAGACCCCTGATGGGAAACCGAACCTATCCTTGTAGCGCCTTTGAACGCTCGCCCGTTGCCGCCACGGCTGCGGGGAAACTGCCCCATCGGGGCAACTAGGAGATTATTGGCCAGAAAAACACGATAATGGCGGCAAGCCATGCCCAAGGCGAGATCCTGGCGATGAGTAGCTCAAATTTCCGTGGGCGCGGCAGCCAGCCGCCACGCCCCCATTTAATCGCGGGTTTCATCGTGAGTTGGTCAGGGAGGGCAAGTGGTTTCACCTGCCCATTTCGCCCCTTAGCGGCCGCTGCCGCGGCCACCGCCGTGGGTGCCGCCGTCGCTGCGGCCGTTACTGCCACCGCCCCAGCCGTCTTTTCCGTTCGGGTTTTCCCCTGCTTTGCCGACGTTCTTGTCGTTGCCGGGATTGCCTCCGACGGGCGTCGTGCCAGGCGTGGTGCCAGGATTGGTGCCGCCATCAGGATTAGTGCCGCCGCCAGGATTGGTGCCGCCGCCAGGTTTGGTGCCGCCATCAGGATTGGTGCCGCCGCCAGGATTGGTGCCGCCGCCAGGATTGGTGCCGCCGCCAGGATTGGTGCCGCCGCCAGGTTTGGTGCCGCCATCAGGATTGGTGCCGCCGCCAGGATTGGTGCCGCCGCCATTGCCGGGCGTGGTGTGGCTATTGCCGCCGCCACCAACCGACGGAGCGCCCTTGCCATGCGACGGGGTGCCACCGGCAGACGATGTGCCCTTGCCGTGCGACGGGGTGCCACCGGCAGACGATGTGCCCTTGCCGTGCGACCGGCTGTCACCCGAATGGCTTTCATGACCGGGGCCGCTGGACTTTGAATGGCTTCCATGGCCGGAGAAGCTGTGGCTGCTGGAGAAGCTGTAGTTAAATTCGCAATTGCTCCAGAAAAGGAAGGTCCGGCACTCGCGCTTTGCTGCGCTAACCGTGTCGTGCTGGCGCGGGCTCGTCATCGAGCCGGCATAGGCGGTGGAGGAAAGCAAGGCTGCGACCGCAAAGGCGGGCGCGATAGTCTTGATGGCCGTTTTCAGCAGTCTTTTCATCTTCAGCTTCCTGTTGGGGTTGTCGATGCGGCTTAGATGGTGACGTAACGGAAGCGGCGCTTGCCCCTGGCTGCCAATCTCTTGCTGTTAGCTGCCACGGGGGAGGGAAGCGTCGTTGGCGTGTGCTCGGTGAAGAAAATCCGGGGGCTGTAGCCCATCGCAGGCTAACGCTTCCGCCAGGCTCGGCACAACCTTCCAAGGCGATTAAAACCGAAGCTTCTCCTGTTAAATCAATGAATTACACGGCGTTTCGTGCTATAAAAGTGAACGCGCCGACCGTCCATGAGCGACCGACGCGCTGCTTGGGAATCCAATCTGATCCGCTGATCGGAAAGACGATGGCGACGACAGCTTCGCTTCTCTCGATTACAAGCGATCCGCCGCATCTCTGCGCGTCGCCCGGCTGCGACGAACCGGTCAGAAAGCACGGACAAAGGTTCTGCTGCCAGCAGCACCGTCAACTCGCCTATATCCAGCGCAGGCGTAGACAAATGCCGGAGGCGGTACTACTCGGAAGAGGGGGTAGGCGTAGACACGCGCTCCACCCTCCGCTCCGCTGCCATTCCACGCGAAATAACGGGCATCGACCGACACCTTGTCGCCCGGCTGAACGAACGCTGGCGGGTGGTCCTCGACGACAGCCCGACGCCGCAACACCGTCAGTGGCTGTTGCAGCGATCCAAAATCGTGAAGGGTGAACCGGTCTGGGACAGCCAGGCCTTCTGCCAGACCCGCCACGGACTGCTCACCGCAATCCGCGAAAAGATCGTCAAGGCTGACCGTTTTTACAAAGGCGGCCACGCCATGGCCGTCGATCCGGCCGCAATGGCGATCGTCGAGGCGCTGCCGGAAAAGGTCTATGCCGCCGCCGCCAAAACCGCCTTCATCGACCGCGTCGAACGCGACGACCTCATCCTCAGGGCGCTCGGCGGCGACCAGGACCGCAAAAGCCGCCTGTTCGGCCAAGTCCGCTCCGAACCCGTGATCTACGGCTTGCTCATCCCGGTCTGGTTCGCCGTCAACGAAATCAACCGCCGCTGGGCCGGCGGCAAACCCGACACCCCCGCGGCCATCGAGGCGCTACAGCGGAAAAGCGGCATCGCACCGCTCACCGAAGCCGAGCTGACCGCACTGCTGCGCAAGAAAGGCTTCTACACCTGGAACCAGTCCTACGAGCCCGACACGGCCAGGCGGAAAGCGCCAGCGGGCTGAAAAAAACCACGACGACACAGCCGCTGCACCCCTTGAACTACCGCCACAACATGATCCGTCAATGCGCGTCGTACTCAGCCGCAGCAAGGCGTACCACGCTGCCTGGACGGGCAATACCGCGCCACCCCTTCGTCTTGGGCGGCGCAGGTCCATTCCCGTCAAGAGGGTCAGCCAGGGGCACCCAGCGCCGGAACTTCCGTTACGTCATCTCACCTTGGGATGAGCCGCTCGACCACAAGGGGTGCTTCCCGAGTGACGCGCCGTGAACGATGATCGGGACCAGTCGCGCCACGTCCCGGGTTGTGCATGACCCATGAGCTAGAATTTACCGTCGGACCGTTCGCGAGCTGGCATCCCGGCCCGTTCAAAGGGACAGTCGGGAGGAAAAACACCGGCATCGCGACGTGTCACAGCAGCCATGAAGCCGTGCCGATCGCACAGAAGGGTTTCAAAGCAAAGCGCGTACGATTGCAAGCCTGGTGCGATCGAAACGCGGCCGTGCCGCAATGAGCACCCCGGTTCAACCCGATTTCAGCCAGGCAGGCCGGAAGCGGCTCCATCGCGTCTGGAGCAACGCCAAGAGCCGTTGCTACAATCCGAACAATCCCCGCTTCGACACCCACGGCGGACGGGGGATCGGGATGGATCCGCTGTGGCGGCGGAGCTTTCCCATCTTCCGTATCTGGGCTCTCGCCAACGGCTATGCGCCCGGTCTCGCCCTCACGCGGATCAACAAGAAGAAGGGCTTCACGCCCGGCAATTGCCGCTGGTCGAAAACGTGGATCGGTTGTCACTATGCCAGGCCGGTGACACGCTCGGACGGCCGCCACTTTGAAAGCATCAGCGAGGCGGTACGGGAGACCCCGCGTTGCCATGCCTACGGCATACACCTGGTCACCCGCGGCCTGCAGAAGACCTGCGGCGGCTTTGGCTGGCGCTTCGATCCGCCTGAAGAGGCGGTATCGTGGCCGGCGCCGATCTCCACGACGCTCCACTAACAAAACCGAACCGGAGGAGGAGTGCGGGGGTGCCGCTCACCTTGCGCTCTGACCAGGCCAAGCTCGGTGAGTCGCGCAAAGCCGCTCGAGTCGGAAAATTCGCGGCCGAATGCAGGAAACATGTCCAGGCCCTATTGGGAGGGCAGCCCGCGGCGCTTCCATTCGCTGCGGCGGATCGGATCGCCCACACGGTAGGCAAAAGACACCACTTTCATCGCTTCCGTGTCGACCTCGCAACGATAGCTCAGATCGTACCACTGCCAGTCGGCGCGGAAGGCCGTACTGAGGACTTCAATGGTGGTGCTGCCGCCCTCCAGCCCGAACGAAGGCAAGAGGTCCGGAAAAATAGGGGGTAACGCGTTGAGCAACTGCTCGCGCAGCTCCGTGAGACAGAGCTGACCGGCCCGCACGCCGCGCGGCACGTCACGCTTCGCGGTTGTCGCCATCGGATCACCGGTTGCTGTTTGCGAGAACAATGTCTTCGCTTCTTGAAGCTTCAAGGGTTTCCGCACTTTGGCGGCGTCAATGGGCTTCGTCGCCGACGTCTCGGGAACCCCGGGCTGAGGAGCCTGGCTCTTCGCCTCGACCGCTGTCACGGCCGGTGCTTCCGCAAGGTCCTGCTTATCTGGTTTGCGTAGCCTCGTCGGTGATGACGAGCCATCCTCCGCGCTGTTGCCATCTGGAGACTCCCGTGGACCGACGTCCTCTTCGCCGAATTGGAAGACTGGCTTCAGAACAGGCGAAGGCCTTTGCCGTGCGGCATCGTCGCCCGTCGGTGGTGGTATCTCGACATTTGCTTCCTGCGACTTTCCGGACTTCCCTGCCGCGGGTGGCGCGGGTTCAACTTTAGCTTTCCCGGATGGTATGGGCGGCAGCACCAATTCCACCGATATCGCCTCCTCCTTCTGTGGCTGCAAGAGCGATACCGGCAGACCGAACAAGAGAAGCGCGGCGATGATCAAATGCAGGACAAGGGAGGCAGGCAAGGCTCCCCAGAACATCCAGCTCTGATCCCGATTGTCATTCCTCATCGTGAGCCATGTGGAACGAAACATTGGCGACATCAAGCATCCATGCCGCCAATATCGAAATCCTGCCTTCTGACGGCTGGCGCACAACCCGGGATAAGGGGCGGAAACCTATGTCTCCAGCCAGCTTTGGATGCTCGGCAAGACGAAGCACGACCGCGATTACCGCGATCTTCGCGACGATGGGGCAGGTCAGATCCCGGGCCGCGCGAAAGTCAGCGTCGGTTTCCGGTGTCTGGTCGTGCTCGGCGAGCGTCCCGACGCCGTGCTGCGGCCGATTGAGGTATAAAGGCAGCCCGGCTCCGCGTCCGTGGCGGTCCGGATGTTGTCTCATCTGGCAGTTTGCCATTCCAAGTCAATGGACGCGGAGAAGGGAAGAAAGGCGGAAGAGTGATCGATCGCGTGGATGTGGCAATCGTGGGCGGTGGCGCGGCTGGGATCGCTGCAGCACGTCGACTTGCCGATCGACAGAGGTCGGTGCTGCTCATCGAGGCGCTGCCGCAACTCGGCGGACGCGCGAGAACCGTAACGATCCAGGGCATGCCGCTCGATCTCGGCTGCGGCTGGCTACACTCGGCCGAGCGTAATCCTCTGGCCGCACTGGCCGAGGCGGAAGGACAACTCGTCGATCGCAGTGAAGGCGCCTGGTATCGACAACTGGGCAACATCGATTTTCCGGCTCACGATCAGCGGGAGGCGTGGGCAGCGTTTCGACGCCTCGGAGAACGACTGCGAAGTGATCCCCCCACCAGCGACCGGGCCGGCGATGCGTTAGCACACGACGATCGCTGGCGGCCCTTCATCGACGCGCTCAGCAGTTTCATCAACGGAGCGGAGCTGGACCAACTCTCGGCGGCCGACTTCATTGCCTATGACGACGTGGCAACAAACGCCAACTGGCGACTGCCGAGTGGCTATGGTGCCTTCATCGCCAGGCTGGGCGCCGGCCTGCCAATGGCGCTCGCGACCAACGTGAAGTCGGTCTCATGGAGCAATGACGTTACGCTGGAGACCGATCGCGGGACGATCGGTGCTAGCGCCGTTATCGTGACGGTATCGAGCGCCGTCCTCGCGAACGGCGGAATCCGCTTCACGCCGCCGGTCGATGATCATCTCCATGCTGCGTCCTTCCTGCCGCTCGGCCTGGCCGACAAGATCTTCCTTTCGATCGCCAGCCCGGAGGCGGTGCCTGC
Organism: uncultured Alphaproteobacteria bacterium; assembly: GCA_963735385.1. Classification (GTDB taxonomy): domain Bacteria; phylum Pseudomonadota; class Alphaproteobacteria; order Rhizobiales; family Rhizobiaceae; genus CAVTKY01. The sequence goes on along the minus strand of CAVTKY010000029.1, from coordinate 3,504 downwards.
GGAATCACACCTGCTAGGACGCCTCGATCGCGCCGCGACCGGCAGCTACTATCTCCGCCCGTTCGGCCGCCCCGTAGTCGAATGTTATCTCGGAGGCGCCTGGGCACGCGCGCTGGAAGATGCCGGCAAGGAAGCGGCGGTATCCTTCGCCGTCGAGGAATTGCAGGAACTGCTCGGCAACGATTTTGCGCGCGGGCTTACGCCCGTCGCGGTCACCCGATGGGCACAGGAAGCCACGATCGGAGGCTCCTACAGCCACGCTCTTCCGGGTCATGCCTATGCCCGTGTCGCGCTGGCCCGCCCTGTGAACGAGCGGTTCTGCTTTGCCGGCGAGGCTTGCTCGAAGGAGGATTTCTCGACCGTCCACGGCGCTTGGCAGAGCGGGCTCGCAGCAGCGGACTGGATCGAGCGTTTTCTCGCGACAGGCGGAGAATGATCCCATGACATTCTTCGAAAGCCTGGTTGTCCTGCTCGCGATCGCGATCCTGCTTTTGCAGGTCTCTCGTCGTCTCACCATACCATACCCGACGATGCTGGCCGCCGCAGGCGTGGTCCTGGCGCTTGTCCCCGGGGCCCCAGCAATCGGCCTCGACCCACACACTGCCCTTGCCCTCTTCATCGCTCCGGTCCTGGTCGACGCGGCGTTCGACTTCCCGATCGGCGCGGTTTGGCGGCTGTGGCGGCAATTATTCGCGCTCGCCGTCGTGGCGGTGATCCTGAGCGCCGGCGCGGTCGCGTGGCTCGGCGTCGCAATGGCCGGGCTACCGCTTTATGCCGCACTGGCGCTCGGCGCGATCGTCGCTCCGCCAGATGCGGCCGCCGCGACCGCCATTCTGCGCAGCGTCAGCATGCCGCGCCGCTCAGTCGCCGTGCTGAAGGGTGAAAGTCTCCTGAACGACGCCACCGCACTGCTCCTGTTTACCGCCGCCATCTCGTTCCAGAGTCACGGCGGGATTGACGGAGAATTGGCGCTTCGTCTGGGATTGGCGGCGCCCGGCGGGGTGCTGCTGGGCATCGTGTTCGCCAAGCTGGTTCGCTACATCATGCCGTTCGTCACCGGTACTCTCGGCGGCAACCTCCTCGAGTTCGTGAGCTGCTTCGGCGCGTGGATTATCGCCGAGCGCTTGGGCCTCTCGGCCGTTCTCTGCCTGGTCGCCTTCGCTATGACCATCGCGCGCACCGCCCATCTCACCACCCGACCACGGATGCGCATCCACAGCTTCGCTGTGTGGGGCACGGCCGTGTTTTTGCTCAATGTGCTCGCCTTCCTGCTGATGGGCTTCCAGGCCCGCTCGATCGTCGGCAGCATGGCGCCGGATCGACTCCAAGCGGCGGCCTGGTTTGCTGTCGCCGTGATCCTATGCCTGATCGTCGTGCGGATGGCGTGGGTGCTGGTCTATAACCGGCTCGCTTACCGGTTCCGATCGTTTCGCGGCGACCTCCCGCCACCAACGTTGCGCCAAGGCGTGCTGGTTGGTTGGTGCGGGATGCGCGGGCTGGTGACGCTGGCAACCGCCTTCGCGCTCCCCGGCAACTTCCCGCAGCGCGACCTGATCGTGCTCACCGCCTTTGCGGTTGTACTGGCGACCCTGGTTGTTCAGGGTCTGACGCTCGCTCCGGTCGTTCGCCTCCTGAAGCTCGACGGCGAAGATGGTCTTGCAGCGGAGTTAGCCGAGGCGCGCGCCGATCTCGCCTCCACCGCACTCGCAAGCTTGGAGAACAAGACTGGCCGCCTTGCGGATCATTGGCGCTACGCATTCGAGACGACCCGCTCGGCCGTAACGCCGCTTGGCGATTCCGGCCCGTTGGAGGAGAAGCGCCGACTGGGCCTCGCCGCGATGCGTCGTCAGCGCGAGCGGCTTGAGGAGTTGCGCAGTGAGCAGCGCATTGGGCCCGACGCCTTCCTGATCCTGCAGGAGGAGCTTGATTTCGCCGAAGTCGCGCTCACCAGCGAGAGTGAGCGGCATATCGAAGAAAGTTGAGATAACAGTGATTCTGCACCTAACACTTGAAGCCGAGCGTGGCGTGACCCAATCGTCTTTGTACCCGGATTGTGTTATCAGCCGAGGTGGTCACGCCTTTTCGGCCAACTCAAGTTGTTCCAGCGCGCAACTTGAACGACTGCTTGTGGCGCGCAAAGCTGGTCATTTCGGAAGGCCGCAATCTAGTCCGCGCTGCGGCGCACCACGCCATTCGGGGCCGGGTCATGACCGAAGCTGTCCTCGCCAAGTGAATGGCTTGGAGAGCGGATCAGCACAAAACTGGATACAGTGATCCAAGGATCTCTGTCTCCAAGTTTCATCTGACGGTGTGGGTGTCATCGTGACAGCCCGTTGGAAAACGCCACACAGCTTGCTACGATTAAGGCGCTGGGCTACGCCTTCAAATATGACTACACACCGGTTTACCGCCACCAACTGGCACAATGTTCTGGGCACCCTGCCTGCAGCCCTCACCGTCGCCTCCGGCGACACGGTGATCACCGAAACCATCGATGCCCACGGCATTGACAAGGACGGCGTTCAGCGCGCACCGGAACCGAACCCGATGAATGGCCCAATCTTCGTGACCGGAGCCGAGCCAGGCGACGCGCTCAGGGTCGAAATCCTCCGCATGACGCCGATCCGGGCGACCGGCTGGACCCGCGCGTCCCTGGCCGGCAACGTCGTCGACCCTGAATTCGTCCGCGGCCTGCCGTCACGGGAAAAGGTAAACTGGCGGATCGACCGGCAGGGACTGACGGCAACACTGGAACCCACTGTGCCGGGCCTTGAAGATTTTGTGCTGCCGCTCGAACCGATGATCGGCTGTTTCGGGGTAGCGCCGGCCATGGGTCAGGCGTTTTCCACGGCGACCAGCGCCGAGAACGGCGGCAACATGGACTACCGGAGCTTCGGTCCAGGCGTGACAGCCTGGTTCCCCGTCGCGGTGCCGGGCGCGCTGTTCTTCCTCGGTGACTGTCACGCGACCCAGGGCGATGGCGAGATCGTTGGTACCGGCATCGAGACCTGCTTCGCGGTGGAAGTGCGCCTGTCGGTCGAAAAGGACCGCAATCTCGTCTGGCCGCGCGGCGAGAGCGCAACCGACATCTTTTCGGTTGGCAACGCAAGGCCGCTCGACCAGGCGCTGCAGCACGCGACGACCGATATGTTCAAATGGCTAACGAGCGACTATGGCCTGAGCCCCACGGCGGCCAGTCACCTCATGGGACAGGTCGCCACGGATTCGGATCTGGCGTTGATCACCAGCCCTCCGGTTTTTGTGACGAAACCCCAGCGGCCCGAGACGAACATCGTGGAGTCTCGTGCAAGCTCGTCGACAATGATGATCGGATAATCCTGTGTCGGAGCTCCGTTATAGCGTGGTAACGTGTTGTCGAGCGCGCCGACTTCGGCCGGATCGGAAAAGCTGAAATGCGACACCATTTCGGCAAGAGTGGATTTCACACAGACGCGTCCGCAAATGGCGCGAAGTTATGCATTGCAATGCAAAATTGCGGGCGCA
>CAVTKY010000028.1:0-94628 GCA_963735385.1 uncultured Alphaproteobacteria bacterium | reverse complement strand
GTCCCTGGACTGTGGCTAAACGAGGGTGGCCAATCCGCTGCCGGCGCGGCGATCGACCATCTCGTGCTACTCCATCCGGCAGCACCGGTGGCGGCGACACTCGCTGCGGCGGACAAAATCGTGCTCGCCGCCTGGCTGGCGCGCGAAGCCGAGACGCGCGGTGGTGCGGCCGCAGTGGAGAGACTTGTCGACGAGCTGCACGTCGTGCCTGAGTTTCTCGGCAACCGCGCACCTTTCGCTGACCCCGGCGCGCGGGCGCTGGTGGCTGGGATGGGCATGGACACCGGTATCGAGAGCCTTATCGGTCTGTATATGGCGGGCTTGTGCGGTCTCGGATACGGAGCGCGGCAGATCATCGCCGCCCAGAAGGCGGAAGGCATTCCGACGGACACGATCGTGGTCAGCGGTGGTGCCGGGCAGAGCCTGCTCGTGCGGCAAATACTTGCCGATGCAACCGGTCTCGCGGTCGCCGCTTCTACCTCGCCGGAACCGGTATTACTCGGATCCGCAATTCTTGCCGCAACCGCCGCCGGCCGTTTTGGCGGTGTCGCAGAAGCGATGGACGCGATGTCAGAGCTGGGCCGAATCTGTCTGCCCGACGCTGCGACGGTTGACTGGCACATGAAACGCTTCGCCGCGTTCGAAGCGCTTCAGAAAGTCGGTCGCGAGATAAGGTGCTGACCTGTCTGCGCTCTGAGTTGTGCCACTGCAGACGCCGAACATTCCTTATTCCGTACACAATGACGCTACGTTCCCGGTGCAGAGAACTGAAAATCGGGGGGCAGCAGCGGGCTTCGCCATGCCACCGTCATGAGCTTCTGGCTGGAAGACGGGTCAGTCTGATGGCAGATCGCGAATAGCAGCCTTCATCGCTTCGTATTCACTTTCGACCTCATCGCAGGCCTCATCGCGTGTGATCTCAATGCCTGCCGTCGAATCGAGCCGGTTGCCGATCGCGGCGGTCATGGTCCACTTCCATCGTTCATCAACGCCGGCGATCCTGTAAACACGACCGACTTGCAACTCGCCGTCGGCTGCACTGAAATCTTGTAGCCTGTCTGGCCAAGTACGCGACCACGCGAATTTGAAACGGCGTTCAGTCATCGCTCATCCTCCCGCCAGGATCGAAGCACTAGCGCGTCCAGTCTGTCCAGTCGTGAGACTTCTGGGGGGAAATGGCGGAGGGACGCCAGCCGTCACCGGTACTCATCGGCCGACCTGACAGCTGACAGACAAAAAACGCCGGGTCCGTATTCAAGGATCCGGCGCTCAGGAGGAAGGCCCCAACCCCGCCCGCTTCCATACCGGAGCTTCTAGCAGTATCGAGATGAGGCAGCTTGCTCTGTGCCGCCAATAGATTGCGCTTGGCTGCCAAGGCTGCCGCCCTGGTCCTCGTTCGCTTCCGCAACGGCCTTAAATCGAAGGCCCGCCGTGCCGGAACGCTGCGCTGGGTGTGGGATGGAGTTAACGACGATATCGTCGCCCATCGCGTGCTGTCGTGGGAGTGAGAGCCTTCAATTGAGAGATCCCGGCCGAGCCCCTGGGGCCAGCACACACACCGCCGGACAGCCGGTGGTTCTGACAACCGGAGCCACCAGCACACCCCGTCGAAAATGCTCACGCCGGCCCGATCCGCTCGTCCCACAACCTTTGCGGCACCCTCTCCAGCGCCGTCAGCAATCGCTCCAGGCTGTCCGGCGCATCGCCATAATAGCCGAGCGAGCGGTAAAGGCTCTCGCGACGGAGGTCGGTTTTGTCGGCGATCCAGGTCATGCCTTGGGCGCGAGCGACATCGCCCAGTGCGGCGATAAAAAGCCTCGGATCGTCCTTGCTCAATGACTGCTGGAGGTAGAGGGCAATTGCCTCAGGCGTATCGAGACGCTCGGGTTTTGTGGTTTTGAGCGCCATCTGTCGCCTACTCCATTGGTTTCTCAACACATGTATTCAATAGGCTACAGCTAGGAAACTTGTACAAAGGTGTTGAAAGAGAGACGAGGCGCTTCGGGACTAGGCCCGAGAAGCCCGCTACGGCCGAGAAATTCGTGCGGCGGAGCGAGAACATCCTGATCCGGCGCTGACCGGCCGGACGCGCGATGAGGTGCGCGATGCAGTTCGCCGCGCGCACGGCAGCGTCAAGATCGCGGTCTGGGATCGAAGCACCGGCTTGTCGGGAAGGCAATTCGGCCCTGCGGTGGCTATCACTCTTGTCAACAGCAGCCAACTCGTGTTGAACGTCCCTGACTGGTCTGAAGCGCAGAGGGTCACTGTTTTATACAACGCACTCAGAGGCGGAGCAGTCTCAGGCCAGTTCCGCGCCCCCATATTTGACGTATGGGAAGCTTCAATTGTTCATTAAGCGCTTCGGCGCAGGCTGGTCCTGTCGGGCCTCCTGCTTGCTCCCAAGAAACCCCCGCTCGACCAGCGCCCGGCCGCCAAGCGTTGCCCCCGACTACGCCCTTGCCGGGCGCCGCGCGAACCCCGCTGCGATCCTCTCAGGGAATTGGCGATTTGCCTCTAATCCGATCCCGATCAGGAATATTTTCTCCAGATGTTTTGGCCCGTTTCGGACATTGGGCGATAGGAGTACACTCGCAGTCTGGCAAGGTTGGGCCCTGTGCCAAACGAAGACGTCAGGCAAGCTCGAATGCGTGTCCTGCGGAGCCATCCTCATGGACATGCCTGAGGATGCTGACGACTTTACCGTCATCAGGTGCGCCCAGTGCAAGCGAACTCTAGGCACGTGGGATGACCTCCAAGACGAGCTTCTGAGGGTAAGGGGCGCGTTCGACCTCAATCCGCGACGCGTCAGGCGTCGTTAGGGTGGTCATGTTCCCGCGATGATGCGTTGCGGGGTGGGACCCATAGCGGTATCCTCGGTGCGTAACCACGGAGGTCACTTTCATCTCAGTGGCAACGGGCAGCGGGATCACCCCTAGCCCCCCGCCAGACGGTCCCGCTGTCGCCCGATCAGTGTCTCAGGTAGCGCGCCTATACGGCGGGCGTGCTTCTTTGGCCGCTTTTATGAGATTGCCCTCAGGCGCTTCCTGACGACCTGTGACATGCCTTGTTGATGATCGAGTTGCGACTGGCGGCGTCAGCCATCCAGACGTCCTTGAGCTTGCCGTGGGAGAGCCAATGCACGATCCCGGTCACGTTGCGCGTCCGTGATTTGGCCATCGCCTGATCGGTCAGGTGCTGGGGCTCCTTTGGGTCGACGATGTGGTAGGTGACCGAGGTGATGACGACCGGCTTGTCCCTGTCGCCGGTCACCTGCAGCGGCAGCACCTTGCCGAGCAGGGCGAGGAAGGGGCCGGGGTTCTCCTTGGCCTGCTGGTCGAGATAGGCGGCGATGTCACCTTCACCTGCCCGCGCAGCGGCCTCCAGAATGGCGTCCTTGAGCCAGACGGTCGTCTTGTTCGGCGTGCCTTTCTTGCGGCCACCATTCGCGGGCTTTGGATCCCCTGGTTGAAATTTCATCGCGCTATTTTCCCGCTAGTTTAGCGGTCACCCCGTCTCCTTCACCAACGCCGGATCATAATCGCGATTGAGCCTTTCGGCTACATCATCGAGGCGGCCCTTGGAGTTGGTGGAAGGAACCGGTCCAATGAAGCAAGTTCCTTGCTCAGAAATTTCTACCAAACATTCCTGGCGGTCACCTCTTGGTTTCGCCACTATCTGAGCGAAGATGGCAGACGGGATGACGGCGGCAGTCCCTCGGCTAGGAGCCCCCCCCGGCATAACACCCTAGCTCGCCGTCGCCGTCCCACGCCCTTTCACCTTGCGGTAGCAGCATTGGAATACCTCGCTGTAGCCCAATCTTGGATGACCTCGGCCTTGCCCGCGCGGATCAAATCGTTGACAGCGGCGATTTCCTCTGATGACCACTCTACTTGATTGAGGATGCGACCTTGGGCGAAACCCATCTTCCTTGCTCATCGGCGCGTTCAATATTTCTACCAAACATCTGGGACACGCCCTGCGCTGACCTTGGGTGCCTTGGGGGCTTTCGGAGCCTTCCCCGGGGTGACAGAGAGTATCGCTGAGTTGTCCTGGCGGATGGTGAGGGGGGTCATGTAACCGATCGGGACGGTGACCGTCTCCTCGTCCTTGTCGACCCTCGTTATGGTGGCCTCAAGGGCGATCCTGTCGCCTGCCTTGAACATGGGTCACCTCCATGGCTCACAATTAGGATCACCTCAGGTTTGTTCCAACAGGGTGTATCCAGTACGGATTTTTCCCCCGAGGAGAGAGCCTCCTGTCTACCCGGAGGGAGAACTCAGGGATGGCGTCCTTGAGCAAGGCCGTCGTCTTGTTGGGCGTGCTTGCCTTGCGGCCTGCGTTTGCTGGTCTAGGCTCTCCCGGCTTAAATTTCATCGTTAGATTTTCGTTAATGTAACGGGTCACCGCGTCTCTTTGATCAGCGCCGGATCATAATCGCGACAGAGCCTTTCGGCTACCTCATCGAGAGCGCCTTGAACGAGGTATTCGCCGCCGCCAGACACGCGCAGCCTGCGCAAGACCGGCGAACCAACCTAGGGCGCGTTAGGTCCAGTGCGGTCGTATATTCCACTGTGTTTGGCCCCGGATGGACAGGCGGTTCAGGTGGTTACAGCAGCGGGACATGGACAGTTCGAGGCAAGGAAGTACCTGACGCCAAGGGAGGGTGCGTCTCTGCGCCGCTTTCCCCGGCAATCTCAATGTCCATCCCTGACCTCACGTGAGCCGCCCGGCCCGCCAGCTACGTCCGTCCAAGCTGCTCGAGCGCCCTGCGCAGTGGCGCATCGGAGACCTGGATGACCCCGAGATACGGGTGCGCCATGTCGACGATCAGGAACACAGCTCCAGCCACCGACAGCGAACAGACAAGCAGGGTCAGCACGACCGTTGCGTTGCTGTGGGCCAGAAGTCCAAACGTCGCGAAAAGCACGGCCAGCCAAAACACCAATATGATCAGGAACGCCCACGGCAGGCCTTCGCTCCCGGTTTCTAGAAGAATCCAACGGGCCTCGGCGATTTGACCACTGACATCGAGCGCGCGCGACTGCAGCCAGCGCTGCGCCTCGGTATTCGGGGAGAGCGCCCGCAAGATGTCCTGCACCGGTTCGATGCCGGTACCATAGACGGCAGCCTCTGAGGCCACATCGTGCCCGCTCGCTTTCCCCCACCCTTGGTCGAGCCGTGCCACGACGAGCTTGTGGAGCAGGCCGCGCGCTGCCGTTGTCTCCGGACCATAGTGGGCCATTACACGGTCGAGCAGCATGATATGTGCTACCGAAGTTATCAGCTCATTCTCGGCATTCTCGTAGTCGGAATTAGCGGACGCAACCAGCAGGCCCAGTGCCAGCGCCGACAACGTGCCCACAACTGCCGTCGCGAGCTTGATTGAGTCTCTCGATTCGACGCTAAGATGATGATCCGGTAGCCGCGAGCGCAACACCATTCCGATCAACGCGGCCCCGAAAAGGCAAAGAAAGACGATCCCGCCGAGTGCGACAGAACTCATGTCTTGCTCCCAAATCTGAACCGCCTGGGACGCTATCCCATTGGTGCGTAAAATGCGATGCCGACCGGTAGGCGTTGGACTGAACACGACAGGACCACGTTTTCGGTGACGTCATTGACGACGGCCCGCTTCGCGCTCGACAGGAACTCGATCGGTGCGGGTGCGCCCTTCGTCATCTGCGTGTGCCTGATGCAGAGACCGTAGAGAATGGCGGGTTGGGTGCAGTGAGCGCAAAACATCAACAGACTGTAAAATGCTAGCTGGGACAAAAACCAAGGCCGAAAAACACCCAAAGAACGAAGTTCAAGACCTGCAAGAGGACGATCTAAATGACGCACGAGCTATAGCTGGCGGAAAGTGCCCGCTGGTCTCCCTGCACATCGCAATCGACGAATTGCCCTTGGGTTTAAGAAGGGGTCTTGCAAGTCCGTACCTTCCTACAGCCAACTGAGGTGATGGCGCCCCTTAATCCTTAGCCATAATCATACACACTCTGTGTATTAGACGGAGCAGACCACCGTGAAATCATTGCTATTTTCCGCTATTTTGTTGCTGGCGGGAACCGCCCTTGCCATGCTGCCGAGGAACAGGTTTTCTTCACCTAGGACTGTTTGCGCGCAGGCAGGGCAACAACCCGTGCAGTAGCGGCTCAACTTGATGGCTGCCTTCGCCCGTCCCTCCGATCCTACAATCAGCGCACGCGCAACAGTGACCGGCAAAGGCGGCTCCCGCCGAGGTTGTCCCGGACGATGACTTCCTGTTCCGGTGTAAGAAGGCTGAGGACGTCACCCATAATCAACAGATTGTTGACAAGCGCCGGGACAAAACCAGACTGAAAAACAGCCAAAAAAAGAAGCTCCAAGGCATCGCAGAGGATCTCAAGTGACGCACGAGCTATCGCTGGCCGAAAGCGCCCGCTCATCAATCTCCCACGAGAGCCTCGACACCCCACGCCAGCCAACGTCTACTTCGGGCCGCGGGCTGTCCTGCGGTTCTCAAGGCCTGCGACACCGTGCTGCCTGTAATCGCCTCGCTATCGATAGAAACTAGCACGACCGACACCGAATATCGGCAATCCTTGCCGACGAGGCTTGATGATCGTAACAGGGGGAGCCACAAAAATGGAATCAGGTTAACGCGAGGAATTCCTACCGTTACCATTACCATTTCCGCCCTTATTCGGGTTCCCACCTTTACCCCAACCTTGCGGGTCATGGGTGTGGGTGTGGTTCTTGTCACCGTAACCGTGACCGCGCTTATCGCTCTGCGGGGTAGGTGTATCCGGAGTATTCGGCGTGTTGGGCGTATTCGGGGTATTCGGGGTGTTCGGGTGTGTTAGGGGTATTCGGCGTTGACGGCCTGTCCGGCGTGTTGGGGGTTGGTGTGTCGGGCCGGTTCGGGCTGTCGGGCTTCGACGGTGCGTCGGGCTTGTTCGGTTGGCTCTTATCCGGTGCGGACCGCTTCGATTCCTTCGGCTCATTCTTGTTCGGCTCCTGCACTGCCGCGAAGTTCATACCGCAGCCCGTGCTAGCGCCAAACCTGCCGGATAATGCTTGGTTGCCGGTCAGGAACGGCAACGCTTTCGTGTTCCCCAAAGTCTGGAGGGTCTTGCGGCTGGCGCGGCTGACGGTTGGTTTTCGGCCCGGCTTCGCGATCAGGCAATCGCACCGCCGCGTCAGCGCGATACACCCGCCCGCGCCGCAGAACTGGGCGGAACCACTGAGCATGACCAGACCGACCGTGCCGTCCGGGGCGACGTAGAAATCAAACTTAGTCCCGCGTACGCCGATCGTGCCCGCCGGGGTCAGGATTGAGTAGGCGGTGGATTTCGAGTTGCCGCTGATCCAGCGGAACGTACCCTTGGCTGCCCTGATAGTGAGTTTCTTGACCGAGTTGGCATCATCGAAGACGAACTTGTCGATCTTGACGACCGAACCCCAACCGACGGCGAGTTTGGTGCCGTCGCGGAACAAGAATTCACCGAGGCCGGATTTGGAGGTTGTGATCCGTTCGTTCCGGTGGACCGGCTCGCTGACTTCCACTGAGCCGTAGTCACCGTTGACGGAGGTCTTGATCCGGGTAGCCGTCCCGATCTGCTCCGCTTCCGATAATGCACTGTTGGGTACGGTAGCTAACGCAAACAACGCCAGCGCCGCCGTCCTGAGGACACGCAATTCCCCCTCCGCCCAATTCTGATATGTTGCCTAGTCCTTATATAGCCTGGCGCACCGTGCCGCAATGTCTGTAACGGCAGGCATCAGATTGCGCGCAGTCGCGGCAACGACCAGCCCCCAACCGGGCTACCGGGGTCGGGCCGCCGGTTTGACTGGACGGACAAATACTGTCCCGCGCATTCGTCAGCACAGCGAACTTTTGAATAGCGTGGGCAGTCGCGCGGCAGCGTCACGTTGGGAAAAATGATGGAACCAAATTACATCTATCAAAAATAGATAACAAATTCAATGTGATAACAAACATAACTGGTAGCGGTGGCGGCTGCCAGGAATTGAGGCGGCGTTGCGATTGTGTCATCGCGACCCCCGGCGGCGGGATGACCAGGACCGCGAGGGTCAACCGATCCATATTTGCCTCAATGGGAACCTCGCGTGCACTGCCGTTCCTTTCTGGCAATCAGGCGCTTTCGAGGGGCTTCGGCGCAGGCGGAACGAATTGCGGACTTTCGGTAGCCGCCGCAGTCGAGAAGAACGGGCAGCAGCCATCACCGCGCAGTGCACCGGCGCGCGAATCGCCGTCTCCGGGCAAAGCGCCGTCTCCAGGCAATGCACCATCTCCGGGCAAACCATCGTCCCCGGGCAAGGCATCGTCCCCGGGCACAGCACCGTCGCCCCATTCGCCATCCAGCCCGTCCCGGCCGGATCCACCCAGCCCGTCGCCCGACCCGCCCGCGCCAACGCCGCGTGGCGATGATGGCAACAACGGTCATGGAAATGACCCGGGCAGACACGATCCCAGCAACCCCGGCAAGTCTAACGGTCCTGGCGGGGGGAAAGGGCATGGCATCGGCAAAGGCAACGACCACGGCAACGGAGTGGGTAAAGGCGGCAAGGGCTCAAGCGGCCGTAGCCGCTGAGGTTCCGGCGTTCTTCAGAAGGTTGGCTTCAAAAAGATCGTCCTTGCGCGTCGGAAGGTTGAACGATACTGCTGGCCAGTCTTTCCGAAACCTCGGTTTTGCTTTCAGATTAACTTACGCCTGACTTGTTTCGACATCGCTGGATTTCGTGGGAGTGCCTGCAGCCAGAAAGTCGTCCGGTCTGCGCGTGATCTGCCCGTAGAGGTCCTGCAGTCCCTTGGCCAGTCCCGCAGCTTTTGCCTTGGCGACGTTGGCGATTTTCTTGCTCCCCGGCGATCGCGCTCGCAAAGCCTCGACAAGCCGTGCGTGAAGAAGCCGCAATTCGGCAAACTCCGGCGATGTGCCAACGCGCTCGTCTCCGACCACCGCATGGATGCGGGTCCTGGCGCTCTTTCCGCGAAGCTCCAGTGATCCTGCATCAAGCAAGGCATAGCCGTCGAGCGATCGCGCCGTGTCGTCAGATGTAAGGATGTCGAAGCCCACCGATTTGCAGGTGGATTCGATGCGAGCGGCAACGTTCACCGCGTCGCCGACCGCCGAATAATTGAAGCGCGTTTCAGCGCCCATATTGCCAACGCAAGCGACGCCGGTGTGAATGCCAATGCCGATACGAACCTCCTGCTGGGGTCCGAACCCGAACGCATCGCTCTCGTTGAGCCGGGTCACGGTTTCGCGCATCGCCAAGGCGGCGCGGACAGCCTTGGCGGGGTGGTCGGCAACGTCGACCGGGGCATTCCAGAAGGCCATGATCGAGTCGCCGATGAATTTGTCGAGCGTCCCCTCGTTGGCGGTGACGTGACGGCTCAGCGCATCCAGAAGGATGTTCAGAAATTTTACGACGGCGGTCGGCGGTAGCCGCTCGCTGATCTCGGTGAAGTTCCGTACATCGACAAACATCACCGTCAATTCGCGGTCGTCTCCACCAAGGCGAAGAGCGTTCCGGGTATGCTCGATGCGGTAGAGAAGCGAAGGCGACAGATATTGACCGAAGGCCCGTCGAATTTCGCGCCGCTCGCGGTCCGTCACCAGAAAGCGGAAAGATGTGGCCGCGAAATGCGTGATCGTTCCCATGACAATGGGTGCAAGCGGGTCGAAGAGCAGTCCCGCGAGTGAGAAAGCGAGCCAGGACGCAACCAGCGCCAAGGCAGTGATCAGGAGGCCGCAGGCGAGCGCTATTGCCGGGCTCACGAAGATCGTGAGCAACACCAGAAGCGAGCCCAGCATGGCAATTGACAGGATTTCGAGCCCATTTGCCCAGTCAGGACGCGACAGAAAGCGTCCGGACAAGATCTGTTCGACGATTTGTGCATGAAGCGAAACACCCGGCACGTTCTCTCCCAGTGCGGTTGCACGAATGTCCTGCAACCCGGCCGCCGACGTGCCGACAAACACGATGCTGCCATCGACGGCGGCGCTGACATCCGGAGAGATGCCGCCTTCAGCCAGAATCTCTTTCGCGGAAACGTACCGCTCGGCGGCGTCGCGGCTGACATAGAGCCAGAGTTCGCCTGCGGACGTCACTGGAATCACGAAATCCCCATTTTTCACGGAGGTCATGATTCCCGGTGTATGCTCGGCGCCCGCCAGCAGATAAGTGGATGCGCCTTGTGCAACTCGAAGCGCTTCCAGAGCAAGGCTTGGATAGAGCTGCTCGCCGTCAGTCAGGAAAAGCGGAGCAGCCCTTACTACCGCAGCCGAGCTGTTCGGGTTGAGGCTGATATGGCCGATTCCGGCCGCTTCGGCCTCAAATTTCGGCAGCAGCGGCGTTGCCGCTTTGATGCGGGGCGGCGCGTCGATGGGGCTCTCTCCCGTGAAGGCGATGCCGGCCTTTACCTGTGGCAGGAAATTGCCGCTGCTGGAGATGCCGAAGCCCAGGACGACGGGTTTTCCAGCAATCGCGCGGGCGAAGATATCATCATTGTCAGGCAGTTGGCCGGGCAGCGACGGATCGATCCCAGGCACGTCCCTGACAATAGTCCGGGGCGACAAGCGGTCCGGCTCGGCGAAAAGTATATCGAACGCAATGGCCGATGCACCGAGTTCGGCCAGCCGATCCACCAAAGCGGCCAGCCTGTCCCGCGGCCACGGCCATTGGCCGAATTGCTGGAGCGACGCCTCGTCGATGTCGACGACACGGACCGGCATCGGCTCGAAACGCCGCGGTGCCAAACGCTGGTATTCGTCGAATGTCGCTTCGCGGGCCATCCTGAGGGGCTGCGGATCGCTTGCCCGCACGAAAGTGAGCGCTGCCGAAAGCGACAAGCCGAGGATGACGCCGACCAGTTGGGCGCGTGTCATGACTTCCGCACCAGACCTGTTGCGAGGCCTCCGCCCAACCCTCCGGTGGACGGCGGCCTACCCCAGCGTCACGCCGCCGGGCCTGGACACGCTGCATTTTTCCGAGCGGCTGTGCAATCGGCAACGTCATCCAACAAATGGAGAGCCTGGTGGCTGCCCATCACGCCTGTAGCCAAGTACGCCATCGGCGATAGGCCGGGTCCGCGCCAATTCGCCGCTTGTCGAGCCTTGCGTTGCCGTTAAAATCCCGCGTAGGTAGAGGAACGGTGTGCGGGGCAGGTGCATCTGAAAAACGGGAGTAAAGCTTGGGCGTCGTTCTCAATCTCGAGGGGGGAAAGCGGGCGGTCGCATCCATCAACGGCCTGATCGAACTGACGGCGGCCGACATGGCGCGCGTCAACGAGCTCATCCTTTCCAAGGCCGGTTCCGAGGTCGAAATGATCCCGGAGATCGCCAATCACCTGATTTCATCCGGCGGAAAGCGCCTGCGCCCGATGGTGACTCTCGCCGCGGCGCAGATGTTCGGCTATTCGGGCGACGGCCATGTGAAGCTCGCGACCAGCGTCGAATTCATGCATACCGCGACTTTGCTGCACGACGATGTCGTCGATGAAAGCGGCATGCGGCGCGGCAAGAAGACCGCGCGCATGATCTGGGGCAATCAGGCGAGCGTTCTGGTCGGGGATTTCCTGCTCGGCCAGGCATTCCGCATGATGGTTGACGTCGGATCGCTCGACGCGCTCGACATTCTTTCAACCGCTGCCTCGATCATCGCCGAGGGCGAAGTGATGCAGCTTGCGGCGGCAAAGAACCTCGAGACGACCGAGGATGAGCATTTCGCGGTGATCAAGGCGAAGACCGCCGCACTGTTTTCGGCAGCGGCGGAAGTGGGGCCCGTGATCGCGGGCGCTTCGAAGGCCGACCGCGCCGCGCTGCGCTCCTACGGCATAAATCTTGGCCTTGCCTTCCAGCTGATCGACGATGCACTCGACTATGGCGGATCGAGCAAGGAGCTTGGCAAGAATGTCGGCGACGATTTCCGCGAGGGCAAGGTTACGCTTCCGGTGATCCTGGCCTATCGCCGCGGCCCGGCGGCGGAGCGTGAATTCTGGAAGAAGTCGATCGAGGACAATAAGGTAGACGACGCTGCATTGGAAAAGGCGATCGGACTGATGGGACGCTACGGCGCGATTGCCGACACGATCGGACGCGCGCGCCACTTCGGTGAGATTGCGCGCGACGCTCTGGCGCCGCTGAAGGCCACGCCTCAGAAGGCGGCGCTGCTCGATGTGATCGATTTCTGCATCAGCCGCGTCGCCTAGTTTTCCTTTCGATTGGCGAAGTGTGGCAGAGCTATGGAGAGCGCTGAAATCGACCCCATTCAAAGGGAGTTTCGTTAACCCTAATCGGTGCGGAATTGCCAGAAACCCGGTTGCGACTCGGGTTTAATTGAATGACGACCCAAAAAAGGCCATGCTTTGACCGAACATGATCCGGCCTCGGCCTGCCGGGCAGACCGAAGTCAAGGCGGAAGGGAAGTAATGCCGCAGAAAAACAGGAACTGGCTCGCCGGTGTTGTCACGGCCACCGGCCTTGCTTTTGCCTATCAGCCTGCTGTCGCGAGGGAAGCGGCCCAGCCGGTCGATATTGCCTCGTTCTCAGGCGCCTACCTCGCCGCGCGTATTGCCGAGGTCGACAATGATCTTCCTGGCGCGATCGCGTATTACAAGCGCGCATTGTCCTTCGATCCCGACAACCAGCAACTCCAGCAAAGCCTGATGCTCGGGCTGATCTCGGAGGGCCGGTTCGACGAAGCGCTGCCCTATGCGGAGAAACTCAAGACGGTTCCGGAGGTGGAGCGGTTTTCCCGCCTCGCGCTGGCGGTCGATTCGTTTCACAAGAAGGACTATCCTGCCGCGCAAAACTGGCTGAAGCTGGTGGTTGAATCCGATCTCGACAAGCTCATCACCAGCCTGATGACGGCCTGGGCGAAGGCGGGCGAGGGCAACGGAAAGGAAGCGATCGCTTATCTCGACAAAGTCGAGGGACCGGAGTGGTACGGCATTTTCGTTGCCTATCATCGCGCCCTGATCGCCGAGGGCGCGGGCCTTAAGAAAGAGGCGGCTGACTCCTATGCCGCCACCATCGACAACGTTGCCGAGGGCAGCGGCGCGCCGGAAACCTGGCTCCGCGCGGCGGAAGCCTATGCCGGCTTCCTGGTGCGCGAGGGCAGGAAGGATGAGGCGCTGAAAGTCCTCGACAAGTCGGATGAGTTCTCGGTTGGACGGCTGTCGATCGCCCAGCTTCGCGAACAGATCGCTAAAGGGTTGCCGGTCACGCCTCTGGTGCAGGGGCCGACGGAAGGCGCAACAGAGATTTTCCTCAATCTGGCCACCGCTCTCAACCGTGGTGGCGGCGAGGCTTTTGTTCGCCTTTACCTGCGCTATGCGCTTGCTCTCAAGTCCGACAGCGATATCGTTCTGATGCAACTGGCATCGGTGGCCGAACAGCAGGAACGTCCGGAAGAAGCGATCGAGCTTTACGGGCGCATCCCGGCAAACTCGTCAATGAAGCGGCTCGCGGAATTGCAGCGCGGCCTCAATCTTGCCGACCTGAAACGCCACGACGACGCCATCACCCAGCTGAAAGCACTGCTCGACGCGGCTCCGGACGACATGCGTGGCTATCTCGCGCTCGGTGGAGTCTACGCGTCGAAAGAGGACTATCGCTCGGCGGCGGAAGTTTATGACAAGGCAGTGGCGCGGCTTCCCCAATCCGGCCAGCGAGAACTGGAACATATTCTACCAGCGCGGCATCGCCCATGAGCGGCTGAAGGAATGGCCCAAGGCCGAACCGAACTTCCGCAAGGCGCTGGAACTTTTCCCCAATCAGCCTCAGGTCATGAACTATCTCGGCTATTCCTGGGTCGACATGAACATGAACCTCGATGAGGGGCTGAAGATGATCAAGACGGCAGTCGATCTGCGGCCGAGCGACGGCTACATCGTCGATTCGCTCGGCTGGGCCTACTACCGGCTCGGCAAGTTCGACGATGCGGTGCGCGAACTCGAGCGGGCAGTCGCGCTGAAGCCGGACGATGCGGTGCTCAACGACCACCTGGGCGACGCCTACTGGCGCGTCGGTCGCAAGCTCGAGGCTACGTTCCAGTGGAGCCATGCGCGCGACATGAAGCCGGAGCCGAGCGTTCTGGCGAGCGTGCAGAAAAAGCTCGCGGAAGGCCTGCCGCCCCTGGAAGGCAAGACGGCTCAGGAGAATCGGCGACTACGCCCAAGGTCGAACCCAAGACGCCGGCGCCAGACAACAAGACCGAAATTAACGCGCCTGCGAATCCTGCCGAGGCGGCAAAACCAGCGGATACGGCCAAGCCTGCGGTGGCGACAAAACCGGTGAGTGGAGACACCGTCGTTCCTGCGGCCTATAAGGTGCGGCCTGGCCAGTCGCTCTGGTCCATCGCGGTGGACCAGTTGGGGAACGGCGAACGCTACCTGGAAATCCTGGACCTTAATCCGCAATTGCAGGGTGACCCCGGGCGGATCGTGCCCGGCCAGGAATTGAAGCTGCCGGCTCCGACGAACTGAGAGGCATCCCGAGACCGACCTCGACCAATCCCCGTTGCAGCAGCCAACGCGCACGGGGGCTGTTCTGTTTTGAACCTTACCCGCAGCTTGACCCTTCCCGTATGGGGCACTAGTGGTCCGATTTTAACATTCGCATCCCGCGCGGCTCAGACCGTTGCGAATGTTAGAATCGAAAGACCACTAGCAATTTCAAAGTTTCTAGTGGAGCTTTGGATTTGACATTCGCGTCGCTGCGCTGCACTCAAGCGGGGTGCGAATGTCAAATCCGCTCCACTAGAGCCTTGATGCTTTCCATCGCAGAGGCTCGCCCGTGACTGCCGTTCCTTCTTCCCATCTGGATCCGCGCCGCTCCTTTCAGGGGCTGATCCTGACGCTGCACAACTACTGGGCTTCCTATGGCTGCGTCGTCCTACAGCCTTACGACATGGAGGTCGGCGCGGGCACATTCCATCCGGCAACCACGCTGCGCGCGCTCGGCCCCAAAAGCTGGAACGCCGCCTATGTGCAGCCCTCCCGGCGTCCGAAGGACGGGCGCTATGGCGAGAACCCGAACCGGCTGCAGCACTATTATCAGTATCAGGTGATCCTGAAGCCGAACCCGCCGAACCTGCAGGAGCTCTATCTTGGGTCGTTGGAGGCGATAGGCATCGATCCCTTGCTCCACGATATCCGCTTCGTGGAGGACGACTGGGAGAGCCCGACGCTGGGCGCATGGGGGCTGGGCTGGGAGTGCTGGTGCGACGGTATGGAAGTGTCGCAGTTCACCTATTTCCAGCAGGTCTGCGGCATCGAATGCGCGCCGGTCTCCGGCGAACTCACATACGGGCTGGAAAGGCTCGCAATGTATGTGCAGGGCGTCGACAGTGTCTACGACCTGAACTTCAACGGTCGCGACGGCGCGGAAAAGGTGACATACGGCGATGTGTTCCTGCAGGCGGAGCAGGAATATTCCAGGCACAATTTCGAACACGCCAACACCGCCGTGCTGCTGCGGCATTTCGAGGACGCGGAAGCCGAATGCAAGGCGCTGCTCGCGGCCGGAGCGCCAGGAGCCGACGAAAGCTCCGCGCGGCACAACATGGTGCTGCCGGCCTATGACCAGTGCATTAAGGCGAGCCACGTATTCAATCTGCTCGATGCGCGCGGCGTGATCTCGGTCACGGAAAGGCAGAGCTACATCTTCAGGGTGCGCAATCTGGCGAAGGCCTGCGGCGAAGCGTTTTTGCTGACGGAAGCCGGTGGTCTGAATACGGACGCTCGCTAGGCTGTCGGTCTTCGAGCGAAGCCGAGGAACTCGAGAAAATCTCTGCATTTTGAAGCACTTGTCGTGCTTTCCGGAATCAATTCGAGCGATCGCGCTAAGATCGGTGGCATCCTCGATCCCAATGGAATCCATCGGCCGGACGGTCGGCGCACGGGCGCTTTCTATCGTCTGCATGGCGCGGCGCACACCTGCCATCGTGAAATCCGTCGGAACAGACAGATGAAGGGCGAGACACGCACTCAGCACGAGGAGGTGGAAGACTGTCGATGCGGTCTTCATGATCGTATGCCGGTCAAGAGCGCCCCTGTCCGAAGCTTCTGTCGCCTCAGACTGAGTTACGGTTCATTGGGAGCTTCTGTTTCAAGGTCGTGTCCGAGTGATGCTCCGACAGCCGCCGGATTATCTCTTCTGACCGCCTAGGCATGATTGACAGGTTTCAGGGCGGGTGACAGCGAAGGTCCGACTTGCTATTGCCCGCGTCGGACCCTTTTTTCCGCGAGCCGCACATATGCCCGATCTTCTGCTTGAACTTCGATCTGAAGAGATACCCGCGCTGCCGCGCGCCCGCAGCGCCATCGGCGCGAGGACGCGCAAACAGGAAAGCGGCATGCGGGCGGGGAAACTCTGATGCCAGACCTTCTGCTTGAACTTCGATCCGAGGAAATTCCTGCCCGCATGCAGCGCAAGGCGGCAGGCGATCTGAAGAAAATGGTGACGGATGGTCTCGTCGAGGCGGGACTGACCTATGAGGCCGCGCGCGAATACTGGACACCGCGACGGCTTGCGCTTGACGTCCGTGGTCTTACCGCGCGCTCGAAGGATGTGAGTGAGGAACGCAAGGGCCCGAGCACGAAGGCCCCCGAGCAGGCGATCCAGGGCTTCCTGCGCAGCGCCGGGCTTTCATCCATATCGGAAGCTCACATCCATTCCGATCCGAAGAAGGGCGATTTCTATGTTGCTCGCATTTCGAAGCCGGGCAGGGTGGCGGAGGATATCATCGCGGAACTGATGCCCGACGTGATCCGCGCATTTCCGTGGCCGAAGTCGATGCGCTGGGGCGCGGCCTCGGGGCCGAAGGGTGCGCGATACAACGGAATCGAGGGCAGGGGAGGCGATGCGATGCGCTGGGTGCGACCGCTGCAGTCGATCGTCTGCACCTTCGGGCCGGAGACGGAAGACCCGGTGGTTGTCGCGTTCGAGGTCGACGGCATTCGCGCCGGCAACGTCACCTATGGCCACCGTTTCCACGCACCGGATGCGATCACCGTTCGCCGTTTCGATGACTATGCAGCGAAATTGGAAGCAGCGAAGGTCATCGTCGACGCGGATCGCCGGAAGGAAATCATCCTCGCCGATGCCCGCAATCTCGCCTTCGCCAACGGTCTGGAATTGGTCGAGGATGAGGGCCTGCTCGAGGAGGTCGCGGGGCTGGTCGAATGGCCGGTCGTGCTGATGGGCGAGTTCGAGCAGGATTTCCTCGAGATTCCGGCTGAGGTCGTCCGGCTGACGATCCGCGCCAACCAGAAGTGTTTTGTCTGCGCGCCCTCCCACAAGGCGGATGGCCAACTCTCCAACCGTTTCCTTCTCACCGCCAACATAGAGGCGAAGGACGGCGGCAAGGAGATCGCGCATGGCAATGGCAAAGTGGTGCGCGCACGGCTTTCCGATGCGCTCTATTTCTGGAAAACCGACCAGGCCGATCTGCCGGACCTCGGTGACCTGAAGGAGTCGGCGGAGAAGTTCGGGCTTGATCTGAGGAAACCGCTCGACCAGCGCATGGCCCGGCTCGACCATCTCAATGTCACCTTCCACGCAATGCTTGGCACGCAGGGCAAGCGGGTGGAGCGCATCAGACAGCTGGCGGAAGAGCTCGCGCCGATCGTGGCGCGGACCGTTGGTGATGAGGTGATCTCCCCCCTCGCGGGGGAGATGCCCGGTAGGGCAGAGGGGGGCGCTGTCCTGCTGACATCTCAGGGTCAAGAAGGCTCCAGTTGGGACAGTTCATCCTCTACGTTGCCCCCCTCTGGGCTGCCGCCCATCTCCCCCGCAAGGGGGGAGATCACCCAACTCGCCCGCCGCGCCGCTGTTCTGGCCAAGGCGGATTTGCAGACCGAGATCGTCGCTGAGTTTCCGGAATTGCAGGGCGCGATGGGCCGGAAATATGCCGCCCTGCAAGGTGAGCATCCGTCGGTCGCGGCGGCCATAGAGGAGCACTACAAGCCGCAAGGGCCGTCCGAGCGCGTGCCGACCGATCCGGTATCCATCGCGGTCGCTCTGGCCGACAAGCTCGACACGCTGGCGGGTTTCTGGGCGATTGACGAGAAGCCGACGGGGAGCAAAGACCCTTTCGCACTGAGGCGAGCGGCGCTGGGGTACCTTTCGATCCAACGCACTAACAACCTTAGCTTTGATACGCTGCCCCTAATCATAAGACACGTCGATCGTAACTGGGCAGTCGACGCGGCAGCTGTTGCCTTCGCACTTTGCGAGTTTCTGGGAGAAAGACTCAAAGTTCAGCTTCGCGATGAAGGCGCGCGGCATGACCTGGTCGACTCCGTTATCAGCATGGGTGTGGGGGGAGGAACGCCTGGCATGAAGAATGCCAAAAACTTCCATTTGATTTCCCGCAGGATTGAAGCGCTCGGAAAATTCCTCGACAGCGAGGACGGCAGGAACCTGCTCGCGGGCACGAAGCGTGCGGCGAACATTCTTGCCGCCGAAGAGAAGAAGGGAACCTGGATTGCCGAGGCAGTCGATCCGCGGCTTCTGCGTGAGGAGGCTGAAAAGAGGCTATCCGCGGCGGTGAATCAGGCCGAGAAGGAAGCAGCGCAAGCGATTCAAAATGAAGACTTTTCTGGCGCCATGCTCGCACTTAGCGCGTTGCGTGAACCTGTTGATTTATTCTTCGAACGTGTTCTCGTGAATGATGAAGATCAAGCTGTCCGGGCGAACCGGCTCGCGCTGCTCGCCCGCATTCGCTGCGGCAACGGGTGAGGTCGCGGATTTCTCCAGAATTGCCGGATAAGGCTGGCGACAGGCGTCCGCTCAGGACCATGTAGACGGCCAGCGCCATGGTTGGGCCGTCAAGGCGGTTATTCGGTTGCGGTGGGCTGCTCGTACGCTGACGTTGTCGTGGCGTCAGGCTCCGGTTGCGATGGTGCGTCAGCTGTGCTGGCGGGAGCGGCGGGAGGCGCAGCGACTGAAGGCGCTGCTCGCACGAACGCTTCGCCGACTATGCCTCCACGAATAACCATCGGGCTTTCGATGCGGTGTGGTCTTGATGGCTTTTCATCGATCGCCGAAATCAAGCTCTCTATCGTGGAGCCCGGTTCGCCGATCACGATGACGGAAGACATCGCAGCCGGTTCACTCGGCATCGCGAAAACGACGGATGGGAAACTGAAGGATGCATGGGGAGCGATGATCGAAGGATGGCCGGAAAGCTCGTTTGGCGCCAGCACGAGGACCGATGACGCGTTTGCGCCTGGCATGAAAAAACCATACGCCAGAAACGCAGCGACAATACGCATACACTCCACCCCCTTGCGGCATGTCCCTGAATAGCTTGGTGGAACATGGCGGCACCCGCGCGAAGGCTACATGGCAGTTGTTAAGAATATGGTGATGCTCAAGGCTTGCAGCCGAGTGCCTGCCTCTGTAGTCACCTACCGCTCGGCTGGAAAATCAGAATAGTTTCGGCCAGCACGATGCATAGACAAGCGGCGCTGTAGGCGGAATTGGATCGGTGGACGTGGCGGAAATTCTCACCACAAGCAACGCGCTGGAGCGGGCGCTCGCGCTGCTCGACCGTGGCGATATCGTCGCGATCCCGACCGAGACTGTCTACGGGCTTGCCGCCGATGCCACAAATGGCGCGGCGGTCGCCCGCATTTTCGAAGCCAAGGGCCGCCCCCGCTTCAACCCGCTGATCGCGCATGTCGCGGACATGGCGATGGCCGAGAGGATTGCCGACTTCGACCCGCTTTCGCGGCAACTGGCGGCGAAGTTCTGGCCCGGTCCGCTGACGCTCGTCCTGCCCCTTCGCACAACGTCTCTCATCCATCCGCTGGTGACCGCGGGGCTGGACACGATTGCACTCAGAATACCGAAGGGGTTCGGCGGCGCGTTGATTGCGCGGCTCGGACGTCCCTTGGCGGCCCCCAGCGCCAACTCCTCCGGCAAGATCAGCCCGACGACTGCCGAAGCTGTTGCCGCCGATCTCGGCGGAAAAATCCCGCTAATCGTAGACGGCGGTGCGACACCTGTCGGGCTGGAATTGACGATCGTCAAGGTCGAAGACGGCAAGCTCCACCTGTTGCGGCCGGGCGGCGTTGCTGTCGAAGACATCGAGGCGGTCGCCGGCGCAAAGCTTGTTCGGGGCGCTAAGTCCGGCGTCCAGGCGCCCGGTATGCTCGCTTCGCACTATGCACCGGGAGCCAATGTGCGGCTCAATGCAACCGAAGTTGCCGCAGACGAAGCGCTGATGGCGTTCGGACCGGTGCGCGCGCAAGGGGCGGAAGACGCAGTCGCTGTGCTCAACCTTTCGCCCGGCGGCGATCTGCGCGAGGCCGCGAGCAACCTCTTCGCGTACTTGCAGTCTCTCGACCGCAGCGGCGCGGCAACGATCGCGGTTGAGCCCGTCCCGATGGCAGGCCTGGGCGAAGCCATCAACGACCGTTTGGCGCGGGCTGCCGCGCCGCGTGACATGCCTCCGACCTGGCCATAGGTTTGGCGGCATGAATACCGTTCTTCCTGATCCGACCCTGCTCGACCGTTTCGCGGCGATCGTCGGGGAGCGCTATGCACTGCGCGCGACGGTCGATATCGCACCTTATGTGACGGAGCCGCGCGGCCTCTATCCCGGGCGCTCCGCGCTGGTGCTGAGGCCTGGCAGCGTGAAGGAGATAAGCCAAATCCTCGAACTGGCGACGGCGACGCGAACTCCGGTCGTGCCGCAAGGCGGCAATACCGGATTGGTCGGCGGCCAGGTGCCGGACCGCTCCGGGCGGGAGATCGTGCTATCGCTATCGCGGCTGAATTGCATACGGGAGATCGATACGCTGTCGAACACGGTGACGGCGGAAGCCGGCGTCGTCCTCGAAAACCTCCAGAAGGCAGCGGATGAAGCGGGCCGGATGTTTCCTCTTTCCCTTGCGGCGCAAGGCTCTTGCCAGATCGGCGGCAATCTCTCATCCAATGCCGGCGGCACCGGAGTGCTCGCCTATGGCAATGCGCGTGAGCTTTGCCTGGGCCTGGAGGTGGTGCTTCCGACCGGCGAGGTGCTGGACGATTTGCGCAAGCTGAAGAAAGACAACACCGGCTACGATCTGAAGGATCTTTTTGTCGGCGCGGAGGGCACGCTGGGCGTTATCACAGCAGCGGTTCTGAAGCTCTTCCCGAAGCCCAGGGGCAGGGAAGTTGCATGGGTCGGCACGGCTTCGCCGGAAGCGGCGCTGGAACTCTTCGGACTGGCGTCCGGCACGGCGGGTGGTGCGCTGACGGCCTTCGAGCTGCTCTCCGACCGCGCGCTCGGCTTTGCGGCAAAGCATGTCCCGGGCACGGTGTTGCCGCTCGCCGATCAATGGCCGTGGCAAGTGCTGATGGAGATTTCCTCAGGCCGATCCGCCGAGGATGCCCGCAACCTCATCGAAGATGTGCTTTCGGCCGGCCTTTCCGCTGGATGCGTCGGCGACGCCGCAATTGCGGCGAACCTCGCTCAGGCA
The DNA here is from genome assembly GCA_963735385.1 of uncultured Alphaproteobacteria bacterium. Classification (GTDB taxonomy): domain Bacteria; phylum Pseudomonadota; class Alphaproteobacteria; order Rhizobiales; family Rhizobiaceae; genus CAVTKY01. The sequence continues at coordinate 73,150 of CAVTKY010000028.1, read as the reverse complement.
TCGGCCTTCTGGAGAATCCGGGAAACAGTGCCAGAGGCGCAGCGGCCGGAAGGCGCCTCCATCAAGCACGACATTTCGGTGCCGGTGGCCTCCATCCCGGAGTTCATCGAGCGTGCGGGCAAGGTGGTGGACGAAGTGTCGCCCGGCGCGCGGGTGGTCTGCTTTGGCCATATGGGCGACGGCAACCTGCACTACAACATTTCGCAGCCGGTGGGCGCCGACCCGCAGGCGTTTCTCGGTCTCTACCGGAGCATGAACCACGCCGTGCACGACGTGGTGAGAAGCCATCACGGATCGATCTCGGCCGAGCACGGCATCGGCCAGCTGAAGCGGGAGGAACTGATCGCCACCGCACCGCCGATCGCTATCGATTTGATGCGGCGGATCAAGGCATCCTTCGACCCCGCCGGGATCATGAACCCCGGCAAGGTGATTTGACTCGATCACCCAAGGTTCTGTTTTAACCTGCTGTTCAGACAACTTTCCCGGACGTTGCACCCGGTCGCAATCCGATAACCATCGCGTGCAGGTGAGTGAAAGTTAACCGAACTTCTTAAGTCCGGCGGTAAGGAGCAGCGGCTAGCCTTCCTGACATAACGAGACCGGCAAAACCGGTCCGCGAGAAGACCGGAAACCGGCTCTCAGGATAACAGGAAGGCAATATTCATGAAGACCGGGCTGAAGCCAGTCTGGGCGGGCCGCGATATGCGGCTCGACCCTTTTCATCTGCCGCAAATCGTGCGCTACGCTACTCGTGAGGAGCAGGGTGACGTTACCTTCACGATCGACCGGCGTGGCGCGGTGATCAGGCGAACACTCGAGATGAGCGGTTTGCCCGTAACTGTCGCGCTGCCCGCAAACGCATTCCGTGGCGTCGCTGCGCGTGCAATCGAGGACAGCCTCGGCAAGGTGACCGTGACGCTCGAATTGCTTCATAACGATCCGATCCTGTCGGTGCCGCTGCTCGTTGCGCATGATCTGGAGGATGTCGCCGCCGACTGGCGTGCATGGGCTGATGCCTTTCGGCTGCCAATGCTTTTGATCGAAGCCGATGGTGTCGCCCGGACTCTCGAGGAATCTCTCGGCGTGTCGGTGAAAGCCAATCGCAGCAGCGCGCGACGCAAACGCTGCGGTTCGCGAAGGCGGTCTCGTTTCCTTGCCCGCCGCAAGGCGGGCAATCTGGGCCTGCGGCTGGTGGTTGACGGGAAAGAGATCATTGCAAGGCGGTAGACCCGCCCCGAAAAGCCTTCGTCGTTTTGAACGCGTGCCGTCGTCGCCTCACATGAACGGTTTGACGGCGATCCAGATGCCGCCACCGATCAGCCCAAGGAAGATCAACCAGCCGACGATTGTGTTCGACTTGAAAAGCCTCAGGCACTGGTCCGGATTGTCGATGTCGAGCGTCCGAATCTGACGGGCCATATGCGCGCCGGCGGCGAGCAGGCCGGCCAACGCCGGCATTGGTACTTCGGCCATCGCAAATGCCAGCGCAAAGAGCACCAGCGCTCCGCAATAGAGGCCGATAAGCCAGAGCTTTGTGTTTTCGCCGAAGAGCCGCGCAGTTGAGCGCACCCCGACCAGGGCGTCGTCCTCCTTGTCCTGGTGCGCATAGATGGTGTCATACCCGATCACCCACAGGACCGAACCGCAGTAGAGAATGAGCGCTGGTTGGCCGACAGTGCCGAACGCTGCTGCCCAGCCCATCAGCGCGCCCCAGGAAAACGCAAGCCCCAGAACGACTTGCGGCCAATCGGTGATTCTCTTCATGAATGGGTAGACGGCGACGACCGCGAGCGACGCGATGCCGAGCAGGATCGTGAAACCGTTGAATTGCAAAAGCACTGCGAGGCCGGTCAGCGCTTGGGTTGCCAAGAAGGCCCAAGCCTGGCGGCGCGTCACCTGACCGGAAGGCAGCGGCCGCGACCGGGTTCGCTCGACCTCGGCATCGATCCGTTCATCGACGATGTCATTGTAGGTGCAGCCGGCGCCACGCATGGCGATCGCGCCTACCAGGAACAGCGTCAGGTGCCAAGGGGAGGGCAGCAGCGAAGCGAGGGCGTCGCCGGCGCGCGCATGGGCCGTCGCGGCAAGCGCTGCAGACCACCAGCAAGGCCACAAAAGAAGCTGCCAGCCGATCGGCCGGTCCCAGCGAGCAAGCTGCGCGTATGGCCATAGTGCGCGCGGCAGGATGCGGTAGACCCAGTGGCCGCTGGGCGCGTCGGCAACGCGGCCCTGACCGGCACGGGATTGAATGGTTTCCATTCGCGTGGAGTGGCAGGCGTTGCGGAGACCGTCAAGCGCGATGAGAAAGCTTGTTGTTTTGAAAGCGTACGTATATATGTACGCAATTGAGCGGCTGTGGGAAGGAATTGAACGATGGGACACGTAACGTTGACCGAATTGCGGTCCAACATGGCGAAGTACTTCGATCAGGTCGAGGCGGATCGAGACGAGTTGGTCGTAACGCGCCAAAATCACGAACCGGTCGTTATCATGCCGCTCTCGGAGCTCGAAGGATTGCGCGAGACGCTTCATTTGTTGAGTTCACCCGTCAACGCGGAGCGTCTGCGTCAGTCGATAGCCGAATTGAACGTAGGAAAGGGAGTCGAGCGGGATCTGATCGAGGAATGAGGCTTATCTTTTCTGACGTCGCTTGGTCGGATTATCTCTTTTGGCAGCAACATGACCGGGCGATCCTCGATCGCGTGAACGCTCTGATCAAAGACATGATTCGGTCTCCATTCAATGGCATCGGGAAGCCGGAACCATTGCGTAACGAAATGTCGGGCTTTTGGTCTCGTCGCATTACCCAGGAACATCGGATCGTCTACCGTGTGACCGGAAGTGGCGAGACGCAGGCACTGGAGTTCGCGGCCTGCCGTTTCCACTATGGCCGGTGAACGTCCCGCTGCGCATAAAGACATTGAAGAAGTGGTTCATGCGGCTTGACCCGCCGTCGTATCGACAATAGCGGATGGCCCTCGATTGGCGGTCCAGGCGAGGTGCGACGAATGAACGTTCTTTTGATCGGCTCCGGCGGCCGCGAACATGCGCTCGCCTGGAAGATCGCCGCGTCGCCGATGTTGACGAAGCTTTATGCGGTGCCGGGCAATCCAGGAATTGCCGGCGAAGCCGAATGCTTGGCGTTGGACATTACGGACCATAAAGCGGTTGCCGATTTCTGCGGCGAGAAGGCGATCGACCTCGTGGTGGTAGGGCCTGAGGGTCCGTTGGTTGCCGGGCTGGCCGATGACCTCTCCGCTGCGGGCGTTCGCGTCTTTGGCCCTTCAGGCAAAGCCGCTCAGCTCGAAGGGTCCAAAGGGTTCACAAAGGATCTGTGCGCGAAATACGGGATTCCGACCGGCGCCTATCAGCGCTTCAACAATGCACCCAAGGCGAAGGCCTATGTTCGGAGCCAGGGAGCGCCGATCGTCGTGAAGGCAGACGGGTTGGCGGCAGGCAAGGGCGTCACCGTTGCCATGACGGTCGCCGAGGCGCTTGAAGCCATCGACGCCTGTTTCGAAGGCGCGTTCGGTGAGGCCGGCGCGGAACTCGTGGTCGAGGAGTTTTTGGAAGGCGAGGAGGCGAGCTTTTTCTGCCTCTGCGACGGCAAGACCGCGCTGCCGTTCGGAACGGCGCAGGATCACAAGCGCGTCGGCGAGGGCGATACCGGCCCGAACACCGGCGGCATGGGCGCTTATTCGCCCGCCCCGGTGATGACGCCCGAACTCACCGCGCGGACGATGCAGGAAATCATCGAGCCGACGTTGCACGGCATGGCGGAGATGGACGCGCCGTTTTCCGGCATCCTGTTCGCCGGGCTGATGATCACCCAGGACGGACCGAAGCTGATAGAATTCAACACGCGCTTCGGAGACCCTGAATGCCAGGTGCTGATGATGCGGCTGACGGATGATCTGCTCGTTCTGATGAACGCCGCCGCCGACGGACAACTATCGCACATGTCGGCGCGTTGGCACGACGAGGCGGCGCTGACGGTGGTGATGGCTGCTAATGGTTATCCCGGCACACCGCAACAAGGATCAGTTATCCGAGGGTTGGAGCAAGCGGCGGAAACCGGCGCCGTGATATTCCACGCCGGCACGGCGCTGCACGGCGGGCAGGTGGTCGCCAGTGGCGGTCGTGTGCTCAACGTCACGGCCACGGGTAAAACGGTCACCGAGGCGCAAGCCAAGGCCTATGCCGCCATCGACAAGATCGACTGGCCGGAGGGCTTCTGCCGTCGCGACATCGGCTGGCGAGCGGTTGAGAGGGAAGCCTCAAAGACTTAGAGGACTATTCGGATTCCCTTGCGAGCTTCCGCCGCTCAGCGAAGTCCGGATTCTGTGGGGATTGTTGCGGTCACTGTCCGGTCGATGCCGGCGGGTGTGTCAGTCGCATCGTCAGCCGGGCTGCTCCAGGCAAGCAGGCGGTCAGTCAACGCCGCGACGTAGTCTGCGACGATCTGAAGAACGGATGGGCCGGCGTATGGCGAAACAGCGCCGTAGCGGGCGGGATAGCGCTCGCCGCCAGCGTGAAAGGCGGCTGCCATGGCCAGGGTGGCGCTGGCTTTCTCGACGGGCGCATAGGAAAGAGCGACAGCGCCCGCGAGCCCGGCTTGGCGCGTGATCGGCAGCGGCACGCTGGCGATCATTTCGGCGGGAACGTCCAACAGCCCGCCAAACGGCCAAGCCTTGCGCAACTCGTCGGCATTCATAGAGGCGACGTTGACATCGATGTCGTTCGCCGCGCCGGCTACGCGGTAGGGGCATGCGCGGTCATCGCAGTTGGACTGCGAGGAGAATTGCCACAGCGCATAGGCCTGCCAGTTCCCTGTCGGAAAATGCATGCCAATCTCGGGCTTGTAGCGGGCGTACCAGAGCGGCAGCCTCGATAACAGCGGATATTTCTGGCGGCTGTCAGCGATGTGCTGGGCGGTCGCGCCGTTGGTATAGAGCACTGGAAAGCGTCCGATCCGCCTCTGAACGTGGCGCGCGAACTCCTCGGCGTCCTCAAGCGACATCCACTCCGCCGGACTATTGTCCTCGATGTCGAGGGCGACCAAATCGTCGGGGCCAGGCTCTGCAAAATCGATGAAATTGTTGGCCTGGTCGATGGGATTCCCAGGGCGAGCGAGGTGGTAGGCGCCCCATTTGAGACCCAGAGACTTCGCGAGAGTCCTGCGGGTATGGAAAAGCTCCCTCGCCACGGCGTGGCGCTTCCACAGAGCTTTACACAGTTTCACTTCGGTCTCGTTGCCGGAGCAGGCATAAGGCGGCGAAAGCCCGTCCGAGGCCTTGTTGATGAAGCCAACGATCCGCTTGTTTGTGACCAGCTTCTGCCAGTCGATCGAATTGTATTCGTATGCGTCGATCACCAGGGCTCGATCCGACCTGAGCCAAGGTTGCGAAAAATCGGAGCCGTTCGCGGGCATGCATACGGCGAAAACCGACGCAAAAGCGGCGAACATGATGCGGGTAAGGGGATGCGCCTGATGCTGCACGACAGAACGACTCCGCGGGACAAACAGGTATCCTGCGGGATCATGGTTAACGTTTTACTGCCAAGACAATGGCCGGCGCGGGCTACGCTCTCCCTGTCCCCTGGTATTTGGGCTTGAAATGCCCGCCACGTAGCGGCAACATCCGGCGGTTGACGTTTACGTAAAATGAAGGCAGTCAACGGAGCGAAAAGGCGGTGGCCCTGGCCGACCGATGGCCCTACGCTTGGGTGCCCGCATACGGACAGGAGGAAAGTCAGAACATGTATCGCGCGCCTGTCGAGGAGATCGCCTTCACGCTGAAACATGTCGCCGGCCTTCAGGCCGAGATCGCGTCAAGCACGTTTGGCGATCTTTCCGAGGATTTGGTCGACGCGATCCTGCACGAGGCTGGCCGTTTCGCGACCGAGGAGGTTGCGCCCCTGCACGCGATCGGCGATCGCCATGGAGCCGTGCTGAAAGATGCGGCCGTGACCATGCCTCCCGGTTGGAAGGAACTCTACCGGCGGTGGATCGACGGCGGCTGGAATGCGCTGTCCGGCCCGGAGGATTTTGGCGGGCAGGGCCTGCCTACCATGCTCGGCGTCGCTGCTCTCGAAATGTGGAACTCCGGTTCCATGGCCTTCGGCGTTGGCCCGACGCTCACCATGGGCGCTGTCGAGGCGATCGAAAAACATGGCTCCGAGGAACTGAAGCAAAAGTACCTTGAAAAGCTCGTCTCCGGCGAGTGGATGGGAACCATGAACCTGACGGAGCCGCAGGCGGGCTCTGATTTGAATGCATTGCGCACGCGCGCCGAAACGGTCGGGGATGGCACCTACCGTATCTTCGGCCAGAAGATTTTCATCACCTATGGCGAGCACGACTTCACGGACAACATTGTGCATCTGGTTCTGGCCCGGCTGCCTGACGCACCGCCCGGCACGCGAGGTCTATCGCTGTTTCTGGTGCCCAAGTTCCTGATCAACGACGATGGCAGCCTTGGCCCACGCAACGATGTGTTCTGTTCGGGCGTCGAGGAGAAACTTGGCATCCACGCTTCGCCGACCTGCACCATGATTTACGGCGATGGATTCGCGAAGGGCAGGTCCGCGGGGGCGATCGGCTGGCTGATAGGCGAGGAAAATCGCGGGCTCGCCTGCATGTTCACGATGATGAACAATGCGCGACTGGCCATTGGCATGCAGGGAGTCGCGATTGCCGAGGCGGCATACCAGAAGGCGCTGGCCTATGCGAACGACCGGCGTCAGGGCAAAGCGCCCGGCTACGACGGCGACGGAATGGCTCCGATCGTCCATCATCCTGACGTGCAGCGGGACCTGCTCACCATGAAGGTCCTGACCTCGATGGCGCGGGCCATAGCGTATTCGTGTGCGCATGCCATTGATATGGCCCGTGCCAGCAAAGGCGAAACCGCACGGCACTGGCAGGACCGAGCCAACCTTCTCACGCCGGTAGCCAAGGCTTTTTCGACCGATGTCGGTGTCGAGGTCGCTTCGATCGGCGTCCAGGTGCATGGCGGAATGGGCTTCATCGAGGAGACCGGGGCGGCGGGCCTCTATCGCGACGCCCGTATCGCGCCGATCTATGAAGGAACCAACGGCATCCAGGCGATCGACCTGGCAACGCGGAAGCTGCCGCTTGGTGATGGCGCCCATGTCTCGCGCTATATCGACGAACTCGTTTCAACCGTGGCTGCGTTGCGCACCTCCAATCTTCAGGGGTTCGGCAGGACAGCGGACAGGCTCGAGAGCGCGCTCGATGATCTTTCGCAGGCCACGCGTTTCATACAGGAACAAACGGCGGCAGGCAGGATGCAGGTGGTTCTGGCCGGAGCGACCCCATATCTTCGGCTCTTCGCGCTGGCGTCCGGGGGCGTTTATCTGGCACGCGGGGCTCTCGCGGATAAGTCCGCCGATCGAATTGCGCTTTGCCGGTTCTTCGCCGAAAACCTGGCCGGCGAAACCCGCGCACTGAAAGAGCGTGTAACGGACGGCGCGGAAAGCCTTGCGGCAGCGGCGGCATCGCTCATCACAGCCTGATCACCTGAGGGACAGCCAAACGTGACCGACCACATCCTCACCGAACGCAAGGGCGCTGTTCAGATCATCCGCATGAACCGCGCTGACAAGAAAAACGCGATCACGCGGGCCATGTATGCGGCGATGGCGTCCGCTCTATCCGCAGGCGATGCCGATCCGGCGATCCGCGTCCATGTCATGCTCGGTCTGCCAGGCGCATTCTCGTCAGGAAACGATATCGCCGATTTCATGGCCGTCGCGAGCGGCGGCGAGCACGGTACGGAAGTCTTCGATTTTCTACTTGCCCTCGCTGGCGCCCAAAAACCCGTCATCTCTGGCGTCGATGGCATTGCTGTCGGCATCGGCACCACGATCAATTTCCATTGCGATTTGACTTTCGCCACGCCGCGCACCGAGTTCAGGACCCCCTTCGTCGATCTCGGCCTAGTGCCGGAAGCGGGCTCAAGCCTGCTGGCCCCGGCGGTCCTCGGCCGCCAGGGCGCATTCGCGCTGCTTGGCCTGGGCGAAGGGTTGTCCGCGGAACGCGCCAAGGCCGCCGGAATGATTTATGAAATCGTTGCGGAAGACCAGTTGGAGGCGGTGGTTCTGGCCGCTGCGGAAGCGATCGCGGTGAAGCCGCCAGAAGCACTCAGGATTGCCCGCGACCTGATGCTTGGTTCCCGCAAGGATGTGATTGAGCGGATAAAGGAAGAGGCATCGCATTTCGCTGCCCGCCTGAAATCCAGTGAGGCCCGGGCGGCCTTTGTCGCGTTCATGGAACGGAAAAAGGCGGGGTAAGGGGCCGTCCCGCCGGCCAGTGTCAGCGCAGGAGATCCAGCCAGGACAAGGGAACATGTCCGTGACGCGCCGTAAACTGACGACCATCTTCTCGGCTGACGTTCAGGGTTATTCCCGCCTGATGGAGGCCGACGAGGAGCGTACGCTCGCCACCCTCACGCAGTACCGGAATGCGATGGCTCGCCTGATCGATGCTCATGGCGGCCGCGTGGTCAACACCTGGGGTGATGGGCTGATCGCCGAGTTCCCGAGTGTGGTCGAGTTCGTGCGGACGGCCATCGACGTCCAGAACGAACTCGCCGGGCACAATGCCGCCCGCCCCGCCGAAACACGGATGTTCTTCCGGATCGGCATAAACCTTGGCGATGTGATTGCCGAGGGGGACGACATCTATGGCGACGGCGTCAATATCGCCGCGCGCCTTCAGACCTCTGCTCCTGCAGGGGGAATTGTGATCTCGAACACTGTGTACGATCAGGTACGCAACAAGATGCCGGTCGCTTTCGAATTCCTGGGCGATCTCGATGTCAAGAACATCGAAGAGCGCGTGCCGAGCTACGCGGTCAGGATCGGTGCCCCGGAAGGCAATGCCGGGCGGCCAGTAACACGAGGCGCCGAACTGGCCGTAGCCCCTCAAGAGCCGGCGCGCGCCAGTGGGACCGCCGTCCCCGGTGGGGCGGGGGTCAGCCGAAAAGCCTTGCTGCTCGCGCTCATTGCGCTTGCGATGGTGACGATCAATATCCTTTCCTGGAATGGCGTGCTTTGGGCCGTCTGGCCGGTGCTGGCGTGCGCCGTGTTGGGTGGGCTCGTCTGGGCGAGGACGACGCAACTTGTGAATTGAAATGTTGCGACGCTGGGCGTCATCGGCCTCGGCATCCTTGGCATCAATCTGCTCTCGTGGCAGGGCGAGTTCTGGGCGGTATGGTCGCTTCTCGCCTTGGCGCTTGCGGCAGGCATCCGCTGGATTATGCGGCACAAGCCGTAGGGAGAGCATCTCGAAATGCGCGACTACCGGCTTACGGATAGAGCCTCGTCTTCTCCCACCCACCGTCGTGTGACTGGCTGAACATGATCCTGTCATGCAGGCGGAACGGCCGATCGTGCCAGAATTCGATCGTCTGAGGCAGGATCCTGAAGCCGGACCAATAGGCGGGGCGGGGGATGTCGCCGATGGCGTAGCGCGCCGTGTATTCGGCGACGGCCTTTTCCAGGGCGAAGCGGCTTTCAAGTGGACGCGACTGTTTTGAAGCCCACGCGCCGATCCGGCTGCCGCGCGGGCGTGTGGCGAAATAGTCGTCCGCCTCATCGTCACTGACGGTCTCGACCGGGCCCCGCACCCGGACTTGCCGTCGCAGTGATTTCCAATGGAAACACATCGCCGCCTTCATGGTCGCGAGGAGCTGGCGGCCCTTTGCGCTTTCGAAGTTGGTGAAGAAGACGAAACCGCGCTCATCGAAGCCTTTCAGGAGGACCATGCGCACATCCGGCATGCCGTCGGTATCGACCGTCGCCAGCGCTACACCGTTCGGATCGTTCTGCTCGCTTTTTGTGGCATCGGCGAGCCATTCGGAAAACAGCTTGAATGGCTCCGCATGCTCGGAGAAGTCACCGCTTGTTAACCCGATTTCACTCATAACTTGTGCTTTCGAATGGACTGCTCGTCGGGGAGATTGCCGATTGTCGCGCCAAGCGCAAGCGTTTGAACCGAGCATGTCGTGGTCCAGGGTGGAGATATGCCCGAAAGTTCTGTTCGCTCTCTTCGCTGTTCTGCCGCTTTGTGCTTGCGCTTCGGGGCACGACCTCGCCAAGACTGAGGTTGACGATACGCTCCACACCAGTTCCGTCACGACGGAATCCGTTGGCGCGACGGACGCGGTCCGGCTTTCCGACGTCGCCATTATCCGCAGCGCGGTTTCCTCCGCCGACCTTGAGCAGGGTAAGGGACGAGCTCTCTTTTGGGCCAATGCAGAGACCGGGTCCCGCGGTTCGATCACTGGCCTCGTGGAGTACAAGGACCGAGATACGCTGTGCCGGCGATTCCGGACAACCCGCGAGAGCTTTGACGGGGTAGCGATGTTCAGCGGGGATACGTGTCTCGCCGCTGCCGGCGCTTGGCGAATGCGCGCGTTCGACGCATTGTAGGGGCACCGGGGCATCCTTGCTCTGGAATCTCTTCCTATCCGGTAGCATATATCGCAGGACCACCAGTTTCGGGCAGTAAGCAGTATGCGTGATCCCTATGAAGTGCTTGGTGTTGCCAAGGGTGCGTCCGCCAAAGACATCAAGTCGGCGTACCGGAAGCTCGCCAAGAAATACCATCCGGACCAGAATCCGGACGACCCGATGGCCAAGGAACGCTTCGCGGCGGCCAACCAGGCCTACGAGATCATCGGCGACGATCAGAAGCGCGCGGCCTATGACCGTGGCGAGATCGACGGCGAGGGCAAGCAGCGGTTCCACGGTTTTGAGGGCGCTGCCGGCGGTGGTGATCCGTTCGCCGCATTCCGCCGCGCCCAGCACGGGCCGGGCGGTGCGCGTTTTGAATTCCGCTCGTCCGGTCACGGCGCCGATGCATCCGGAAGCGACGATATTTTCAGTCAGCTGTTCGGCGAAGGGTTCACGCAGCGCGCTGGCGGTGCAGGCAGAGGCCAGCGCAGGGCCAAGGGAAACGACGTCAGCGCCACGCTCGACGTCAGCGTCGAGGATGCGGCGACGGCTGCCAAGGTCAATGCGCTCTTCCCGGACGGACGACGCATCGCGGTCAAGCTGCCTGCCTATGTCGAGGATGGCCAGACGATCAGGCTGAAAGGGCAGGGCGAGCAGCTTATGGGCGGCGAGCCGGGCGATGCGCTGGTGACGATCCGCTTTCGCAGGCATCCGCGCTACCGCGTGGAGGGCCGCGACCTCCATGCCGATCTGCCGGTATCGCTGCATGACGCTGTGCTTGGCGCCAAAGTAGCGGTGGAAACGCCGACCGGCAGGCTGGCGGTCAACGTGCCCGCATGGTCGAGTTCCGACAAGGTGCTCAGGCTGAAAGGCCGTGGCCTGCCCCAGAAGGTTGGCGGGCACGGTGATCTCTACGCCCATGTCCGCATCATGCTGCCGGAAGGCGGCGATGCGGAGTTGGAAGCGCTAGAGGCGAAGCGTGGGCGCTAATCGTCAAGAAGGTCCGGAATGAACATCGCCAAAATTATCGCTCGGGAAGATTGGGCTGAGAGGCCCGACGTATGGCAGGGCGAGTTCGAGGGCGGAGCCTTCGGCGCCAACGTATCGGTCATGTTCTACACGACAGACAGGATCGGCGGCGGCCCGAAACTGCACAGGCATCCCTATGCCGAAGTCTTCATTATTCGACAGGGAGGCGCATTGTTTACCGTTGGCGGGCAAGAGATCGACGCGACGGCGGGACAAATCCTCGTCGCCCCTGCCAACACCCCACACAAATTTGCTAATCTTGGTCCCGGACGACTGGAAACGACGGATCTCCATGTCACGGATGCATTCGCGACAGAATGGCTGGAGTAGCTTCGAAGCTGGCGATTGCCCGCTAAACCTGAAGCGAGCGCCAACACTCCCCTTTTGAGATTTCAGCTTCGCATATTCCTTTGAATTGTTAAGCTGCGGCGAATCGAGCCCTGAGCAAATGGCAAGGTCGGCAGAATCCGAAAGGCGGCGCATAGTCCTCGACGCTTGAAGCGGTGTTTTGCCTATGCAATAGGCTGGCCAGGCATTTCTAGTGGAGAAGCTTTACATGGCGAGTGCAAACGGCCTCATGGCCGGAAAACGCGGCCTCATCCTGGGCGTCGCCAACAACCGGTCTATCGCCTGGGGTATTGCCAAGGCATGCGCGGATCAAGGCGCGGAGCTGGCGCTGACCTACCAGGGCGAAGCCTTCCGCAAGCGCGTGGAGCCGCTGGCCGCCGAAGTCGGCGCGCACATCGCTGGCCATTGCGACGTCACCGAAGCAGAGACCCTGGACGCTGTGTTCGACAGCGTGGCCAAGAAATGGGGCAAGCTCGACTTCCTCGTTCATGCCATCGCCTTCTCGGACAAGGAGGAACTCGACGGCCGCTACGTCGAGACGACGCGCGAGAATTTCCTGCGCACAATGGACATCTCGGTCTATTCCTTCACCACCGTTGCCAAGCGCGCCGAGCCCTTGATGACCGACGGAGGCTCGCTGCTGACGCTGACCTATTACGGCGCGGAAAAGGTGATGCCGCACTACAATGTCATGGGTGTCGCCAAGGCTGCCCTTGAGGCTAGCGTGCGCTATCTGGCGGTCGATCTCGGCGGCAGCCGCATTCGTGTCAACGCGATCTCGGCCGGCCCGATCAAGACGCTGGCTGCTTCCGGCATCGGCGATTTCCGCTACATTTTGAAGTGGAACGAATTCAATTCGCCGCTCAAACGGACCGTGACGGTGGAGGAAGTCGGCGATTCTGCCCTGTATCTCCTTTCCGATCTGTCGCGCGGCGTCACCGGTGAGGTGCATCACGTCGATTCGGGTTACCACGTCGTCGGCATGAAGGCGGTCGACGCGCCGGACATCTCGACCGTCAAGGACTAGGTATCCGCCAGTCCTTCCCCGTTCTCAAGGATGTTACAGGTCGGCCCGCGATGTACCCGCTTGTCTATTTCGTGCGCCATGGCCAGACAGACTGGAACGCCGAAGGAAGGCTGCAGGGCCAGGCCGACACGGACATCAACCAGCAGGGCCGCGAACAGGCTGACCGCAACGGCCATGTCCTCGCGAGGCTGATCGGCCGCCCCGAGGAATTCGATTTCGTCGCGAGCCCCATGCGGCGGACGCGCGAAACGATGGAGCGCGTTCGGCTGGCAATGGGCCTTGACCCGTTCGCCTTTCACACGGACTCACGCTTGATCGAAGTCCATTTTGGCACTTGGCAGGGAGTGACTTTTGTTGAGCTCGAAGCGCGCGAGCCAGGTTCAACCAAGGCACGACGTCGCGACAAATGGAACTTTCGTCCGCCAGGGCCCCTGGGCGAGAGTTACGAGATGTTGAAGGCGCGGGTCACTCCGTGGCTGGAGAGCCTGGAACGGCCAACGGTCTGCGTCACGCATGGCGGTATCATCCGCGTCGTGTTCCGGACTGTGGGAGGCATGCCGGAACGCGAGGCTGCGGCTCTGAATGTGCCGCAAGACCGGGTGCTGAGGCTTCAGGATGGAAAGCTGGAGTGGATATGACGCTCCTAGGGCATGATCCCGAAAAGTGCGTAGCGGTTTTCGGGAAAGATCATGCGAAATCAAAGGATTAGAGAGCGGCGACGACTCCTGATGAAATCATTGCGCTCTAAGCCATCGGCCCCCAAATCGGAACCGATTTTCTGTAGCACGATGCGCAATACGGAGAGATAAGCGACGCGCGGTTCCAGCACTATTCTGACAATTCCATGTCGGTGATGAGGTTCTCGCCGCCGATCTGGTCATAGGCCAATATGACGTCCATGCCTTCCTTGAGAGCGTCGACGTCGAACTCGCCCGGCAGCTTGTAGGATTTTCCATCGCTCAGCGTGATCGTCAAATTGTCCTTGTCGATCGCTTGGATCTGGCCTTCGGCTTCGGCGGCAAATGCGGCGCTGGAAATTATCGCCAGGGCGGCTAGGGCGCCGATCAGGGTTCGCTTCATCGTCTGTTCCTTTCGCTCCGCTTGGTGCGGGGGCTCGTTGGGACGGGCGGGTGAAGAGAGCAATAACATGGCGAATATGTCAAAACTAAATCGCACACAGGTCATTTGACCCCCACAAAAAACGTTAATAAAACGCAGCCAGCACCCGACCGCTGGTTGGGTAGGGCGGAGCAGAAAATGTCGCACAACACCTTCGGGCACATGTTCCGCGTAACCACCTGGGGTGAAAGCCATGGGGCAGCCCTTGGCTGCGTGGTCGATGGTTGTCCGCCCGGCATTCGCTTTACCCGCGACGAGATCCAGTCCGACCTCGACAAGCGCCGTCCGGGCCAGTCACGTTTTGTGACGCAGCGCCGGGAGCCTGACCAGGTACAGGTCCTGTCGGGCTTCGTCGTGGACGACGACGGTGAGGCGATGATTTCGACCGGCGCGCCAATCTCGATGATGATCGAGAATGTCGACCAGAGGTCGAAGGACTATGGCGACATTGCCAAGCAGTACCGGCCCGGCCATGCCGACTATACCTACGACGTGAAGTACGGCATTCGCGATTTTCGCGGCGGCGGGCGCTCGTCTGCCCGCGAGACTGCGGCGCGCGTTGCGGCCGGCGCGCTGGCGCGCAAAGTCGTGCCGGGGATGATGGTTCGTGGCGCGCTCGTGTCCATGGGCGAGAAGTCGATCGATCGCGACCGGTGGGATTGGAATTTCATTGGCGACGCGGAAAACCCGTTTTTCACGCCGGACCGGGGGTCAGTCGCCATTTTTGCTGACTATCTGGACGGTATTCGCAAAGCCGGGTCATCGGTCGGCGCGGTGATCGAGATCGTCGCCGAGGGTGTGCCGGCGGGACTTGGGGCGCCGATCTATGGCAAGCTCGATCAGGACATCGCCTCCAATCTTATGTCGATCAACGCGGTCAAGGGTGTCGAGATCGGCAACGGCTTCGAAGCCGCCCGCATCACCGGCGAGAAGAACGCGGATGAGATGCGGATCGGCAATGACGGCAAGCCCTTCTTCCTGTCGAACCACGCCGGCGGTATCCTGGGCGGCATCTCGACCGGGCAGGCAATCGTCGCACGCTTTGCCGTCAAGCCAACCTCCTCGATTCTCACGCCGAGGAAGTCAGTCGATACCGAAGGCCGGAATGTCGATGTCGTGACCAAAGGCCGCCATGATCCATGCGTCGGCATCCGCGCCGTGCCGATCGGCGAGGCCATGGTGGCCTGCGCGATCGCTGACCACTATCTGCGGCACCGGGGCCAGACCGGGCGCGTTTGAAAGATTGGGTAGATTGTAGAAAATGCCTTACGACCAGAAGAAAATCGTTGAAGCGCTGCGCGCCTTTGAAAAGGGTGAGATCGTCGTCGTGATGGACGACGACGGACGCGAGAACGAGGGCGACCTGATCGTCGCGGCGGTTCATTGCACGCCGGAGAAGATGGCCTTCATCGTTCGCCACACGTCGGGCATCGTGTGTGCGCCCATGCCGCGCGAGGAGGCGAGGCGCTTGAACCTCGCGCCGATGGTTGCCGACAATGATGCGCCGCATGGCACAGCCTTCACGGTCAGCGTTGATTTCAAGCATGGCACGACCACTGGCATTTCCGCCGACGACCGTACGCTGACGGTCCGCAACCTGGCGAATGGCAATGTCGGCGCTTCGGATTTCGTGCGCCCCGGACACATCTTCCCGCTCGTGGCGCGGGAAGGCGGAGTGCTGATGCGCTCGGGACATACGGAAGCCGCCGTTGACCTCTGCAAACTCGCAGGCCTGCCTCCGGTCGGCGTGATCTGCGAATTGGTCAATGACGATGGCTCGGTGATGCGCGGGCCGCAAGTCACTGCATTCGCCGAGCAACATGGCTTGAAGCAGGTTTCGGTCGCCGATCTGATCGCCTACCGTCAGCGGCAGGAGACCTTGATCGAGCGCATCGAGTGCTTCGACATCGATACGCCGGGCGGCAAGGCCAAGGCCTACACCTACACGCTGCCCTGGGATGTCATGCATCACCTCGCGATCGTCTTTGGCGATATCCGTGACGGCGAGGACGTGCCTGTAAGGCTCCATTCGGAAGATGTCGTTACCGACGTGTTCGGCACCGAATACCGTCTGCACGACATCATGAAGGCGATGGGCGAAAAGAAGCGCGGCGTGATTGTTTATCTGCGCGAGGGCTCCGTCGGTGTCGCGCACCAGGCGCGCAACCGTCCCGCTCATGGCGAGCGCGAGGGTCACGAGGAGGCCCGCCGCCGGGAAAGCGAGTGGCGCGAAATCGGCCTTGGCGCCCAAATTCTGAAGGACCTCGGCATCTCCTCCATCAACCTGATCGCTTCTCGCGAGCGCCATTATGTCGGCCTCGAAGGCTTTGGGATCAAAATCGCAAAGACCGAGATTCTCTCGAGTTCTCGTTCTTTGCTTGAACTGTCTCGATGCTCGTCTTCGCGCAGGCGAGGTAGCGGACATTGCCGATCGTTTGGGTCATGGGCAAGCCGGCGGATGTGCGGTTAACGCCCAACGACCACCCCCCACATTTCCCTTCGCATTGGCACAAAATTATGCGACAGGCCTGCAGATAGCGTTAACCTGAGGAGGACGGATGTGAGCGCGTCGGTGCAAACCAAAGCCCTGACGCCGCCAGCCATCGCGGCGCGCAAGGGCGGCACGCCCTTCGTTTGTCTTACTGCCTATACAACGCCGATGGCGCGGCTGGTCGATCCGCATTGCGAACTGGTACTGGTGGGCGACAGCGTCGGTATGGTCCTTCACGGCCTGCCTTCGACGCTCGGCGTATCGCTCGACATGATGATCATGCATGGAAAAGCGGTAAGGCGCGGCGTCGAGCGCGCGCTGATGGTGGTCGACATGCCGTTCGGATCCTATGAGGAAAGTCCCGGGCAGGCGTTTCGCAACGCCGCCCGCATCATGTCCGAAACGGGGTGCGGCGCGGTCAAGCTCGAAGGCGGCGAGACGATGGCGGATACGATCCGCTTCCTGACTAGCCGCGGTATTCCGGTGATGGCGCATGTCGGGTTGACGCCGCAGTCGGTCAATGCTTTCGGCGGCTATCCCGTGCGGGGCCGAGGCGCCGAAGCAGAACGCATCCTGCGCGATGCGGCCGCCGTTGCGGCGGCAGGGGCGTTTTCCGTGGTGCTTGAGAAGATCGCCGAGCCGCTGGCGCGCCGGATCACCGAAAGCATCGCAATCCCGACGGTCGGGATCGGCGCATCGGTCGCCTGCGACGGGCAAATACTGGTGGTCGACGACATGCTGGGCATGTTCACCGACTTCCGGCCAAAATTCGTCAAACGCTATGCTGAACTCGGTCACCAGGCCGAAGCGGCGATTGCGGCCTATGCGGCGGAGGTGCGCAACAGGCAGTTTCCCGCTGGCGAACATGTGTTCGGCGAAGCGCCGAAGTCCGCGATCGGTAGGCGACCAGCATGAACGTGCCGATTGTCCGGACCGTTGCTGCACTTCGGACGACCGTCTCTGATTGGCGGCGCGAGGGCGCAAAAGTGGCTGTCGTGCCCACGATGGGCGCGCTGCATGAGGGTCATCTGAGCCTCGTGCGCTTCGCGCTCGCCAAGGCCGACCGCGTGATCGTCACCCTGTTTGTCAATCCGAAGCAGTTCAACAGCGCTGTCGATCTCACCGCCTACCCGCGTACGGAGAGGGAAGACGCCGCCAAGCTCGCTCCCGTGGGCGCGCATCTTCTCTATGCGCCGGATGCCGGGGAAATGTATCCCTCCGGATACGCCACGACGGTTTCGGTGACGGGCGTAAGCGAAGGTTTGTGCGGCAATTTCAGGCCCGGCCATTTTGATGGCGTGGCGACCGTTGTCGCCAAGCTGTTCCTGCAGACCCAGGCCGATCTCGCCTTCTTCGGTGAAAAGGACTTACAGCAGCTTCATGTCGTGCGGCGAATGGCGCGCGATCTCGATATTCCAATCGAAGTCGTATCGTGTCCTACCGTCCGGGAAGATGACGGGCTCGCCATGTCGTCGCGTAACGCGCGCATGCTACGCGAAGAACGCATGATCGCACCGCGATTGGCGAACATCCTCTTCAAGGCTGCCCGCCGTCTTTCAGTGGGAGGTCCCGCCGGCCCGGTCATTGCAGAGGCAAAGGCTGCGATCGTAGCCGCTGGATTCCGCGAGGTGGAATATCTGGAGCTTCGTTCGGAATCCGACCTGACGCCTCTTGAGAGCGCCGACAGGCCAGCCCGCCTGCTGGTCGCGGCCTGGCTCGGCGATATACGTCTCATCGACAATGTGAAGGTTGGGCCAGTTTAGCTGCATTCGGGCCCGTCGCAGCGCTGACTTTTGGCGAGGATGCGCCTCATCTCATCGATTGCCGCATCGCGTTGAGGGTCGTTGCCGGCTGCATAAGGCACGGCAAAGGCCGCCGGGATATCCGGTTCGACGCCATTGCCCTCCAGCCTGACATCGTCGGCGATGACGGCATCCAGCACCGCAAGTTCGAGCAGACTGTCGTCCGGCAAGAGGTAGGCGCGCCCGGCTAGCAATGCGCCTGCCGTACGCTCCCCCACGAGCGGAATGCCATTGACTTTCAACGCATAGGCAAACACTTCCAGGCCGCTTCTCGATCCGCTGTCGATGATCGCCACGACCGGTCGATGCCAGCGGACATTGGCCAGAACATCCTCGCCCTTGCGAGGGATCAACCGGAATGGCGGAGTATCGCCGACGAAGAGTTCCGCAGCGTCCGAATCGCCGCCACCCCAGCGGCCGCGCAGGTCGAGCACCAATCCCTCGGCATCCTTGAGCGGACCTTGGGCAAGCGCTTCGGCGACAGCGCCCATGGAATTGCGTGCCGCGAGCGTCCAGATGCGGATGTACCCGATCTTGCGGCCATCGCGCTCAACGATAGTCGCGCTGTCGGCGATCGCCTTTTCGAACATGGGCAAGGGCTTCAACGATTCCACATTAACCTTGACTGTCATCGGCTCGGCGCCCGCATGGCGGCGAAGGCGGACATCGACAGTTCTGCCCACCTTGCCGCGAAAGGAGGTGATCTCGTGGTATGCCGCCCCGTCGACAGTCACGATTTCGTCGCCAACAAGGATCCCGGCACGGTCCGCCGGCGAGCCGTCGTAGACTTCGGTAACGAACCGGAGACCATCGTCCTGTTGGGTAATCATGCCGATACCCGGATAGGTCACCTCTCCATCGGGTGGGAAAAGCCGGCGCAAATCGTTGCGGAAACCGGAACGGAAGATGTCAGCCAGTTCGAAATAGTCGATTGTGTCGGGCTGGAAATGGCCGGTGTGGGACGCCTGGAGGCTGGCGAGAACCGCCGCAATTGCTGCGTCAACTCTGCTGTCCGAACTTGCAGCCGTGACGGGCGAGTTCGGATCCTGCACTTGCTGCCGAACAGCCTCGCTAAAGCGGTCCAGCGCTGAAACGTCATGGAAATTGTCGATGACAAGCTCTACCGCGCGGTCGAAAACCGGATGGCCGGATCGTGGGGGCTCGGCTGCGCTGGCAAGGGCAACGGTCGCTACGAATACCAAGAGCGCCAGTGATCGAAAGAGGTTTTTTGTCAGCATGGCGGTTGAAATTACCGGGCCACCGCGGCTGGATCATGGCGGCTGCGGCCCTAAGTAGAGGGTATAGACAAATGAGCAAGGAGGCGGGAATGCTTGGCATCTGGCTTGGCGCGCTTCTGTTCTTCGCCGGGCTGATTTACCTGGCAAGTGAGGCGCTTCGGCGCGGCCGGTTGAGCGGAACGACGGGAACTTCCCCGCCAGTGCAGGACGGTACGTTGGAACCGCGAAGACACGGCGTCGGCTTTTTGGGACTGACGACAAACTGGCCGGGTCTCGCGCTTATGGCGATCGGCGCGCTTCTGCTGCTTTTCGGCGCGGCGCCCTGAAGCGAAAGTTGGCCGGTTCATTCGCGCCACCCCTTCGAAGGGGGATATCCGTCGACCCACTCTATCGCCCGTCAGACCGGCGGACCGTTCAATTCCTCGATATGTTGTTTGAGCACCTCTTCGCCGCCGCCGGCAAAGGTCTCGCTCATGACCAGTTCGGCCAGTGGCAGCCGCTTTGCCCAGCCGCGTGTCTCCAGGTCAGGCCTGGACGCGAATTCCGAAACGTGGCCGACACACAGATAGGCGACGGGCACGATACCCTCCGGAATGCCAAGAACACGCTTTAATCCGCCAGGATCGAGAATACTCACCCAGCCGACGCCGATCCCTTCGGCGCGCGCCGCGAGCCACAAATTCTGGACAGCACAAACCGTACTGTAGAGGTCCATTTCCGGATTGTGAGATCGCCCGAGCGGCGAGTCTTTCGATCGCTGGCGGTCGCAGGTGATGCAGATATTCAACGGGCTTTCGCAGATGCCTTCGAGAGCTGGCGATAAAGCTCCCGCCTGTCTACCGCGATTTCCCCGGCCTCCTCCAAACGGGCTGAGAGAAACAGGTCGCGCACCTGTTCCCGGCGCGCCCTGTGGCGGATGACAATGAAGTTCCATGGCTGCATGTACCCGACCGAAGGGGCGTGGTGGGCGGCCAGAAGCAGTCGCGCCAGCACGGCTTCGTCAACGGGGTCGGGAAGGAAATGGCTCCGCACGTCCCGGCGCGTGAAGATGGCGTGGTAAACTGCCTTGCGTGCCGTAGTGTCGAAACTATGGTCGGAGGGGGTATCATTACTGGCCGGCATCGAGTGTCCCCTAGGGGTCTGTTGATATACACGCCATGACGGCCTGCAAATGGCGGTTTCTGCGCTTCCGTTGCTCGCGTACCAGAACGTACGCTCCGCTACGGTTCTCGAAAGCCACCATTTTCGGCTCGCCATGACATGAATCTCAACAGACCCTAAAGAACAGTGACATTTGCGGCCCGGTCCCTCTTACAGCGTTGGGACGCACTGCGTGAAGCTCCCAACGGGCACGTTGAGGGACAGATTCGCTAGGCAAGCGAACGTATTGCGTGGCTAGTGGTCCGATTCTAACATTCGCATCCCATTGATACAGGCCATCCAGGCGAATGTTAGAATCAAAGGACCACGAGCAAACATATGATTCTCGTGGAACTTTGAATTTGACATTCGCAATGGACGCGTGATGTCAGATGGGATGCGAATGTCAAATTCGTTCCACTAGTGGTCCGATTCTAACATTCGCATCCCATTGATACAGGCCATTCAGGCGAATGTTAAAATCATAAGGACCACTAGCAAACATATGATTCTAGTGGAACTTTGAATTTGACATTCGCAATGGACGCGTGATGTCAAATGGGATGCGAATGTCAAATTCGTTCCACTAGGGCGGTCATTCTTGCTAGACTGGCAGAATGACGACACGCCTCTATTCTCATCCGATCTACCTTGAACATCTGACCCCGCCTGGCCACCCCGAGCGGCCGGACCGGCTGCGCGCCATAGCGCGGACGCTCGAAGACGAAGCCTTTGCGCCGCTGGTTCACGCCGAATCGCCCATGGGTGAGGAGGCTACGATCCTGTACGTCCATCCGGAGGAATATGTGGAGAAGATACGGCGGGCGATTCCCGATGAAGGGACCGCGCGCCTCGACGCCGACACGTCGGTTAGCCCGAAAAGCTGGGAGGCGGCTTTGACGGCGGTTGGCGCCGCCAATGCCGCGGTCGATGACGTTTTTTCGGGAAAGGCAGACAACGTTTTCGTGGCTTGCCGCCCGCCGGGTCATCACGCGGAGACAAGCACGGCTATGGGTTTTTGCCTTTTCAACAATGCCGCGATCGCCGCTCGTTACGCCCAGCGGCGGCACGGAGCCGAAAGGGTGGCTATCGTCGATTGGGACGTCCACCACGGCAATGGCACGCAGGAGATTTTCTGGCGCGATCCGTCGGTGCTTTATTGCTCGACACACCAGATGCCCCTCTACCCCGGAACGGGACGAAAGGACGAGACGGGAGCCGGCAACATCGTCAATGCGCCGCTATCGCCGCAAACCGGCAGCGAGACCTTCCGCGAGGCGTTCAAAACGCGAATACTGCCTGCGCTCGACAGTTTCCGGCCCGACCTCACGATCATATCGGCCGGGTTTGATGCGCATCACCGCGACCCGCTGGCCGAGATCAATCTGACCGAAGACGATTTTGATTGGGCGACGGGTCAGCTCATGGATCGCGCCGCGCGGTTCTCCAACAACCGGGTCATCAGCCTGCTGGAAGGCGGCTACGACCTGCAAGGCCTGGCCTTTTCGGTCGGCGCCCATGTGAAACGATTGATGAAAGGATAGTCATGACCGGTGAACTGAACGATGACATCAAGGCGATGAGCTTCGAGCAGGCATTGAAGGCGCTCGAGGCGATCGTCGATGATTTGGAGCGCGGAGACGTGCCGCTCGACCAGTCGATCCGGATCTATGAGCGCGGCGAGGCGCTGAAGGACCATTGCGACAGGCTGTTGAAGGCGGCGGAAGACAAGGTGGAGAAAATCAGGCTTGCCCGCGATGGCAAGCCCGTAGGGATAGAGCCCCTGGATGGGGATTGACCGGTTGACCTCACCGCATTCCACCCCACATTGGGAGCGAATGGTTCAACGTGCCCGGAGCGGAAAATGTGCCGGAACATTAAAACGCTGTTCAATTTCGATCCGCCAGCGACGGAGGATGAAATCCGTGACGCCGCGCTTCAGTTTGTCCGCAAACTGAGCGGCACGACGCGGCCTTCCAAGCGCAATGAGGCCGCTTTCGATCACGCCGTCGAAGCGATCGCTGCCGTGGCGCGGGAACTTCTCGAATTCCCTCGAGACGGCACAACATCCGCGCAACCGCGAAGAAGAGACGGCCAAGGCGCGGGCGAGGGCTGCGATCCGTTTCGCGACCGCCCAGTGACGATATTTCCCAATTTCGTGCGAGGCGGAACCTGCAACTCTTGCCGGTAACCCTGCTGGGTTCGCGGCGCCTCGAATATTCGACACGACCGCAGCGCGTCGGTAATCTCCGGCACAAGTGGTAGACTGACCCACAGGTCAGATGCGCCGCCGCTCCGCCGGCGCTTCCATCAGGAGTGAGTCATGAGCTTCTTCCCTGCGCGTGATCCTGAACCCGGTGATGCCTTGTCTTGCGATGCGATCGAATTGATGCTCGTCGCACGCGCAAAGGACATTGGCGGCTTCGAAGTGCGACGTGCGCTGCCCACCGCCCGCCGTCGGTTGGTCGGGCCGTTTATCTTCTTCGACCGCATGGGGCCGGCCATTCTCCGCGCCGGACAGGCTTTTGATGTTCGTCCGCATCCCCATATCGGGCTCGCGACCGTCACCTATCTTTTCGATGGGTTCGTCCGGCACCGGGATTCGCTCGGAACCGAGATGGTGATCGAGCCCGGCGATGTGAATCTCATGACGGCGGGCCGCGGCATCGTCCATTCGGAACGCTCGCCGGAAGAACTGCGCGGAAATCCCATGTCGATTTCCGGTCTTCAAACCTGGCTGGCGCTGCCGGACGGCAAGGAGGAAATTCCTCCGGTGTTTGAGCACACCTTGCGGTCCGAGCTGCCGGATATCCAGGCCGAGGGCATTTCGGGCCGGATCGTGATTGGTGCGTTCGACGGCGTGCGTTCGCCGGTCGCGACCCAGTCTGACACGCTTTACGCGGACCTCCGGCTCGAGGCCGGCGCGAGCGTGCGCATTCCAGCCGATGCGGAGGAGCGGGCCATCTATATCCTGGAAGGGACCGTGACGATTTCAGGCGACCGGTTCCGCTCGGACGTCTTGCTTGTGTTCCGTCCGGGCGACGAGATCGTGGTCTCTTCGGAACAGGGCGCGAATTTCATGCTGTTCGGCGGGGCTTCCCTCGGGTCCAACCGGTACATATGGTGGAATTTCGTATCGTCCTCGAAGGAACGGATCGAACAGGCAAAGGAAGAGTGGAAGACCGGCCGCTTTGACATTGTGCCCGGCGACGAGAAGGAATTCATTCCGCTGCCGGAGAATTGACACGTTTGGCATCGATCAAGATCGCGTCATCAACGCACATTTACTTTCTCATGCCCAGACTCTATCCACGATAGAACTTGCTGAGCAGACAGGCTCCCAAAAAGTGAATCAGGCTCCCCAAACACCGCTGCTGGACAAGGTTCGGGTCCCTGCCGACCTTCGCCGGCTTCCGGAAAGTGATTTGCCGCAACTGGCCGCCGAGTTGCGCGCCGAGCTGATCGATGTCGTGTCGCACACCGGCGGGCATCTTGGTGCGGGACTTGGCGTGATCGAGCTGACGGTGGCGCTCCATCACGTTTTCAACACGCCGGAAGATCGCCTGATTTGGGACGTCGGCCATCAGGCCTATCCACACAAGATCCTGACCGGCCGCCGCGATCGTATGCGCACGCTGCGTCAGGAAGGCGGTCTTTCGGGGTTCACGAGGCGTGCCGAGAGCGAATACGATCCGTTCGGCGCGGCGCATTCGTCCACGTCGATCTCGGCCGGGCTGGGCATGGCCGTGGCTCGCGACCTCTCCGGTGGCAAAAACAATGTCATTGCGGTGATCGGCGACGGAGCCATGTCGGCCGGCATGGCTTACGAGGCGATGAACAATGCCGGCGCGCTTGATGCGTGTTTGATCGTCATCCTCAACGACAACGACATGTCTATTGCGCCTCCCACGGGGGCCATGAGCGCCTACCTCGCCCGCCTTGTTTCCGGCAAGACGTACCATTCGCTCCGCGAAACCGCCAAGCAGGTGGCCAAGAGACTGCCGAAGTTCCTGGAAGAGAAGGCGCGCCGATCGGAGGAATACGCGCGCGGTTTCTGGACTGGCGGCACCATGTTCGAGGAGCTCGGCTTCTACTATGTCGGTCCCATAGACGGCCACAATCTGGAGCACCTGCTGCCGGTGCTGAAGAATGTGCGCGACACGATCAACGGACCAGTGCTGATCCATGTCGTCACCCAGAAAGGCAAGGGCTACGGCCCGGCCGAAGAATTGGCCGACAAATATCACGGCGTCAACCGCTTCGACGTGATCACTGGAGCGCAAACGAAGGCGCCGGCCAACGCACCAAGCTACACTAGGGTCTTCGCCGAAAGCCTGATTCAGGAAGCGCGCGAGGATGAGAAGATCGTCGCCATCACTGCCGCGATGCCTTCCGGTACTGGCCTCGACCTCTTTGGCGAGGCTTTTCCGAAGCGCACTTTCGATGTCGGGATTGCCGAACAGCATGCCGTGACCTTTGCTGCTGGCCTCGCCTCTGAAGGCTACAAGCCGTTCGCTGCGATCTACTCCACGTTCCTGCAGCGGGCCTATGACCAGGTTGTCCATGACGTGGCGATCCAGAAACTCCCGGTACGCTTTCCCATCGACCGTGCCGGCTATGTGGGGGCCGATGGTGCGACCCACTGCGGCGCCTTCGACACAACGTACCTTGCTTCGCTGCCCGGTTTCGTCGTGATGGCCGCGGCAGATGAGGCCGAACTCCGCCACATGGTGCGCACGGCCGCGGCCTTTGACGAAGGTCCGATTGCCTTCCGCTACCCCCGCGGCAACGGCGTGGGTGTCGAGATGCCCGAGCGCGGCTCGGTGCTCGACATCGGCAAGGGCCGGATCGTCAAGGAAGGCGCCAAGATCGCACTGCTTTCTTTTGGAACCCGGCTTCAGGACTGCCTGCTGGCGGCCGAGGAGCTGGACGCAGCCGGTCTCTCCACAACCGTAGCCGATGCCCGCTTCGCGAAGCCGCTCGACGAAGACCTCGTGCGACGCCTGGCTCGTTCGCATGAAGTGCTCGTTACGGTCGAAGAAGGTGCGATTGGCGGGTTTGCCAGCCATGTGCTGCAATTCCTGGCCAATGACGGTCTGCTTGAGACCGGACTGAAAGTGCGGCCACTGATCCTGCCGGATGAGTTCGCCGACCACGCCAAGCCTGAGAAGATGTATGCCGACGCGGGCCTTGATGCTGCGGGCATCGTGCGCACCGTGTTTGCCGCGCTTGGCCAGCCGGTGCGCGCCGCTCGCGCTTAGCGGGCAATGTGTGCGTGACAGTCGAAGATGACTTCCGCCTTGCTCTCGCCGATCAGGGCGACCTGCCGTTTGTCATGGAGACCGAGCGGCTGGATGGATATGACAAACTGGTGGGCCGCTGGGATGAAGCTCGCCATCTCTCGGCGTTGGCCGACGGGCGTCACGCTTATCTCATCGGCTACATGGAAACCGAACCTGTCGGCTTCGGCATTGTCCGAGACTGGGCTTCGCCGGAAAGAGTCGCGCTCGTTAAGCGCATTGCTGTCCGGCGGCCGAACATGGGTCATGGCAGGGTGCTGCTCGCCGCCATCACTGAAGCCGTTTTTCGCAGAACCGATGCCTATCGCCTGTGGTTGGGCGTGTTCCCGGAAAATGGGCGGGCCCGGCGCGCCTACGAGGCCGCCGGCTTCGTGGCTGAAGGTGTTGCCCGGGGAAGTGCCTTCTTCGCCGGTCAGCACCGGGATGAACTGATCATGTCGATCTTGCGGCCGGAATGGCCGCGCGAAAAGATCGATGACGATGAATCAGTTGATGAGGACTGTCAGATAAAGGCTTGGTCCGATTGGGCTTGTGGTTTCGTTTATCCGCCTCGCGCTTTTGCGGGCCGTCGATGCGATCCCAGGAGCTGGCCTTGCAAAGGCGGCTCGCTTTAGCCAATGAAGGTCCATGAATCCCAGCCGATCCGAACCAACGCGCCTGAGGCTTGACGACGTTCTCGTCAGTCGAGGCCTGTATGACAGCCGTTCGCGGGCGCGCGACGCGATTGAGCGCGGCACGGTGACCGTCGATGGCCGGCGAATTCTGAAGCCTGGACAGGCAGTCTCAGCGGAGGCATCGGTCGAAGTGGACGACCCGGCGCGTCGCTATGTGTCCCGCGCAGCGCTCAAGCTCATTGCCGGTCTGGATCATTTCAGCCTTAACGCTGCCGGATGCCGCGCCCTGGACATCGGCGCGTCCACCGGCGGGTTCACGCAAGTGCTCCTGGAACGTGGCGCAGCCCACGTGACGGCGATCGACGTGGGTCATGGCCAGATGTACGCAAGGCTGAGGGCCGATCCCCGCGTCACCGTCATCGAAGGGTTGAATGCGCGCGACCTGACTGCGGACTACATTCCCGGTGGTGCGCCTGATTTCCTGGTCTGCGATGTCAGCTTCATTTCGCTGACACTGGCCCTGCCTCCGGCGCTCGAACTGGCGTCACGCGGCGCAGGCGGGGTTTTTCTGGTGAAGCCGCAATTCGAGGCCGGACGAGAGGCGATCGACAAGGGCGGATTGTTACGCAATCCGGCTGACGGGCTGCGGACAGCCGAAGCGCGCCGTGATTGGCTCGACAGTTTCCCGGGCTGGCGCGCCATCGGACTTGTCCCGTCACCGATCGTGGGCGGGGACGGCAACCATGAATTTCTTCTGGCCGGGGTGAAGGATCGATGAGCAGCCGTTACGTCATCGACCGGCTCGGCGCGCAAGGAGACGGCATCGCGGAAACGGAAACGGGGCCGGTCTTCGTGCCGTTTGCGCTGCCTGGCGAGGTGATCACGGCCGCGCGGGAGAAGGACCGGGCAGCGCTGATGGCTGTACTCGAGCCATCGCCACTGCGCGTTGCACCATCGTGCCGGCACTTTGGCGAATGCGGCGGCTGCGCGCTCCAGCATCTCGAGCGCCAAGCCTATGACGACTGGAAGCGTGACAAGGTTGTCCAGGCCTTGAAAAGGGCGGGTGTGGAGGCGCCGGTTGCCGAAACCATCCCATGCCCAGCCGCATCGCGCCGCCGTGTTGTCTTTTCGGCGCGGCGCACCGAAGCCGGAATGCTGCTTGGCTACAACCGGGCGCATTCGCACACCATCATCGACATCGCCGAGTGTCCCATAGCCGTACCGGAGATCGTTTCCGCGCTTGGCATGCTACGGGCGCTCGCCGGGCTGATCTGCAACACGCCGCAGCCGTTTCACTTGACGGTCACGCAGACGGCGTCGGGCCTCGATGTGGCCGCGGCGGACTCTGGAAAGCTCAGCGGCACCGCCCGGACTCACGCTTCGGACTTCGTCATCCGCGCCGGGATTGCGCGGCTCTCCATCGACGGGGAGATCATTGTGGAGCCGCGCAAACCGGCCGTTGCTTTCGGGGAAGTCTCCGTAGCGCCACCGCCCGGTGGATTTCTTCAAGCGGTTGCTGCCGCCGAAAGCGCAATGGCGGATCTGGTCGGCGACTATCTCGGCAAGGCCAAAAGGATCGCCGATCTTTTCGCCGGTTCGGGGGCCTTTGCGCTGCGCCTGGCGAGAAAAGCCGAGGTGCACGCCATCGAAGGCGATGCTGCTGCATTGGCTGCGCTGGATCGTGGCTTCCGTTTCGCATCCGGCCTGCGGCGCGTAACGACTGAACGGCGCGATCTTTTCCGCCGTCCGCTGACCTTCAAGGAGCTCAAAGCCTTCGACGGCCTTGTCTTCGATCCACCGCGCGCCGGCGCTGAAGATCAGTCGAAACAGATCGCCAAATCCGACATACCGCTTGTCGCGGCAGTCTCGTGCAATCCGGTCACGCTGGCGCGCGATCTCGCCCTTTTGTGCGCTGGAGGCTATCGCGTGCGAAGTGTTACCCCCGTCGACCAGTTCCTCTGGTCCCCCCATGTGGAGGCGGTCGCATTGCTGGAGAAACCAAGAAAGCGGCGGTGATCATTCACCCCGCTTTCCTGCGATGGCGCGGATCGAGCAGGCGATGAAGACGAATGGCATCGCGCCATACAGCAGGAGGGAATTCACGTTCGAAGACGTCTCGGGAACGTGGAAAAGGGCCAAATAAAAGATCAGGCCCGTGGCGAGCCCGGCGGCGATGCAGAGCATCCAGCGGTCGAGGCGGAAATGCCTGAGCGCCAGAAAGCACGGTAAGAGCAGAACGAGGCTCGTCCCGTATCCATAGGCCAGGGAAGTCGCCAGATAGTACCAGAAGCCCTGTGACCCGGCACTGGCGGACAGGCTCAGCACCGCCGCATAGAGAGCAGCGCCTAGCAGCGGGCCGAGCGGAAAACCGGCGACGAAACGCTGGTCGATCAATGACGAAGGATGCATCGCACGCCCCCAGTGGTCCGATTCTAACATTCGCATCCCATTGATACAGGCCATTCAGGCGAATGTTAGAATCAAAGGACCACTAGCAAACATATGATTCTAGTGGAACTTTGAATTTGACATTCGCAATGAACGCGTGATGTCGAATGGGATGCGAATGTCAAATTCGTTCCACTAGGCTGGAATCACCCGCAGGCTTTTACGCGCGCGTCCCACCCACTGTCATCTGATTCATGCGCAGGTGCGGTTGGCCCACGCCAACCGGAACACCCTGGCCAGCCTTGCCGCACATTCCGATGCCGGTGTCCAGCTTCATGTCGTTGCCGACCATCGTGACGCGGTGCATGGCGTCAGGACCGTTGCCGATCAGCATCGCGCCCTTGATCGGCTGCGTCACCTTTCCGTCTTCGATCATGTAAGCTTCGGTGCAGCCGAACACGAACTTGCCGCTCGTGATGTCAACCTGCCCGCCGCCGAAAGAGACGGCGTAGATGCCCTTCGACACGGAGGCGATGATCTCTTCCGGCGTCATGTCGCCCGCGGTCATGTAAGTGTTCGTCATGCGCGGCATAGGCTGGTGCGCGTAGGATTCGCGCCGGCCGTTTCCGGTCGCGTCCATGCCCATCAGCCGAGCATTCTGACGATCCTGCATGTAGCCGACCAGCTTGCCATCGTCGATAAGTACGGTGCGATTGGTCGGCGTTCCCTCATCGTCGACCGTCAATGAACCCCGCCGCTCCGCGATGGTGCCGTCGTCGACGACGGTGACACCTTTAGCTGCGACCTGCTGGCCCAACAGACCAGCAAAGGCCGACGTCTTCTTGCGGTTGAAATCGCCCTCCAGGCCATGCCCGACGGCCTCGTGCAGCATGACACCCGGCCAGCCGCTCGACAGGACGATATCGAAGGTGCCGGCTGGAGCCGGTATTGCCTGGAGATTGACCAGCGCCTGGCGCAATGCCTCGTCGGCTGCGAATTTCCAGCTGTCCTCCGCCAGAAATTCACCGAAGCTTTTGCGGCCTCCCATACCATATGAACCCGTCTCCTGCCGGTCACCTTCACCGACAACGACGGCTACATTGATGCGGACGAGCGGACGCACGTCGCGAACCATCTGCCCGTCCGCCCGCAGGATTTCGACATGCTGCCAGGACGAGGCCAGCGATGCGGTGACCTGGCGCACGCGTGGGTCCTTGCCGCGGAAAAACGCATCGATCTCTTGTAGTAGTTTCGCTTTTTCCTCGAAAGATGGCGAAACAATAGGGTTTTCTTCACCGTAGAGGTGACGGTTCGTGCGGGCAGGTGCGGCTGCCAACGTGCCCGAATAGCCGCCTTTTACTGCCGCGACAGCATCGGCGGCGCGTAGCAGCGCTACCTCCGAAAGTTCGCTCGAATGCGCGTAGCCGGCTGCCTCGCCAGCGACGGCGCGCAGGCCGAAGCCCTGATCCGTGTTGAAGTTGGCGGTCTTCAGCCGCCCATTGTCGAAGACCAGCGCCTCGCCCTGGCTGTATTCGAGATAAAGCTCGCCGTCGTCGGCGCCGTTGATGGTGTCCGCGACGATGCGGCGAACCCGGTCATCGGAAACGTCGAACTGGTTGAGAAGGCTGGTCATAGCGCGCCCGCTTTCATGACGGAGAAAATGTCCTGCCCCGATGTAGGCGCGGAACGCGGTTCCGGCAATGCGAAGAAATCGCTGTGATCAGGGAAGTGCCGAAAAGCCGTCGCCAAAGCCTTTCAGGTCGACCGGAATGCCGATGCCTTCCTCTGGAGTCTGAAAGACGATGAAGGTGGCCGCCTTGCCGGTCTTCAGCGTATCGAGAAGCGGCTTTTCAAGAATGACCTCCGCATAGCAGCCATCCTGGAAGCAGCGTACGAAATAGGCACGGCCGATATCCTTGCCATCCACGTTCAAGCCAAGGCCGTTTGGCAGAAGCACGCCAAGAGGAGCCAGTACGCGCAGGATCTCCGCCTTGTTGTCCGCCGTGCGCAAAACGACGACCGAAAGGCCGATCTCCGGCCGATCCTCGGCGACGACGTTCTGCATCATCGCGCATTGCTCCGCGGTGGCGCCGGCCGGAGTATCGCAGATGATCGACCAGGCGCCATGGTTCGACTTCACCGTTCCGCTCTGCTGCTTCGGCTGGGCGGTGGCCGGAAAGGCCAGCCCAACGGTGGCGCCAAGGAGGAGGGCCGTCGCCCATGGTCTAGAAAGCCGGAATTTCATGTTGGCTCCATTCGAATCACGGCACTCTAGCCCGTGACCTTGGCAACGAAAAGAACAGGTGTGTCAGCTAGCCTGAAGAATGGGTGGGTTTCCACGACATTTCGCCCTGAAATTTGCCCGAATTGCGACAGCGGCCGGTATGAAGGACAGACGTACATCGTCGGCTGCCGGCGAACTGATGTTACGGGGTTGGCGACAGGTTACTGGGCCGTGCCGCAAAATGCCGTCTTCGCGCGCAAAAATGCCGCACAGTTTCAGGCGCTCCTTTCTTGCGGTCGGAAACAGAGTATGGTTTGAACGCCGCAACAGGCACCGGGATTCCCGTTCCGGTGTCACTTAACGTTCGCGGACACGCACGCACACGTTGAACTGGGAGATGAAGAGGGCGATGAGAAAAATCCTTGCTGGCGCCAGTGCTTTAGGCGCGTTCTTCATCACGGCGGCAGCCTATGCCGACCAGCCCCGGCCCTGGCAGATGCGCTTCCAGGACGCTGCAACAAGCATCATGGATCAGATCATCTGGTTCGAGCGGTACACGCTGTGGTTCATCGTTCCAATCACGCTGTTGGTTCTCGTCCTGCTTGCCTGGTGCGTTCTGAAGTTTCGCGCCAGCGCAAACCCGAATCCTTCGCGCACCAGCCACAATACGCTGATTGAAGTGCTGTGGACGGTCGGTCCGGTCGTGGTGCTGCTGTTCCTTGCTGTTCCGTCCTTCCAACTGCTGACGGCGCAGTACACGCCGCCGGAGGAGCCCAAGCTGACGATCAAGGCGACCGGAAACCAGTGGAACTGGGACTTCGAGTACCAGATCGAAGAGCCGCTTTCGTTCAATTCCGCGCTGCTCGCAGACGATGCACGTGCCGCAGCCGGGAAGGAAGATCGCAACGTTTATCCGCGACTGCTCGCTGTCGACAATGAAGTCGTGGTGCCGATCGATACGACGGTTCGCGTCCTCGTAACGGCGAGCGACGTGATGCACGCCTTCGCGATGCCGGCGTTCGGCGTGAAGACCGATGCCGTGCCGGGCCGCATCAACGAGATTTGGTTCAAGGCCAAGAAAGAAGGCCTCTATTACGGCCAGTGCTCCGAACTCTGCGGTAAGGATCATGCCTATATGCCGATCGCGATCCGCGTCGTTTCGGATGCTCAGTACGGCACATGGCTTGCTGCAGCCAAGACCGACCTCGGCGGTGCGAACAAGGCGCTGATGGCGGAAATCGACGGCAACCGGATAGTGGCGACCGCCGGCAATTGATGCCGCGATCGGGACAGGGACAAGGAACGGAGCGAGACATGGCAGGCGCGGCAGCTCACGAGCATCACGACGTCACAAGCCGCATGGCTGGGTTCGCTGGGTCTATTCCACCAACCACAAGGACATCGGTACGCTCTATCTGATCTTCGCCATCTGCGCGGGCATCATCGGCGGACTGCTGTCGGTCGTGATGCGCTGGGAGCTGGCGGAGCCGGGCATCCAGATTTTCACGGGCCTGGCGGAGATGGTCTATGGCGTCGGTGGCGATGCGGCCGTTGATGCCGGCAAGAGCATGTTCAATGCCTTCACCACCGCGCACGGCCTGATCATGATTTTCTTCATGGTTATGCCGGCGCTGATCGGCGGCTTCGCCAACTGGATGGTGCCCATCATGATCGGCGCGCCAGACATGGCCTTTCCGCGCATGAACAACATCTCGTTCTGGCTGCTGCCGCCGGCGTTCATCCTGCTTATCCTGTCAGCGTTCATGCCGAGCGCGCCAGGGGCCTACGGCGTGGGCGGAGGCTGGACGATCTATCCGCCATTCTCGACCTCCGGTCAGCCGGGTCCCGCGATGGACCTCGCGATCCTGTCGCTTCACATCGCGGGCGCTTCCTCCATCCTCGGCGCAATTAACTTCATCACGACGATCTTCAACATGCGCGCTCCCGGCATGACGCTGCACAAGATGCCGCTGTTTGCCTGGTCCGTGCTGATCACCGCCTTCCTGTTGCTGCTGTCGCTGCCGGTTTTGGCGGGCGGCATCACCATGCTGCTCACGGACCGCAATTTCGGGACGACATTCTTCGCGCCGGAAGGCGGCGGCGATCCGATCCTGTTCCAGCATCTGTTCTGGTTCTTCGGTCACCCCGAGGTGTATATCCTCATTCTGCCGGCCTTCGGCATTGTCAGCCACATCGTATCGACCTTCTCGAGGAAGCCCATCTTCGGCTACCTCGGCATGGCCTATGCGATGGTGGCGATCGGCGCGGTGGGCTTCGTTGTGTGGGCGCACCATATGTACACCACCGGCCTATCGCTCGACACGCAGCGCTATTTCGTGTTCGCTACAATGGTCATCGCTGTTCCGACCGGGGTGAAGATCTTCTCCTGGATCGCCACGATGTGGGGAGGCTCGATCACGATGCGCACGCCGATGCTTTGGGCGATCGGGTTCATCTTCCTCTTCACGGTAGGCGGCGTGACGGGCGTACAGCTCGCGAATGCCGGCCTCGACCGGTCGCTGCATGACACCTACT
Source organism: uncultured Alphaproteobacteria bacterium (assembly GCA_963735385.1). Taxonomy (GTDB): domain Bacteria; phylum Pseudomonadota; class Alphaproteobacteria; order Rhizobiales; family Rhizobiaceae; genus CAVTKY01. The sequence goes on along the minus strand of CAVTKY010000028.1, from coordinate 39,410 downwards.
ATGTGGTGGCGCACTTCCACTACGTGCTCTCGCTGGGCGCGGTCTTCGGCATTTTCGCTGGTTGGTATTACTGGTTCCCGAAGATGACGGGCTACATGTACTCGCCGCTAATCGCGCGCACCCATTTCTGGGTCATGTTTGTCGGCGTGAACCTGGTCTTTTTCCCCCAGCATTTCCTGGGGCTTGCCGGCATGCCGCGCCGCTACATCGACTATCCGGATGCGTTCGCCGGCTGGAACATGGTGTCGTCCTACGGGTCCTACATATCGGTATTCGCGGTACTGATCTTTCTTGTCGGCGTCTTCGAGGCGTTCTCGAAAAAGCGGATAGCGGGCGCCAATCCGTGGGGCGAGGGTGCAACGACGCTGGAATGGCAGCTGTCTTCGCCGCCGCCTTTCCATCAGTGGGAACAGCTGCCGAAGATCAAGTAACGGCAGAGCAGCATGAGCAAGGCCGCTGGTCCAACCGGCGGCCTTGGCCAAACGGAGAGACTGGAACTCGTACGCATGGCCGTGGTCCACAACAACCGACTGGACGAAACCGGCATTCGCATGTCGGAAGCGACGGCGGGCGATTTTTTCGCGCTGCTGAAGCCACGCGTCATGTCGCTGGTGGTGTTTACGGCCTTTGTCGGTCTGGTGGCGACGCCGGTCGCGATCAATCCGTTGACTGCTGTCATCGCTATCCTGGCGATCGCCGTCGGGGCGGGAGCCTCAGGCGCACTCAACATGTGGTATGACGCCGACATCGACGCCATCATGTCGCGAACGGCGGGGCGGCCGATCCCCGCAGGGCGGGTACAGCCGGGCGAAGCGCTGGTTTTCGGCCTCGTGCTCTCGGGGTTTTCCGTGGCCACACTTGGAGTGCTGGTCAACTGGCTGGCGGCGGCGCTGCTTGCCTTCACGATCTTTTTCTATGTCGTCATCTACACGATGTGGCTGAAGCGCACGACGCCGCAGAACATAGTGATCGGCGGCGCGGCGGGGGCGTTCCCGCCGATGATCGGCTGGGCCGCAGCCACGAACGCCGTCAGCCTGGAAAGCATTCTCCTTTTCCTGGTCATCTTCTTGTGGACGCCACCTCACTTCTGGGCGCTGGCGCTGTTTAAGTCCGACGATTACGCCCGGGCTGGAATTCCGATGATGCCCAACGTCGTCGGGCACGCCTCGACGCGCCGCCAGATCTTTTACTACGCACTAGTGCTCGCGCCAGTTGGTGTTCTGCCTTGGGTTCTCGGCTACACAGGGCTTGCGTATGGGTTTGCCGCAATTGTCCTGGGCGCGGGCTTCGTCTGGTACGCTTTGAAGGTGCTCGTGATGAAACCGGACGACACGAAGATGCGCCCGGCCAAGACCCTGTTTGCCTATTCGCTGCTCTACCTTTTCGGCATCTTTGCGATCTATCTGGCGGATAGCCTGGTGGCACGCTCAGCCATGCTTGCCGGGGCTTAAACCATGCGGGATCAGGACATGGTGACGCTTACAGAGAGCCAGAAGAAAGCCCGCCGCAGCCGTTCCGTTGCAATTGGCCTGGCGCTGGCGGCGTTCGTCGTTGTGGTTTATCTGGGCAGCCTGGCAAAATTCGGCCCGGCGCTGTTCGATCGGGCAATGTGAGCGACGGCATGAGCAGCACCGAAAAACGTCCGGCCGATCACAAGAAAGCAATGAGCGACCGCGTGATCGCGGGCGCCTGTCTCGCCTTTTTCGCGGGCATGGTCGGAATGGCGTACGCATCGGTGCCGCTTTATCAGATATTTTGCCAGATGACCGGCTATGGCGGCACGACGCAGCGCGTCGAGCAGTATTCCGACAGGATCCTCGACCGCACCATCACCGTGCGGTTCGATGCCAATGTTTCGGGTGGCTTGCCGTGGGATTTCCAGCCGATTGAGCGCCAGGTGACGATGCGCATCGGCGAGACGACCGAGGCCGTCTACAAGGCGACGAACCTGTTCAAGGCACCGACCAGCGGGCGCGCGTCCTTCAATGTCACGCCCGAATTGGCAGGCTCCTACTTCAATAAGGTCGAGTGCTTCTGCTTCACCGACACGAAATTGAAGCCTGGCGAAACGCTTGACATGCCGGTGGTATTCTATGTCGATCCGGACATTGTGAACGTGCCGGAGCTAAAGGATTTGAAGACTATCACGCTTTCCTACACCTTCTTCCCGATTGAGGGGGAAAAGCCTGTGGCGGTTGCGCCGAAGGCGGAGGGTGGGAAAGCGCCGGCGAACTCTATCGGGGGCTGAAATGGCTGACGCACACGCAAAACATCACGACTATCACCTCGTCGACCCGAGCCCCTGGCCATTCCTTGGTTCAGTCGGCGCGCTTGTCACCGCGCTCGGCGGCGTTGCCTATATGCGGTACCTGAGCGGGGGCGACTTCCCGCTTTTCGGTATCAATCTCGCCAACCCCTGGCTGTTCTTTATCGGTCTCGTGATTGTGCTCTACACCATGTATTCGTGGTGGTCTGACACGATCAAGGAAGCGCATGAGGGCCACCACACGCCCGTGGTGTCGCTACATCTGCGCTACGGCATGATCATGTTCATCGCCTCCGAGGTGATGTTTTTCGTCGCATGGTTCTGGGCGTTCTTCGACGCCAGCCTGTTCCCCGACGAAGTCCATCAGGTTGCGCGGACGGAATTCACTGGCGGCGTGTGGCCGCCCAAGGGAATCGAGGTTCTCGATCCTTTCCACCTGCCTCTTTACAACACGATCATCCTGCTGCTTTCCGGCACGACGGTCACCTGGGCGCACCACGCCCTTCTGCACAACGATCGCAAGGGCCTGGTATGGGGTCTGACGCTGACTGTGGCGCTTGGCCTCCTGTTCTCGATGGTCCAGGCCTACGAGTACATTCACGCGCCGTTCACCTTCAAGGATTCCATCTACGGCGCCACCTTCTTCATGGCGACGGGATTTCATGGTTTCCACGTGATCATCGGCACCATCTTCCTGCTTGTCTGCCTGCTTCGCGCAATGCGCGGCGACTTCACGCCGAAGCATCATTTCGGCTTCGAAGCCGCGGCCTGGTACTGGCATTTCGTCGACGTGGTGTGGCTGTTCCTGTTCTCTTGCATTTATGTGTGGGCGTCGTGGGGCGCGCCGATCGCTCACGGGCACTAATCGTGGCTCCAAAGTGGATCCACTTTGGACAGAGATCACGAGATCAAAGGGAGCAGGCATGTGTCGCGCTGGAGGCGGCGGATGTGAGGCTTGGCGAAGCGGCTGTGGCGACATAGCCGCTTCTTTTTTGGTGAATGATGTTGATCGCTTCGAAGACACAGCGTGAACTGAGCGGGGCAGTTCGTGTGCTTCACTGCGGCGTTGTGCCTGGTTATAGTTGCCGGCAACGCTGCCGGAGCGGAAGTCGATCTCGTCCGCGTCGACAAGTCGGAACGCCGCATAGAGCTGGTCGCTGAAGGCTCGGTCTTGCGAACCTATCCGATCGCGCTCGGCGCTAGCCCTGAAGGTCACAAGCAGCAGGAAGGCGATGAACGGACGCCGGAAGGCCGTTATGTTCTGGATTGGCGCAATCCCAAACAGCGCCTTCACACGGTCGATCCACATTTCCTATCCCAACGATGAGGACAAGGAACGGGCGCGGGAAGCGGGGGTTTCCCCCGGCGGCATGATCATGATCCACGGTCAGTCGAAGGGTTTCGGCTGGTGGGCGTGGCTGGTCCAGATGTTCGACTGGACAAATGGCTGCATCGCGGTCACCGATGAAGAGATGAAAGAAATATGGGACATGGTTGTCGACGGTACGCCGATCGAAATCAGCCCATGACCTTGGCGGTAACGCGTGATGAACAATGACAGGCCGACGCGACCGGAGGTCGAGCCCATTACGGCCGGTTTGAAGGGGTGTTGCCCCCGTTGCGGGCAAGGCCGCCTATTCTCGGGTTTTCTCACGGTGGCCACGAGTTGCGACGCCTGCGGGCTCGACTATTCTTTCGCGGATGCAGGCGATGGTCCGGCGGTTTTCGTCATTCTCATCATCGGCTTCATCGTTGTCGGACTGGCCTTGTGGATGGAGGTTTCGGTCGGCCCGCCGCTATGGGTTCATTTCCTGCTTTGGATTCCATTGACGCTTGCGTTGTGTCTGGCCGCCCTGAGGCTCATAAAAGGCGTGCTGATCACCCTTCAATACGCAAACAAGGCGTCCGAAGGCCGCTGGGACAGGCCGGAGTGAGCGCCATGGTCGAAACTGCCGGCACCGCGCCGAAGCGGCTTCCCTGGCTGGCCCTCGTCATGGGTGCGCTAGTATTCATCATTCTGATTGGCCTGGGCTCATGGCAAGTCGAGCGCTTGCGGTGGAAGGAAGCGCTGCTGGCCACAATCGATCAACGCGTTCGCTCCGAGCCCGTCACAGTTCCGCAATTGGCAAAGCTCTTTGCCGAGACGGGAGACGTCGACTACTGGCCGGTCAGCGCAACTGGCGTTTTCGACCATGCGAAGGAACAGCATTTCTTTGCCACCCATGAGGGCGCCACTGGCTATTTCGTCTATACGCCGCTGGTCCAGGCTCGGGGCGAGACTGTGCTTGTCAACCGCGGCTTCGTCCCATTCGATCTCAAGGATCCGGCCAGGAGGTCCGAGGGACAGGTGAAAGGCGAGGTCACTATCACAGGACTCGCGCGTAACCCACTGGCGGAAAAGCCGTCTTTTATAGTTCCCGATAACGATCCAGCCAAGAACATCTACTATTGGAAGGATTTGTCTTTGATGGCCCGCCAGATCGGCCTTTCACGGGGCGACGCGCTGGTTGCATTCTTTATCGACGCCGACGCCACGCCAAACCCCGGTGGCCTTCCAAAGGGGGGCGTGACGATCATCGATCTGCCTAACAACCACCTGCAATATGCGGCCACCTGGTATGGGCTTGCAGCCACGCTCGCGGGTGTGCTGGGTGTTTTGCTTGTACGTTTTTATCAAAATAAGCGAAAATAGGTTCCGGCCTCCGGTGTCGCGTAAGATCGGTTGCAAGCTGCGGCGGACCCGGTCAGGGTGTGGACAAAATCCACCCGCTTGCCGCTGTTTTTCGCCCCCGGTTGAAAATTCTTCCTTCGATTTCAACGACTTGACGCATTCGCCAAAAATTCTTTCGTGCACATCCTTTCCGCCGCTCGCATAATCCTCCGCATCGCCCTCACGGGAACCTGGTGCGCACCGGGTATCAGGGAGGGCGGCGGTGCCGGGCCGGTCGCGTGGCGGAAACGCGACTGGAGATTGTCATCCGAGGCCCGGGCCCGGGTTCGCGGCTCCCCCACACCAGGCAGAGGCCACCGTGGGGGCCCCGACGAGCGGGCAAGAACACCGGCGGGGCGCTGGGAAGGCGCCATATATTTACTTTACGAGGTGCCAACCTAGCGCCCCGCTTCCCGACGACTTTCAACGGCCAGACCGGAAACGGGGCGTGGCAACGGAGAAGCTTGTGCTCAATCGCCTTCACTGCCTGATGACCCCTTCACCCGCTCGCTGCGTTGTGCGACCGCTTTCTACTTCGTAGTTGACAGCGAGGGGCCCCTCACATCATTTCCGCATGACTTCGGAGTGCCGGAAAGAATGGACGCAACAACCACAAGACCCCCGCTGACAATTCGGCTTTGCCAACCGCGTGGTTTTTGCGCCGGCGTTGATCGGGCGATTCAGGTCGTCGTGCTTGCGTTGAAGAAATATGGGGCGCCGGTCTACGTCCGTCACGAGATCGTGCACAACCGATATGTGGTCGAAGGACTGCAGAACCTCGGCGCGGTTTTCATCGAGGAGCTGAGCGAGATCCCGGCCGAGCATCGCGCATGTCCGGTGGTATTCTCCGCGCACGGGGTGCCGAAATCGGTTCCGCAGGATGCCCAGGAGCGGAACCTCTTCTATCTCGATGCGACCTGCCCGCTGGTGTCGAAGGTGCACAAGCAGGCAATGCGCCATCAGCGGCTCGGCCGTCACGTGCTGCTGATCGGTCATGCCGGGCACCCCGAGGTGATCGGCACGATGGGTCAGTTGCCTCCGGGCGCGGTGACGCTCATTGAAACCGATATCGATGTTGCCAATTTTGTACCGGCCGATCCGGTTGCACTCGGCTTTGTGACGCAGACGACGCTCTCCGTGGAAGATACCGCCGGCATTATCAAGGCTCTTCAGGAGCGTTTTCCGGAAATGCAGGCGCCGGCTGCCGAATCGATCTGTTACGCCACGACCAACCGGCAGGAGGCGGTGAAGGAAACCGCCCCCGGTGCCGATCTTTTCCTGATTGTCGGCGCGCCCAATTCGTCAAATTCCAGGCGGCTTGTCGAGGTTGCGGAGCGGGCCGGCGCAAGAATGTCGCTGCTCGTGCAGCGCGCCTCCGAAATTCCGTGGGATGACATCGACGCCATCTCGACACTGGGCTTGTCGGCGGGTGCATCCGCCCCGGAAATCATTGTCGATGAGATCATCAACGCTTTTCGTGCCCGCTTCGACGTCACCGTTGAACTCGCGGTAACGGCAACCGAAACGGAGGACTTCCCGGTCATGCGGGTTCTGCGCGATATCGAACTCACGGCGGCCGATATGGCCTTCGTCAATGGAATGCGCTGAATGGCGGTCTACACCGATATTTCCGAGATCGAACTCGGCGTCTTCCTCAAGAACTACGACATCGGCGAACTACTGTCCTATAAGGGCATCGCCGAAGGCGTGGAAAACTCGAACTTCCTTCTTCATGCGTCGAGCGGGGCCTACATCCTGACACTCTATGAGAAGAGGGTGAACCGCGACGATCTGCCGTTCTTCGTCAACCTCATGCAGCATCTCCAGGCAAAGGGCATCAATTGCCCGCTGCCGGTCAACCAGAAGAGCGGAACGGCCATCGGGGAACTGGCCGGGCGGCCGGCGGCGATTGTCACCTTTCTTGAAGGAATGTGGATGCGCCGCCCCACCGTTGACCATTGCCGCGCGGTGGGCGCAGCACTTGCCGCCATGCATCTGGCAGGCGAGGATTTTCCGCAAACGCGTCGGAACGCGCTGACCGTCGATGACTGGCGGCCGCTCTGGAACGGGTCGCGTGAGCGCGCCGACGAAGTGGAGCCGGGGCTGGCGGCGGAAACCGAAGCCGACCTTGCGTTTCTGGAGGCCCGCTGGCCGGCGCATTTGCCCAAAGGGGTCATCCATGCCGATCTCTTTCCGGACAATGTTTTCTTTCTCGGAAACAAACTCTCGGGCTTGATCGATTTCTACTTCGCCTGCTCTGACCTTCTGGCCTACGACGTTGCGGTGTGTCTCAATGCGTGGTGTTTCGAGAAAGATCATTCTTTCAACCACACCAAAGGCATGGCGTTGCTCAATGGCTATTGCGGGGTGAGGCCTCTCTCTCGCGAGGAAATGCAGGCGCTACCGGTTCTGGCCCGCGGAGCGGCGCTTCGCTTCATGCTGACACGGCTTCATGACTGGCTGACCGTTCCCAATGGGGGTTTCGTCGTAAAGAAAGACCCCATGGAATATGTCCGGCGCATGCGTTTCCATCGCCAGATCGGGTCGGCAGCCGAGTACGGCCTGACCGTCGAGGGTCTCGGCGCATGAAGCATGTCGAGATTTTCACGGATGGCGCCTGTTCGGGTAATCCGGGGCCAGGCGGCTGGGGCGCGATCCTGCGTTTCAATGGGGTCACCAAGGAACTTTCAGGCGGCGAAGCCGAAACCACCAACAACCGCATGGAGTTGATGGCGGCGATCTCGGGGCTGAGCGCGCTGAAAGAACCATGCCAGGTCGAACTCTACACCGACAGCAACTACGTCAAGGACGGCATCAGCAGCTGGATCGAGGGCTGGAAGCGGAACGGCTGGAAAACAGCGGCCAAGAAGCCGGTGAAGAATGCCGAACTGTGGCAGGCTCTCGACGAGGCAAGGAAACGGCACACGGTGACATGGCACTGGGTGAAGGGTCACGCAGGGCATGTCGAGAATGAGCGCGCGGATGAACTGGCGCGGCTCGGCATGGCTCCGTTCAAGCCGAAATTAAAACAGCGGCAATCGCCCGTTCCCGTAACATCGTTCAACGGGCTCGGGCGTGCCGACACGCCGGTCAAAGGAGCTCGGCCGAAGAAGCCTGCTCAGGGCTAGAGCGGTTCACGTTTTGATTGAAACGGTGAACCGCTCTATCTCTTTGTTTTAGCCGAATTTGTGCGACGCCAAGTGATTCCACTGGGCTGCAAAATGCTCTAAGCAGCTTCAGTTCACAGTTGATCCAGAATTTTCGCCGCCCCTGACTCGACTGCCTGCCCCGGTTTGTCCTCGATATTCAGCGCCGTTACCTTGCCGTCCTCGACAATCATCGAGAAACGGCTGGACCGGACACCCAGGCCGGCGATGCTCAAGTCGATATCAAGGCCCAGCGCCTTGATGAAGGCACCATTGCCGTCGGCGAGAAATTCGATCTTGCCTTCTCCGCCAGTGAAGCGAGACCAAGCAGTCATTACGTGATGGTCGTTCACCGCCACCACGGCGATCTTGTCCACGCCACGGGCCAGGATGGCATCGTGGTTCTCAAGGTAGCCCGGCAGATGGTTGTTGCTGCAGGTGGGGGTAAAAGCGCCCGGAACACCGAACAGTACAACTTTGTTGCCTGCGAAGAGCTCGCCTGTGGTGATGTCCTTGGCGCCCGATGCGGTGATGATCTTGAGCGTTGCGTCAGGCAGCTTCTGGCCAACGGAAATAGTCATGTATTGTCCTTTGTGCAGGTTCGATAGCGGAGATGCCTACCGGCTTGCGGCAGTGTCGGCAACCGGCAATGCAGCAAAAAATCACGGAAATGGCAGCGTGCCCTCGACGGCTCCGGCGGATGTAGTCAGCGTGTAATGCAACGCGCCGTTCGCCGGGCGGCTTTCCGGCCGCTGGAGGACCGGCACGGCAAAGAGCACTTTTTCGTCGTCCGCAACACGTTGTGGCGCGCCGAACATGTAACCCTGTTCACCAGCGATGAAGAGTTCAGGCGCTGTTGAGCCGGTCGGAGACACAGCTTCGACGACAAGCGTCTTGTCGTCGCTGGTGTGCACCCTCGCGGAAAAATTGGGCTTCGCCGGGTGCGCTAGAGCTTCGTTCGCTGCCTTGATCAAAGCCGCATGTTCGGGATGGTCGGGGTCGGCTGCCGGGTCGAGCGTGAAACTGCCCTGAACCGGGATGCAGATCGTCTCGCAGATGCCGAGAAACACGTCCGCGTCGATCAGCACTGGCTTATCCGGAGTTTTTGCTCGGAAACTGACGGGAAAGGTGACCAGATGCTTGTAGCCAGCCCATTTCGTATAGCCGTCATCGAAACGCTCGGGAGGCGGAAACCGCAGTTCGGCCGAGGCTATGTTCGAGCTTCTCGCGATGTCGATCTGCGGCGGTACGCCGGCATCGCCTGGATCGCGCCAATAGGTCTTCCAGCCGGGCTCGAGATCGATTTCCAATGCGCCATTTAGCAGGCCGCTCGAATCCGGCAGGCCGGAGGTCACCAGCCGGACGCGGCCGCCATTCACCTCCAGCCAGTCTGTGGCGGAAGCAAAGGCAGGGACCACGCCAAGAAACGGCGTAAGAAATGCAACGACGATTGTGGAAACATGGCGCATGGGTGGGACATTTGATCGGCACCGTCGCGCTACGCAACCACGGACGGACGTCATTCAATCATTTTCCCGTGAAGGTAGGACCGATCATCCCCCGCAGTCGTCGAAGTTGCCTTTCATGACCGGCAGAAAAAGGTTACGTTTCATCAATGGACCTCTTGCGGCAGAAAAAGGCCGGACCTCGCGGCTTTCTGGATGACCAGTTCCTGATTGCCATGCCCGGCATGAAGGACGACCGCTTCGCACGTTCCGTCATCTATATCTGCGCGCACAGTGACGAGGGCGCGATGGGTCTGATCATAAACCAGACGCAGCCGTTGCGTTTTCCGGACCTGCTCGTGCAACTGGGCATCCTGAACGAACAGGAGGCGATCAGGCTTGCGCCGCCCACGCGCGATTTTGTGGTGCGCAATGGTGGGCCTGTCGACCGCAGCCGCGGCTTTGTGCTGCACTCCGACGACTATATGGTCGAGTCGTCGTTACCGGTCTCGGAGGAAATCTGCCTTACCGCGACGATCGACATATTGCGGGCGATCTCATCGGGCCGCGGCCCTCGGAAGGCGATCATGGCGCTGGGCTATTCGGGTTGGGGCGCCGGACAACTCGAGCATGAGATCGCGGAGAACGGCTGGCTGACCTGCCCTGCCAGCATAGACCTGCTGTTCGATTCCGATATCGACCGCAAATACGACCGTATCCTTGCTTCTATCGGCATCGACCTTGCGCGCCTCAGCAACTTCGCCGGTCACGCCTGAGCGAGTGGATATTGTTCCTTCAGAAGCTTGAGTACGTCGTCGCCCGACATTGGCGCGCCAAAAGTGAAGCTCTGAACGTATTCGCAACCCATCTGGCGAAGCTGAAGCGCATCGCTTTCGTCTGAAACGCCTTCCGCTACAACCGATAGGCCAAGGTCGTGCGCCATATTGACCATGGACCGCAAGAGAACCTCACGCTTTGGCGTGGCGTCATCGACAAAGCTTTTGTCGATCTTGATGGTGTCGAAAGGAAATCGCGTCACATAGGCGAGCGAGGAGTAGCCTGTGCCAAAATCATCGAGCGACAGGCCGATCCCGAGGTTCTTCAGCTTCGAAAGGACGTGATTGGACTGCTCGGGATTGTCCATAACGAGCAACTCTGTGAGCTCGAGACGGAAGCAGCGCGGCTTCAGATTGGCGCGCGCAATCACTGAGCGGACGTCTGCCACGAGATCGCGACGAATAAGCTGGCGGCTGGAAAGATTGACCGACACAGAAAGCGGTACGTCGCCGATCTGCTTCTGCCACTGGGCAAGATCGTCGGCGGCGCGTTGCATGACGAAGAGGCCGAGTTGCACGATAAGTCCGCAGCTTTCCGCAACCGGAATGAAGTCCGTCGGCGGTATGACGCCGCGCCGAGGATGTTCCCAGCGCAGAAGCGCTTCGAAGCCGGCAACCGAGCGGTCTTCAAGCCGTATGATCGGTTGATAGGCGAGAGTGAATTCCTTGCGTTCGATGGCGCGGCGAAGGTCGGATTCAAGCTGCAGGCGGTCGGTTCCTACTGTCCGGAAGGCGGGACGGAAGGGCTCGATGCGGTCCCCGCCGAAACGCTTGGCCTGGTGCATGGCAAGCTCGGCATCCTTCAGCATATCCTCGGCCGACGTCTGACCTTGTGTCCACGTGATCAGGCCGATGGACGCCGTAAGCACGATCTCGCGTTTCGCAAACGTGATTGGCGCCCGTATCGCCTGTTTGATCGCATCCGCGACTGCGGCGATGCGGGCAGGCTCCTGTTCCGAGAGCAACATCAACGCGAACTGATCGCCGGCAATGCGTGAAAGAAAATCGCGGGGCTTGAGCAGGCGGTGGAGCCGTCTTGCAATGGTCAGCAAGATCGTGTCGCCGGCAGAAATGCCAAGTCCATCATTGACTTGTTTGAAACGGTCGACGTCGATCACGAAAACCGTGGGCTTGATGGTTTCTTCGCCCTTGGCGATGGAGATGATGCCGTCGAGGCGGCTGAGGAACAGCTCGCGATTCGGCAATCCGGTAAGATTGTCGTGCACCGCATCGTGCAAAAGCCGTTCTTCAGCTTTCTTCTGTTCGGTGACATCGACAAGCGTACCGACACAACGGATGACTTCGCCGTCGGAGCCAATCACTGGTCGGGCTCTTAGAGCAAACCAATGATAGTGGCCGTCGGCTCCACGGAGCCGGAAGTGCTGTGCAACGCGGCCACGCCGATGTTCGAGCACCGTGTCGAGGGTGGTGCGGAACGTGTCCCGATCGTCAGTATGCATGACCGGAAGCCAATTGCGCGCGGGTCCTGTGAGGCTGTTCGACGCCAAGCCAAGCTGGTGGCTGACATCCGGTCGGGTAACAACGCGGTCACGCAGAACGTCCCAATCCCAAACGGTATCGCCGGCGCCGGTAACGGCAAGCGCCTGCCGTTCCATGTCGCTGAACAGGCCTTGATGAAGGCCGCCTCCCGCGAATGCATGCTGCATGACCGTAAAGCCGATCAGCAGGATGATGAGGACCAACCCGCCGCCAAGCGCCGGCTGTACAATGTCATTGTCCAACATGCCGGTGGTCGCCATCCACGCACCGGCAAGCCAGACAAGCACCATCAGCCAACTCGGTACCAGCATGATAGCGCGGTCGTAGCCCTGAGTGCCGAGATAGATAATCAGCCCGATTCCAACGACGGCTGTCGCCGCGAAGGAGAAGCGAGCAATGCCGGCTGCCACCGCCGGATCAATAACCGAGACCCCGGCGATCAAAGCCAGGCCGACGATCCAGACAAGGACGCCGTAGCTGAAGTGGCCGTGCCAACGGTTCAGGTTGAGATAGGTGAACAGGAAAACAACGAACGTCGCAGCAAGAGCCACTTCGACGCCCGCGCGCCACATTTGCTCGTTCCCCGGAGCGATCGCAATAACCTTGCTCAGAAAGCCGAAATCGACGCAGATAAAGGCGAGCACCGACCAGGCCAAAGCCGCGGTGGCCGGGAACATCGACGTTCCCTTGACCACGAACAGGATGGTCAGGAACAGTGCCAAAAGGCCCGATATGCCAATCACGATGCCACGGTAGAGTGTGTAGGAATTAACGGAATCCTTGTAGTGCTCGGGATCCCACAGATAGACCTGCGGCAGCTTCGGTGAAGCAAGTTCGGCAATGAATGTGACGACTGATCCCGGATTGAGCGTGACGTGGAACACATCCCCGTCCGGGCTTGCTTGCCGGTCGAGAGCGAAGCCCTCGCTCGGCGTGATGGCGGCAATTCGGCTCGATCCCAGATCCGGCCAAAGCAAGCCGGAATTCACCAGGCGGAAATGCGGCGCCACGATCAGCCTGTCCAACTGTTCGTCAGTGGAATTCGCCAGCGCGAACACTGCCCAGTCGCCAGTCGAGCGCGCGTCGTTTGCTTCCACTTCTATGCGCCGAACGATGCCGTCCGGGCCAGGCGCCGTCGAAACCTGGAAATTCTCGCCCTGGTCGGAATAGATCGCGACGGCGCCGGAGAGATCGAGCGCGACGTCGTCACGGGAAATCTTGATGGGCTCGATGGCGAGCGCCGACGAAATGGCGCACAACGTGACAAATGCCGCCAAGGCAAGCGCCGACACATTCACGCCCCTGAAAAATCGTACCAAGAATCAGCCTCGTGCCTTGCCCCGTTCATCGCAAATGAGGGCGTAAAGATAATGATCCTGCCAGCTGCCATTGATCCGGAGGTAGGATCGCAAAAGGCCTTCGCGCTGAAATCCGGCTTTTTCAAGCACGCGGACAGAGCGCGTGTTGGCTGGAATACAGGCTGCTTCGATGCGGTGCAACCGCAGCGTCTCGAACGCGTAAGGTATTACCAGTTGAACGGCTTCGATCATGTAGCCGCGACCGGAATAGCGCTCTCCTATCCAATAGCCTATCTGCGCTGATTGGGAGACGCCGTGCTTGATATTGCCGACGGTAATCCCGCCCATCAGCTTGGCCGTCCGGTTCTCGAAAATGAAAAAGGCGACTGCAATCCCCTGTTCGAAGTCCTCGCGATAACGGCGGATGCGCTGGCGCCAGGCGCCGCGTTCCAGTTCATCCGGCGACCAACGGGGCTCCCAAGGCTCGAGAAAGGCGCGGCTGGCCTGTCTAAGCGCGGCCCATTCGCGATAGTCGTTCGGCTCGGGCAGGCGCAGCGTGACGCGCGCCCCTTTCAACGCCGGAACCTCTCGGCGGAAAAAAGGCAGCGGAAACATCCCCTGGCGGCCTGCCGTCAGACGGCAAGCTTGCGGGCAGCGATGCTCGCGGAAGGCAGCGCTTCCCTGATTGCCTCATAGGGTGGGAGCGTTCCAATCGGGCCGACCGCGGTGACAGTCGGCGTTGTCGCGAACAGCCGGGAGGACAGGTCGGTCAGCCGCTCTATTGTTAGGTTTGAAAGCCGCTCGACCAATTCCTCCATGCCGATCGGCCGGCCGAATAGAAGAATTTGGCGCGCGATCTGCGATGCGCGGCTTGCCGCGCTTTCCGCGGACATGACCAGGCCGGCACGATACTGAGCGCGGGCGCGGTTGAGTTCTTCCTGCTGGATGGATTCGCCCGCCCTTTGGAGCTCGCTCAAGATCACCGGCACCAGTTTGGCGATATCGCTTTGCCCCGTGGCAGCGTGGATTCCAAATACGCCGGTGTCAGAAAAGCCCCAATGGAAAGCATAAACACTATAGCAGAGGCCGCGTTTCTCCCGGACTTCCTGGAACAAGCGCGACGACATGCCGCCGCCAAGGATCATCGACAGAACCTGCGAAGCGTAGAAATCCCGGACATGGTAGGCGCGTCCTTCGAAGCCCAGCACGATCTGCGCGTCCATAAGGTCGCGGTTCTCGCGATAGTCTCCACCCACGTAATGGGCATATTGCGGGAGGGTGCTGTCAGCCTTCGCGCGGAATGAACCCAAACGGTTCTCCACTTCCCGAACGAATTCCTCATGCTTGATGGCGCCGGCCGCGACGACGACCATCCGCTCGGCGCCGTATTGCCTTTCCATGAAAGAATGTAGTTGGGCGGACGTGAAAGATTTCACTGTCTCAGGCGTGCCGAGAATCGAGCGCCCAAGCGTCTGGTGACGGAAAGCCGTCTCGGTGAAGCGGTCGAAGACGATATCGTCCGGCGTGTCATGCGCCGCACCGATCTCTTGCAGGATCACATGCTGCTCGCGTTCGAGTTCATCGGCGTCGAATTTCGAGTCCGTCAGGATATCGGCCAGCATGTCGATGGCCAGCGGAACGTCGTCGGCAAGCACGCGGGCGTAGAAGGATGTCGTCTCGACGCTTGTGGCGGCGTTGATTTCGCCGCCGACATTCTCGATTTCCGAAGCGATTTGCCACGCGGTGCGACGGTTCGTGCCTTTGAAGGCCATATGCTCCAGCAGATGAGCGATGCCGTGTTCGTCTTCTCGCTCGTTGCGGGCGCCGGACTTAACCCAGACGCCGAGTGCAACGGATTCAATATGAGGAAGGGTTTCGGTGGCGACCGTCAGGCCGTTCGACAGACGGCTTACCTCAACACCCATCTATTGCTTACTCCCTAACGCGCCGACCTTGTGTTGCGGCTTATATGATCTTCCACCATTTTCAGCTCCGATGGAAGAACCACGTAGTTTTCCTCGCGCTGCATCAGCCCATCAAGCCATGTCGGGAGTTTCGGCGCAACCCCCGACGCTTCTTCGACGGCGGCAGGAAATTTGGCAGGATGTGCCGTAGCGAGCACAACCATTGGGGTTCGCGCCTCCTTGTTGGCGCTGGCGACACGCATGGCGGTTGCGGTATGCGGATCGAGCAGGTAACCGCTCGATGCGAGCGTTGCGCGGATCGTGTCGGCTGTTTCCGACATGGTGGAACGCCCGGCCGAAAATTCGCGGCGCATCGCCTCCAACTGCCGTTTTTCGATGGTAAACGCGCCGGATTGCTTCAGACCCGCCATGCAGCGTCTGACGGTAGCCGCGTCACGCCCGCAGGATTCGAAAAGCAGCCGCTCGAAATTCGAGGACACCTGTATGTCCATCGAGGGCGAGGTGGTGGCGACAACGCCTCGCGTCCGGTACTCGCCGCTTTCCAGCGTACGGGCGAGGATATCATTGTCATTGGTGGCGATGGTCAGCCGCTCGATCGGCAAACCCATCCGCTTTGCCGCGTAACCAGCGAAGATATCGCCAAAATTACCGGTCGGCACCGTGAAGGAGACTGGCCGGTCCGGCGCACCGAGCGAAAGGGCCGAGGAAAAGTAGTAGACGATCTGGGCCATGATTCTTGCCCAGTTGATCGAATTCACCCCGGACAGCGAAACCCGGTCGCGGAAGCCATGGTCATTGAACATGTCTTTCACAAGCGCCTGGCAATCGTCGAAATTGCCCTCAATGGCCAGCGCATGAACGTTTGACGCGGTTGAGGTCGTCATCTGCCGCTGTTGCACAGCGGAGACGCGACGGTGGGGAAACAGGATAAAGATGTCGGTGCGGTCGCGGCCCGCGAAAGCATCAATAGCCGCGCCGCCCGTGTCGCCCGAAGTGGCGCCCGCAATCGTCGCGCGTTGACCTCGCTCGGCGAGAACATGATCCATCAGCCGGGCAAGAAGCTGCATGGCGACGTCCTTGAAAGCGAGCGTTGGGCCATGGAACAGCTCAAGGACGAACACATTGGATCCGACCTGTACGAGCGGGCAGACGGCGTCGTGCCGGAATGTCGCGTAAGCTTCGCGCACTAGCCGCTCGAACACCGGGGTTGCGATCTCTCCCCCGAGAAAGGGCGTCAGGACACGAATCGCCAGGTCCGGATAGGAAAGCCCACGCATGGCGCGGATATCAGCGGCGCTGAATTGTGGCCACTCCGCTGGAACGTAGAGCCCGCCGTCGCGGGCGAGACCTGCGAGAACCGCATCGGAGAACCCAAGGACGGGAGCGTCCCCCCGGGTGCTGACATACTGCATGGTCACCTGTCCGTTGCGGAAGCGTTACTGAAGAACCACGGAGGCTATGGAAAACTGCGCTCCGCCAGTCGCATTTTCGCCCCTGCGTTGCTATAGACGGCCCATCGGCGAGAGGGAAGTGCAGCATGGCATTGAACGACAGTTGCTTTTTCAAAGGTTTCGCATTGGCTTGCTTTATGCTCGCCGCCGCGGGCTGCCAATCAGGCGACAGCGGCAGAGCTGCCGCCGATGGGAAGCCGCCGGAAGGGAAAGTCCTCGAAAGCGAGCTTCGCGCCTACTGCCCCAGAATCACGCTGCGCGAAGGCACCGCGTTCTTCAACACCTATGTGAAGGGCGGCGAGGACGACCCGACAAAGCTCGTCTATCAGGCCGCGATTTCGGATGTCACGCGCAGTTGCACGCGTGCAGGCGGCATGCTGACCATGCATGTGGCGGTTGCCGGAAAGGTCGTTCCCGGTCCCGTCGGAAAGGCAGGCAGCATGACAATGCCGATCCGGATCGTGGTCCTGCGCGGCGAGGAGGTTCTTTACTCGGAACTGCACAAGCATCAGGTTTCGGTAGGCAACGCATCCACGCAATGGGTTTTCAACTATCCCAACGTGACAATCCCGATCCCGGCGGAAGAAAATATCCAGGTATTCGCTGGCTATGACGAGGGTCCGCAGAAGAAAACGCAGTAAGCTGTCAGGCATCTTCCGACCACAGCGCCAGCGCCGTGATCGTTCCTTTCAGGTCCGACCAGCGGCGAATGACGGTTTCCGCGCCGGCATCTGTCAGTGCGTCGGCATGACCCGGATAGCTATGGGCGGCGCCAGTGAAGCCGATCACCCTCATGCCGGCAGCCTTGGCGCCGGCGATGCCGTGAATGGAATCCTCGATCACGAAGGTCCGGGCAGGGTTCGCATTCATGGCGTTCGCGGCAAAGAGGAAGACGTCCGGAGCCGGTTTGGGTTTTCCCGTCGGCGTTTCGAGTGAGGAAAAGATGCGGCCTTCGAAGAACGGTTTGAGGCGCGTTCTGGTCAGCATCACGTCAAGGCGCTCGGTACGCGAATTTGAACAAACGCACCGCTTGGCGGTGACTGTGGCCACTGCTTCATGCGCGCCGTCTATCGCCCGGACCTCGCTGGCAAGCCGGCGATCAACGAGCACCTCCGATTGGTCGATGAGCGATGCCTGGAACGGGATCTGCGACTTCTCCTCGATCCTGAGCAAGATGTCCTTGAAGGTAAGACCCGCGTAGGCTTCCGACAGCTCTTCCGGTGAAATCTCGTAGCCGGCGGCTGTCAGAAGCTCGGCCTCGACACGCGCGGCGATAATCTCGGAATCGACGAGAACGCCGTCGCAATCGAAGATGACAAGTTCAGGTTGGGTCATGGCGATCCGTAGTGAATGAAGCGGGTCTCACCCCGAAAACTGGAAGAGGGGCGACATACATGATGATGGCGCCAACGGCAAACTGCGAGGTTGGCTGACGTCGACTGTTCATTGTCGCTTTCCGTAGCTGCGGGTCTCTGTTGTTATTGGACGCGGAGTCTTCTTTTCAAGCACAAGCTTCTCCGTTGCCACGCCCGCTTTCGCGTCTGGCTGTTGAAGGGTAGGTGGGAAGCGGGGCGCTGGGTTGGTGCCCTGTTAAGTAATTTATATGGCGCCTTCCCAGCCCTCCGCTATGGCTCGGGGCGTTCATCGCTCGAAAAGCCAAATCGTTGGCTTTTCGCCGACCTGCGGTCGACCGCTCTTCACCCCCGCCGGTGTTCTTGCCCGATCGTCGGGGCCCCCGCGGTGGCCTTTGCCGGTGCGGGGGAGCCGCGAACTCGGGCCCGGGCCTCGGATGACAATCTCCAGCCGCGTTTCCGCCACGCGACCGGCCCGGCACCGTCGCCCTCCCTGATACCCGGTGCGCACCAGGTTCCCGTGAGGGCGATGCCGGAGATTATGGGAGCGGCGGAAAGGGTGTGGACAAAAGAATCAGAAAAAATCTTCAAGTCCTTCCATCGCATTGATCGGGAGCGGATATTTCTTCGCCAGACCGGAATGAGACGGGATTTGTCCAACTCAGGAACTACGCTGATGGTCCTTCAATCATCCGCAGCGCTTCACCAAATCTTTACGCAGAACGGTAACCATAACGGCGTGTGAACAGTAACGCGTAAGTGTCGGGTATTCCTTATGTCTGCCGTGCGTAGCCTCGTCCCTTTTTCTGCCCCGTCAGCCCATCCGGAATGGCTCAACACGATCCTCAGGGGCGATTGCGTTGCCGCTCTTGAAAGACTTCCGGAAAAATCCGTCGATGTCGTCTTTGCCGATCCGCCCTACAATCTCCAGCTTGAGGGCGACCTACATCGGCCGGATCAGTCGAAAGTCGACGCCGTCGATGACGCTTGGGACCGGTTCGAGAGCTTCGAGGCCTATGACGCCTTCACACGCGCCTGGCTGCTTGCCGTACGCAGGGTGCTGAAGCCGAACGGGACAATCTGGGTCATCGGCTCCTATCACAACATCTTCCGCGTCGGCGCTGCGATGCAGGACCTGGGTTTCTGGATTCTGAACGATGTCGTCTGGCGTAAGACCAATCCGATGCCGAATTTTCGCGGCCGCCGGTTCCAGAACGCGCATGAGACGCTGATTTGGGCTTCGCGCGACCAGAAGGGCAAAGGCTACACGTTCAACTACGAGGCCATGAAGGCGTCGAACGATGACGTGCAAATGCGTTCGGACTGGCTGTTTCCCATCTGCACGGGCGGCGAGCGGCTGAAGGACGCCAACGGCAACAAGCTGCATCCCACACAGAAGCCGGAGGCGCTTCTGGCCCGCATCATGTTGGCGTCCACGAAACCGGGTGACGTGGTGCTGGACCCCTTCTTCGGGTCCGGAACCACCGGTGCGGTGGCGAAGCGCCTCGGCCGCAACTACGTCGGCGTGGAGCGCGAACAGGCCTATATCGATGCCGCCGAGGAACGCATTGCTGTTGTCCAGCCGCTCGAGGCGGCGGATATCGGTGGGATGGCGGGCAAGCGGTCCGAACCGCGCGTCGCATTCGTCAGTCTCATTGACACCGGCATGATGAAGGCGGGCACGATCCTCTACGATGCCAAGAAACGCTGGGCGGCAAGGGTACGCGCCGATGGCACGCTTGAGATCGGCGGCATGGCAGGTTCCATCCACCGCATCGGCGCTGAAGTTCAGGGATTGAACGCCTGCAACGGCTGGACGTTCTGGCACTATGAGCGAAACGGCGGGCTGACGCAGATCGACGAATTGCGCCGCATCGTCCGCGTCGGCATGGAACGCGCGGGCGCCTGACCGGGAGTAGAGCATGATCCCGAAAAGTGCGCAGCGGTTTTCGGAAAAGATCATGCGAAATCAAGGAATTAGAGCGCGGTGACGACTCCAATTAAATCGTCACGCTCTAACGCATCGGCCCGAAAATCGGGATCGATTTTCGGAATGCACGATGCGTAGGTTCGAAGACTTAAAAGCATCCCTTGCGCGTCCAAATGGACGCGCGGCGCTCTACCGGTCGGCCGTCGTTCCAGTCACGGCACGATCCCGAAACGCTCGAGATCTTCCTCGAGCGTTTTGGCGTCCTTGAAGAGTACGGCCTGCCAGCCCGCCGCCTTGGCGCCCTCGACATTCTGCTGGCTGTCGTCGATGAACATCGTGGCTGACGGCTCGAGCGCGAACGCTGCGACGTGATGGTCATAGATGCCGCGCTCGGGCTTGATCATGCCGACCTCGCCCGAGACAGTGACCCCGCGCGGGCGATCGAGGAAGGGATAGCGTTTCCGCGCTTCGGCAAAGGTGTCCGCCGCAAAGTTCGTGAGCAGCGTAACGTCGCGGCCAGCGGCGACCAGCATTTCAAGGATCGCAACGCTGCCGTCGTAAGCATGCGGCACCATTTCGTGCCAATAACGGCGAAAATTGCGGATATTCTCCGCGTGGCCGGGATGCGCGGCGATCAGGAGTTCTTCGGCATCCTCCCAGGCCCGGCCGCGGTCCTGCTCAATGTTCCAGTCATGGGTGCACACATTGTCGAAGAACCAGCGCCGCTCGACTTCGTCGGGGATCAGCCGGCTGAAGGGCAGGGCAGGGTCGTAGTGGATCAGCACCTTGCCGATGTCGAACACGATGTGACGGATTTCGCTCAAGAAGGCGCCCCTTGATTACGCGGCGGTTTTTCGGGTCGCGCCCGGTATGGCGGCTTCGATGGCCTTTTTCATGACTGTCGGCAAGGCCTCGCCATGAATACCGGCGGCGCTCGCCCACCAGTGTCCCGGCGGAGGCAGCTGATCGGCCACATCCGCGCGGAAGACGGCCAGTTCGAGCGCGAAATGAGTAAACACATGGGTGATGCCGCCTGCCGCTCTCCACGCCGACGGGAACGGCGCGCCGTCGACCGTATCGATCCCATCCGTCCGGGCCGTCCAGCCAGTCGTCGGGACCTCGCTCATTCCCGCCAGAAGTCCATGCTCGCCACGTTTGCGCAGAAGGATCGCACCGTCATTTTTGACGGCTACAAAGGCTGCACCTCGCCGAAGCGGCTTCGCGATCTTTGGTGGCTTGGTCGGATAAAGCTGCGGATCGCCTTCCGACAGCGCGGCGCAGTCGTCGCGGACAGGGCAGTGCATGCAGGCCGGTCTCCGCGGCGTGCAGATCGTGGCGCCGAGATCCATCATCGCTTGTGCGAAATCGCCGTACCGATCCGCCGGCAGCATCGCCGCAAGCCGCTTGCAGAATCTCCGGCTTGGCGCCCGGCAGTGGGTGGTCGAATGGCGAACAGCCGCGAAACCACGCGTTCGACATTGCCGTCGATCACCGCCGCCGGTCGGTCGAAGGCGATTGCCGCGATGGCTGCGGCCGTATAGTCGCCGATCCCCGGCAACTTTCGGAGATCGTCGACAAATCCGGAAACCGTCCGCTGAATTCCGCCGCAAGCAAGTCAGCGCATTTCTTGAGGTTGCGGGCGCGCGAATAATAGCCAAGCCCCGCCCACCCCTTCATGACATCATCGATTTCGGCTGCCGCAAGTGCAGGGATGTTCGGCCACAGTGCGAGGAACTTCCTGAAATAGGGCTTCACAGCCTCGACGGTGGTCTGCTGCAGCATGATTTCGGACAGCCAGACGTGATAAGGGTCTGGCTTGACGCCGGTTGCGGCCATGCTTGGAGACGTTCGCCAAGGCAGATCGCGATGGTGACGATCATACCAGGCAAGCAGCGGCTCGGCGATGCTGTAACCGGTTCGCGCGGATTTTGCACTGGTGGTATGAGATGCTGCCATAGTATCGCGAGCGCGGTTAGAGTTAGGGCTGGAGTGTTAGGGAGAAGTTCATGACAGGGAAGCGCGGTTACGGCAATCCTGTCGCCGTCAACGACCTCGCCAGCGCCATTCTCGATCCGGTGCTGCGCAAGCGCACCGGCATCTCTGTCGGCCTTGTGCAGTCATGGGAGGAAATAGCCGGTCTGCGGCTTGCGGCGCGCACCCGGCCGGAGAAAATCATCTGGCCGCGCCGCGTTCATGAAGACAATCCGTTCGAGCCCGCGACGCTCGTCGTTGCCTGTGACGGTTCAGCCGCACTGCATTTGCAGCATGAGACAGGCGAGATCATCAGCCGCGTCAATGCGTTCCTCGGATTCGCCGCGATCGGCCGCATCAAGATCGTCCAGAAACCGGTCTCAGCGCCGGAAGCTTCCCGGAAGCGCCAATTGCGTCCGCTGAGCGAGCCCGAAAAAGCGCGCGTTTCAGGGGCGGTGCGCCTGATCGAAGATGAGGAGCTGCGTGCATCGCTGGAGCGGCTCGGCGCGACAATTCTCGGTTCCGGCAAGTCAAGATAGGCAGATAACTCGCGGATTCGTGATTGCTTTTCCGTGTTTCGCCTGTTGGATTGGGAAAAGCAGTGCCTTAATTCGCGCCAACTCTCGCTTTCTGGTGCTCCGGCATTGCAAACTCCCATCGGTTCCAGGTGATTCGTATGATTCGTTCCGTTCCGCGCAGAACAGTTCTTTCCTCGCTGATTGCCGTCCCCGCTGCCATGATGCTCGCATCATGCAGCGACGAGGGCGAGAAAGCTGCTGCGCAATCCACTTCCCCTGCGCAATCAACGGCGAAAGAAGAGCCCGCAAAGCCTGCGGTCAAGGCGCCCGAGCCAGCGGGTACGGTAGACGCTGCCAAGTTGATGGAAGCCGGACCGCTGCCGGAGAAAGTCCTTGGCAAAGACGACGCACCCGTAACAATCGTCGAATATGCCTCGATGACGTGTCCCCACTGCGCGCATTTCCACGAAACGACGCTGCCGGAACTTCAGAAGAAGTACATCGACACCGGCAAGGCGCGTCTCGTTTTTCGCGAGTTTCCGTTCGACCCGCGTGCTGAGGCGGGGTTTATGCTCGCCCGCTGCTCAAACGATAAATATTTTGCGATGCTCGATGTGCTGTTCAAGCAGCAGGAACTCCTGGGTGACGGCAGAGGACGCCAAGGCTGCACTGCTCCAGATCTCCAAGCTTGCCGGTTTTTCACAACAGTCCTTCGAGGCCTGCTTGACGGACCAGAAGCTTCTGGAAGATGTGAGGGCAGTCCGCGAGCGTGGATCGGAGTTTGGGGTCGACTCTACGCCCACGTTCTTCATAAACGGAAACAGGTATCCGGGAGCCCTGACGATTGAAACAATGTCGGCGATCATCGACGGCATGCTCTGAGGCCTCGCCGGAATCGGCGCGCGTCCTTGTGGGCGCGTGCACGGGATTGCGCGGATGAAGTTTTCGCGGCTGCGTCTTCTCGGGTTCAAATCCTTTGTCGAACCGGGCGAATTCGTCATTGAACGCGGGCTGACCGGCGTCGTCGGGCCCAATGGCTGCGGCAAGTCGAACCTTGTCGAGGCGCTGCGCTGGGTCATGGGCGAGAGCTCGTACAAGAACATGCGCGCGTCCGGCATGGATGACGTGATTTTCTCCGGCTCGGGCACCCGCCCGGCGCGCAATACGGCGGAAGTGACGCTGTTCCTCGACAACGCGGATCGGAGTGCGCCCGCGGCCTTCAATGACGCGGATGAATTGCAGGTTTCCCGCCGCATCGAACGCGAGGCTGGCTCAGTTTACCGCATCAACGGCAAGGAAGCCCGCGCCAAGGACGTGCAGCTTCTCTTCGCCGACCAGTCCACCGGCGCGCGTTCCCCGTCGATGGTCGGGCAAGGCCGCATCGGCGAACTCATCCAGGCCAAGCCCCAGGCCCGCAGGGCGCTGCTCGAAGAAGCGGCTGGTATCTCGGGCCTGCATACGCGGCGGCATGAAGCGGAGTTACGTCTCCGCGCGGCTGAGCAGAATCTGGAGCGCCTTGACGATGTCGTGCGCGAACTTGAAGGCCAGATCGACAATTTGAAGCGTCAGGCGCGGCAAGCGTCCCGGTTCAAGAACATTTCAGCCGATATCCGCAAGGCCGAAGCCACGTTACTCCACCTCCGCTGGACGCTCGCCAAGGCGCAAGAGGCGGAGGCAAAATCCGCTCTTGCTACGGCGACGGCGCTGGTTGCCGATCGCGCTGCAGGGCAGATGAACGCGGCCAAGGAACAGGCCTTGGGTGCGCATCGGCTGCCGGAACTGCGGGATGCCGAGGCGCAGTCCGCAGCGGCGTTCCAGCGTCTGTCGATCGCGCGGGCGCAGATCGAGGAGGAAGCCGGGCGGATCCGCGCCCGCCAGGCCGAAATCGAAAAGCGGCTGCTGCAGTTGAACGCCGACATCGCGCGCGAAGAGCAGATGGTGCGCGATAATGCTGAAACGCTGCAGAGGCTGGATGCGGAAGAGGCCTCGCTGAACGCCGACAGCGCCGGGGCGGCTGAACGCGAGACAAGCGCGCGCGCCGCTTTCGAGGAAGCCGCCGCAAAACTTAACCTGAGTGAGGCGGCGCTGGCAGCCCTTACCGCCGAGCGCGCCGAAGCGGCAGCTCAGCGCAGCCAGGCCGAACGCGCCATGCGTGATGCCGCCGACCGCCGTGACCGGTTGGCGCGCCAGTTGGCAGACATCGATCGCGAGGCCGCCGAGATTGCGGCCAAGATCGGCGGACTTGCAGATCCCGCCGAGAAACGCGCTCTCGTGGAGCAGGCTGGGCTTGCCCTTGAAAGCGCTGAAGCCCAGGCGGTCCTGGCTGAAAAAGCGGTCGCTGAAGCACGCCAGCGCGAAGCCAGCCTGCGTCCCCCCGTGCAGGAAGCCCGGGCCGAGCTCGCTCGTATCGAGACAGAGGCGCGGACGCTGGCGAAAATCCTGAATTCGGCTTCGGGCGGGCTTTTTCCCGCTGTCCTTGAGCAGATCAAGGTCGAACGTGGCTTTGAGACGGCGCTGGGCGCCGCGCTTGGTGAAGATCTCGATATCCCCCTCGACCGCAGCGCGCCCGCGCATTGGGGCGACGTCGAACCTGACAAGGATGATCCCTCACTACCGGCCGCGCGCGTCCGCTGAATGAGGTCGTTCATGCGCCAAGGCAGCTTGCCCGGCGGCTGCAACAGATCGGCATAGTTGAAACAGCCGACGGCGCGCGGCTGCAAGCTTCGCTGAAGCCCGGCCAGCGACTTGTCAGCCGCGACGGTGCGATATGGCGGTGGGATGGGTTCACGGCGAGCGCGGATGCGCCGACACCGGCCGCACAGCGGCTCGCGCAGAAGAACAGATTGGCCGAACTGGACGGTGACGCCGTTGCCGCAACCTTGCGGGTTCGTCAGGCGGAGGAAGCCCTGACGACGGCCGAGGCGGGCGTCCGGCAGGCGACCGAGACAGAGAAAGCGGCCCGCCAGACGTGGCGCGACGCTCAACACCAGGTCGGCGAGGCGCGAGACGCGCTGGCGCGGGCTGAGAAGGCGGCCGGCGAAATGTCGAGCCGCCGGGCCGCGCTTCAGGAAGCGCGCGTGCGGGTCGCCGAGAGCCATGCCGAGGCCGATGCGGCGTTCATAAATGCCGAAGGGCAATTTGCTGCCGCGCCGGACCTTGGCGATCTGCAATCACGGCTTGACCGGATGGCGGGTGAGGTTTCGCGCGAACGGGCGACGCTGGCAGACGCGAGGGCCGCCCATGATGGATTGAAGCGCGAGTCCGAAGCACGGTCGCGGCGGCTGGAAGCCATAGCGACCGAGCGCAAGAGTTGGACCATGCGCGCCGAGAACGCCGACCGCCAGATCGCATCGCTTGCCGAAAGGCGAGCCGAAGCGGCGCGGGAACAAGAACTGCTGGCCGATGCGCCTGACGAGATCGATGCGCGGCGGCGGGCGTTGCTTTCGCAGCTTTCCGAGGCGGAAGCGCTGCGCCAGGCGGCGGCTGACCGGTTGCAGGAGGCCGAGAATGCGCAGGCCGCGTTCGACAAAGCCGCGACTGGCGCTATCCAGGCGCTTGCCGAAGCGCGAGAGGCACGCGTTCGCGCGGAAGAGCGGTTAACCGCCGCGGACGACCGCCGTAAGGAGGTGGAGGCCCGCATCCAGGAAACTTTGAACGCGCCGCCACACCTGGTCATCCGCCATACCGGGCTCGAAGCCGACGACCCTATGCCGGATATGGGCGAAATCGAACGCCGGCTTGAAAGATTGAAAATCGAGCGCGAGCGGCTTGGCGCGGTCAATCTTCGTGCCGAGGAAGAGCAGAAGGAACTGTCCGAGCGTCTGGAGACGATTGTCTCCGAACGCGAAGATGTTGTCGAGGCGATCCGCAAGCTTCGTCAGGCCATCCAGAGCCTGAACAGAGAAGGGCGCGAGCGGCTGCTTTCGGCATTCGATGTCGTCAACGGCCATTTCCAGCGGTTGTTCACCCATCTGTTTGGCGGTGGGCACGGCGGAACTGCAGCTGATCGAATCGGAAGATCCCTTGGAAGCGGGTCTCGAGATTCTGGCGCGTCCGCCTGGCAAGAAGCCGCAAACGATGACGCTGTTGTCGGGCGGCGAGCAGGCGCTGACGGCAATGGCGCTGATCTTCGCCGTCTTCCTTACCAATCCCGCTCCGATCTGCGTGCTTGACGAGGTTGACGCGCCGCTCGACGACCACAATGTCGAGCGCTTCTGCAACCTGATGGACGAAATGGCCAAGACGACCGAAACGCGGTTTGTCATCATTACCCACAATCCGATAACGATGGCGCGCATGAACCGGCTGTTCGGCGTCACTATGGCCGAGCAGGGCGTCAGCCAGCTCGTCTCCGTCGACCTTCAGGAAGCCGAACAATTGCGAGAAGCGAGTTAGAGCATCGGACCCGAAAGTGGGAACCGGTTTTGGGCAAATCCGATGCTAAAACAAAGAGATAGTGCGGCGGGGCCAATTCCATCGGCGAGTCCGCTGCTCTAGCGAGGCTCACTCATTCAGCGTCGGTTTCGGCTGCATAAGGCTGACAAAGCGACAACGGGTGAACAATTCCGGGCGGCAGTTCGTACACTGCAACGGTCCGGTCACCCGGGCTTAGTGGGACCTTGACCCAGGATCGTCTGTGCTCGGGTGCGGAAAGCACGATCGATTTCCTGATAGCGCGCGCGGGCGGCCAGCCCGATCCTTGCTTTGTCGCTGGCGGGCAAGGCGATCAGACCGTCGATCGCTTGCTCAAGCGCACGCCGGTCCACAAAGAAGTTGGTGCCGAGATGCCGTGGCTCGGAACGATGGGCAGCGACGAGAATGCCGCATGTGTCGTCGATATGCTCGTTCATCGGGGGCGCGTCGGTGACCACAGCAACCGACGTAGCCGACATCGCTTCGAGAATATGGTGTCCCCAGCCCTCTGACCGCGAAGGACAGAGATAAATCCCGCATTCGTTTTGCAGCCGCCGCAATTCCAAATCGTCGATATAGCCTGAAATCAAGGTCACATTGGCAGGCACGCGCGCCGGCGCATTCGCCTGCTTTTGCACGAGCACCAATTCCGGCCAATCGGGATGCGCCTCCCAAAGGGCCAACACGTCCTCGGTTCCCTTGAGGGTGCTGCCGCCGGCGAGGTGGAAAAAGCGGTTCCAATCTTTGGTTACGGCCGCGTCGAAACGGTCCTCGGAGGTGAAGCCAAGATATGTCACCCGAGCCCGCAGTGCGGTGAAAATCTCTTCCGCATGGCGGGTTTTCGCCAGAACCCGGTCGACGCGGCGCAAGCGGGTGAGGTGGCGGCGCGGGAACCGTTCCTGATTGGGGATGAGCCAGTTTTCAGCGGCCGCGGAAAACCAGCGGGGGAAGACACGCTCGATGTGGAGGATGTGCTTGGCGCGCTTTCGGCGCAGCAGGCGATCGATCAGGCTGCGTTGGCGCGTCTCTGCGTAAGCGCTACTGGAACCAGCGGCCTTGATGGCTTCGGCGATAATTTCCGCATCGCGCGTCAGCCCATAATTATTGGATCGTGCAACAAGCAGCCAGTCGATCACTTTGTTGATCCTGTTTTCGAACCCATGACAGTTCGGCTCGCATGACCCACCTCAATCCGGGTGGCCGCCTCCGGTCGCACAGGCGCCGTTCCGAGTGTGTTCATTTTTCGAGGCCAACGGTGGCAGCCAGCCTAACGAGTTTCGCGTGAAGGTTGGCTGGGGCGCCAGGATTCGAACCTGGGAATGTCGGTACCAAAAACCGATGCCTTACCACTTGGCGACGCCCCAAAGTGCCGACAATCATGTCAGGACGCGCGTCTTATATTGAGAGAGACAGGAAAGCACAATCCGCCTGCGAAAGAACGTCACAGGTGATTTCGTTGTCGGTACGCCCGGATCATGGAAGCGCCTCCGGCTTGAAGGATTGCGGAACGCCGGACGCATTGCGACGCTGCCAAACACCGCCAGCCCACTGTTTTGCAATCAGCTTGAACGTCGAGGGTCAGTTTCCCCAGACCGCGAGCTCATTTCCAGCGGGATCGGTGAAGTGGAACCGGCGTCCACCCGGGAAGGCGAAGATCGGTTTCACGATCTTTCCACCAGCTGACTCGACGGCTTCCTTCGTGGCCTCAAGAATTCTCGGAATAAAGCACAGGCAGCGGCTTGGAGGATGCTTCGCGATCCGCGTCAAAGCCGCCGTCCAATCCCTCTGAAAAGGCCGCGTATGTCGGCCCGTAGTCGGTGAACGACCACGAGAAAGCGGCACTGTAGAATGCCTTCACCCGGTCCAGCGTCCCGCCAGTGGCAGGCATTTCGAGATAGTCCAGTTTGCCCGTCTGTCGCATAGCTCACCTCGCATGTTCCTGTTACGTTCTAGGTACTCCCGGTTTTGAATGCAAGTGGCGGCCCGGCCTGATTTGTAAATCGATTGCATTCGGTTTTGGTCACGGCGGCGGGTTGCCTTTCGCAGTGCAGCACCCTATCGCTCCTCGCAAGGTCTCGGCTTTGCGGGCGCCTTTGCCTTGCTTGTGGTCGTGGGGAACGCGCATGACGAAGTGGGTCTACACCTTTGGAGACGGCGCCGCGGAAGGTCGCGCAGCGGACCGGAATCTCCTCGGCGGCAAGGGCGCCAATCTGGCGGAAATGTCCAGTCTCGGCCTGCCTGTACCACCGGGTTTCACGATCACTTCCGAAGTCTGCAATTGGTACTATGCCAATGGCCGGTCTTATCCGGAGGCGCTAAAGGCGGAAGTGGATGCGGGGCTCGACCAGGTCGGACGTCTGACCGGCCGCCGCTTTGGCGACCCATCCAAGCTTTTGCTCGTTTCAGTGCGTTCCGGATCCCGCGCCTCCATGCCCGGTATGATGGACACCGTGCTCAATCTTGGCCTCAACGACGCTACAGTGGAGGCGCTTGCGCGCGACTCGGGTGACGCGCGCTTTGCCTATGACAGCTACCGGCGCTTCATCCATATGTACTCCGATGTCGTGATGGGCCTCGATCATGAGGTGTTCGAAGAGATTCTCCAGGAGGAGAAGGCCCGGCTCGGATACGAACTCGATACCGAGCTTTCGGCCGACGAATGGCGGGATGTAATCGCGCTTTACAAGGCCAAGATCGAGGAAGAGTTGGGCAAACCGTTCCCGCAGGATCCGCAGGAACAGCTTTGGGGCGCCATTGGCGCGGTGTTTTCAAGCTGGATGAACCACCGCGCCATCACATACCGCAGGCTGCATGCCATCCCGGAAAGCTGGGGCACCGCCGTCAATGTGCAGGCAATGGTATTCGGCAATATGGGCAACACCTCGGCGACAGGCGTGGCCTTCACGCGCAACCCCTCGACCGGCGAGAAAAAACTCTACGGTGAGTTTCTCGTCAACGCCCAGGGCGAAGACGTTGTTGCGGGTATGCGCACACCGCAGAACATCACGGAGGCCGCGCGCATCGAGGCCGGCTCCGACAGGCCGTCGCTGGAGAAGCTGATCCCGGAGGCTTTCGCTTCCTTCGTAGAAATCTCCGGACGGCTGGAAAAGCACTACCGGGATATGCAGGATCTCGAATTCACCATTGAACGCGGCAAGCTCTGGATGCTGCAAACCCGTTCCGGAAAGCGTACTGCCAAGGCGGCGCTCAAGATCGCCGTCGAAATGGCGGCTGAAAAACTGATCACCCGCGAGGAGGCTGTGCAGAGGATCGACCCAGCCTCGCTCGACCAGTTGCTGCACCCAACGATCGACCCGAAAGCCGAGCGCCAGGTCATCGGGATCGGCCTTCCGGCGTCGCCGGGCGCTGCCACGGGGGAAATTGTTTTTTCCTCCAACGATGCCGAAGACCTGAAGGCGCAAGGCCGCAAGGCAATCCTCGTCCGCGTTGAAACCAGCCCGGAAGACATTCACGGCATGCACGCCGCCGAAGGCATTCTCACCACGCGCGGCGGTATGACCAGTCACGCAGCGGTGGTTGCGCGCGGCATGGGGAAGCCATGCGTTTCGGGCGCGGGTTCGCTGCGCGTCGACTACAAGACAGGCACACTCATTGTGCTCGGCCACCGCTTCAGCAAGGGCGACATCATCACGATCGATGGCAGCAATGGACAAGTACTGAAGGGTGCCGTACCCATGCTGCAGCCGGAACTGTCCGGCGATTTCGCGGCTATAATGGAATGGGCGGACGCCATTCGCCGCATGAAGGTGCGCACAAATGCGGAAACGCCTGCGGATGCCCGCATGGCGCGATCGTTTGGCGCCGAGGGCATCGGGCTATGCCGCACCGAACACATGTTCTTCGATGACGACCGCATTGTGGCGATGCGCGAGATGATCCTTGCGGACACCGAGAAGGATCGTCGCGCGGCACTTGCAAAACTGTTGCCGATGCAGCGGGCGGACTTCCTCGAACTGTTCGAGATCATGGCCGGGCTGCCTGTCACCATTCGGTTGCTCGATCCGCCGCTGCACGAATTCCTGCCAAAGACTGAGGAGGAAATCGCCGAAGTGGCGACGGCGATGGGTGTTTCGGCGGAGAAGTTGAGGCAGCGTACAGAGTCGCTTCATGAATTCAATCCGATGTTGGGGCACCGTGGCTGCCGGTTGGCCGTCTCCTATCCGGAGATCGCGGAAATGCAGGCGCGCGCGATCTTCGAAGCGGCGGTCGAGGCCGGCCGAAAGACAGGCGCGCCGGTTGTGCCGGAAGTCATGGTGCCGCTGGTCGGGCTTGTGGAGGAACTCGATTATGTGAAGGCCCGCATCGACAAGGTTGCTGCCGGGGTCATGGAAGAGACCGGAACCAGGATCGATTATCTCGTCGGCACGATGATCGAACTGCCGCGTGCAGCAATTCGTGCGCATGCGATTGCGGGAACCGCCGAATTTTTCTCGTTCGGAACAAACGACCTTACGCAAACCACATTCGGGATTTCTCGCGACGATGCCGCGTCATTTCTCGAGAGCTATCGTCAGAAGGGCATCATCGAGCAAGATCCCTTCGTCTCGCTCGATGTGGAGGGCGTCGGCGAACTCGTTCGCATGGCGGCGGAGAAGGGCAAGGCTGCCCGGCCGGACATCAAGCTCGGGATTTGCGGTGAACATGGCGGTGATCCCGCATCCATCCGTTTCTGCGAGGAGGTCGGGCTGGATTATGTCTCCTGCTCGCCGTTCCGCGTGCCGATTGCGCAACTCGCTGCCGCGCAAGCGGCGGTCCGGAAGGGATAGAGCAGGTCACCTTGAGCAGAGAATTGCGCAGGCCGATCCCTGCATCGGGCATTCTACCTTCCGTTGACCAATCCGAGGATGAGTTGGTGGATGTTGCCGCCCTCGCTAAGTTCGACACGGTCGAAATCCCGGCTTCGCTGCCGCTGTGCGAGCGAGAGTTCGGAAAGACGCTTCGTCAATTCGGACCTGATCTTGCGACAATTGGGGTCGCCGGAAACCGTCAGGCCGACGGAAACGGTCTCGATCTCCTTGACCATCTCCTTGATGATCTCGCCATGCACCAGTTCATGATCTTGTACGCCTGAGATGAATGTCTCCCAGTTCTTCTGAATGGAGACCGGCAATTGCTCCGCTGGCTTGGGCAGCGTGTAGATGAGGGTTAGCTTTGGCCGCGCGGAAACCAGGGTGCAGCCGTCGCCTCGCGGCTCGTATTTTCTGGACCAGGTCAAGGTGAAATTTGTGTGCGCGATCGCGCGCCCCTTGCCCAGCTGCGGTCCTCTTTCGCCGATCGATGCGTAGAGTTCAGCGCCCGATTTCCCCGCAATGGCGTAGGGTTGCACCTTTTCGATGGCCTTCCATTCCGCGCGTGCAACCATTGGCAGCAATACGAGACACGCTGCCTGCAAACAAAGTTGGACGATTATTTTCACGCAGATCCCCCACAGCCTGGAATGCCGTCAGTACACACAGAACGGTTTCAGTAATTGAATCGAAGCTTCCGGACAATCGATCCGGCTTTACGACCGACGTCGTAGCGCTTCAGTGGTGAGAATCCGGCGCTGGTCCGATTATGCCGACAGAGGGCTGAGTTCTATCCTGACCTTGTCAGGATAGAAGGCACCGTGGTCCTTGATCCGGGCCATTTCGTCATAGGGATTTTCGTACGCCCACATGATATCCTTCTCGGCTTCACCTGCCGCAGAGATATTCCAGTAGGATGCTTCACCCTTGAAGGGGCAATGCGTGCGCGTATCGCTCCGTGGCAGGAAATCGAAGTAGACGTCCTTGAACGGAATATAAAGAACAGGTGGGTAATCGCCCTCGCGCAGGACCAGTGCTTCGTCTGAAGAAGCGACTATGGCTTCGGAAAAGGTCACGGTCACCACCCCATCGAACGGCTTGACGGTGATCCGATAACCTGGATTGCGTTGAAAGCCGGGTGACTGATTTGTGGCCGTTTCCATGACACTGTCTCCTTTGCTCGCAATGAAACGCCTGACGAACGCCTCGTGTTCCCACGGTCGTTAGGCGGCGGCTCCCAGCCCCTCGGTTGCGACCCAGGCCTCGCACTCGCCGAGGGCCTTCTCGAAGCGATCGAACAACTCGTTCAACTCGTCTTCGGTAATGATCATGGGCGGGCAGAAGGCGATCGTGTCGCCCAGCGTGCGCACTATCGCGCCGTGCCCTTCCGTGAACTTAGCCAGCTGCGATCCGACTCCTAATTCCGGGTCGAAGGAACGCTTCATCGCCTTGTCGGCAACGAGCTCGGCAGCTCCGACGAGTCCGCAATAGCGTGCCTCGCCAACCAGCGGGTGCTCGCCCAGTCTCTTCATTCGCGCTTCGAATAGTGGGATCAGCGCCCGGACATGCCCGATGATATCGCGCCTCTTGTAGATCTCGATGGCCTTGACCCCGAGTGCGCAGCCCAGAGGATGGCCGCCGTAGGTAAAGCCGTGACTGAACGTCCCAAGTTGCGCCGAATGATCCACATACGCCTGGTAGATCTCTTCCGGCACCATCACTGCGCCAAGCGGCGCATAGGCGGCAGTCAGCTGCTTGGCGGCTGAGATCGTGGTGGGCCTCATGCCGACCGACTGGCAGCCCCACCAATTGCCAGTCCGGCCAAAGCCGGTGATGACCTCGTCGCCAATCAGAATGATGTCATGCTCGTCCAGTATCTGCTGGATCGCCTCGTAATAGCCTCTCGGCGGAACGACGACGCCGCCAGCGCCCATGACCGGTTCCGCGATCATCGCCGCGATCGTGTCCGGGCCTTCGCGCTCGATCAGATCGCGAAGGGATTGCGCCATGCGCTGCACAAACGCCGTCTCGCTCTCGCCTTCAAGGCCAAAGCGATAGTGGTGCGGACATTCGGTGTGCAGCACGCGGTCGACCGGCAGGTCCCATCCGGCATGGTTGCCGGGCAGACCGGTGAGCGACGCCGCCATGACGGTGACGCCGTGATAGGCCTTCATGCGCGAGATGATCTTCTTCTTGTTCGGGCGCCCGAGCGCGTTGTTCATGTACCAGGCGAGCTTGACCTGGGTGTCGTTCGCCTCGGAGCCAGAGGAGGTAAAGAAGACCTTGGATATGGGGACGGGCGCGATCTCCTTCAGCTTCTCAGCCAGCTCGATAGCGGGCTCCGTGCCTTTCGCGCCGAACAGGTGATAGAAGGGCAGGGACCTCAGCTGCTCGGTTGCCGCTTCGATCATTTCCTCATCGCTGAAGCCAAGGCCCGCGCACCACAGCCCCGACATGCCCTCAATGTAGCCGCGTCCGTGTGTGTCGTAGACATAGACGCCTTTGCCGCGTTCGATAACCAGCGGTCCCGCCGTCGTCAGCCTGTGGATTGGCGCGTATGGATGCAGCACGGATGCGATGTCCCGGGCTTGCAGATTGGAAAGCGGCGGCGTGTTCAGCATAGGTGTCTCCAGACGAAGGAAACGGACCTATAGTCGTTCGGGGCCAACAGGGCAAAACTGTCGGTTGGGCCAGACCAGACCGCCTCCACCCAGCTCGGGTCGATCACGCGGCGATAGCGAGCACGTCCACCAGCCGGGCATAGGCCGCGGCAATGTGGGCAAGCGGATTGTTGCTTGTTTCCACCGGCTCGATCGTAAGTTTTCTGGAGCCGGCAGGAAGGATCACCAGAAAGAAACGGCCGTTTTCGGCACTCCCAACTCTGATCGCAGCGACGTGTTCGCGTGCTCCCTCGCGTTCAATATGCATCTGGAACAGAAGTGCGCCGCCGGTCGCGGCAAGCGCCGCGCGAAGCGAGCTTTCGAAATCCAGTGAATCAGTGTCATGGCCTTGAGGGTCAACCTCAGTGCGTCCTGCTCCGGCAGCGCGAGGCACTTCGAAGGAGATGGTTTGCGCAGGCATGCGAAACCTCATCGTGCTGATGCACACCACCCACTTTATAGCGAGAATCCCTGGTCGGTGGCAACGGCCAGTCATCCTGAACCGTCACGTTCCGCTGGACAAGCCCGGTATTCCTCTCACTATAAATACACAGGAAAATCGGGAGGAACGCGATGCTCGGTTTGATGCAGGAATGGCCGCTGCTCTGCCATAAAATTCTCGACAACGCGGCACGGCAGCACGGAGCAAGGGAAGTGGTCTCGCGCTCGATCGAGGGACCGATTGTGCGGACAAACTATGTCGAGATCCGTACACGCGCACTCAAGGTCGCGCAGTGTCTCGAGCGTGAGGGCTACGGCCTCGGCGACCGTATAGCGACGCTCGCCTGGAACACGGCGCGCCATGTCGAAGCATGGTACGGCATCATGGGCATAGGCGCCGTCTATCATACCCTCAATCCGCGGCTGTTCCCCGACCAGATCGCCTGGATCATGAACCATGCCGGGGACAGGTTCCTGTTCACCGACCTGACATTCCTGCCTGTGGTCGAAAAGATCGCGGCGGGCGTCAGGTCCTTGGAAAAGGTCGTTGTTCTGACGGATGCCGCCCACATGCCGGCGACATCTCTGCCAAATGCGGTTGCCTATGAGGAATGGCTCGCCCTGGCGGACGGCGACTTTCGCTGGAAGAACCTCGATGAAAATACTGCGGCAGGAATGTGCTACACGTCGGGGACGACTGGCGATCCGAAGGGTGTGGTCTACAGCCATCGTACCAATGTGCTCCACGCGATGATCGTGGCTTTGCCCGACGCCATGGGTATTTCATCCAAGGATGTGGTGATGCCGGTCGTACCGATGTTCCACGCCAATGCCTGGGGACTTGCGCAAAGCGTGCCGATGATCGGCGCCAAGTTTGTCATGCCCGGCGGCAAGATGGACGGGGCCTCGATCTACGAACTTCTCGACACTGAGAAGGTGTCCTTCACAGCAGCGGTTCCCACTGTATGGCTGATGCTGCTCCAATATCTCGAAGAGACAGGCAAGGAACTGCCGCACTTGAAGAAAGTGGTGATCGGAGGGTCGGCCTGCCCGCGCGCCATGACCAGCCGGTTCCAGGAAAAATACGATGTTCAGGTCGTGCATGCCTGGGGGATGACGGAAATGTCGCCGGTGGGCACCTTGGGAACGATGAAACCCGAACATGCGGGACTGATCGGTGACGAGCGCCTGAACCTCCAGGAAAAGCAGGGCTTTCCGCCGTTCGGCGTGGAAATGAAAGTCACCGACGACGACAACAATGAGCTTCCGTGGGACGGGAAGACGTTCGGCCGGTTGAAGGTGCGTGGGGCGGCGATTGCAAGAGCCTATTATGGCGGTTGTGGCGCTGAGCAATTCGATGATGAGGGTTGGTTCGACACTGGCGACGTCGCGCATATCGACGCCAGCGGCTACATGCAGATCACTGACCGGGCCAAGGATGTTATCAAGTCAGGTGGTGAGTGGATTTCCAGCATCGAACTGGAGAACATTGCCGTCGGACATCCAGATGTGGCCGAAGCTGCGGTTATTGGCGTTCGCCACAGCAGATGGGACGAACGGCCGCTGCTGATCGTCGTGAGGAAACCCGGCAGGGAGCCGAGCAGCTCGGACATATTGGGCTTCATGGACGGAAAGGTTGCCAAGTGGTGGATGCCGGATGATGTTGCTTTTGTGGACGAAATCCCCCACACCGCCACAGGCAAGATCCAGAAATCGAAGCTGCGGGAGCAGTTCAGCGGATACCAGCTGCCGACCGACCAGATGGCGGACTGACACGGTGGCCACACCCCAGCGTAGGCTGAAGGCGTTCAGGGGGAAGCGGTCTTCGGGCGGAACGTTCCCGATGCGATCGCTCCTGTCGTGCGCTCCTATGGCCTGCGCGACATGCAAAGCGGTCGTCGGATGACCGCGCAAACCGAGCAGCAAACTGTACGAGGCGCCGGCTGGTCCTATGGAACAGCGTGTTTTTCGGCCGTGTTGTTTGCGACCGCTGCCCTTAGCCATCGCTTTGGTTTTCTGGAAACACCCGGCCTTCTCGCCGTGTTGGCGCTGGTTGCCGGGATTGCGGTTCTTGCGCTGGTTTTGGCCGCGATCAGCTTTCCCCGGGTGTGGAACCATGGCGATCGCGGTGGGCGATACATCGCCAAGGGGATAGTCGTGGCGCTGCTTGTCCTGATGCCTTTTGCCGTTTCCGCCTATCGCGGCTACACGCATCCTGGGCTCAACGACATTTCCACCGATACGCTCGCTCCGCCGCTTTTCGTTCGTGCGGCGGAACTGCGCACTGCGGCCATGAATCCACTTACACCGGTGATCAACCCCGAGGCCGCGCGGCTTCAGGGTGAAAACTATCCGGAAGTTATCGGCCGTCGATATGAGATGCCCTTCGACCGCGTCTTGAATACAGTACTCGCGCTTGTCGCAAGGCGCGGCTGGCAAATCGTTCAGGCGCCGGCATCTGCGTTGATGAGTCCCGAAATCACAATCGAGGCAGTGGCCACGACGACGGTCTTGGCGTTTCCCTCCGACGTCGCAATCCGGCTGACGGACGAGGGCGCGTCGACCTATGTCGATATGCGGTCGGCATCGCGGTACGGAAAGCGTGATTTTGGAGACAATGCCGCGCGCATCGACAAATTCCTCGATGAGCTTGATGCCGACATGGCCGCGCAGGTTGGCGTCATTCCGGCTGAGTAGAGCAATTCCAGCAAAAGTGGGAACCGGTTTTCCGTCCGGAATTCCGGAAAAACAAATCTTGGAGTGGATCGTCGGTTCCATGAAACGGTGATCCGCTCTAGCCATCACTTCAGCGAAAATTCGCCATCGATCGACGGCGGGCCATCGGTGGCTGCTATACGGCGTGCCACCAAATCCTCGAGATGCGCAAGCACTGACAATCCTGCTGCCTCGTGCAAGCGTGGGTCCGTGCCCCGGTAAATTGCCCGAACCATCTCCGGAATGGTCCGGTCTCCTTTGGAAAGACGGTCGACAATGGCGCGTTCGCGCATCTTGCGATGCTTTTTCAGCGCGCGCATGAAAGCGTGCGGGGCGTTCACCGGACCTCCATGTCCGGGCAGCAGCATGGTGTCGTCGCGCTCCAACAGTTTGTCGAGCGATGCCATATAGTCAGCCATCGCTCCATCAGGCGGCGCGACAATTGAGGTCGCCCAAGCCATGACATGATCAGCCGAGAAGAGGACGCCTGTGCCTTCGAGCCCGAACACTGCATGATTCGCGGTGTGGCCCGGCGTCAGGATTGTTCTGATCGCCCAACCGTCGCCTTCAATGACGCTGTCGTCGGTGAGGAAAACGTCCGGGGTGAAGTCGGTGTCCGCGCTGGCGTCGAGTGGATTGATCTCGCCGATATGGAGTGCGCGGGCCGGGCGATGTGGTCCTTCGGCACAAATCAGCGCGCCGGTGCGAGCCTGCAATGCCTTGGCCAAAGGTGAATGATCGCGGTGCGTGTGGCTGACAAAGACGTGGCTGACCGGCCGATTGTCAATCGCGGTGAGAAGAGCGCCGAAATGAGCCTGATCCACCGGTCCGGGATCGATAACCACGAGACTGGTTTCGCCGACGATGTAGGTGTTGGTGCCGAAGAAGGTGAATGGGCCCGGATTGTTAACCGTAAGCCGCATCACTCCGGGAGCAACCTTGATGGCTTCGCCGTATCGAGGCTCGAACTGTGTGTCGAAGTGGAGAGCCATCGGATTCTCGTGAATTGGCGACCTGACAGGGCGTTGCCCGATAGCACGGAAGAGGGTATGCCGGAACCCGGCTCAAGGTCACCGTTCGATCAAAGGAAAGGTTTCTCGATGTCTGCTGCCGCCCTCTCCGGTCCGCTTGTCGCAATTGCGCTGCCTCAGGGCCGTCCTGCAAGGTTGTTTGTCCAGGCGTTGCTTGTGCTTGGCGGAACGCTGCTTATCGCCCTGGCAGCGAAAGTAACGGTTCCATTCTGGCCGGTTCCGATGACACTGCAGACGCTTGCCGTGTTTGTGATTTCGGCCGCCTATGGCCGCAACCTGGCGGTCGCTACGGTTCTTGCGTATCTCGTAGAGGGAGCCATCGGACTTCCGGTCTTCGCGACGGGAGCCGGGCTTGCCTATATGGCCGGACCTACCGGAGGTTATCTGGCCGGCTTCGTTGTCGCGGCGGCGATCGTCGGCCAGGCGGCTGACTGGGGTTTCCATCGCAACGCCTTTGTCCTTTTTGGCGCGATGATGCTGGGAGAGGTCGCCATCCTGGTTCTGGGCGCAGCATGGCTGGCCGTGCTGATGGGTGGCGAGAAGGCCCTGGCATTCGGCGTTGGACCGTTCATTGTCACCGATGTCGTTAAAATCGCGCTGGCGACCGCCATCGTCCGGGCCGCTGCTTCACTTACAGCTGGCCGCCAGTAGGCTTAGCGGATTGGAGCAATTCCAGGAAGAGTGGGAACTAGTGGAACGAATTTGACATTCGCATCCCATTTGACATCACGCGTCCATTGCGAATGTCAAATTCGTTCCACTAGTCTTCCGACCGGAACTAAAGAGCTCGAGCGGTTCACCGATGCTGTCATGAATCGGACCCGCTTGAGCCGGAAGTCAGGGACGATTTTTCCGGCTGCGCGACGTAATCGGCGCGCTGTCAACATCCTTAAGGTATCACCGGATTTGCCAGAAACCCCGCTCTCGGCATTGGGAGACACAGCGCCCTTTGCGCACAATCCTTGCAGGTGGAATGCAACGCGGCAGCGGTTAC
>CAVTKY010000027.1:0-70168 GCA_963735385.1 uncultured Alphaproteobacteria bacterium | reverse complement strand
AGCGCATGTCATTGATCTTGTCGCTCGCGCAGCGCGACCGCTTCTCCAGTTGACCGAATGGGAGGACGGGCGCCGACGTGGCGGAGGCAAACGGACCTTGGCAACGAAGGGATCGCCGGTCGAAACGCTCAAACCCGGCTGGCTTATCGAGAGGCTCACTTTCCATCATCACCGATCCGAACACCGCCGTCATCCTGATGCTCATCGGTGTCTACGGCATCGTCTTCGGGTTCCAGTCCCGGCGCCATCGCTCCCGGCGTGATCGGAACGGTCTGCCCGTCGCTCGGGCTTTATGCCCTTAATCTGCTGCCGATTGACTATGCCGGCCTCGCCCTGATGCTGCTCGGCATTGGTTTTCTGGTTATCGAGACTTTCAACCCGACGGTGGTCCTTGGGCTCGGTGGTGTCATTGCCTTTCTTCTCGGCGTCATGCTGCTCAAGGTCCAGCCTCCCGGCTATCAGATGTCGTGGATCGTCATTGGCAGCGCGGCCGCATTGACCCTCGGCTTGGCGCTGTTGGCAGGCAGTTATCTCTGGGCAGCCCGGCAGAAATCCCCCGCGGGTCGGCGCCCAAGCCATGCGCGGTCAGCCGGCCGAAATCCTCGACTGGTCGGGAGATGAAGGCCACGTCCGTGCCCAAGGCGAGCGTTGGCGGGCTGTGGGGAAAGAGGCTTTCGCGCCGGGGGAGAGTGTCGAGGTGGCCGACGTCAAAGATCTCACTCTTCTTGTGCGGCGTCGGCAGATGCGAAAACAAGGCGATGGAGAAATGCCATGACCCTCGGCTATCTGATTTATCTGATACTCGCGCTCGTTGCGGTCCTTTTTCTCTCTCCTCGGCCATTCGCATTCTGAGAGAATATCAACGCGGCGTTGTTTTTACCCTCGGCCGCTTCACCGGGGTGAAGGGGCCCGGCCTCATTATCCTCATTCCCTTCGTGCAGCAGATGGTGAAAGTTGACCTGCGGGTGAAGGTTCAGGACGTACCGCCCCAGGACGTGATCTCGCGCGACAATGTCTCGGTGAAGGTCAATGCCGTCCTTTACTTTCGAATTGTCGATGCTGAACGGGCGATCATCAGGGTCGAGGACTTCATGGCCGCGACCAGCCAGCTGGCGCAGACCACGCTGCGCTCTGTACTCGGTAAGCACGAGCTCGATGAAATGCTGGCGGAACGCGACAGGCTCAATAGCGATATCCAGGAAATTTCGACCAGCAGACCGATGCCTGGGGCATCAAGGTGACCAATGTCGAAATCAAGCATATCGATCTCAACGAGAGCATGATCCGCGCCATTGCCAAACAGGCCGAGGCCGAGCGGCTGCGTCGCGCAAAGGTGATCAACGCCGAGGGTGAACAGCAGGCGGGGGTAGAGAAGCTCGTCGAGGCTGGCCGGATGCTCGCCCAGGAGCCGCAAGCCATGCAGCTGCGCTATTTTGCGGCACTGCACGATATAGCAGGCGAACGGTCCTCGCAACGGTCGTGTTTCCCGTGCCCATGGATCTGCTCGGTCATCTCAACCCAAAATCCGGTGCGGCAAAGTAACCTCGCCTTGGTCTAGTCTAGTAGAATGGGCCCAATTTGGTCGCGACCGATTTCGGACACAATCGGAATCCGTGTGATCCGGGAATTGAACTGGATCTGACGGGGAAATCGCCACATGTGTCGCCTGGCCACGAACGCAGCACAGGGACCGTTCGAGCTTCCCATGCGCTTCCCAAACGGAATTCTGGGAGCAATTCCGCCTCCAGCCGACGCTCCGCCAGCTATGGCAACCCATTGTATTTGCCGGATATTTGGGTATTTGTCGGTTATTTGGCTTTGGTGAGCGCGCCGGGTTTCGAACCCGGGACCTACTGATTAAAAGTCAGTTGCTCTACCGGCTGAGCTACGCGCTCCCGTGGGCCGGAAAGAACCAACCCCGAAATTGCGGCGGAACATAGGGAGACAGGCGGGACCGGTCAACCGGAAAAACAAGGGGCCGGCAGGCCTTTTCCATCGTTCCTCGCCCAATGCCGCAGCAAGGCAATGTCGTCCTTTCGAGATGACAATCGCAAAGCCGCTGCCCTAGCGCGTCAAGGTTCGCCGGACCGCATCTCGCCAGCCTGCGAGCTTGCGCGACCGGAGGGCCGTATCCATGTCGGGCTGGAAACGACGGTCGAGCGCCCAGCCCTTTGCGAATTCCTTTGCGTCAGGCCAAACCCGCGCGCGGGAGCCCGCGAGCCAAGCCGCCCCGAGCGCTGTCGTCTCCAGGATCGTCGGACGGTCAACCGGCGCGTCGAGAATGTCGGCAAGCCGCTGCATGGTCCAGTCGGAAGCGACCATGCCGCCGTCGACGCGTAGTACCGTCCTGGCCGAACCGCCCTTCCAGTCCTTCCTCATGGCGTCGAGCAGATCGCGCGTCTGGAATGCGACGGATTCGAGCGCGGCACGCGCGAATTCCGCCGG
Organism: uncultured Alphaproteobacteria bacterium; assembly: GCA_963735385.1. GTDB lineage: Bacteria > Pseudomonadota > Alphaproteobacteria > Rhizobiales > Rhizobiaceae > CAVTKY01. Next base: position 67,723 of record CAVTKY010000027.1, on the reverse strand, counting down.
ACCGGAATTGCGCGTGAGGCCGAACATCGCGCCGCGCGCCTCCGCATCCCAGTGCGGAGCGCCGAGGCCGACGAACGCCGGCACCAGATAGACGCTTTGGGTTTCATCCGCCTTCGCAGCCAACTGGCCACTGTGTTCGGCCTTGCCGATCACTTTTATCCCGTCGCGCAACCATTGAACGGCCGCCCCGGCAACGAAGATAGATCCTTCCAGCGCATATGTGGTCTTGCCATTCAGCCGGTAGGCAATTGTCGTCAACAACCGGTTCTTCGAGCGGCAAAGATCCTCGCCTGTGTTCAAGATTGCGAAACAGCCGGTTCCGTAGGTCGATTTCATCATTCCGGGCTCGAAACACGCTTGCCCAATGGTAGCCGCCTGCTGATCGCCCGCAACCCCGAGGATCGGGATTTCGGCTCCGAACAAGGATCGTTCGGTAACCCCGTAGTCGTCCGAACAGTCCTTCACCTGCGGCAGAAGGGATACGGGAATTCGCAGGATACCCAGCAACTCGCTATCCCATTCGTTTTTCTGGATATTGTAGACCAGGGTGCGCGAAGCGTTCGTCGCGTCGGTGGCATGCACCCTGCCCCCGGTCAGCCGCCAGATGAGGAAAGAGTTGATCGTGCCGGCCAGCAACTCGCCGCGCTCGGCGCGCCGGCGAGCGCCTTTTAAGTGGTCGAGCAGCCACGCAATCTTTGTGCCGGAAAAGTACGGATCGAGCAGCAGCCCTGTCTTACGGGTGAACTTCCCTTCCAGTCCCGCTTTCTTGAGCTTCTGGCATAGCGGCGCGGTGCGGCGGTCTTGCCAGACAATTGCATTGTGGATCGGCTTGCCCGTCGCCTTGTCCCAGATCACGACTGTTTCGCGCTGGTTGGTGATGCCGATCGCGGAAATCTCCGAGGCCGGCCGGCCGCTTTTTTTGATTGCAGCCCTACCGGTCAAGAGAACGCTTTCCCAGATTTCTTCAGGATCGTGCTCGACCCAGCCCGAGGCGGGATAGTGCTGCGTGAATTCCTGCTGGGCGGATGCCCGGATCGTCTGCTTTCCGTCGAAGAGGATGGCGCGCGAGGAAGTCGTGCCCTGATCAAGGGCAAGGACAAGGTCAGACATAGTTCACCGGCTTTGTAGGGAGGCTTGGCCGGGAACAACCCGGCCAAGCCCTATGCACACGGAATAATCGCAGGCGCTATTGGCTCGCCCAACGCTTTACGAGTTCGTCATAGGAAATTGTTTCGCCTTTTGGTTTTTCGTTTTCCAATTTTGCTGCGGGTCCATTTTCCTTGCCGAGCCACTCGGATGGATCCTTCTCCTCATTGAGACGCGGGCCACAGCCGCCATACACCTGTTTGGCCTCGTCCACCGCCTGCATGCGCGCCATTGTGATATCCATCTCACCGGCCAACCGGTCCATCGCTTCCTGCGGCGTGAAGGCGCCGGAGTTCACGTCGCCGATCTGCTGCCACCAGATCTGCGCAAGCCTCGGGTAGTCGGGAACGTTGATGCCGGTCGGTGTCCAGTTGACACGATCAGGCGAGCGGTAGAACTCGACCCAGCCGCCGAGCTTCGGCGCGCGTTCAGTGAAGAACTCGTGGTTGATCGAACTGTCGCGGATAACGGTCAGTCCGACGTGAGTCTTCTTGACGTCGACGGTCTTGGAGACGACGAACTGGGCGTAGAGCCATGCCGCCTTGCGCCGCTCGACCGGCGTAGACTTCAGAAGCGTCCAGGACCCGGCATCCTGGTATCCGAGCTTCATTCCTTCCTTCCAGTATGGGCCGTGCGGTGACGGAGCCATTCTCCATTGCAGATTTCCCTGGTCGTCGACCGTATTATTGCCTTCGCTCTTTGGCTTCACCATGTCGGGCATGAACGCCGTGTACCAGAAGATCTGCTGGGCGACATTACCAGTGCTCAGCGCCGGCAGCGACTGGTAGAAGTCGAGGTCGGCAGCACCGGGAGGCGCGTATTTCCGGAGCCATTCGTCCCACTTGGCGATGGCGTATACCGCAGCGGGGCCATTCGTCCCGCCGCCGCGCGATACAGAGGCTCCTTGAGGGTTGCAGGAGCCTTCCTCCATGCGGATACCCCATTCGTCGATCGGTCGACCGTTCGGCAGTCCGGGCGACGTGGAACCGGCCATCGACAGCCAGGCGTCGGTCATGCGCCAGCCGAGGTCAGGCGCTCGTTTGCCGTAGTCCATATGGCCATAGACGCGGACGCCGTCGATCTCCTTGACGTCATTGGTGAAGAAATCGGCAATATCTTCATAGGCCGACCAGTTGACCGGAACGCCCAGTTCGTAGCCATATTTCGCCTTGAACTTCTCCTTCAGTTCCGGCTTGTCGAACCAGTCCTTGCGAAACCAGTAGAGATTTGCGAATTGCTGGTCGGGCAGCTGGTAGAGCTTTCCGTCCGGTCCGGTCGTGAACGACTTGCCGATGAAGTCGTCAATGTCGAGCATCGGGTTGGTAACGTCCTTGCCCTCGCCTGCCATCCAGTCAGTCAGGTTAACGGCGCTCTGCAGGCGCGAATGTGTGCCGATCAGATCGGAGTCATTGATGTAGGCGTCGTAGAGATTGCGGTTTGTCTGCATCTGCGTCTGCACTGCCTGGACGACCTCGCCCTCGCCAAGCTCCTGATGATTGACCTTGATTCCGGTGATCTCCTCGAAGGCCTTGGTGAGGACCGCCGACTCGTAGTCGTGCGTGGGCAGCGGGCCCTCTGACAAGACGTTGATCTCCATGCCCGCGAAAGGCTTGGCGGCGTTGATGAACCATTCCATCTCCTTGAGCTGCTCCTCCTTGGACAGCGTCGAGGGTTGGAATTCGTCATTCACCCATTTCTCGGCGGCAGCCATATCAGCCCATGATGAGGTCGGGGCCATCAGGGCGAATGCAGCGACGCTTCCTAGCAGAAATCTCCTCATTTCATTCCTCCCATTCGATTAAATTTCCGGCCGGCGGCCGGCTTCCTCCAAAGTCTCAGACCCATCGGAACACCACAAAAGCGTAGACGAGCGAGAGCCCAAGAGCCCACGAGAGGTTCGGGCCAACCAACCCGAGCCATGCAAGATTAATGAATGCGCTGCCCAGCAGCGAGATGAAGAGGCGGTCGCCTCGCGTGGTGTCGAGACCGAGCACCCCGCGACGCGGCCCACCTCCCGGCGATGCGAATTCCCAAACCGTCATCCCGCACAGAAGCAGGAAGATGATCGTGAAGAACGTGGCCGTCTGCCAGGTCCACGCCATCCATGTCAGACCCATTACACCCTCCCCAGGGCGAAGCCCTTGGCGATATAGTTGCGGACGAAGTAGATCACGACCGCGCCAGGAATGATGGTCAGCGCGCCGGCCGCGGCTAGCAGCCCAAGTTCATAGCCGGATGCGCTCGCCGTTCGCGTCATAACCGCTGCGATCGGCTTTGCCTCGACCGAGGTGAGAGTCTTCGCCAGAAGCAGCTCCACCCACGAGAACATGAAGCAGAAGAACGCAGCGACGCCGATGCCGGATGCAATCAGCGGCATGAATATCTTCACGAAGAAACGCGGAAAGGAATAGCCGTCGATATAAGCGGTCTCATCGATTTCCTTCGGCACGCCGGACATGAAGCCTTCCAGGATCCAGACCGCGAGCGGAATGTTGAAGAGGCAATGCGCCAGCGCCACCGCAATCGGCGTGTCGAACAAGCCGAGTGCCGAATAGAGCTGGAAAAACGGCAGGGCGAAAACCGCCGGCGGGGCCATCCGGTTTGTCAGAAGCCAAAAGAAAAGGTGCTTGTCACCGAGAAAGCGGTAGCGCGAGAAAGCGTATGCAGCGGGCAGTGCTACACTAACCGAGATGATCGTGTTGATGCTGACATAAGTGATCGAGTTGATGTAGCCGTTATACCAGACCGGGTTGGTCAGGATCTCGTGATAGTTCTCGAGTGTGAAATTGCGCGGCCAGAGAGTGAATTCACGCAGGATCTCGTTGGTCGTCTTGAACGACATGTTGAGGAGCCAATAGATCGGCACCATCAGGAACAGGATGTAGAGGGTCGGTATCAACCACCCGAGGCTGATTTTTACGCTTGTCCGCTCGCGCTGAGCAGTGACCGCGCCGCTCGTAAGTGCGGGTGCTGCCGCTGCATTCTCGCTCATCGAGAGGCGCTCCCCGGGTGCCGCGGTCATGACTGCTCCTCGTCACGCATCATCAAGGTGTAGAACACCCAGCAAAACAGCAGGATAATCAGGAAGTAGACGATCGACATTGCTGCGGCCGGACCGAGGTCGAATTGGCCAAGCGCGATCTTCACGAGGTCAATTGAAAGTAAGGTTGTGGCATTCCCCGGGCCGCCGCCGGTGAGCACGGACGGTTCCGTGTAGATCATGAAGGAGTCCATGAAGCGGAGCAGCACTGCGATGGTCAGCACGCGCTTCATTTTTGGCAGCTGGATGTAGCGAAACACCGCCCAACGCGATGCGCCGTCGATCTTTGCTGCCTGGTAATAAGCATCTGGAATGGAGCTCAAGCCGGCGTAAGCGAGAAGCGCGACGAGCGAGGTCCAATGCCAAACGTCCATGAGAATGAGCGTAAACCACGCATCGCCTGGCTGGCGCGTATAGTTGAAGTCGAAACCCAGGCCGTTCAGCACGCGCCCCAGCAGACCGATGTCGGGCAGCGCAAAGATATTCCAGATCGCACCGACAACGTTCCAGGGGATGAGCAGAGGAAGCGCCATTAGAACGAGGCAGACAGAAACCCAAAAGCCCTTGCGCGGCATTGTCAGGGCAATCAGCACGCCCAGCGGGATTTCGATGACTAGGATGGTCGCGGTGAAGGCGATTTGTCGACCAAGTGCTGCGTGGAAACGATCGGAACGGAGGACGTCGAGAAACCATCCAACGCCGTGAAAGAAAAAGACGTTGTCGCCGAAGGTTTCTTGGACCGAATAGTTGACGACCGTCATCAGCGGGATGATCGCGTTGAACGCGACCAGCAACACGACCGGCAGTACCATGAACCAGGCCCTGTTGTTCCAGGTCTTTTCCATGGCGTCAGGCTCCCAACTCGACACGGCGGGAATCGGCATAGATGCTGATGGCCCCGGGGTTGAACCGGATATGCGGATCGGCGGGGATGGTGCCGTCTTCGGGAACAATCGCCGCTATGTCCCGGCCTTCAAGGCTGGCATGCACGATCTTCAGTCGGCCGATGTCCTCGACTTTGGTGATAGTCACAGGCATGCCGCTTTCGCCAAGCTGGACAAATTCCGGGCGGATGCCGAGTTCGGTCGTCCCCTCGGTTGCGCTTTTCAGCCCCCCCGGCAAATCGATGGTCTGACTGCCGACACGCGCCGTCCTGCCCTCGATCGCGACCGGCATCACATTCATGCCGGGCGAACCGATGAAGTAACCGACAAACGTATGGCTTGGCCGCTCGAACAAATCGTTGGGAGTGCCGATCTGCACGATTTCCCCTTCGTACATGACCACCACTCTCTCGGCAAAGGTCAACGCCTCTGTCTGGTCATGCGTTACGTAAACCATGGTGTAGCCGAAGCGGCGGTGCAACTGCTTCAACTGCGACCGCAGCACCCACTTCATGTGTGGATCGATGACGGTCAGCGGCTCATCGAACAGGATCGCGCTGACGTCTGAGCGCACGAGGCCGCGTCCCAACGCGATCTTCTGCTTCTGGTCCGCCGTCAGCCTACGCGCTTTCTTCGTCGCACGGTCCTCGAGGTCTATCATTTCGAGGATCTCGCGTACCTTGCGGTCCACCTCGGCCTCGGCAACGCCGCGGTTCCTCAACGGAAACGCCAGATTGTCGTAGACGGTCATGGTGTCGTAGATGACCGGAAACTGGAACACCTGCGCGATATTGCGTTCCTGCGTCGATAGATTGTTGACGTCGCGCCCATCGAACAGCAATTGGCCATGTGAGGCCCGCAGCAATCCGGAAATGATGTTGAGCAGCGTGGTCTTGCCACAACCCGACGGGCCGAGCAGCGCGTAGGCGCCACCGTCGGCGAAGCTGGTGTGAACCTCCTTCAGTGCGTAGTCCGCTTCCGTCTTCGGATCGGCGACGTAGGTGTGGCGGATATGATTGAGGTCGATCCGAGCCATCGCTTCCCCCTAAGCTGCCAGTTTCGAGGAAAAGACGGCCGAGCGCCCTTCTCCATCGAAAACCATCAGATGACGGGTATCGATGAAGACATCGACCATCTCGTCCACTTCGAAATACTTGACGCCGTGGGCCAGCATCACCCAGCGCGCATCAGCGAAGTCAAGGTGCACAAAACTTTCCGAGCCGGTGATCTCGGTCGCCGTCACCTTGGCGTTCACCATAACAGCGCCGGCGGTCGGTCGCGCAAGTGAAAGATGATGCGGCTGGAATCCGATGGTGTAGGGACCGTCGGCAATACCAGCCAGTTCCGACGGGACCGGCAGACTGACACCGCCTTCCATCTCAAAGCCCGCGCCCGCTTTGCGAAGCACGATCGTATTCAGCGGCGGATCGGAAAAGGTCTTGGCCGTGACCAGATCGTTCGGCCTCCGGAAAACGTCAATGGTGGGTCCGAACTGCGTAACGCGGCCCTCCGACAGCGTTGCCGTATTGCCGCCGAGGAGAAGCGCCTCATGCGGCTCGGTCGTCGCGTATACGAAGATTGCACCCGTCTCCGCGAAGATTTTGGGCAGTTCGGCGCGCAATTCCTCGCGCAGTTTGTAGTCGAGATTGGCGAGCGGCTCGTCGAGCAACACCAGCCCTGCATTTTTTGCGATGGCCCGGGCCAACGCGGTTCGCTGTTGCTGGCCACCCGAAAGGCTGAGCGGGGTCCGGTCGAGATAGGGCGTCAATTTGAGCAGCGCGGCCGCTTGGCGAACTTCCCGGTCGATCCTTGCCCGGTCGGCGCCCGCCACCCTCAACGGCGAGGCAATGTTCTCGTATACGGTCATCAAGGGGTAGTTGATGAACTGCTGGTACACCATCGCGACCTTGCGCTTTTGCACCGGCACACCCGTGACATCGACGCCGTCGAACCAGACAGATCCGGAGGTTGGCACATCAAGGCCAGCCATCAGCCGCATAAGGCTCGTCTTGCCGGAGAGCGTCGGCCCTAGGAGGATATTCAGTGAGCCGTGCTGGAGCTTCAACGTCACGTCGCTGATATGAGTCGCGCCGGCGACCACCTTCGAAATGTTCCTGAGCTCGAGCATCGCTCTCTTCCCCTACTCCGCCGCGGCGTGATGCCGGCTGCCCAGTCCCCTCATGAATTCGCCCAGCACCGCTGCCTGTTCGCGAGTTACGTGCAGGCCACGCTTCGTCCGTCGCCACAAGACGTCTTCCGCGGTTATCGCCCACTCGTTCTCGACCAGGTAGCGGACCTCCACCTCGTAAAGATCCGCGCCGAACTTTCTTCCGAGATCGGCGTTCGACTTCGCCAAGCCAAGCACGGAATTTGCCCTTGTTCCATAGAGCCGCACGAGCCGACGGACGTGCGAAAGGTCGAGGAAAGCATATTGGGATTTCAGCTTTCGTACCTCCGCCTCGAAGCCTTGCGCGGGAAAATCGCCACCCGGCAATGGCGCTGTAGCGGTCCACGGCTTGCCTTTCGCGCCAAGCACGCTCTCGATCTTGTCCAGCATGGCTTCCGACAGCCGCCGGTAGGTCGTGATCTTCCCCCCGAAGATATTGACGATTGGTGCCAACCCTTCCGATCCATCAGCCTTCAGGACATAGTCGCGCGTCGCTTCCTGCGCCTTGGACGCCCCGTCGTCATAAAGCGGCCTCACGGCTGAATAAGTCCAGACAATGTCTTCGCACTTGAGAGGCGTGGCGAAATATTCGCTCGCCGCCTCGCAAAGATACGTCATCTCGGACTCGCTGATCGTAACTCCGCTCGGATCGCCCTCATAGTCGCGATCGGTGGTGCCAATCAGCGTGAAATCGTCCTCGTACGGGATGGCGAAGATGATCCGGCCATCCTTGTTCTGAAAGAAATACGCCCGTGGGTCATCAAACCTTTTCGGCACCACGATGTGGCTACCTTGAACGAGCCGAACATTGTGGACGTCCTCCTGGCCAAGCGCCGTTGAAAGCACTTCATCAACCCAGGGACCCGCGGCGTTCACGATCAGCCGCGCCCTTACTTCGTCGATTTGGCGCGTACGCTGATCCTCGACTTCGATCGTCCACAAGCCTTCCGCGCGGCGCACGCTGATGACTTTGGCCCGCGTCCGGATGGTCGCGCCGCGATCGGCCGCGTCGCGAGCGTTCAGCACCACGAGGCGCGCGTCGTTCACCCAGCAGTCCGAATATTCGAACGCCCGCCGGAACAGTCTCTTCAGCGGCTTGCCTGCCGGATCGCTCATCATATCGAGCGTTCGCGTCGCCGGCAGCGCCTTTCGGCCTCCGATATGGTCATAGAGAAACAGACCAAGCCGGAGCAGCCATGCCGGACGCAAGCCCGCGGCATGAGGCAACACGAAACGCATCGGCCAAATGATGTGAGGAGCGTTGCGCCATAGTACTTCGCGCTCCATCAGGGATTCGCGTACGAGCCGGAACTCGTAATGCTCGAGATAGCGCAAGCCCCCGTGGATAAGTTTGGTGGAACCAGATGACGTCCCGTTCGCCAGATCGTTCATCTCGGCGAGGTAGACTGAATAGCCGCGGCCGGCAGCGTCGCGTGCAATGCCGCAACCGTTGATGCCTCCGCCGATCACGAAGATGTCATGGACTCGGATTTCGTCCACCGAGTTCTCCCCCAACGCTTTCGCATTGCAACATGCATGCGCTTTACCGAAAGCGTCTTCGGATTATTTCGAACTAAGAACGAATGTCAAACGAAATCTTGTGATCCCAGGCGGCCTCGTTCTCCTGCCTCACTGCGTCGTTTCGATAAGTTCGACTTCGTTGTCCTGGCAGATCTTTCGCACTGCCTCCAGGTCGCAGCGATCGGTAATGAAAGTATCCACTTGTGACAGGTGCCCAATGCGGACGGGCGCCGTGCGTTCGAACTTGGTTGAGTCAGAAACCAGGATGACCTGCCGCGCATTGGCGATGATTGCTTGCGCGACTTTCACTTCACGAAAATCGAAATCAAGCAGCGCGCCATCGTGATCGATCGCGGACGCTCCGATCACCGCGTAGTCCACTTTGAACTGCTTGATGAAATCGACCGCAGCCTCGCCGACAATCCCACCATCGGAGCCGCGCACAACTCCTCCAGTGATAACGACCTCTATTGACGGATAAACCCGCATCCTGTTGGCAACATTGATGTTATTGGTGATAACCATCAAGCCGGCATGATCGAGTAACGCTTTGCTGACTGCCTCGGTCGTGGTTCCGATATTGATGAATAGTGAAGCGTTGTCTGGGATAAGTTTTGCCGCAGCTTTTCCAATCGCTTCTTTTTCTTCGGCCGCAATTTTCCTGCGTGCTTCATACTCCATGTTCTCGATGCCGGACGGGAAAAGCGCTCCGCCATGGATACGCGTCAGAAGCCGTTGATCGCATAAATCATTGAGATCCTTGCGGATCGTTTGCGGCGTCACGGCAAAATGTGTGGCGAGGTTATCGACAAGCACCCGGCCACTGTCCTTCGCCATCTGGATAATCTCGGAATGGCGCGGCGAAAGATACATGGCGGATCCCCCACTTTCGTTTTTTGAACAACTATACCAAAACGAAAGTCAATGAGAGTCAATCCTCCCGTCAACCGAAATACGAACGAGAGATCGTCTTAGGCGATAGGAAGTCAAATCAGCGAGCAGCTGACCCGACGATCGATAGACTTCGGATCGACACGAACGGGCTACGGTCAAAATAAAAGTCGAAACTGGCGCCGCTAACCTTCCGGAAAGTCAGGCAAGCTCTTGAAGGCGTTCTTGAGCGCGTTCGACCAACCGTCTGAAATCGTTCTATAATAGGGATCATCTGTCCCGATCCGCTTCTTGAAGCCGACCTTGAATGAACCCTTTTCATAGAACATCAAATCGAGCGGCAGCCCCACGGAGAGATTGGATTTCAAAGTGGAATCAAACGACACCAGCAAAAGCTTCGCCGTCTCTGCGAAACTCATCGCCTTGTCGTAAGCGCGGATGATGATCGGCTTGCCGTATTTTGTCTCGCCCACTTGGAAAAAGGGCGTGTCATCGGTCGAACTCGATGAAGTTGCCTTCCGGATAGATCTGGAAAAGGCGCGGTTCAGTGCCCTTGATCTGGCCGCCCAGGATGAACGACGCATTAAAATAGGAGTCCGCCCTCTCGCCGGCATCGGCGTGGCTGGCGATCACTTCCTTGACGGTGTTCCCGACGAGGCGCGCCGTCTGATACATGGAGGGCGTTTCGAGAAGTGTCGGCGCCCGCTCAGCAACCGCCTTGGAACGCTCGTCCAACAGACTGACCACCGCTTGCGTTGTGGCCAGATTGCCAGCCGTCAAAAGCACGATTACGCGCTCGCCCGGCTTTTCCCAGACATGCATCTTCTTGAACGTGGAAATCGAGTCGACACCGGCATTGGTGCGCGTGTCCGACATGAACACGAGTCCGCGATCCAGCTTGAGCCCAACACAGTATGTCATCGAATCTTACCGCAAATGCCGCAATCGCCGAGACTACTGCTCCACCGTGATGCGAACTTCAAGTTGTTCTTCCGCGGTCCCCAAGCGAATCCCCGATACAGGCATGGCATCGCGGTAGTCACGCCCTGTCGCCACGCGCACATAGCGTTCGTCGGCAGAGATACCGTTCGCGATATCGAACGCAACCCACCCCAGATTGTCCAAGTGGGCCTCTGCCCAGGCATGGCTAGCTGCCTGTTCGAGCGCATGGTCCATCATCAGGTAGCCGCTGACGTACCGGGCCGGATAGCCGAGCAGGCGGGCGGAGGCAATGAAGATATGGCTGTGATCCTGGCAAACGCCGGTGCCTTGCTTGAGGGCTTCCTCGGCGGATGTGCCGGCATCGGTCGCGCCGATCGTATAGGCAACCCGCTCGCGAATTGCGCCCATCAGCAGGTACAGGCGTTCAAGGTCAGCGCCGGGGCCAATCTGCGCAGCCAAATCGCGAATCCCTTCGCCGGCTTCAGTCAGCCGAGTTCCACTCTGGAAAAGCCAAAGCGGCGCGAAGCCGCGATGTGGACCCATCACGCCGGCTGTATCATGCGTTTCGACCTCGCCCACAGCTTCAACGCTGATGACGTGCGGCGCGCCCTCGACGCTCAACAGCCGTGTGTCATTGCCGAAGTGGTCGGTGAAGCAGAGTTCTTCCCTTGCGCCCTCGATGGCGAGCGACCATGCCCTGATCGACTGGCTGGGGCCGCCATATGGCACAAGCCGGAGCCGCTGGAGCGCATATGGAACCGGCGCATCGTACCGGTATTCGGTCCGGTGGGTAATCCTGAGCCGCATGGTTCCTCGTGCCGTCAGTAGAAACGGAAGTCCTGAGCGATCTCGTTGCCCAGCCTGTTGTTGTCGCGAATGAATTCAACAAGGAATTCATGTAGGCCGGCGTCGAAAATGCTCTTGATCGAGCCGACTTTCAGTTTTTCAGAGGTCTGCGCGGCTATCGTATGGCTGGGATGCCTGACGCCATAAGCCTCAGCAAGAAACTCCAGGTGCTCCGCGATGAACCGGTAGCAGAAGGCGAGAGAGCGAGGCATTCGGCCATTGAGAATAAGGTAGTCCGCGATGCTGGCCGGACGGTATTCGGCCTCATACACCCAGCGATATGACCGATGCGCGGCGACCGAACGCAAGATCGACTCCCACTGATAGTTGTCGAGGGTTGATCCGACCCATTCTATCGATGGAAGGAGAACATAGTACTTCACGTCGAGGATTCGCGCTGTGTTGTCCGCGCGCTCGACGAACGTCCCTAACTGAGAGAAATCGAAGATCTCGTTCCTCAGCATAGTGCCGTAGAAAGAGCCGCGGATGAGCGCCGTCTCCCGTTTGATGGCATCGAGCACGCTCGGCAGGTCGCGCTGATCGACGGGCGCTGCCAGCATCCGCTTCATGGCCATCCAGGCTTCGTTGATGCTTTCCCATGTCTCGCGAGTCAGCGCGGTGCGCACCATGCGCGCATTGGTTCGGGCAATCTCGATTGACGACATCACACTGGAGCCGTTTGTCGGATCGCGCAGCAGGAAGTCCGACACCGTCTCCGCAGCGATCTCCTCATATCGCTCGTGAAAGGTTTCGCCAGCGCCCGCACTCAGCAGCACGGACTTCCATTCTTCCGATGAATTGCCCGATCTTGTGAGCGCCATACGCAGGCCTGCATCGAGCAAGCGAGCCATGTTCTCGGTCCGCTCGATATAGCGATTCATCCAGTAGAGGCCGTTAGCCGTGCGCCCAAGAAGCATGTGAGGTCACCTCGGCATCGAAATAGGAATGACCAGAAACGCGAGTTGGGTGGTGAGCGGCTGGCGGCGAAAATCGAACTTTTTCATCATATTCGTCTATCTGCTTTAACAAACTACTGGCACCAGTCGTCGCCCCCTCAGTCATCCAGCACCCATGTGTCCTTTGTACCTCCGCCTTGCGAGGAATTGACCACCAGGGAGCCTTCCTTCAAAGCGACGCGCGTGAGCCCGCCGGGCACGATCTGGATACGGTCTGAAACGAGCACGAAGGGCCGCAGATCGACGTGGCGCGGAGCAAGACCACTTTCGGCCAGGATCGGGCAAGTCGAAAGCGACAGCGTGGGCTGGGCGATGTAGTTCGACGGGCGCGCGGCCAGTTTCTTGGCGAATTCCTGGAGCTCTTTCTTGGACGCTGCAGGCCCGATCAGCATGCCGTAGCCGCCAGACCCGTGGACCTCCTTCACCACCAATTCGGCAAGGTGCTCCTGTACGTATTTCAGGCTGTCGGGCTCGGAGCAGCGCCACGTTGGAATGTTCCCCAGGATCGCTTTGCGGCCCGTATAGAACTCCACAATCTCCGGCATATACGAGTAAATGGCCTTGTCGTCGGCGATGCCGGTCCCTGGCGCGTTGGCAATGGTTATGTTGCCGGCGCGATAGACGTCCATAATGCCCGCTACGCCAAGTGTTGAATCCGGGCGGAATGTCAACGGGTCCAAGAAAGAGTCGTCGACGCGGCGGTAAAGCACGTCGATCTGCTTGTAGCCCTCGGTCGTGCGCATGGCGACGCGACCATCCACGACACGCAAATCCTGCCCCTCGACCAGCTCGACTCCCATCTGGTCGGCGAGGAAGGCGTGCTCGAAATAGGCGGAATTGAAGCTGCCAGGCGTTAGCACCGCTATGCGCGGAGCATCCTGCACATTGTCCGGCTTCACGGCCGCCAGGGACTGCCTGAGCAACTGCGGATAGTTTTCGACCGGCCGCACGTTCACTCGCTGAAACAGCTCTGGGAAAAGCTGCATCATCGTTTCGCGGTTCTCCAACATATAGGAGACCCCCGAGGGCGTGCGTGCGTTGTCCTCGAGGACGTAGAACTCGTTCTCGTTGATCCGCACGATATCGACGCCAATGATATGGGTGTAGACGCCCTTCGGCGGCCGAACTCCTATCATTTCGGGCAAAAACGCCACGTTTGCCGCGATCAGGTCCTTCGGTACGCGGCCAGAGCGGAGGATCTCCTGCCGATGATAGATATCGTCGAGAAAGGCGTTCAAGGCCTGAACGCGTTGCTCGATACCTTGAGTGATCCGCCGCCATTCGGCGCCGGAAATAATGCGCGGCACAATGTCAAACGGGATCAGCCGTTCTGCCGCCTCGTCCTCGCCATAGACGGCGAAGGTGATGCCTGTCTTTCGGAAAACGCGCTCCGCGTCGCGCATCTTTTCAGTCAGTCGGCCGGGGTCTTGGGCCTGAAACCAGCGATCGTAAGCCGAATATGGAATCCGCACCCCGGAATCGTAGGGATGCATCTCGTCAAAAGCTACCACGTATATCTCCCATTGCCGCCATTTCACTGGCGCTGCCGAGAAAAGCAAGCGCAATCGAGTGCTTGGCGAGACACTTGCCGCGGCTGACCAAGCATAGGGCGTCTCATGCACAACATGCGGGCATCGCGCATGCCGCCGTGCCCGGATCTTGAGCAGCCGGGAAATCTGAAGTTTGTCCTTGGCGCCGGCGAAACCTCTTTCTGTTCGATCTCGTATTTTATGGTTGAATGAGAATTCCGCAGGGCTGGAAGTAGAGCCAACACCCGCGGACGAAAGGATGTGTCATGCGCTCCGCATTGCTCGCTCTTTCCTTGCTTGCAAGTCTCGCGGCCGCACCGGCACTTTCCGGCGACGCAGAGACCAAAGCCGCTCAAGAGACCATCGACGGCCAGATCAAGGCGTTTTTGGCGGGCGACGATGCCACCGCCTACGGCTATGCCGCGCCGAACGTGAGGCGGATATTTCCCACACTCGAGACCTTCATGGCTATGGTCACCAGCGGTTATTAACCGGTCTATAGGCCGCGAAACTATGCGTTCGGAAAAGTCCAGGAATCGAGCGCGACTTCAATCGTTCAACAGGTATTGCTGGTCGGACCTGACGGACGCGACTACGAGGCCGTCTACACGCTCGAACTGCAGCCCGACGGCAAGTTCCGCATTACCGGCGTCAGCCTGCGCGCATCCAACTCATTAAGCACATAGACGATACAAGCTCCGGCTACCATCGCATTGCGGCGCCGGCTTGGTCGTCCCTGCTGGCCGAAACCTGAAATCGCTCCACCTCTACAAGGACGGCACATCACCCCTCGCCCAATCTTCGGTGATCAACGCTGCCCGCTCCATGAAGGCGCCAGCTTCAATTGCATCACGGATATCCCGCATCAGGCGCTGATAATAGGCGAGGTTGTTCCAGGTGAGCAGCATCGCACCCAGCGTTTCACCCGACTTCACCAAATGGTGGAGATAGGCGCGGGAATAGTCGCGTGTGGCAGGGCAGTCGCTTTCCTCATCCAGAGGGCGAGGATCATCGGCATGGCGGGCGTTGCGGAGATTGACCTTGCCGCGGCGCGTGTAGGCAAGGCCGTGCCGCCCTGCCCTTGTCGGCATGACGCAGTCGAACATATCGACGCCACGGGCCACGGATTTCAGAATATCGTCCGGAGTGCCGACGCCCATCAGGTAGCGCGGCTTGTCCATTGGCAGTTCAGGACAGGTAACCTCGAGCATTTCGAGCATCACCTCTTGCGGCTCGCCGACCGCGAGCCCGCCGACGGCGTAACCCTTCAGATCCATCGCCGTAAGGGATGTCGCTGAGCGCTGCCGCAACGCCGCATTGTCGCCACCTTGCACGATGCCGAACATCGCCTTGCCGGGCTGGTCGCCGAACGCCGCCTTGCAACGATCCGCCCAGCGCAGCGAAAGCTCCATCGCACGCTCGATCTCCTTTTCCTTGGCGGGCAGTGCGGTGCATTCGTCGAGCTGCATTTGGATATCGGAATCCAGAAGTCCCTGAATTTCAATCGAGCGCTCTGGCGACATTTCGTATGGCGCGCCGTCGATATGTGAGCGAAACGTCACGCCGTTCTCGCTGATCTTGCGCAGTTGCGCCAAGGACATCACCTGAAAACCGCCGCTGTCGGTAAGGATCGGATAGGGCCAGCGCGCGAACTCATGCAGACCGCCGAGCCTCGCGACCCGCTCCGCCCCCGGTCGAAGCATCAGATGGTACGTATTGCCGAGGATGATATCGGAACCGAGGGCATGTACCTGGTCCAGGTACATTGTCTTAACAGTGCCGCCAGTACCCACCGGCATAAAGGCCGGTGTGCGGACCGTGCCGCGCGGCATCGTGATTTCGCCACGCCGGGCGTTGCCGTCCGTCGCCAACAGCCGGAACGAGAACGCAGTCGTCATCTATCGTCGTTCCTGAAAATGAGGCTCGCGTCGCCATAGGAATAGAACCGGTATCCGCCGGCGATCGCATGCCGATACGCTGCGCGCATGGTTTCAAGGCCTGCGAAGGCGGAGACCAACATGAACAGCGTCGAACGCGGCAGGTGAAAATTGGTCATCAGTACGTCGGCCGTGCGGAAGCAGTAGCCCGGTGTGATGAAGATATCAGTCGGGCCGGACCATGTTTCTATGGTTCCATCCTTCTGCGCCGCGCTTTCTAGAAGCCTGAGCGATGTGGTGCCTACGGCCACAATGCGTGCGCCGCGAGCCTTCGCCGCATTCAGTGTTTCAGCGGCTTCCGGCGAAATATGGCCAATCTCCGCATGCATCCGGTGGTCCTTCGTGTCGTCTGCCTTTACCGGCAGGAAAGTGCCCGCCCCGACATGTAGCGTCACAAAACACCTTTCGATCCCACGCTGATCCAGCGACGCGAAGAGTTCGGGCGTGAAATGCAATCCAGCCGTAGGCGCCGCGACCGCACCCTCATCGCGTGCATAAATCGTCTGATAGTCTACCTGGTCGCGTTCATCCTCCGCACGTTTCGATGCGATGTAGGGCGGCAATGGAATATGGCCGACGGCATGCAGGGCCTCGTCGAGAAAAGCTCCCGAAAGGTCGAAGGCGAGCAGCGCCTCTCCCGCCTGCCCCTTCTCCAAGACGGTTGCGTCGAGCGCGCCAAGGAGGCACGCGTTGCTGTCATGGCCGAAACGAATGCGATCGCCGGCTACAACGCGTTTTGCCGGGCGAAAAAATGCCAGCCACCGGTCCGGAGACATGCGCATGTGCAACGTAGCGTCGACCTGCGCCACGGCCTCGCCACGCTCTCTGATGCCCTTGAGCTTTGCCGGAATTACTTTCGTGTCGTTGAATACAAGCACATCACCTGGATTGAGCAACTGAGGAAGGTCGCGTACCCCCCGGTCCTGAAACGGAATTCCGTCTCGCACGACAAGCAGCCGCGCCGCATCGCGCGGTTCGGCGGGACGAAGCGCGATGCGGTCTTCCGGCAGCTCGAAATCAAAGAGATCGACGCGCACTCCTACCTCCCCCGTTTGGGAAGGTCGCCCGGCCATGCTGCCGGGCGGGTGGACGTGTTTGCGAAAAGTGTCACGGGACAGATGTCCGAGAAAGGAGATGGCGGATGGCGAGGCCGATTTACCCCCGCACCGCTTCGCTCAGCGACCTCCCGACAAGAGGGAGGCGAGTGGAACGAATTTGACATTCGCATCCCATCTGACATGAGGCGGTCCGTGCGAATGTCAAAGTCAAAGTTCCACTAGAATCATATACTTGCTAGTAGTCCTTTCGACGCTAACATTTGCTTGAGCGGACCGTATCGGCGGGACGCAAACGTCAGAATCGGACCACTAGCGTCGTCAAGCTGCGTCTGCCGCGATCTTCATGGATACGACCTTGTCGGGGTCCTGGACCGGCTCGCCCCGCTTGATCTTGTCGACGTTGTCCATGCCCTCGATGACCTGGCCCCAAACCGTATACTGACGGTTCAGGAATCCGGCGTCGTCGAAGCAGATGAAGAACTGGGAATTTGCCGAGTTCGGATTCTGTGCGCGGGCCATCGAGCAGGTGCCGCGCGCGTGATTGACATTGGAGAACTCGGCCTTCAAATCCGGCTTTTCCGATCCACCCATGCCAGCCCGCGACGGGTTGAAGGACGACCCGGTGGACTTGCCGAACTTCACATCACCCGTTTGCGCCATGAAGCCGTCGATCACGCGGTGGAACACCACTCCGTCATAAGCCCCCTCGCGGGTCAGTTCCTTGATGCGGTCGACATGGCCGGGCGCTAAATCCGGAAAGAGCTCAATGACGACCTTCCCTTTGGTGGTTTCCATGAGGATGGTGTTTTCAGGATCCTTGATCTCGGCCATTCGCCAATTCCTTTCATTGCTTATTTGCCGTCCGCTGCTATGCGGACCTTGATCATGCGGTCGGGGTCGCTCACCACGCCGTTCTGTGCCTGATCGCCTTTCTTGATGTTGTCGACCAGTTCCATGCCGCTTTCGACGTTGCCGACGACCGTGTATTGCCCATCGAGTGGCGGCGCGGGCGCGAACGTGATGAAAAATTGCGAGTTGCCGGAGTCTCGGGCTCTGCGCGCGCGCCATACCGACAGTTCCGCGCACATAATGCTCCTGCGAAAATTCCGCCGGCAAATCCGGCCGCTTGGAACCTCCGGTTCCGGCGCGCCCCGCGTCATAGCCGCCACTCATGTCGCCGAACTGGACGTCCCCGGTCTGCGCCATGAAGCCATCGATCACGCGATGGAAAGCCACATTGTCATAGGCCCCCTCCCGGACCAGCGCCTTGATCTGCTCCACATGTTTGGGGGCCAGGTCGGGTCTGAGCGCAATCGTCACGTCTCCGTCCTTGAGCGTAATGATCATGGTGTTTTCCGGGTCGGCTGCGAGTGCAGCGGCCGACCCGACCCAAAGGCCGGCGAAAACGACGAAGGAAGAGGCTAGCTTTCTAAGCTGCATGGACTTCTCCAGGTTCACTTTGCAAATTTCGCCTTCAGCGCTTCGGCAACGGGCTGAGGTACGAAAGGACGGATATCGCCGCCCATCGAGGCTATCTGACGAACAAGTGTGGCGGTAATCGTTCGAACCGAGGGGCTTGCCGGCAAGAATACAGTTTGCAATTCGGGCGCCATCGTCTCGTTCATGCCGGCCATCTGCATCTCATAGTCGAGATCAGTGCCGTCCCGCAGCCCGCGGATCATGATCGACGCGCCGTGTTTCCTTGCTGCGTCGATGACCAGCCCTGCGAACGAAACGACGCGGATGCGCTTGCCATCCTTTCCGAATTCGGCGGCCGCAGCGCTCTCGATCAGCACGGCGCGCTCCTCAAAGGAAAACAGCGGCGTCTTGTTGGGCTGGATCCCGACAGCGGCGAATACCACGTCCGCGACGGCAAGCGACGCCTTGAGGACGTCGAGATGCCCATTCGTCAGCGGGTCGAAGGAACCAGCGTAAATGGCGATGCGCTCTGTCATGGGACGCGGTTCTAGCGGCGTCTGTGACTAAAGGCAATTCGGACGCTTGAGCACAACGGCAGTAAGTGACTCCCGTGCGGAAAGGTAGGTGAAAAGGTGTGACTTTCCTCACAGACAATGAAACTCAATCGGCGTTTGTTCGTTACTGCGACAGGAGAACAAAGCCATGATGATTTTCATGCTCGCCGCCGCAATGACCGTCGGGATGCTCATCGCAACGGCTGTCGGCATCCATTACGAATCTCAGCGCATCCGAATGGATGACCGCGACGATCACGTGGCCCGGTTCGGCCGGCACTGAGAATGTAGCCAAGGAATTTTCTCGGCCACATCATTCGGGACTATTTGCCTAGTGGAACGAATTTGACATTCGCATCCCATTTGACATCAGGCGTCCATTGCAAATGTCAAATTCAAAGTTCCACGAAGAATCATAGTTTGCTAGTGGTCCTTTGATCTAACATTCGCCAGAATGGCCTGTATCAATGGGATGCGAATGTTAGAATTGGACCACTAGCCTTCGCTGTTGGCTTCCTTGGAAGGATCCGCGTCCCCGTTCCCATCCTCCTCGCCCTGCGGCTCGGAAATACGCTCGACCGACACAACCTTCTCATTCTCCGCGGTGTTGAAAATGGTCACGCCCTTAGTGGCACGGCTGGCAACACGAATGCCGTTGACTGGAACGCGGATCACCTGCCCGCCATCCGAGACAAGCATGATCTGGTCCTCGTTCCCGACCGGGAAAGTCGCGACCAGCCGACCGATCTCCGCCGTTTTCGAGACATCCGTTGCCCGAATTCCCTTGCCACCCCGCCCGGTCAGCCGGAAGTCGTACGAAGATGAGCGCTTGCCGTAACCATATTCAGTTACCGTAAGTACGAACTGCTCGTGCTGCTTGAAAAAATCGTATCGCTCGTCCGTGAGGTTGGCCTCTTCACCGACTTCCTCATTCGTCAGCGCGATTTCCTCATCATCGCCGCTCATCAGGCGGCGCTCGGCCACTGACCGCTTCAGGTAGGCGGCACGCTCGGGCGCTTCCGCGTCGACGTGCTCCAGGATAGCCATGGAGATAGCACGATCGCTTTCGCTCATCGAAATGCCGCGGACGCCAACCGAGTTGCGGCCGGCGAAGACGCGCACGTCGCTTACTGGAAAGCGAATGCACTGGCCGGAGGCGGCTGTGAGCAGAACGTCGTCATTCTCGGTGCAGGTCTCCACGCCAAGAATTTCGTCGCCTGCCTCGTCGAGCTTCATGGCGATCTTGCCATTCCGATTGACCTGCACAAAATCCGACAGCTTGTTGCGACGCACAGTACCGCGCGTCGTCGCAAACATGACGTCAAGCTCGCTCCAACTCGTCTCGTCCTCCGGCAGCGGCATGATCGTTGTAATCCGCTCGCCTTGCTCAAGCGGCAGGAGATTAATCAACGCCTTGCCGCGCGACTGCGGATTTCCGATGGGCAGACGCCACACCTTTTCCTTGTATACGATCCCTCGCGACGAGAAGAAAAGCACCGGGTTGTGCGTATTCGCGACGAACAGACGAGTGACGAAATCCTCGTCCTTGGTCGACATGCCGGCGCGACCTTTACCGCCGCGGCGCTGCGCGCGGTAGAGCGAAAGCGGCACGCGCTTGATGTAGCCTGAATGGCTGACGGTGACGACCATATCCTCACGCTGGATCAGGTCCTCGTCTTCCATGTCCGCGCCGCCTTCAGCGATCTCGGTGCGGCGGGGCGTGGCAAATTCGTCTCGCACGGCGGCGAGCTCGTCCTTGACGATCTGCTGAATCCTCGCGCGCGAAGAGAGGATATCGAGATAGTCCGAGATTTCGACGCCAATGGTGTTTAACTCATCGGCGATTTCGTCCCGGCCGAGCGCGGTCAGCCTCTGCAGCCGGAGCTCCAGGATCGCCCTCGCCTGTTCTTCAGAGAGGTTGTAGGTGCCGTCCTCGTTGATCCTATGGCGCGGATCGTCGATCAGCAGGATCAGCGCCTCCACATCGGCGGCAGGCCACCGGCGCTCCATCAACTGTTCGCGCGCCGTTTGCGGATCCGGCGCGCTGCGAATGAGCTTGATGACCTCGTCGATGTTGGCGACGGCGATCGCGAGGCCCACCAGCACATGCGCCCGCTCGCGCGCTTTCTTAAGAAGGAATTTCGTACGCCGGCTGATCACCTCTTCGCGGAAGGCGATGAAGGCCTTCAGCATGTCAATGAGCGTCAGCACTTCAGGCTTGCCGCCATTCAGCGCGACCACGTTAGCGCCGAAGGAGGTCTGCAGCGGTGTATAACGGTAGAGCTGGTTGAGCACCACATCGGCGACGGCGTCCCGCCGCAGTTCCACCACTACGCGATAGCCCTGCCGGTCGCTCTCGTCGCGAATGTCGGAAATGCCTTCAATGCGCTTATCGCGCACCAGTTCGGCCATTTTCTCGATCATCGAGGCCTTGTTCACCTGGTATGGCACTTCGGTGATCACGATTGCTTCGCGGTCGCCGCGGATCGTTTCGATGCCGACTTTGCCGCGCATCAGGATCGAGCCGCGCCCAGTCGAATACGCGCTGTAGATTCCCGATCGGCCGAGAATGATGCCCCCGGTCGGAAAATCGGGGCCAGGTATGATCTCCATCAGTTCCGGCAGTTCCATCGCCGGGTTGTCGATCAGCGCGATTGCACCGTTGACCACTTCGCCCAGATTGTGCGGCGGAATATTCGTCGCCATGCCAACGGCGATACCGCCGGAGCCATTGACGAGCAGATTGGGGAATCGCGCCGGCAGAACGCGCGGCTCCTCGTCCGACGCATCATAGTTGGTCTGGAAATCGACAGTTTCCTTGTCGATATCCTCCAGCAAATCATGCGCCACTTTGGTGAGGCGGGACTTTGTGTACCGCATCGCCGCCGGCGGATCGCCGTCGATCGAGCCAAAATTGCCCTGGCCATCGATCAGCGGAACGCGCATCGACCAATCCTGGGCCATGCGAACGAGTGCGTCATAAATCGAGGCGTCGCCGTGGGGATGGTATTTACCCATCACGTCGGCGACGGGCCGGGCCGACTTCACATACTTGCGGTTCCAGTGGTACCCGCTCTCGAAGGCAGCATAGAGAATGCGCCTATGCACAGGTTTCAGGCCATCCCGCACATCAGGCAATGCGCGGCTTACGATTACGCTCATCGCATAATCGAGATAGGAGCGCTGCATCTCCTCGACAATGGAAATCGGCTCTATGCCGGATGGGCCGCCATCGGCCCCGCGCGGTGTTTTCTGGTCAGTCAAATTGGATCACGATCAGGATAGGAATCACTTCGACTTTATATAGGAAACGCTCCAACTTCTCCAATGATCCTTACCTTTTTGACATGTTGATTTATCTTGAAAATTCAAATAGATAGGAGATCCACGCCGCCGTGCGACAGCGTGTCTCCGCAGCGTTTCTGCCCTCGGAGACCTTTGTGGGACGATTATCCTCTGCTTCATCACGTCCAAAATCTTTGAGACAATCTGAGCGGTAGAGAAATCGAGGCGGCAGGTCGAACCTGCGATGGGTTCAACGACTGGCGAACCATCGCGGATCGCGGTAGCTTGACCGCGCCTGCGGGGGATTTCGATGCCGAGCTATGACAGTCTTTTCAATGCTTTCGTGACCTTGCTTGTGACCATCGATCCGGCCGGGCTGGCGCCGCTGTTCCTGGCAGTCACGCGAGGCATGAACCGCGATGAACGCCAGCAGGTCTCCATTCGCGCCAGCATCATCGGCTTCGGCGTGCTCGCCGTCTTTGCCGTGGCGGGAGCTTCGATCCTGGCGATTTTTGGCATCACGCTGCCTGCCTTTCGCGTGGCCGGCGGCTTCCTGCTCTTTTTCATCGCATTTGAGATGGTGTTCGAAAAACGCCAGGACCGTAAGGAGAAGATCTCCGACGTGGCGATCACCAAGGATATGGTCCACAACATTGCGGCCTTTCCCTTGGCGATCCCCCTGATTGCGGGCCCTGGCGCCATTTCGGCAACAGTACTTCTCTCTGGCGGCTTCCGTGGCTGGACAGCTCAACTCGCTCTCGTCGGCATTATCCTTCTATGCCTGATATCGACCTACGTCGTATTTGTCCTTGCAGAACGAATTGACGGTATCCTTGGCCAGACAGGTCGCTCGATCCTGACGAGGCTGCTAGGAGTGATCCTCGCCGCACTCGCAGTCCAATTCGTGGCAGACGGTATCAAAGAGCTGATTCGGGCATAGAATTGTTGTTGGCAACGGCGGCGAGTTTCGCAGTATCCTCGCCCCAGCGCCACCCGTTACCGCGCCGCGCGTCCTTTCGGACGCGCAAAGGACGCTGTATGTCTTTGAACCCACGCATCGTGCTTGCCGAAAATCGATTCCGATTTTCGGGCCGATGCTGTAGCCCCTCCGTGTGGCAGGCCGGAGGGTGCTATGGGCGAGACGGAGATCGACCCCTGTATTGCGGATGTTGATTCCATGAGCCTCGACAGCGTGCGCACCTTCCTCGCCGAGCGAGCCCCCGATCTGACAGTCATTGAAACGGAAGCCAGCTCCGCCACGGTATCGCTGGCTGCCGACGCTCATAGCGTAACCCCCGCTCAGATCGCCAAGACGATATGCCTGCGTGTGGGTGAGCAGGTCGTCCTCGTTGTGACCAGCGGCACGGCGCGGCTGGACAACAGGAAATTCAAGGACAGGTTTGACGGCAAGCCCCGGATGCTGGATGCCGGCCAGGTTGTCGCAATGACCGGCCATCCGGTTGGCGGCGTGTGCCCCTTCGGACTATCATCCCCGCTTCCTGTCTATTGCGACGTCTCACTCCTGGCATTTGCCGAGGTTGTCCCAGCGGCAGGCGCAACCAACGCAGCCGTCCGGATTGCCCCTGAGCGGATTGCTGAACTCGTGGACGCCGAATGGGTAGACGTCTGTCAGTAGTGCCTGCGATGGCTCGGGCAGATTGGAGGCGCGCGCGTCAATCGTAAGCCTTTCTCTGAAAGCTGCCTTGCTGGTGCTCGGGATTACCCCTTTCGTCCGGCAATCCTCGCGGATGCATGTCGGCAGGCAATAGGCAAGGTTGCCCATATCTATTCAGCACTCCCCGGCGTGTAATAGGCTAGCTGCGGTCGTCCCTTCATTGACCCGCAGCCGCGTCCGGCGGGGCGTCAGCCCAACCACGCCACAGGCAACCCGCCGGGCGTCTCCATGCGATGGGCATCGGCAAGTTCCTTGCCAAACACAATTCACATCCTCCGACCGCGCTCTATATAGCCAGCTTTTCGCCGGGCTCGTGACGGTACGGGCGCAAATCACGACCGACGACCGGCCAGCACCACACTTGACGGGATACAAGTTCACACGGTACGGCGTGCGCACGCGCCACTGCAGAAAAGGGTCGACGTCCGATGGAAATCTTCACCGCCGCCGGCCTTACAGCGTTGTTCCAGGTTATCGCCATCGATCTGGTGCTGGCAGGCGACAATGCGATCGTCATCGGCCTTGCGGCGGCCGGCCTTCCTGCGGAGCAGCGTAAACGCGCCATCCTTATTGGCGTGATTGCGGCTACCGTGCTGCGGATTTTCTTCGCTGCAATAACAGTTCAGCTGCTGGCGATTCTCGGCCTGCTTCTGGTCGGCGGCATCCTGCTCTTGTGGGTATGCTGGAAGATGTGGCGGGAACTTCGAACCTCTCAGGAAGAGGAAGAGGAAGCGACCGAGGCGCTCTCCGATATTGACTACGACCGCGACGGCAAGATCTCTGGGAAAGCGCCGCGCAAGACTCTCGGTCAGGCGGCCCTGCAGATCGTCATCGCCGACGTCTCGATGTCACTCGACAACGTGCTTGCGGTTGCCGGGGCTGCACGGGACCACTTCACGGTTCTAATCATCGGGCTGATATTGTCCATCGCGCTGATGGGGCTTGCTGCGAGCTTTATCGCGCGTCTGCTCCACCGCCACCGGTGGATTGCCTATGTTGGTTTGCTGATCATCCTGTACGTCGCTCTCGACATGATCTATCGAGGCTTGCTCGAAGTCTGGCCCGTCATATCGGCTTCGCTTTGATTTGTTCGTCTATCGGAGCAATCCTGACATCCTTCGGGATCCCGGCATCCTTCGGCTTGCCGGCACCCAGGGATTAACTGCCTCGTAACCGGCGTATCGCTTCTGCCTGCATGCTTTGCGGGGACATCTGCATGAACTCGATTCGGTTCCCGTCCGGATCCTCGATCCAGCACTGCTGATTACCGTCCGCACCCGTCCTGGGTTCAACCGTCAGCCGAATGTCACGGTCGCGTAGCGCTGCCGCAGTGGCGTCCAAATTATCGCATTCCAGGCAGAAGTGGTTGAGCGCGGTCACGTCGCCGCCGGGCGCGCGATCCCCTTCGCCGCCGGGAAACAATTCGAGGAATTGCGTGTCGCTGATCCGCAGGTAAACGAGCCACAAAGTACCGTCTTCATGGTTCAGCCGCATCATTTCAGTAAAGCCCAGCCGATCGCGATAAAATTCGAGCGAGCGCCTGATATCCGCCACTTCCAGCGCTACATGGCCGATAGCGGCGACGCCAAGCGTTGTCATCGATGCCTCCCCTCTGCGGGTTCCGCGATGATTACAAGCCGGCGAAACTGTGTTACTGCGCCGCGGCCGTCCCTAATAGATCAGAAAGCCCGCCAGATGTCCGCCCCTCGCGTCAGTTTCGTCAGCCTTGGTTGTCCGAAGGCCCTGGTGGATTCGGAACGCATTATTACGAGGCTGCGCGCGGAAGGGTACGAGATTGCGCGCAAGCATGACGGCGCCGACCTCGTCGTGGTCAATACCTGTGGCTTTCTGGATTCCGCGCGCGACGAGTCACTGAACGCCATCGGCTCAGCGCTTTCGGAGAATGGCAAAGTCATCGTCACCGGGTGCCTCGGCGCCGAACCGGAGGTCATTCGCGAGAAACATCCGAACGTGCTGGCGATCACCGGACCACAGGCTTACGAAAGCGTGATGGCGGCAGTCCACCAGGCGGCGCCTCCCGCGCATGATCCCTATGTCGATCTTCTCCCGCCCCAGGGCGTAAAGCTGACGCCGCGCCACTATGCCTATTTGAAGATTTCCGAAGGCTGCAACAACCGCTGCACTTTTTGCATCATCCCTGCGCTCCGGGGCGATCTGGTCTCGCGGCCGGCTGCCGATGTGCTCCGCGAAGCCGAGCGGCTAGCCGCCGCCGGGGTCAAGGAAATCCTCGTTATATCCCAGGATACAAGCGCTTACGGTATCGATATCAAGTACCAGTCGAGCAAATGGAAAGAACGCGAGGTCCAGGCGAAATTCCTCGATCTCGCGCGCGAGCTCGGCGAGATGGGCATATGGGTGCGCATGCACTATGTCTACCCGTATCCGCATGTGGGCGATGTCATCCCGCTCATGGCGGAGGGTAAGATCCTTCCCTATCTCGATATTCCGTTCCAGCACGCCTCTCCGCAGGTACTGAGAAACATGCGGCGGCCGGCGCATAACGAGAAAACCTTGGACCGCATTCGTAGCTGGCGTGAAATCTGCCCCGATCTTGCTGTCCGGTCGACCTTCATCGTCGGGTTTCCCGGTGAGACCGAGGAAGATTTTGAGCTGCTGCTCGATTGGCTGGACGAGGCGAAGATCGACCGCGCCGGCTGCTTCAAATACGAACCGGTCAAGGGCGCGCGCTCAAATGACCTCGGCCTTCCGGAAGTGCCGAATGAGATCAAGGAAGCGCGCTGGCACCGCTTCATGGCGCGCCAACAGAAAGTTTCGGACGCTCAGCTTCGGAAGAAAGTCGGCAAGCGTATGCCGGTCATCGTCGACGAAGCACACGGTAACGCCGGCAAGGGCCGCACCAAGTATGACGCGCCGGAGATCGACGGCGCCGTGCACATCCAGTCGCGACGGCCGTTGCGTGTCGGCGATATCATCACGGTGAAAATCGACCGGTCGGATGCCTACGATCTCTACGGTACGGCGGCGTGATCAAGGGCTGAACTCGCGCAAACGTACCTGCGCCCCTTACGTGATCGAGAGAAACTGGAAACAACAAGGCCAGAACGGCCTGGCACCCGCCGGGCGCACGTTTTTTTACGATTCCCGAAGATGGTTGAGCACCACATCGGCGGCTACTGCCCCGGCGCGTCGAGACGTCGCCATGCGCTTCTTGACCTCGGTGAAACCGTTCAACTGAAGGCGTCTTAGGTCGCTGTCCATCGTCATCAACTGCTCGATCTGACGGGCAAGCATGCCCGGCCGGATGAACATGTCGTAATATTCAGGCACGATCACCCGGTCGACGATCAGATTGGGCAGCGAGGCGGACCATGTGGTGATGAGGCCCATGAAAAGCCGCATCAGACGATCCGACCTGTAGCAGGCCACCAACGGCACACGGCAAAGCGCAAGTTCCAGCGATACGGTTCCCGATGCCGCGAGCGCGGCGTCTGCTTCACCGAAGGCTTGCCACTTGCGCACCGGGTCGAGGATGATCTCTGGGTGCTGCGGCCACTTCTTTGTCGCCGCCTCCACCGCATCAGCGACATGAGGGACGGTCGGCAGCAGCAGGCGTAGCCTATGGCCGCGCTTTGACAATAACTTGATCGTTTCCCCAAATGCCGGCGCCAGGCCTCTTACCTCGCTCTTGCGGGAGCCGGGCAGGATCAGCAGCGTCTTTTCATCGTGCGACGCCGGCTTGAACCGGTCTGACTGGAGGTGAGCCGCGTGCAAGATCCCCGTGTCATGCGTGAGGCGATGGCCCACATACGTCCCCGGTGGGCCACCGAGGCGGATCAACGCATCGACTTCGAAGGGAAGGATACAGAGGATGTGGTCCACATAGGGCTGCATTTCCGCCGCGCGCGACGGCCGCCAAGCCCACACGCTTGGGCAAACGTAGTGGATGATTGGGATAGAAGGGTTTCTTTCGCGGACTTTCTTCGCAACCCGTAAGGTGAATTCAGGGCTGTCGATCGTGATCAGACAGTCCGGCGCGGCGTCGGCGATCGCCTTGGCCGTCCTGCGGATGCGCGCGATCAGCAGCGGCAGGTCCTTTGCAATTGCCGAAACCCCCATGAGTGATATTGCCGCGGGGTCGAAAAGACTGTCGAGCCCCATCGCCTGGAGGTGTCTGCCTCCGACCCCCATCAGTTCGACATGGCGGCCCGATGCGGATTCAAGTGCCCGTACAAGATCGGCGCCGAGCAGATCGCCCGATTCCTCACCGGCGACAATCGCAACTTTGATAGGACGGCCGTTTGTCATGGTCATCGCACCTTGGGAAGGCCAACGACAAACAAGCCCAGGGCGTCCGCGCGGTCGATCGTCCGGGCAAATTCGAGAACGAAGGCGCGTTCGGCTTCAACCGCGACGCCGACAAGTCCGGCGGCATGGGCATGTTCAATCGTTGCGGGACCGATTGTCGGAAGGTCGGCGCGCACCTCCTGGCCGGGCTTGGCGCATTTGACCAGAACGCCACGTTCTTTCCCGGCGATCCGGCCGTTGTTTCGCAATTCTCTTACGCGCTCCAGCAACCCGTCGGTCCCCTCGATGCCCTCAAGCGCAATAGCTCTGCCGCCAATCGCAACAGCAGCCTGGCCGATATCAAGCCGGCCAATGGCAAGCGCGGCTTCAAGCGCCGCGTCGATGTCGCCCCTGTCAGCCCGCTGAGGGCCAACCTTGGTCATCACACCTTGCCGTGCCAAAAGATCGGGCAGGATCTGATGCGCGCCCACAACCGTCATCCCGTTCTGCTCCAGATGCGTGACAAGAGCGCTCAGTACGGCATTGTCGCCGCGAGACAGAGCATGGATGACTCGCGGTAGGAAGCGCAGGAGCGGGAGGCTCCATTTGATCTTCCACAGGTTGGGACGCCGGGTAACGCCGCCAGCCATGACAACATGCGTGATACAATGCCGCTTGAGGAGGGGAACCAGCTCGCCGATCTCCTCGATCGCCAGCCGCCTGTGCTCGTGTCTCTCGAGCGCTGCTCTGTCGACGGCTTCCCCATCAACAATGATCAGGAAAGGCTCCCTGCCGGTATTTGCCAAGCCTTCTGCCACGTCCACGGGCAATTGTCCGGAGCCCGCGATCAGCGCGACACGATCGCTCGCGCCAAGCATCGAAGCGACGTGATCAGACCTCGTCATCCGCACCGTCATCGCTCGTACCACCGACGGGCGGAACACAGAAATTCCGCTTATCACGGCCGTCCATGAACGAGATGATCTGATCAACAAGGGGCGAGCCCACAAATTCCGCCTTCGCGCGCGCCAGATTTTCGGCCAGCGGATGGGTGCGCTCAAAAATCATCCGGTAGGCCTTGCGCAAGGCATAAATATCCGCGCGCGACATTCCGGAGCGTTTCATCCCGATAATATTCAGCCCGCGCAGTTTCGCACGGTTGCCAGCAACAATGCCGTACGGAATGACATCGCCGAGGATCGCCGAGCAGCCGCCAAGAAAGGCATTGTTGCCGATGCGCACAAACTGATGAACGGCTGTGAGCCCGCCGATGTTGACGTAGTCGCCGATGTCACAATGCCCGCCGAGCGTCGCGCCATTGGCAAACGTGGCATTTTTGCCAACGATGCAATCATGCGCGATATGGGCATATGCGAGGAAATTGCCATTGTCGCCAACGATGGTTTCACCGCGACTGGTGTCGGTGCCTGCATGCATTGTCACTGCTTCGCGGATCGTGCAATTCCGACCGATCACCAAGGTCGTGCGGCCGCCCTTGTGTTTCGCGTTCTGTGGAATTGCGCCCAGAACGGCTTGCGGAAACACTTTGGTACCCTCGCCGATAGTCGTTGCGCCGACGACGGCGACATGGCTCATCAACTCGACATTGTCGCCGATGGTCGCATCGGCGCTCACATGGCAGAAGGGACCGATGCGGACCCCTGCCCCAAGTCTGGCGTCGGATTCCACGACGGCCATCGGGTGAATGAAGGTTTCTGATTTCATCTATCTTCGCCGATCAGCCGGCCTGTTTGGGAGACATCATCGCGGAAATTTCCGCCTCCGCTGCCTTGGCTCCATCGACCAATGCCTCGCAGGCGAATCTCCAGATATTGCCGCGTTTCTTTAGCTTTTTGACATGAATTTCAAGCCGGTCTCCCGGCATGACCGGCCGCCTAAATTTCGCGTTGTCGATCGTCATGAAATATACGAGCGAGGGTTTGTCCGTCCCGGCGCTCTTGATGCAGATGGCGCCGGCGGTCTGCGCCATGGCCTCGATGATGAGGACGCCCGGCATGACCGGCTGTTCAGGGAAATGGCCCAGGAAATGCGGCTCGTTGACCGTCACGTTCTTGATGCCGATTGCGGAGTTGTCGCTGTCGATCTCGATGATGCGGTCGACCAGCAGAAAAGGGTAACGATGAGGTAGAAGCCTCATAAGCTGCATGATGTCGACCGTTTCGAGGACGGCTCCGGCACTATCAGCCATCGTTTTCCCCCTTTCTGGGCTTGGTCAAGCCGCGGATTGCTGCAACCTCGCGGAAGAATTCCCGCATGGGACGGGCCGGAGACCCTGCCCAACGTTCACCTTGCGGGATGTCATGCATCAGGCCCGCCGAGGCTGCAACCTGGGCAAACGAACCGATCGTAATGTGATCGGCGATGCCGACGCGGCCGCCGAGCATCACGAAATCTCCAAGGGTTACCGAGCCCGAAAGCCCGCAGTGGCCGGCGATGATACAGCCGCGTCCGATCCGGACGTTATGGGCAATCTGCACCAGATTATCGATCTTGGTGCCCTCGCCAATGACCGTGTCGGCCATAGCGCCACGGTCCACGGTCGTGTTGGCCCCGATTTCGACGTCATCTTGGATAACGACGCGTCCGATCTGCGGTATCCGCTCCGGACCGCGAGCGCCGGCAACAAAACCAAAGCCGTCCTGCCCGATCTGAGCGCCGCCATGGATCACAACCCGGTTGCCGAGCAGTGCGTACCGGACGCTCACTCCTGGTCCTATGAAGCAATCGCGCCCGATCTGGGTACCCGCTCCCACAACCGCATTTGGCGCAACGATCGTGCCGCTGCCAATCGCGGTTCCGGGCCCGACCGTCGCCCCGGCTTCGATGATTGCCCCTTTTTCGACGAGCGCATTCTTCGAAACGTGAGCCCCTGGTGATACGCCGGTTTCTCCAGTGAGGGTGAGCGGGCTGGCGGCGCCAGGATGAAGCAGCCGCCCGATCTGGGCGAAAGCCTGCTGTGGTCGCGGCGTCACAAGAACCGCCATGCCGGCAGGAACCAGCTTTACGACGTCGTCGGTGCAAAGAATTGCCGCAGCGGCCCGCCCCTCGAGGAGGCTGGCGTTGCGCTTGCCGTCAACATAGATGAGCGTGCCCTCACCGCCGACCGAGGCCGACGCAATGTTGGTTATAACCACATCCGAACCGCTGGAATCGGCTAACCGCGCGCCGGTCAAGGTGGCTATCTCAGCGGCGGACAACCGGCGTGATGGCGCAAAAAAGACCGGGTCTGTCATATGAGCCTTTTCTTCCGGGCCTGAAGCGGGCCCGGAAGCACACAACTCGGACACCTTAGAAGCGTGTCGAGATACCGAAATTGAAATTCTGCTCTTCGTCGGTGTCCAACTTCTTGACCGGAACCGCATAGTCGACACGCAGCGGTCCGAACGGAGATGCCCAGATGAGGCTGGCGCCGACGGAAGCCCGCCACTCCATGTCTGTTCCGGCCACCACGATATCGTTCAAGTCGCTGCCGTAGACCGTCGCGGCGTCTGCGAATACGGCGCCCTTCAGACCAAGGCTTTCCGGCAGCAGCGGCAGGGGAAATTGCGCCTCTGCGGTAGCGTTGAAATATGTCGTGCCGCCGAGATGCTCCAGCGTAAAAGGATCGAACGGACCGATGCCATTGTATTCGAACCCGCGAATGATGCGATCGCTGTTCTTGAGCTGATCGAACACCTGCAGCCCTTCATCTGTGGTTGCGGCAACATAACCGGCGCCCCCGGTAATCAGGCCGACGATATTCATCTCCTCCGACAGCGTGTGATAGTACGTGCCGCGGCCAGTAAGCTTGACAAAGTTGGCATCACCACCGAGGCCCGCATACTCGGTCGTGAAGGTCGCATACAGGCCGGCATGCGGGTCCTTCATATTGTCGATGGTGTTGTAGAACAAGCTTCCGCTCACGGACGACTTCGTCCACGGGCTGTCCTCCACCGCATCGATGATGGCGCGCGATACGTCGCATTCGCCCGAGCCGGGCACGACAATACCATCCTGGTTGACGTCGCAGCCGTCGGTGAAATCGTACTCCGACACAGAGTAGTTATATGCCAGCTGGCTGCTCAGCGCCTCGGTGATTGGCAGTCCAAAACGAACGGTCGCGCCCGTCGATTCACTATCATAGTTGGTATAGTCACGCGACTGCCGGTAGATGTCGAAACCCGCCGAAATGCGGCGGCCGAGGAAATAAGGCTCTGTGAAGGAGAGCGTGAAGTCGCGCGAATTCCTCCCACCGCCGGCCGAGAACTTGATGTACTGGCCACGCCCCAGGAAGTTCCGCTCCGTAATGGCGCCTTCGACCGAGGGACCCGATGTTTCGCCGCCCGTCGAGTAGCCGGCGCCGACCGAAAATTCGCCGGTCGACTTCTCCACGAGATCTACGACAAGGATCACCTGATCGGGCTGCGAACCGGGAGCCGTCGAAATTTCGACAGTTTCAAAGAAACCAAGCCTTTCCAGCCGCTTCTTCGCTCGCTGGATCAGGACCTGGTTGAACGCGTCGCCTTCGCTTATATCGAATTCACGGCGGACCACGTAGTCGCGGCTGCGGGCATTGCCGCGAATCTCGATGCGCTCGACATACGTGCGCGGGCCCTGATCGATCGTATAGACGACCGAAATCGTATGGTTCTCGAAATTGCGGTCGCCGCGCGGCGTCACCTGCGCGAAGGCGTAGCCTAGCCCCGCCATGTGCTCGGTCAGAGCAATGATGGAATCTTCCACATCTTCGGCGCTGTAGACGTCGTTGGAATGCGTCTTGACCAGAGAACGCAGTGACTCGCCGTCAACGCCCTCGATGGTGCTTTCGATGCCGATATCCCCAAACCTGTAGCGCTGGCCCTCATCGACGGTGATCGAAACCACATACTCGTTCTTGGATTCGTCGAGTTCGCCGGTCGCCGAAATCACCTGGAAGTCGGCGTAGCCACGATTGTAGTAGAAGCGACGAAGCGCTTCCTCGTCGGCCCGCAGGCGGTTCTCGTCATAGACGTCGTCGCGCATGAGGAAAGAAAGGATAGACGAACGCTTTGTGGAGATCACTTCCGCCAGACGACGATCACCGTAGGCGTTGTTACCATTGAAGTCGATGCGCGCTATTTTGGTGCGCCCGCCTTCGACGATCTCATAGACCACGTTAACCCGGCCCTCGCCGAGTTCCATGACCTGCGTTCTCACTGTTGCGTCGTCGCGGCCGACGCGGCGATAGGCCTCGCGAATTGCCTCGGCGTCGGCTTCCATTGCGGCGGTTGAGAAAGCGCTGCGGGGCTTGAGCTGAACGGTCCCCGAAAGCTGAGCGTCCTTGATCTTCTTGTTGCCCTGGAAAAGAACCTGATTGACGATCGAATGCTCGTCGACCTGGACGACGAGAGTCGAACCGACCTGGCTGATGCGAACATCCGAGAACATTCCGGTTCCGAACAAGCGCTTCACTGCCTCGTCGATGTCCACA
Organism: uncultured Alphaproteobacteria bacterium; assembly: GCA_963735385.1. GTDB lineage: Bacteria > Pseudomonadota > Alphaproteobacteria > Rhizobiales > Rhizobiaceae > CAVTKY01. The sequence goes on along the minus strand of CAVTKY010000027.1, from coordinate 34,137 downwards.
GTGGAGAAGGACTTGCCCGGGGCAATGCCGAGATAGCTGCGAATCGTTTCGTCATCGACGCGCTGATTTCCCTGCACATCGATGCTGCGAACGACTGCAGCCTCGGCAACCGACACAGATACAAACTGCACTGCAAACGAGGCCGACACTACCAGTGCGGCGGACAAAGCCACCGCGGACGCGGCGTTCAACAAACTGGAAGTTGCCTTCATTGCGTTCTCAAAACCTTTTTCCCGTAGTCCCCACGGCGAGAAATCCGGACGTCTCGATACAAGTCAGTACCCTAATAGCCGGATTTTCCTTACACGCAAGGCTCCTGGTTAATTTGTATTTACTAAGGCCGAAAGCGTGACATTCGGGTCACGCATATCCTTGGTAATGGTAAACGCAATCTCAATCCCGCCCATCCAAAATTCCATTTTCCTTATGTTTTCAGCACCCAAACAGGTCGTTCCAAAAAACGAACCCCATGAATGCGAGCACCAACAGGAAGCCCGCGCGATAGACCACTTCCATCGCCCTTTCGGAAACAGGTCGCCCGATGGCAGCCTCGACGGCGTAGAAAACCAGATGCCCTCCGTCAAGCGGGGGAATGGGAAGCAGATTCAGAAATCCTATTCCCACCGATAGCATCGCAACGAGTTGCACCAGCCACTCGAATCCCAGTTTCGCCGCCTTGCCGGCCATGTCCGCAATCTTCACCGGTCCGCCCAGCTGACATTTGTCTTCGCGGCCAACCGCAAACCGCTTTAAGAAGGTGCCCGTGCGCACAAGGATGTGGCCGGTTTCGCGCACCGCCTCGACAACCGCGCCGGGTACGCTGTAGGCGATTATGCGTGGCTGTCCGAGTTCCTTGTTGTTTTCAACGCCGATGACACCGATCGTGATGGTGTTGCCGAGCGCATCCTTTCGTTCCACGGGCCTCGGGGTCGCAACGAGTTCAACCTCCTGGCCATCGCGAAGCAACACGAAGACGAGAGGGTCGCCAATGCGGCTCGCTACGTATTTCTCGACGTCGGCAAATGTCTCGACCTTTTTGCCATCGACCTTGACGAAGCGGTCACCGGACGGGAAGCCCCCTTCAACGCCGATGACACCAACTTTGATCGTGTTACCGAGCGCATCCTTTCGTTCGACGGGCGCTGGAGCCGCAACGAGTTCAATCTCCTTGCCGTCACGAAGCAACACGAAGACAAGTGGGTCGCCGGTGCGGCCCGAGACGTATCTCTGGACGTCCCCGAATGTCTCCACCCTGCTGCCATCGACCGTAACGAAGCGATCACCTGGCATGAAGCCCGCATTAGCGGCGGGACTGCCGACGTGGACTGCAGCCACGACCGGCTCCGAAACGGGCCGGCCATACGTGGCAAAGAAAACGGCAAAAACGGCGATCGTAAGCAGGAAATTGAACAGCGGACCCGCAAAAACTGTAGCAGCGCGCTTCCACACGGGTTGGGTATGGAAGGCAACCTTGCGCTCCGCCGCAGTCAGCTTGCCCATCTTGTCCTGGTCGGGCGTGCTCGTCGCGTTGATATCGCCCACGAACTTCACGTAGCCGCCTAGCGGAATCGCGCACAGTTTCCACCGCGTGCCGTGCCGGTCGTTGAACCCAAAGAGTTCGGGACCAAAGCCGATCGAAAAGGCCGTCACCCCGATGCCGCACCAGCGCCCGACGAGATAGTGGCCCATCTCGTGCACGAAAACGACAACGGTCAACACGAACAGGAACGGCACGATCGTGCCGACAAGAAGGCTGTCCGCGCCAAAAAAAGGGGTGAGTAATTCAGTCAAGAAAATACCCTCAGTTAGCAGCCGGGGCGGTGCCCTAACCGCACGACGTCACTACTTTCGCCAATACCGGCAAATCCATGGCGTGGAGAGCAGAGCGATCGACGCCGTCCCAAATTCGGTTGCTGCTCAGACGGGAAACAACGCATGGGCGGGATGATCTGCGCTGCCGAATGCCCAGCCGATGAGGTACAGGGCGAAGGCCGCTGCGACAAGCCCGTCTACTCGATCCATGACGCCGCCATGGCCGGGAATAATGGTTCCGGAATCCTTCACGCCCTTGCGTCTCTTGACCCAGGACTCAAAAAGGTCGCCAGCTTGAGAGATCACTGACAAGACCAGCGCCGTGGTAAATATCGCAAACGACAATCCGGCCCCCGCGAGCGCCGCCAGCAGTATGCCGGCGCCCACGCCGCCGACCGCACCGCCGATGGCGCCACTCCATGTCTTCCCAGGCGAAATTGCGGGCGCAAGCTTCGGTCCGCCTAGGGCACGTCCGACGAAATAAGCAAGGACGTCTGTCGCCCAGACAACAGCGAATAGAAACAGAACCGCCAGAAAGCCGGGCTTGTCGCTATCACGAAGCAGCGCCAAGGCGATACCGGACGTTGCCGCATATGCGAATCCGGCGATCGTCCAGGCACTCTGCCTGCTGGCTGCCGCATGCGCTGTCGCGGCCGCGAGCGTGATGGCCAACGCAAGAAGGATAGTTGCCGCGGACTGACCGGAAATGAGCAAAAAGAGCACGCCGAAAAGCATCGCCGCGACAACCAGCTGATGCACGCGGTTGCTCGCGGTGCGGCACATGACCGCCCATTCGTAGAACATCGCTGCCGCGATACCCGCTGCGAGGAGCCTGAACGGGAAACCACCTAGCCAGGTCAGACCGAGCGTCACAACAGCCAGCACCACGGCCGAAATCACGCGAAGCTGCAAATTCGTCAATGATTTAGATTGGTCACTTCCAGCGCCACCGGAAGGTACACCGGCATCGCCCGTCATGACGCGACACCGTGCGCTGTTACGCCGCCGAAGCGGCGTTCGCGATTGGCAAATGCCTGCAAAGCGCCCTCGAAGTCGTCACGACTGAAGTCGGGCCACAAGCATGGCAGGAATACCAGTTCGCTATAAGCTGCCTGCCAGAGCAAAAAGTTCGAGAGCCGCAGTTCCCCGCTGGTTCGGATAATCAGCTCAGGGTCCGGTATTTCTGCAGTATCCAGGAAAGTCGAGAATGACTCCGCTGTGATGGCGGCGGGGTCGAGTTGCCCGGCAACTGCTGCTTCGGCGATCTTGCGCGCCGTCCGTACGATCTCGTCGCGCGAACCATAATTGAACGCGATGACGAGGTTAAGCGCGGAATTATTTCGAGTCAGCGTCTCGGCTTCATCCAGAAGGGCCCTGATATCGCTCGCAAGGCCTGTGCGGTCGCCGATGATGCGCACCCTGACGCCGCTCTGGTGCAGTTCAGCCAGGTCGCGTCGAATGAAAAGCTTCAACAGGCCCATCAGGTCGCTGACTTCCGATTTCGGACGCGACCAATTTTCGGAAGAGAAGGCATAGACCGTCAGCCAGACAATGCCCATCTCGCCGGCAGCACGAACTGCCTGGCGCAAGGCTTCCACCCCCGCGCGATGGCCGGCAACACGAGGCAATCCCCGCGCCTTGGCCCAACGGCCATTGCCGTCCATGATGATCGCAACATGCGCAGGCGTTGTCATCGAATGACTTTCCGGCTTCCGGGCAACGCCGGGGCACCTCAGACGTGCATGATCTCGGCTTCTTTCTCGCCAAGCAAGCTGTCGATCGTGGAAATCGTCTCGTCCGTCATTTTCTGGACCCGATCCGACTGCGTTCGATGGTCGTCCTCGCTGATGACGCCGTCCTTTTCTGCCTTCTTGAGATGATCCATGCCGTCACGGCGAACATGGCGGGCAGCGACGCGCGCATTCTCTGCGTAGGTGTGGGCGATCTTGGCGAGTTCCTTGCGGCGCTGCTCGTTGAGTTCAGGCAGAGGAATGCGGAGCGTCGTACCGTCGACAATGGGATTAAAGCCGAGATTGGCCTCGCGAATGGCCCGATCGACCGCGCCAACCATGGACTTGTCCCATACGGAGACCGACAGCATGCGCGCCTCCGGGACCGACACAGTCGCCACCTGGTTGATCGGCATTGCAGTGCCGTAAGCCTGAACCTGGATCGGGTCGAGCAGATTGCTCGATGCGCGACCGGTCCGGAGCGAGGCGAGATCATGCTTGAACGCGCTGATCGCGCCGTCCATGCGCCGCTGAAGATCCTTGAAATCAACTCCGTTCGTCATCGCCTGTCTCCTTGCATTTTTTCTTGCCGCCCTGTCGACCCGCCTCAGTGGTCGGCAACGACCGTGCAGTGGCCTCCACCCTTCAGGATCGCGCCAAAGCCGCCTTTTTCATGAATCGAGTAGACGATTATCGGAATGTTGTTTTCCCGCGCAAGGGCAATGGCGGCGGTGTCCATGATGGAAAGCCCCTTGGTCAAGACCTCGTGATGGCTGACCCGATCGTAACGGGTGGCATTCGCGTCCTTTTTGGGGTCGGCGGAATAGACACCGTCTACTTGTGTGCCCTTGAAGAGAGCATCCGCGCCGATCTCAGCCGCACGAAGTGCAGCAGCCGAATCGGTCGTGAAAAACGGATTGCCGGTACCGCCCGCGAAAATCACCACTCTTCCCGCATTCATGTAGGCAGTCGCCTGACGTTGCGAAAAGCTCTCACAGATCTCCGGCATCGCTATTGCCGATAGCACGGCGGCATCCACACCGATCTTGACGAGCGATGTCCTGAGCGCCAGCGAATTGATGACCGTCGCCAGCATGCCCATGTGGTCGCCGGTAACACGGTCGCCGCCCTTGGAAGCTACGGCGACGCCGCGAAAGATGTTGCCGCCTCCGATGACCACGCCAACCTCAACGCCAAGAGAGCGCGCCTCGGCGATGTCAGCGGCGATGCGGTCGACAACGGAGACGTCAATGCCGAAATGCTGATCTCCCATCAGGGCCTCGCCCGAGGCCTTCAGCACTACGCGCCGATACAGGGGCTTGGCGGTCATCATTTCCTCGTCATGCTGTGTTGGTGGCGCGTTTTCCGAGGCGATCCGTCGCATGTTTGCCTGACAAACTCATTCTCGAAATCCGGCTTGCGATACACGAAGGGCACCGCGATGTCACGCGATGCCCCCAAACGCGCAATGCTTTTGAAGCAGCTTATTTCTTGGCGGCTGCAGCAACTTCGGCTGCAAAGTCCGCCTCTTCCTTCTCAATGCCCTCACCGAGCGCAAAACGGACGAAGCCCGTAATCTTTGCCGGCGCACCAATGTCCTTTTCCGCATCCTTGAGCGCCTTCTCGACGGTCACGTCAGGGTTCATGACAAAGGCCTGCTTCAAGAGCACGACTTCCTCATAGAACTTGCGCAAACGGCCTTCGACCATCTTCTCGATGATGTTCTCCGGCTTGCCGGACTGACGAGCCTGGTCGGCGAAGATCGCCTTCTCCCGCTCGACCGCAGCCAGGTCGACCTCTTCAGCCGTCAGCGCAAGCGGGTTGGTGGCAGCCACATGCATGGCAACCTGGCGCGCGAACGCGTGGGCTGCTTCAGCCTTGCCCGCCGTTTCCAACGCAACCAGAACGCCCAGCTTGCCGAGGCCATCGGCGATCGAATTGTGGACGTAGGTTGCGACAACGCCCTGCCCAACGGACAGCTTCGCCGAGCGGCGGAAACCGAGATTCTCGCCGATTGAGCCGACGGCGTCCTTGATCGTATCGGTTACGGTCTTGTCCGATCCCGGATATTTTGCAGTGGCGGCGGCTTCCGTCGCGCCGAACGCCAGTGCGACCTTGGCGACATTGCGGACGATCGCCTGGAAAGCGTCGTTGCGGGCAACGAAATCCGTCTCGGAGTTCACCTCGACGACAGCCGCCTCGCGCAGACCGGAATCGACGCCGATCAGACCTTCGGCCGCGGTGCGGCTGGCCTTCTTGTCAGCTTTGGCGATACCCTTCTTGCGCAGCCAGTCGACGGCTGCTTCCATGTCCCCACCGGTTTCGGCAAGGGCTGCCTTGCAGTCCATCATGCCCGCGCCGGTCAATTCGCGGAGTTCTTTCACCTGTGCTGCGGAAATGCTCATTGTCGCCTCTTTGGTTCCAAATGCGAGGGCGCACCATCGGAAGTCGATGACGCGCCGACTGCGGACGCTGATTGCGCGTCAAATCCAACTTCATGAACGAAAGGCCCGGCGGGGCCTTCGGGAATTATGCGCCGGCGGAATCGCTGGCCGGGGTCTCGTCGAGCGTTGGCTCGACGGGCGTCTCGACCGAAGCGCCAACGTCGATGCCCAAGGCACCCTGCTGACGAGCGATGCCGTCGATGGCTGCCTTGGCGATCAAATCGCAATAGAGCGAAATGGCGCGCTGGGCGTCGTCATTGCCCGGAATCGGGAAGTCGATCTTGTCCGGATCGCAATTGGAATCGATGACCGCCACGACCGGGATACCGAGACGCTTGGCTTCCAGGATAGCAATCGCCTCCTTGTTGGTATCGACCACGAACATCAGGTCCGGCGTCGAGCCCATATCCTTGATGCCACCGAGAGCCTTGTCGAGCTTCTCGCGTTCGCGCTCGAGGTTCAGGCGCTCCTTCTTGGTGAAGCCCTGGGCCTCGCCGGCCAAGAGTTCATCCAGCTTGCGCAGACGCTGGATCGAATTGGAGATCGTCTTCCAGTTCGTCAGCATGCCGCCAAGCCAGCGGGAGTTGACGTAATACTGCGCGGAACGCTGGGCGGCATCGGCGATGATTTCCGAAGCCTGACGCTTGGTGCCGACGAACAGCACGCGGCCGCCCTTCGCGACCGTGTCGGAGACCTGCTTCAGAGCCTGATGCAGCATCGGCACGGTCTGCGAGAGGTCGATGACGTGGATGTTGTTGCGGGCGCCATAAATGAAAGGCGCCATTTTCGGGTTCCAGCGGTGGGTCTGGTGGCCGAAGTGAACGCCAGCTTCCAATAGCTGGCGCATGCTGAAATCAGGCAGAGCCATTCTCGTTTCCTTTCCGGTTAGCCTCCACGGACACTTGACGAACAAAGGCAGGCTTCGCTCGCCACCGGAGGTTTCAGCCGGATTTCTCCCGGGCAGACACCAAAGTCCGTGTGTGGAATGCGGGCGCATATAGAGGCAGTTCGTTGGAAATGCAAGCAGCAGCGCGGTGTCTTGTCGGATCGGCGGCGTCTTGTCACGCGCAACTGCCAGAGCGCCAGTCTCCTTGACTTGCAGGGGGAGCCTGCCTTATACCGCCGCCTGTTCCGGGCCAACGGTCGCCGGACGGGCGATTAGCTCAGCGGGAGAGCACACCCTTCACACGGGTGGGGTCGCAGGTTCAATCCCTGCATCGCCCACCACCTTTTCCCCCGAAAGCCCTTGCAAAACCTGTGTTCTTGCCCGACATTGAGCGACACGGGACGACAACGCTATCACATCATGGTGCTAGCCCGGTGCTAGCCCGCGAGAGGCAAAGGGGCAGACATTGGCCGAACTGATCGACATCAAGGCGCACCGCAAGCCGCGCCCCAAGGAAACCCTAAGTCAGCACAAAGTGGATACAGCGCAGCCACGCGCTGCCCGCTATTCGATCCACGACGCATCACTGCCCGGATTTCAGCTGCGTGTCTCACCGGGCGGCTCGCGCGCCTATTACCTTCACACCCGGATCGGCAAAGGCCGCACGGCGCGGCAGGCATGGATCCACATTGGCGATGCCGCAGTTGTGAAGCTCCGCGAAGCCCGCGAGAAGGCCAAGGGCATGCTTGTCGAAACAAGGGACGGCGGCGACCCGGTGCGGCGTCTGGCGGCCGAGGAACAGGTTTTTGCGCTGCTCGATCGGTACGAGGCGAGCCTTAAGACACGCGGCGTGGTGAAGCAAAGCGAAGTGATGCGATCGCTTCGCGGCGGGCTTGATCGTTATCGAAAGGATCGGCTCACGGATCTCAATCGGGCAACGTTCGCAGGCATCATGAATAGTCTAGATGCTGATGGGCTTCCCGGCGCGGCTGACTATTTCCGCAAGTCGGCTTCCGCCTTCCTGAATTGGTGCGTCAACAACGGGCTCCTGCACGCATCGCCTCTCGCTGGCTATCGGCGCGAGAAGGTCACGCGGCGCCAGATGATCGCTGCCGATCAGTTCACCATGAAAACAGCTGCCGAAATTAAGAGGTTCTGGGACGTGACCGCGCGGGCAAATCCAAATCTGCGCGACTATTTGCGGTTTCTCCTGCTCACGGGGCAGCGGCGCACCGAAACGGCACTGATGCGCTGGCGCGATGTCGATCTTGACCGGGGCATTTGGGAGATCCCAGCCGAACACAGCAAGACAGGCGCCGCACACACCGTATATCTCGCTGCCGAGAGCTTGGATCTGCTGCGCTCACAGCCCCGCTATGCGGGCACCGAATTGGTGTTTCCGGGCCGCAACTTCAGGCCGATGTCGGGCTGGTCGAAAATGATTGAGCCGGTACGAAAGGCGTTCGGCAATCCGGCATTATCGCTACATGCACTGCGACGCACCTATCGCACAATGCTTTCCGAGATCGGCGTGAACGAGGACATCGCCGAGCGTCAGATTGCACACAAGCGCCCGAGCCTCGTCAGCCTTTACGACAAGAGCCATCTGGTCGAGCGGCGGAAGGATGCACAGGGACGGTACGAAAGGCATTTGGCGGAGATTGTCAGGTGACAGGTCTCCCCAAGGGCGTTGCGCGTAACGGACTTGGGCCCGATGTCGAACGTCTCGTGAATTATCTGGGGGCGCTGGGCGACACCGAGTGGCTTCTGAACCATCTTGTAAGATCGAACCTACTACCGCAGGAGGCATGGGAGGATCGGATCCGAATGCTCGCGGATCTCAAGTTGGATCTGGTCCGCCAGGTATTGGAGCTGCGTGCAGGCAGGGGCCAGGGCAAGCATTTGCTGTCCATCGCAGACCATTTTGCGCGCGTGACGGCTTTGATGACAGTTCAGATCCTAGTTGAGGAAAAAGGAATGAAACCCGGTGCGGCACGCCGCTTGGTGGAGGATCTGATCCGCCACATTCGTGGTCGTCGCCACACAGGCGAGCGGATTGATCTCATCGAATGGCGACGCTGGTTCAACAGGCAGCCACATGTCAACGTAGCAAATGATCGCCAGGTTATGACGCCACGAGCATTGGCGGTCGGGTTCTTTTTGGAATACTACCTGGCGACGGATAAGGACCTTTTTCTCGCCGAAGGGCTGTTGAACTCATTCTCCGAAGAAAAAACAAGCGATGAAATAACCGCCGGTCTTTGTAAGGCATTGAAATAATACATCAAAAGTTTGGCTTTTGCCCGTATTTAAAGCCAATATCGATTGGCGTACATGGGATGTCTCTTGCAACAGGAGACCTCTCTGTGATCGGCAAATTGGACGATCAAAACCCCGAAATCCTTCCGCCATTTATCCGCCCGGACAGCCTCTATACGTCCGCCGAAACCGCCCAATATCTGCGCATCACGACACGCACCCTGGAACGCTGGCGTTCTGACGGACGCGGCCCCCGCGTGACGCGGCTGCATGCTGGCGGCCGCCCGCTTTATTTCGGAAAGCACATAATCGAGGCGATCGAGCGGTCTGGGGGAAGCGATGCTGCTTAAGCAAACAAAGGGGTTCGTCTACCTTGATGCGCTGACGCAGGAGCGAGCAATTGAGCTCTACGACAATCTTTTTCTGACAGGTGGCGTGAACCTGGACGCCGACATGCTGCCGTCGGATCTATTCAATTCCCTCTACCTGCCGATCGATGAGTGGCGGCAGATGCTGCGCATTAGCAAAAGCGAAATGCGCCGCTGGCTGGACAGCGAGAACGGCCCTCGCCCGATCTATATCGGCCCCAGGTCACGTCAAAAGTGTCTTTGCGGAATGGACATTCGTCGCGCGCTGATACGCTGCGCCGAGCCCGATCACGGGGCATTCCGATGAGGCCCCAACGAAGAATTGACTTCTGCTCGACCCGGACAGTCGTGTCCGATGCTGTCCGTCCTGCCGACAGGCCACGCCGCGCCGCGCTGGAGGGTGCGGTGATCGATCTTCTTGCCCGTCTTACCCACGTCCGCAAGAACGGCAGCGGCTGGACGGCGCGCTGTCCCGGGCATGAGGATCGCCAGAACAGCCTCAGCATCGGGCAGGGCAAGGATGGCCGCTGGCTTCTGAAATGCCATGCCGGATGCGATCTCGGACAGATCACCGCGGCGCTCGGCATCGATGCCGCCGATCTGTTCGATAAGCAGAGCAAGGGGGAGGGAGGGGTAGTATACCCTCCCGGCAACAGCGCACTAGTACAACAGACGCAGCCGGCGCCTGAGCCCGCCGGCATGGCGCAATCGATCATCCGCCATCGTGGCCGTTTGCTCGAGCTTCCCGCCAAGGACCCCTCGGCGCTTCACGTCGAGGATCCCGGCCGCTTCGCCGAGCGTTGGCGCGTCGCCTGCCTGAGCGCCATGCCTTGGACGGCGGTGGAGGCCGAAGCGAATGCGGGCGAGCGTGCCGAGGCGTGGAACACGTGCCAGACGCTGGCCCAGCGACCGGACATCCTCGAGGTCTTCGCCGACGAACTGAAGCTCCGCGGGCTGGCCGGCGAGAGGGACAATGCCAAGCTGGTCTACCTGGCATTGACCTCGCGCCTGCTTGATCGGCCGGTGTCGCTGATCGTCAAGGGCCCTTCATCCGGCGGCAAGTCCTTCATGGTCGAGAGCGTGCTGGCATTCTTCCCGCCCGCCGCCTTCTACGCGCTCTCGGCGATGAGCGAGCGCGCGCTGGCCTACTCGAACGAACCGCTCAGCCATCGGCATCTGATCCTTTTCGAAGTGGCTGGGATGGGGCCCTTCGCCACCTATTTGATCCGCTCCCTGCTTTCCGAAGGCTGTCTCAACTACGAGACCGTCGAGAAGACCAAGACGGCCTGGTGCCGAAGCTGATCAGGCGCGAGGGCCCGACCGGCTTGATCTGCACCACGACCGCGCTCGCGTTGCACGCCGAAAACGAAACGCGGCACCTGAGCCTCGGCGTGACCGACACGCGCGAACAGACGAGCGCGATCCTGGCGGAAATCGCCCGGCAGGTGCCGCGCGACGCCGGCGGCCTGGAGACCTGGCATGCCCTGCAGATCTGGCTCGCGGCAGTATCGGCCGAGGTGTTCGTACCCTACGCCAAGGTGCTCGCGGAAATGATCCCGCCGGTTGCCGTCCGCTTACGGCGCGACTTCAGCGGCCTGCTGATGCTGGTGAAAGCGCATGCGCTGCTGCACCGGGCCACGCGCGCCAGAAATGACAGCGGAACGATCATCGCAACACCGGAGGACTACGGCGCCGTTCGCGCGCTCGTCGTCGATATCATCGCGCAGAGCGTCGAAGCGACCGTGAAAAAACATGTCCGCGAGATCGTCAAGGCCGTCGTGGTGCTCGGCGGCAGCAGCGACAACCCGATCGGTTACGTGACGGTCGCCCAGCTGCTCAAGCTCGACAAATCAACGATCTCCCGCCACGTCAACGAAGCCATCGAGCATGGCTTTCTGCGGAACCTCGAGACGAAGGAACGTCAGCCAGCGCGGATCGTGCCGGGGGATCCGCTGCCCTCCGAGCAGGAGGTGCTGCCGACGACTGCTGCCCTATTGCACTGTTGCACTGTTTCCCAGGGGGTACATCACCCCTCTCCCCCCTCCGAGGACGACTGGCGATCCGGACGGCTGGTCTTTCGATCTGAATGATGACGAACAAGAGGAGAAAGTGCCGTGAGACGCAAGCGATCAAACATCCCACCTGAGTTTCACGCGTCGTCCAAGCTGGCAGAACGAAATGTCCTGGACCTGCCCGCGCTGTCGGACGACGACAACCAACCTAAACGATGTCAGGGACCGCTGGGGGAAAACTGCGATGGGAACGGCAAACGCTGTCCCGTCTCAGCCTCGGCACGAGGTGCCGACCCTTCGAAAACACAAGGAAACGGCGTGACTGCCGAGCTGGACCACGGGGAACGCGGCAACTGGAGGAAGGGCGATGGCTTATCAGACTAGCCCGATAAAACGGCATCGCGCGACCAGGGCCGAACTGGAGGAGCGCCGGGACGCGCTCTTCGACATCGTCGCGGACATGCGGCCGATGACGGTGCGCCAGGTGTTCTACCAGGCCACCGTGCGCGGCATCGTCGAGAAGACCGAGAACGGCTACAGCAAGGTGCAGACCGACCTCGCCGAGATGCGGCGCGACGGCGAGCTGCCGTATGGCTGGCTCGCCGACAACACGCGCTGGCAGCGCAAGCCGCGGACCTTCAACGGCGTCGCAGCAGGCGCTCGAGGACACCGCCCGGCTCTATCGCAAGGCGCTGTGGAACGACGCCGACTGCCTACGTCGAGATCTGGCTGGAGAAGGACGCGCTCTCCGGCGTCGTCTATCCCGTCACCAACGCCTACGACGTGCCGCTGATGGTGGCGCGCGGCTACGCCTCGCTGTCGTTCCTGCACAGCGCCGCCGAAGCCATCAACGAGCTCGACGTGCCGGCCTACATCTACCATCTCGGCGACTACGATCCGTCCGGCGTCAATGCCGGCGAGAAGATCGAGGAGACGCTGCGCGAGCTGGCGCCGGACGCCGAGATCCATCTTCGAGCGCATCGCCGTCACGCCGGAACAGATCGAAGCGTGGAACCTGCCGACGCGGCCGACCAAGACGAGCGACAGCCGGGCAAGGCCTTCGGCTCCGACATCTCCGTCGAGCTCGACGCGATCGCGCCCGACGATCTGCGGGCGCTCGTCCAGGACGGCGATCGAGCAGCACCTGCCCGCCGAGCAGTTCGAGATCCTGAAGGCCGCCGAGGCAAGCGAACGCGAGCTCATCACGCGGCTTGTCGGGCAGGTAATTGAATGAAGCAGGAATGGTAGTGGACTGATGGATTTTGCGCGCCAGAGCGATGGCGAAGAAGTTGGCCTGGTCGCCCGTCCTTCAAGAGGCGCGAGTTGTTCTCGATGTGGCGCGGCTGGCTGGCATCGATGTCGAGGTCAGGGACGGCACGCTAAAGCTCACGGCGTCAACGGAGCCACCCGCCGCCCTCATCGAGCGGCTGCGGCAGAATAAGGCAGGCATCATCGCCCTGCTTACGCCGGGACCCGATGGCTGGTCACCCGACGACTGGCGGGGCTTCTACGAGGAGCGCGCTGCGATTGCCGAGCACGACGGCGGAGTGAGCCGGGACAAGGCTGAGGCCCAAGCCTATGAATGTTGCATCGCCGAATGGCTGATCCGCAATTTCGTGCCATCGCCGCCGGGGCGCTGCGCGCAGTGCGGGCGGGTCGAGCAAAAGGGTGACGTGCTCATCCCGCACGGCACACGACAGTCCGGGCATGTGTGGCTTCATGACGGGTGCTGGGAGCGGTGGCACGATGGGCAGATCGCCGTCGCCAGAGCCGCACTGGCGGAGATGGGCATTGGACCATAGGTGGCCGACTATGTTTCGACCGTCATTCGGTAGCCGACACCCGGCTCCGTGCGGATCATCTTCGGATCGCTGGATCGCGCTCGATCTTGCCGCGCAACTGGCCGATGAAGACGCGCAGATAGTGCAGGTCGTCGCCATGCGCCGGGCCCCAAACCGAGGTCAGCAGGGTCTTGTGCGTCACCACACGGCCGGCATGACGCGCAAGCAGGACGAGCAGGTCGTATTCCTTCGGTGTCAGCTTCAGCGTGCGCCGTCGCGCGAAACGATGCGGCTAACGGTGTCGATCTCCAGTCCGTCGACGCTGACAGCGTTGCTCGCCGCCCTCCGCCTTGATCCGGTGACGCAGCGCGGTGCGGATGCGGGCGGTCAGTTCGCCGATGCCGAACGGCTTTTCGACATAGTCGTCCGCGCCGAGGTCGAGCGCGGCGATCTTCTCGGCTTCCTGGTCGCGGGCCGACAGAATGATGATGGGCACCTCGGACCAGGCGCGAAGCTTGGCGATGACGTCCTTGCCGTCCATGTCCGGCAGGCCGAGATCGAGGATGACAACGTCCGGAGCGACGGTGGCCGCTGCCTTCAGTGCGTCTGCGCCGGTTCATCGCTTCGATCACCTCATAGCCGGCAGCGTCGAGCGCCGGCCGCAGAAAGCGCTGGATCTGGGGCTCGTCGTCGACGACGAGAATGCGGTCCGGCATTCATCGGATGCCTTCTCCGGCGGATGCCGGTGTCTCGACGGGAAAACGCAAGGTCATTCGCGTGCCGCGTCGTCTTTGCGCCGGGACTTTCCGCCTGATCGTTCCGCCCATCGCCTCGACAAAACCCTTGGCGATGGCCAGTCCGAGCCCGGTGCCGGGGCTGCGACCATCGGCCTTGCCGCGCCGGTAGAATTTCTCGAAGATTCTGTCCAGCTCCTTGCCGGGAATACCCCTGCCGAGATCGGTCACCGAGATGACGACCTCGTTCCTGTCGCTGCGAGCATAGAGGCTGATCGGTTCATCGCCCGCCATATTTGATCGCATTGTCGATCAGGTTGAACAGCACCTGGCCGAGCAGAACGCTGTCGCCTTTGATCAAAGGAAGATCCGCGCGCAATGCTTGTTTCTATCCTCTGTCCGGGAAAGTAGCGGGTCGCGCGCTCCAGCGTTGCGCGGATCACATCGGCGACGTCAACCCAGTCGCGCTTGCGGATCGACAGTGCCGGCCTCGATCCGCGTCATGTCGAGGAGGTTTGCGACGAAGCGCGACAGCCGGTCGCTCTCCTCCTCGATGGAGGCGAGCAGATCGTCGCGGCTTGCCGGCGTCATCTTGTCGCCAAGCTGCCGCAGGCTGGACACCGCACCGGTAATCGTTGCCAGCGGCGTCTTCAGATCATGCGAGATCGACGACAGCAGCGAGGAGCGGAACCGCTCGCCTTCAAGCTTGGCCGCCTGGTCGAGGCTTTCCTTCGACAGTCGCGCGCGGTCGATGGCGATTGCCGTCTGATCGAGCAGGGTCGCCAGCACCTGCTCTTCGCCGGCATCGAGGCCTGGTCGGCCTGGCTGTAACCGATGACGCCGGTCACGCCCGAGGGGCTGAGCAGCGGGCGGAACTGGAATGCGCTGTTCGGCAGCGTGCCCGTTGCACTGCCCGCCGGCTCCCGCTTGTCGAAAGCCCATCGTGCGGCGGTCATGTCGGTCACGTCGAGCTCCGTATCGGGTGGCCAGGCGGCGCTCAGCGACAGCTCGCCATCGCTCGGAAGCAGAAAGACGACGTTGCGCCGCAGCGCGCCTTAACCTGGGTAACCGCTGCCCAGACAACGTCATCCGCGGTCACCGCGCCGGACAGCTTTCGGGAAAAATCATAGAGCGACTGGGTCGAAGCCGCGCGCGCGCCGCGCGGCCTTCACCTGTTCGCCGATGCGCGATGTCAGCCCGCCGGCGATCAGCGCCGCGATCACATAGATCAGCAGACCGACCACCTCGTGCGGCGCCGCGATGGTGAACGTTCGAACCGGGTCGATGAAGAAGAAATTATAGGCGAGCGCGGAAAGAAGCCGCCGCGACAAGGCGGCGGGATAGCCGCCATAAAAGGCCGACGCCAGCACGGCGACCAGATAGATCGAGGATACGTTCGGCAGCTCGATGAGCCGCTTGATTGCGAGGCCGAACAACGTGAGACGAGCCACACCGAAATGACGGAGACGCCGAGGCCGACCCAGGGCAGCTGCCGCTCGATCCAGTGAGTGCCGCCGTTCCCAGGACCTGCCCCGCAGTCGGCCAGTCCGCTGCTTCCGTCACAACGTGAATACCGAGCCCATGCACCTGCGCGATCAAGGCATCCGGCAGCGATTTCCGCCAGAGGCGCGCAGGAAAGCGGCGCTCTGCCGCCGATGACGATCTGCGTGGACATGCTCGCGGCGGGCCAGCTTGAAAATCTCTTCGACGAAATCGGTTCCGACCACGCGCCGCGTTTCCGCGCCGAGGCTCTCGGCAAGATTGAACAGACGGTCCAGCCGCTGCGCGGCGCTTGGCCGATATGGAGACGTCGGTCGGCGCGTTCGATCGACACGACCAGCCAGGGTGCGTTGAGACCCGACGCCAGCCGCGCGGCGGTGCGCACCACCTTTTCCGAAAGCGCGTCCGGACCCGATGCACACCAGCAACCGCTCTGCCGTTTGCCACGGTCCTTCGATGGCGTTCTGCTTCAGGTAGTCGACCATCTGGTCGTCGACCCGGTCGGCGGTGCGGCGCAGCGCCAGTTCGCGCAACGCCGTCAGGTTGCCGACGCGAAAGAAGCTGTCGCCGCCCGCCGGGCATTGTCCGGCAGGTAGACCTTGCCCTCCTTCAGCCGTTCGATCAGTTCGGCCGGCGGAAGATCGACGAGCAGCACGTCATCGGCACGCGCCAGCACCGTATCCGGCACCCGCTCGCGCACCTGCACGCCGGTGATCTGCGTCACCACATCCGACAGGCTTTCCAGATGCTGGATGTTCATCGCCGACCAGACATCGATGCCCTGCGGCGATCAGTTCCTCGACATCCTGGTAGCGCTTTGGATGCCGGCTCTCCGGCGCGTTGGTGTGGGCCAGTTCATCGACGATGACGATCGCGGGGCGGCGCGTCAGTGCCGCGTCGAGGTCGAATTCCTCGATGGCACGTCCCTGGTACTCGACCTGCCGGCGCGGCAGCACCTCCAGGCCGTCGAGCAAGTGCCGCCGTCTCGCCGCGCCCATGCGTCTCGACGAGGCCGACAACGATATCGACGCCGTCATCCTTCAGACGGCGCGCGCGCGCCAACATTGCGTAGGTCTTGCCGACGCCGGGTGCCGCGCCGAGAAAAAGCGTCAGACGGCCGCGGCCGGCCTGTCCCGCAGCGCCAGCAGCGCATCGGGGTCGGGGCGTTTTTCAAGTTCGCGGAGCGCATTCGCCATGCGCTCATTGTCCCGCCTTCAGCGCCGTCCAGCGCAAGGTTGATTTCCAGCACATTGATGCGCGGCTCACCGATGATACCGAACAGCCGGCCTTTGGTGTGGTGCTCGACCAGCGCCGCCACCTGCGGCTCGGAAATGGCGCGCCTTGGCGATCGCGGGCAATCTGTGCCCTGGCGAATTCGGGCGAGATGTCCGGATCGAGGCCGGAACCGGAAGCAGTGGCTGCGTCGGCGGGAATGGCGCCGGCTACACCTGCCGTCCGCAGCCGGGCAACTTCGGTGCCCACGCGCTCCTTCAGCGCGGCGGATGTCGGGCCGAGGTTCGAGCCGGTCGACGCACCGGCATTATAGGGAGCGTCGGCAGTCACCGAAGGGCGCGGCCAGAAATAGCCGTCACCGGAAAAATTCTGGCCGATCAGCGACGACCCGACGATGGTATCTCCGTTGCGGATCAGGCTGCCATTGGCCTCACCGCGAAAGCAGTCTGGCCGATGCCGGTGATGGCAAGCGGATAGGCTATGCCGGTGAGCAGGGTGAACAGCACTGTCATGACGAGGGCAGGGCGAAGATGCGTGAGCATGATTACACCAGATGGAGGGCTGAAACGGCGAGGTCGACGAGCTTGATGCCGGCAAAGGGCAAGAGCAGGCCGCCGAGGCCATAGACGAGGAGGTTGCGGCGCAGCAGGGCTGCAGCGCCGACGGGGCGGTAGGCGACGCCTTTCAGCGCCAGCGGGATGAGCGCGATGATGATCAGCGCGTTGAAGATCACTGCCGACAGGATCGCCGATTTCGGCGAGGCGAGCCCCATGACGTTGAGCGTGGCCAGCGCCGGGATAGGTCGTCACGAACAGCGCCGGGATGATGGCGAAGTACTTCGCCACGTCGTTGGCGATCGAGAACGTCGTCAGCGAACCGCGTGTCATCAGCAATTGCTTGCCGATCTCGACGATCTCGATCAGCTTCGTCGGGCTGGAGTCGAGGTCGACCATGTTGGCAGCCTCGCGCGCGGCCTGTGTGCCCGACTGCATGGCGACGCCGACATCGGCCTGCGCCAGCGCCGGGGCGTCGTTGGTGCCATCGCCGCACATGGCGATCAGCCGCCCGCCCTGCTGCTCCTTGCGGATATAGGCGAGCTTTCTGCTCGGGTGTCGCCTCGGCGAGGAAATCGTCGACGCCGGCCTCCGAAGCGATTGCCGCTGCCGTGATCGGATTGTCGCCGGTGACCATCACCGTGCGGATGCCCATGGCGCGCAGTGCGGCGAACCGCTCCTTGATGTCCGGCTTGACGATATCCTTGAGGTGGATGACGCCGAGCAGGCGATTGCCATCGGCGACCGCCAGCGGCGTGCCGCCGGTGCGCGCGACGGCCTCGACCGCCTGGCGGAACTCCGTCGGCGCATCCGCATTGCTGATGCCCGCGAATTTCAGAACAGCATCGACCGCGCCCTTGCGGATGCGCCTGCCCTCCATGTCGACGCCCGACAGCCGTGTTTCGGCGGCAAACGGAACGACTCTTCTCCGGCTTCTTTTCCGGCTTGCGACGCCGAATTCACCGGTCGCCAGCGCTACGATGGAGCGGCCTTCCGGCGTTTCGTCCGCCAGGCTGGCGAGCAGCGCCGCCTCCGCCAATTCGCTCTGCGACACGCCCTCGACCGGCAGGAAATCGCTGGCCATGCGGTTGCCGAAGGTAATCGTGCCGGTCTTGTCGAGCAAGCAGCGTATCGACATCGCCCGCCGCCTCGACCGCACGGCCCGAGGTGGCAATCACATTGAAGCGCACCAGCCGGTCCATGCCGGCAATGCCGATGGCCGACAGCAGCCCGCCGATCGTGGTGGGGATGAGCGTCACCAGCAACGCCGCCAAGCACCGTAACGGTGAGTACGGTTTGCGAGTAGCCGGCCAGACCCCACAGCGTCACGACTGCGATCAGGAAAATCAGCGTCAGGCCGGACAGCAGGATCGAAAGTGCGATCTCGTTGGGCGTCTTCTGCCGTTCCGCGCCTTCGATCAGCGCGATCATGCGATCGACGAAGCTGGCGCCGGGCGCGACTGTGATGCGGATCTCCAGCCAGTCGGACAGCACCTGCGTACCGCCGGTTACGGCTGATCGGTCGCCGCCCGACTCGCGGATAACCGGTGCGGATTTGCCGGTGATGGCGCTTTCGTTGACCGAGGCGACACCCTTCACCACCTCGCCGTCGCCGGGGATCAGTTCGCCGGCCTCGACGATGACCAGATCGCCGACCTTGAGGTCGGCAGCTGGCACTTCGACGACATCGAGCCCGTCAGGCTTGACCAGCTTGCGCGCCGTCAGCTGCGACTTGGTGCGGCGCAGGCTGTCGGCCTGCGCCTTGCCGCGTCCTTCCGCCACGGCCTCCGCGAAGGTCGCGAACAGCACGGTGAACCAGAGCCAGACCGCGATCTGGCCGGAAAACAGCGCATCGCCGTTGCCGTTACGATGTCCTTCACGAACAGCAGCGTCACGACGGCGGCGACAATTTCGGTGACGAAGATCACCGGATTGCGCATCAGCTGGCGCGGGTCGAGTTTCAGGAAGGCCTGGCGGATCGCCGGCACCAGAATGGCCGGGTCGAACAGGCTGTGCGCCATTGCGGGATGTTTGGACATGGGATTGGTCCTTAGAAGCGTTTGGCCGGCCAGCATCGCGAAGTGCTCGACGATCGGGTCCGAGCGCGAGCGCCGGGAAGAACTGCAGGCCGCCCAGGATGAGGATGATGCCGATCAGCAGGCCGACGAAGAGCGGCGTGTGGGTGGGGAACGTTCCAGCCGAGGCGGGCACGCGGGTCTTGCCGACCAGCGAGCCGGCGATGGCCAGAACCGGGACGGCATAGGCGAAGCGGCCGAGCAGCATCGCGATGCCGAGGGTCGTGTTGTACCAGGGCGTGTTCGCCGACAGACCGCCGAAGGCCGAGCCGTTGTTGCCGGCCGCAGAGGTGTAGGCATAAAGGATTTCCGACAGGCCATGCGGCCCGCCGGTGCCGACGCTTTTGACGGCGAAGGGCAGCATCGCCGACACGGCGGTGAAGCCGAGGATCGCCAGCGGCAGGATCAGCACAGCCAGCATCGCGTATTTCATCTCGCGGCTTTCGATCTTCTTGCCGAGCAGTTCCGGCGTGCGGCCGACCATCAGGCCGGCGACGAAGACCGTCAGAATGGCAAAGACCAGCATGCCGTACAGCCCGGATCCGACGCCGCCTGGCAGCACTTCGCCGAGCTGGATCAGGAACATCGGCACCAAGCCGCCGAGCCCGGTGAACGAGCCATGCATGCCGTTGACGCCGCCATCCGACAGACCGGTGGTAACCGCCGCATAGGCGGCCGTCATCGCCTGGCCGAAGCGGACCTCCTTGCCTTCCATATTGCCGAGCGACGGATCGACGCCGAGCCCGGTCAGGATCGGATTGCCGTAGGTTTCGGCCCAATAGATCGCGCCGACGCCGGCAATCAGCAGAATCCCGGTCACGGCAAGAAAAGCCCAGCCCTGGCGGCGATCGCCGACCATCTGGCCGAAGGCGTAGACCAGCGCCGCCGACACCGACAGCATGGCGACGATGTTGAGATAGTTCGAGAACGCGGTCGGGTTCTCGAACGGATGCGCGGCGTTGACGTTGAAGAAGCCGCCGCCATTGGTGCCGAGCTGCTTGATCGCCTCCTGGCTGGCGACGGGTCCGAGCGCGATGGTCTGTTGCGCGCCTTCGACGGTCGTCGCCGTGACCGAGGCATCCAGCGTCTGCGGCAGACCCATGGCGACAAAGACGAGCGCCACGATGATGGCCAGCGGCAGCAGCACGTAAAGCGTCGCGCGGGTCAGATCGACCCAGAAATTGCCGAGGTCTGCGCGCCGGATCGGGCAAAGGCGCGGGTCAGCGCCAGCGCCATGGCAATGCCGGTGGCGGCCGAGACGAAATTATGCACCGTCAGGCCCGCCATCTGGCTGAAATGGCTCATGGTGGTCTCGCCGCCATAGGACTGCCAGTTGGTGTTGGTGACGAAGCTGACCGCCGTGTTGAAGGCGAGGTCCGGCGGCACGCTGGCAAAGCCCTGCGGATTGAGCGGCAGCCAGGCCTGCAGGCGCAGGATCACGTAGAGCGGCGCGAAGCCCGCCATGGAGAAGGCGAGCATCGCGAACGTGTAGGCGAGCCAGCCCTGCTCCTTCTGCGGATCGATGCCGGCAGGCGCGTAGAAGCCCGCGCTCGACCGGGCGCAGGACCGGCGACAGGAAGGTGCGCTCGCCCGAAAACACGCGCGCCATATAGAGGCCGAGCGGCTTGACCAGGCGCGAAGACGAAGAGAAAGAGGAGGCCGATTTGCAGCCATCCGACAGTAGACATGGGAGTTCTCCGAAACGGGCCGGCTCAGAACCGTTCGGGCCGAATCAGCGTCGACGACGAGATAGGCGCCGAGCGCGACGGCGACGGCGAGGCCAAGACAGGTTCGATCATGGCGGGCCTCTCAAATTCGGGTCAGGCCGCGCGCGTAGAGCGCCAGCAGCGCCAGCGCGCCGAGGCCGATGGCAAGGAACAGAATGTCGGACATGGCATCTCCAGAAGCTTCAGAGCGTCGGAGAATGCGCCTGGAGAGGATCAAATTTCGATTGGGAAGTTTGGGCCCATGCATAAGGAAAAAATAAGGGATTGGCCTTTTGCGTCGGAGCGAGCAGGCCACCTTGGCGTTGGATAACGGGTCGCGTGACAGATGCGCTACTCTGACAACAGTTCGTTCTAAAGCCTTCGGGAATATCGCTGTTCAGCCTTCGGAGACGAAGCCTGAGGTTAAGAGCGAAGTGCAGCCTGTACTGGAGATCGTGAAGAAATCACAATGAAACTAATAAGTTAGTGGAGTAATACTGCGGATGTAAATTCCGCAATACGCGGCCAAAAGCGATCATCAGCATGTTCGTCTAACCTTCAGATATGGCCGATCATCTCGTTGAGCACATCAGGGGGAGGTTATTCACGCGCTTGGCGACGAAGACCTTGAGCGGCTGTGCACGGAGGTGTGCCGTAGTCGCCCGACAAGCATCCGGCGAGGACATCAGTCGAGCCTGACATACCGATGCAGTTCAGGACCCGGTATGCTGGGCGCCCGGCTGCACCGTCACTGGCTCTGGGGTCGTAGCAGGCGAACTGCCCTAGCTGCAGCAGACTTTGCGGACGAAGGTATCGCCGTAACCCGCTGCCCCTCTCAGCGTGCCTAGCATCTGGGTGGCAGCGTTCTGATCGAACGTCCTCTCGAGAGTGACTGCGAACCACCCATTCGTGACTGCTTGCCGCTTTTCGAAGGCATCAGTTTGGCTCCTTGGTTCCGTTTGTCAGCGCCGAGAGTTCGATCATCTCGGCCTGTTCCCTGGTGTCGACGACGAGGTGGACGACCTGGGTGATGACGTCCGGGTTGTCGCGGTCGTTCTGGAGCTGCAACGGCAAAACTTTGCTCAAAAGGCTCATGAAGGCAGCGGGTTGTTCTCGTGCCTGCTGGCGCAGATAGGCTGTGAGCGAGCCATTGCCTTCTTCTGTTGCTGCCTGAAGAATAGCATCTTTGAGTTGCGTCGTGTTCTTGTTGGGCACGCCTGCCTTGCGTCCAGCTATTTTTGGCTGACCCGGTTGAAATTTCATCGCTAATTTTTCGCTAGTTTAGCAGTCAGTCCGTTCCTTGATCAGCGTCGGATCATAGTCGCTGGCGAGCTTTTCGGCTACCTTATCGACGAGATATTCGCCGCCGCCAGTCACGCGCAGCCAGCATTGGTTACTCCCGGCGTAGGTGACACAAACGACGTGGTCCCGATTGAAAGGCGCGAGCGATGGCCCATGAAACCAACGGTGGATCGCGACGGGACAAATACGACTGCACCTCTTCGTCTTCAGCGCGGACCGATCCGCAAACTGGGCCTGATTTTGGGCCGTCCAGGCCGCGAGCAGCCATGCGGCTTAGTTCAGCGTTCCTGCCACCGCTTTCCGGCGCTGGCGAAGGCGCCGGACCCGCTCGCGGACCAGTTCGCGAATGCGGTTGCGGTCAGGTTCGGTCTGTATCCCCAACTGGCGTCGGAGCGTGCGTATCTGGCCATCCAGCACTGCGCCGCCGATAATATCAGAATCAGACAGGTTTTCGCGCCAGGTTTCGAGATAAGCCAGATATTCCTGATGAACCTCGGCGAGCGCTTGCGCGACCGCAGTGCGCTCGTCCTCGCGCAGTTGTACGAGAATTTCGCCAAGGTCGTGATGCTTATTCCAGAATTCCAGACTGGCCATTGTAACGCCTCGCAAGACGGACGCGCTGCGTTACCCTATCATCGAAGGGCAAACAGCGGAAACTCATTCCTGACCACGAATGGGATTGCCGCCTTCATCGCTTCGTACGAGCTCTCGACCATATCGCAGGCCGCATCGCGCGTGGCCTCGATGCCCCGCCGTCGAGCCGAGCCGGTTGCCAATTGCAGCGGTCATGGTCCACTCCCAGCGTTCATCAACACCAGGGGGCCGGTAACCGCGACCGATCCTGAGGTCGCCGGAATCTGAAGCGGCGCTGTGCCGCTTTCGGTTCTTTCATGAAATCCTCCGTGATACCGCCACGCAGAGACGAAGGTATCTTACCAGCCGTCTCGACCGCACGATGCAGGCCGTCACGCATCCCGCTGACATAGCCGTTCGCGAAACGCGCAAGGCGATGAAGAACCGCGTTGAGATGTTCCGCCCAACTAATGGCTCGTTAGCATGATGTTAACGTGGGTCTGCCAGTCAAGTCCCTCGGCCTTAAGGCGCTCGGCGTGCCGGCGGCAACATGGGTGAACGCAGATCACTACGAACAGCTACGAGCCACGCGAGTTCTGATCGGTCGTCAGCCGGGAGGAAGCATATGCAAAGCGCACAAGCGGAAACCCCCGCCGCCTGGGCCGCAGGCGTCCAGCCCGGCGCAATGATAGTCTATTTCACCGGAAATCTTGCCTGCGCGCATCATCGCAGCGACTTGCGGCGCCGCGCCAACGAGTGGTTTGTGCTAGCCGAGCGGGGTCTTGTTGTCTTGACGCAAAAAAGAATCGCCACGGGATGCTACGAGTACAGGGCAACGCGCTCGAGCGCGGCGATAACAGACCGGCAGCAGCTGCGCGAGGCCATTTCCAGCGGTAGAGAGATCGTCAACGCCATGATCGGCGCGACCTGAACCGAGTCGGGCTAAGCGGCTACGCATCGAGTTCCTCGACAAACGGGCCGAACGAATCGAGCAATGGCTTAACGCCGATGAGGAAGAGTTGCGCATCGGTCGGTCAGATTTATCAGCAGCGGAACGAGCGGAATGATGAGCAGCTGAGGCAAGCCGGTCCAGGCGAGCACGAACCCGATCTGCTCGGCATTGTAGCGCTGCACCTGGCCGAGATACTGGGGCAGGATGTAGACGGTGCCGAACAGCGCAACACCCACCAGCACGTTGATCTCGCCACCCGCGCCGATGATTCCGCCCGCCAAGGGCTAGAAGCGGTTGCCTACCAGCTCCCCGGCGTCGGCAGTTGCCGAAAGGAGCGCGCAAGGGCGGGTCAAGGAGGTGAATTACCTGGCGCCGGGTTTCTAGGATGACGCCCATGCATCCGAGGCTGGTGCGCGCGGCGAGCAACTCTCCTCCGCCTGAGATCGTTTTGACGAAAGGATTCCCTTTGGCGTCATAGCAGGCGAGCTTTACCGCTTGCACGAGGCTGGACAGGCTTGCATTGCCGGTTCCATGCGTTGCCGTGGCAGTGGAGCGGCCAGCGGCAATGTCGTCACCAACGACACCGATGCCGACGCGGGCGACAGCAAGACCGTCACTGCGGTCAGCTTCGGTGCGGTCAACGGAACACTCGGCACGGCGCTTGCCGGTGCCTATGGCAGCCTTGTGCTCAATACCAACGGCGCCTTCACCTTCACGGTCAATGACAACAACACCACCGTGCAGGGCTTGCGGCAGTCGACCGATACGTTGGCCGACGTCTTCACCTACACCATGCGCGATACGGCCGGCGCCACCTCCACGACGTCCCTGACGATCACCATCCGGGGTATTGGCGCCCACATCCAGGAAGTGGAAATTTTGCGTGCGGACGGCAAGCTTTTGGTCAATTCGCCATGCCCGCGAGTGACCTGTTGAGCGGCAATGTTTGGCGCTTAGGGATGGCCGTGGCAGCGGCGCAGTGACTTCGGTCGGGAATGCCCGGCGGATCGAGGACCAAATGAAATTCTTGAATTATCTCCGCGTCTTGCTCCGAGCAGCGATCGGCTGGGCGGAAACCGAAGACAGCACGTCGCAAAGGCCGTTGCTGTTGCCCCGCAACGAGGCGCTGAAGCTCGTCCGGCGCAGCCGCGAAGGAGCGGGAAGATTACTGTAGGCTATCGACTTTGCAGGGGCTTGATCGGATCTAGTGGTCTGACTCCGACGCTTCGAACCCCCATCCGAGTAATGTTTGGATGACCGCAATGCGGACAAAGCCGACGCTGGCTTTAGGTAAAATCTCGATGGTTCGTCGGCATGCAAAGGATCGCTTATTTGCGGCCAACCAGCAAGGGGCCGGCGGAAGGCGGCAAGAACTCTTTGCTCCAGCCGCCATCGCTTCAGTTGTCGAATACAATTATCCTGTTTGGCGCTCGCGGCGAACGCTACAGTCTAGCTAGGTCTGGATCTTTCCGGTTTCGATGACGAAAGGTGGCGGACAAAGACGTCACTTTAGAGCGCCGGTTAGGCTGGTTGCGTCGCGAAAACCTCAGAGCTGCGAACCGATAGGGAGAATCGCATAAAATCCCGCCACGAATTGATCCCAGGGCGAACCCGTCGGCTCATAATAATAGATCCGCTGCGTCCCGTCCGGCTCGGTCTCCGTCCACGAGATCCGCTCGTCCTTGTCCAGCCTTACGGCAAAGGTTTCTTCTCTTAAAACGCCTCTTAGGGCATTCGACGTCTTCTTGGTAAATTCAGCCGAGTTGATCAGAATGCCCATCTCCGTATTGATATTCACCGACCGCGGGTCCCAGTTGAACGAGCCGACGAACAGGTAACGATCGTCGATGGTAAACGCCTTGGCATGCAGACCCGATCGCGATTCACCCCAATTGACGCCGCGCTGCGCTTCTTGATCTGCGTCAGGCCGAAGTTCGTAGAGGTCGACTCCACCTTCCAGAAGAGCCCGCCGGTCCTTTGCATAATGCGCATAGACGGGTTTCACGTCGTTCGATGCCAGCGAATTGGTTACAACCAACACCTCGACGCCCCGCGCCTCAAGTTCCCGCAACCACTCTGTGCCGCGTTTGCGTGGCACGAAATATGCAGAGATGATCTCAACCTTTGATGTCGCATCGGCGAAATACTTTGCCAGTTGAGAGGCAAGAATCTCTTCTTCGTTGTCTTCACCGGCCGCTTTTGAAGGGGGGTCCGAGTACATTTTGGCGGGAACCCACGCGAGCTTCAGCGTCGATTGCGTTAAATTCTGCTCCGCAGCCGCACGCACGACGCTGGCATATTCCGTCTCCCGCGCATCCCCGATGATCTCGTCAAGGCGATCGCGCGCTTCGTCGAGACTGAACCCCTCTGGTTCGCCAACGACGGCGCGCGCAGGCACTGCAAACTTGCTGTTCCAGTACTCATCAAAGTTTGTCGAGACTTCGTCGACAACGGGTCCAGCAACCAGCACATCGAGATCCGAATAGTTCAATTCCCTCTTGGCCAGGAAATACTCATCGCCGACATTGCGGCCACCGACGATCGACATGGCATTGTCGGCGGTCATCGACTTGTTGTGCATCCGGCGGTTGATCCGCTTGAAGTCGGTGAGGCCGGCCGCGACAAGGCTCTGATCCCGCCAGAACGGGTTAAAGAGCCGGATTTCGATGTTTTCATGCGAGTCCAGAGCCGCGGTCGCGGCGTCATAGCTCTTAGTGTCCATGTCATCGAGCAATAGCCGCACCCGCACACCCCGATCCGCGGCTTCCAGCAAGCTCCACGCAAAGATTTTTCCGGTAGGATCATTGTGCAGAAGGTAATACTGCGCATCGATCGTCTGTTCGGCGGCCGCTGCAAGCGCCAAGCGCGCTGCCAGCGCTTCTTCTCCGTTGCCGATCAGCCTGACCCCGGAGCGACCGTCCCTAGGATCACCAAGCCTTTGGACAGCTTGTGTCAGCCGCGTGCTTGTCGGCTGCGCGGGCGAATATGACGGTGTTTGCTCGAATGTTCGCACGGTGTGCGAACAGGCGGCGAGAAGAAACAAAGAAAGCCCTGCGGCCGAGATAAATGGTTTCATACTACGCCCCATCCAGAATGCTCCACGCCACCGTCCCTTAGCGGCTCGCAAAGCTAGACTTTGGCTGTGTCGCGCACTTTGCCGCTAGTACAGACATGCTCTCACGTTTTGAGATTGAGCACCATTCCCGGAGTGACATCGTCCACCAAACCTCGTTGCCGCTCTGGGCTCAAAGCCGCCATTGACCGCATTGCCCCGGGCCGCCCAAGTCGCGCCGCTCGATGCTCAGCGGAGCGCACCAAGCGCCTGGAAGCCTCGGCGTCGGCTGGCGATGATCGCGTCCGGATCGGCGCGCCAGACGAAGGGCTTTGCCTCGGTCTCGTTGTGCTCGGCTACGAAACGATTGATCGCGGCCTGGAGGTCGGCGACGGAGCAAAAGACGCCGTGCTTCAGGCGTCGGCGGGTGAGCTTGGCGAAGAAGCCCTCGACGGCGTTCAGCCATGAACTTGATGTCGGTGTGAAGTGGAAGGTCCAGCGCGGATGGCGCACGACCCAGGCGCGGACTTTCTCGTGCTTGTGGGCGGCGTAGTTGTCGAGAATGACGTGGATGCCCTTGCCTGCCGGAATGTCTCGCTCAAGGGCGTTGAGGAAGCGGATGAACTCCTGATGCCGGTGGCGCTGCATGTTCCGTCCGAAGACCTCGCCGGTCAGGACGTTCAACGCCGCGAACAGCGTGGTCGTGCCATGCCGCTTGTAGTCGTGGGTGATCGTCGCGCCGCGGCCCTTCTTCAGCGGCAGTCCCGGCTGGGTGCGGTCGAGCGCCTGGATCTGGGACTTCTCATCGAAACTGAGCACCACGGCATGGGCTGGCGGTGCGACATACAAGCCCACGATGTCATGCAGCTTCTCGACGAAGGCGGGGTCCTTCGACAGTTTGAAGACGCGCCAGCGATGTGGACTGAGCCCGTGCGCGGCCCAGATGCGCTGCACCGTCGCGACACCGAGCCTCACAGCCTTCGCCATCGCCCGTGCTGTCCAGTGGGTCGCCTCGTGCGGCGGCGGCGCCTGCGTCAGCCGGACCACCTCGGCGGTCTTGCCGGCGGTGATCGGCGCCTTGCCCGGCGGCCGGGTCTTGTCGCGCAGCAGGCCCGCGATACCCGCCTCGGCAAACCGTTCCTGCCAGCGCCAAACGGTTGTCTTTGACTTGCCTGTGGCGGCCATGATGGACTGCGTACCGAGGTCATCCGCAGTCAGCAGGACGATCCGCGCCCGCCAGACATGCTTTTGGGCGGCGTTCCGATCGGAGACGATTGCTTCAAGCCTCCGGCGGTCCGAAGCCGAAACAGACGGAAATCCCAGATCGAACTCTCCGTTTGGGTTAATCCACTAGCACAAACAGACCCACGGCCAGAAGCGAAGCCGCAACGACCGCGAGAAGCGTCTGGGGCAGCCGACCGCCGAAGACCATGCTGATCAGTCGGCTGGCGACCTGGGACGGGCCGAACAAGGCCGCGACCATGATCACCCGCCGTCCCCAGTCCCAGCACTGAGAGCAGCGGAATCATGTGGAGCAGGATCGCCACAGCACGAAGCCTTTGACTGCGAAACCTGCCAGCATCAGCAGGAATGCGGCGCCCAAGGGCGCGCCGCTGCACTCGCTGGTCCCGCTAGGCCTACTTGTTTGCAATTCTGGCGCACGAGAGGTAGGCATGCACCCAGACGGGGGATCAGAAGGAAGGGAATGAAATGAAAAAGATCCTTACTTTGGCCCCTGTCATAGTCGCGTCCGTCGCCCTCATGGGCTCCGCCAGAGCTGCTGATCAGTGGATCATGCTCGGCGAGCAGACGATCAAGTCCATCGATCCAAGCGTCAACATTAACAGCGAAGGGAACCGCTGGGAGAAGGACGTCAAATCGGTGAAGCTCTCTGCCGAGGGCGCTGACGTGGAAATCGAGAAAGTCGTTCTCCACTGGGACAATCGCCGAGACGACACTGTCTCCGATCTCGGGGTCCTGAAATCGGGAGGCCAAACGGCTGCCAAGGACGCCCCGGGACGCAAGGGCCGCCTCACAGGGATCACGGTCCAGTACAAGATACTTAATGATGCCAAAACGGCCACCCTCAAGGTGTGGGGGTATGACTGAGCGACACGCGCCGTGCCACGGTGAACCCGCGGCCATCCGCGTGTTGATCTCCTCGGCGAACTGAACGGGGTCGCGGTGGTCTTTTACGTCTGCTTTTTTCGGTGGTGCCGACCCGACGATTGCCGGGTCGGTGGATGGTCAAGGCGGCGGCCACCTCTAGGCTGTATAACGCACGCAGATATTTTGCGGGCGTGTCCGATCTCCGGCCCTCTGGTGCAATCCGCAGAGGAGTTCGTGGCTAAGGTTATTAAACGCCGACAGATCACCCTCAACCCCGAAGAGTTGGACCGTGGTTAGGACATGCGTGCTTTTCGTTCACTCGGATAGGCTACTGAGCCGGCGGGGCAGCGTCGCTCAGTCTGTCACCATCTCCCAGGTCTCATAGGGGTTGAAGCGGTCGATGTATTTGACGATTCCTGTGGTTCCGTGAGGTCGTAAAGCGCGGCAGGCAATTTCTTCCGGTCCCCAGCCCATAGCCGCGCTTCTGTCCCACAAGTCCTGGAAGGCATCGTCGATGGAAGCTTGGCAATCAATCGCGCGGTCGGGATACTGATAGGGCTTCTTCGGTGGGGTGAATGTCATTCTCAGACCGCCCTGTTGGCGACGACATCACCGGCCCTGTTCATCTTGCGCAGCGCGTCTAGGACTTGGTGATCATCCATGGTGGCGCCCCAGCCACCGGTAATCCCGATGATCTCGAGGTCGCCTGGGCCGAACCTAGCGACGGCACGGGCCAGTTCTCTGGCGATATCTGCTTGCGGAGTTTCGTCGGGAGGAACGATTTTGCCGGTGTTCATAGCTCACAACATTAGCGCCTCGTAATAGTTCCGCTACTGCACCAAACGGAGGATGAACTCTCCTTCCATGATGTCGTAGGTACGCTGAGCCGGCAGTCGTTCAGGCTAGAAGGCGGTGTATAAAAGTGGGTCGTGGCTTCTTGCGAGGACTCAGTGATCATGCCCTGTCGGTGACGTCATCAAACATTGAGCCGGTCTGGTTGAGCTTGCGTAGCGCCGCGAGAACCTGCTCATCGTCCATGGTGTCGCCCCAACTGGCGGCAATCCCTATGATCTCGATGTTGTCCTCACCAAAAGTCTCCACCGCGATCGCAAAATTGGTTTCGATCTCTGCTCGAATGTTGCGTCGGTTGAAGGGGAAGCTATTGCTACAATAGTGACGCATGGCTACCGCACATCTCTAGCAATGTGGGCGTCGAACAAGGCGGGTTTCAAGACGACCTCATAATGCTGTCTCGGCCACGTCTTCGTCACTGAGGTAAACGCTCCGATTTCTTTCACAGCGTGCCGCCGTACACCGGGACGGGGCAGCCTGCATGACATCGTGAAGGCGCATATCCCGCTATCATTTCCTATTGGGCGGTCACTGCTTTAGGCACTTGCGGCCCGCTGCCATTGCTTTGAAAGTCCCCTTCAGATCGACGACGAAGGTCCCCTTGGTTTCCGGAAACACGGTCATTTCATATCTCTTCGCCACGGCGCGCTTGAACTTCGGGTCGTCTGTCAAGATGTAGCCGCCAGAATATCCGGCCTTGAGTTCGCCACTCGTGCTAGTGGCCACACCTTTAAAGAGTTGGCCGTCGATAGACACGAAGATATCTGACGTGTTCCCGTTCTGAAGGCCGATGTCCGCCTTCGTGAACACGCCAAGATACCCGACCTCCTGATTTGCGGTGACGCCCATTTGCACCGCGCTTGGGCCATCCTGGCGCACGATCAAGCAATTGCCGCGGGTTTGGTTTGTATAAATGGTCCAGCCCTCGATGTCGTCCCCGTATCGGACGAGCACATCGGTGGCCTTGGGTAGCGGATTTTGTGCGTAGGCTGCCATCGCAGACGAAAGTGCTACGGTGGTTGCCGCGATGAGTGTCATGAAGTTTCGCATAAGTATTGCTCCCGAGTGCAGGCTGAATTGTTCTGTGGTCGTTAGGCACCATATTCGCTTGTTCGAGATTTAAGTAGCGGTTCGTCGAAGAGACGTTGATTGATTGTACGCCTAGCGGCAGTCAATCTGCCCGATCTGTTCAACGAACAGATCAAACCCTTCTAGCGCAACGGTGGCGCGATGGTTCCTGTTCATAATCGTCTTCATAGATTAAGCGTCGCAAACGCCGCTAACGCCTAGTCTTTCATCTCCTGCGCGTCCAGAAGCTCCAGCACGTCTAGAAGCATCCGATCAACCCTGTTCCGAAAGGCAGACGGAATATCGCCCTCTGGTATCTGCTTAAGCCGGATGTTTGCCTGCTGAATTAGCGCATGAACGCTACCAATCGTTCTCGGCAAATTATTCAGATCTTTGGCCATAACGTGACGTTAGCAAGGTCGGCGAGCGCTGTCGAGGAAGCGAGGAGATCAGTTGCTTATTCAATGTGATTGATGAACGGCAGTCCGCCAACAATCTCAGCTTGCTTCCTCGCCTTGGCCAGAAGCGCAATCTTCTCGTCCTTGTCGTACTTCTTGATTGTCTCAAGGGCCGTGCCTGAGATTCGAAAGCGCTTGCAGACCGGACAATCATACTTTTCGTAATCGCCGTAAGTTTCTCAGACCGCTTGGCAACTTCGTCGGTCACCGGGCACAACGCGTTGACCCAATATCTCATGGCGTTGTTTCCTTCATGCCAAGGACATAGGGCACCGACTGACGCATGGCCAGTTAACACGACAGAAGAGAGGACCCCGCGGAGGCGTTTCGGCATGCCGGTACTGAGGTGTCCCGCAAATCGGCAAATCACATGCCAAGATCGATGCGGGCGCCCCCTTCGTTCATGTGCGCTTGTAAGCGACCGTCATCTTCTATCGGGTTTACTGACCCATCGTAAATCAGACAAACCTTTACATTCCTTGATGTTTGCCGATTTATTGCCAATTTTATTGGGGGGTGGCAAATGCACTTATTCTCTCAATTCGCTCCACGGACTGCGACCGCCATCGCCGTCGAAGGTTTCGAAGCGCGGCATCTCCCAACGCAAGCACGCGGCCAAGGCTGCCTCGATGGCCGACTGGAAGCCTGAGGCCTAACTTCCGCGAACCGCATTCGCGTGTACTGTGCGACGATCGCCGTTTCTCGGCCGTTTGGGAGGTCGCATGCCATGCCCGCAAAACAACAAATCCAGCAATTGCGCGAAGAGGTCGAACGCCTGCGAGCCGCAGATGAGCGCACGGTGGACCTATTGCGACGCGTGCACACGCTGCTGAGTGAAAGCAAACCGGAAAAAGCAAGTCAGGCTGTTGTCCAGGAGCTATTGAACCGAGGCTTCTTCGTCGGTCGATAGGCGGGACCGGGGGCCGGTAGGAGGTCAAAAGATTGAGGGGGTGGTCGGCCCGCACGGTTATCTTGTGCCCTCGCGCGTATCGCCAGGGCCACAGGATCAATCTGGTCGACAGGCTACTTCCTTGGAACTGGAAGTCTGGCTAGGTAGTCCGCTGTTTCTGTCCCCGCGCGCTGAACATGACAGGGGAGGCAACGACAAAGAGGGGATCGTCGAGCAGCCGCAGCAGACGGTCCAGCTCATCGGATGTGAGCAGCCGTTCAACCAACAATTGATCTCGCACCTGAGACAAATTCGCTTTGTCCAGCTGCGCGCCGGGCGAACCGCCCCGCCGGAACTCGAAATGGGCGTCCGCTTCAACATTGATCAGCCCAGTGGCATCGAGGTGGGCATAGAGGGAGCGCCCCCAGCTCATATCCATGCCTCGCAATTCCATGAGGGTGCGCAATGCACGGAAGCACTTCCGCGCTATCTCGGCGTCATCGACGTTGGAACACGGAAACGCCCGGTCAATGATCATCGTGTCGTAATCCTCGACAACGAGCCAGCCACCTGGCTTTAGCGCCGTCACAAGGCGAGCGATCGTTGCCTCGCGCTGGCGCACGTGAATGAGCACCAAGCGCGTGTGGATGAGGTCGAATGCAGTATCGGGTAGGGGATCGAGGGCGACATCATGACGACGTACCTCGAGATTGCCCTCCTTTTCAGCCAAGAACCGCGGATCGATATCGGTCATCAGCACATGACCTTCGGGTCCGATGCGGTCGGAAAGCCAAATCCTATCGATCCGCTCCCGCCGCCTATCTCCCAGCACCGCCAACCTGGCTCTATGCCGGTCGCCGCAAGATGGCGCGTGGTGAGCGGATCGTAGAGCGCCTCTAGGCTGGAGAACCGTTGCGCCGTTTCACGCTCCGCCGCGTTGTCGAAGATGTAGCTCGTCATATTGACCCCAACTGTAGCCCATGCGCAATTTAGTGCTTCGCAAACGGCACAATGTTGCCGATGAGTTCCAGCCCGAGTGTTACCCTCAGCACAGGGGCGGCTGATGAGCATCTGATCTCGATCACCAATTCCTGGCGCAGTGAGCCCTCTCGTCTCCTCCAATTTTTCCGAGAGCGCACTGGCAGCTTCTCCCACCGCGGTTGTAAGGTCGTCCAGTTCCAGGCCGACCTCATCCAGAACGCTTGTCCCATTGTTGCGCACGTCGAAGAAACAGGGCCATGCCGTAGCTTTCTTTGGATTGCGATGCAGGATTTCGGGGCATCAGAATTCCCGCCCCTGTTCAATCGAACAGCCAGCGCAATGCTGGGTAATGGACCAGTATATCATGACGGCACGACGGCCCAAGATAATCGTTTGACATATCTTGGGCCGCGGTTCGCCTAGCCAGGTTCAGGTTTTGATTTCCGGGGAATCGTGCAGAACGATATTTAGCAGTGAACTGTGGACTTCGATGCCGCCGTTGTAGTGAATGAAGCCCAGTTTGCGAAATTTGTTCATGAAGAAGCTCACGCGCGACCGGGTCGTCCCAATCATCTCTGCTAGCGTCTCCTGGCTGATCTTCGCGATCACCGGCTCCGGTTTCCCCTCCTTGCCAAAGTTCGCCAATAGAAGGAGCAGCCCGGGCAAGGCGTTTTTCGCTGGAATTGAACAACTGATCGACGAGGTCCGCTTCGACACGGATAGACCGGCTCAGAAGATGGGCAATGAACATCTCGGCGAACGCGGGTTGCTGGTGGATCGCGCGGACAATTGCCGCCTTTTCCAGCA
>CAVTKY010000026.1:0-44904 GCA_963735385.1 uncultured Alphaproteobacteria bacterium | reverse complement strand
AGCGGACCCTGCGGCTTGGCCGGTCCATCGCGGCGGCTTGTCCGAAGGGAGCGGGCGAGGCCTTCCGTCTCCGGCTCTGGCTGCACCCGAGCTGGTTGGCGAGGTCGCGCCGACACCTTTCATACTGCGACAAGGCTGCGTCGAAGCGTCCCTGCGCTGCATAAGACCGCATGAGCGCGCGGTGAACATTCTCCTGCAACGGGTCGAGCGAAAGCGACTTGAGGCCAAAAATTAGCGCCTCTTCCAACCTGCCGGTGCGTTCGGCGTGGTCCATCAATCGAGCATACATGCGCACAATAGCAGACGGAAGCGCTCGCGCTCGCCTGCCAGCCACTGCTCGAACGACGGCTCGCCAATCGACAAGCCCTCCATGAGTTCGCCGCCGACAAGATCGATGACCCTACCAAGCGCCTCATCATCCTTGGAAGCGGCATCCCTCTCCAACGCCCTTGCGTCGATCCAAGCTGACCCAGTGACCCAAGTGACAGCGTCCCTGGTGGGGACGACCGGAGGCCGATCCGCGACCGCCAACGCGGCACGCAGTTCAGAAAGCGTCTGGCGCAGACTTGCGCGCGCCTGGCTTTCGCCACGCTCGCCCCATAACAGGCCAACGAGGCTGCCGCGGGCGATTGCGGTGCCTTCGCGCAGCGCCAGATAGCCGATGAGTGCTCGTGCCTTCCTTGAGGCAATGACCACAGGTGTGCCGTCATAGGCGAGCGCCATTGGCCAAGTAGCCGGATATGCAGCCCCGCCGCGCCCTCAACCGAGCGCAATTGTCGATTTTGCGGTGTCTTGACGCTGCCCACGACGGTCGGCTCACGATTGTTTCCTATTCTCGCCTCATATCCGAAGGGAGACAAGGCGATGCATGATGTGAACCCACTCGGCCTGACGATGTACCTCAGGGAACTCGACCGGCAGGCAGCCCGAAGACTTCGTCCGCTGCCCGCGAAACAGGATACATCCAGCCCCATCAGCTTTGGCGCTGCTGTGGCCATGCTACTGCAACGCCTTCGTCTGATTGCCAATCGTTGGACCGTGGCGAGAAATTGGTAATCCGCATGTTGGACGATTGTTTTGGACTTCCCAGCAGCCGATTTCAGACGGCAAAGTTCCGCTCATCGCAGACCGTGAGCTCCGTCCAATCAAAGGTCTGGAAAGGTCAGGTCTGCACCTCCGACATTGGTCGAAGGAATGTACGAAAAAGGGCAAGTACAGGTCGTTCCCGCCGAGCGCCCCGGAACGAGACAGTTGCGCTAGTATTCGTCATCCAGAAGGATCTGCGGGAACGACTGTTGTTGGCAGTCATAGCGGACAATCTGGAACGTCTCCCTCTCGAGTTAGAGGGATCATTCGGCCCGCGCTCTGTCGCTTTGACCGCGTTTTGCCAGCGTGACACGAAATCGATATCGTGGCCTCGGCAGTCTGCCGAAGGGCGGCTAGATGTACCGCGGACGCCATTTACGAGGTACACTGGCCGCCGGCATTGGAGGGACTGCACTCATGGAAGCTGCCTCCAATCGACGCCTGGCTGCGATACTGGCGGCCGATGTCGTCGGCTACAGCCGCCTCGTGGCTGATGACGAGGAAGGAACCCTGCGGACGCTCGATACTCACCGGGCGGCGGTATGCCGATCTGGTGGGAGAGCATGGCGGTGATCTTTCGGCACGGCCGGTGACGGAGTTATCGTCGAGTTCGCGAGTGCAGTGCAGGCGGTGCGCGCGGCGGTCGCGATCCAGCGAGCGCTCAGCGCCGCAACGCTGATCTCCCGACCAGCAAGAGGTTGGAGTACAGGATCGGCATCAATGTCGGCGATGTTGTTGCCCAGGGCGAGGATCTACTCGGGGACGGCGTCAATGTCGCTGCTCGTCTTGCAGGAAATCGCCAGCCCGGCCGGTATCTGCATCAGCGGTGCCGTGCGCGAGCAAACCGAAGGCAAGCTTGATTTTCACTTGTCGCAGCAATCGGCGAGCGCTTGCTAAAGAACATCCCTCGGAAAGTGTTAGTGCATCGCGTCGAGTGGGAAGCGCAGGGAGCCTCACGGCACGACGTCCTAAGCAGTCGGGCACTTGCGTTGCCGGACAAGCCATCAATCGCAGTTTTGCCGTTCGTCAACATGAGCGGCGACAGGGATCAAGAGTACTTTGCTCGACGGTGTCACCGAGGACATCATCACCGCACTCTCGCACTATCGCTGGTTCTTCGTAATCGCGAGAAACTCGACATTCGCCTACAAGGGTCAGGCGCTGGACGTGAAACAGATCGCCCGGGAGCTTGGTGTGCGCTACGTGCTCGAAGGAAGCGTGCGAAGGGCGGCGAACCGCATACGCGCTACAGCCCAACTAGTTGACGCGGATACCGGCGACCATCTCTGGGCCGAGCGCTTCGACCGCGACATTTCCGACGTGTTCGCGCTCCAGGACGAGATCACTCAAAACGTGGTCGCGGCGATCGAGCCTGAAATGTAACTCGTCGAGGGAAGGCGGGCGACGCGTAAGACCGCCGGCAATCTAGACGCATTTGATCACTGCATGCGTGGCATCTGGCACTTTCAGCAGTTTGCCCGAGATGAGAACCGCCAGGCGGAGATGTTGCTGCGACGGGCCATAGATCTCGATCCCGACTTGGCGCTGGCCCACACCTATCATCGCGCGCACGTTGAACACCCGAGTTGGTGGGGATGGAGTAAGGATATCGACAGGGATATTCGCGACGAATCTGACGGCGGCGACGCGCGCTGTCGAGCTCGACGAACGAGACCCATACTCACACTACGCATTGGTCCTGGCGACCATGATTACCTCTTCGCCACGACCTGTCACTCGCCGCAGCGCAGCGCGCGATCGACCTCAGTCCGAACTTTGCCCTTGGTTATTTCGCGCTCGGACATATTCGTATCTATATGGGCCGGTCGTCGGAGGCTATTGACCCGATGCTTCGCAGCCTCCGGCTCAATCCTAACGACCGTCAGTCGGAGGCCTTTCTCGGCCAAGCGGCTCTAGGCTGTAGTGACGATTTAATTATTTGAGCCAGAGCATGATGCTTGCGAGCTTGACGAAGCCGAGGAAGGTGGCGGCAAGTTTGTCGTATCGGGTTGCGATGCGCCGCCACTGCTTGAGCTTGGCGAAGAAGCCCTCGATGCCCCAGCGGTTCCGGTAGGCGATCTTGTCGTAGCTGTGCTGGTATTTGCGATGGCGGCGCGGCGGGATGACGGGTTCGCCGCCTTGGTCGAGGATGATGTCGTGGAGGCTGTCGGCGTCATAGGCGCGGTCGGCGATGACCTTGCCGGCGGCAAGCCCGGCGACCAGTCTGGCAGGCTGGCGCCATGTCGTTCTGCTGGCCCGGACCGAGTTCGAAGCGGACCGGCAGGCCGAGCGCGTCTACGACGGCATGGAGCTTGGTGCCGAAGCCGCCGCGCGAGCGGCCGAGAGCCTGGGCTTCAGATCCCCCCTTTTGCGCCGCGCCCCGGCGGCTTGGGCCTGCGCGCGGATGACGGTGGCGTCGATCATCAGCCATTCAAGGTCGGGATCGCTGGCGACCGCCTCGAACATGCGGTCGAACACGCCCATTCTCGATCCAGCGATAATAGCGCCGCTTGGCCCGTCTGATAGGGACCGAACCGCGTCTCCGGCAGATCGCGCCAGCGCGCACCCGAACGCGCCATCCACAACAGCGCATCGAAGAAGCGACGGCCATCGCTGCGCGGGCCGCGCTTGCCCTTCCGCCCGCCCGGAACGAACGGCTTCATCTGCTCCCACTGATCGTCTCGCAGAACTTCGCCTTCCAACGCCAACCTCCAAAAGCCAGCCTTGAATCTGATTTGCTTCCTTTGGGAATCCCAAAACCGTTAAATCGTCACTACAGCCTAGCGCAGTATCACATTGGCAACTTTGAGGATGCCGCCGAATACTGCCGCCGGGCACTCCGGGTCCGCCGCCACCGGTTTATCCTACGTATCCAGCTTGCCGCTCTTGGGCAGCTCGGCAGGCGAGAGGAAGCCGCAGCCGCGCTCGCAGAGCTGGAAGAAGTCAAACCGCCGCAGCCGGAGCGCCACTGGGAGGTCGGCATGCCGTACGCGGACAGCGCGAGCCGAGCGTTCTTCGAGGAAGGGCTGCGCAAGGCTGGCATGCAGATCTGAACAACGGGCGCGCAAACCTTGTGGCGTTTGATTGGACATAGAAGGGATTATGCTCCCATCGATAAGCGAGCCGACTTCCTATGGCCGAAATGAGCCGTCCACGATTTTCGTCATGCCGTGACAACGACCTCTTTGGGGTCATTGGCTGCCATTGCGCGCGAGCGGAACGAATGACCAGGTTGGGTCAACT
Organism: uncultured Alphaproteobacteria bacterium; assembly: GCA_963735385.1. GTDB lineage: Bacteria > Pseudomonadota > Alphaproteobacteria > Rhizobiales > Rhizobiaceae > CAVTKY01. The sequence goes on along the minus strand of CAVTKY010000026.1, from coordinate 40,575 downwards.
CGCGACCAACAGCGCTCGATCCGAAAGGTCACATTCACCATCGGAACTTTGCCGTTCGTCCTATCCGTCGGAACGAGCGGGGAGCGCCAATAGCGAAAATCCACACGATCAAGCGCGAATGTCGGGAATTTGTCTCATTCCGGAAGTGCTGCTCGGTGACCGGATGTTGCCCACCTGTCATTATACAACGCCGGCCTTGCGGAGCCCGTCCACCACAAGCTCGAAATCTGAAGGGTTCTTGTAAGGCAGCACTTTGCGGCGGTATTCCAGTGAATAATCAGGATTGATACGAAACACTTCCTGCCACTCCACCCGCGCCTCGTCGAAGCGGCCTAGATGGCCGTAGCTGGCAGCCAAAAGCGCGTGCGAGACGTCGGAGCCAGGGTTGCGGCCGAGTCGCCGCTTCAAAAAGCCGATGGCCTTTTCGTACCGGCCCAACTGAAACAACGCCATAGCCTGGAAGTGCAAGAGCACATCCGGAAAGTATGGGCTCAAGGCCATCGCCCGGTCGAAACACTTAAGTGCCTCGTCGGATCTGCCCGAAAACAGCAGCGCCTCGCCAAGACCGACGTGCCCGTCGGCGAAGTTTGGATTGAGGACAATCACACGCTCCGCCGCGCTGATGGCTTCGTCGTGCTGTCGCATATACAGTTTGACGATGCCCAGTGCCCAGTGTGCCCAGGGATCCCGATCGTCGAGTGCCACGGCCCGCGTCGCGGCCTCTTCCGCTTGCTCGCGCGATCTCGACGGCGATGGGCTCCATCGGTTCATGTAGTCGAGCCCGTGCGTGAGGGCGAGGAACGCGTGGGCCGAGGCGAACTTCGGGTCAAGTTCGATGGCGCGTTGCAAGACGTCACGAGCCTGGATGGTTGTCTCCTTTGTCAGCCGATGCCACAGTTCTCGCCCACGCAGGAAACAGTCATACGCCTCCATGTTGTCGGTGTGCTCAGAAGCCAGCCGCTGCTGGTCGGTCTCCGTCAAATTGAGCGCGAGCGCGCTGACAATGTGCTGCGTCACGTCGTCCTGCACAGCGAAGATGTCGGTCAGATCACGATCGAAGCGCTCCGCCCACAAGTGTCCGCCCGTGGTCGCGTCGATCAGCTGCACGGTGATGCGTACTCTGTTGCCGGATCTTCGCACGCTGCCCTCAAGCACGTAGCGCACGCCAAGTTTTGTGCCTACCTCCTGCACATGGACGTTCTTGCCCTTGAACGTGAACGACGAATTGCGGGCGATGACGAGGAGCTGCGACAGCTTTGACAAGGCAGTGATGAGATCTTCCGAAATTCCGTCAGCGAAATAGTCCTGCTCCGTATCGCCGCTCATATTGGCGAATGGCAGGACGGCGATTGACAGCTTTGGCTGCGGCGTTGTCGTAGGTTGGGTTGCGGAAAACTCCGAGGTCGCCGCTTCCTTTGCTTGAGCAGCATGGCCGACCCGCAGCGAATAGACCGAATTGGCTCGGCGATGTTCTTGAGCTGGGTGTCGCCGAGATCGCTGACTGAGAGGTCGAGCCTCGCCTTGACCTGGCGATAGGCATCCTCGGACAGGCAGATGGCGCCAGGCGCCGCGACGCCTTGCAGACGTGAGGCAATATTGACGCCATCGCCCATTAGATCGCCATCGCTTTCCTCGACTACATCGCCCACATGGATCCCGATCCGGAACTCGATGCAGCGGTCCTCCGGCACGCCGGCGTTGCGCTCGACCATGCCGTTCTGCACCTCGATGGCGCAGCGCACGGCGTCCACCACACTGCGGAACTCGACCAGCGCCCCATCCCCTGTCCGCTTGATCACGCGTCCGTTGTGCACGGCGATCGTCGGATCAATCAGGTCGCTGCGCAGGGCCCGCAACCTCGCCAAAATACGATCTTCGTCCGTGCTGGCGAGCCGGCTGTACCCGACCACGTCGGCGGCCAGGATAGCGGCCAGCTTGCGCTTTTCTTTCATAGGGCCATCTTCCTCGTCTCCACGATAGCAGGAAGACAGAAGGAAGGGGAACTTTCGGGTCTGCTCAGAGCGATTTTGGGTGAGATCGAGGTCGCCAGCCATACCTGGGCAATGACCCGTCTATTCACACTTTCGGACGTTCGACGCTGTCACGCCGAAAGCCCGCTCGGGGTCAGACTTTCGCTTTGGCTGATGTCGCAATCGCGCTGCGTCTTGACCCGTCAACCCTGCTCAAGTCCCGCGAGCCGCAGCCCGTCGAGAATGGCCGCCAAGAGTGGGGAGGTTCGGTCCATGAGTCAAAAGTCTTATACGGTGGGCGTCCTGTTTAGGACTAAGCTAGCTGCCCGCTTTGCTCCGTCACCTGCGGGGGAGGTGGCCGGCTCCGCGGCGCCGTCGCGCATGTAGACGTCGCGTGGAACTCGGGCCGCGAGATAGTAAGCTAAATGAAAAGACTGGAGGCAATGCTTTAGAATAAAGGGAGGAAAACATGGCCGTTCAGGTCCCGAGGGATTTCCGTCGTGTGATCGTTGCCGCGTCGGTGGGAAATGTCATCGAATGGTATGACTTCTATATCTTCGGAAGCTTGGCTGCGGTTTTGTCGGTCAAGTTCTTTGAAAAATCCCACCCGGTGGCAGCCTTGCTGAGTACGATCGCGCTGTTTACCGCTGGCTTCCTGATCCGGCCACTGGGGGCGTTCCTCTTCGGATGGATGGGCGACCGGGTCGGCCGCAAGTACACCTTCCTCGTTACGCAATACGGCGCGCGGCGGCGTGCTCTACCCGATCATTCTTTCACTCGCCCAGAGCGCCGGCTCCAGGCCGGAAGATGCCGACAAGCGCCGTTTGGGCGGTTATCTCATGTTCTGCGGCATGGCGAGCCTGAGCGTCTCGTCGGCTCTCTGGCTCACGGCCACCTCCGCCAACCCGATCGGCGTCTCGCTTGCCGCGCAGTACGGGGTGAAGATCGACTTCGGCACGTGGCTGCTGGCCGCGTCGGTTCCGGCACTGGCCACCATCCTGCTGCTGCCCCTGATCCTTGCCTGGCTGTTTCCACCAGGGGTGACCGCCATGCCCGGTGCGCCCGCGCGCGCGCGCCAAGAACTGCACAGCATGGGGCCGCTCTCGCGCGATGAGTGGATTGTCGCGGTGACTTTTGCGGTCATGGTGACCGGCTGGGTGATGGCGGACAGCCTGCACCTGAGCCTCACTGCTGTGGCCTTTGCCGGTCTGGGCGTACTCCTCGCGACCAACGTCCTGACGCTCGAGGACATCAACCTGCAGGGCGGCACCCTGGTCACCTTCCTCTGGCTCGCGGTGCTTTTCGCGCTAAGCGGTCAACTGAATGAGCTCGGTTTCATGGGCTACGTCGGCGGGAGGCTGACCGCGCTGCTTGGGGGCATAGCCTGGCCGATCGCCTACGTCGTGTTGCTGGTGCTCTACGTGCTGATGCACTATATGTTCGTGAGCCAGTCGGCTCAGGTCCTCGCGCTCTTCGGGGTGTTCCTCGACGTCGCCGTGCGAACTGGTGTCCCTGCCTCCCTGATGGCGTTTGCGCTGCTGTTCGCAAGCAGCTACTTCTCAACCATTACGCCGCAAGGTGGCAGCCAGAACGTCATCTTCGTCGGCAGCAACTACTTGACCCAGGGCGAACTCTACCGGCTCGGTCTGCTGACCACGGGATTTGTCTATTCATGTTCCTGGTGCTGGGAACGCCGTGGCTGCTTTTCGTCGCACGGTGACGCAGGGTCGGGCTGGTGCCCGTTTGCGAGGGCAGGAAGGGTGGGACGTGTGATGACTTTCAAGTCGGAGAGGTTCGTTCGGGTTCGACACGAATTCGCAAGTTCATAGCCCTCAAGATCTTCATGACGGTCGTGAACTGGACGTTTCTGTCGCCGTTGAGCGAGCGGTAAAGGCTCTCGCGACGGAGGTCGGTTTTGTGGGCGATCCGGGTCATGCCTTGGGCGCGAGCGACATCGCCCAGTGCGGCAATGAAAAGCCTCGGATCGTCCTTGCTCATTGACTGCTGGAGATAGAGAACAATTGCCTCAGGCGTGTCGAAACGCTCGGGTTTTGTGGTTTCGAGCGCCATCTGTCGCCTACTCCATTGGTTTCTCAACATATGTATTCAACAGGCTACAACTAGGAAACTTGTACAAAAGGTGCTGAAAGAGCGATGAGGCGGGAGACCGTCGGTGAAGGTGCCGCCGACGTCGGTCGCGACGCGAATTGTCTTGTTTGTCATGCGCGGCCTCCTTTGAGTTCGTTGAGCAGAAGGCAGACGGCGCCAGGCAATTTCAGCGCTTCCGCCGCATCGACCTTCTCTTTTGTGTAGAAACCCGCCTCGTGCAGGCAGTTGATGGTGCCCAGGACCTGGCCACCGATCACGATCGGAACGTTGAGAACGCTTTCGCAACCGAGTGACTTGATGAGTTCGTGGTCGTCGAAGACGGCGGCGATGCCCTCTATGTCATTGGCGACGAAGGTCCGCTTCTCCTTGATCACCTGCCGCGACCAGTCGGTCTCGTTGGCCGGCTTGGTGCCGGAGACCGGATATGCCTCGGGCATGTTGGAATAGACGCGGCCAGCCATCCCTGTCCTGTCGTCATAGGTCATGACTGTGAAGAGCTTCACCCCGACCACGTCTCGCGTGAGTTCGCACAGCGCACTGAAAGCGACTTGTGGGTTAGCGCCTTCAGCGGCTACGGCTTTCGTGAAGGACGGAACGTCAGTCATCCGCATTGGTCTTCTCCATGAGCCGGGCTGTCGATCTTGAAATGTGTCCCGAAAGATGAATTGTTTTCAACTCGCACCGCGCGGCGACGACGATCTCCGGGAAAATAGCCGGCCGGCCGCCGCTTGTGTGGATTGCGCTCAGATCGACCACGAGTGGCCCTTTCGACGTGGACCTGCCGAATTGGGCGCAGATTGGAACCGCTGTTGCCGCGCGCGCGGGCGCATCGGGTCGACGACAGGCGTGTCATCAGTGGCATCATGCATATGCTGCGTCCAGGAGCCCGCTGGCGCGACTGCCCGCCGGAATACCGCATTGGTCAAAACGAGCGGCCAGTGATCCGTGTGCGCTCGCACGCAGGGTCGAGTTCCGTGGGGTTCGACGCGGAAATGTTGCTATGCCGTTGCTACCAGGATCTAGGCTAGATTATAGTTGCACACATATCAAATACTTTAGGCTTATGATTTAACCGAAGGGCGCGCCCATGACTTGGCCGAGCCCCCAGGAAACGGATTTGTAAGCCGCACGGCGATTGATCGAGGCCGCACGGTCGAGCATGCGCCAGCGCGCGGCTTGCGCTGCCGGATTGGCGACCCGCCCGGCGATGGGCGAGGCGAGCCCGGCCTTTCGCGCGGTTTCCTTCTCTGCTTGCGAAAGCCGCCGGTCGAAATAGTGGCCTTCAAACCGGATAAGCGGCTCCTGGCGCTTTTCCACCGTTGCGAATACCTTTCCGCCGCTTTCGACCTCCACGATCGCGAGGAGGGCGGCGGGCTCGATGCCCAGTTCTTCGGCGACGGCGGCGATCTCGGTGATGGTGCTCTTGGTAAACATGGATGTGCCCTTTCGATTTCTCGCTCTGATTGTCGGGCACGGGGCGATAGGGTGGATAAAATCGTTCTTGTTTCGCGATGCTTCCGTTTCAGGGTTCGACGGGAACGTGGTCCCAGGAGAAGCGCAACCTTGAAAGAAGACACGCAAGCCGCTAGGCGTTCGCGCATGAATTCGTCCACGTCGCAGCCTTCCTTCCGCGTCGCCGCGCTCTACCGGTTCTGCCGGCTGGAGACGTTCGAAACGCTGCGCGAGCCTTTGGCTCAGTTTTGCTGTGCGCGCGGTATCAAGGGCACGCTTCTGCTCGCCCGGGAAGGCATAAACGGTACGGTGGCCGGAAGCGGGGAAGCGATTGCCGCGCTCATCGCGCATCTTGAGACAATCCCCGGTCTTGTCGGCATGGAGCTGAAATACAGCGCGGCGGCAGAGATGCCCTTCCACCGCATGAAGGTGCGGCTCAAAAAGGAAATCGTGACGATGGGGGTCAGCGATATAGACCCCGCCGCTGGTGCCGGCGCCTATGTCGATCCCGCGGAATGGAACGCGCTGATTTCCGATCCTGACACAGTCGTTATCGACACGCGCAACGACTACGAGGTGGCGATCGGCACGTTCCGCAACGCGGTTGATCCCAAGACCAAAAGCTTCCGAGACTTTCCGGAATGGGTTGCGCGCCATCGGCACGACCTGGAGGGCCGCAAGGTGGCCATGTTCTGTACCGGCGGCATCCGCTGCGAGAAGGCGACAGCCTACGTGCGGTCGCTTGGCCTTGAGGCAGTCTACCATCTCAAGGGCGGCATCCTGAAATATCTCGAGGAGGTGCGGTCCGAAGAAAGCCTCTGGGAAGGCGAATGCTTCGTTTTCGACGAACGCGTTTCGGTCGGGCACGGGCTGGCGGAAGGTGACGCGGAACTCTGCCGCGCCTGCCGCCATCCACTGACGCGCGAGGAGCGGCATTCGTCATTGTACTGCGAAGGCGCGTCCTGCCCTCATTGCCACGACACCCGCAGTGAAGAGGATCGCAAGCGTTATGCCGAACGCCATCGCCAGGTTGCGCTTGCCACTGCGCGTGGCGCGCGGCCGCATATTGGCAGCTAGCGCCGCCGTCATTGTAATGTCGCGAAGCGCTGCCTACCTCAGGGCTTCGATCCGCCCGACCGGCCATGCCGCGGGCATGAAACCGCGCTTGACGCAAAAATGATGTCCGAAAAGCCTGCCAGCTTTTTGGATGTGCTCTAACGGAGGCTGGCATGTTTGATCCGAAGACGCTGCTCGACGAGTTGCTGGGTTCGAAAATTCCGGGAACGGAATCGACCATCCGCGAAAAGGCTGGTGAGGTGACGCAGCTTGCCAAGGACAATCCGCTCGCCACCGGCGCGCTGGCAGCGGTTTTGCTCGGCACCGGAGCCGGTCGCGCTGTCACGGGCTCCGCGATCAAGCTGGGCGGGCTCGCGGCCATTGCCGGTCTCGCCTACAAAGCCTACCAGAACTACCAGACCGGCGACACACCGGACGAAGCTGCGGCGCGCGAGCCTGACCTGCTGCCGGCGCCGGAGGACACCAGCTTCCATCCTTCGCAGGCGCCGCAAGGCGAACAGGAATTCGCGCTGACCTTGGTCCGCGCGATGATCGCGGCGGCCAAGGCCGATGGCCACATCGATGAAGGCGAGCGCAAGAAAATCGCCGACAAGCTCAGTCTTTCCGGTATCGACCTCGAGGCGCAGCAATTCCTAGTCGAAGAACTGGAGAGGCCGAGCGATCTCGACGAACTCGTCGCGACGGCGACGACGGACGCGCAGAAGATCGAACTCTACACGGCATCGCGTCTCGCCATTGCGCCCGACTCGCGCGCCGAACGCGGCTATCTGGATTTGCTCGCGGGCCGGCTCCAATTGCCGGACGCACTGGTCGAGCACGTCGAAGCAACAGTTTCGCAGGCCACGAGCGCCTAACCTCAGCGAGCCGTCACTCCTTGTCAAATCGCTAGACCTCGGCGTATGGTCCGCTTGCTGCTGCCGTGATGCGTCATGGCAGCGGTGGCCGGTGCAGTCCGGTCCTGGGCGGTTGTCGATGGCCGCCTCTGAGTGAAGGGTCTGCTGCCAACCGGGTCGCGGTTGTCTCCGTCATGCCCACCATCACATCCGGAAACCGGGCACGCCGATCATGAAGATCGCGCCGACGCCTACCGTATGTTGATCGGCATGAAAGGGATGACTGATGAAAAGGCGCTTGTTTCTCGCAATTGCACTGTCACTCGGCTCAGCTGCATTCGCCGCGTTTGCGCAGGAGACGGTCACCGTCTTTGCCGCCGCAAGCATGAAGGACGCGCTGGAAGAGGCATCGAAAGCCTACGAGGCCGAAAACGGCGTAAAGGTCGTCCTTTCACTGGCTGCGAGTTCTGTTCTCGCCAAGCAGATTGAGGCCGGCGCGCCGGCCGATGCCTTCGTCTCTGCCGACCTTGCCTGGATGGACTGGCTCGCGGAACGCAAGCTGATCAAGTCCGAAACGAGACGCGAACTCGCCGGCAATACGCTGGTGATTGCCGGGAAGCCTGGTTCTAGTCCGGTCACGGACCCAGCCTCGGTGCTGTCCGCAGGGCGTTTCGCTATGGGAGATCCCGAACATGTCCCGGCTGGCAAGTATGCCAAGTCCGCATTGGAGAAGCTGGGACTTTGGGACAAGGTCCAGGCCAATGCCGTGCTCACCGAGAATGTCCGCGTGGCGCTTGAATTCGTTCGCAAAGGGGAGGTGGGCGCGGCGATCGTCTACGGCTCGGATCGTAACGCTGCGCCTGAATTGGCAAGTGTCTATACGTTTCCCGAAGACAGCCATCCGCCAATCGTCTATCCGGCCGCTGTGACGGTCAACGGCAAGCCTTCGGCTGCCGGCTTCCTCGACTATCTGTCCGGCGCGAAGGGGCAAGCGATTTTCGCGCAACTCGGCTTCCAGCCGGTCGAGCCATAAGGCTGCCGCGTGGGCGAAAGCGACATTGCCATCGTCCTGCTATCGGCCAAGGTCGCGTCCGTTGCGATCATTGTTGCGTTGGCGCCGGCTTTTGCCGTTGCGTGGGTCCTGGCCCGCGGCGCCTTCCCAGGCAAGGCCATCCTGCAAGCCATCGTGACGCTGCCGCTGGTGCTGCCACCTGTGGCCACGGGATACACGCTGCTTTCGCTCTTCGGCACGCAAGGCCCGCTCGGTCACTTCTTCGAGACAGTCTTCGGCCTGACATTCGCCTTCCGGTGGACGGGTGCTGCCCTTGCCGCCGGCGTGATGGCCTTTCCCTTGCTCGTGCGACCGATCCGCCTGTCGATAGAGGCGGTGGACCAGGGGCTCGAGGAAGCTGCGCGAACGCTCGGCGCGTCGCGAATCATGACGTTTCTCACCGTGACGCTGCCCTTGGTCGTGCCCGGCATCATCGCCGGCGGTGTGCTCGGCTTCGCCAAGGCGCTGGGAGAGTTCGGCGCGACCATCACCTTCGTATCCAACATACCGGGCGAAACGCAGACACTGTCGCTGGCCATCTATTCCTTCATGCAAAGCCCGACAGGCGATGAGGCGGCGCGGAGGCTGATCGTCATTTCGGTCGCTATCGCCCTCGCCGCCATTCTGGCTTCCGAATGGGTTGCGCAGCGGTTTCGGACGAGGAAGGCATGAACGCTCTCAGCGTTTCCGTCAGCGGCGCAGCCGGCAGCTTTCCTGTGGAGGCCCATTTCGAGGCAGGCCGCGGCATCACGGCTCTGTTCGGTACTTCCGGGGCAGGCAAGACGACTGTTCTGAAAATGATTGCGGGCACGAATAGGCCGCATACGGGCAGGATCGCCGCCGGGGGGCGTGTCCTCTTCGACCCGTCGGCCGGCATCGATTTGTCGCCGTCCAAACGGCAGGTCGGGTTTGTCTTCCAGGACGGTCGGCTTTTTCCGCATTTGTCGGTACGGCGCAATCTCGACTATGCACGCTGGGCCGGCCGCCGCGCGGCAACCAGGCCGTTCGATGAGGTGGTGGCGCTCCTCGGTCTCCAGGACCATCTCGACCGCGCGCCCGACACGCTATCCGGCGGCGAGCGTCAAAGGGTGGCGATCGGACGCGCGCTTTTGTCCGACCCGGCCATACTGATCATGGACGAGCCGCTCTCTTCGCTCGATCACGCGCGGCGCGCGGAAATCATGCCCTACCTCGAGGCGATCCGGGAGGAGACGAGCATACCGATCCTCTATGTCAGCCACGAGATTGACGAGATCGCGAGGCTGGCCGACACGCTGGTTGTGATGGCCGACGGCAAGACAATCGCGGCGGGGCCAACGCCTGAAATCTTTGGCAATCCCGACGCCTTGCCTGTTTTGGGAAGGGAGAGGGCAGGCTCGCTGCTCGAAGGCGTCGTCACCGGAATCGAGAGCAGTTTTGGCTTGGCCTGGGTGACCGTCGAAGACGCGACCCTCGAGATTCCGGCCAATGGGCTTCACGCGGGTCAGCATGTGCGGTTGAGAATACAGGCAAGCGACGTGGCTATCGCAACAGCCAAGCCAGCTGGGCTCTCTGTCCGCAACATCATTCCGTGCGTCGTTGAAAATGTTTCCTCCGATGCCGGCAGCCCGCACTGCTTGGTCGGGCTTGCGATCGGACACCAGCGGCTTCATGCGCGGATCACCCGGAAATCCTTGGCCGAACTAGGGCTTGTCGTGGGCGGAACGGTTCACGCTCTACTGAAGGCGGTATCGGTGGAGCGGCACGCCATGCCGTCCCTGTCGACTTCGCAAGCGGGAAAGGCGACCACAGAGCCCGGCGGCGTATAGAGCAATACGGCGTTAAGCTCTCGTTAACCCGGCAGGCGCATCATTTTCCTGGTCGGATCAGCCTATCTTCCTCCCAGGTGCGGTCCGAATCAGGGGGCGGTCGCCATTGGCCGCCCTTTTTTTGGTCCTTGCCACTGTCCTTTCCATCTGCAATGCCAAGGATAACCAAGCCACTACAGCGCCGCGCGTCCTTTCGGACGCGCAAGGACGCTGTAACTCCTTAAATCTACGCATCGTGCTTTCCGAAAATCAATTCCGATTTTCGGGCCGATGCGTTAGACCTTTCGCAGGGCCGACGCCGGCGAGGATTTGTTCCAAGTAAACCCGCTCGCAAAACCGGGAGCAGAGCACCATGGCAGCCAACAGGACCGCAATCGTCACCGGAGCCGGGACAGGCATCGGAAAATCGGTCGCTACGGCGCTGCTCCGCGACGGCTGGAATACGGTCTTTTGCGGCAGGCGGCAGGCCGTCCTTGAAGAGGCGATAGACCAACCCGAATCCACGGAAGCCAAGGCTCTTGCGATTGCCTGTGACGTGACGAACCCCGACGAGGTCGATCGCCTATTTGAAACCGCGGTGGAGGTGTTCGGTCGCGTGGACCTGCTCTTCAACAATGCCGGGAGAGGCTACAAGTCGACATTGATCGACGAAATTCCGGTCGATGTCTGGAATGACGTGGTCGGCATCAATCTGACGGGCTCCTTCCTGTGCGCGCGAAAGGCATTCGGCATGATGCGCCGGCAGTCGCCCATGGGCGGGCGCATCATCAACAACGGCTCGGTCTCGGCCTATTCGCCACGGCCGGGCTCGGTCCCTTACACAGCAACCAAGCATGCCATCACCGGTCTTACGAAGACGTTGGCGCTTGACGGCCGCCCTTTCGATATCGCTTGCGGCCAGATCGACATTGGCAACGCGCTGACCGAAATGACGGCGTCGATGACCGTCGGCGTGCCACAGGCCAACGGATCCATCGCGCCGGAGGCTATGATGGACGTTCAGCGCGTCGCTGAGGCGGTCGTTCACATGGCGAGCCTGCCGCTCGATGCGAACGTACTCTTTATGACGGTCATGGCGACGAAGATGCCTTATGTCGGCAGAGGGTGAGGCAGCGGGCCATGTCGCGAACGTCGGTGATTGGCGGCGACGCCGATGCCAGCCTATCTCCCTCCTTGCGGGGGAGAAAGCAAATGGCTTTCCCGGGCTTGACGCCCGAAGCCAAGTCCTTGGAATTTGCAAGAGAGGGGCCATTCCCCGCCACCTGTTGGGCAAAATTCCGCGATTAATTCCCCTTTTCCGCCTTGGCTGAAGAATCTTTCCTTCGATTTCAATAACTTGGCACATTCGCCAAAAATTCTTTCATCCACACTCTTTCCGCCGCTCCCATAATCCTCCGCATCGCCCTCACGGGAACCTGGTGCGCACCGGGTATCAGGGAGGGCGGCGGTGCCGGGCTGGTCGCGTGGCGGAAACGCGGCTGGAGATTGTCATCCGAGGCCCGGGCCCGAGTTCGCGGCTCCCCCACACCAGGCAGAGGCCACCGCGGGGGCCCCGACGAGCGGGCAAGAACACCGGCGGGGCGCTGGGAAGGCGCCATATAAATTACTTTACGAGGTGCCGACCCAGCGCCCCGCTTCCCACCTTCCTCTCAACGGCCAGACCGGAAACGGGGCGTGGCATCGGAGAAGCTTGTGCTCAAATACACCCGAGATCACGGCGCAGACAGCCGGCGACGCGGAGGCCAGGTTGGCGATGAAGGGACAAACATTTTACGAGACTCTCTCGCACGTCTCACTTCGCCAGAAGCGCCCCGATCCGCTCGATCGCCCGCAGGATATTCTCCTCCGAATTGGCGTAGGAAAGGCGGATGTAGCCTTCGCCGAGAATGCCGAAATCGGGTCCGCCGATCAGAGCAACGCCAGCCTCCTCGAGCAGCGCCGAAGCAAGCTGCTTCGCTTTCCAGCCGGTCTTGGCCACGTTCGGAAACGCATAGAAGGCGCCCTTCGGCGTGACGCAGGAGATGCCGGGCAGACCGTTCAATCCCTCGACAACGACCTTCCGGCGGCGGTCGAAGGCCCGCATCATCTTCTCGACCTCGTCCTGTGGGCCGTCGATGGCAGCGATGCCGGCATGCTGGCTGGGCGCATTGACGCAGGACCAGCAATTGACCGCCAGCTTGCGGATCTTGTCATAGAGGTTCGCGCTCTCCGGCCCGTTCGGCCAGATCGACCAGCCCATGCGCCAGCCGGTCATCGCCCAGGTTTTCGACCAGCCATTGAGCACGATCAGCCGGTCGCGGATTTCCGGGAACTGCAACAGTGAACAATGCTTTTCACCGTCATAGGTCATCACGTCGTAGATCTCGTCGGAAAGGATCGCGACGTTCGGATGGGCTTCAAGGCCCTTCACGAGCTTTTCGATCTCCGCGCGTGGCGTTACGCCGCCGGTCGGATTGGCCGGAGAGTTGACGATCAAAAGCCGTGTCTTCGGTGTGATCAACGCCAGGGTCTCGTCGGCCGAAAAGGCGAAGCCGTTGTCCTCGCGGATCGGAACCGGCACCGGGCGTGCACAGGTGAATTCGATCATCGAGCGATAGATGGGAAAGCCGGGATCGGGATAGAGGATATCCACGCCGGGTTCGCCGAACATGACGATCGCCGCATACATCGTCGGCTTGCCGCCGGGCAGGATCATGATGTTCTCGGGCGAAATCTCGATGCCCGTCGTGGTCAGCGTGCGCCGCGCCACCGCCTCGCGCGTCGCCAGCAGGCCCGTTGCCGGCGTGTAGCCGTGATGGCCGTCGCGCAATGCCTTGATGGCCGCTTCCACAATGTGGGCGGGCGTTTTGAAGTCCGGCTGGCCGATGCCGAGATTGATGATGTCCCGGCCGTGTGCGGCCAGCGTCGTCGCCCGAGCCAGTACGGCAAATGCATTTTCCTCGCCGAGGCGGTCGAATGCCGGGATCGTGTGGAGCATCGTGCGCTTCCGTCTGGTTCTTTTGCAAAAAGCAGGCTTTTGGGAGCGTCCTACAGCATCGGCCCGAAAATCGGAATCGATTTTCGGCAAGCACAATGCGTAGTTCAAGAGACGAAGGGACGCGCGGCGCTGTAAACGTTGAAGCTTCATCGCGTTTCGACGGATGTAGGCGCTGCAAGCAAGTTGAACGAATGGAAAATGTAATGACGGACGATCTGAAGAACTGGCAGCCGAGGCCGCGCCCCAGGCGCGAACCGTTGGAAGGCCGTTATGTGGTGCTTGAGCCGTTGAGCGAGGCAAAACACGGCGACGGCTTGTTCGAGGCATCCTCCGTGCCAGACATCGGAAACCGCTTCCGCTACCTGCCGGACACGCCGCCCGAGAGCCGGAGCGCATTTCAAGCTTGGCTGGACAATGCCGAAGCAAGCGCCGACCCGCTGTTCTTTACCGTCATCGACAAGGCCAGCGGCAAAGTTGCCGGCCGCCAGACTTTCCTGCGCATCGAGCCCGCGCATGGCGTCATCGAGATCGGCCACATCTATTGGGCCCCGCTGGTTTCGAGGAAACCCGCTGCCACGGAAGCGCAATTCCTCTTCACCAAATATGCTTTCGATGACCTCGGCTACCGGCGCTACGAATGGAAATGCAACAATCTCAACGAGCCGTCGAAACGCGCGGCACAGCGCTTCGGCTTCACCTTCGAGGGTGTGTTCCGCCAGCATCTCGTCGTCAAGGGCCAGAACCGCGACACGGCCTGGTACTCGATCATCGACAAGGAATGGCCGCCGCTACGGCGGGCCTACGAAGGCTGGCTCGATCCGGCCAATTTTGATAGCGATGGACGACAGAAGAGACGCCTGGAGGATTTCCGGTCCGAACTCGGCGCGTGAAGGACTACTATGGCGCACAGCCACCGACATAGCCACGACGACGGCCATGCTCATCATGGCCTTGCGCACAATCATGGGCATGGCCATCATCAGGCGAGCGCGGACAAGACACGGGTGCTCGTTGCCGCCAGCCTGACGGGCGGCTTCATGGTTGCCGAAGCTGTCGGCGGTGTGCTGACCGGCTCTCTGGCGCTGCTCGCCGACGCGGGTCACATGCTGACCGATTCCGTGTCCCTGATGCTCGCCTGGTATGCGTTCCATCTCGCAGGGCGAGCCGCGACGGCGCGAATGACCTATGGCTTCGACCGGGTCAAGACGCTTGTCGCCTATACCAACGGTTTGACAGTCTTCGCTATCGGGCTGTGGATCGTCTATGAAGCGTGGCATCGGCTGAGCGCGCCCGCGCCCGTCCTCGGCGGTCCGATGCTGGTTATCGCGATCATCGGCCTGCTGATCAACATCGCCGCATTCTACGTTCTTCATAGCGGCGACAGACGAAGCCTCAACATGCGCGGCGCCGCACTTCACGTTCTGGGCGATCTGCTTGGCTCGGTCGCGGCCCTTGTTGCGGCTTCGGTCATTCTGGCCACGGGATGGACGTTGATCGACCCGATCCTCTCCGTGCTGGTGGCGGTGCTGCTCTTCCACAGCGCCTGGGCGCTGATCAGGGAGTCCAGCCATCTCCTGTTGGAGGGCGTCCCGAGCGACCTTGATCGCGACGGCATCGCAAAGGACATCGAAAGCCATGTCGCCGGCGTGCGCGAAATCCACCACATGCACATCTGGTCACTCGACGGCGCGAGAAATGTCGCGACGCTCCACGCCTGTCTCGCTACAGGCACTGACGCCCATGGCGCGGTCCGGGCGATCAAGGAGCGGCTGGCACGAAACCACGGAATCGACCACGCTACGGTCGAACCCGAGTTCGGGCAGTGCGCCGATTCCCATGCCGACCACACTCACCTTTGAAGGAGGGCGCTGATGCCGCGTGCCGGAAAGCATAACCTTGCATCGGAGGGAGCCACCCTCCCAATCAAAGCTCCCATTCGCGGATGGACATTTTCATGAACGACAACAGGCGCGCAGCCCTGGCGGCGGCAATCATTCTGATCGGCTTTGGGCTCGTTGCTTTCTACCTGCCCACCATCATGCTGGCCGTGGGTAGCGTGTCTCCCGCCGCCGCGGGTGCGGTCGCGGTTCTTTTCGTCGCCGCGTTTTTCCTGTTGTTCTGGCTGCGCGGGCGGGCGCAAGGAAAGGGGAAATGACATGCGCATTCTGATCACCGGTGCGGCAGGGATGATCGGGCGGAAGCTCGCCGCCCGGCTGCAAAAGGATGGTCAGCTTAACGGCCAGCAGATAACCGCGCTCGATCTGCATGACATCGCGCCGGCTGACGCATTTTCCATGGAGGACGCGCATGTCGCGATCCATGTCGGCGACCTTTCGGATACGGGCGTCGCTGAGGGTTTGATTGCTTCTAAGCCGGACGTCGTCTTTCATCTCGCCGGCATTGTTTCAGGCGAGGCGGAGACGAATTTCGATCTTGGCTACCGTGTCAATCTCGATGGGACGCGCGCATTGTTCGATGCGATCAGGCTTGCAGAATACGCGCCGCGTGTCGTGTTCACTTCGTCGATCGCGGTGTTCGGCGCCCCCTTTCCGGACGTCATCCCGGACGAATTCCATCCGACGCCGCTCACATCCTACGGGACGCAGAAACTGATCGGCGAGGCATTGCTGGCGGATTATTCGCGTCGCGGCTTTTTCGACGGCATCGGCATCCGCCTGCCGACCATTTGCGTTCGGCCCGGCAAGCCCAACAAGGCAGCTTCCAGTTTCTTTTCAGGGATCATACGGGAGCCGCTGAATGGCGAGGAGGCTATCCTGCCGGTGCCACGGTCGGTCGTGCATACCCACGCCAGCCCGCGCTCGGCGATGAACTTCCTGCTTCATGCGGCCACAATTTCAGGCGACGCGGTCGGGCCGCGCCGAAACCTCACCATGCCGGGCGTCGGGGTAACGGTCGGAGAGCAGATAGACGCGCTGAAACGGCTCGCTGGCAACGACATAGAGAAGCTGATCCGCGAGGAGCCGGACGACGCCATTTGGTCGATCGTCAGAAACTGGCCGACCCGCTTCGAGGCGAAACGCGGGCGAGAACTTGGTTTCATTGCCGAGCAAACCTTCGACGATATCATTTGCGCCTATATCGAGGATGATCTGGGCGGTCAGCTCAGGCAGCCAGATTCGCGCTGAGCAGCACTAGGCCAAGGATCAGCACCAGGCTTGCCCCGGCGATCTCGATGACGGAGTGGAGCCGGTTTCCCGCGCGGCCATCGCCGGCAAAAGCCACAGCCCAGTTCTTTGCGGTCACGGCCATCGTGGCCAAGGCGGAAACGGTGATGGCAGTCCCGAGCGCCATGGCGAGCACCGACAGGATGCCGCCAGCCCACAAGCCGTTGAGGAAGGCGAAACTGAGGACGATCAAAGCGCCTGAGCAGGGACGGATGCCGACCGCTGCAACCGCCGACCAAGCCGTGCGCCAGTCGAAACGGTCACCGGAGAGCATGGTCGGATCGGGCGCATGGGAATGGCCGCAGGTTTCGCAGACTTCGCCGGCGGCATGGGAGTGGCCGTGGTGATCGCGAGCGTGATGCACGTGACCTGTCGCGTGATCGTGGGTATGGGTCTCGCTGTGGACATGCACATGGCTGTGCAAATGGGCATGGCTATGGGCTTGCGCTTGATCGTGCGTGTGATGATCTTGATACGCGCCATCGTGCAGCGCATCAGTGTAGTGATGCATTTCCTGCGTATGGCGATGTTCGGCGTGCGCGTGCGCATGGCTGTGAGATGCCTGGGCATGCGCGTGGGCGTGACCGTGCGCATGAGCCGCCGACAGGCTGTGCATGGGGTTGGAGCCGACGAGCCCGCGTAACAGCGGACGCACTTTGCGCCAAAGCAGCCAGGCGCCAAACACGCTGATCAGCGCGTAGCTCACGACTTCGAGGAACCATGTCGCGTCGGTCATTGAAACAGACGTGCCGCGCAAAAAGAGAAATACGAGCGTCATAACCGTGATGGCAGTCGCCGCCTGCAGGAAGGCCGAGACGAAGGAGAGGAGGATACCGCGGCGGAGAGCCACCTCATTCGCCAGCATGTATGACGAGATCACCGCCTTGCCGTGGCCGGGTCCGGCAGCATGAAAGATGCCGTACGCGAAGGAGAGGCCGACCAGCATCCAAAGGCTTGAGCCGTCTTCGCGCATTGCCTTCAGTGCCCCGGTCAGTGAGCGGTAGAAGGCCTGCTGCTGGACGTTGATCCAGTTGAGCCATCCGGCAAAAACACCGGTCGAGGGAAGCGTCGCCTCATTTGCGCCGATGCCGAGTGAGCTCTGTGCATGGGCGTGGCCGAGAAAATGGGTCAGCACATAGGTGAGAGCCAGCAGCCCGAACACCACGCGGATCGTTGTCTTGTTCAAGAAATCAGCCCTTGCAGGTGAGTTCGAGCTTCGTGGCGAAAATCTTGCTGAGATCGGTCCCTGCGGGATCGTTGAAGAAAGCGTCCGTCAGATTGGACTGGTTCTGGGCGATCGCGTCGTCCGGATCGGGCCGGATTACGGCGCGGGCGCAGCTGGATGGCATGCCGTCCACAGCCATGTTCTCATCCTCGACGAACTCGATCGACGTGTAGAAGGTCGGATCGTAGACGCCGAAATCGAGCTTGCCCACAAGCTTGAGCGGAGCTTTCGGCTCCGACTCGAAAAGGATGATCAACTGGTCGTTTTCATAGTTGACCATGAGTTGGGCAGGCGGCTTCATGGCCACATCCTTGCTATCGGCTGTAACGACCTGAAAGTAGTCATACTCGGCAATCGAGCTGTTGACGGTGTTCGCTACTTCCAGGATTTCCGTGTCGTCGAGCTTGAGATCGGCGTTCTTGTCGAATTCCATCAGCACAGTGCTCGAGAACACATCGTCGAAGCGCCACAGATGGCGGAGCGACTTCACCGAGTTGTCGGGGTTCAGCGTCACATTGAGCCGGGCTTCGGCGAACACATGCGGGTGAACCACGGCCGGGCCGGTGGAGGCCAGAAAGGCCGCTGAGGCGCTTGCCAGCATCATTGTTCGCGCGGTCGGTCGCATGGAGAGCTGATATCCTGTTTGGAGACCGCCGAGAGTTACCAGAAACCCGGCGAAATTGGGACCATCCCGCCGCAAGATTATTCGCGGAGCTTGAACCACTGAACCAGGAAATCAACGAGGACACGCACCTTTGCCGGCAGATAACGCCTGTGTGGATAGACGGCAAAAATGCCGCCGCCTTTGATGATCCGGTCCGCCAGAGCGGCAACCAACCGGCCGTCGGCAATATCGGGTGCGGCGATGAAATCGGGGAGCAGCACAAATCCCAGCCCCGAACGGGCGGCGGCACGGGCAGCCATCGGGCTGTTTACCTCGACCGGACCTGAGACCGAAACACTGATCGTCTCACCATTGTCGCCCAGGAACGGCCAGTTCGACAGGTAGCGGCTGTTCGTGTCAATGATACAGGGCAACTGGGCGAGGTTTTGGGGGCGCTCCGGCATTCCCCGTTGCGAGATCAGATCAGGCGAGGCGCAAAGCGATACCGAGAAGGGAGCAAGCCGGCGCGCAATCAACGAAGAGTTCTCCAGCCTCGAAATACGGATCGCAAGGTCGAAGCCCTCCTCGACCAGGTCGACAATGCGGTCATCGAGATGGATTTCGAGCGTAATGTCGGGATGCGCCTTGGCGAAGTCGATCAATGACTGGCCGATCGGGGCATCGGCGAAGGTTCGCGCCGCGGTGACCTTGATCCGGCCCCGCACATCGCCGGCCGACTCGCGGACCGTTTCCTGCAGGGTGTCGATATCGCGGATGATCTCGGAGGTGCGCCGGTAATAAGTGTGGCCGGCTTCGGTCAGCGAGAATTGCCGCGTTGTACGGTTGAGCAAGAGGGCGCCGAGTTCGTCTTCCAACTCGCGCACATATTTCGACAACAGCGCCTTGGAACGCCCGATCTTGCGGGCGGCGGCGGAAAAGCCCTCGGCCTCGACCACATCGATGAAGGCGCGCATGCGGGTCAGCGTGTCCATGCGGTCAGGTCCTTCCAGCCGATTTGAGGATTTGGCCGCCGAGCGCGATCAGTGCCAGATCGCTATCCGGAGGACCGAGCAGCGATATTCCGAAGGGTGCACCGTCGACGTTTCCCAACGGCAGGCTGATCTGCGGAAAACCTGACAGACCCGAAATGCAAAGCAGCCGCAAGGCGCGTTCTCGATAGGCCTGCATTCGATCAAAACTCCAGGCCTTCAAAGGAGCCGCGCCCGGGACCGTTGGCAGTACTAGAAAACCGTCGTTTTCGAGGTGCTCGTGCAGCGCTGACCGAAAGGCATCAATCCGAATGGCGTCTGCAGCCACCATTTCGCTGTCGACGGTTGCGCCGAACATGAAACGCTCGTTGACGCCCGGGCCCAACCCGCGGTCCCGTTCTGAAATCCATGCGCCATGCAGTTGCCAGGCTTCATAAGCCTGCAGTCTGCGAAAGTACCAGTAGAGATCGTCGATGGAATGACCAAGTGACCATGCTTCGGTCGGAGCGCCGGTGACATTGATGACTTTTGCGCGGCCGACTGCATACGCAGCCGCCTCGTCCGGGCCGACCACCAGTGCATCGAGCACGCCGAAGCACAATGCCCGGCTCAGTTGCGCTTGGCTACGGCCGGCGCCAAGCACAACCCGTCCGACCTTTTCATAAACATCCATGTCCTTGGCGAACCAGCCGAACGTGTCCAGGCTCGGCGCGAGCGGCATGGCGCCGTCCAGCGGGATGCGGTCATGGGTCGTACGCAGGCCGATCAGTCCGCAAAAGCTGGCTGGCGCGCGGATCGACCCGCCGGTGTCCGTACCGATTGCGATGTCGACCAACCCACCGGCGACCGCCGCTGCCGATCCTGAGGAGGAGCCGCCCGTCACGCGGCCGGGAGCGGCGGAATTTACCGGCTGCGGAAAATGTGCGTTCTGCCCCATCAGCGAGAATGCAAGTTCGTCGGTCTGGGTTTTGCCTGCGAATCGCGCACCAGCATCAAGCAACGACTGCACGGCCGGAGCCGTTTTGGAAGCCACTCGATCCTCTGAAGCTTTCTCCGGATTGCCGCAGCCGGACACGTAACCCGCGACATCGAAAATATCCTTGACCGCAAGGGACAGTCCCCCCAGCGGCCCGGATTCCGCATGGGGAACAGGCACTTCGGCCAAATCCAGGATGGCGTTCAGGGGATCGCGGAAGCCGGTCATTGTTCAAAAATCGGAATACGATCTGCGCGACAGTCGTTCAATGATGAAGTTTTTTCAAGCCGGCCTTCGATTTTAATTGATTGTTACAACCCCCGAACATATATCCGCGCTTGCCCAAAGTCGCACGTGCCTGTGGGCGTCCCCCGATCCTCGAATGGCGAGGCAATCGGGACGGTACCTGGGGAGTAACGAACCCAGTCGGTCGAGTGGCCAACCACATGATCGAGGACGTCTTGAAGCAACGACGGTGCGGGCCTTTCTGGTGTCTGCCGATCGTCCATAGATCGGGGTTACTGAAGAGGCACACCCTCATTGCCGGCAGTGCGGACGGGTCTCCCATCCAAGCCAAGGCAGACAAAGCGAATCCTGGCCGGGCAAGGCCAAGGTTCATCGTCGCGTGACACGCGTTTCACGGTTCCGGGATTTCCACCGCCCGGGTCTTGGAATTGCCGTCGCGCCTTTGTCCACCGCGGAGCCCGCGGCCGGGAACGGTCGCGCCGCAGCCTTACTTCGCGCCAGCATGAACCGGCGCATTGGAGAGACCGATGGCAACACAGCGTATCCTCGATTTCCTTGCCACCCGTCGTCCGAACGGGCCGTGCCTCGTCGTCGACCTCGATGTCGTGCGCGACAATTACAGCGCCTTCGAGAAGGCCTTGCCGGATTCAAAGATCTACTACGCGGTCAAAGCAAACCCGGCACCGGAAATCCTGCGTCTTCTTGCTGCGATGGGCTCGTCCTTCGACACCGCGTCGGTTGCTGAAGTCGAGATGGCCTTGGACGCCGGTGCGCCGGCCGATCGCATCTCCTTCGGCAATACGATCAAGAAGGAGCGCGATATCGCGCGCGCCTACGAACTCGGCATTCGCCTCTTCGCGGTCGACTGCGTCGAAGAGGTCGAGAAAATCGCCCGCGTAGCGCCCGAGGCGCGTGTTTTTTGCCGCGTTCTGACCGATGGCGAGGGCGCCGAATGGCCGCTGTCGCGCAAGTTCGGCTGTGTTCCGGCGATGGCTGTCGATGTGCTCCGCCATGCCAAGTCGCTCGGCCTGGACGCCTATGGAGTATCATTCCATGTCGGCTCGCAGCAGACGGACCTGTCCGCTTGGGACCGTGCGCTCGGCGACGCAAAGAAGGTGTTCGCCACCCTCGCGGAGGAAGGCATCGTGCTGAAGATGGTCAATATGGGAGGCGGTTTCCCGACCCGCTATCTCAAGGATGTGCCGTTGGCGCAGGCCTACGGCCAGGCGATCTTCTCTGCCCTGAGAAAGCATTTCGGCAACAACATCCCGGAAACAATCATCGAACCGGGCCGTGGCATGGTCGGCAATGCCGGTGTCATCAAGTCGGAAGTCGTCCTGATCTCGAAGAAGGCCGACAACGACAATGTGCGCTGGGTCTTTCTCGACATCGGCAAGTTCGGCGGTCTTGCGGAGACGATGGACGAAGCGATCCGCTATCCGATCGTTACGCCGCGCGATGGCGACGCGACAGCGCCTTGCGTGCTTGCCGGCCCGACCTGCAACTCGGCAGACGTCATGTACGAGAGGACACCTTACCCGCTGCCGCTTTCGCTGACCATCGGCGACGAAGTGCTGATCGAAGGAACGGGCGCCTATACGACGACCTACTCCTCGGTCGCCTTCAACGGCTTCGAGCCTCTCCGATCCTACGTGATCTGACGGGCTCGCGCGCCTGTCGGATCACGCCGGTAGCGGGCGTCCGCGCCCGCTCCGGTTTACTTGTGGAACCTATCTCCGCTTGTGAGGATCGCAGAAATGGAAGTGCCTCTCGTTACGCCGGTTGCCGGTAACCTTTCCCCTTCTTCCGGCCCTTCGCCGGTGATTGTCATCACTGCAGAAACCGCCGCGGATGTTCCGGCGCGCGAAGCGCTGCTCGATCGCGCCATGGGGCCAAAGCGTCGCAAGAAATCCTCTGAAAAACTGCGCCGTGGCCGTAAGCCGTCCGAAGGGCTTGCGTTTGTCGCAAGGGATGCCGACGGATCAATTATCGGTACAGTCCGGCTTTGGGACGTCGCAGCGGGCGAGGGCGGTTTTCCGGCACTGCTTCTCGGTCCGCTCGCGGTCGATACGTCGATGAGCGGGGCGGGGATCGGCTCGGCATTGATGCGGCTTGCGATCGCGGAGGCCGCCCGGCTCGGCCATAAGGCGATCCTGCTTATCGGCGACGCGCCATATTATTCGCGCTTCGGGTTCTCCGCGGAGAAAACCGACACTCTGGCCATGCCCGGTCCGTACGAGCGGCATCGGTTTCTTGCGCTGGAACTGGTCGACGGCTGGCTGGACTGCGCGAAAGGCGTGCTGAAGGCAACCGGCCGTAGGCTGAAAACGGAGCGCTTGTTGCTGGCAGCCTGACGGGTGCAGGCTGCGAATTCGCGCGCGAGAAAATGTTCAGACTCTGAAATGTTGCCTCGCATCGCCTGAGGCTGTCATCAGGTGGTCGAATAGCCCCGCGGTGATGCCGGGCTTCGCTTGCTTGGGCGTTTCAAGTTCGCCACGCCAGCCGTAATGAGAAATCGACTTCCCAGCGCGCAGTGTCGTGGGCGTCCGACAGCGCGCGGCGATGTGGTCAGAGCACTTGGCTGAGTTGCATTGCGACCGACATGTCGCCGTCAATCTTCATCTTGCCTTGCATGAACGCGGCTGTCGGGTTGAGATCGCCGGCGACCAGCAATTCAAAATCGTCGAGCGACATAGTGATCGTGCAGTCGGCTTCGCGGTCGGTCGTCGACACCCCGGTTCCGTCGATGACAATCACACCCGCGCCCTTCAGGTCGAATTTCACGGAACTTCCGAAGCCGCTTCCGGCCACGCGTTCACCGATCTTCGCTGCAATCGATTCGATGCTCATTCGCTTGTACCTTGTTTCCTGGCTTGGGCTGTGTGGAAGGCTGCTGCCGACGTTACTCCGGTCTCGCTCCGGGACCAACCTGCTTGGCATATAACGCCCGGTTGACGTTTACGTCAACGTTGTATGGCGGAGAGGTTGGACTATCACCCAAGGTGCCCGCGAGGCGGCGATCAGGCAATCAGCCTGTTTTGCCGTTTTCCACGATCAGGCGATCGAGCAGATCGATCAACTGGTCGCGCGCCGCCGGACCGCCAAGCCGCGTGACGAAACGGTTTTCATGGTCCTCCCAGACGGTGGCCATCCTGGCGACAAAGCGATTTCCCGCCGGCGTGAGATGAAGCGCGTGGGACCGGCGGTCCGTATCGGCCCTGCGCCGCTCTGCCAAACCGCGCTTTTCCAGCCCGTCCATCAGGGCCACGAAATTTGCTCGCTTTATGCCCAGCGCTTCCGCGATTTCGCTCTGCTTCTGGCCCGGTTTCTGCGCAATGAGCGCGAGCACCGAAAACTCGGCGGGGCGGAGCTTGAGCTTGGAGAATGACTCCAGAAAGTCCTGAAAGACGTGAAGCTGGGCGCGGCGAAGTTTATAGCCGAGGACGTTTCCGATTCCGGCGAGGCCGACGCGCATCAGCGCTTCGCTGCCCGCTTTGCTTGATGAGCTGCGGCGGCCTTTCGTATTCGTCTCTGCAGCCGTCTTCATTGCCGGCAAGGCCCGGGTTTGCCTAAGCTAACGCGAACCTATTATATCAGAAAACTGTTATTTGTTCTATTGATTTGGCTGATGCACAGTCTGCCAGTAAGAGCCCATCTGCAGTCCAGTGGTCCGCTACGTCCGAGATCGTGTCGACTTGCGGTCGGATGAGGTTTAACAACCCGAAAGTCCGCGGCGACATTGCGACTGGAACAAGTCCATTCAAGGCGGGTTTACCGCGAGAGAGGGCCGTTTTCTTCGAACCGGTCAGTGGGTTCAGGATCGACTAAGGGAACTCGAATGAATTCATCTGTCGTTCCGACGACTGCGACGAAATCGGGAGCCGGCGACCTGGTCGATGCCGGTCAGTGTTGGGAACTGGCATGGGATCGTGGGCGGGCAGATATTTCGGCGGTTGGCGCATCGCTTCACAATTTGGTCTTCACGCTGGATGACGGCTCGTCTGTGCAGCCGCTAGCGGAAGCGCCCTGGCGCGGCGATCCTTCGATCGCGGCTGATCCCGCGATACCTGCTCACCTCAGATTGCTCGGAGGCGAGTGGCCCTGCGTCCCATTCGGCACAACAGAAACAGACCCCTGCCATCATGGTTTTGGAGCGGACAACCCATGGCAAGTCGTTGAGCGAACGTCTGAGATGGTGATGCTGGGTATCGACTATCCGGAGGGACATCCCATCGCGAGGCTCGAACGCCGCATCACAGGTGTGAGGGACGCGGCCTCTATCGAACTCGAGCTGAGCGTGCTGGCCCGCCGTGATTGCCATCTGCCTGTGGGACATCATCCAATCTTTCGGCTGCCACAAGCGGGCCATCGGATGCATCTCGACCCCGGCGGGTTCGGCGCCGGCCACACTTTCCCTCGCACGTTCGAGAAGGAGGTTTCGCGGCTCGCGATCAATGGACGGTTTGCTTCATTGAGGGGCGTCCCGCTTGCGGCGGGCGGTACGGCCGATCTCTCGCGCCCGCCGGCAGGGCTGCGCGAAGAAATCCTGTTGCTGATGGACGTCGCTGGCGATGTCAGATTGAGCTATCCGGACGACGGCCATGCCGTGCATTTTGGTTGGAATGCCAGCGACTTGCCGTCACTCGTTATCTGGCTGTCCGACTGCGGACGCTCCTCTGCGCCATGGCGGAAACGATTTCGCGGTATCGGCATTGAGCCGGTCGCGGCGTTCTTCGACAACACGGCGCTTCTGGCCTCGGCCCCGAGAACTTGCGTGTCAGGAGTGGACTTTTCCGTCGGTAAACGCTGGACTACCCGCTATAGGATTTCGGTAGCCAGCCTCCCGCAAGATCAAGGAAGACGAAAATGAAACGTTCGCGCGTCAACGAAATCATCCGCGAGGCGGACTTCTTTATCCGCTCATTCGGCTTTGTCATGCCGCCTTTCGCCTACTGGTCGCCCGAAGAGTTGAAACAAAGGCGACCGGCCGGCATTGTCGATGCGCGACTGGGTTGGGATATCACCGACTATGGGCAGGAGAAGTTCGACGAACTGGGTCTCTTCCTCTTCACCGTCCGCAACGGGCGTGCGGAAGATCTGGCACGGGGATCCGGCATGCTCTACGCCGAAAAGATCATGATCTCCCGAAAAGACCAGCTCTCACCGATGCACCGCCATATCGTGAAGGCTGAAGACATCATCAACCGTGGTGGCGGCAAGCTTGTCCTTGAACTCTTCATGTCCAGGCCCGACGGAAGCGTCGACGATCAGGCAGAAGTCTCCGTGCCGACGGACGGCGTCATCAGGACAATGCCCGCCGGAAGCCTGCTCAAGCTCGACCCGGGTGAGAGCGTCACGCTGATGCCCGGCGTGTGGCATGCCTTCTGGGGTGAGGGCAGTGACGTGCTGATCGGCGAGGTATCGACGGTCAATGACGACCTCACGGACAACATATTCGTCCAGAAGATTGGCCGCTTCTCGAAGATCGAAGAGGACGAGGCACCGCTGCATCTCCTGGTCTCCGACTACGACAACTGGCTCCGCTGATCCGGTTCGCCGGAGGCCCGCATTTCGCACTAAGCTTCGTTGAAAGCTGGCCGAGCGCGATTCGGGGCAACAGGGGGAGCAGATGGCAATCGATGCGGACGCGATCATCGTCGGCGGTGGGCTGGCGGGTCTTGTTGCGGCGGCGGAACTGGCGGATGCGGGTAAGCGGGTCATCCTCCTCGAGCAGGAAGGCGAGAATTCCCTTGGCGGACAGGCCTTTTGGTCCTTGGGCGGGCTGTTCTTTGTTGACAGTCCCGAGCAGCGGCGGCTGCGCATCCGGGACAGCCGCGAACTCGCGCTGCAGGATTGGCTGGGCTCGGCCCAGTTCGACCGTCCGGAAGATGACTGGCCGCGCACGGCTTTCATCGATTTTGCCGCTGGCGAAATGCGCCCCTGGCTTCATTCACAGGGAATGCGTTGGTTTCCGGTTGTCGGCTGGGCGGAACGCGGCGGGGCGCTGGCGCATGGACATGGCAACTCGGTTCCACGTTTCCATATCACCTGGGGCACTGGGCCAGGTGTCCTTGTGCCTTTCGAACGGCGCGTGCGCGGGCATGTTGCGAGTGGCCGGACTACACTGAAGTTCCGCCATCAAGCAAGCCGTCTGATCAAAATCGGGGGCAGTGTGATCGGGGTTGGCGGCGAAGTTCTTGAACCCTCCACCGTGGAGCGCGGGCAGCAGTCCGGCCGCAGGACCGTCGGAGACTTTGCTTTTCACGCCGGTGCGGTCCTCGTCACGTCGGGCGGCATTGGCGGCAACCACGAACTCGTCCGCAAGAACTGGCCAAGGGAGCGCCTCGGCAATCCGCCGAAAACAATGGTGGCGGGTGTGCCGCATCACGTCGATGGACGCATGATCGGGATCACGCAGCAGGCTGGCGGCGCGGTGATCAATGCCGACCGTAAGTGGCACTACACCGAGGGGATCAGGAACTGGGCGCCGATCTGGCCGAACCATGGCATCCGCATTCTGCCCGGTCCGTCTTCGCTGTGGTTCGATGCACGGGGTAATCGACTGCCTGCGCCGTGCCTGCCGGGGTTCGATACGCTCTCGACGCTGAAGCATATTCTGGCGACCGGCCATGATTATTCATGGTTCGTGCTGACGCAGAAGATCATCAAGAAGGAGTTCGCGCTTTCCGGATCGGAACAGAACCCTGACCTGACCTCGAAATCCTGGCTGGCTGTGCTCAAAAGCCGGCGCGCCAGCGGTGCTCCGCCACCCGTCGAGGCTTTCAAGGAGAAGGGCGAGGATTTCATCGTACGCAGCAATCTCAATGATCTCGTCGAGGGGATGAATGGTCTCACGGGCGAGCGTCTGATCGATCACGATCACCTGCTCATGCAAATCGCAGCCCGCGACCGCGAAATCGACAATCCCTTCAGCAAGGATGCCCAGGTCATTGCGATCAACGGCGCGCGCAATTACATCGGCGACAGGCTGGTCCGCACGGCGAAGCCGCACAAGATACTCGATCCAGCCAATGGTCCGCTGATTGCCGTGAAGCTGCACATTCTTACGCGCAAAACGCTCGGCGGCATCCATACCAACCTTGACGGGCAGGTGCTCGATGAAGCCGGAAAACCGATCTCCGGCCTCTATGCGGCGGGCGAGGTCGCGGGTTTCGGGGGCGGCGGTTATCACGGCTACAATGCGCTCGAAGGGACGTTTCTCGGGGGCTGCATCTTCTCAGGCAGATGCGCCGGAAGGCATACCGCGAGCGTGGTGTGACCACGCCGCGAGCATGGCCAAGACTTCCTTTTCCGCGCAGACGTTGGGATCATCAAGTGGGGAGTTGACTGACACAAGCGTCGTTGGTGGTTGCAGGCAGCGATAAATGCGGAATGACTACTCCAAGACTTCGGTTTGCGGCCGGTCGTCCCCTTTTACGACCTCGCCATGCCATTCACCATCGGCGTCCTCATATTCGATTCCTTGGGTCTCTCCGGCAACCTGCTGCTCGGCAGCCGCGGCCTTGGCCGCCTGAACCGCTTCATCCCTCGTGATGAAGGTCTCCGAAAACGTGTTGCCGACCTTGTAGGCCCAGCCCCCATCGTGTTCGACCACGTCGTAGATCACTTGCGCCATGTCTTCCTCCTGACTGTCGCGGCTACAACGGCGCTCTGCCAGTTTGGGTTCCAGTTTCCAGTCACGCGTCTACCTTCATGTCAAACTTCTGGGCGTCGATGGGCTTGAGGTTGCGCAATTCCGCCTGGGATTCCGTTAGTTCGCCAAACACAATGCGGGCGGCCATGCCGATATTGTGAATGATGTCGTCGATATCCTGACCGCTGTGCAGGGGATGTGTCGCGACCATCACTGTCCGATTCAGAATATCGAGCGAGCGAGCGCACATATCCTCAGGATAGGCTGTACGGCACTCGGCGTTCGCCGGCATAGTATACGGGTTCATGGCAGGATGGGCTGCTCCTGCGCCCTTCAGAACCTGATCCCATTCGGTAAATGTGTGGCGGCCTGTCCTTCCGGCAATCACGCTTGGGAAAATCCCGACGAAGCGGTCTGCCGCCTCCGCCGAGGGAAAGGTAAACATGACCTGTGTCGCGCAATCATCATCCGGGCTGTTCATGGGGGATGGCCGAAGGCCGAGATTGCCAAGCGGCGCTACTCCTTCGAGGATTACCTTCTTCTCTGCTCGCATCGCGGTGATCAATCCATCGAGCCTGTCCAACTGAACATTGAGCATCGCGCCCATGATTTCGGATGCGCGTGCGCCATTTCCGGCAAAGGGTTGGGAGACTTCGCTGCGCCCGTGCCAATAGAAATGGCAGGGATCGATGGCGCAGCGAACCCGTTCCGCGACGGCATCGTCATTCACCGCGACACCTCCGCCTTCGCCGGAAGTCATGTTCTTGTAGTAATTGAAGCTGAACGCACCGACATGGCCGATCGATCCGAATTTGCGGCCCTCGTACGAACCGCCGACACCTTGGCATGAATCTTCGATGACAATCAGATTGTGCCGGTCGGCAATCTTCATGATCGCGTCCATGTCGCAGGCCGCGCCCCACATATGCACCGGCACGACTGCCTTCGTCCTGGGGCCGATCGCGGCCTCGACCGCGGCGGGATCGATGGTGATGGTTTCGTCGACATCGACGATGACCGGGATCGCACCGACGGTCAGAACCGAGGTCGCGGTCGCCATATAGGTATGAGCGGGGATGATCACCTCGTCACCGGGACCCAGGCCGACGCCGATCATCGCTGCGGCAAGAGCATTGCTTCCACTCGCGGCAAGTGCGAAGTGCTTGCAGCCCAGATAGCGGGCGTAGCGCTCCTCAAAGCGGTCGCATTCGCCTCCGACCCCGTAGCGAAAGAGGGCGCCTGAGCGAATGACCTTGGCGATGGCGTCTATTTCTTCCTGGCCGGCCACATACATGGCGTATCTCCTTGATGGGACTAATGGCGCACGTCGATTTCGCGCGCCTTGGAAGCGTTGCCGAGCGCGGCGATCTCGCGCTCGAGATTGACGAGTTCCCTCCCTCCCGCCATCTGGGCGAGCAGCTCCTCGCGGCTGATTTGAGCCTTCTCGTAGGTCCCGGTGGTACGGCCCCGATTGAGCAACGTGAAGCGGTCGCCGATCACATAGGCGTGGTGGACATTGTGGGAAATGAAGACCACGCCGATGCCGCGCGCCCGCGCTTCAGCGATCAACTTGAGCACGACCGATGCCTGGTGCACGCCGAGTGCCGACGCCGGTTCATCCAGGATGAGCACGCGGGCGCCGAAAAAGACAGCACGTGCGATCGCTACACATTGGCGCTCCCCGCCCGACAGCGTTCCGACAGGCTGCTCGACATCGCGCAGATGGATTCCCATTTCGGCCATGGCCGCCATCGTGGTGCGGCTCATGCTTTCGAGATCGAGCGTGCGGAATGGCGCGATGCCTTTCTCCGGCTCGCGCCCGAGGAAGAAATTCCGGGCGATACTCATGAGAGGCACCAGCGATAGATCCTGGTAGACCGTTGCGATGCCCAGGTCGAGCGCCTGCTTCGGCGAGCGGAAAACCATGGGATGGCCGTCAATGTGGATTTCGCCGCGGCTCGGGCCATAGACGCCTGAAAGAATCTTTATTAGCGTCGACTTGCCGGCGCCGTTGTCGCCAAGTAGGCAATGCACCTCACCGGGTACGACGGTGAAGGACACGCTCCGAAGCGCGACAACCTTGCCGAAATACTTGTCGATGTCGATCAGTTCCACCAGCGGCGCGGACATCAGCGGCTCTCCGTTGCGCGCCTGCGCACGTAGTTGTTGAACAGCACCGCGATGACCATCATCAGGCCCATGAACAGCTTGAACCAGTCGGTGTCGACGCCGGTGTAGAAAATACCCGTCTGGACCAGTCCGAATATCAGAGCGCCGAACATGGCGCCGACTGCCGAGCCGTAGCCGCCGGTGAGCAGTGTGCCGCCGATGACGGCGGCGATAATGGCCTCGAATTCCTTCTGGCTCCCCCTTAGCGTGTCGGCCGATCCGGCCGTCAGCACCTGGATTGCCGCGAACAGAGTTGCGGCGCAGGCCGTACAGATGAACAGGATGATCTTGGTTCGAGCGACGGGCACGCCGAGATTGCGCGCGGCATTGGCGTCGCCGCCGCACGCGAAAGTCCAGTTACCGAATTTGGTGCGCGACAGCACATAGGCTGCAACGATCGTCAGGACGATCCACCACAGAATGCTGACAGGGATGCCCTGAATGCTCGGCTGTCCGTCGGCGCGAAGGCCGATCACGCCGATACCGGCCAGCCACGCGACTACGTCCTTTCCAATCAGCGTTGAAAAAAAGGGCGCCAGCCAGTCGCCAGCCGACAGATCGTGAAGGCCGGAAACTTGCGTCCGGCCGGTGATGAGGCGGGTGAGACCCAGGGTCAGCCCGCGTAGGACGAAGAGGCTGCCCAGGGTGACGATGAAGGAGGGCAGCTTTGTCCGCGTGACAACGAGGCCGTTGAGGTAGCCCACCGCTACTGCGGTCGCAAAGGCGAGAAGGATGGTCGACCAGACCGGCCAGCCCCACATGACTGCCGGAATTGCGATGACAATACCGGCAAAGCCGATCATCGATCCGACCGAAAGGTCGAATTCGCCGCCGATCATCAGCAGCGTGACAGCAACCGCGAGGATGCCGAGTTGCGCGGAGACCTCGAGGAAATTCACGATGCCCTTGGCGCTGAAGAGCCCGCTGTTGCCCGCCGTCACGATAAAGAACGCGAGGACGAGCACCGTCCCTGCCACAGCGCCAAGTTCCGGCCGCGCCAGGAGGCGGCGAAACCAGTGGACTTCGCGCAGCCTCTCATCGCTAGCCGGAGAGTTCGCAGTCACGATTCTTCCTCAAGCAGGTCAGGACGGCGTGGCTGCCGTCCCGAGCATGTTACCGTCGGCCCTGCTTGGAGAGGTCGATGACGGATGCAGCTTCCGCCTTGGTCACGAAGCCCGGACCTGTCGGATAGTCGGCGATCGGCGCCAGTTTGTATTTGGTTTTCAGATCGAGCATGACCACCGGAATGTAGCCCATCAGATATTGCTGGGCGTCGATGCCCCATTCCACATTGCCGTCCAGAATAGCCTGAAGGATGTTGGGCGACAGGTCGAACGTCCCGAGTTTGACCTTGCCCTTGAGGCCGAGTTCGTCCAGCGCGGCCAGCGCCGGTTCCGTTGCCGTCGGACCGCAGCCCAGCAGGAATTCGACGTCAGAATTGGCGTTGAGATACGCAAGTACGCGGCTCTTCATTTCGGTCGGGTCGATCACGCCCTGCACGACCGGAACTTCGGCGCCAAGACCTTTCGCGAATCCGGCGCAACGGTCGTCGAGGCTTGAGTTGCCCACTTCCTGATTGAGGCATGCGGCTTTCTTAACGCCAAGCTTGGCGACGCGCTCGCCGGCAGTGACGCCCGCTTCATACTCGGATTGACCGAGATAGAGCAGACCGCCGAGTTCCTTGGTGAGCTTGGAACCGCCGGAATCGATGACGATCACCGGGATGCCGGCTGCGACTGCCTCCTTGACGGGACCGCCGAGTGCGGCAGCGTCCGGAATGGACACGACCAGGCCGTCGGGTTTCGAGGCCGTGGCGGTATCAATCAGTTGCGCCATTTTTACCATGTCGAAGGTTTCGGGCGACAGATATTCGGCCTTCACGCCAAGCGCCTTGGCCGCGTCGTCCATGCCATTCTTCACAACGGACCAGTAGGGATCGCCGCTCTGGCCGTGCGTGACGAACACGATCCGCGATTGCGCCAGTGCCGAGGTGGCAAGTCCGATAAGAACTGCAAAGCCCAAAGCCACTTTTGCTGCAAAACGCATTTAACCCTCCTCCCATTTTTCGGCCATTCTCTGCGACAGTCGGCGCGCCAATATTGAAAGCGATTGGCCGGCTGGGAGCTGTCGTTCGCGAATGCGGGCCGATGCGCGAGGATAGCACAGCGAAGGCCTCCGCAATATCAATCCATTATCATATTATCTGATTATATCGGTTACCTCTGCGCGGAGCGGGACCATTGCCTCAGAGCCTCGGTTGAAGCTGAGCCGAGTCGCGAGTTCGGTAATCACGCCAAGCTTCTCTGGCCTCCAAAGGGCGCACCAAGGAATGGGTCACGTTTTTCTTCCCGCTCGGCGGCGCGAACTGACGTCCTTTGCCGGAGAAGAAAGGAATTCGCTGGCGTCAAAGTCGCCGATGTAACCTCCCACGCGGCTTTCCCACAGACGGCCGAGAAAGAGAAGCATCAACGCCGCCTGGTCGAGCACTGCATTGCCGATGCCGCCAGGGCAATGGCCGTTCCCATCGGCATCGATTTTCAAGTGGCAACGGTCGCTGTTCCTGCAAGCTTTCTTGCGACAGCGCGATGGAGCGCCGCTCGCACTGTTGGCCAGGCGCAGCGCCAGCGCCATAGTCTCGCATAGCGCACGCGGCACGAAGGGGGTTTCTGAAACAGGATCATTCAACATGGCGGGTACCTTTCTTTGAGGCTCATTTTTGAGACGTACATTTTCGTTGCCACGCCCGGTTTTCACCGTCTGGCCATTGAGAGAAAGTTGGGAAGCGGGGCGCTGGGTCGGCACCTCGTTTAGTAGTTATATGGCGCTTTCCCAGCGCCCCGCCGGTGTTCTTGCCTGGCACGCGGGGCCGGTTTTCCAAGACCGGGTAGCCACGGCTCTCAGGCCCGGGTCTGTCGGGCTCATCACCCAGCCGCGCACCGTTCTCGCGACCGACCCGGCACCGTCCCCTCCACGTTCATCCGGTTCATGACCCGTGTTCCCGTGAGGGCGATGCGGAGGATTATGAGA
The DNA here is from genome assembly GCA_963735385.1 of uncultured Alphaproteobacteria bacterium. Taxonomy (GTDB): domain Bacteria; phylum Pseudomonadota; class Alphaproteobacteria; order Rhizobiales; family Rhizobiaceae; genus CAVTKY01. The sequence goes on along the minus strand of CAVTKY010000026.1, from coordinate 7,223 downwards.
GAGCCGGAAAGGGGGTGGATGAAAGAATTTCGACATTCTGTCATCGCATTGATTGGAAATGGAAATTTCTTCATGGGATCGGAATGAGGGGGCAATTTGTCCACGCCTCTTTACCCGGCTCGGCTTCGCTCTCTCGGCGCGACCTCACCAATCGCCGTTCTAGTGGTCCGATTCTAACATTCGCATCCCATTGATGCAGGCCATTCAGGCGAATGTTGGAATCAAAAGACCACTAGCAAACATATGATTTTAGTGGAACTTTGAATTTGACATTCGCAATGGACGCGTGATGTCAAATGGGATGCGAATGTCAAATTCGTTCCACTAGCCGATCGCAGTTTCGCCCCATGCCGAGCGAAGAACGCGGAACCAGTTCTCGCAGCAAATCATGGCAAGGTCTGCCTCTCCATAGCCGGCATCGCGCAGCGCGGTCACTACGTTCTGCAATCCAGCGGCCGAGCCGATCGCGCGAGGTATCAATGCGCCGTCGAAGTCCGATCCCAGCGCAACGCCTTCGACGCCAAGTCTCTCCACCAGATAGTCGACGTGCCGCACCATGTCGCTGATCGGCGTGTCGGCGTTGTCGCGGCCATCCGGACGCAGCATGGTCACCGCGAAATTCAGTCCGACAAGCCCGTTGCGTTCGCGGATCGCATCGAGCTGCCGGTCCGTCAGATTGCGCGCCACCGGGGTGAGTGCGTGGGCATTGGAATGGCTGGCGATCAGCGGCTGGTCGCTGATTTGCGCAACGTCCCAAAATCCTTGTTCCGTGATATGCGAAAGATCGATCAGAATGCCGAGCCGATTGCACTCCCTGATGAGCGCGCGGCCCGCGTCGGTCAGGCCAGGACCGGTGTCCGGGCTTTGCGGATAAGCAAAAGGCACGCCGTGGCCGAAAATATTGTGGCGGCTCCAGACCGGGCCGAGCGAGCGAAGGCCGGCGGCGTAAAACACTTCGAGTTCGTCGAGGCCGGCACTGATCGCTTCGCATCCCTCCATGTGCATGACGGCGGCGAATTTTCCCTCCGCCATGGCGGATGAGATTTCAGTGCCCGTCCGGCAAAGCTTCCAGGCGCCGGCCCGATCCAGCTTCAACGCGATAGCCGCCATCTGGAGAGCGGTGTCGAGCGATGCGGGTCGGTCGAGGGGTGGCGAGAGCGGCGTGGCATAGTGGCCGTTGGCGTCGGGCTCCCGCAGAACGAGATCGCCGGACGGAACGTAGATCTGTCGTGATGGCTTCGACCGCCTTAATCATGTTCACCCTAGCTTCGTTCTTGGCTCGGGTTTCGGCTATCTCGCCTTCGTTGACGGCATTGCGGCGCTCAAACCAGTTGCCGCAAAACCTATCAATGGCGGCAACTGTCCTGCTTTTCGCGCTTGCCTTTATGCCGCCTGTCGGCGTCAACTCGGCAGATATAGAAGTTTCCTTGTCGAGATGATCTTCTTTGTTGTCCACGGCCCGCCCCTAAGTCGAGTTGCGAGAAAATCAGAGTTCATCGCTTCTGGGAAAAGCTGCTTTTTGCCTTGCCGCTTTGCTTTGGCGATCCGGGAGGTCATAGCTCAACTTCCCTAGTGTTCTCCGCGCCCTGCAGCTCAGCCAGGCGCTGCGCGTGCCACGCCTCGCGCTTGGCAAGTCCGGCGCGGGCGAACTTCCGGCGGGATCGCCAGGTAGTGTTTCAGCACCGCGTCGTCCTTGCCGAAGGGCGCTGGGGACGGTTTACTTTTGCTGCTGCGCCAGTGATCGTCGAAGCCGCCAACGCCGGCTTCGTCGAAACCGACAATGGGCGCCCAACGCCATCGAGGGCATTCTTGTTTTCCGCGAAGTCCCGCGCCTGCCGGTGATCGACGCCGGGGGCTTCAGAAAGACGCCGAAGGAAAAGACGGACAAGCAGAGCGGCTTTTGAGTTTTGTGATTCCGTTCGCTCGAAACAACCTGACTGCCGTGCCGATGGATATATGTCACGCCATTCTGAAACGTGGATAAAATTTTCGAGGCATCGCGGCAGGCTCTATCTCCCCCCATGCGGGGGAGAAAGCGATTTCAACAGCTTAGCCGAGTTCTTCACGAGGCTAAGTGTTAGAAATCGCCAGAGAGGGGATTTTTTCAGCGCTGTTTATCCCCGCCGCTCCCAACCTGATTTATTCTTCCTCGCATCGCCCTTGCGGGAACCGGTTCCGGACCGGGGATTGGGAGGGCGGCGGTGACCTCCCGGCATGGATTCGGTTCCCATGCCTCCGAGGGCGTCCGACAGGCCGGCATGTCGCCGTGGGCATGAAGCAGTGCTCTTAGAGCGGCAGGCGGAGAATCCGCGCGCCAGACTGCGCTCCGTAGGGAGCAGGCGTGTGATCGGTCGACCGTGCACGACAGACACCGGCGGGGCGCATGGTTCGCGCCACGTAGTTCTAAACTAGGAAGGCTCGGCCATGCGCCCCGCTTCCCCGACTGCCCTCAAGCTCCGGCCTCTTCGCGAGGCGCGGTAACCCCCACCCATGCCCGAAAGGCCCCCGATGGAAAACGAACTCGAACAAGAAGTAAGCCTGCTGCGTTACATGCTGGAACGCGCCCAGGCTTCCCTGCCCGAACTGAAGGCCGCGGTGATCGGCATCTTCGCGCCGCAAAAGACGCCCCGCCCCGAGGTCCTGGGCGCGCTGCAGATGGTCGCCACGGTCGCCGGCATTTGCGCCCGATGCCCCAACGCCGAATGCCGCCGCACCGGCCTCTGCCAGGCCGAGGATGTCGACCGGCCTGCCTGCGCGGATCTGTGGACGGACGAACTCTCCAGCTCCTTCGACAACATGGTTGCCGGCATCGTGCTGTCGGCGCTCTGCACCGAGCGCCGCAACGCCGTGATCCATGAGCGTCTGACGCAACTGTTCGGAACGCCCAGGAAGCCCCGTTCCCCGCAGGAAGCGGGGCGGCTGACAGGAGGCGGGCGGCCCGCAATCGCGCCCGCCGCCCGCAACCCATCCTCGCCGCCGGCGTTCAACCCGGACCGATCAACACCGGGAACGCGTCATGCCCGCCACGAAGCTCACCGCCTTCGCCCTCAACTGCTCGCTGAAAGCCTCCGACAGCGACGAGGAATCCTCCACCGACCGCATGCTGTCCGACCTGCTGGCGGCGCTGGAGCCGCACGGCGTCACCGGCAAGATCGTGCGGGCGCTCGACCACGACATCAAGCCCGGCGTGCTGTCGAACGAGGGCAAGGGCGACGAGTGGCCGAAGCTGCGCAGGATGATCGTCGCCGCCGACATCTTCATCCTCGGCACGCCGATCTGGATGGGCCAGCCGTCGAGCGTCGCCAAGCGCGTGCTGGAGCGGCTCGACGCGTTCCTGGACGAGACCGACGATCATGGCCGCATGCCGGCGGCCGGCAAGGTTGCGTTGGTGGCGATCGTCGGCAACGAGGACGGCGCGCATCACTGCCACGCCGCCTGCTTCCAGGCGCTCAACGATGTCGGCTTCACCATTCCCGCCAATGCCGGCGTCTACTGGGTCGGCCAGGCGATGGGCGACGTCAATTATGTCGATCTTCCCGGCACGCCGGAGGTCGTCGTCGAAATGCTTAAGATGGCTGCCTCCAACGCGGCGCATCTCGCGAAACTGCTCAAGGCGAAGAATTATCCAGGCGTCGAGGATGAGTAGCGGCGACCGCGACGCTTGTGCGCTCATGCCCAACGGAAAATCTACACACTTCATCGCCGGCAGGCCGCGTTTGCACCGGTCTCGCTCAGCAGGGGCCGTTCTGGACCACCCTCCAGCCGGCTGCATCCGCCTCGCATTCGTTACCGAAGGTCCGCAACGCGCCGTCCCGGCGTGCGCAGACGGGTCGGTATTCCCTGGTGCAGAAGCGGGGCTCGTCATCGCTGTCTCCCATTCCGCCGCCTTCACTGCCTCCCATGCCGCCGCCTTCGCTGCGGCACTCGCCCTGGCGGATAACGTCATATCCGGCCTGGTCCGCAAGGCAGCGATTGGAGAAGGTGCGCAGCGTGTCGCCGCGCCTGGCGCAGACCGGGTGGTACTCCATGGTGCAGAAGCGCGGCTCCTCGCTGCCGTGTCGCCACGGCATTCGCCCCGGCGGATGATGTCGTAGCCGGCGCGGTCGGCAAGGCAGCCATTGGCGAAGGTCCGCCGCTCGCCGTCGCGTCTTGCGCAGACCGGCTCGTATTCCCTGGTGCAGATGTCGCGGTCGGGCCGGGCAGCTGGCTCGGGTCCTCGACAACGACCGTGCAGGCCGAAAGCAGGCCAGGCCGAAAAGCGCGATCGGCGCCGTCGCGCGAGAACAACTGCTGCAGAAAAATTCATCGAAACTCTCCTTCCGTCCCCGTCCGCCGCCGAACGCGTCGAGGCGCGTCCTTTGATCCTTCCGATTCTCGCGGCGATTTGCAATCCCACGCTTGCGGCCGGTTGCGGACGGGCATTGACGCCGCAACGTCTTGCACGCACTGCAGAATGTTTCCGTGCGATAATTTCTGTGTTCGGGCATTTGCTGACCCGGAGACTGGAACGCTTTGATCGACCCTTTCCCCGATACTGTGAATATCTGACGGCCCCGCTTTGGCGGGGGGCTTAATTCATGCGCGATGCATGCCGCCAAAACCACCGGACCTCACCGCCGAGACGCGGCGGCAGGACCAGACATAGCAACGGGCGAAGGAGTTCTCCCAATGGCCCAGACCGGCACTGTAAAGTTCTTCAACGCAACCAAGGGCTTCGGCTTCATCACGCCGGACGGCGGCGCAAAGGACGTGTTCGTCCACATCTCCGCGATCGAGGCATCCGGCCTGCGCACGCTCGTCGACGGCCAGAAGGTCAGCTTCGACGTCGAGCCGGACCGCATGGGCAAGGGCCCGAAGGCGGTCAACCTGCGCGCCGCCTGAGGCTTCGCCGCCCATCGGCGGAACTGATCGTCGGAAGGCATGGCGGCCGGCCGCCATGCCTGTCTTCGTTGATGTGCGCCGACTGCCGCATCTTTCCGTCGAAAAGTTTCGCTTGCCGATGTGCGTCAAAATAAAGGAAAAATTTCGGCTTCGGGCATTTGCCGGCCCGGAGACGGAATGGCTTGACGCCCGGCAGATAAAGGGGCTCGGCGGATCGCAGAACGAGCAGGACCCGGCAAGACCCGGTGCGGCTGAACCGTTTTGTCTCCTCCGGTCAATGGTCGAACCAGCACGGGTCATAGCCCGTCTGGCAAGCGTAATGATGGGATAGAGGAGTTTCCCATGCCGCAGACCGGCACTGTCAAGTTCTTCAACCACGCCAAAGGCTTCGGCTTCATCACGCCGGAAGACGGAGCGAAGGACGTCTTCGTTCACATTTCCGCCGTGCAGGCTTCGGGCCTTCCAGGTCTGGAGGACGGACAGAAAGTGAAATTCGAAACCGAGCCCGACAAGCGCGGCAAGGGTCCGAAAGCGGTAAACCTGACGATCGGCTAAGCCGAACGACATCTCGACTCCTGCCTGGAACCAGAACGTTCCGGTCAGCTAGTGCGCTATTTCCTGCGATCCGTCGACGCGGGCCGGTTGGTTGTTGGCCACTATCACCAACCATTCCGACCGATGACGCAGGCAATGGCCGTTCAGCCGGCGTTCAGGTGCAGATCTGTACTTCTTCGCATTGCCTGGCCACTCCTCCCAACCTGGTCAGCGCGAAGGAGACAAACATGAACCGCTTTTTCAGAACCGCCCTTCTTTCTGCCGCGGTCGCCGCCACGACAATCGCCACCCTGCCGGCCGCCAATGCCGGCGAGCGGTACTGGCGCCACCATGGCCATCATTATCGTTCGGGGGGCGATGATCTCGCTGTAGCGGGAATCCTGGGGCTGGCGGCCGGCGCCTTGGTGGTCGGCCTTTCGGCACGGCAGCCTGAACCGGTATACGTGAACCCTTACAGTCACCCCCGTCCGCAGCCGTACCGCGACTATCCCGCCGCCTATGACGGTGAGCCGGAGGTCGTCTACGCCGACGACTACGCTGGAGCGATGGAGCCGTGGAGTCCCGAATGGTACGAGTACTGCTCCTACCGTTATCGCAGCTTCAATGTCCGGAGCGGCACCTTCACCGGCTATGACGGGCAGCAGCATTTCTGCGTCGCCAACTGACGGCCTGAATATCTCGTCAATAAGCTTGGCGCCGCCTAAGAGCGGCGCCGCTCAATTTTCGCGCTACAAACCCGGCGGGTCACCAAGAAAATCGACTTTAGCGCTTCGTCACGCCAGAAACGGGTTGCTGCGACGCTCTTCCCCGAACCGGCCTCCGGGTCCGTGGCCGCAGATGAAGCCGATATCGTCACCGAGCGGCAGGAGCTTGTCCTTGATCGAGCGGATCAGCGCCGCGTGGTCGCCGCCCGGCAGATCGGTGCGGCCGATCGAGCCGCGGAACAATACGTCGCCGACATGCGCGAACTTCGCGGCGCGGTTGTAGTACACGACGTGGCCTGGCGCATGGCCGGGGCAATGCAGCACCTCGAAGGAATGGCCGCCGAAGGAAACGGTTTCACCCTCACTCAGGAACCGATCGGGAATACAGTTGCGGACCGCCTCGGTCAGGCCGAAACGCTTCGCCTGGTTTTCGAGATTGTCGAGCAGCGGACGGTCGGCCTCGTGCGGACCGATGATCTCGACGCCGAGGGCCTCCTTGAGGTCCATTGCGCCGCCCGCGTGGTCGATATGGCCATGCGTCAGCCAGATCGCCATCGCCACGATGGCATCTTTCTTCAGCACAGCCAGAATCTGGTCGATATCGCCGCCGGGATCGACGACCACTCCCAGCTTGTCGTCGGTATCGAACAGGATGGTACAGTTCTGCTGAAAGGGCGTGACCGGCACGATGCCGGCGTTGAGCTGACCCATGAACTTCCCTTCGCGCTTAGACCTGATCTAGGCGGATCGCCGCATAGGGTCCAGACCGTATCCTGCATGCCGCAAAATAAAACGGGCGGCCGCCAGGTCGCCCGTTTGAAAAGCCGAGTGGCCGATCGGCTTTACTTCTTCATCGCACCCATGACCGCACCGACGATCGCCGTCAGGATTGCGCCGCCGCCTGCGCCGCCGACGATGTTCGGGATATTCAGCGAACTGCCAAGCCCGCCGACCGCTTCCGCCATCGCCGCCGGATCGACCGCACCGACCATCATACTGTTCAGCAACGCGCCGCCCGCGACGCCGCCGACTGCGCCGCTGATGATTTTCGGCAGTTGCGACATTGCCGCCTGCTTCAAAGCA
>CAVTKY010000025.1:0-297963 GCA_963735385.1 uncultured Alphaproteobacteria bacterium | reverse complement strand
CCGCCATTAAAGTCACTTATCTTATTGTTTTCGTTGCACAATGCAAACTGTCTCCCACGTTATCCATAACAATGTCCCTAACTTAGTCGCGTGTGACTAACGCTTTGAGGTCTTGTGGCAGGCTGAAGCACCAGCCCAATAGCAGGTACAGGACGCCTAGAAAGAACAGGCTCCAGAAGTCCCACTTAAGCCACCGCCACTGGGCGTTGGGAGTGCCACAGCAGGGATAGAGTGAAGAGAAGCCAGATAGGTAGGACGGGCGCGTAGAAGAGCGTCAGGGAGTTCGTTGACATTGTGTCACCGGGCGGTGTGCCTCTGCCGGTAGTGGAGAATGCGATGCGGCCTCCAAAACTGGACTCCTGACGTTAGAACGCAAAAGTATGGGAGCTCACGACAATCGATGATGCTGCGATATCCATATATCGTTGTGGCGTGTGGAAGTAAAGAAATGGGCTTGCCTCAATATAACAATACTCGTCCCAACTACGCCGACTTCGCCGTCCTTGGCGCAGGTTCGCTATATTTCCCAAATCAGTTGCTGTCGTGGGCAGGCATAGTTATCATATTCGTCGGCTGCCTTGGGTTTTACGATTTCTGGCAGTGTGGTCAGAGCTGAGGCGTAGGGAATTTTTGACCATTTCGGAATTACGCCCGACGAAGCTTCCAACTGGCTTCGTAATCACGGTGCGTAAGTCGAAGCAATTTCGATCACGGTGACCAATCCAACGGCTATCTCTATTCTGAAAGGTGCTTTTGGCCGATCGCGAAAATTTATGCCTTCTCGCACAATCAGCACGATGGTGGAGAGAAAACGTTATCGATCCAGCGTCCAGCCCGGAGATACGAATTCAGGCAGCTGTACTGCATTTTTCGGAGCCTCCGCTGCCCCCCTGGCAGTTCCAAGCGCATTCTCATAATTGGTGATCCGACTCAGGCGTTCAGGGATGTTGAAGTAGCGAAAGCTATTCTGGGTTCCGGGCTAGATGATACGGAAGTATGGGTTAAACCACATCCTCGGTTTTCGCCTGCACCCTATAGGAATCTGCGGGAATTCGGCGCGAAGCTGGTGTTTGAGAAGAGATCGTTTCCACGTGTTGATGTCTGCATATGTGGCGTGTCCACCCTCGGCAGCGGGGTCGATGCCGGCCTTGCTCAGGTTCTCCGCCAGTTTACCGGCGGTCGGCTGGAATTTATTGCCGGAGCCATTATCGACGACGATCAGATCGCTGCCGATCTTGATGACCGGGACGTTCGTCTGCGGCTTCGCGCTGTCGGCGGGCCAGCCAAGACGCTTGGCGATTTCCGCGAGTTGTTCAGGCGCCGCTTCGGGGCCACGACATTGAGCGGGATGGTAAACGACCCGTCGCTGACGACGGTGACTTCCGCATCCCCTGAGTGAACTTGAATGACTCCGTCGATAGCGCAACGGCGTCCCATGGCATCAGCGGCACTGCCGCAAACGCAGCGCTGCCGGCAAGGAATCTCCGGCGATTCAAACTTCCTGCGCGTCTATACCAGACATGACGAAGCTCCTCCTGCATTGTTGAGCAAACGATGCGGGAGGGGACGCTATTCCCGTTTTGCCGAAAGGGAAATCGAATGTCCCCCTCACCCGAAAAAGCTCCTCCCGTATCTCGGCTAGCGTATTGCTTAGGGGCGCGAAAGCTGAAAAATTTGCCCCGGACCCTGCGAAACAACGGAGGAATACGATGCCTGGCAAAAAGATTCTGATGTTAACTGGGGAATTCACTGAGGAGTACGAGATTTACGTCTTCCAGCAGGGGATGGAAGCGGTCGGTCACACCGTTCATGTGATATGCCCGGACAAGAAAGCCGGCGACGTCATCAAGACCTCCCTGCACGATTTTGAGGGCCACCAGACCTACACAGAAAAGCCCGGCCACGATTTCGTAATCAACAAGACCTTTTCCGAGGTGAAACCGGAACTGTATGATGCTGTCTATTGCGCGGGCGGGCGCGGCCCGGAATATATTCGTACGGACAAGCGCGTACAGACGATTGTCCGCCATTTCCACGAGGCCAAGAAGCCTATCTTCACCATCTGCCATGGTGTTCAGATTCTGATCGCTGTCGATGGGGTTGTGCGGGGCAAGAAGGTTGGTGCGCTGGCGGCCTGCGAGCCGGAAGTGACGCTCGCCGGTGGCACCTATGTCGATCTGTCCCCGACCGAAGCTTATGTGGACGGCACGATGGTTTCCGCCAAGGGCTGGACGGCGCTTGCCGCCTTCATGCGCGCGTGTTTGAAGGTTCTCGGTACGGAAATCATTCATGGAGAGGTGAATCGCGAGACGGCTGTAGCTGCCTAGATTGACGCGATCCGTTGCCGTAGAAGCATTGACGACAAGGTCCGGTGTGAGCCGGCCGCCGATGAACATGGTTCAGAGATCGGCCCCGTTTCGGGACGCGATTTGCCAATCTGGAGCGAGGAGATGGGCTTCGAAACCACGATCCCGGCCAGGATCCGCGCGGCGCACCCGATGCCTCCTATGGACCACTCGACACAACCCCCGAGGGCGAGGCACAGACTGGTATCCGAAGCTGGAGTATCCATCGTAGTTGGGATTTGTTGTATCCCGCGGAACGACGGCGGTTGTGCATAAGTCGGATTCGCCTAGTTGATCGTGTCTTTGAAAGACAATTCATCGGCGTAAGCGCCGAGCTGAAGCATCGCGGCCTTCAATAAACGCTTCAACTTCGCGTTCTCTTCGAGCAGGGAGTCGATGATCTCGCCCTGGTGTCCCATAGTCAGCACCGAATCTCCCATGGCGTTGAAGAAGTGAACGGGGTCCACCTTGCGGATCATGGTCTTTCCTCGTCGACGACAGGTGGCCCGCGGCACTAGCGACGCCGACACCGATGGCCTGCCGGCATCGAACGTACACTTCCCTTCGTCGCGCAGATAATGCAGCAGGTTGATCTTCTTGTCCGAGAGGCGGATCACACACGTTTCCGGCGCCTAAGTGGCGGCGTCGTTATCGCCGTGGGCCGATGCTCCATTGCCCTGCGTGATAAGTCGGGCGCTCCTCTGGTCGCGCGTGTAGATCCACAGCCAGTTGAGCGCCACGCTCAGTCGGTTGCGCACGCCGATCAGGAAATAGATGTGGGCGAGGCCCCATATCCACCAGGCAGGCGCACCACGCAGCCTGATCCAACCGAAGTCGATCACGGCCAGCCGTTTGCCGATGGTCGCCAGGCTGCCGTCATGTTTGTAGCGGAAGGCAGCAAATGAAGCTTCCCCGCGCAGCCGCGCCCTGATCGCCGTGGCGACATGGGCGCCCTGTTGCTTTGCGGCAGGCGCGATGCCCGGAACCGGCCTTCCGTCGGGAGAAGCGATCGACACCGCGTCGCCGATGGCGAAGATTTCGCGATGTCCTGGAACGGTGAGGTCGGGCTCGACCATCAGGCGGCCCACACGGTCGGCCGGAGCGCCGAGCCATTCGGCGGCCGGCGAAGCCTGCACGCCGGCCGCCCAGATGACGGTTCCGGCCGGCAGCCGCTTTCCCCCATAGACGACCCCGTCGGCGGTACATTCGGAAACGGGACACCCGAGCTCGACCTCAACACCCAGCGCTTCCAGCGAGCGTTGCGCATAGGCCGAAAGATCCTCGGCAAAGCCGGCAAGCACGCGGGGTCCGGCCTCGATGAGCACGACCCGTGCCCTGCGCGTGTCGATGTTGCGGAAGTCTCGCCTCAGCGTGTCCCGCGCGAGTTCGACAATGGTGCCGGCAAGCTCGACGCCTGTCGGTCCGGCGCCGATGATGACGAAGGTGAGCAGCACTGCCTGCCGCTCCGCATCGCTCTCGCGTTCGGCCTTTTCGAAAGCCAGCAGGATGCGGCGTCGGATCGTCATGGCGTCCTCGAGCGTTTTCAGCCCTGACGCGATGGGCTCCCAGTCGTCATGGCCGAAATAAGCGTGACGCGCGCCGGTGGCGAGCACCAGCGTGTCGTAGGAAAGGGAGGACCCGTCCTCCAACAAGACGCGCTGCACCTTGGCATCGACGCCGACGACTGTCGCCAGAAGCGTCGTGACCTCCGGGCGGCTGCGCAAGAGATGCCGGATCGGCCATGCGATTTCCGACGGGGCAAGCGAGGCGGTCGCCACCTGATAGAGCAGCGGCTGGAACAGATGATGGTTGCGCCCGTCGACGACAGTGATGAGGACCGGCGCCCCCGCAAGACGGTGGACGGTTTCCAGCCCACCGAAACCGGCTCCTACCACGACCACATGGTGGCAGGTACTCTCGACGCGGGCTGACGGCATGGGAAGCCTCTTCTCGACCAAGCTCAAGATAGGGCACATCGGTCATGTGAGATAGGACCGGGGAATCGGCGATGATAGCCTACGCGGCGTCACGACGTTCAAAGGCAGCCCTGTGACATCGCCGCACCCAAACCGCCGAAGCTTGGGGATCATGGTCAAGCGAACCGCGCACGCAGGGAGCCGAACGCATCCCCCAAAACCCCAAGCTCGGGTGTTGCAAATGAAAACGACTGGGGAAGGCTCGGCCAGCCTCAGCGGTGCGGCGTTGACGCAAGTGTCATTTGGGTACCGATAACGCTCCCGGTTACCAGGAGGTCACAGGTCCTTTTCGGCAAGTTCGCGAAACTCGTCGGGAACGGAACGGGATAGTCCCAATGCGACCGACGCGTATCCGACCGCTTCCCATCCGAAGCGCGCGGATCGCATCGACGGCTCGGTCTGCCACCCAGCGCACTATGCCTCTTTTGGTGCCGGGGCGGCGCTTCTCATCCTCAAGCCCAAGCGGGAGTTCCAGCTGCAATTGCGGGCATTCCTCGAGATGCGACAAGGAGATCGCCAGGAGCGAGATGGTTCTCTCATGAGGGTGAAGGGCAAGCACCGTGCGCACCAAGTCCTCGGCGATCTCTGCGAGCATCGCAGTCGCCGAAATCGGCGCGTCGAGCGTAACGGAACGAGTGACCGAATGGAGGTCAGCAAACCGAACGCGGACCGTCACAGTCCGACCGGGCCGAGATTTGGCGCGGAGCCGGCTGGCGACCCTGTCTGCAAGATGAAGCAGCGTGGGTCGGAAGAATTCGCTCCTCGGCAGGCTTCCTGCCGAGCGCCGACTGCGCTCCGGCCGATCGCGCCCGACGATGCGTCTTGATTTCTCTTCGATCGCGATTCCAGGCCAGCGCCGTGAGCTTGTCTCCCGCGGCTGGACCGAGCAACTCTTTGAGCGACCATCCAGGAGTCTTCGCCAACTGCCCAATGGTAAGTACACCGATGTCGGCCAGCCGCGCCTTGGTGGCCGGGCCTACACCCCACATCAGCTCGACGGGCAGGTCGTGCAGGAACTCCAGCTCGGTATCGGGGTCGACAACCAACAGCCCATCTGGCTTGGCCACCTGCGAGGCAATCTTCGCCAGATGTTTGGTGCGCGCCACGCCGACGGAGATCGGTAGGCCAAGCTCCGCCCGCACGCGGCGTCGGATCGTCCTTGCGATCTCGGCCGGCGGGCCGAAGAGATGGGTGCAGCCGGCGACGTCGGCAAAGGCCTCGTCGATGGAAATCCGCTCGACGAGGGGCGTGAAATCGTTGATCACGCCGATGGCGGCATCGCCCAGCCGTTGGTAGTCCTTGAAATGGCCGCCGACAAAGATGAGTTGCGGACAGAGTTCGCGCGCCCGCCGTCCCGGCATGCCGCCGAAGACGCCGAAGGCCCTCGCCTCGTAGGAAGCGGCAAGCACAAGCCCACCACCGACCGCGATCGGCTTGCCGCGCAGGCACGGGTCGAGCAACTGCTCGACCGAGGCATAGAAGGCATCCAGGTCCGCATGGAGTATAGTGGCTGTCGTTTCCATCGCGACCGTTCACTCGCAACATTTCGAAAATGATCGGCTGCAACTGCCTTTGAGGAGGTGCTCAGTTGCGAGAACATAAAGAGAACAAGATGGCCGATTGTCAAGTGCAGCGCGATGCAGTCGGCCCTTGAGGGTCCGGGAAGCTCAAAAAGCCCCACCGCGAGCTGTCAAAGCGTTGCCCGTACCATTCTGAGACATCCGGACTGGCGATAGGCAGCGTCCCGTTTCCACCCGATTGCGACGAAGAACACTCGCGGGACGTGCAGCCGAGTTTGATGCTCGGTCGGCTCGACCGCGTCACGTGCCCGGCGTTCGCAGCGGCCAGCCCGAGCGGATGTTCACACAGAAGTTGCACGAAAAGGACGGCTCCGGTTCGGGGAGACCAGTTGGGCCTTGGTCCTCAACGCGCATTTTTGACGAACGAAAGTCAACCGCTCGCAACCGCACTCACATGGCGCGAGAATGCGGGCGTCTCCATCAGGACCCTGCAGCGTGCGAAGCGGCCGTCCGCATACGCGCGGAAGTCGTCGACAGGGTTTCCGTTGGCGAGTTGGATCAGGCCCCACAACGTCCACAAGAGATCGCACATCGCCTTGTATATGATGATGCGGCCCCGCTCGGCCGGTCGCGGCTCGCCGCCGAAATAGGCGCGGATCATCTCCTCATCCTGCTCGGCATTGAACTGGCCTTCCACGGACAGGTCGCCGAGATCCCACATGGGATCGTTCATGCCGGAATACTCCCAATCAACGATCCACATGCGTTCGCCCGTATCGAGAAAGTTCTCGCAGAGTGGGTCGCAGTGGCACGGCGCGAGCGGCAGCGGATGCGCGGTGAGTGCGGCGCGCACCGAGCGGTCGGCTTCGCCGACTACGTCATGGTAGCCGGCCGGAAGGGCGACGTCCTTGGTCGACAGCACCTCGAGGTAATCGTCGATCATGGCAAAGAGTTCGAAGCGGAACGGAAAGGAAGCGCCGCTGTCGTGCAGCCTTCGGAATGCCTGCCCGGCGCGAGCTGGCGAACCTGCCCGGGTTTTGAACTTTTTCGGCGACATCGTCTCGGCGCCAGCAATGAAGCGTGTCACCATAACGCCGGTCGCTGCATCGAAATGGATAACGTCGGGGCTGACGCCTGCGCGGGCCGCCTCGCGCGCGGCGACCGCCTCGTTGGCCCGGCTGATGTATTCCTCCGTGCCCTTGCCAGGAATGCGAAGGCACGCATCGCCCAGGCGGTAGACGCGGTTGGTAAGCCCGCCCAGCCGCTCCGCCGGGCCGGTATAGCCGGCAAGGCCCGGCACGCCCGCCGCCAATGCCCTGATCTCGTCGTCCATCGGTCCCCCACGGATGCGTCTCGACCAACGGTTTCACAAATCGCGGCGGTTGACTATTATCTACAGCGATCGTTGACAGATGCAGGAAGGACCGATGGCTGAGGCAAACCACGGCGGAATTCTGGGCGCCGTCTATGAGGCGAAACGGCCGGAAGAGATTGCCGCGCTCTATGACGGCTGGGCCGAGACCTATGACGCCGAGATGGCCACTGCCGGCTACCGGCATCCTACGATCTGCCTTGCGCTGATGGCGCGGCACCTGCCGCGCGGCGCTGCGCCGCTCCTCGATGCCGGTGCGGGCACAGGGCTAATCGGCGAGTGGCTCGGCCTCATGGGCTATCCCCATGTCGAGGCGCTTGACGTTTCGGAAGGCATGCTGGCCCGCGCCGCCAAGAAGGGCGGCTACAAGACGCTCCACCGGCTGGCATTGGGGAGCCCTTTGCCCTTCGCGGACGGCCAATTCGCTGGCATCGTCTCGGCAGGGGTATTCACCTCCGGCCATGTCGGCGTCGAAGGACTGGATGAGCTTATCCGCATTTGCCGGCCCGGCGGCGTGATCGTGCTGACCGTCAAGAACACCCTGTGGGGGCAAGGCTTCGCCGCCCGCCTCGCCGATCTCGAGGACCAGGGCCTCGTAACACGCGCCGAAGAGACCGAGCCCTACGTCTCGATGCCCGGCGAGGAGGGTACGGTGCCGAGCCGTGCACTTGTCCTTAGGCGCATGGGCTGACCGGCCGGCAAACTTGTCGATCAGGCCAGTCCGAGCCGTTTCCTGGCCCGCGCCGCGCCGGCCGAGATCAGACGGTCGGCGATGATGGCGATGAAGGCGACCGCGAGACCGGCGACGATGCCGCGCCCAGTGTCGGCCTTGGTAAGCGCGATATAGACCTCCTGCCCGAGGTCGCGCGTGCCGACCAGCGCGGTGATGACCAGCATCGACAGCGCGAGCATGATGGTCTGGTTTATGCCGAGCATGATCTGCGGTAGCGCGAGCTTCAGCTTGATCTTGGTAAGCAGTTGCCACCGCGTGCAGCCCATCGCGCGGCCGGCTTCGACCAGCTTGGGATCGACGCTCATGGAGACCGAGCACGGTGTAGCGGATCGCCGGCGCGATCGCGTAGGCGACGACCGCGATCATCGCGGTGAAATCGCCGACCCTGAACAGCATGACCGCCGGCATCAGATAGACGAAGGACGGCAGCGTCTGCAGCGTGTCGATGACGACCTGAACCCAGCGCCACAGCCGGTCCCGCTCGGCGGCGAGGATGCCGATCGGTATGCCGATCAGCGCGGCGATGACGACCGAGATGCCGCACAGATAGACGGTGATCATCGCCTTCTCCCACTGGCCGGTCGCCGCAATCAGGAAAGCCAAAGCGCCGACCAGGGCCGCGAGCTTCAAGCCGCCGAGCCGCCAGCCGGCGAAGGAGAGCAGCGCCACGACGCCGAACCACGGCAGTCCGCCCAGCAGGCGCTTGAACGGGATCAGCACGTTGAGAAGCACGGCGTTCTTGATCGCTTCGAACGTGTCGAAGAAGTTGACATTGATCCAGGCGACGACATCGGAAAAGAACGGACCGGTCGAAAGCTGCGAGCGCCTCCGGGTAGGACTGCACCGCCGGCATCGCGAGCCCGACGACGCCGGTCACGACGACCAGCGCGAGCGCAGTCAGCGTATAGGGATGGCGCGCAGCCAGACTGCCCTGCGCATCGGCGCGGCCGGGACGACTGGCTGCGCTCGCATAGGCCTGGCTCAGCCGGTCGAGGGCGATCGCCAGCGCCACGATCGCCAGCCCGGCTTCCAGCCCGGCGCCGATGTCGAGCCGGCGCAGCGCCGCCAGCACGTCGAAGCCGAGCCCGCCGGCGCCGATCATCGAGGCGATGATCACCATGTTGAGCGACAGCATGATCACCTGGTTGACGCCCACCATCAGGCTGTCTTTGGTCGAAGGCACCATGACGCGCCACGTCATCTGGCGACGCGTGCAGCCGATCATCGTGCCGAGGTCGCGGATCTCGTCAGGCACCGAGCGCAGCGCCAGCACGGTGATGCGTATCATCGGCGGCATGGCGTAGATCATTGTGGCGACGATCGCCGCCGTCGGGCCGAAGCCGAACAGGAACAGGATCGGCACCAGATAGGCGAACACCGGTATCGTCTGCATCAGGTCGAGCAGCGGCGTGAGCACCTTCTCGAAGCGCGGCCAGCGATAAGCCGCGATGCCGAGCAAGCAGGCCGCCGGCGACGCCAAGCGGCACCGCGATCAGAATCGAGGCCAGCGTGACCATGCGCTGTCCCACTGGCCGAAGACAGCGAGGAAGCCGAAGCAGACGGCGACGAGCAGCGGCAAGCCGCCTGCCGCCGAAGCGCCAGCCGAACATCGTCGACGATGCCGATGACCGCGATCCACGACAGCGGCGGCACGATCTGCACGGCGCTGGAGCCCTGTCCCGACAGAAAGCCGGTCGAGAGCAGGCTGAGCGCGATCCGGTAGGGCACGTCGATCACCGCGGCGATGAAGCGGGTCAGCTCGGTGAAGGTGAAGAGCCCGAAGCGTCGCGTCGTTGAGCAGCCATTTCATCGCATCGCCGATCCAGCGTGCGGCCGGGAATTGCCAGCGGCTTCGGATAGTCGAAGGCCCAGCCGGCGAACGGCTCGCCGAACTGCCAGAGGGCAACGAAAGCGACAATCGCCGCAAGCCAGACGAGCGGTCGCCGGACGGAATCGAAGGGTCGGCAGGCGGCGGCGATGCGGCGGCGTGACGGTCGACATCTCAACCGCGCATCATAAGTTCGACGACACTCGCGCGGTCGAGCGTGCCGAGCGGGGCGCCTTCCGGATCGGTCACGGCAAGCGTGTCGATCCCGGGCAGGAACAGCCGCGCGGCGTCTGCGACCGTGGTCCGGGCGGAAACCATCTCTTCAGGCGCCACACCGTTGGCCGGCTTCATGATCGACCGCACCTTGACGACCTTGGCCCTGGCCACGTTGCGGGTGAACTCGGCGACATAGGCTGTAGCGGGATTGAGCACGATGTCCTCCGGCGTGCCGGCCTGGACGATCGCGCCGTCCTTCATGATGGCGATGCGGTCGGCGAGCCGGATCGCCTCGTCGAAGTCGTGGGTGATGAAGACGATGGTCTTGGTCAGCACCGACTGCAGGCGCATGAACTCGTCCTGCATCTCGCGCCGGATCAGCGGGTCGAGCGCCGAGAACGGCTCGTCGAGAAACCACAGTTCCGGCTCGACCGAGAGCGAGCGGGCGATGCCGACGCGCTGCTGCTGGCCGCCGGAAAGCTCGCGCGGGAACGACGCTCTCCTTGCCGGCGAGCCCGACCAGATCGATCATCTTGCGGGCCCGTGCTTCGCGCTCGGCTGCGCGAAACGCCCTGGACCTCGAGCGGGAAGGCGACATTGGCGAGAACGGTGAGATGCGGCAGCAGCGCGAAGTGCTGGAACACCATACCCATCTGGTGGCGGCGGATCTCGATCATGCGCGTGGTCGCTGGCCGCGAGCAGGTTCTCGCCGTTGAAGAAGATCTCGCCGGCGGTCGGCTCGACCAGGCGCGACAGGCAGCGCACCAGGTCGACTTGCCGGAGCCCGACAGGCCCATGATGACGAAGATCTCGCCGTCGCGGACCTCGAGATTCACGTCGCGGACGGCGCCGACGAGTCCCGCCGGCGACCGATCGCCGTCGGCGACGGCGCGCCGCCGGAGGCCTTCAGGAAGTCCGCGGCACCCGACGCCGAACAGCTTCCAGACGTTGCGGCAGACGAGCTTCGGGGCATCCGTCGCAACGGCCATGATCGACGACCCGACGCAGTGCTGAGGCGGGGCGTGCGCTCCGACTTCTTGATCCACTCCGACCAGCGCGCCTCGTTGGCGGCCATCCACTCGGCGACGACGTCATCGCACGGTCTTGCCGTCGAGATCGACCTTGGTGATCATCTGCGCCCATCTCGTCATTGTCGACGGTGAAGGCCTTGATCGCCTTGTAGGCGCCCGGCCACTTGTCCTTGACGCCCGCCCAGCCGACCTTCCAGATCTCGCCGAGCGGCTTGCCGCAGTCGTAGGCTTCGTCGGGATTGAGCCCCCATTTGGGATCGCCGTAGCACTCGGCGTGTGTATTCGGGAACTCAACCCATTCGCCCTTGTACTTGGCCGACGGCCCAGTGCGGCGCGTAGATCCACAGCATGATCGGCGCCTGGCGCTGATAGGCGCTTTCCAGTTCGGCGAAGAGCGCCGCGTCGGTGCCGGCATGGATCACCTCGAAGGGCAGGCCGAGCGCCTCGACGCGCTCGTCGTCGAAGCCGCCCCAGGTCACCGGACCGCCGAGATAGCGTCCCTTCGGTGCAGTCTCGGCTGTCGAGAAGGCCTCGGCGCACGCCGCATCCTTCAGCGCTTCCCAGTTGGGCAGTCCTGGGCACTTCTCCTTCATGTATTCGGGGAACCACCACTCCTCCTTGGCCTTCATGCCGGTCGGGCCGAAATTCTCGACCTTGCCGGTGGCGGTCGCGGCGTCCATCGCCTCCTTGCCAGTGGTTTCCCACATCTCCATTGCGACATGCAGGTCGCCGGCTTCGAGCCCGGCGAACTGGGCGAGGTAGTCGGCCTGCACGTATTCGACGTTGTCAGCCCGCCTTCTTCAGCACCTCGCCCATCAGCTGGGTGGTGATGAGCTGACCGGTCCAGTCGTGCAGCGTCAGCTTGATCGGATCGGTCGAATCCGCAGCCCGGACGGGCGACGTCAACAATGCCGCACAAAGGGCGAACGCCCCCAGCGCAATTCTGCTGCTGCTATTGCCCCATGACATGTTGATTCTCCTGGTCACCCTCGGTTGCGCGACCTGGTCCGCCTCGTTGGGCCGGACGGAACTCCCTCGCAATTCGACAGTGTCGTGCAGCGTGGAGCCCATTGTCAACGCCGTCCTACAGCCAGTCGAGTTTCTGCTTCGAACCCTACAGAATTTGATCCGGCGCGCGACAAGCCGGGACAGGGTTTCTGTGAGTTTCCGACCAATGGAGGCAACCATGAATGCTATCTACCGGGTTCCAGCGATAGCGGTGTCGCCGCTGGCGTGGGCCGACACCGCCCTCCTCGGTTGGATTTCGCCGGCGATCGAGACGACGCAAAGATCAATCGCTGTCGTCGCGAGCATCGTTCCAAGAAGACCCAAAACTCCCGCGATCAGCGTCCCTGGTCCATCAAACGGTTCCCATGAAGTCTCGAATTTCGTCGTGCCATTGCGGACCATCTCCAACTCATAGGTGCCACGTAGAAGAATGGCTTGTCGGTGTAGCAGAGGTTTTCACATTGATATTGCCGAGCTCGTTCCTGCGAGCATTCATTTGCTCGTCGCTGAGCCGGGCAACGCACTCATCGGTCAGTTGGGACTTTATCCAGGAGAGACGGTCGTCGTCATAGCGCGCCCACACCGTCCAGGCATGCATAGCGGCGCAAATAACACCAACGACGAGAGACATTCTGAGACCACGAAACAACCAGAATGACCGCGAATTGGGGCGTAAATCCACCATTGCCCACCCTTCGAATGTGCCCGCAGGGAAATCTGGAACGAATTCCAAGCAGGCAAAGTGCGCCGCAAAGGGTTGGGTGTCCTGCTGTTCGTGCTGGGGGTATCGCAAATTTCTTCGGTATGGAGCGTTGTTTTTGTGCCCATCAAAGGAGGTCGCGGTTATGGCCGACAAGGCGTTCCGGTTGAGCTCCCGTCAGACTTGATGGCGATCCGGACCTGCTTGGTGCGAACAAACTCCGATCGCAGGTACTGCGCAGTCAAGCGACCAGCACCGGCGTGCCCAAAGGCGTGCGGTCGTAGAGATCAATGATATCCTCATCTGTCAAACGGATGCACCCGTTCGACACCGCTGTGCCAATCAGCCATGGCTCGTTTGTGCCGTGTATCCGGAACATCGTGTCTCGACTGCCTTGATAGAGATAAAAGGCGCGGGCGCCGAGCGGATTGTTCGGCCCGCCGGGGACCCCGCCTGCATATTGCAGCAAGCGCGGCTTGCGCTTCATCATGCTGGTAGTGGGTTGCCACGACGGCCATTCCTCTTTGCGACCGACGGTCGCCCTGCCTGTGAACGTGAGACCCTGCTCGCCCACGGCGACGCCATAACGCGTTGCCCAACCGTCCTCCTCGACGGCATAGAGAAACCGATCGGCTATATCCACGACGATCGTGCCCGGGCGTTCGCCTCCGTCATACTGCACACGCTGGCGTTGGAAACGAGGATCAGGGAGCGGTCGCTCCGGGAAGGCCAGTGACATGGCGCCGGTCGCCTGTGTGCATCCCGAAAGCATGAGCGCCAGGCCACTCAGCACCAGCCGGCGCGAAATCTCATTGTCGCTCATTGCGGCCCTTGTATCCCTTTCCCCGTTGCCTATTCGTCGGCTAGGCTGCGATCCCGTTGGTCACGGCTGCAAGCTAAGCTCGTTAACCTTGAAAATCTGTTACCGCAAGCGGCCCATCTTTCACTCACGTCGTTTCCATTGAACAAAAAGGCGCGGCGTTTTTGAGGCAAAGCTCACGTTTCCGCCAACTCGACGGCGGCTTTCCGTCTCTTTCCAGCCCTTCGTCTGGAAAACAGGAAGGTCGGTTTGGGTCAGGGCCTGCCGTTGGACCTCACGGAATAAGGTAGGGCTTGACGATATTGTTTCAGCCCTGTCATCCGACGCATTTGACGAGTTGGTCGCAATACTTGAAGCGAAGGGCATTTTGTGCGAGCGGCTGGTTAAGCAGTTAAGACTCTGGAGAGGCCATATGAAGAACGCTATTGCCTTAGCTTTTGCATCGGTTGCGCTTGTTGCTTGCAGTACCACGAGTGATAAGACAGCGACGACTCCGCCGCTCGAGGCCCCGCGAGTGACAGCGCCAACTGCGTCGTTCGACGCTCCGCACGTGACAGCGGCGGGGACCACCCCGATCAGTCCCGGCAGGCAGCCCGCGTTCTGCCAAGACCAGGCTGCGTACATGTATGGCGCGGAGCCGCAAAACGTTACGACGCGCGAGCGCGTGGGCGCAGCGGACGGCGGCGCAACAATCGACGTTACTGTCGATAAGGGGAACGAGGGCGTCAAAACCTTCAAATGCCGCTTTGACGATAGCAATCGCTTTATCGACGTGGTGGCGACGACGAGCGACGAGGCGCTTTAGAGCTTGACGACATTGTTCAGCCCTGTCTCCCGACGCATTTGACGAGTTGCACTCCTTTGCTGCCGTGCCGTGGTTGGGCCACGGCAGCGGACAAGGGCCGTCCATCATCTTACCGACCCCGGTAGGGCGGCTCCTGCTTTCTCCGCCAGCATCTCGACGGGGACTGAAGGCCGGCGTCGGGATTGGTCAGGATGCGGCAAAAAAGCAGCTTCTTCACGGGATGTCTCAAATGTCCGTTGGCCAAGCCCAAAGCCTTCTTCAAAGGGCAGGATATTCTGTACGGATGTCCCGGAAACGCCAAGGCCGGATCATAGTGGCTCGGGGGAAACTGACGGCCTCGCTTGCTGTCCTTCATGGTGCCATTTCTCAAGAAAGGGTCGTCGATTGCTCGAACTGGCGAAGCGTCTCGACAGCGAAATGGTCACCGGTTGAGCCGACCTTAGAGAAAAAGGTAGCGAGCCGGGCAGGGATGCCGCTCACTGCCGCGTTACTCAGGCTAAGCTCGCTCACCGCGCCGGCCTCACGCAGGCCGAGGTGTCTCGCATTGAGAACAATCCTGAGACGGTCCAACTCCGAACAATGGAGCGGTACGTCCGAGGATTGGGCGGGAAGATCAAGATCGTGGCCGACTTCCCGGATGGGGTCCACGCGGAAATACCACTGCACCAGGGCAAGCCGGTCAAATCGAAGGTCATGGCCGAGGTCCGTCCGGTTGATCGCGCCTAGGTTTTTCTCATGATCGAGCCAGCTGGCCCGGTGTTGGACTTACGAACCCACTCCGCTTCCTTGCCGGTGATGGTCCGGATGGCCGCGCAGATCGCGTGGTTGACATCGTCCAGCGCGTGAAAATGTTCGCTCCAAGGCGCTATCCGTGGCTCGCAGCACGCCACATGCAAGGCGGTCGCCGCCTCCAGAAAGCGCGCGATCTCCGGCTCCGACAGCTGTTTGATTTACTGTGCCTGCTACCCATGACGATCTCCCTGTGGTTTCGAGGACCGTCGCACCGGAAGGAATATAGTCCTGACCTGCCGATGAAAAGCAAGCCCCCCGGAGCAAATTCAGATCGGCTGACACATACTCGATGAGGTCACCCACTACGGGAGCGCAGATGCCGTTACCCCTCTCGCTCACCACAAGACCGATGGAGGCCGAGCCGGTCGATAATCTGCCGTGCGGCAAGGGGTGGCTGTACGAGCCCAAATATGACGGCTTCCGCTGCCTCGCCTTCCGCGACGGAGACAAGGTTGATCTGCAATCCAAGAAACAGAAGTCGCTTACCCGCTTCTTTCCGGAAGTCACTGCCGGCCTTGCCAGACTGGGGGTCGACGGTTCGTGCTAGACGGCGAACTTGTCGTGCCCGGCCAGACCTTCGAAACCCTGCAATTGCAACTCCATCCAGCAGCGAGCCGGGTAGCCTACCTGTCGGGCAAGTTTCCGACGCGGCTGGTCGTGTTCGATCTCCTGGTCCATGGCAGCGTCCTGCTGACCGGCAAACCGCTGGCTGAGCGGCGAAAAGCGCTCGAAGCCTTTGCGAAGGTTGCGGCAGGCGCATCCATCAGCGGCCCCAAAGTGGTTGTCCTGTCGAAGGCCACCCACTCCATCACTACCGCGCGCCGCTGGCTCGGCTTGGAGGGCGTCGATGACTGCGCTACCCTGCCCTTGCTGCCGGTCGCACTTGGGCGAGAACTCACATTGTTTACGTTCAGCAACATTCGTTGATAAATTGCCCGGCCCCTTGCCGCTTGCAATCGGACCTGCGTCACCTATCTTCGCCGCCCGTGTGTGGAAGAGAGTCATATGGCAGCGAAACTATCGGAAGGCGACACCATTGCCATGCAAGGCGAAGTGACGATGGTTCATGAGGACGGCAAAGTCACCGTCCGGCTGCATGGCTTCAGCGTACCGATCACCACGACAGGCGAGCATCTGAGTCTGGTTGCCAAGAGGAAGCCGGAGCCGCGTCGACAGAAGCCGCTGTTCGACGTGCCGGATTGAGAGCCGACGACCAACTAGGGTTTAGCGGACAGCCTCTCCGCCAAACTCGCGGACCAAACCTTTGAACAGGCTACGCTTTTGATCAGTCGCTAGACTCAGCCCCACCTTTGGCCCCACCTTTGGGCGGCGTGATGGCGTTTTTGAAGCGCCGGAAGGAAGTCTCGTCCACCCAGGCTTTCTTGCGCTGGTCGGGCATCAGCCAGCCTATCTCTTTCGGGTGACGCTTGGCAGACAGCCAGAGGACGTTCGGGTCCTGCTGGGGAGGGATTGGGGGGTCCTTGGTCATGGTCTTATTCCGCAGGCTTGGAAGTTCGTCGTGCCCGAATAAGCGAGCTAGCCCACCTTGGCCAGGGAGTGGGCTTTGGGCCAAGGCAGGCTCTAGGAGCGAGCCGCAACCAGTGGGCGGCCCGTGCATCAATTCCTATCAGAAAAAGCCGCGTTCGGCAGCGCACTTTCTCGGGTCAGAACAACGCCGCGAGTTGCCTCGCCGTTCGAATAAGGTCCTGGACCTCCTTGCGTGCGGCCTTCGCCTGCTGGGTCTCGCGCCCATGAACGTACCGGCCATGAGCCGAGCCGCACGGTGCGCCGGGAGATTGACCCCCATGCATACGGCAGACGCGCTTGCCTTTGATGGCCGGTGATCTGCACTGCTCGCCGCTGCGCTTGCTCTTGGCGGCGCATCGAGGAGCGGCGTGCGCCTTGTGCATGGGGTTAATCGCCATTTTCGTCAAGCCCCCCCGTCCCTCCCCCGTCGACAATGGCTTGCCCGCCCTCGTGAACATTGACGCGCTCGACATAGACCCGCTGCTCGCCTTTGCTGCGGTAGCGTTTCAGGGCCTCCATCTGGGCGGCAAATGTTCTGGCCAAGCGGTTTAGAGCTTTTTCCTGAATGTCCATCACCTCGATCGACGGCGCGCCCGCGAGGTTCTCCGCCGCCTTCATGGTGGCGATATGGATTGCTGCCATCTGCACGCCAAGGGTAGCCCAAGCTGGTCAGCGGAATGCAGCCCTTTCACAATGGCGAGGGCATAGTTCATTTTGCCTTGATCAATGGTCCTGCCACTCCGGGCGACCATAGCAAGGCTGTCGATAGTACCGAGGAGGAAATCCCGGTTCTCGCTTCCGATTGCTTCCGAAAGGAGATTGGACCCGACCTCGAAGTCGGCGTGATCGATCTCGATCTTTGCGTGGGTCGTGCCGTCCACCTCCGCCATGGCTACCTTCATGCCCGGTGCCGGAATGTTCTTGGCCTTCCGCCTCTCGAAGCTGGCCAAAACCTCCCCCTCACGCGCGGTCGGCTCGCAGGGTGTCGCTTCCTTGCGCTTGCAAGCTCTCAGGGGGAATTACCGCTGCCATGGTCTTCGGTCCTCACCATTCTAAGCCTGGGTCCGTCTCGCTGCTTCCGTTGCAGCATTTCGCAAGTAGTCAGAGAGCGATACCCCGCGTTGGCGAGCTGTGTGCACTATCAGACGCTTTTCCTTCCCGAGAAACCCTGGCGCGGATGATGTCCCGCATGGCCTTTTCAAATCGCATGTTCGAACCACGCTTGAATACTGTGACTACACTGTAATGCGAGAGGTTCGGCAGGTGTATTGAAGTCCGCAAACTCCGCAAACGCCGCAAATTCTTATGAATTTAGAACCAATACGAGATTTGACGATCCGTGATGACCTTCATGGATCGGATTGGCCTGAAAACGATCAGGTTTTGAAGCAAAGTCATAGGCGAGCGCCAGCTTCGAAGCGGCCTGCCATATAAGGCTTGACGATTTCGCTCTGGAAATCGTCCGTGCGGATTGCATCGAGCGCTTCCACGTCATCGAAGGAACGCCTGCAAGGCTGGGTAGGAAATCCGCATGCGCTTTCCCGGTCCGCCAGGCTGACGGCCAAGGCCATACTCTACAGCCCAGCGCCGAATGGTATCGTCGGAGACGCCAGCGATTGACGCTGCTCTAACCACGCTGATGACCGTGCCTGAGACGAGAGGAACCGGCCTCTTTGGACGAGAACAGTTATCCATGGCCGTCTTCATGGGATTTTCTGGCATCGCCGACACTTGGCGGCCGCGTGGGGTCAGGGTCGTCACGAGCGATCCCCTCCGAGATATAATAGATAGTTCCCTCACTGGTACCGGATGGAATGCAGGAAAGGGCACCGGAAGGGGCTGTCGCCAGTGTTAGAAAGGGAACGCAATTCATGCAGCAAATGGGACTGGGAGGCTGAACTTGTGGGGGAGCACTAGGCAGCCTCCTTCCTGATGTTCTTCGCCTCGGTCTTGCTGGCTTATCTAAATGCGGCAACGAGGGCCTCAGCCTTGTCGCGCGTCACCGCTTTGACCGGTTTCGGAGACCGATTCCATTCCCCCTGCTATCGAACACGCCGCCCATGCTCGAGGCGTGCATCGCCAGTCCAATCGCGGAATGAGGAGCGAAAGCCGTGTGGCGTATACTGATCGGCCTTCATCCGCTCAAGCAGCTTTGCGAAGGCCACGTTCAAGAGTGGCTTGCCCTTGGCATGGCCGGGAAATACGTGGTCGGAAACGCGAACCTCGTGGAGCGCCCTGACGATGGCGAGCGCCGGTTCTGACAACGGGACGCGGTGTTCCTTCCCGGCCTTCATCCGCGCGGCCGGGACAGTCCACAGACTGGCGCCAAAATCGAACTCGGACCATTCTGCCTCAAGCACTTCGCCCGAACGTCCCGTGTGAGGATGAGGAACTCCAGCGCGCGCGCCGACATCGCCTCCCCTGCGCCTGCCATCTCGCTTCCTGACGAAGACCCAAGATTTGGAGCCGGAAGGCTTAACGTTGAGATAGAGACCGCCGCCGTCGCCAAGCATGCCCGGTCTTAACGCGGCCCTGCACTCGGTGTCCGACAGCTTGTTCTGCGCTCGCGCCATATCCGTCCCTAACTTCATCCCTAACTCAAGTTAGGGATGATGGCGAACGTTGGCATACAATGGAAGACGGCAGCAATATCTAAGCACATGATATTATTGGACACTGGGGCACAGTCGCGGACGACCACCAACGCCAGTTGAGCGGACCCTCTCTCCGCCAGCACTTTGCTGCTAATCTATCGAATTGGTCTTATTGACCTTCTCAAGTAACGCGAAGAATCCAGACCCTGCGGCGGTGCCTCAAATTAGTCGCGCCTAGAACACGATGATTTCTCTTGGAGTCGTCACCGCGCTCTAACTCTTTGATTTTCGCATGACCTTTCCGAATACCGCTACGCACTTTTTGCTTCGCTGACCTTCGGTTCGGGATCATGCTCTCATGACCTGGCAGGCGACCAAGCAAATAGAGCGCCCGCGCCCGGCGTCGGCGGACGCCGTCAATTTCCGATATCCAATGATAATCAAGTCATGCCGAGAGCGGCCTTGTAGAGGTCGAGGATTGCCTCCTCCTCCTGGCGCTCGGCCTGATCTTTCTTGCGCAGGCGGATAATGGTCCGCACCGCTTTCGTGTCGAAGCCGGTACCTTTCATCTCGGCGAAGACTTCCTTGATATCGTCGGCGATCGTCTTCTTTTCTTCTTCCAGCCGTTCGACACGCTCGATGAAGGCGCGAAGCTGGCCGGCGGCAACAGTCTGGCTGGTTTCGGTGATGTCGTCGGCCATAGGGGTCTCCTGGGAAAAGCAGCCGCAACTCGCGGCAAAAGGCTCGGCGGTTCGATGCCTCAGGAGACCCGGTGGGTCAAGCGCCGAATGCCCTCGACCGAACGAAGCCATCAGTGATCTTGCGGCTTGCGCGCTTCGAATGCGGCGCGGCTGGCGCCCGATGCCTCCGTCTGGTGCTTCGTTTGCCATTCGGCATAAGGCATCCCGTAAACAATCTCGCGCGACTCGTCCTTCGACAGATCGGCGCCCGCCGCATTTGCCGCGTCGCGATACCAGTTGGACAGACAGTTCCTGCAGAAGCCGGCGAGGTTCATGAGGTCGATGTTTTGCACGTCGGTCCGCTGGCGCAAATGCTCCAGCAGCCTGCGGAAAGCGGCCGCCTCGAAATCGCGTTTCTGATCGTCGGTGAGTTTGGTCATCGACCTATCCTCATAACCCAAGCGCAGCGACTGGCCTGACTTCACGTATATCGGGACGGCGATTGATGGCGTCAATGATGGGCGCCAGTCGTGACGCCCATTCATCAGCGCCCTCCCGGTGACTGATGAGATCCTGCCGGATCTCCATCAACGCATGGGGAAAACCGCTGACACTGGCGTGGCGAGACAACGTATCGCCCGGCAGCGCGCCTGCGTAGGGCTCATTGTCGCCGACGACCAGGCTCTTGTCCCGCGAAAGCATCTCGATCAGCGACTTGGACACACGATGGTCCATGTCCCAGACGATGCCGACATGCCATGGGCGCTGATGGCCCCGCATGGCAGGCGTGAAGGAGTGAATCGAGAGGACAAGTGGGGCGTGACGAGACTCCTGGGCTACGGAAGCGAGCATTGCTCCAACCGCATCGTGATAGGGCCGGTAAAAACGGTCCAGCCGGCGCTCCCGCTCTTGCGGAGCCATTGAACGGTTTCCCGGAATGACGATACCATCATAGATCTGACGAATCAGGGTCGGGTCCTCCTCGCCCCGGTTCGGATCGATCAGGAGCCTCGAAAACCGCGCCATAATGGCCGGCGCGCCCAGCAATTCGACAAGCTTGCGCGTCACCATTTCGACGCCGATGTCGTAGGCGATATGGCGATCGAATTGGTCAGCCGGCAGGCCGAGAGAACCGTACTCCTCCGGCAGTTCGCGAAGCGCATGGTCTGCGACGAGCACCACGCCCAGCGAGCGGTCACCTTCGATGATGTCAAATGGAGCAAAAACGGCCGCGCGGGTCATAGTGAAATCAAGTCCGAGGCACTTACGGAGACACCTCGTCATTCCACGAAGTCCGGCACTGCGCAACGCCGTCGTTTGGTCACGCTTTTCCGTGAAATGGTGGTGCGCGCCCGAATCGACGCGCGACCGTTGCATTCACCGATTAGGATGGCTTGCGCGACCGCGTTGACATGCGACCGCACTTTGCCGAAAAGGGGCATCGAACGATGCTGATTTTCAAGCATAGGGGCTTCAAGATGGGATTGACCGGGAGGCAGCGTATCCACCCTGCGGTGACCGGTCTCTTGGCTATCCTTGCCCTTCCGCTCATCGCGGTAGCTTCGGCCACAGAAGCGCGAGCCGACTTCAGGGTCTGCAACGCGACGCAGAACCTTGTCGGCGTCGCGATCGGCTATCGCGCCAAGGCGGGATGGGTGACCGAGGGCTGGTGGCATATCAAAGGATCGACCTGCAAGACGCTGATCGAGGGTCCGCTGTCGTCCCGCTACTACTATCTCTATGCGGAAGATGCCGAGCGCGGCGGCCGCTGGGACGGCCCGGTCAACATGTGCGTGGCAGAGAAAGAATTCAAGATTTCCGGTGTCAACGATTGTTTCGCCCGTGGGTTTCAGCGCGCCGGTTTTCAGGAATATGACACGGGCGAGCAGGCAAGCTGGATGGTCCAGCTGACCGACGAGCCCGCAACGGGCGGCGCAGCCGCCGTCACGGGAACGAACAGTCAATGAGACGCAGCCGCAAGGTCAAGATCCTCGCCACGCTCGGTCCCGCCTCCTCCGACGAGGCGATGATCCGCAAGCTTTTCGAAGCCGGCGCCGATGTATTCCGCATCAATATGAGCCACACCGACCATCCCTCGATGGAGGCGCTGGTCGGTCGCATCCGTGCGGTAGAGAGCGAGCTCGACAGGCCGATCGGCATTCTCGCCGACCTTCAAGGCCCGAAGCTGCGCGTCGGCAAATTCGCCAAGGGCAGCGAGGAACTTGTCGTCGGCCAGAGCTTCACGCTCGATGACAATCCCGAGCCTGGCAGCGGTACGCGGGTACACTTGCCGCATCCGGAAATTCTGCAAGCCGTGGAGCCTGGCCATCGGCTCCTGATCGACGACGGTCGTTTGCAATTGCGGGCCGACGCCGTTGACGGCAAGTCGATCGCCTGCACGGTGATCTCCGGCACCAAAATATCCGACCGAAAGGGCGTCTCCCTGCCTGACACCGACCTGCCGGTCGGAGCGCTTACCGAGAAGGACCGTCGCGACCTCGACGCGGTGCTGGCCACCGGCGTTGACTGGGTCGCTCTTTCTTTCATTCAGCGGCCTGAGGATCTGGCCGAGGTGCGCAAAATAGCGCGTGGGCGCGCAGCGCTGCTTTCGAAAATCGAGAAGCCTCAGGCCGTCGCACGACTCGCCGAGATCATCGAACTTTCGGATGCGCTGATGGTGGCGCGCGGAGACCTCGGCGTGGAAATGCCGCTCGAGGCTGTCCCTGGCATCCAGAAGCAGATCACGCGTGCCGCTCGCCGCGCTGGCAAGCCGGTGGTGGTGGCGACCCAGATGCTGGAATCGATGATCAGCGCCCCGGTTCCGACCCGCGCGGAAGTCTCGGACGTGGCGACGGCGGTGTTTGAGGGCGCTGACGCCATCATGCTGTCGGCCGAATTGGCGGCAGGCCAATATCCGGTCGAGGCCGTATCGACGATGGACCGCATCGCCCGGCGTGTCGAGCAGGATCCGACCTATGCCGGAATCATCAATGCGCAACGTTCCGAGCCCGAAGCGACCGGCGCGGATGCGATCTCTCTAGCGGCGCGACAGATCGCCGAAACCTTGCGGCTGCAGGCAATTGTGACCTACACCGCGTCCGGCACGACCGGCCTGCGCGCGGCGCGAGAGCGGCCCCAGGTTCCGATCGTCGCGCTCTCTCCGGTGCTGCAGACGGCGCGCCGCCTCTCGCTGCTGTGGGGGACGCATTGCGTGGTAACCCCCGATGCCGCCGACCTCGACGACATGGTCGATCGCGCCTGCCAGATTGCCTTTGCCGAGGGCTTTGCGGCCGTCGGCGACCGCGTGATTATCACCGCCGGCGTTCCGCTCAGGACGCCCGGTTCCACCAACATGCTGCGGATCGCCTATATCGGGTCCGACGGCCTTGGCGGAATTTGAACCGCGTCAAGGCAGCGCAGGCTTGCCGTCCGGGGCCTTTGCGCACGCGCCAGCGCCCTGAGTTTCCGCCGCGATGCGCGCCTCGACACGGTGCGCCACGCTGATCAGGTCCACCGCCTTGCCGGCCGCTTTCTCGATCGCCGCGACCACGAGATCGGCGGCGATCCAGTCCGGCTTGTGACCGAGATTCCGGACCCGCACGATTTCCGCATTCGGAATGTCCCTCGCCAGGCCTTCCGAGTGGATCTCCTCATAGACCACCGCGTCATGGTCACCTGTAATCACCACTGCGGGCGCCCCGATCTCACCATACCGCAGCGAAGCCTCCACAACGTGTCGATAGAGCCCTTCGACGTCGACGGCGTTGGACCGAAAGGCGCTTGGCCTGAGCACCAGCGAGATCGCGGCATCGTTCAGGTAAGCTTCCGGAACGGCGTTCGGCGCAAATACACATTGCGTGCTGGCCCCAATGCGCAAAGCGCCCGCGGGATTGGCGAGGGTCTCTGAGAACAGCCATCCGACAGGGGGCATTACGGAGAGCTTATAATACCAAGACGTCGAACCGCCCGGCCACGGATGGCTGACCGGAGAAACGAAGACAAGCCCGCGCGTCCTTGCGGGCTGTTCGAGCGCAAACGCGGCCGCGACGGCCCCGCCGAAGGAATGGCCGATGACAATGGCCTCCTTAATGCCGACGTGGTCCATCAGTGCGGCTTGGGTCGCGGCCTGGCCGTAGGGTGTATCATTGGCGGTGCCCCGCTCCGACCAGCCATGGCCCGGGCGGTCGAAAAACAGCATTTCTGCGCGACCTTCGAGCAGCGGCCGCAGTGGAATCATCTGGTCTTTAAGATTCCCGCTCGCGCCGTGGATGAAAACGAGCGGGGGCAGATCCGGATTTGCAGGCGCAGGCACATGAACGTAGTGCATGCGGCTTCCGTTGACCGTCGCAAAGCTTCCCGAAGGTGGGTTCCGTCGCTCGATGAGCCACGCTCCCACACGGGTGATGCCGGCCAGCGTCAAAAGAACGGCGAGGAAGAAAACGATCGCTGCGGCGATGAAATTCATATGTGACTGCAAACTGCGCCGTTAAACCAATAGATGCTGCAAAGACTGGCTCGCGCTCAGATTCCCTCGCCTGTCAGTTCCTCCGATAGTGTGCCCACCTCGGTCTGCGCGCTGCGCATCATAGGATAGATTTCCAGAACGCGCTGATAGGCTTCAAGCGCCAATTGCTTGCGGCCAGTATTTTTCATAATCTGCGCCATGCCGGAGAGAGCACCGAAATGGCGCGGCTCAAGTTCGAGCGTCCGCTCGATATCGGCCATGGACTTCCCGTAGTTCTGCATCATGAAATGCACGGTCGCGCGGCGGTTCCAGCCTTCAGCGTAAGTGGGCGAAAGCACGACGATCTGGTCAAGGAAGTCGAGCGCAACGTCGTATTTCTTTGCCTCGACCGCATCCGTCGACCATTGCATCATCAGGTCGACCGTCGCGCTGCCCGATTTGAACCACTCTTGCCAGATTCTCCCGGCAATCCGCTCGGCGGCCTTTTCATTGCGCTCGCGCTTGAGGTCTCCGAACAACTCGTCCAGACGGGCTTTTGCAGTCTTGGCGTGCTGGGGCGCAGTGTCGGTCTGCTGGGGGTCAGCCTCGGGAGCTTTGCCTTGTTCGGCCGAAATAGCCGGTCCGGTGGTGAGGAGTGTCAGTCCGATGGCAAATGCAATAAAGCTCCGCATGCGAGAAATCTATCCCCGCACTGCGGAACGTCAAATTGAATTTCGTGTGAAGGGCTGGCCGCCCGATCAGCCTTGGCGGGCCTTGTAGCGCGGCGCCGTCTTATTGATGATGTAGACGCGGCCCTTGCGGCGAACCATGCGGTTGTCGCGGTGGCGGCCCTTCAAGGCCTTGAGCGAATTCTTGATCTTCATTGGTCTTGCCCGTCGGAATGGGCCCTCGTCCGGGCCGAACTGAAAGGCGCGCCCGAAGACGCGCCGAATTTGTGACAGGCTCATAACGGGCTGACGTTCCGGTGTCAACCATCGTGCCGGTCAGACAGTGCGATCGCTGGCCCTCGGCTTGGGATCTAGCTGCCGAATTTGTACCGCACGCCGAGGGAGACGATATTCGCGCTGCTTTCAGCCGTGCCCGCATAGCGGATGCCTGCCGTTGTCTCGTCCACAGGTCCATCATCCGCGAAGATGTGCGAGTAGCCGAAGTCCAGCGAAAGCTGCTCGTTCCAATTGTAGCTCGCGCCAATGCTGGCCCAGATGCGGTCCGAATCCGGCAGCCGCATGGAGCGGTCTTCGTCCTGGGTCGGTGCGATCTCGTAGGCGAGCCCGGCCCGAAACGTCCAATTTGGATCGTACTTGTATTCGCCGCCAAGTGCGAAGAACCAGCCATCGTCATAGTTCAGAGCCAGGCTCGAGCGGCTTGGCGAGCCGGCAAACGGTATGGTCTGGACGCGACTCCAGTTGGTCCATTCAAGGCCGCCCATCACCGTGAAGGCTTCGTTGATCCGCTGGCGCACGCCGACTGAGATGGTTTCGGGAACCGTTATTTCAGCCAGGATCGGATAGGCTCCTGCCGGAATCGTGCCCAGCGGCGTCGGTACAGAAATATCGAAGGACTGGGTGCCGCTCAGTGCATGATCGATCGCCGAACGGTAGCCGATGCCGATGACGGTACCGTCGAACGGCGTTAGCGTTATACCAGCAACCAACCCGATGTTGACGTCATCCCCTTCAAGCCGCTGCCGTGGCGGCGAGGCAATCGGCAGGAGCGCCGTTTCGATGTCGACATCGAAATATTCGATCTGCATGCCGATGCCGAAGCTGACCATCTCGTTGAATTTGATGCCGAACATCGGAGTCTGCGTTGACAGAGATCGCCTGCGCGTCGAGGTGGCTGAACATCCCGACCCAAGGATCATCCGAAGTGGTGGAGAGGCCGTAGGGAGCGGTGATACTCATGCCGATGTAGAACTCGTCGGTGAGAGGCATCGCGAAATAGCTTGCGGGCACGATGCCCACTTCGCCCACGTTGCCGCCGTCACCTGTGATGCCGAACCCGGTGAGCAAGGAACGTGAAGGGTCCACATCGAGCTCCGATTGCAGGAAAATCCCTGTCACGTTGCCCTCGGCCGTCGGGCGGGTCACCGAAGTCACCGCCGCAGGGTTCCAGAACATGGAGCTGATCGAATTCCCCCGGAGCCGCCATGCCGGCGAAACTCGAGCCCTGCCCGTAGGCGGACTGCTCGCGCACCGCGAAGCCCCCTGCCTGCGCTGTTGCAACCCCTACGACAGTGACAATCGCCGTCGAAGCAATAGTAAGCGCCCTCATGCGACTTCGCTCCTCTCCATTCTGATCCCATCCGATTAGATGCGAATGAGCTATTTTAGCTTCCGTCAGAATGCGTCAAACGAACCTTACGAACAATTACCGATTGTCTTTCTTTGCAACTGTCCTGATGGAAGCTTGGCTTCTGTTGTCGTTAGGACACACTTTCGTGAAGGGAACGTGCGGTCGTGCGCTAGCGCCCATTCAGGCGCAGCTTGCTCCTTGCGATCGAGCAACGACCGGCGGATCATGCGTTTCGTGGGTAGCCCGAGAAACCGAAGCGGATGGTATGGCGCCGTAGGCGAGCGTCCGGCTATACGCCGAACCATCCGATGATGGCGCCCATCAGGACGGCGACGCCCAGCCAATGGCCGGCATCGATCAGGGTCAGATCCCAGCCGAAGCCCTGATAACGCTGATTGACTGCAATTGTCGTGGCGATGAAGCCGGCCCAGATGAAGAAGCCGGAGATGACGCCGTTCCAGAGGGTTACCTGACCGGCTCCGAGATGGCCGATGACACCAGCCAGTACCCAGGCCATGATCAGTTCGCAGATGAAGCTGGTCACAAACAGGCCGGCACTCATCTTGGCGGTTGCCGGGTCGATGCGTGCAGCCTTCATCCATGGCGAGCCGAGCGCGCCATAATATGCGCCGCCGAAGACGAAGGCCGCCACCGCGGCAAGCACGATGGCAAGATAGTTCATCCCGGCAAAATCCATCGTGGCATCCTTTCGCGGCCATGATTTGACCGATGGGTGAGACTTGACGCGGAAGGCGTGAGGCGTCAAGCGAAGCGCCAAACGGTGGTCCGTTTGATCTCCGCGTTTTCGAGCGCGCGCGTGACCGGCACCTCATAGACTGCAAGGGGCATAAGGCGGTGCGCCGGTAGATAAGACCGGCCCGGATCGCCAATCAGCACTTCCGCGCCACGCGCGGACAGGCGTTCGAACCAGGGAACGAGGCGGTCGGCGAAGGGCCTGTCGTAGAAGACGTCTCCCGCAAGGACGATGTCCCAGCCATCGTCCATACCGATGCAATCGGCTGCGCTGTGGCGGAGAGAAACCTGATTGGCCTCGGCGTTGAGCCGGATCGCTGCCGTGCAGAAAGGATCGATGTCGGCGGCGAGCACGGAGGCCGCGCCGGCCTTGGCGGCTGCGATGCCGACCAAACCGGAGCCGGAGGCGAAATCGAGCACACGCTTACCCGTCACCGCTGACGGATGGTCGAGGATGTAGCGCGCAAGCCCTTGGCCGCCCGCCCAAGCAAAGGCCCAGAAAGGAGGTGGCAGGCCTATCTCTTCGAGTTCGTCCTCGGTCTTCTGCCAGAGTTCATGCGCTTCGTCTGCAAGATGCAATCGAATCTCGGGCACATGAGGGGGCGCAATCAGCGATGTGTTGGCAAGTATAAAGCCTTCGGCTTCCTGCGGCGAAAGGGCCATTGGAAACGAGGTCGGATCAGCCGTTCACGGCGCCGGATCGAGGCCGCCCGTGCGGCAAACCTCTTTCCATTCCGCTGGCGTGACAGGTTGCACAGAAAGCCGCCCAAGCCTGACCAGGGCCATTTCGGAAAGCTTCGGGTTGGCCTTGATCTGTTCGAGCGTCGGCGGGTTCGGGACATCCCTGACCGCGCGGATATCGACGCATTCCCAGCGCGGATCGTCCGTGGTCGAGTTCAGGATGGGCGAGCCCGCAGACCTCGGCGATGCCGACGATGTTGAGCCCCTCGTTCGAATGGTAGAAGAAGCCAAGATCGCCGATCTGCATGGCGCGCATGTTGTTACGCGCCGCGTAGTTCCGCACCCCGTCCCACTCCTGGCCGGCCTTGCCTTTGGCTTTCAGCATGTCGAACGAGAAGCTTGAGGGTTCAGACTTGAACAGCCAGTAGTTCATCTTCGTAATCCCCGTCGCGCTTCGGCGCCTGCCGCACTTCTATCCAGCGGCCAAGGCCGTTTCTCAATCCGACCACATGCCCGTTTATCCGTTCGCAGGCCTATTGAAAACCCAGTTCCAGGGCCGGATCTGCACTGACGCAAAGAGGCCAGCTTTGGCATACGGGTCAGCCTCCGCGATGGCCCGGGCTGCGTCCCTGTCTGCAGCCTCGACCACCAGCAGGCTGCCGTCCGGCTTTTCGTCGGCATCGAGGAATGGCCCGGCAAATTTCAGCACGCCTTCCTCATCGAGACCGTTCAGGAAGGCGACATGATCGCCGCGCGTGTCCAGCCGCAGTTGCAGGTGACCTGGCTTGTCGTTGCAGATCAGAGCGAAGAGCATTGCTTTCTCCTGGAATAGTGCCTGCATTGAGTTTTAGTCGGTTTCGCTCTTGAGCGGGCGCTCCATCAGCTCGGCGGCAGCATCGCGGACAGCGATCTCGCCCGCCAGGATGCGGTCAACGGCGTCGACGATCGGTGCTTCGATGTTCCGGTCGCGAGCGATCTTGGCGGCGATCGACGCCGTCGCGACGCCTTCGGCCAATGGCCGCCCGGCGAGGTTCTCTTCCTTTCCGAGAGCGAGACCGTAGGCGAAATTGCGCGATTGGCCTGAACCGCACGTCAGCACAAGATCACCCAGCCCCGAAAGTCCCATCAGCGTTTCCGGATGAGCGCCGAAGGCGGCACCGATCCGCCGCAACTCGACAAATCCGCGCGTCACCATCGCCGCCTGGGCGCTGGCGCCGAGGCCCGAACCTACGACCGCGCCCGCGGCGATCGCCAGCACATTCTTCAAAGCGCCGCCGACCTCGACGCCGATCAGATCGTCGGACGAGTAGCAGCGGAACTGCGGCGCGGACAGATGCGCGGCAAGCTCCACGGCCAGGTCTGCGTCTCGCGCGGCAACCACGACAGCGGTCGGCAGCCCACGGGCGACGTCGGAAGCGAAGCTCGGGCCGGACAATGCCGCGATGGGGTTTTGCGGCAGCATCTCCTCGGCGACGGACGACAGCAGACGGCCAGTATCGCGCTCGATGCCCTTGGCGCAAAGGACGACAGGAATGCCGGGCGGAATGTCTGAGCCCGCTGTGGACAGTACATCACGCAAGGTCTGCGCGGGCGTGACCGCGAGAATGATATTGGCGGAAGCGGTCGCTTCCGCAAGGTCGGCAGTCGCCTCTATGCCTTCCGCCAATTTCACGCCCGGCAGATAATGCGGGTTTTCGCGGTGTACGTTGATCGCATTGACGGCATCAGCATCGCGCGCCCACAGCTTCACGTTGTGACCGGCGCGGCGCGCGGTCGTGGCGAGGGCCGTGCCCCAAGCGCCGCCGCCCAGAACGGAGATGATGGAGCCGCTCATGCCTTTGGCCCTCGCTGGCCCGCGCCGATCAGCGGATCGGAGATGCTGTCCAAGGGCCAGCGCGAGCGCGGCGCCAGTTCCATCGCGCCATCGTCGACGACACCGGCGCGCAGGCGCTCTATTCCTGCCCATGCGATCATGGCGGCATTGTCGGTGCACAATTCGAGTGGCGGGGCCACAAAGGCGAAGCCCTTCGCCGTGCACAGTTTCTGAAGCGTGGACCTGACCAGCAGATTGGCGGCAACGCCACCGGCGACGACCAGCGCAGGCTCGCGAATGTCAGCAAATGCGTTACGGAAACGATCCAGACTGCGCGAGACGCGATCTTCCAGCGTTTCCGCGATTGCGGTCTGGAAGGAGGCGCAGATGTCGGCGACGTCACGATCGGTCAGGGGTGCGATTGCCGTGGCAGACTGACGGACGGCAGTCTTCAGCCCCGAGAAGGAGAAGTCGGGCCGCGATTCGCCCTTGAGTGGACGCGGGAACGCGAAACGATGCGGATTGCCCGTTTCCGCCGCCTTCTCGACATTCGGGCCGCCCGGAAAGGGGAGGCCAATCAGCTTGGCGGTCTTGTCGAAGGCTTCGCCGAGGGCGTCGTCGATGGTCGTCGCCCAGCGCTCATAGGCGCCGACGCCTCGCACCAGCACGATCTGTGTATGTCCGCCGGATACCAGCAGCAAAAGGTAGGGAAAAGCGAGGCCGTTCGTGAGGCGCGCGGTCAGCGCGTGGCCTTCGAGATGATTGACGGCAATAAGCGGCTTGCCGGTTGCCGAGGCGATCGCCTTCGCCGTCATCAAACCCACGATCAGGCCGCCAATCAGACCCGGCCCAGCTGTCGCCGCCACAGCGTCGATGTCCGCGAGCTCGATGCCGGCCTCGGCGATGGCCGCTTCGACAATGTCGTCCAGCGCCTCGACATGAGCGCGCGCGGCGATTTCCGGAACAACGCCACCGAATGCAGCATGCTCGTCGATCTGGCTGAGGACGACGCTTGAAAGGATTTCCGGGCGATGGCCATCGTGGAGCGCAACGATGGCGGCCGCCGTTTCATCGCAGCTCGTCTCGATGCCGAGCACCTTGAGCACGTCTTGCTGCGTCATTGCGGGGCCACTATTTCCCGGTTAGAGGAGCGGGAACTATCCCGCGCGGCGGGGTTAACACGGACCGCTCGCCATGGAAACAACAAGAATCGGCACGAGGGGCAGTGCGCTGGCGATGGCGCAGGCGCACGAGACCCGCGACCGGCTCGTTGCTGCGCATGGTCTGCCGGCCGACCCCTTCGAGATTGTGCCGATCTCGACCAGCGGCGACCGTATCCAGGACCGGCCGCTCTCGGAAGTCGGCGGCAAAGGCCTCTTCACCAGGGAGATCGAAGAAGCCTTGTTTGAAGGCCGTATCGATTTCGCCGTGCATTCGTCGAAGGATATGCCGACCACGCTGCCTCCGGGGCTCGAACTTTCCGTCTTTCTGCCCCGCGAGGATCCACGCGATGCCTTTATCGGACGTTCGGTCGGCACCATCGCTGAACTGCCGCGAGGCGCAACGGTAGGTTCGTCTTCGCTGCGGCGTCAGGCGCTGATCCGGCGTATGCGGCCGGATATCAATGTCGTCACTTTCAGGGGCAACGTGCAGACACGGCTGAAGAGACTGGAAGAGGGGTTGGTAGAAGGAACGCTGCTCGCCAATGCCGGGCTTCGGCGTCTCGGGCTTGAGCAGGTCATTACCGAGCTGCTGCCCCTCGACAGCTTCCCGCCTGCGCCGGGCCAGGGCGCCATCTGTATCGAAACGCGGATTGGCGATGGGCGTATGGCTGAATTGCTGGCCCCGATCCACCATGCGCCGACAGGCGCAGCCCTTGCCTGCGAGCGCGCGTTCCTTGCCGCCCTCGATGGCTCCTGCCGCACGCCAATTGCCGGATATGCCTCGGTCGACGGCGGGTTGCTGCGCTTTTCCGGGCTCATCATCACGCCGGATGGGAGAGAATCCCATGAAATCGGGAGAGAAGGGCCTGTTGGCGATGCTCTTCGCATCGGCCAGGATGCCGGCACTGCTGTCCGCGACAAGGCAGGCGCCAAATTCTTTGAAGGTTGGTACTGAATGCGAGCGCGCGTGCTGGTCACGCGGCCGGAACCTGGCGCATCGCGCACGGCAAGACGTCTTGCGGAGCGAGGCTTCGAGCCCGTCCTCCTGCCCCTGACCGAAATCCAGGCTCTTCCGCTTCCCGCTCTCCCGGAGCCTGCCGATTTCGACGCGGTTGCAATCACAAGCGCCAATGCCCTTCGCCATGCGCCGCCGGAACTGATTTCGGTCCTCGCTTCGAAACCCCTCTACGCCGTAGGCTCGCAAACAGCGCAGGCGGCTAGGGATTCCGGCTTTGCAACTGTGATTGAGAGCGTCGGCGATGGGGCTGATCTCGCCCGGAATATGAGTACCAGGCTGAGCCTGAGCTCTTCCGTGCTCTATCTTTGCGGCCGGGTTCGCCGGGATGGGTTCGAAGCAGCTCTCGTCAAGGCCCGGCTGGCGGTTGATGTCGTGGAAACCTACGACACCCACCAGCTGCATCATGCATCTGACTTTGTTGTTTCACTCCTCGGGAACAAACCGGTGGACGCGGCGCTTGTCTTTTCGGCAGTCGCCGCGCGCGCGCTTCTGACGCTCGCAAGGCGTCCAGGAATGGATCGGCTGTTCGCCCGCGCGCGCTATTTCTGCCTCTCCACCAGAACGGCGGCCGTTTTGAACCGTGGCGGGGCGCACTATGTATACGCAGCAAGCACACCAAATGAGGATTCGCTTATTTCCTTGCTAGAAAGAGAAAACTGATCTGCCGCTACACCGCCTCTTTTCACATCGGGCAGGTGTGCTAGTGGAACGAATTTTACATTTGCATCCCATCTGGGATCACGCGTCCATTGCGAATGTCAAATTCAAAGTTCCACTAGAATCATATGTTTGCTAGTGGTCCTTATGATTCTAACATTCGCCTGAATGGCCCGTATCAATGGGATGCGAATGTTAGAATCGGACCACTAGTGCATTGGCAAAGATCCCCGAACGCCTAGCGCGGTTCCGAAGCAGATTTCCGGGAGTGGCAACATGATCAAATCGCCCCAGACACGGCATTCGAAGTCGCGCAAGCGCCCTGTGACGATCGAGCTCGAACCCGGCGCTGTTTCGCGTGTTCCGGAGAGCACCGTGACTGATGATGGTGTCGTAGGTCCGGACATTCGAGCGGCCTCTCCCGAGCAAGCAGAGCGCGCCGCCGATGCGGCTCAGTCCGCTGAGCCGTCGGGCGACCAGTTTGCTTCATTCGGTGCGGCGAAGGCCGACGACGAGCCTTCGCCCGACCATGCCGACCAGGCACCTTCACCGACCGATGATGAGGCCGGGCGGTTTGGCCGCGGGCAATCGCAGGAGGATGCCGATCCCGTTTCTCCTGCGCCACCGACCGCAGCACCTGGGAGGGGCCTTGGAGTGGTTG
Source organism: uncultured Alphaproteobacteria bacterium (assembly GCA_963735385.1). Classification (GTDB taxonomy): domain Bacteria; phylum Pseudomonadota; class Alphaproteobacteria; order Rhizobiales; family Rhizobiaceae; genus CAVTKY01. The sequence goes on along the minus strand of CAVTKY010000025.1, from coordinate 264,510 downwards.
CGGCGGGCATTCTGGGCGGCATCGTTGCATTGGCCGGCGCTGGGGGGCTGCAATATGCGGGCCTGCTGCCGTCTCTAGGCGCGGCGGGTGGAAACGGCCAAGCGGCGATGTCCGGCATGCACGCCGAGATCGCCGCGCTGCGGGACCAAATGGCAAGCGTTAAGGCCGGAGGCGGTGGCGATGTTGAGGGGATGCGGCAGACGGTGAGCGAAGCCGCCGGCCGCGTGGACGGCCTCGCCGCGACGGTTCAACAAGTGAAAACAGACGTTGAAGGGTTGAAGTCGGCGATAGAATCCGGCGGAGCCGGGGAAAATGCCGGGCTTACCGCGCTCGATGCGAAAATCGCTGAACTGGCAAAGACGGTCGCCGCGCTCCAGGGCGGATCGAACGCTACTGCCGGGGAATCGCCGGCGATGGACGAAAAGATTACCGGCATGGAGACAGCGGTGACCGCAGCTGCCAGCGCTGTGTCGGCTAACGATGGCCGAATCGGTGCAATCGAAAAGAGCCTCTCCGCGATCGAGCAGAATGTAACGGCGCTGACCGGGAAGGTCGAGGCGCAGTCATCGCAGCCCAAGGTCGCGCTGGCTATTGCCGTTTCCGCCCTGAAAGCCGCGGTCGAGGTCGGCGGTCCTTTCGCTTCGGAGGTCGAAACATTTGCCGCCGTTGCGCCGAACGCGCCCGAACTGGCCGAACTCAGAGCCGTTGCCACCAGGGGCGTGGCGAGCCAGGCGGAGATCGCTGCCGAAGCGCCGGAAGCGGCGGGGGCGATGATCGACGCTTCCCGGGTGGTCAATCAGAACGCCGGGGTATTTGAACGCTTGCTTTCCAGCGCTGAAACGCTCGTGAAAGTCCGCCCGGTGGGCCCGGTGGAAGGCGCCGGCGTGCCGGAAACGATCGCGAGGCTGGAGGCTGCCCTGATGCAGGGCGATCTTCGTAAAGCGCTCGCCGAGTACGAAACACTGCCCGAAGCGTCGAAGAATGCGGGGCAGGCTGTCATGGAGAAGGTCCGCGCCCGGCTCGCGGCAGAGCAACTTGTCGAAAGAGCGACCTCGGCCGCCCTGAAGGCAGCCTGAGCCGCGAGGACCGAGCGATGATCCGTATCCTGTTTTTCCTCTTGGTCGTGTTCGTTCTCGGCCTGGGCTTTGCATGGCTGGCCGACCGGCCCGGCGAGATGGTCGTAACCTTCAACAGCTATCAATACGAGATCACGCTGATGGTCGCCGCCGTCGCTGTGACAGCGGTGGTTGCCGCAGTCATGGCGGTGTGGTGGCTGACAAAGGCGGTGTGGAACAGTCCTTACACGATCGCGCGCTATTTCCGCGTGCGCCGCCGCGACCGGGGCTATCAGGCCCTGTCGACAGGCATGATCGCTGCCGGCGCGGGCGACGCCGCCAAGGCTCGCGAGATGAACAAGCAGGCGGCCAAACTGATCCGCTCCGATCAGGAGCCGCTGATCAGCCTTCTCGAAGCACAGACTTTGTTGCTTGAGGGCGATCAGGACGCGGCACGTCAGAAATTCGAGACGATGCTCGACGATCCGGAGATGCGCCTGCTCGGTCTGCGCGGCCTCTATCTGGAGGCGGATAGGCTGGGCGATCGCGCGGCTGCGCGCCACTATGCCGGCCGAGCCGCCGAAGTCGCCCCGCAGCTTGCATGGGCTAGCACTGCAACGCTGGAGGAAAAGACAGAACGTGGCGATTGGGACGGGGCGTTGAAGCTCCTCGACAGCCACAAGCCCTCGCGGCAGAGCGAGCGCGACGTTTCAAACCGCCGCCGCGCTGTGCTGCTAACGGCCAAGGCGATGTCCCTGATGGACGCGGATCCGGTGGCGGCGAAGAACGCGGCGTTGGAGGCGAACCGGCTCCAGCCTGATCTGGTCCCGGCCGCGATAGTCGCCGCGAAGGCGCTGTTGCGCCAGAACGATCTGCGCAAGGGCGCGAAGATCCTCGAAGCGTCCTGGAAGATCGAACCGCATCCGGAAGTCGCGGACTTGTATGTGCATGCGCGGCCGGGCGATTCCACGCATGATCGTCTCGCGCGGGCGCGGAAGCTGGAAACCCTCAAGCGGAACAACCCGGAATCAGCACTTGCCGTCGCCCGGGCGGCTCTCGACGCGGCGGAATATCACGAAGCGCGCGAAGCTGCGGCGTCGGCAGTCCGCATGCAGCCGAGAGAAGGCGCCTATCTATTGCTCGCAGACATCGAGGAGGGCGAAACCGGCGATCAGGGCCGGGTCCGACAGTTCCTGTCGAAGGCGGTCAGAGCTCCGCGCGATCCGGCCTGGGTCGCGGACGGTTACGTGTCGGATCACTGGGCGCCGGTTTCCCCGATTTCAGGAAGGCTGGATGCTTTCGAGTGGCGGGTGCCGGTCGAGCATCTGGCGCCGATGATCGAGCCTGATGACGATTTCGACGCCGCAAAACCGACTCTTATTGCGCCCGCCGTGGAACCCGAGGAGAAGCCGGCCGAGGAAGCGGTGACCGTTCCACTGGAGGCACCGGAGCTAGTCCCTGATGAGGAAAAGCCTTCAGCGCCCGCGCAAGCATCGACCGAACCTGTAGCGCCTCTCACAGGCATGCGAGCGCGCGAGGCCCGGTCAGCCACTCAGCCTCCTTCGTTGGATGCCGAGCCGAACGGCTTCATACCGTCGAGCTTGCCGGACGATCCGGGCGTGGAGTCCGAAGAAGAGGATGAAAGGACGACGCGCCGTTTCCGGTTGTTTTAAAGGGACGATGACGTAAGGATCTAATCCCAAGCGAATCTGAAGCACGTGACGCTCGATGCTCGACCGCCTTCTTTCCTTCCTCAAGGATCTTCCCGCCGGCCAGGGCAAGGCCGCTTCGAACCCCGCTGACGATCCGCGGGTCGCGGCGGCCGCGCTGATGATCCATGTCATGGACGCTGACGGCGTCCGCCGCAGCCAGGAAAGCCATACCCTTCGACGCGCGATCTCGGCAACCTACGGGGTCAGTGGACCGGCGCTGGATGCGCTTCTGGCGGCGGGAGAGAAAGCCGACCGGGAATCCGTCGATCTTTATGCATTCACCAGCGTGCTCAAGCGGCACCTTGACGAGAAAGCGCGCGTCGAATTCGTAAGGATCATGTGGGAAGTGGTCTACGCCGACGGCGAACTGCACGAGCTGGAGGACAACCTTGTCTGGCGGATTGCCGAGTTGATCTCGGTTGATCGCCGTGAGCGGATTTCCGCCCGGCAGCGCGCGCGGCAGGCCGTGCCTGGGGTGCACGGCGAAGCCAACGACGATTAGGACATTCATGCCGGCAGCAAGACCCCGGATATTAGTCGTTCTGCATCAGGAAGGCTCGAGCCCCGGCCGAGTTGGACAGCTTCTTCATGCCGAAGGCTTCGATCTCGATATCAGGCGGCCGCCGCTGGGCGATCCCTTGCCGGAGACGCTAGCCGATCACGCAGGCGCGGTCGTCTTTGGCGGGCCGATGAGCGCCAATGACGAAGACGAGTTCGTTCGCCGCGAAACCGATTGGTTGGCGGTACCGTTGGGCGAAGACAAGCCGTTCCTGGGCATCTGTCTCGGGGCCCAAATGCTGGTCAATCATCTCGGTGGCAAGGTCGACGGACACCACGAGGGTGTCGTCGAAATCGGATGGTATCCGTTGCGGGCGACCGACCAAGGCAAAGCGCTGATGCACTGGCCCGAGATGGTCTATCAGTTCCACCGCGAGGGCTTCACCCTGCCTGCCGGCGCGACGCTGCTTGCGACGTCCGACACCTATCCAAACCAGGCTTTTCGGTACGGCAGGAATGCCTGGGCAATCCAGTTCCACGCCGAGCTCACGCGCATGATGATGCAGCGCTGGGTGGTGCGGGGGGCGCATCGTTTCGTCCTGCCGGGCGCGCAACCCGGCCGCGATCACCTTGGCGGGAGGCTGATCTGGGACATGCACCTGAAGCGCTGGCTGGTAGAGTTCCTCGAACTGATCTTCGGAAGACCGACACGACGCTGAACGCGGGATCCCGGGCGATCTCTGCTTCGAGATCGCGCCCTCTAAAGCAATTCCAGGAAAAGTGGGAACCGGTTTTCCGTCCGGAATTGCGGAAAAACAAATACTTAGAGCGGATCATCGATTCTATGAAACGGTAGTCCGCTCTGACAGGCCTACACGCGTCCGTTCAAGTGGCGAACCTTGCGCAGTTGCGGAAATATCCAGGCCCAGAGCCCCGCGACCGCGATAGCGCCCACGCCGCCGAATACGACCGCAGGCACTGTGCCAATTAATGCCGCCATCGTGCCGGCGCGGAATTCGCCGAGTTCGTTCGACGCGCCGACAAAGACCATGTTGACGGCATTGACCCGGCCACGCACACGGTCTGGCGTCCAAAGCTGGATCAGGGTCTCGCGGATGTAAACGCTGATCATGTCGGTGGCGCCGAGCATGGCAAGCGCGAAGATGGAGAGCCAGGGGATCTCCGACGCGCCAAAGAGCATCGTAAAGGCCCCGAACAATGCAACAAAGGCAAGCATGACGATGCCGGCGTGGTCTCTGATCGGATGGCCGGCGAGCCAGATGGCGACGAGGATTGCGCCGATGCCGGGAGCCGCGCGCAAGAGGCCGAGGCCCCATGGTCCAAGCTCCAAGATGTCGCGCGCGTAGACCGGCAGTAGGGCCACAGCCCCGCTCAGCAGAACGGCAAAAAGATCGAGCGAGATCGCACCCAGAACGACCTTCTCGCCCCAGATGTAGCGGAAGCCGGCAAAGAGCGAGTCGAGGGACGGCTTTTCCGTTTCGGTCCGTTGCTGCGGCTTCGGAATCGAGAGGACAAGCAGTCCGGCGCCGAGCATCAACAGCATCGCAATCCCGTAAGCCGCTTCCGCCGAAACCCCGTAGAGCAAGCCGCCGGCGACAGGACCGACGATCGTCGCGGTCTGCCAGGCCGACGAGTTCCACGCCACGGCATTCGCGAAATCGTCCACCGGCACCAGATTGGCCACCAGCGAGGCGGAAGCCGGCGCGAAGAACGCCCGCGCGATGCCGAAAACAGCGAGCACCGCAAAGATTCCCAGCGGACCGGTCAGTCCGCGCAGCGTCAGCGCCAGCAAGGCCAGGGCGCAAACAGCTTCGAGAAACGCGGCGATGCCCATGATGAGGCGGCGGCCAAAGCGGTCGGCCACGGCGCCGGTAACCAGCACCAGAAGCAACGATGGCAGGAACTGGATAATGCCCACAAGACCGAGATCGAAAGGATCGCGGGTCAAGTCATAGATCTGCCAGCCGACAGCGACGGACACGATCTGCGTCGAGAATGTCGCCAGGAAACGGGCGGTCCAGAAGCGCAGGAATGCCCCGTGGCGAAAGGCGGCGTAGCGCTGGTCGGCGGCGGGCGGATTATCGGCTGTCATCTATCAGGCTGTCTGCTAGAGCATGATCCCGAAAAGTGCGTAGTGGTTTTCGGGAAAGATCATGCGAAACTCAAAAAGTTAGAGCACGGTGATGACTCCAAGAGAAATCATCGTGCTCCAAGGCGGGATTGTGTCGTCTGCCCTTAGCGCAATTCTCATGGGGCAGCGCGTATTTTCTGGCCTGGACCAAAGGTTTACGGAGACAGTCTTTTAGATGCCGTAGGCGAGGTCCGGAGGCAGGGTCCCCAATGGCAGGCCCACTAATGCCAGCTCCGCCGGCGCTCGCAGTTCCCACTCCAGCCCGTCGCGCTTGAAATCGAGCCGCACATTGGCGTTCAGTGATGCAGCGGTGGTGCGCTGGAGGATCGTCGTCCCAAATCCCTTGCGGCGGCGTTCGCGCACCTCGGGTCCCCCCATCTCCAGCCAGCGCATGACAAACAGCGACGGCCCGCCGCCTGCGTCTGTCGCCCAACTCACGGCTACCCGTCCGGTATCGTTCGACAATGCGCCGTGATGACGCGCGTTGGAGAGGAGCTCGTGGATAGCCATGCTGAGCGCCTGCGAAGCGGTCGGCGTGACCGTGAACTGCTCCCCCTCGATCACCACACGACCATTCTGGTTGAAACCGAAATGATGAAACTGACGCGTGATCAGGTCGCGGATATCGACGCCGCGCCATTCGCTTGCCGTGAGCAAATCCTGGCTGATCGATAATGACTGCAGGCGCTCGGATAGACGGCGCAAAAAGTCGCGCTGCCGGGTCTTGGCGGCGGTTTGGCGGATGATGGCTTCGACCACGGCCAGCAGGTTTTTGGAACGGTGGTTCACCTCCCGCATAAGCAAACGTTGCGTTTCCTCGGCCGCCTTTCGATCCGTGACGTCGCGAGCGATCTTGGAAGCGCCAACGATCTTGCCTCCGGCGCGGATCGGTGAAACCGTCAGCGAAACGTGGATGAGACGTCCGTCTTTACGGCGACGGATCGTTTCGTAGTGCTCCATCCTTTCGCCGCGCTGAACGCGCTCGATAATCAACCGCTCTTCGTCTTGCCGGTCCTCCGGGATCAGCCGCAAGATCGACTGGCCGATCATCTCTTCGCTGGAGTAGCCGAAAACCCGTTCTGCCCCGGAATTCCAGGACGTAACGATGCTTGAGAGATCCTTGCTGATGATGGCGTCATGAGAGGATTCCACGATTGCGGCTAGCAACGCATCCGGCCCCTCATTATCCGTCACCTTATGCCTCCCCTGTCGGCAGACCGAGAAAAACAACGTTTAGAGGTAGATAAGGTTCCACACAAATCGCAGTTGGATCATTTCGGTGCGCCCGGCAGGGATCGAACCTGCAACTGCCTTGGGACTGACACGGCGCTCTATCCAATTGAGCTACGAGCGCGACCGATCTCGAAAACTATGAGGAGACCAAGCGGCGATCAATTCGGACAATAGGCTAACCCGCCTGCATAGGGCGTAGGCCAGTTGGCAAATTGTGGAAGACGCCGTGCGGACGGCGCCTTCTCCGGGATCGCGGAGACCGCGTCTTCTGCGCGTCCGACGCAAGACCACATTGTCAGGAGACGAGATTCGCGTTGATGAAATCGAAGTTGATATCTTCGCCGAGCCCGGGCTTGTCAGACAGGCGAACAAACCCTTCTTTGTCCATGGGATCGACGAGGCTGTTGAGGTAATCGAAGCCATCATCATATTCGAGGAAGGGATGTAGCAGCCCACGTTCGTACCAGCGGACGTTCTTGCACACTGTGGTAACGATGAGGTTTGGCGCGCCGTTGCCATGGACCTCGCAATTCATGCCGAAGGATTCAGCAAGGTGCATTGTCTTGATCGCCGGCGAGATACCGCCGACATCATGAACGCCCGTGCGCAGAATATCGCAGGCGCCGCTGGTGATCCATTCGGCCCGCGAGAAGTATTTTCCACCGGCACTCTCAGGGCCAATCACGGGTATATCGAGATTGTCGGCGAGCCAGGCATAAGACGCGGAACTTTGCTCATCCATTGCCTCCTCGATCCAGGCAAATCCTAGTTTTTCCAGTCCCCGGCCGAGTTCGAGCGCCTCGGTCCGCGAGTACCAGTGGTAGGCGTCCAACATCAGATGAATATCCGGGCCAACCGCCTCGCGCACGGCCGCACAGGCCTTGATATCCATTTTCACGTCGGGAGACCAGGAAACCGGGGGCATCCAGGTATGCAGCTTGATTGCCTTGTAGCCACGCTTCACCAGCTTTTCCGCGAAGCGCCCGTAATCCTCAGGCGTCGCCAGACCGTCCTTCAGCTCGTCGCCGCACATGATGGAGCCGTAGGCCGGCACCTTGTCCCGATACGTGCCGATAAGCTTGTGAACCGGCAGTCCGAGCTTGCGCCCGGCGAGGTCCCACAAGGCGCAATCGACGATCGCGAGTGTGCGATCGGTCAACTGGGCAGCGCTGCCTCGCTGCCAATGCGCAAGGTCCTGCCAAAGGCGCTCGCGGTCGAACGGGTCCTGTCCGATCAGCACCTTCGAAACAAACTTATCGATTACGTGGGGCCGCACGATCTCGGGTTGGGAAAAGCAGTAACCCGCGCTGCCGTCGTCTGTCGTTACCATCAGCAGCGCATGTTTCACCTTGTGCGGCGGCCCGGGATGCGCATGCCCGGCTGAATCGGCATGCCTCTGCGTCGTATGTTCAAAAACCTTTACGTTGATATCAACAATCTGCATGATTTATCTGCCCCTTCCCTCAAATCTTGGCGATCAATGGATATTCACTCACGCTGTCGAAGGCGGCGTCGACTATGCCACCCGGTCATAGGCAAGGCTCGCGCCGATCAGTTCCCGCGTGTAGTCGTCTTCGGCCGTTCCGCCGACCAATGTAGACCTGTCCATAACCTCGACAATTCGCCCGTGTTGCATCACGGCAAGCGCGTCGCACATGTAGTCGATGACTGCGAGGTCATGCGACACGAACAGGTAGGTCAGCTTTCGCTGGCTGCGGATGTCGACAAGAAGGTTGAGCACTTCGGCCTGCACCGAGACATCCAAGGCGGAAGTAGGCTCGTCCAGCAGCAGCACCTTCGGCTCGAGAATAAGCGCCCTTGCAATCGCGACCCTCTGGCGTTGGCCGCCGGATAGTTCGTGCGGATATCGCGACAAGAACGAGCCGTTCAAGCCCACATCGACGAGCGCCTGCTCCATCCGCTCCGCCATCCGGTCCATGCCATGAATCCGCAAGGGCTCGCGCAAGGCCGTATCGATCGATTGGCGCGGGTGCAGAGACCCATAGGGGTCCTGAAACACCATCTGCACGGTTCTGCAAAAATCCATGGCCGGCATGTCGCGAACAGAAACGCCGCCGATCGTAGTGTCGCCTGTCCACATCATCAGCAGACGGGAAATGCATTTCAGGACGGTCGACTTTCCCGAACCGGACTCGCCGATCAGGCCAAACGATTGGCCTGATCCAACGGAAAAAGCGACAGATTCGAGGATCCGTTTCGAGGCTGCGCCGAGGCCCAGAGAGATGCCAAGATTTTTGACCTCAATGCTGCTCATGCTGAGACTGCCCTGCGTTCGGTCTTCCATGCCGGATCGCGCTCGAGAACGGGGAGGCGCTGTCGCGAGCCTCCTATGTGCGGCTGGGCCGCCAAGAGCCCCTTTGTGTAGGGATGGGTGGCGTTCATCAGGTCGCGCGCTGAACGCTCTTCGACCACTTGTCCCGCGTACATGATAAGGACACGGTCACAGAAATTCCGAACGAGATTCAGATCGTGGCTGATGATGATGAGCCCGATGCCCTTGCTGGTGACCAGACTATCCAGGATGCCCAGGACCTGGGTGCGCACCGTGACGTCGAGCGCCGATGTGGGCTCGTCCGCGATGATGACGTCGGGTTCGGGAATGAGCATCATCGCGATCATGACCCGCTGACCCATGCCGCCGGAAATCTCATGCGGATAAAGCCGGTAGACGCGCTCAGGGTCCCTGATCTGGACCGCTTGCAGCATGGCCAGCGTCCTGGCACGCGCTTCCGTCCGCGAAGCCCTGGAATGGACGAGATATGCCTCGGCGATCTGATCGCCCACCCGCTGCACCGGGTTCATAGGGTCACATTTCCTATGTGACTGGTATTGCTGGATTATTTTGGATGTAGCTGGGTAGGTATCCAAATTAACCAGACATTTGCCCAGAACAACTTGAGGATCGGGGCTCAAATCTGGGCGGATCTGACTTAAAATTCGATCCTTACATGCTAAGCGCAGGCGTACGGCAATTGGCCGTAATTTTATGAGGTCGCAAGCTTGCCCTACGGCCCGTCATTCCCGGCAGGATGCACCGAGCCCCTCCACATCAATCGCTGGATCACCGCCATGGTGGCCGGGCGGATGGCGAAATATCCGAAATGCGCGCACATCCGCAAGAACGGCGCGGGCTGCCGCAACGTCCCGCTTCGTGGAGCCGACCTATGCCATCGCCATCTGGGTGGCGAAGCACGTGAAGCCTATGACCGCAAGCGCGAACTTGAACTGCGCCTGATCGCCAACGGGGTGCGGAACAAGGGAGAGTATGGCCGGGACCGCGCCCACGCCCAGCTCGACTGCATGATGCGCCGGCGCCTGCGAAGGGCGTGGAAGTCCGACCCGCTAATCGAGGGTTCAACAATTGCGTTCGAGCCGCAGGTCGAGCGCCAGGTCCGCGCCTACCTGCTGAAGGAGCATGGTCTCGACATCGACGGCGTCGTGAACGGGACGGGCTGGATGCTGACGCCAAGGGCGCTGGATCGCTGCCTGTGGGCCGGATACTTCGGCATCACGGGAAAGTCCGACTTCCGGCATGTCGCCAGGCGCATAGCCGATGCGGTTGGTGACGATATCCGTTTCTACGCGGAACTTGCCCGGATGGAAGTCAACGAACTCGGGCTGTCGAAATGCCGATAGTCGACGGCGTGCGCGTGATCGGCCGGATCTACCGGGTCTCACAGGCCCGCCAGCAGGAGATTGCCGAACATTGGCGCGCCGATCGAGCGTGAGCGGGCGCGGAAGCGGCTGGCGCGGGCGCTGAAGCCGAAGAAGGGCAAGGCCGGAGGTCCGCCGACCGCCGAGGAACGGGAGCGGTTTCGCGAACTTGCCGTGGACCTGACCCGGCGTGGCCTGCTTGACGCCGGTCTCGATGACGCCGCGGCCCTGGAGATCGAGCGCAAATTGTGGGCGTGGATACGAGCCCCGGGCCGAATGCCGTGGTATCGGTTTGTCGAGGCGCTGCGGATCGAACGTTTTGGACCACCGTCGCCACCGGAACGGCCCGGATCGAGGCTCATCGAATATGGCGACGGTCATTTGCATCGGACGGATGGCTGGTGACGCCAGCAGCAGGCAAGCGGTTATTCCGAAAGACAGTCCGTCCATGTTTGTGAAAACGTGCCAAGGCTAGTGGTTAAGATCTAACACTTGGTACCGGCGTTGTAGGATTGATTGTTCCGGTGCCGTCGACGCCACCCGGTCATAGCCGGTGCGGTCTTGGCCCGCATTCGCTGGGTTCGCGAGCTGGCGGTGTTGCCGACAAGTCACTTCTACCAGAATTTAATGGTGTGGGCACACCCTTAACTCAAATTTCCCGTGTTGTATCAACGTAACTATGTACCTTTGATGTGGGGGTTTCATGCGTAAGAGGGTTGTCCATGCGAGGAAATCTGACGCGACTGCTTGCGAACCACTGCGCCGCTCGTAAGAGGAGATGCTTGACGACGAGGGAGCGTGAAATGCTGCCGAAATCGGATTTGAGAAGGCGCCTCCTCACGTGCACAGCATTGGTAGCCGTTTGCACGTGGGCGCCGCTGAACGCCGCATCCGCGCAGGTGAATGTTGTCGCCGACGGCACCACGCGTCGATCTCTCTTCGCAAGCCCGGCTATCCAAATTTCAACAGTCTGAGGGCCGTAAACAGCGGTCAAATCACTAACTCCGGGACCCCTCCCGTAAATGTCACGATCACCCAAACCCAATATGGAGTTCTCGCGGGGGGGCCGGGCGTGCCGTCCACGATTGGGACGATCACGCTGAACGGCGTGAACGTCTTCGCCTCCGATCCAACCTATACCGTGGCCCCGGCGTCAGGACCGCGCGGTCTTGCGGCGGAGGGGGCGGGCGCCGTTCTCAACGCGACCAACTTCAACATCAACCTGAGCCATACAGGATCAACCTCGGCTCAGAACGGCACAGGTCTTCGCGCTGTCCAACCGGCACTACCGGCATGCTCACGGCTACCGACGGCACGGTCACCATGACCGGCAGTTGGAATCACGGGATTGTTGCGAGTGGCGGTATTGTCGACACCAACGCAACGGTTGTCGTGAATGGCGACACGGCCCCGGCGGCCAAGCTTATGGAGCCTTCGCCATCGGCGAACCGGTTTCGCAATTCGGCCCTTCGACAATCTTTCTGCGCCCCGGTTCATCGATCACTAATCATGCTCCCGATCATGGGATCGGCCTCTACTCCCTGAATTTTCCCGACGGCGCATCGATCATCGACAGCCATGCGACCGTTCTCACCACCGGCGCCGTCGCGGGCTACGGTGCGATCGCGCAGGGCGGCGGGATTATATTCCTGCGTGACGGCTCGGTAACGACCACCGGCACCGGCGAGCGAAATCACGGTTTGTATACTTTCGATCGCGGCCTGATCGTTGCGGACGCCGCTTTTGGGGAAGTTCGGACCTCGGGTCCTACTTCCCACGGTGCGCTGGCGCAGAGCGGCGTCATCCAGCTCAACGGGACGACGATCGTGACCACCGGCGCGGGCTCTCATGGAATACTTGCCGAACCATCTGGCGGGCAAGGCGGCAGGGTCTACCCGACCGGGGCGACGGATCCGAATCCGGTGGCGACTGGGGACGTCACCGTCATTTTCAACGGGAACGTAACTGCCTCCGGACAATCGTCGCACGGGATTTTCGCCAATGCATCCACAGGCGGGAATGCCTATGTCGAGACAAGCTCGGCGGTCCTGGGGGGATGGGGTTCCGGGGCCGCGGGCGTCCACCTCGTCTATGGGTTGAACGGTTTTGCCCGCATTAATGCCGGCAGCACCGTCGGCGCGCTATCGGATCTCGCCATCAGCGGGACGACAACCGGGGTCGGGGGAACGATCCAAATCGAGAACGCCGGGACGGTCACGGGCTTCGTGCAATTCGGCGGCGGCGATAACAGCTTCCTCAACAATGGCACTGTTCAACCTGAGGCACTTCGCCGACACCACTGGGGACGGCGGGCGCGATACGCTGCGGGTGGCCATAGCGGATCTCGGCACCGGCCCAAACAACAGCTTCACCAACAACGGAACGCTGGCGCTGCCCCGCAGTGACAGGCGCCACCACGCTCGACAGCACCGGGCAGTACCTGCCGCATGGCAACCCGATGAATGCCATGGCGCTCGGCAGGCCCAGTGCAGGGACAGATTGCTCGGCGTGCGGCCGACGTTCACCAACTCCGGCATCATCGATCTGCAAGCAAACCCGTGCGCGTGGCGACGTGCTGCGTGATTTCCGGCGGGCACACGGCCGGGCACTGCCGGCGGCGGCACCTTCATTTCCAATGGCGGCTCGCTTGGCTTGAACACGGTGCTCAACAACGGCGCCGCCTCGCAGTCCGACGTGCTGGTGGTCGACTGCACGTTGGCTCGGCGCCGCCGGCGCCACCGGATCTCGGTCGCAATGCCGGAGGTGGCGGCGACTTGACCGTCGGCGACGGCATTCTCGTGGTCGAGGGCCTGAACAATGCCGACGGCGTGTGCCGCACGCCTTCGGGCTCGGCCAGTGCGGCTGTGGCCGGTCCGTACGAGTATTTTCTGTTCCGGGCGGCACGGGAGCCGGCGACAGCGACGACTGGTTCCTGCGCACCATCACTGTGCCGCGCCGAACGCGCCGGAGCCGCCATGCAGAGGCCGGGGCACGCCCGGTGCCACCCGGTGACAGCGCCGCCGGGGACGCCAATCTTCCGCCCGGAGGTTTCGCTTTATGCGGCAATGCCGGTGATGGCCGAGATCTATGGCCGCAAAATCATCGACACGCTGCACGAAAGGATGGGTGGCGACGCCCAACTGCTGCGTCCGGGCAAGGAGGATATGCCCGACGGAATGTGGGGCAGGATCATCGGCTACTGGGGCCATCGCGACGGTGACGCGGTCGGCATCTTTGGTCGCGACGGTCCGGCGTTCGACTATAACTTTGGCGCGATCCAGACCGGCATGGATTTCTACCGAAACGAGTACGAGAACGGCCAGCGCGACAATGCCGGCGTGTACGTGGCGTTCGGCCAGGGTAATGCCGATGTCGAGCACAATCTTTTCGGGCGCACCTTCAAGGGCGGCGAGGACGATTTCAACGCCGTCAGCGTCGGCGGCTACTGGACCCGCTTCGGCGAGAACAACTGGTATCTTGACGGCGTCGTGCAGGGCACCTGGTACGACATGGACATGACGGGAAGGCGGGGCCTGCGCGACGGCGAGACCAACGGCTTCGGTTTCGCTGCCTCGCTTGAGGGCGGCTATCCGTTCGACCTCGGCAATGACTGGCTGCTCGAGCCGCAGGCGCAACTCGTCTACCAGAACCTCAACATCGACGACTTCAACGACGGCGCGGCCGATGTCCGCTACTCGGACACCGATTCGCTGGCCGGCCGGATCGGCGCCCGTATAACACGCGACTGGGATGTCGACGGCGATCCGAAGCGCAAGTTCACGCTGTGGGGACGGGCGGATCTCTGGCACGAGTTCCTCGGCGACCCGACGACGGAGTTCTCGTCGGCCAGCGGCTTCATCCCGTTCACCGCCGAACTGGGCGACAGTTGGGCAACGCTGGGCATCGGCGCGGCCAGGCAGGTCTCTGATTCCACGACCTTCTATGGCAACGTCAACTACGACGTCAGCTTCAACGGCGACGCCGATGCATGGGAGGGAAAGGTCGGGCTGAAGGTCCAGTGGTAAAAGGCAGCCCGGCGTAGCTCCCATCAAAGTCCGCATATTCCTCGTTCGCGACATTGTGGCTGGTTCCGGACATGCCCAGCTTGGTCCTGGTCTGCACCTCCGACGCACGTCGAAGTAACGACCGAAAAGGCTGGCAGTCGTCATCGGCGTCCGGCACCGAACGTCAGATTTTCACCACTAGCCCCGTCAGCGCGGTTGATGGAGAGGCGAAACACGCTCCAGCGCACCTCTACGTGGCGGCAGACGGCATTCAAATACCGGGCCCTCCATTTCGTCGTGCGGCTTTCGGTGCGGACGCTTCTGAAAACGGCATTTCGGGTGAACGCGCCCGCCAGGACTATCGCCGCAGCTCTCCCCGCCACCAGCGCCAGAACAGTCCTGCGAAAGGCGGCGGTGGCGGTCCTTTCGCGGAGACTTTCGGGATGTTCGTTGGAGAGGTCCCCGTCAGGGAGAATAAACTCGCGAAATTTTGCGAGTGACGGTCCGCCCCTTTTCGCTGGCACATAGCGGACCCGGCCGGGGGGTGGGGTCGTACTGCCACCCTCACCGCCTCCCAAATCGAGGCGTCGACCAAAGCACGGGGCATCATGCACGTCACGTTATTGGCGTGACGATTGAGAAGCATCACCGCGCACCCTTGGCCGGGCAAAGGGTCAGGGATCGATCTAGGGTCATTGGGGATTCGGCGGCATCTGAACGCAAAACAATGGCAGGTGAGAGCAAGTTTTCCTTGCGGTTGTAAGCGTCACAAAAACGAAGCAAGCAACTACAGCAAGGGACAAACGAAATGAATAAGCTACTTTTGGCGGTTCTCGCCGCTACCATCTCCACCGCGGCCTTCGCCGGGCAATAGTACGATTTCAACGGCAACCAGGTAACCAGCGGCAATCACAAGGCGCTTAACGGCCAAGTCAAAATGGCCAGCGCGCAATGCGAAATGTTCGCCAACCAAAAACACACGAACTACGCAACGACAGTCGCTAACCTGCTCTACAACACTTGGCAGAGCGGCCCGAGCTCAGCCGAATGCGACGCCTATTGGGAGCAGACCTATCACCTCTGTATGTCCTCGCAGGGGTACGAGTACCGCTAAACCGATCACCAAACAGCGAACATGACTCCTATCAGGAAGAATGGTGCTCTGGGATTTTATACAACTTTCAGGAGAAACAATGAAAACGCTGACCCTATCACTGGCCCTGCTGATGGCAGGGTCGGCCGTCGCCTCGGCAACGATCGCCAACACGCCGCCGATTAACCTTCGGTACACCGTCTACAAATGCCCGGCACCCGCCGCGCTGGACGCATCATCCTGGTGCCCACTCGAGCCGTCGGGACCGCTTCCCTGAATTCAGTTTGCGGGCCATCTGTTGGGAGTCCGGCCCGCTGGCCGAGGTCGACGATTTCTTCGGGCCGTAACGTCTGCCCCCGCATCGTCGACCTGAGTTAAAGTCCAAAATTAGAAGAATTTTCGGGCCTGTTGCTCGTAGCCCCCGCCGGTAATGTCCCTTCCGGAGGGGGTTTTCTTATCCGATCGTCCTGTAGTCCTTGGCCACCACCGGCTGGCCCGTCCGGGATCGACGCCTGACCGATACATTTTCTACGATGCGCAGCCTGTCCAACTGCCAGCGCGAGCAGAGCCGTGCCAAGGACGCGCTGGCGATCGTTCAGCGCGGCGAGCCTGGCGGGCTTTTTCTGGCCGAGCCCGCCCTCTCAAACCTCGCGAATGCGCATCTCGGTAACGCCACGCCTTGGACGGGGTGGGCCTGGCACATGCTGGAACTCGGCCCTGTGATCCGGAGCCAGCCGGATGAAGGGCGACTTGCCATTCATTCGCCGGACTTCGATGAGGCCGGCCCTCTCCAACGCGGCAAGAGCACGATGGCGGGCATCCTTGTCCCGCAGATGGAAGTCTGCGGCGATGCCGGTCGACAGCTTGTACCAGCCGCCCCGGAGGTCAGGAGCCCGAAGAAAGGGGGCATAGGCCAGCAGCAGCAGGACACGGGCGGTTGGAGGGAAATAGGTGTACGGCCGCCAGCGGGACGATCGAAAACCGGCCACCAGTCCGATCCGCCTTCGCCGGATGATGGCCACCTCGACCGGTATAGCCTCAACGAGTAGGTCCATGCAATCGTCCTGATCCGCAGCGTGTCGGGATCGAAGGATCGATCTCATCAGGTGCATTGGCCAGAGGGATCGGTATGCTCCTGATTCTGAGTCATCGGTATCTCCTAGGCAGAATCTCTGTTAGGACAGGATACAAACAAGAGACTATAGCACCGGGTTTGCGTATCCGCGACGCTGGAGCATACAAACCTCCGCGACGCTCAGCTGTAGCCCCCTATTCCAACCCCGGCCACCTTTCACTCGACTTGGCCACCGGCACATAGATTGGCCCTCCGATCAGGCCCATCGTCCGGTTCCACATGGCCAGCCCGCGATCTTCACGTCCATGTAGCGATCGGGGTAGGTGATCACCTTCTCGTCGACGCGACAGGCCGGTCCGCCCAGCACCATCGCGCTGGCCTCGATCATCTCGCGCCTTGCAACCTCGACGGCCTCGTCGATGTCCTCGATCGGTGCTTCGATGAGGATCGCGTCGTGGACCGGCGCGCAGATGCGGATACCGGCCTCCGCGATGCCGATGCAGGCGAGCCGCAGCATGTCCGCGCCGCTGGCCTGCATTGGCCAGTTGAGCAGCGAGCGTGGATTAGCCTCGCTGCGAGGGCCAGCCGGTACTGCCAGCCGTATGGCGTCGTGACAGGTGCCGCCGAGCAGCCCGCGAGCGACGTTGATCATCGGCCCAGCCCAGAATTGCCGATAGGTCTCGCGATGGCGCAGGAGGAAGCTGGCGGGCTTCCACACCATCATCCCGGAGCTGGCCGCTACAGCCATACTCACTCTGCCCGTACTGGATGCGCCAGGCACGACGGTCTTGCAGCGGTCCCGGATCTCGCCGTGGGTTGTCCTTGGTGGCGCCGGGTGGGCGCAGAGACCGCATCAATGGCAAATTGCATGTAGGGATCGCCGGAAGCGTAGGCGCGCCAGAGTGCCGCATCCCCGGACAGGGCCGCAGCGATGGCAATCTCCTGGCTGGAGAAGTCGAGATAGGCGAGCGCCATGCCTTCCGCCGGCTTGATCAGGCCGCGCAGCCATGTCGCGGTCCCGAACAGGAATTGGCTGTTGCGATCGGCTGGTTGCGCCCGGTTTGTGAGCGGAAGGGCGAAATCAGTCGTGCGGTTGCGGCCATCGGGCCCGACGGGATGTCGTTCAGTCGCATTTCGCCGAGCGCGTGCCGAAGCTCGCGAAGCGGCGAGACGGCCGGATAGGCCTTCGCCATCTGCCGGAACGTGTCGTCGTCCAGCGCGAGCTGGCCACTGTCGAGACGTGGCCATGGCATCCCGGTGCGGGCCAGCCAGGCGGCAAAGCGGTCGGCCTTGAAGGTCCGTCCGTCGAAGACGTCGAAGTCCTTGTCGACCTCGCGATGAGCTTGTCCTGGATGTCGGGCCAGCGCGTCTTGAGCAATTCGAAGGGTCGGAACGTCGACCGGAATGCCGGTGTGCTCCATGGCGGCCACGGCAGCCATATAGCGGCCGCGCAGGACGGCGTGGCCCATCCGATGTGGATGTGTCGCCAGAAGATGCGCCATCGCGTCCAGCAGGTGCATCGTGGCGTCAACGTCCTCGGCGCAATAGTCGAGGATCGCGGCCTTCTCCGCCGGCGTCCACGGCCCGCCGGACATGATCAGCTCGCGCATCGATCTCCTTCTCGCCGGCGGACATTCCGAGAGGCCGAAATAGGCGAGTGCGCCGAGAAGGCTTCTGCCGAGAGGACAGCGGCAGACCATTCGTTTCGGACCGGAATTCGCGCGAACAGGTCGATAATGTTGACGGGTCGGGCCAGCCGAGCACGCGGAAGCAGCCGAGCTCGGCCGAGGCGAAATAGGCGACCGTCACCGAGCGTGGCCCGGTGTCCCATGGCGCACGGTCGAGCTGCCGCAGCTCATCACGCCACAGCCTGATCTCCCGGCCGGTGAATGCCTCCCTGGCGACGCAGCAGACCGGATCCGGCCGATAGCCGGGAGTTGGCGATGAACTCGAAGTCGACGACCCAGATCTCATCGAAGTGCAGCAGGTGAGCCGCCGCCGCTCTGGCTGATGCCGCCGCCTCGCACCGGCTCCGACTGGGCGTCAACCCGGTCGGAGGCTGTGTGGCTGAGACGGCCAGCGTCATCGGATCACGCGGCGCCCAGGAGCTGGCGGATGACCGGGTGGTCCTCGCGATTATCAGCCGGCCGTCGCCGAATGCAATGCGCAGCAGATCGCGGAAGCTGATGTTCGGGCAGACCGGGTCGGGGATGTGTGTCGAGGTCGAGACATCGTAGGCGCAAGCGACCTATGTCGGATTGCATTCGCACCCATTTCGTCTCGGCCAGCTCGGCGGCCTTGCGCGCGGATGCAGCCAGTCCCGACTCCCGCCGATCGTCGGTCGGCAGCTTCAGCGGCCACAGGAATACACCGCCACCAACGCGCGGGATGCAGGTGAGCATGCGGACCGGCCTGGTTTCCCCGGGCAGGATCGCCGCGATGGCCGGGTGCACCAGATAGATCTCACGTGCGTCCAGCCAGCTCGATCACGCGACACGTCGTCGCGCATACGCCGGATCGGGATTGACGCGAAAGAAGATCTGTTGCGATCCGGCCTCTTGACCGGCACCACCAGGATCGGCCTTTCGACACCGAGCGATGCGTCCGACGTGCTGTCGATGCGCAGGCCCGCCGGGTCGAACGGGTCCGAGAGCGGCTCCTCGCCCGAGCCTCCAGTGCGGCGGCTTCGTGTCGGCCTCGGGCGACTCTGGCCTCGGGTTTTGGAGATTGTGGGCTTGGCCTCACTTCCAGCGTTGATGTGGTGCTTCCGCCCCGCCTCCGGTGTGTGGAGCGCCGTTGGGCTTCGGAAAGTCGGGAAGGGGTTGCTCGGATTGCGAAGTGTGAGGCGTAGGCATGGCGAGCTTCCTTTCGTTGGGAGCGGGTTGGCCGGGTTGGGCATCGGTTGGGGAAGTTCCGGCTCGGAGGAAGCGGGAGGTCGGCGCAGCAGCGAGGCCAGCCTCGCGCGGAGACCTGCCAGACGGCTTCGACGTTCTGGCCTGATGGGCGGATTTTGGTGTATGAGTGCGGTCGGGCATCGGCTCCCTCTCCTTGGTTGATTTGATGTCCTGGCGCTCTGGCGAGCCGCTTAAAGGAACGCCCCGGCCGGATTGGTCGGGGCGTTTCTGTTCTCAGCGATCCTTTCGAAGTTTGGGCGCCGGTGCGGCCGGCGCGCGGTCGAGCAACGCCTGGGCGTAGGCGCGGACATACGCTCTCGCGCAGATAGACGCGACCGTTCATCAGCACGCCGGGGATCGGCCACCGCTCGATGGCGCGCTTCGTGGCCGGAAAATATTCCTCGGTGACGAGCGCGGCAGCCGCCTTGCGGTCGAGGCGACGGTCACGGGGTTTAGCGGCGGCCATGGCGGCAGGCCTCCCGCCCGGTCACCTCAGCAAGGCGCAGGATGCCGGAGATGACACCGTTGCGCCATCGGGTTTCGCTCTCGGTCTCGACGTAGGGGTTGCCGGCGATGAGGAGCGGCGACGGCATGTCGGTCTCGCCGCCGAGGACCTCGAGCAGATAGTCGAGCGGATCGATGCCGTTGCGGTCCAGGAATTCCCGAAGCGGGGTGAAACGCGGCTTGCGCTCATCCTGGCGGTGGGTCGGCTTGGGGTCGGACATGTTGGTCTCCGGGAAACATTTGAGATCAACACTTAAATTCGCCGATATCTGGCCGCCTGAGGCGGGGATAAACTGGTATCTCCCCCTAAAGGCGGAGACGGGCGGCCGCTCATCCCTTCCCGGCCTCCTTCAACCGCGCGAATGCCGGGCGCCAGAGATTCGGGTCGTGGCGCAGGACGAAACTCCTCAATCGCCACCTCGTCATCGCTCATGGTCAGGCCAAGGCGGCGCTTCTCGCCGGCGGACCGCGCAAGTTCGCGATGGGCAAGCGGCACCGTCCTTGTTCCAGTTCTCGCGCCCGTCCCCCAGTTGCGGGGCGAGAAACGAGTGCTCATAGGGCCAGCTCGTGTCCAGGCGGCCTGCCAAATAGTGGGCGAGCAAGATGCTGTGGTTCTTGGCGCCGAGGAATAGGAACGGATGCTGCTGCTGCCGATTGGCGCGGAGATGCCGCTACCGAGAAGCGGGCTGGCGCCATCCGATTGGCCAAGAAGGTCGGCGCGAAATTGCTCGGCCCGCCGATGGCCATAGACCGACGGGCCGAAGTCGCTGCATGAACTGGGCCCAGCCGCGCAACTGGCCGGCCTCGTCGCCCATCCGAGGGTCCTGCTCAGCGTCCCGGTCCGCACTCTGGTGGTCGGCGACAAGCACGCGGTGGACGGCCGCTTCGCTGACGCCGATGATGTCGCCGAACCGGAGAAACCAGCTCGATCGAGCTGGCCGGCGCGCTCATACGAGCCAGGCTTCACCCTCCCCAGCCGCCAGGCGCGGGTGGCGCGGACCAGCTCTTCGAACACGCGGCCAGATGTCGTTGAGGTCCTCCCGCCTGAACGCTCATGGCGCCGCCGCGCTTCACCAGCGCGATGACGTTGGCGGGCGGTGCGCATCTGGCGCGGCCACAGACCGTAGTTCGGGCAGCGTGAAGAAGAATGCGTCCCATGCGGCCATCGCCGCCAGCCGGGCGGCTTTCTCGGCGCCATGGTGGTATGAGCGCGCCGCGCCGGTCAGCGATGCGCTGCGTTGATGGTTCAGAAGCCCATCGATGATTCCGAAATTGGCCGACGCCATGTTCCGCCATTTCGGAGGCGAACATTCTTCGTGTGTCGTGCCATTGGAAGCGAAGGCCATCGCCGGCGCGCGCGATCTGCTTGGCGAGGCCGCCCCAGTCGGCGAACGCTCCGCCGCGCTTCGCCAGCGGGATCAGGAAATCATCCGGTTGGCCACCACGTAGAAGCAGCAAACCTTGCACGATCTCAAGGGCCGTGCCGGTCAACGGCAGCACAAATGGTTTGCGGTTCTTGGTCTCGGAGGCGGCCAGCCTGATTTCGGCGCCGCCGCCGTCCAGCACGATGCTCCTGATCTTGAGGTCGGCCAGTTCCTGCCGTCTGAGCGGCAGCAAGAGCGAGAGTTTTGTGAAGGCGGATCTGGTTGCTGGAAGGCGCTCGGCGGTGTCCCAGAGCGACTTGACCGTCTTCGCACCGGTCACACTTGAGCGGGGGGCTGGCGGCGCTGGCGGCTTGGCGGCAGCGGAGGGGTCGATCTCTAGGGCGTCGACCGAAATCAGCCATTTGTAGAGGCGGCTTACCGCACCGAAGCGGTGGCGCGCGGTGGCTGGCTGGCCGGCCTTATCTGAAAGGTAACGAGATCGCGAACGCGATGCTTGCTGAGTTCCGTAGGCTTGAGGTCGTCCGCGCCCATCTCGGCAAGGGCGAGACGTAGATGCCGCCGGGTCTGGCCGAGATGATGGTGACCGCCAATGGCGCCGTGGGCGATGAAGGCCGTGGCGCAGGTAGCCAACGAGGTGTTGGCGAGCACGCTGAAGTCGAGGATGGCGACCCGTTTCCCAGCCGGGGTGTCTGGCCGCCCAAGATGCGGTCAAGCATAATGGCATCGGCTTCACGCTTCTCGGCGACGGATCGAGCGAGCTGGAGCTGCTGACGCTGCTGTTCACGCCGCTCGGCAACGGGATCGCGCCCAAGCGATATCTCGCGCTTGACGATGGCGGCGGCTTTGCGGGCAGTTTCCGGGTCGATCTCGGTCGCATCGTCAATCGTGAACGGATTTGAGCGGATAACGCCTGCCGCCGGCATCCTGGCCGCGCGGGCGGGCTGTAACCGACCAGGTGGCGCTCCGCGGGCCGACGATGAGGCGCAAACCCGCACAGACCTGATCTGTGATGGTGATGCGCTCACCGGCGGCGCGGGCGGCGCGGATTTCCTTGGCGATGATCGATGGCGTCAGGCGGACCTTGCGCGAAAGGCCGCGCGATTTGTCGAAGTTGGGCATTTACTGGCACTCGGATTGGCGAACTGACCAACCAATAAACCAGAACAAGTGACCAGAACAGAGTGGGCGAGAAGAATGTTTGGTTGGGTAAGCTGGGGTAAGCTGGCTGGCTCCAAATCCCTGGTGACAACTGGTTTCCGCGTGTGAAATCAAAACGCTGGAATTACTCGCCCCCATGACCTGCAATCATCATGGCCTCGAGCGCAAGTCGCTCGTGCTTTTTCAGGCGCTCCGATTCCGACTTGAGCTGGCCGCAGGCAGCGAGGATGTCGCGGCCGCGTGGCGTGCGGATCGGCGAGGCGTAGCCTGCCTGGTTGATGTAGTCGGCGAATTTCTCGATCGTTTCCCAGTCGGAGCACTGGTAGTTCGTGCCCGGCCAAGGATTGAAGGGAATGAGATTGATCTTGGCTGGTATGCCCTTCAGGAGCCGAGCCAGTTCCTTCGCGTCGGCGATGGAATCGTTGACGTCCTTGAGCATCACATATTCGAACGTGATGCGGCGGGCGTTCGACAGGCCCGGATAGGCCCGGCAGGCGTCAAGCAGTTCCTTCAGCGGGTACTTCTTGTTGATCGGCACCAGCATGTCGCGAAGGTCGTCGCGCACGGCGTGCAGCGAGATGGCCAGCATGACGCCGATTTCGTCACCGGTACGAGCGATTTCCGGCACAACGCCCGAGGTCGACAAGGTGATGCGGCGTTTCGAAAGCGACAGGCCGTCGCCATCCGAAGCAATCAACAGCGCCTTCTTGACTTCCTCGAAATTGTAGAGCGGTTCGCCCATGCCCATCATGACGATGTTGGAGACCTTGCGGCCCTCCGCCGGGACAATCGCGCCATCGGGCGTATCGCGGTCAGGAAAATCGCCGAGCCGGTCGCGAGCTGTCATCAACTGCGCGAGGATTTCCTCGGCGGTCAGGTTGCGCACGAGCTTCTGAGTGCCGGTGTGGCAGAAAGTGCAAGTGAGCGTGCAGCCGACCTGCGAGGAAATGCACAGCGTGCCGCGCCCTTCCTCCGGAATGTACACCGTCTCGATCTCGACTGGCCGGCCGGCGCCGCGGGGCGGGAAACGAAACAGCCATTTGCGGGTGCCGTCCGAGGAAATCTGTTCTTCGACGATCTCGGGGCGACCAATCGTGAAATGGCGATCGAGCGCGGTGCGCAGCTCCTTCGAAATGTTGAACATGTGGCCGAAGTCGGACACGCCGCGCACGTAAAGCCAGTGCCACAGCTGCTGCACGCGCATCTTGATCTGCCGCTCCGGAACGATGCCCGTGCCAAGGATCGCCTCGCCCAATTCGGCCCGGGTCAATCCGATGAGCGATTCCTTCGCTGGAGCCGCCGCGCGGGCGGCGAGAGCGGAACGGGTCTTGCCGTCGGTTATGTCGAACGAAAGCGTCATGGTCGGGCCAGTTGGGTCGGAGGATTTCCCCTAAATAGTGTTGCGGCGGCACATAGCACAGAGGCGGAGCGGCGTCACGGTGCCGCGCCAGTATCAAGCATCGGCCCGAAAATCGGAATCGATTTTCGGCAAGCACCCGTCCGAGGACGCGTGCACGTATTGGCGCTTCGTGAGCGTCGGCTATGATCCGAGCCGTTTCCGCCAATCTCTATGCGCGACGGCGTCGATCGTTTGAGCGGACAATGACAATAATGTCTCCTCGCGTATGACGGTACCGCAACCACCGGACGATATGCCCGGCCGATTCTGAGAGAGGTGGCGGATACGCCCTACTTGCAGCTGGCGATCGACTGCAGCGCCGCCGAGATGCCCTTGAGCGAAAAGGCATAGTTGGTCGGATTGCCGCGGCCGGACTTTGCAGCAACCTTCATGTCGGACCCGACCTTCATGGCGGCGATCAACTGCGGCTCCTCGGCCGCATTCTCCATCCAGGCCGACTTGCCGCGGGTGAACATCGAGAATGATTTGCCGCCGACCGTGACGGAAACCTTCGAGTTCTTCTGGAAATCATAGGAGGCGATGAATTGCGGCTCGAACGAGACGTTCTGCCCTGGCTTCTGGCTGACGAAGAAGAAAATGTCGCCATGATCGAGACTGGGCGGCTGCTTGTCGGTCGGCACAGTGAGCACGTAGCAGACCTTGCCGTTCTTTGCCTGGTAGCTGTAGGTGCCCCAGGCGTTATGCTGGCCGATCTTCGTAGCCGACTGGCCAAGCGCCGGAGCGGCCGCCGCGACCAGAGAGAGGCCGGTAAATAGGGAAATCAATCCGCGCATCGTTTTAACATCTATCCCTGTCTGTCGCAGTAGCGGGTATCGGGCAGCTCTGTCCGGCCCTAATCGCTCGATTTGATTTGATCTGGGTTACCAAAGAATGAACCGCGCTCACGAAAGGCGGTTTTGCTTCCTCAGGTGCCGTTGCCCTCTGCCACAAGTCCCTCGCTCGTCATCAAGACCATGAAAACGGCAAGAGTTTGACTTTGTTTCAGGAGGTAATCGCGCGTCAACGCTGCCGGCGGTCGAATCGCGCCTCAGACGTTTTCTGCAAGCGCGCGCCGCGCGGCAGCGCGATGGGCGGGTGTGAGATGGGCGCGGATCGCCGCGATCGCCGCGGTGAGAACCGCGACGTCATCGGTAAATCCCAGGCCGAAGATAACGTCCGGAATGGTGTCCGCTGGCATGACGAAATACGCAAGCGCGGCAAACAGAATCCCCTTCGCCCGCAGCGGAGTTCGTGTGTCGAGCGCGCAGTAATAGGCGGCCACGACCTCTTCCATGAAGGGGACCTGCCGCGCAGCCTTCTTTGCGGTCCGCCAAAACTTTTCGCTTATCTCCTGCTCACGCTCATCGCGGGCGCCGGAATCCTGGAAATCGAACGTCCTGTTTTTCGCCATCACCCGATTACTCCTCGGCGATAGATGTGGGAAAGGCGTCGATCTGGCGCAAGATGGTTCGCATCGTGGAGCGTAGCATCTTGCGGAGACAGCAAACTTTCCTCTCCCGGAGCGCTCTTTTGTGATATCGCCTCCCTCTCTGCGGGGGAAATTATGCTTGACGAAGCCGTGCAATTCCATTCTGTTTGTCTGCCTTGGCAATATCTGCAGGTCTCCGCTTGCGGAAGGCATCCTGCGATCCGTCGCTGAAGAACGCGGGCTTGGCGGACAGGTGCTGATCGATTCCGCCGGGACAGGCGGCTGGCATTCGGGTTCTGCACCCGATCCACGCTCCATCGCCATTGCGGCGCGCCACGGCATCGATATTTCGAGGCAGCAGGCCCGCAAGATCCGGGCCGACGATTTCGAGAGTTTCGATCTGATCCTGGGCATGGACTGGTCGAACACCGACGATCTAAGGGCGCTTGCTCCGGCCCAAACGCAAAGCCGCGTGCACCTTTTCCTGGAATTCGCCAATGGCAGGCCGGGCGAAGTGCCGGATCCCTACCACGGAGGGAACCAAGGCTTCGCTGAAGTCTACCGCATGATCCGCGACGCTTCCGAGGCGCTCGCAGACAAGCTCGCCTGGCGCGCGTCGCTGCCGGTCAGCGGCCATGCCTCTTCGATGATGTAGGGCCCGCCGCCGATCGAATCGCGCGACGACATCAGGACAAAGCGCCCGACCCTGAACGGCAAGGTCGAGAAGTTGCCGCGGCCGGAAAGATAGTGCGCAACGTCCTGCGGGCTCGAATTCCGGAGCCGGGCAAGGGTGACGTGCGGCATGAACTTGCGCGGGTCGGCCGGGATGCCGATGCGTTTGCAGATGCGCTCGATCTCGGCTTGCAAGGCATTGAGGTCGGGGGAAGGAACGACGCCCGCCCAGACCGCATGGGGTTTCCTCGATCCGAAAGCACCGACGCCGGAAAGCGTCAGTGAAAACGCGGAGCGGCGCACCCGGTCCAAAGCGTGGGCGATCTCGTCGGCCACCCGGCCTTCGACATCCCCGATAAAACGCAATGTCAGATGATAGTTCTCGACATCGATCCAGCGCGCTCCAGGCAGACCCCCGCGCAGGAGGGACAGGGACAATGCGGCGTCACGCGGAATTTCGAGGGCGGTGAAAAGTCGCGGCATGGCTACCTCCCCGAATCGAATTGTCGCCCCTAGCGAATCACCGTTACGAATCAGGGGCAAGCTGTTTGTTTTGGCGGAAGACCGGTTATCCGGTTTCCCTAGAGCAAGATGAGGTTAGGTGTTTCACCTAATCTCATCTTGCTCTGGCGTCACCATTGTTGTCGTTGCTTCGACCCCGCGCGCCTCCTCAGTCCCTACTGGCGTTGATCAATTTTTCGACGACCGGCAACGTACGCTCGACCATACGGTCGACGCCGGCGGCATTCGGATGCATACCATCATCAAGCAGAAAGGCCGGCTCAGCGGCGACGCCGTCGAGGAAAAACGGAAAGAGCGGCACGCCATGTTTTTTTGCAAGGCGCGGATACATACCATTGAAGGCCTGGGCATAGTCCGGACCGAGATTGGGCGCCGACCGCATGCCCACCAACAGCACGGCGATGCCGCGTTCCTTCAGGCGGCTTCAGCATCCCATCGAGGTTTTTCTCGGTGACGTCAGGCGCCAGCCCGCGCAGCATGTCATTGGCTCCGAGTTCCAGAATGACGAGTTGGGCGCCATCGGGAACCGACCAGTCCAGCCGCGACAGGCCGCCGCTCGTCGTATCGCCGGAGACGCCGGCATTGGCGATCACGACATCGTGACCCTTCTTGCGTAGCGCGGCCTCAAGCTTTTCCGGAAAAGCTTCTCCGGGCCGCAGGCCGTATCCGGCCATCAGACTGTCGCCGAAGCCGACGATTTTGTAAGGCTGGGCCAACGAGGCCGAAACCGTTGCAAAAATTGCCAAAAGTGCAGCGAGGACCAAACCTAAGTGATGTTTGAAAGCCATAAGGCGCAACCCATATGACGAAAACTGTTCTGGCTCTTCATGCCACATATAGGACCGATCCACGGTGACAAAAGCCATTATCGAGCTGAAGGACGTTTCGCTCACTCTCGGCGAGGGCCCATCGTCGGTCCATGTACTCAAGAATGTGAGCCTTGATGTGACGGCTGGCGAGGCCATCGGCATCGTCGGTCCCTCAGGTTCGG
The DNA here is from genome assembly GCA_963735385.1 of uncultured Alphaproteobacteria bacterium. GTDB lineage: Bacteria > Pseudomonadota > Alphaproteobacteria > Rhizobiales > Rhizobiaceae > CAVTKY01. The sequence continues at coordinate 237,059 of CAVTKY010000025.1, read as the reverse complement.
GCAAATCCACCTTGCTGATGGTTATTGCCGGCCTTGAACGGGTCGACTTCGGGCACGGTCCGAATTGCCGGCGCGTGGCTGAACGGCAAAAGCGAGGACCAGATCGCGGCCTTCAGGGGACGCAATATCGGCATCGTGTTCCAGTCCTTTCATTTGATCCCCAACATGACGGCGCTGGAAAATGTGGCCGTGCCGCTGGAGCTCGCGGGTCACCGCGATCCTTTCGGCGTGGCCCGCCATGAGCTTGCCGCCGTTGGCCTGAGCGATCGCGTGACCCACTACCCGGGTGAGCTCTCCGGCGGTGAGCAGCAGCGGGTTGCAATCGCGAGAGCGCTCGCGCCGGATCCGGGCATCCTCATCGCGGACGAACCGACCGGCAATCTGGACCAGGCGACCGGCCGGCAGATTACCGATCTCCTTTTCTCCAAGGCGAAGGAACGCGGGACAACCTTGCTGCTGGTCACGCACGACCCCGCGCTTGCGGCGCGCTGCGCGCGCCAGGTCGCCATGCGGTCGGGACGGATCGAGAGCCAGCGAGAATTTAGCGGATCTGGCTGTCGCGAGTGTCCGCGAGGCGCGGTCGGATCCGGCTCTTTCTCCTCGCTCGCCGGCCTCGGTTTCGAGCACCCGCGAGGCGAAGGGCGTGTAGTGGACAAGGCACCCGGCAAAACACTTCGATCCGCTGAGTCTGAGACGGGCACGCCCACGGGCGATAAGGTCGACGGCGCCGAAGTTCGGCTCCCCTCCATCACGACAGAACAATCCCACGGGCAGGGCGAGTTGTTGGGTGCGAAGTCAATGCTTCGCACCCTCAGGCTTGCGGTCCGCTTTTCGCTGCGGGAAATGCGCAGCGGTCTTTCAGGATTTCTGATCTTCCTCGCCTGTATTGCCCTCGGGGTCGCGGCAATCGGCGGGGTGAATTCCGTGGCGCAGGCAATCAGCGCCGGTGTCGCCAATGAAGGCCAGGTGCTGCTTGGCGGCGACATCCGTTTCGAACTCAACCAGCGGGAAGCGACCGCTCAAGAACTTGCGTTTCTGCGGAGCCTCGGCGGCTTGGCGACCAGCGCCTCGATGCGCTCGATGGCGCGGCTGGAGGACGGTTCAGATCAGTCGCTTGCGGAAGTGAAGGCCGTCGACGGCGCGTATCCGCTCTACGGCGCACTGCAAACCGATCCGCCGATGAGCCAGATCGCAGTTGTTTGGCGTTCATGAGGGAGTTTTTGGCGCGGCGGCTCCTGACCTGCTGTTCGAGCGTCTGGGTCTGAAGCCTGGCGACCGGATAAGATTGGGCAGCGCGATCTTCCAGCTCCGGGCGAGGATCGTAACCGAGCCCGACGCGGTCTCGGACGGCTTCGGCTTTGCGCCGCGGCTCATGGTGTCACTCGACGGGTTGCGCGCCACCGGCCTGATCCAGCCTGGCAGCCTGGTCGAATTCGCTTACAAGGTCCGGCTTGCGAACGGCGCAAGCGACGCGGAACTGGTGGCCGTGCGCGAGACGGCCAAAAGCCAATTTCCGCAGGCCGGCTGGAGCATTCGGACGAGGAGCAATGCCGCCCCCTCGCTGTCCTCGAATATCGAACGTTTTTCGCAATTCCTTACCCTGGTGGGTCTGACGGCGCTTGTGGTGGGCGGCGTCGGCGTTGCGAATGCCGTGCGCGCCTATCTCGACGGCAAGCGCGCTGTCATCGCTACGTTCAAGAGCCTTGGCGCGTCCGGTGGCTTCGTCTTCACGGTCTATCTCGTGCAGATTTTGCTGATCGCCGGACTCGGCATTCTGGCCGGCCTCGTGTTCGGCGCAGCGATGCCCTTCGCGGCCAAGGCGGCGCTACAATCCTTGATCCCTGTACCCGCCGAGACGGCTCTTTATCCCGGCGTGTTGGCAACTGCCGCCCTTTTCGGTTTGCTGGTGACACTCGCGTTCGCGCTGTTCCCGCTCGGCCGGTCGCGGGACGTTCCGGCGACAGCGCTGTTTCGCGAGATGGGCTTCGAGGGGCGCGGCTTTCCGGGTCCGGCCTATGTTGTGTCGGCGTTGACGATAGCGGCCATTCTGGCGCTGCTGGCCATTCTGCTGTCGGATGACCGTTGGATCGCGTCGATTTTTGTCGCCGCCACCATTGTCTCGTTCATCGTGCTCAGAAGCGTGGGGTGGCTTGTCCAATGGGTGGCGAAGAAAAGCCCTCGCGTGCGGTCGACAGCTTTGAGGCTCGCTATCGGCAATATCCACCGCCCAGGCGCGCTCACGCCTTCCGTCGTATTGTCGCTCGGCCTCGGCCTGACGCTTCTGGTTACACTGGCCCTGATCGACGGCAATCTCAGACGGCACATCATGGACGGCCTGCCGGAACAGGCGCCGAACTTCTTCTTTGTCGATATTCAAAATGCAGAGGTCGAGGATTTCGCGCAACTCCTGGCCAAGGAAGCACCGGGCGGGACGCTGATGCGGGTTCCGATGCTGCGCGGTCGGGTGATGGCGCTGAACGGCACCGATGTCCAGAAGATCACCGCCCCCGCGGGCGGCGCGTGGGTTCTGCGGGGCGACCGCGGGATCACCTACTCCGAAACGGTGCCGGAAAATGCGACGCTTTCAGCCGGCAAATGGTGGCCGCGTGATTATTCGGGCGAGCCGCTGGTATCTTTCTCCGCAGAAGAAGCGGTCGAACTCGGCCTCAAGGTCGGCGACACGGTCACCGTTAATGTACTCGGGAGGAACATAACCGCGAGGATCGCCAATCTGCGCCAGGTGGAATGGGAATTGATGGGAATCAATTTCGTTATGGTGTTTTCGCCCAACGCCTTTGCAGGAGCGCCGCATTCCTGGCTGGCGACCCTAACGATGCCAAGTGCGACCCCAATGGACGAATCCCGAATTCTCAATGCTGTGACGCGGGCCTTTCCCGCGGTCACGACCGTTCGCGTGAAGGACGCGCTCGACGTGGTCAATCGCCTCGTTGGCCAGCTGGGCACGGCGATCCGTGCGGCCGCGAGCGTGGCGCTGATCGCTTCGGTGCTGGTGCTTTCCGGCGCGCTCGCCGCGGGCAATCGTGCGCGCATCCACGATGCAGTGGTGCTGAAGACGCTCGGCGCGACGCGGAAGACGCTGATCGCGGCCTTTTCGCTTGAATACGTGCTGATCGGGATCGCGACGGCCATTTTCGCGCTTCTGGCCGGGAGCATTGCGGCATGGTTCGTCGTGGCGCGGATCATGATGCTGCCGACCACGTTTCTGCCGGAAGTGGCCGCAGCGACGATCGCCCTGGCCCTCGTGTTAACCGTTGGCTTCGGGCTTGCCGGCACCTGGCGGATCCTCGGTCACAAGGCTGCGCCGGTGCTCAGGAACCTCTGAAGTCCCTCAGTTGACAGCCTCACGGTCGGTTTCCAGACGTTACAGGTCTTGTCCTGTGCTAAAATAACCATCATATTTGGCCCCAGGCATGCTGGAGTCCCGCCAGCGGCGCCTGGGTTGAAAGATACCCGACACCGGACGGGGCAGAAGCAATAGAGGAAATCCATGGCTGACCTTCGAAATTATCAGGCACGCGTCGCCTCGGCGGGTACCCGCACGGACGCTGCCATCGACGAGGGCCTCCGCGCCTACATGCTCAAGGTTTACAACCTGATGGCGCTTGGTCTTGTTATCACCGGCGTCGCCGCTCTCGGCATGGTCATGCTGGCCACCACCAATGATCCGGCCGCAGCCGTCGCCACCCTTCCCAACGGCAAGATGCTGACCTCGCTGGGCGTCGCCGTCTATGGTTCGCCGCTTCGCTGGGTCGTCATGCTCGCGCCGTTGGCCGTCGTGTTCTTCCTGTCGTTCCGCGTGCATACGATGAGCGTTTCGGCTGCCCAAACGACATTCTGGCTCTATGCCGCACTTGTCGGCGTATCGCTGTCCTCGGTCTTCCTGGTGTTCACCAGCCAGAGCGTCGTGCAGACCTTCTTCGTGACGGCCGCCGCCTTCGGTGCGCTGTCACTCTACGGCTACACCACGAAGCGTGACCTGTCTGCGATGGGGTCGTTCCTTATCATGGGCGTGTTCGGCCTCATCATCGCGATGGTGGTCAACATCTTCCTGCAGTCTTCAGCCATGCAGTTCGCCATCTCGGCGATCGGCGTGCTGATTTTCTCGGGTCTCACCGCCTATGACACGCAGAAGATCAAGGAGATGTATTTCGAGGGCGACGATGTGCTGGTCTCCGGCCGCAAGGCCATCATGGGCGCGCTGACGCTCTATCTCGATTTCATCAACCTCTTCACCTTCCTGCTGCAGTTCCTCGGCAACCGCGAATAATCCGCGCGGCCCGATGCTCAGTTGCGACAACGAGGAAGGCGGCCAGATGGCCGCCTTTTCTCTGTCCGCCATTTTGCTGTAGTTGGAGGTAAAATGGAGAGCTGCGCAAAGGATGAACAGCACGCGAATCAGGCCGGCCAACGAAGCCGATCTCGACCGAATCACCGAAATCTATGCGGATGCCGTCACGCACGGGACTGCGACATACGAATTGGAGCCGCCGACCCGAGCGGAGATGGCGGCGCGATTCGCAGCGCTTTGTGCGGAGCAGTTTCCCTATTTCGTTGCCGAAGATCAGGGAAAGCTGGTCGGCTATGCCTATGCCGGACCGTTCCGGGCTCGGCCGGCCTATCGGTTCATCGTGGAAGATTCGATCTATGTGGCTCCGGAAGCCAAAGGCAGAGGCGTCGGGCGGCTGCTTTTGGAGCGTCTGATCTCGGAGGCGCAATCACTCGGCTTCCGCCAGATGATCGCGGTCATCGGCGACGGCGGTCCGGACAGTCCTTCGGTAAAGCTGCACGAGAGGCTTGGCTTCAGGTTCTGTGGCACGATGGAAGGATCGGGCTACAAGCATGGACGCTGGCTCGACACCGTATTCATGCAACTTTCGATGAACGGAGGATCGGCTCAAGCGCCCGATCCGCTGTCGCTGCCGGAGAGGAAGTTCCGGGAACGTGGTAGCCCGGCTGTCGAAACCGCAGCAGAGCCGACACAGTAGGACAGGAAAGAGCTTGTCGGGCCGAGGCGAGCGTTAAGCTTCCACCAGGCGCAGGGTACGGTCGAAAACGCCCAGGACGCGCGCAAGCTCATGGCCGCGCTTGAGGATAACGCCGGTGGCCGCGACCACGGAGAAGGCACCCTGCTTGCGGGAAAGCTCGGGATTCTTGACGATCTGGAAAAGGGGTGTTTCGCTGGTGCGCCGGAAGACGGAAAACACGGCACGGTCGGAAAGATGGTCGATCGCGTAGTCACGCCATTCGTTGGCGGCGACCATACGTCCGTAAAGCTTCAGAATAAGTTCAAGCTCCCGCCGATCGAATGTTACAGGAAGCTGGCGCCAATCTCGTCTTGCCTCGTGGAGCGGGATCAATATTGCCGATTCGTCCCTATCCTCCATTCCGGCACCACGATCAGTCATGCGGACAGCCTTCTCTGACAGCATTAAACCGTGACAGTTTGCCCGTTCGCCTGCGAATTGCAAGCCTGAGGCCCTTATTTCAGCATTATCTCACGAAGCGGGACAAGGTGTCGGAATTGGTGATGGGTTTGCCACATTGTTGCCGCAAATAATCCCGGCTTTGGCCCCAATGTCTGACGAACATCCCCTCGTTGCCTGAGACGGTTCGGTCCGGCACCGGCTCCGTAAACCCCAAGCCCCCCGCCCACGGGGCCATGGCCGGATCGAACCAACTTCGGCTTTCATCACGAAAGCCGGGTGCGACGATCCCAAATGCTTATGACCGGTGTCAGCCAGGCTGGTGCCGGTTTTTCTTTTTTAAGCATGATCCCGAAAAGTGCGCAGCGGTTTTCGGAAAAGATCATGCGAAATCAAATAATTAGAGCGCGATTACGACTCCAGTTGAAATCATCGCACCTGGCAATCGCTGAAGCGCTTACTCAGAAGCCCGGAAGCCGGACGACCGCGGCGCCAAGAATGGTTCCGGGCGCGCCGTCTTTTCCGGCGGATTGCAGCAAAACAGCGCAATTGGCTCCCTTCTTCGCCATATCGCTCAGAGGCATTTCGAATCGCGCCTCCTTGCCGCGCCACATCCCGGCCGTCTGGATGCTTTTCACGGCATTCCAGTAGACGACCGTTTTGCCGGCGTTCTCGCCACGTGTAATCTGCACGGGCTGGGCAGCGTCGTAGGACACAAGCACAACATGCGCCTCGCCGACGGGTTCCTTGGCGGCGCCGGTCTTGATGATGACGCTTTCACCGGACTGCGTGACGCCAACATCGACCTTGAGGGCCGTGCCCGCGCTCTTCATGTCCTCCAGCGCCTCCGAGACCTCGGAGCGATGCGCACCGTTGACATGAACGCGGCCATTAATGACGGCTTGCGGCGTATAGACCGAGCGTGTGCGGAAGGATTTCATATAATCGTACTGGCGCTGGGTATTCTCCGCCGAGCCCAGCGTGTCCTGCCAGCCGAGATAGTCCCAATAGTCGACGTGATAGCCAAGCGCGATCACCCCGTCCTGCTGCGCCAGATCGGCCAGTATTGCGTCCGCGGGAGGGCATGAACTGCATCCCTGGCTCGTGAATAGCTCGACGACTCCGAGTGGCTTCTGTTCGTCGCCGGCGATGCCCGGCCCCACAAACGCCGAAAGGGCCAGCGTCAAACTCGCCAGCCCGAAAATTCTGCCCAAATTCATGGCTGTTCCAACCTTGTCGCCAGCGGTACCGGCTTTTTGTTCTCGTTGCGAAATAAGTGCCAGATGGAACGCTCAACGGGAAGTCACGTTGCGGTGAAATTTGCGTCAAACCCGCGGCGAGGCTGTTCGGTTATCGCATCGGTCCGAAATTGGACGTTCGGGGGAGCGGAGTACAGCGTCACCTCCCGAAAGGACGCGCGGCGATCCTGGACTAAAGGCCGAAGCGTCAGGAACGTGTCGGGCCTTCGGACGCGAATGTTGAAATCGGGAGAAGTGAGCCACGACGCTGGGATCCTCTCAATGGATCCGGCCCGCGCAGAAATCATGACCCGAAAAGTCGTTTTCACTTTTCGGGTCATGGACCAGGTCAAAACTAAATCGGCTATGCTGCCAGATCGCGCAGCACGTATTGCAGAATGCCACCGTTGCGGAAGTAGTCGAGCTCATCCAGCGTGTCGATGCGGCAAATCACGGGCACGTTCTTCACCGCGCCATCGCTGAACGTGATCTTGGCATGCATTTTCTGGCGCGGCTTGATGGTTTCCAGGCCTTCGATCGTTACGGATTCGTCGCCCTTCAGCCCAAGGGAGGCCCAGGAGGTGCCTTCTTCGAACACGAAAGGAACGACGCCCATGCCGACCAGGTTGGAGCGGTGGATGCGCTCGAACGACTGCGCGATGACGGCGCGGACGCCGAGCAGGTTGGTGCCCTTGGCCGCCCAGTCGCGCGATGAGCCGTTGCCATATTCGACACCGGCAAAGATGACCAGAGGGACGCCTTCCTGGCGATACTCCATCGCGGCATCGTAGATCGGCACTTCCTCCTTGGAGGGATAGTGGATCGTGTAGCCGCCTTCGCGGCCGTTTTCACCCAGCATATGATTGCGGATGCGGATGTTGGCGAAGGTGCCGCGCATCATGACCTCGTGATTGCCGCGGCGCGTTCCGTACTGGTTGAAGTCGGCGACGCCGACGCCGTGATCGATAAGGTACTTGCCCGCCGGCGAGGCGGCCTTGATCGAACCGGCCGGCGAAATGTGGTCGGTGGTGATCTTGTCGCCGAAGAGGCCGAGAATGCGCGCACCTTTGATTTCGCCGATCGCGCCCGGCCTGCCGCCCATGCCGGCGAAATAGGGCGGGTTCTGCACATAGGTGGATTTGTCGTCCCAAGCGTAGGTCTGGCCTTCCGGAGCCTGAACCTTTCGCCAGTATTCGTCGCCATTGAAGACGTCTGCATATTTACGAGCGAAAAGCTCGCGGGTGACGTTTTCGGCGATGAAGGCATCGATCTCCTGACTGGAGGGCCAGATGTCCTTGAGGAAAACCGGGTGCCCGTCGCGGTCCTCGCCGATCGGCTCCGTGGTCAGATCCTTCGTGACGGTCCCGGCCAGCGCATAGGCGACGACCAGCGGCGGCGAGGCAAGATAGTTCGCCTGCACGTCCGGAGAAACGCGGCCCTCGAAATTACGGTTACCGGAAAGCACGGCTGCCCCAATCAAACCCTTCTCGTTGATCGTTTTGGAGATTGGCGCAGGCAGCGGCCCGGAATTGCCGATGCAGGTGGTGCAGCCGAAGCCGACGAGATTGAACCCGATCTGGTCCAGCTCTTTCTGGAGCCCGGATTTCTCGAGGTATTCGGCGACCACCTGACTGCCTGGGGCGAGCGAAGTCTTGACCCAGGGCTTCTGTTTGAGGCCGAGCCGGTTGGCGTTACGGGCAAGAAGGCCGGCGCCGATCAGGACGCTCGGATTGGACGTGTTGGTGCAGGAGGTGATCGCCGCAATAACCACGTCGCCATGGCCGAGATCGTAGGTCGCCCCCTCGACCGCATAACGCTTGGCAATGTCGGCGGTCTTTTTGTACTCGGTCTCCAGCGCCTTTTCGAAACCGCTTGCGATGCCTTCCAGCGGCATGCGGCCTTCCGGACGCTTTGGTCCGGCCATGGACGGCACGACGTCGCCGAGTTCCAGTTCGAGCATGTCGGTGAACACTGGATCTGCCGAACCTGTGTCGCGCCACATTCGCTGCGCCTTGGAAAATTCTTCGACGAGAGCGATACGGTTTTCGGCTCGGCCCGACATCGTCAGGTAACGGATGGTCTCGGAATCGACCGGGAAGAACCCGCAGGTTGCGCCGTATTCCGGCGCCATATTGCCAATGGTCGCGCGATCGGCGAGCGTCATGTTGGAAAGGCCGGGACCAAAGAACTCGACGAACTTGCCTACCACACCCTTCTTGCGCAGCATTTGGGTAACCGTGAGCACAAGGTCCGTCGCGGTGACGCCTTCCTTGAGCTTTCCGGTCAGGCGAAAGCCGATAACCTCAGGCAACAGCATGGAGACGGGCTGGCCGAGCATCGCCGCTTCCGCTTCGATGCCGCCGACGCCCCAGCCCAGCACGCCCAGCCCATTGACCATGGTCGTGTGCGAATCGGTGCCCACGCAGGTGTCCGGGAAGGCAATAATGTCGCCATCCTCACCCGTATGGGTCCAGACCGTTTGAGCCAGATATTCAAGGTTGACCTGGTGGCAGATGCCGGTGCCGGGCGGCACGACGCGGAAATTGCGGAACGCCTGCTGGCCCCATTTCAGGAATTTATAGCGTTCCTCGTTGCGCTCATATTCGAGCTCGACATTGCGGGCGAAGGCCATCGGCGTGCCGAACTCATCCACGATGACGGAATGGTCGATCACGAGATCGACTGGAACCAGCGGGTTGATCTTCTGCGGATCGCCGCCAAGCGAGGCCATCGCGTCGCGCATCGCCGCCAGATCGACCACCGCCGGAACGCCGGTAAAGTCCTGCATGAGCACGCGGGCCGGGCGATACGCGATCTCGACGCCCGCCTTGCCCTTATCCGTGAGCCAGCCGGCGATCGCCTGGATGCTTTCCTTGGTGACCGAGCGGCCATCCTCATTGCGCAACAGGTTCTCCAGCAGAACCTTCATCGAATAGGGCAGTTGGGCGATGCCGGTGAGGCCGTTTTTTTCGGCCTCCACAAGGCTGTAATAGACATATTCCGCATCGCCTACTTTCAGTATGCGGCGGCAATTGAAACTGTCGAGTGATTTGGCCACGTGCAATCCATCCTGGTCGGTTCTGCCGAAGCGGGAACGGGACCCTGTGGCATGCTAACACGCGCAAAGGTGCGGGTACGGTCATTTCCGCTGTCCGTCCCCCGCGTCCCGGCCGTTCAAGGCGGCGCGCGCGCTGGTTCGGCGCAAATTCGTTTGCCATGCCGACCGCTGGCATGGTTGCTGGGCATATAAAGAATTTAGTAGAAGAGTTCCAGAGCGACGCAAGCCAAATTTGCCGCGATGCAGGACGGCTGAAGCTGACAATTTTGAAGGTTGGGAACGCATGCGGCTGATCGTCGAGGAACTCAGCGGCGAGCGCGGCGGCGAAGCGGTTTTCTCCGGCGTTGGTTTCGATCTTTCCGCAGGGCAAAGCCTGGTCGTCACTGGACCCAACGGGGCCGGAAAATCAACGCTGCTTCGCGTGATCTCTGGCCTGTTGCCGGCCTCGAAAGGCCGTATCCGCGTTGACGGCGGCGGCGAGACTTGGGCCATGGCGGGCGCGGCGAGCCACTATCTGGGGCCCCAGAACGCGATGAAGACCGCACTTACGATCGCTGAAAACCTCCTCTTTTGGCAGGCGTTTTCAGGTGAGGCTCGTCTGACAGTCGGTGACGCGTTGGAGAGTGTTGGGCTCGGCGGGATCGGGCACCTGCCCTTCGGCACTCTTTCGACCGGCCAGAGGCGGCGCGTGGCAATCGCCAGACTGCTGGTCGGCTATCGCCCGATCTGGCTGCTGGACGAACCGACGGCCGGGCTGGACAAGGCCTCCGAAATGCAGTTCGGCGCGCAGATGAAGGAACATCTCGATGATGGGGGGATCATTGTAGCTGCGACGCATGTGGCGCTGGAACTGGAAGCGGCGAAGACGCTGGAGATGGGGCACGCGTGATTCAACCTTCACTGATCCCCCTCCGGCCTGCCGGCCATCTCCCCCGCAAGGGGGGAGATAACTCGCTCCATCGCCTATGTCTCTTCTTCACAGCTGATAATTGGCGAAAGCCCTGCGACCGCCTGATCTCCCCCCTTGCGGGGGAGATGGCCGGCAGGCCAGAGGGGGGTCAGTACAGGATTGGGCACCCAAGCAACGGGTCCATTCCATGCTAGCTCTTTTCGTCCGCGATATCCGACTCGGCTTTCGCGCCGGCGGCAGCGCGCTGACCGGCGTGCTATTTTTTCTCGCAGTGATCGCGACCATTCCTTTCAGCGTGGGGCCCGACCTCAACCTTCTGGCTCGCCTCGGACCGGCGATCCTTTGGATCGGGGCTCTGCTTGCCAGCCTGCTCGGTCTCGACCGGCTGTTCCAGGCTGACCGCGAGGACGGCTCGCTAGACCTGCTGATCCTCGGCGAGGACCGCCATATGCTGCCGCTGACCGTGTTCGTTAAATGCCTTGCGCACTGGACAGCGAATGTTCTGCCGCTGGTTGCAGCCGCGCCATTTCTTGGCCTGTTCATGAATATGGAACCAAGAGCGATTGCGGCGGCGGCGCTGACGCTGCTGGCCGGCACACCGGCGATTGCCTTCGTTGGGGCCGTCGGGGCAGCGGTGACCGTGGCCTTGCCGCGTGGCGGGCTTTTGATTTCGGTGCTCATCCTGCCGCTGGTGATCCCGGTGCTGATCTTTGGCGTCTCGGCGAGTTATGCGGCGGTCGCGGAACCGGACCCATTCCTGCCGCCGTTCCTTATCCTCACCGCCTTGACACTTTTCCTTGCGGTCCTCGGCCCGGTGGCGGCTGCGCTGGCGCTGCGCTATGCCGCAGACTAGACAGAGCCAGTACAAGGCAGGTCGATTGCGGGCAGACCCTGGGCACTCTATTTTGACAGCATGAGCCAACCGAGCGCCACCATCAGAAACTTTGCCGATCTGGCCAACCCGACGCGTTTTCTCGCGCTTGCCGACAGGCTGGTGCCGGTACTGGCAAGCGTAGCAGCTGCGTCCCTCGTTGCCGGGCTCACAATGGCGTTCGCCGCACCGGAGGATTTTCAGCAGGGCGTTACCGTCCGGATCATGTACATCCACGTGCCTTTCGCATGGCTCTCCATGATGTGCTACACGCTGATGGCCCTGTCGGCGCTGGGGACGCTGGTCTGGCGGCATCCGCTGGCCGACGTTGCCCTCAAGACAGCTGCCCCGATCGGCGCGACCTTTACGGCTCTCGCGCTCGTCACCGGCTCGATCTGGGGCAAGCCAATGTGGGGCACCTGGTGGGTTTGGGACGCGCGGCTGACGTCCGTTTTTGTCCTGTTCCTCATGTATCTCGGCATCATCGCGCTGACCCGCGCACTGGACGATCCCGCGAAGAGCGCCCGCGCGGCTGCGATCGTCACCCTGGTTGGGTTCATCAATATTCCGATCATCAAATTTTCGGTCGACTGGTGGAACACGCTGCACCAGCCGGCATCGGTGTTCCGGCTCGACGGGCCGACGATCCATCCGAGCCTTTTGTGGCCGCTGATGGTGATGGCGCTCGGCTTCACCGTGCTGTTTTTTACGTTGCATCTGATGGCGATGCGCAACGAGATACTGCGGCGCCGGGTAAGGGCCATGCAGCGCATCGAGGCGCGGCGCGCCGAGCGGCCGGAGGTATGAAATGTCGGCACATGCGCTCTATGTCGCCGCCGCATATGGCATTTCGGCTGTTGCAATCGCCTGTATGGTAGGCTGGATTCTCGCCGACCAAAGGGCCAGGCAACGCGAGATGGCCGATCTGGAGGCGAGCGGCGTTCGCCGCCGCTCGGCGCGGAAGGCCGAAACCCCGGAATGAGCGCGCAGCCTGACACAGGGACGAAGCCGCGCAGGATTCTTCATCCTGCTGCCGCTGATCATCTTCCTGGGGCTTGCCGCGGTCTTCTTTGCACGGCTCCTGTCGGGAGAAGATATTTCGACTGTTCCTTCAGCCCTGATCGGCGAACCAGCGCCTGAAACCAAACTGCCGCCGCTTGAGGGCGTCGATTTGCCCGGGCTCAATTCGTCGGACTTTCTGGGCAAGGTGACGTTGGTGAATGTCTGGGGCTCATGGTGTGTGCCCTGCCGGCAGGAGCATCCGCTGCTGCTTGAGCTTTCCAAGGACAATCGCTTCACCCTTGCCGGACTGAACTACAAGGACCGGCCCGAGAATGCGCGGCGATTTCTTGGAGAGCTTGGCAATCCGTTTCATGCCATAGGCGTCGATGATGCCGGACGCACGGCGATCGACTGGGGAGTCTACGGCGTGCCCGAAACCTTCCTTGTCGGACAGGATGGAAAAATTCTTTACAAGCATGTCGGACCGCTGACGCCCGAGGCGATCGCTCGCGAACTCATGCCACAGATCGAAGCCGCGGCCGCTGCACCTGCCGGAACGGCCGCGCAGTGAACAGCGGCCCTGCCAAGCAAGCGGCGATCCGCGAGCATTTCCTCCATCAGGCGGCGGCCTGTGAGTCTCTCGGTTCAACCTTTACCGGTCGGCTCTGCCGCGCCCTTTCAAAAGGCCTTGACCACCGCACTGCAACCGGGCGTCGCGTGCTCGACTGGCAGGGTCATACGCGGGAGGACGCGCTGGCGCTCAGGCTCTGCGGCGGTCTTCATGCCTTGGTCCTGTCGGGAGCGGATAGCGCGCTGAGCAGAATCTACCCGCCAAACGAAACGGACGAGGCCGCCATAGCCGAAGTGCTTTTCGAGGCAATCGCGCGAAATGACGAAAGACTATCGCGATCGCTGGAAAGCGCGCCGCAAACGAACGAGATTGGCAGGTCGGCGATGCTGCTGCCCGGCTTCCTGACAATTGCGCGGGAGACCGGCCTTCTGTTAGCCCTGCACGAGATCGGCTCGAGTGCAGGGCTCAACCTGCTTTTCGACCGGTTCCACTACCGCTATGGCAATGTCGGATGGGGTGATGCTGGCTCACCGGCGCAACTTCAACCGGAGGTCCGCGGCGCGATGCCGTCGCTCGATGGAAGAGTGGAAATCGTAGCCCGCCGCGGCTGCGACATCGCGCCGGTCGACGTGACGAACGAGACGGACAGGCTGCGGCTCCGCTCCTATGTCTGGGCCGACCAGACCGCGCGCCTTTCACGGCTCGACGCCGCGATCGACCTGGCTGCGAAAGTCCCATTTGAACTTGAAAGATCGGACGCGGCGGAGTTCGTCTCGCGCAGGTTCGCCGAACGGCAAGCCGGTTCCGTCTTCGTGCTCTTTCACTCAATCATGTGGCAATACATGCCGCAGACGAAAAAGGTGGCCATCGAGGCTGCCGTGGCGAAAGCGGGCAGTGCTGCCGGCGCAAACTCTCCGGTCGCGTGGCTGCGTATGGAACCCCTCGATACCAGGGATTCCTATGCGACGCTGAGCTTGACTCTCTGGCCGGGCGGTGGAACGCGACAGCTCGCCAAATGCGACTATCACGGGCGCTGGATCGAATGGGCGGCCTCGTCGACGTCGTGAGGCCACCCCTCGGTTGGTGGCTTAGGTGACTATTTGCGGCCGTAAACGTGATGATATGCCTGATAGAGCTACGGTCCGCGCCCATGTCGACGACGTGTCGAGCTTCAGCTTCTGGCCGGTTCGCCTGCCGCTTCTATTTGCGGGCGCGTTCGTCCAACGAATGGCGCATGATCAGCGGCATCTGGCTGAAGGTAAACGCAAGGGTGATCGGCATGATGCCCCAGACCTTGAATGCCACCCACGTGTCGGTCGAGAAGGAGCGCCATACGACCTCGTTGACGACGGCCAGAAAAAGGAAAAAGAGGCCCCAGCGGAAAGTCAGTTTCTTCCACCCCTCGGCATCAAGGTGAAATGCCGAATCGAAGACATAGCCGAGCAGGGAGCGCCCAAAGAAAAGCCCACCGAGCAGCACGCCGCCGAACAGCGTATTAACGATGGTCGGCTTCATCTTGATGAAAACATCGTCCTGCAGCCAGAGCGTCAATGCGCCGAAAACGAAAACCACCACACCCGACACCAGCGGCATGATCGGCAGTGTTCGGGTCAACAGCCATGAAGCTGTAAGCGCGACAGCGGTCGCGATCATGAAAAGGCCGGTCGCGACAAAGATCGGCCCGCCGAATGCCTGGAGCGCGGGAAATTTTTCCACCAGCCATGTGCCGCGCGCATTGGCGAAGAAGAAGACCAGCAGCGGGCCGAGTTCCAGTACGAGTTTCAGGAGCGGGTTGACCTCTTTCCGGCGAGGGTCGGATGGGTCGCGCTCGAGGATCGGTTCGTTCATATGAGTCCGCTTCATTTCTTCCTGAGTAGTAGACCCGGAGACGGTTCGAGCCGGGCTCTAACGCTCTCTAACTAACACCCGCGATGGCCTTGGCGAAGTCGTTCGCGGAAAAAGGTTCGAGGTCGTCGACCTGCTCGCCGACGCCGATGAAATAGACAGGCAGTTTGTGCTTCGCCGCGATGGCCACCAGAATGCCGCCGCGCGCCGTCCCGTCGAGCTTTGTCATGACAAGGCCGTTCACGCCGGCGACGTTGCGGAAAATCTCGACCTGGTTCAACGCGTTCTGGCCAGTGGTGGCGTCAACGGTCTGTAGGACCGTGTGCGGCGCTTCAGGGTCCAGTTTGCCCAGAACGCGGACGATCTTTTCCAGCTCCGCCATCAGCTCGGCCTTGTTCTGCAGCCGGCCCGCCGTATCGACGATCAAAACGTCCGATCCCGCCTCTTTCGCCTGCTGGAACGCGTCGAAGGCAAGGCCCGCGGCGTCCGCGCCGAGCTTTGATGCAATCACCGGGGAACCTGTGCGCTCGCCCCATATTTTCAGCTGTTCGATCGCGGCGGCGCGGAACGTGTCGCCGGCGGCAAGCGTCACGGAGAGACCGCCCGACACCAGCTTGGCGGCAAGCTTGCCGATCGTCGTGGTCTTGCCTGTACCGTTCACGCCGACGACGAGGATGACATGGGGCTTGTGCGACAGATCGAGTTCCAGCGGCAGCGCGACCGGGGCAAGGACCTTTTCTACTTCCTCGGCCATGATGGCTCGAACTTCGGCCTCGGAAACGTCCTTGCCGTAGCGGCCCGAAGCCAAGGCATCGGTGACGCGGATCGCCGTTTCCATGCCGAGATCGGCGCGGATCAGCACATCTTCCAGATCCTGAAGCGTGTCATCGTCGAGCTTCCTTTTAGTGAAGACGCTGGCAATGTTGGACGATAACTCCTTCGAGGACCGGGACAGGCCCTCTCGCAGCCGCTGGAACCAGGACGTCCTCGGCACCGGCTCCGGCGTCTTTTCGGGTTCGGCCTTTTTTTCGACCGCCTTGGCGACGGTGACTTTGCCGGGAATGGGCTGTGATGCTGTGGAAGGCTTCCGTTCCTCCGAGGCCTGCTCCTCTTCCTCCCCCCACAAAGACGGCGCGAGGGGGGCGTCAGCGCTGCCGACCTGCCGTTCTCGTGTCGTCGGGGAGGAGATGTCGGCAGGCGGAGGAGGGGCGGTCTCCTCGTCGGACACCTGGAGCCTTGCCTCAGCG
Source organism: uncultured Alphaproteobacteria bacterium (assembly GCA_963735385.1). GTDB lineage: Bacteria > Pseudomonadota > Alphaproteobacteria > Rhizobiales > Rhizobiaceae > CAVTKY01. Next base: position 220,873 of record CAVTKY010000025.1, on the reverse strand, counting down.
CTCTCCTCAAGTGGGGGCGGAGGCGTCTCAAGAGAAGGCAGAGGGGTCGGTTCCGGCGCAATCTCGCTCCGGACGGGATGTGGTTCGACCGGCGGCAGCTGCCGCAGAGGCGGCAGCGCCTCAGCGGCAGGAAGGTCCTCTTGTGACCGGTCTTCAGCGCGGCTCGGGACGTCCAATGGCGCATGCGTTGGTGTTGGCTGAGGCTCCACGGGCGGGGTCGGAATTGCCGCTGGCGGTGTCTCGCGAGCCGGGGCCGGTTCTTCCGGGACTTCCTGTGGGACGGACGGCTGCGGCTCCGGCGCTGGCTCGGCCGGCGGAACCGGAATTTCCACAGGCGGCCGCGAAGGCTCCGCAGGGGAAGGAACTGGGGCCGGTACTTCGGGCACTGGTGAAGGAGCAGGTTCAGCGGGAGTGGGCAACGGAGCAGGCTCTTCCGGAGCCGGCTTAGGCTGCGGCTCGGGCCTCTGCGCAAGTGCCGGTTCTGTCGGATGAACTGGCTCTGATATTGGCTTCGGCTGAACGGGAGGCTCGACGGGTTGCGCTTCCGCTGGAGGTTCGGCGCGGTTTTCGACCGGAGATGGCGTCGCTTCCGCGACCGCCGGCGCGTCCGATCTCAGCGCCTCGAGCGAGTCCCAGTTGATGGGCGGCAGCGGCGCTTGCTCGTCGATCTTTTCCTCGACGACCTCCTTCTTGCCGAAGGAGAAGACTTTCTTGATGAATCCAAAGGCCATGCGTTGGTCCGTCTACCGCATCGGCCCGAAAATCGGAATCGATTTTCGGCAGGCACGAGGCGTAAGTTTAGAGAGATACAGCGGCCTTTGCGCGTCCGAAGGGACGCGTGGCGCTGTATGTATCGGCCCGAAAAGCCGACAGCTTTTCGGACTGATCTTGCACAAAAACAAAAAGTTAGCGGGATGACGGCTCAACAGCGGCTCAATTCGCTTCAGGCGGCTCGCCGCGCAAGCGGCTCGGCGATGAGCTGCTGCGCGTCACGCCCGACGATCCTCACTTCGACAATCTCACCGGGAACGCCGCCATCAATCAGGGAAAGCGTGAAGCCCTCCGTGCGGCCAAGCCCCGCGCGCTCGACAAGAATGCGCTGGCGCGTCCCGACAAGCGAATCGAGATGGCGTTCGTAGGCGATTTCCCCGGCGGCGCGAAGCCGCGTGGCGCGCTCCTTGATAACCGTGCGCGGAAGCTGGGGCATTCGCGCGGCAGGTGTGCCGTTGCGCGGAGAAAATGGAAAAACATGGAGGTGTGTCAGTCCGCATTCCTCGACGATTTTCAGCGAGTTCTCAAACATCTCCTCCGTCTCTGTCGGGAACCCGGCAATGATGTCGGCGCCGAATACGATGTCGGGCCGCATTCGCCGGACATCGTCGCAAAAGCGGATGGAGTCTGCCCGCAGATGACGCCGCTTCATTCGTTTCAGGATCATGTCGTCGCCTGCCTGCAGCGACAGGTGCAGATGCGGCATCAATCGCGGTTCGGTGGCGATCATTTCGAGCAACTCACCGTCAGCTTCGATGGAATTTATCGAAGACAGGCGAAGCCGCAATACATCCGGCGCCTGGGCGAGGATCGTCCGGACGAGCCGTCCCAACTTCGGCGCGCCGGGCAAATCCGACCCATAACTCGTCATATCGACGCCGGTGAGAACGATTTCGGCGTAGCCGTTGCCGGCCAGCCGCTTGACCTGTTCGACCACCGCTCCCATCGGGACGGAGCGCGAGTTGCCGCGACCGTAGGGAATGATGCAGAAAGTGCAGCGGTGGTCGCAGCCGTTCTGCACCTGCACGAAGGCGCGCGCTCGGCCCTCGATGGCGTCAACCATATGCCCCGCGGTTTCGCGCACCGACATGATATCGTTGACCCTGGCCTTTTCCGTATCGTTGACGCCGAAATCGGGCAGCGCGCGGTAGGAATTAGCCGTGAGCTTTTCCTCATTGCCCAGCACCAGATCGACTTCAGCCATGGCGGCGAAGCTAGCCGGATCGGTCTGCGCGGCGCAGCCGGTCACAACGATGCGTGCATCCGGATTTTCCCGCCGCGCCTTGCGGATCGACTGCTTGGCCTGGCGCACCGCCTCCGCCGTGACCGCGCAAGTGTTGAAGATGACGGCGCCGTTCTTCAACTCGCCCAGGCCGGCCGATTCAGCCTCGCGGCGCATCACCTCGGACTCGTAGGTGTTGAGCCTGCAACCGAAGGTGACGATCTCGACGCCCATCAGGCGACATCCTGCCGGTCGCGGGTCCAGCTGCCGCTGGCTGGATCGAAAAGGCCGGAAAATTCCCACTCCGCCGGGCCGGTCATCATGACGTGATCATCGGCGCGCCATTCTATTTTCAGAGACCCGCCGGGAACCGTTACGGTTACGGTACGGTTCGTGCGATTGGTGCGTGCGGCGTTCACCGCAGCCGCGCATGCCGCCGATCCGCACGCCTTGGTCAGGCCCGCGCCGCGCTCCCATGTCCGCAAGGTCAGTGCGTTGCGCGCCGTGACGTGCGCAATCGAGATATTGGCGCGCTCTGGAAAGATCGGATGGCTTTCCAGCATCGGGCCGAAGCGGTCGAGCTCGTAAGACCAGACGTCGCGATCAACCCAGAAAGTGGCATGCGGATTGCCCATGGACGCGACCGATGGCGAGTGCAGGACTGGAGCGTCGATCGGGCCAATCTGCAGTTCAATCATACGGGTGTCGCGGAACTCTTCCGCCAGTGGAATGTCCTGCCAGCCGAAACGCGGCCTGCCCATGTCGACGGAAATCAGGCCGTTGTCATGCTCCTCTGCGGTCAAGATGCCCGCGATAGTCTCGAAGGTGAAAGTCTTGAGGCCGGTCTGTGAGGACAGCGCCTGCACGACACAGCGCATCCCATTACCGCAGGCCTGCGCCGGGGAACCGTCGGAATTGATGATCTCGATGTAGTTGATGGTTCCGGGGGTCCTCGGATCATGGATCGCCATGATCTGGTCGAACTTCGTCGCGGGGTCGGCATTGAGCGCGATCGCGGCGGCCGGCGTCACGCGGTCGGCACGGCCGCGCATGTCGGCAACGATAATCTCGTTGCCGAGCCCGTTCATCTTCGCAAATTGCGCTCCGCCTGGCATCGGTCCGGGAATCTCTAGTCTGTTTGGGGCCTATATGGCGGAAACGGCCGGGAATTACCAGTGGAAGCGGCCCTCGCGGATGTGCCCCGCCACGAAACGGCGATGCCTTCCGTTACGGCGAGATAGGCACGTCCCACACCTCGCCCGGCAGCATCGGGCGGAAACGGTCGCGCCGGATCCGGTTGGCGTCGAGTGCTTCGAATAGTTTCTCGCGCGGCTCACCGATCGCTTCGTTGGTGAGCTGGAACGTGCCCCAATGACAGCCGGCGGCGAAGGCGGCATTGCACACGATCATGCCGCGCACCGCCTCTTCGGGGTTCTGGTGCTGCCCTTCCATAAACCAGCGCGGCTCGTAAGCGCCGATCGGCAGGATGGCAAGGCGGAACCCGCCGTGCTTCCTGGCCAGGAGCCTGTAGTTGCGGCCGGCATGAAAACCGGTGTCCCCGGCGAAATAGATTTTCCCGAAAGATGTGTCGATCACGAAGCCAGACCATAGCGCCATCCGGCGATCCCGTGTGCCGCGGGCCGACCAATGATGAGCGGGTTCCACATGAACCGTTACGGAATCGGAATGTTTCAGCCTGCTTCCCCAGTCATGCGCGGAAATGTTCATTTCGCTGACCGCGGCCCGGATGATCGCATCGTTTCCAAGCGGAGTAACGACAAGCGGGTCGTGCTTCTGCTTGAGCCGCTTCAGCGTGCCGAGATCGAGATGGTCGTAGTGATTGTGGCTGACCAGAACGAGATCGACGGGCGGCAGCGCGCTGAAGCTGACGCCCGGCGGATTTACGCGCTTCGGACCGGCGAAAGAGAGGGGAGAGACCCGATTCGACCAGACCGGATCGGTGAGAATGTTCAGTCCGGCGACCTGGATGAGCAAGGTCGCATGCCCGACCATCGTGACCCGCAATCCCTCTCCGGACACCCTTGCATCGGGTATTGCGGGCGGAAAGGGGCTCGGCCAGGAGGCAGGCCACTTTGCCCTGCCGCCACCCAACTGCCATCGAAGAAGATGAGACAGCGGACCCGGTGGCTTGCCGCCTGGATTGAAGAAGATGCGACCGTCGAAATGGTCGGTCGCGGGGCCTTGGAAGTAGGGATTGCGGCGCAGCGGCCGCCTTGTTCGCGCGATGCTTTCAGCCAATGCCACCACTCCGGCCGACGGAACAAACTCGTCTACGACCCATAGCTTCATCCGTGGGGAATTAGGAGTCGCAAGCGCTGGAGCAAGCCGCGAGCCCCACGATCGACGCCGTACAACCAGGAGACGAGCACAGGGGGCCGTTCCAGCATATAGTTGCCGAACTGCAACAGTGTTGCAGAGGAAACTGTATTTTAACTATAAGCGGTTGAAATTTCCCAAACATCGCCACTTTTATGGCGCTGGGACTGGCGGACGGCGCGCATTGTGCGCACGACGGAGGACATACGATGGCTTTTTCGAAGACGGGTTTTCTGGCGTTGGCGATGGCTTCGCTGGCCTTGGCCGGATGCCAGAGCGAACGGATGTCGTCGGGTAACCCGCCGCCGCCATTGCTTGCCGCGCCGTCCGGCACGGTGACGGGCAGCCAGTTGCCTCCCCCGGCCGCGCCCGGCACGACCAATCCTTCCCAGTTCCCGGCAGCTCCCGGTCAGCAAGTTGCCGCTGCTCCGGCGATGACCGAACCGCCCGCCGCCGCCCCCGACCTTACCGCCGGTGGCGTCGCCGGTGTCTGGACCGCCTCGGTTTCCGGCCAGACCTGCAAGGTCGCGACGCCGCAGACCAAGTTTGGCGCCGGCTTCCGCGCCGGGCCGCTTCGCTGCCCCGCTCCGATCGACGGCGTCAAATCGTGGAATGTCGCAGGCAAGCAGCTGACGCTGCATGATGCGAACGGCTCGGTATTGGCGCGGCTCTATTCTTCGGGCCCCGAGAAGTTCGACGGACAGACCGAAAGCGGCGTGCCGATCTCGCTCAACCGATAGTAATTTCCCCGTTGCCACCGCGCTGAAGAACGTCCATGCATCTGCGCGAAGGCCTCCAGACACATCCTTCCGTCGTCCAGCGTTATCATCATCTCGTCGAGCTCGGCGAGATCGACAGCGATCCGGACCAAATTGCTGTTGCATCCGCGCTGGATCGCCTGATCGGCGATATCTCTACAAAGCGCTTGGCGGCGAAATCCAGCGCGCTGGGCTGGCTGTTCGGCAAGAACCGCGAAACTCGCGCGCCGGTCAAGGGCCTCTACATCCATGGCGGTGTCGGGCGCGGCAAGACAATGCTCATGGATATGTTCTTCGATCTGGCGCCGGCGAAGCGCAAGCGGAGGGTGCATTTCAATGCATTCATGGCCGACGTTCAGGACCGCATCTACAAGCACCGCCAGGCTCGCAAGAACGGCACGGTCAAGGAGGACGATCCCATTCCGCCTGTCGCGGAGGCGCTGGCGGTGGAGGCCTGGGTTCTTTGCTTCGACGAATTTTCGGTGACCGATATCGCCGATGCGATGATCCTGTCGCGGCTGTTTTCGGCGCTCTTCGCGGAGGGAGTCGTATTGGTGGCGACTTCGAACGTCGGGCCGGATGATCTCTACAGAGACGGGTTGAACCGCCAGCTATTCCTGCCGTTTGTCGCCTTGTTGAAGAACCACACCGAGATTCTGCTGCTAGGCTCCCAAACGGACTACCGGCTGGAGAAGTTCAATCACATCCCGGTCTATATGACGCCCAACGGTCCCGATACGGACCGTCGGATGGACGAGGCATGGGACGCCGTGAGCCACGGTCTTCCGGAGGCCGCCACTCAGGTCACGGTAAAGGGCCGCCATGTGGCTGTCCCGAGGGCTGCCGGCAATTCGGCGCGGTTCAATTTTGCGGATCTGTGCGAGAAAGCGCTCGCCGCACGGGACTATTTGGCGATCACCGCGCAATATGACACGATCTTCGTCGACCATGTGCCGGTGCTTCCTGAAGCGCGGCGTAATGAAGCCAAGCGCTTCATCCTGCTGATCGACACGCTCTACGATCACCAGTCCCGGCTGGTTATGAGCGCTGACGCTCCGCCCGGCGAGATTTACCAGGGCAAACGAGGGTCCGAAGCCTTCGAGTTTGCGCGCACCGCCTCGCGGCTGATGGAGATGCAAAGTCGCGATTGGCTCGATGCGTGGTCGGCAAGGCACGGCATAAACATAGTGCCGCAGCAACGTTAGCAGAAAAGTTAGGAATGTTTCGCAAAAACGTTGACGTTTACGTAAACACCACTTCGTCTAAACGATTGAAATCCTTCATGCGAAAATTATCGTTTGAACTTTGTTTCGGTTGGAGGTAATTGGCTGCGGAACTTCTGGCCGCATCCCTCGCTCATTCCTGGCCTAAATGCTCTTCCGGCACCGTCACTGCCCGGTCACAGACAAAGGGAAAACATCCAACATGGCACGCAACAAGATCGCCCTCATCGGCTCCGGCATGATTGGCGGCACGCTGGCTCACCTTATCGGCCTCAAGGAACTGGGCGATGTGGTGCTGTTCGATATCGCCGAAGGCATTCCGCAGGGCAAAGGACTCGACATTGCTCAGTCTTCCCCGGTCGACGGGTTCGATGTGAAATACACTGGCGTCAACGACTACGCCGCGATCGAAGGGGCCGATGTTTGCATCGTCACCGCCGGCGTGCCCCGCAAGCCCGGCATGAGCCGCGATGACCTTCTCGGCATCAATCTGAAAGTGATGGAGCAGGTCGGCGCCGGCATAAAGAAATATGCGCCGAAAGCGTTCGTCATCTGCATTACCAATCCGCTCGATGCGATGGTCTGGGCGCTGCAGAAATTCTCCGGCCTGCCGACAAGCCATGTCGTCGGCATGGCCGGCGTGCTCGAACTCCGCGCGATTCCGCTATTTTCTGGCCGAGGAGTTCAAGGTGTCCGTCGAGGACGTCACCGCCTTCGTGTTGGGTGGTCACGGCGATACGATGGTGCCGCTGACCCGCTATTCGACGATTGCCGGCATCCCGCTGCCGGACCTTGTCAAGATGGGCTGGACCACGGCGGAAAAACTGGATCAGATCGTGCAGCGTACCCGTGACGGCGGTGCCGAAATTGTTGGCCTTCTGAAGACCGGATCGGCCTATTACGCTCCGGCCGCTGCGGCGATCCAGATGGCGGAAGCCTATCTGAAGGACAAGAAGCGTGTGCTGCCCTGCGCCGCCTACCTTTCGGGCCAATATGGCGTCAAGAACATGTATGTCGGCGTGCCGACGGTGATCGGCGCTGGCGGTATCGAGCGCGTCATCGAGATCGATTTGAACAAGGCCGAACAGAAGATGTTCGACCATTCTGTAGGCGCCGTTGGGGCGCTTTGCGAAGCCTGCGTCAACATCGCGCCGAACCTGGCGAAGAAGTAACAGGGAACCGCCGTCATGAACATTCATGAATATCAGGGCAAGCAGCTTCTGAAGACCTATGGGCTGCCGGTCGCCGATGGTGTTGCGATCTTCAAGCCGGAGGAAGCGGAAGCGGCGGCGAAAAGCCTGCCCGGCCCGCTCTATGTTGTGAAGAGCCAGATCCATGCCGGCGGCCGCGGGAAGGGCAAGTTCAAGGAACTCCGTCCGGATGCCAAGGGTGGCGTTCGGCTTGCCAAGTCCGTCGAGGAGGTCGTCGCCAACGCCAGGGAGATGCTTGGCAGGACGCTGGTCACCAAGCAAACCAGTTCTGCTGGCAAGCAGGTCAACCGCCTCTACATCGAAGATGGCGCGGACATCGACCGGGAGCTCTATCTGTCCATTCTCGTTGATCGCGCTGTCGGCCAAGTCTCTTTCGTCGTTTCGACCGAAGGCGGCATGGACATCGAGGCGGTCGCGCATGACACGCCGGAGAAGATCATAACTCTCCCGATCGATCCGGAAAAGGGCGTCACGGACAAGGATGTCGCTGCGCTGAGCAAGGCTTTGAAGCTCGAAGGCGCCGCTGCGGAAGACGCCAAGGCTGTGTTCCCGGCGCTGTACAAGGCATTTGTCGAGAAGGATATGAGCCTTCTCGAGGTCAATCCGCTGATCGTGATGAAGAATGGACGCATCAGGGTTCTGGATGCAAAAATCTCATTCGACGGCAATGCGGAATTCCGCCATCCGGAACTTGTAGAGCTGCGCGATCTCTCGGAAGAAGACGCGAAGGAGATCGAGGCATCGAAGCACGATCTCGCCTACGTCGCGCTCGACGGCAATATCGGCTGCATGGTGAATGGCGCCGGCCTGGCGATGGCCACGATGGACATCATCAAGCTCTACGGCGCGGAGCCGGCGAACTTCCTCGACGTCGGCGGCGGCGCTTCGAAGGAAAAAGTCACGGCCGCCTTCAAGATCATCACGGCCGATCCGGCCGTGAAAGGCATCCTGGTCAATATTTTCGGCGGCATCATGCGCTGCGACGTCATCGCCGAGGGCGTGGTTGCAGCGGTGAAGGAAGTCGGCCTGAAGGTACCGTTGGTTGTGCGCCTCGAAGGCACGAATGTCGATCTGGGCAAGAAGATTATTCGCGAGAGCGGGTTGAACGTGCTGCCAGCGGACGATCTCGATGATGCTGCGAAGAAGATCGTGGCTGCGGTGAAGGCGGCTTGAAATTACACATAATCACACATACATTTTATGTGGAAGTATGTGGAGAACAAGATGGCAAACCTCACTCTAGCAGTTGAAGATCAGCTTTTGGGCAAGATGCGAGACTATGCAGCGAAACACGGCACGACCGTGAACACGCTCATTCGTGAGCATTTTGAAACCCTCACGCGCAATGAGGATCGTTTGGCGCAGGCGAAGCGGGAACTGCGCGAACTGAGCGAAAAGACAGAGGCGGACCTCGGGTCCAACTACACGTTTGATCGGGAAGAAATATATGCCGGGCGCGAGTTTCCTCGACACGAACATTCTGATCTACGCCGCAGCGGGAAGAAACAGTGAGCGGAGAAAATGGGCCATTTCGCTGGATCTGTTCGAGGAGCCACAAGCGACCATCTCCGCGCAGGTTCTCGTCGAGTTCTATGTCAACGTATTGAAGAAGAAGTACTTGAATGAACAGACGGCCGCACGTTGGTTGGAGACGCTCTCGATGATGCCGATCGTCGATGTCAACTCAGCGCTGGTACTCGAAGGAGCGGCAATTGCGCGCCGTTTCCAGATTTCTTACTGGGACGCCGCGTTGATTGCGGCGGCGAAGCAATGTGGCGCTGAAACGCTCTACACTGAAGACCTCAACCACGGCCAACTCTATGAGTCTGTCCGTGTCATCAATCCTTTTCGGCAACAGTGAATTAGAGAAGGCCCGAATGTCCATTCTCGTCGACAAGAACACCAAGGTCCTGGTCCAGGGCCTGACCGGCAAGACCGGCACTTTCCACACCGAGCAGGCGCTTGCCTATTACGGCACCAGGATGGTCGGCGGCATCCATCCCAAGAAGGGTGGCGAGACCTGGGGCTCGGTTGAAAGCGGCGCACAGCTGCCGATCTTCGCGAGCGTTGCGGAAGGCAAGGAAAGAACCGGCGCCAACGCATCGGTCATCTACGTGCCGCCGGCAGGCGCGGCCGATGCGATCCTGGAGGCCATCGAGGCGGAAATCCCGCTGATCGTCTGCATCACCGAAGGCATTCCGGTTATGGATATGGTGAGGGTGAAAGGCCGCCTCGATAAGTCGAAATCGCGGCTGATCGGCCCCAATTGCCCAGGCGTATTGACGCCTGAGGAATGCAAAATCGGCATCATGCCGGGCAATATCTTCCGCAAGGGTTCGGTCGGCGTCGTGTCGCGGTCGGGAACGCTGACCTATGAGGCCGTCTTTCAGACCACCAATGCCGGTCTCGGCCAGACGACCGCCGTCGGAATCGGCGGCGATCCGGTCAAGGGCACCGAGTTCATCGATGTGCTGGAGATGTTCCTCGCCGATGATGCCACCACGTCGATCATCATGATCGGCGAAATCGGCGGCTCAGCTGAAGAGGACGCGGCACAGTTCCTGAAAGACGAGGCCAAGCGTGGCCGCAAGAAGCCGATGGCCGGCTTCATCGCCGGACGCACGGCGCCTGCCGGCCGCACCATGGGCCATGCCGGCGCGGTGATTTCGGGCGGCAAGGGCGGCGCCGAAGACAAGATCGCTGCGATGGAGGCGGCGGGTATCCGTGTCTCGCCGTCGCCGGCACGGCTGGGCACGACGCTGGTCGAGGCGATTAAGGGATAGGGGGAGTGGGGGAATAGGGCAGTAAGGCAGTACTAACACTTATTGCCCTACTGCCTTAATGCCCTACTGCCTAGACAAAGGAGACGGAGCAAGCGCTCCGACAACAAGAATGGCACGACAAGATCAGGCCAACGACCAGCTTTCTCTGACTTCGTTCCTCTATGGCGGCAATGCCGACTATATCGAGGCCCTCTATGCCCGCTATAAGGAAGATCCGTCTTCTGTCGGCGTTGAGTGGCAGGATTTTTTCGGCACGCTTCAGGATGACGCCAAGGACGTCCTGAAGAACGCCGAGGGTGCTTCCTGGGCCCGGCCCAACTGGCCCATCGCCGCGAACGGCGAACTGGTGTCGGCCCTCGATGGCGACTGGGGCACCGTCGAAAAGCACTTCGAAAAGAAGGTGAAGGAGAAGGCCGCGGCCGATGGCGGCACGCTTTCCGATGCCGACGTGCTGAGGGCGACGCGCGATTCGGTTCGCGCGATCATGATGATCCGCGCCTACCGCATGCGCGGGCATCTTCATGCAGACCTCGATCCGCTCGGCCTCGCCAAGCCGCTTGAGGATTACAACGAGCTGTCGCCGGAAGCCTACGGCTTCACGGCTGCGGATTACGACCGCCGCATTTTCATCGACCATGTGCTTGGGCTGGAATACGCCACCATCCGGGAGATGCTCGAACTACTGAAGCGGACCTATTGCTCGACGCTTGGCGTCGAGTTCATGCATATATCCGACCCGAAGGAGAAAGCCTGGATTCAGGAGCGCATCGAGGGACCGGACAAGGGCGTGGCTTTCACGGCTCCCGGCAAGAAGGCGATCCTGCAGAAGCTGGTCGAGTCCGAGGGCTTCGAGCAGTTCATCGACGTCAAATACAAGGGCACCAAGCGCTTCGGCCTCGACGGCGGCGAATCGCTGATCCCGGCGCTGGAGCAGATCGTCAAGCGCGGCGGCGCGATGGGCATGCAGGAGATCGTTTTCGGCATGGCGCATCGCGGCCGGCTAAACGTTTTGTCACAGGTGATGGCGAAGCCGCATCGCGCCATCTTCCATGAATTCAAGGGAGGCTCCTACGCGCCGGACGATGTCGAGGGCTCGGGTGACGTGAAGTATCACCTTGGCGCATCGTCGGATCGCGAATTCGATGGCAACAAGGTGCACCTGTCCTTGACGGCGAACCCGTCGCATCTGGAGATTGTCGACCCTGTGGTGATGGGTAAAGCCCGCGCCAAGCAGGATCAGATTTCCGGCCGCTCGCGCGGCGAGATCGTGCCACTGGAAGACCGCGCGAAAGTGCTGCCGCTGCTGCTCCACGGCGATGCGGCGTTCGCCGGCCAAGGTGTGGTGGCCGAAATACTGGGGCTTTCGGGACTGCGCGGCCATCGCGTGGCCGGCACGCTCCATTTCATCATCAATAACCAGATCGGTTTCACGACCAATCCGCGTTTTTCCCGCTCGTCGCCCTATCCGTCCGATGTGGCGAAGATGATCGAGGCACCGATTTTCCACGTCAACGGAGACGATCCGGAGGCTGTCGTCTATGCGGCCAAGATCGCGATCGAGTTCCGCATGGTGTTCCACAAGCCAGTGGTCATCGACATGTTCTGCTACCGCCGCTTTGGTCACAACGAAGGCGACGAACCGGCGTTCACGCAGCCGATCATGTATCGCAAGATCCGGACGCAGCGCTCGACAGGGCAGCTTTATGCCGAGAAGCTGATTGCCGAGGGCCTGCTTTCGGAAAGCGAATACGAGAAGATGAAGGCCGATTGGCGCGCCCATCTGGAAGCGGAGTTCGAATCGGGCCAGGCCTACAAGCCGAACAAGGCCGACTGGCTGGACGGTGCCTGGTCGGGCCTGAGGACCGCAGACAACCAGGACGAACAGCGCCGCGGCAAGACGGCGGTGCCCGTGAAGTCGCTGAAGGAAATCGGCAAGAAGCTGACCGAGGTTCCCGCGGACTTCGAAGCCCACAGGACGATCGGGCGTTTCCTCGAAACGCGCCGGAAAATGATCGAATCCGGCGAAGGCATCGACTGGTCGACGGCCGAAGCGCTGGCCTTCGGCTCGATCCTGCTCGACGGCAACCCCATCCGGCTATCGGGCCAGGACTCGGAGCGCGGCACGTTTTCGCAACGTCATTCGGTGCTTTACGACCAGCGTGACGAGCGGCGCTATATCCCGCTCAACAATCTTTCCGCAGCGCAGGCCAATTTCGAGGTCATCAACTCGATGCTGTCGGAAGAGGCTGTGCTCGGCTTCGAATACGGCTACTCGCTGGCCGAGCCGAACGCGCTCACGCTTTGGGAAGCTCAGTTCGGCGATTTCGCCAACGGCGCGCAGGTCGTATTCGACCAGTTCATCTCGTCCGGCGAACGCAAATGGCTTCGCATGTCCGGTCTCGTCTGCCTGTTGCCGCACGGCTACGAGGGGCAAGGCCCTGAGCATTCGTCGGCGCGGCTGGAGCGGTTCCTCCAGCTCTGCGCGGAAGACAACATGCAGGTTGCCTATTGCACGACGCCGGCCAACTATTTCCATAGCCTGCGCCGGCAATTGAAGCGTGACTTCCGCAAGCCGCTGATCCTGATGACGCCGAAGTCTCTGCTGCGCCACAAGCGGGCGGTTTCGACGCTGGCGGACATCTCGGGCGAAAGCTCCTTCCATCGGCTGCTGTGGGATGACGCACAGTACCCCGGCAAGGACACGGTCAAGCTGACGCGGGACTTTAAGATCCGCCGCGTCGTGATGTGCTCCGGCAAGGTCTATTACGACCTTTACGAGGAACGCGAGAAGCGCGGCATCAACGACGTCTATCTGCTGCGTGTCGAACAGCTCTATCCGTTCCCGGCCAAGGCGCTGATCACCGAGCTTTCCCGCTTCCGCGGCGCGGAAATGGTGTGGTGCCAGGAAGAGCCGAAGAACATGGGCGCGTGGTCCTTCATCGACCCGTATCTTGAATGGGTGCTGGCCCACATCGATGCCAAGCACCAGCGCGTGCGCTATACCGGCCGGCCGGCGGCAGCCTCGCCCGCGACTGGCCTGATGTCGAAGCACCTCGCACAGCTCGAGTCGCTTCTCGACGATGCGCTGGGCGAATGATCGAACCGAATTGAAAAGCAACGGATAAAGACCATGGCTACCGAAATCCGCGTCCCAACCCTCGGTGAATTGGTCACCGAGGCGACCATCGGCAAGTGGTTCAAGAAGGTTGGCGACGCCATCGCCGCCGACGAGCCGCTCGTGGAGCTCGAGACCGATAAGGTGACCGTCGAGGTGCCGGCGCCGGCCGCAGGCACGCTCTCGGAAATATCGGCCAAGGAGGGCGAAACGGTGGGTCTGGGTGCGCTTCTCGGCACGATCGGCGACGGCGCGGGCAAGCCTGCGGCGAAGCCCGAAGCGGTCGCGCAGGCGGCAGGCAGCGCCGGTTCCGCCACGATGAAGGACGCGGCCGAGAAGACCGCCCGCATTGCCGGCGAGCCGCCGATCCAGGAGAAAAAACCGGCGATGCAGCCAGCTCCAGCTGCTGCAAAAATGCTCGCCGAGAGCGACATTTCAGCCGAGCAGATTGCTGGTTCCGGCAAGCGCGGGCAGGTGCTGAAGGGCGACGTGATCGACGCCATCGCCAGGGGCGTTTCCGCGCCGGCGCAGCCGGCCGCCCCGATCGCAGTCCGCGCGCCGTCCCCGGCAACGGATGAAGTCCGTGAAGAGCGCGTCCGCATGACCAGGCTCCGGCAGACGATTGCGCGGCGTCTCAAGGAGGCACAGAGCACGGCCGCCATGCTGACCACCTTCAACGAGGTGGACATGAAGGCCGTGATGGACCTGCGCACGAAATACAAGGACGTGTTCGAGAAGAAGCATGGCGTGAAGCTTGGCTTCATGGGCTTCTTCACCAAGGCGGTGACGCATGCTTTGAGGGAGATTCCGGCGGTCAACGCCGAGATCGACGGTACAGACATCATCTACAAAAACTATGCCCACATCGGTGTGGCGGTCGGCACCGACAAGGGCCTTGTCGTGCCGGTCGTGCGCGATGCCGATCAGATGAGCATCGCCGAGATCGAGCAAGAGATCGGGCGCCTGGGTCTTGCTGCACGCGACGGCAAGCTAAGCGTCGCCGATATGCAGGGCGGCACGTTCACCATTTCCAATGGTGGCGTCTATGGCTCGCTGATGTCAACGCCGATCTTGAATGCGCCGCAGTCCGGCATCCTCGGCATGCACAAAATCCAGGAGCGGCCAATGGTCGTCGGCGGGCAAATCGTCATCCGGCCGATGATGTATCTGGCGCTCAGCTACGACCACCGCATCGTCGACGGGAAGGAAGCCGTGACCTTCCTCGTGCGAGTCAAGGAGAGCCTCGAAGACCCGGAGCGGCTGGTGCTCGATCTTTAGACACTGATGCAAGTCATCAAGGGGAGGGGAAGCTATGGAAGGTGCAATCGCCACGACGGAAATGGCAGTGCTCGGCTGGAGCGTGGTGCTGCTCCTGGTTCAGGTTGTTCTCCAGGCGAGTGCTGGGCTGGACCTCGGTCCGCGCTATCTGTTCAGCCCTCGGGACGAGAAGCGCGAGTCGAAGGTCGTCGTTGCCGGCCGGCTGCAGCGGGCGCTCAGGAATTTTCTCGAAACCTACCCGGCCTTCGTTGCCCTCGCCCTGGCGCTTGTCGTCACCGGCAAGGCCGGCGGCCTCGGAGCGACCGGCGCCTGGCTCTGGCTGGTGGCGCGCGTCCTCTATGTGGCGATCTATGCGGCCGGCATCCCTGTCATTCGCACGATCGTCTGGTTCGCTTCGATCATCGGGTTGGTGCTGATGCTGGTCCAGCTGATGACATGAGTTAGCGCGCCGCCCTGTCTAACGGCATCCTATCCGAAGAGATATGGAGTTTCCCGGAGGAAGAGCGGTGAGGCGCTGCGTGTACGTTCCGGTCAGTTAGTCCACGCCATTTTGGGATGGCTCCTATGCATTGCGTTGAAAATTGATAGCAGGGCGGCTAGCTCCAAGGAAACCAGGAAAAGCGAAAATGGCTTATGACGTTGTCGTGATCGGATCCGGCCCGGGGGGCTATGTGTGCGCCATCAAGGCCGCGCAGCTTGGGCTAAAGGTGGCGGTGGTCGAAAAGCGCGAAACCTTCGGCGGAACCTGCCTGAACGTCGGGTGCATTCCGTCGAAGGCGATGCTGCATGCGTCGGAAATATTCGCCGAGGCCGGACACAGTTTCGACCAACTGGGTGTCGAAGTCGGCAAGCCGAAGCTCAATCTGAAGAAGATGCTCGCGCACAAGGATGCGACTGTCAGCGCCAATGTGAACGGCGTCGCGTTCCTCTTCAAAAAGAACAAGATCAACTCCTTTCGCGGCGCTGGCAGGGTGCTCGGCGCCGGAAAGGTCGCTGTCGCGGGTGACGACGGCAAGGTGCAGGAAATCGAGACGAAGAACATCGTGATTGCGACCGGATCGGACGTCGCTGGCATCCCGGGCGTCGAGGTGGCGTTCGACGAGAAGGTCATCGTGTCGTCGACCGGGGCGCTCGAACTGGAGAAGGTGCCCCCACGCATGGTGGTGGTGGGCGGTGGCGTGATCGGGCTGGAACTCGGCTCTGTCTGGTCGCGGCTCGGGTCGAAGGTAACCGTCGTGGAGTTCCTCGATACTATCCTCGGCGGCATGGACGGCGAAGTTGCCAAGCAACTTCAGCGGATGATGGCCAAGCAGGGTATCGAATTCAAGCTTGGCGCCAAGGTGACCGGCGTGGAGAAATCGAAGGCTGGCGCAACAGTAACCTTCCAGCCGGTCAAAGGCGGAATCGCGGAATCGATCGAGGCCGATGTCGTCCTGATTGCCACGGGCCGCAAACCATACACCGACCAGCTCGGGCTTGCCGAGGCGGGCGTTCAGTTGGATGATCGCGGCCGCGTCAAGACAGACGCGCATTTGAAAACCAATGTCGCGGGAATCTATGCGATCGGCGATGTGATTGCCGGGCCGATGCTGGCGCACAAGGCTGAAGACGAGGGCGTCGCGGTGGCCGAGATCATTGCCGGCCAGGCGGGCCATGTGAATTACGACGTGATCCCCGGTGTCGTTTATACGAGCCCGGAAGTTGCCTCCGTCGGCAAGACCGAGGAGGAGCTGAAGACGGCGGGCGTCGAGTACAAGGCCGGCAAGTTCCCGTTCACCGCCAACGGCCGCGCACGCGCCATGCTGCACACCGACGGCTTTGTGAAAATCCTCGCGGACAAGGCGACCGACCGGGTGCTCGGCGTGCACATTGTCGGTTTCGGTGCGGGAGAGATGATCCACGAGGCTGCGGTGCTGATGGAATTCGGCGGCTCGTCAGAAGACCTTGCCCGGACCTGCCACGCGCATCCCACCATGTCGGAGGCCGTAAAGGAAGCGGCGCTGGCGACTTTCTTCAAGCCGATCCATATCTAACGCGCGCGGCTCCGGCGCGTACCGGATCGCACCGCCGTCCGCGCCAACCCGGATCCGGACAAAACGAATAAACGGCCCGTTTGTCGCGGGCCGTTTATCATTACGTGTGGCCAACTATCGCTACGTTGTAGACCAACGCTTACTGAGCCGGTGCGGCCGGCGCAGGCTGTGCCGGTGCAGGCTCAGCCGGAGCGGTTGCGTCGGGAGCCGTCGCCGGGGGCGTTGCCGGCTCAGCCGGTGCTGTACCCGAAGGTGCAGGTTCGGCAGGCGCGGGCGCAGGTTCGGCAGGAGCAGTCGCGTCAGGAGCCGGGGCAGTTGCCGGAGGCGTTGCGGGCTC
The DNA here is from genome assembly GCA_963735385.1 of uncultured Alphaproteobacteria bacterium. Lineage (GTDB taxonomy): Bacteria > Pseudomonadota > Alphaproteobacteria > Rhizobiales > Rhizobiaceae > CAVTKY01. Next base: position 203,805 of record CAVTKY010000025.1, on the reverse strand, counting down.
TGTCGGAGCCGTTCCTGTCGGTGCGGGCTCGGTTGTCGCCGGAGGTGCGGCCTCGTCTGTGGGCGTCGGCGCGCCGCCAGCGAACATGAAATAAGCGATAACAGCCAGAACCGCGATCACTGCCGCGATCAAGATACCGTTGCCGGTTCTGGACTGAACCATGGTGCGATTGTCGATGCGCGGATCGACCGTAGAAGGCCGAGGGTTCAATGGATCGGAATCCGCCGGCGGGATTGGATTCATCGGATCGAGCCGCGGATCTCGCGGATCTGAGCTGCGGACAGGCGTTGCCATTGCGGTTCCTCCGTTATTCGGATGCAAACACAACGCGCGAACCGACAAACGGTTTCATCTAGAGCAATTCCAGGAAAAGTGGGAACCGATTTTCCGTCCGGAATTGCGGAAAAACAAATACTTAGAGCGGATTCGAGCAGGCCCAAGTAGGCCCATAGGACAAGACCACTGCGGTACACCTGAAATCGGTCCACAGTCCTGCTGCAGCGACTTAGCCCTCTCGAGATTCGCCCAGAGAACTCCCCCTCGCCGCCGCGCTTTGGAATTAATTCACCGCCGTGACGGCGTAGCCCGCCTGGCGGAACAGTTCGATAAGTCCGTCGCGCCCCGGAAGGTGCAGCGCGCCGACCGCGATGAAGGCATTGCCAGTGGTCAAGATAGGATTAGCCTGTTCAGCCATCCCCTTGTTCCGCGCGGTGATCATCGTTTGCTCGAAGGCTGCATAGCCGGCCTCGTCTTCCAGGCTGCGCGGCATCGCGGCCTTGAACAGCGGCCAAAACGTTCCGGTATCGCCGTTCGCATAGAGGACGATCATGGTTTCGATCACATCGTCGATGCGGTCGCCGAGCTTCAGGGTTTCGACCAGGCCTTTAATGTGGAAGTCCATCGGCAAGGAGGCCATCGCCTCGAGCTGGCTCACGGCCGTTTCCAGTCCTTGCACCGACTTTCCCGAAGCTTTCGCATCTTCCGCGAGTTTAACGTCGAGGATCGGCGCTCCCTCCGCCTGACGCGCGAGTTCACAGGCGGGCAGCGCGAGCATCGCCGACAGCAGCCATGGTTTCATCCTGGCCACGCTCGCGGGCGGGATGCCGCGGTGGTCGAGCGCCGCATTCACGACCCCAACCTCGTCCGCCGGCAACAGCGAGTTCAGTGTCGTGCTGTCCGTGAACATCGTCAATTCCGGCCTTTGCATGAGGGCGGATATCATCCGCGTCTTATCGAGCACATCCGTGGTTTCGACCACGAGAGTTCCGGACGCCTCGAAGGCCTCGCGGGCAGCGGGCGAAAGGCTTGTGACGCGCTGGTCGGTCATGTGCATGGTGCCGAACAGGAACGAAACGCGGCCGTCCTTTTCGACCTTCCAGAGCAGGCCCTTTCCGTTCGGCACCCTTGAGGCTTCGGCGCGGATCGACGCGACCGCAGTGGGATCATCCCTCTCAAGAGCCGCCAGCATATCGCTGCCGGTACAGGCGGGACTTCGGCTTTCGCGCTGGCGGTCGCAAGGCGATCGCAACGACAGCGAAATCAGAAACAAGGTGTTGACCGCCGCGAGCAATTTCAGTGTCGCAAGGGCTGCCCGGTCTGCAATGACTATAGCGCGCTTCATGAAGCAAGTCCTACGGGCAAAATGCGGCGAAACCGTTAAACGGAGAGCGAGAATTGTATCGGGTTCAACTTCAGGCGCGGGGATGCGCAGCCTCATAGATTTCGAGCAGCCGCGCAGTGTCCACGCCGGTATAGATCTGTGTCGTTGACAGGCTCGCATGACCGAGCAGTTCCTGGATGGTCCTGAGGTCGCCGCCGCGCCCAAGCAGGTGGGTGGCAAAGGAGTGGCGAAGCGCATGCGGCGTCGCCGTGGACGGCAAATTGAGCGCCGAGCGCAGCTTCTGCATTTCGCGCTGGATGATGGCCGGATTGAGCTGTCCGCCACGCGCCCCCCGGAACAGAGGACCCTCGGCGCCGAGGTGAAACGGGCACAGCCGGCGGTACTCGGAAACCGCCTTCAAGGCGACGGGAAGCACCGGCACAAGGCGTGTCTTGCCGCCCTTGCCCGTCACCCGCAGAACGATGTCGCCAGAACCGGACAATTCGGTCCCGGAAAGACCGAGCGCTTCGGAAATGCGCAGACCGCAACCGTAAAGCAGCGTCAGAACCGCCGCGTTGCGCGCAGCGATCCACGGTTCTTCGGCAAGTTGCTCGCCGCATGAAACGACGCGTTTGGCATCCGCAGCCGTCAATGGTTTCGGGAGCGATTTCGGCTGCTTCGGCGCGCGAAGTGCGGCCGCGCCTGCGGCATTGGCAACGCCGCGCCTCTCCAGGTAGCGCAGAAAGGAACGCACCCCGGCAAGGCCCCGTCCCAGCGTGCGCGCACCGACGCCGGTCGAGCGGCGCCACGCGAGGTAGGCGCGAAGGTCAGCCGTCCGCAGCTCCTTGATGTCCGAAATGCCGGGCGCACCGCCGCAGTGGCCGGTAAGAAACTGGAAGAACTGGCGCGTGTCGCGCTCATAGGCGTCGAGGGTCAGGGCAGCGAGACGTCGCTCCAGGCCGAGCGTTCTCAGCCAGTCGGCTCGGGCGTCGAGAAGGTCCTGTCGGGCGGAGATGAGGAATTCCTGCATGGCGGCTCGCGATTGAGTTCACGCTAATGCTGACGGTATCGGGTTAGCATGTGGTGAAGACCACTGATTGAAAACCAACCGGCTGGGCGCTAGAGACGGGCAAAGGATCCAACCTATGCCGAAGACTCGACAATCGTATTCAGCTGGCCGTGATCGGCGCAGCGCATGGCATCAAGGGTGAAGTGCGCGTCAAGACGTTTACGGCTGAGCCCTTGGCGCTCGGCGACTACGGACCGCTTCGTACCAAGGACGGCCGCACCTTTGAGATCGTCGATATCCGCCCGCAAGGCACTGTGGTGGTGGTCCGCTTCAAGGACGTGAACGATCGCAACGCTGCGGAAGCATTAAACGGCACAAGCCTATTTGTGGACCGCTCCGCCCTGCCCGCCGATCTCGAAGATGAGGAATTCTATCATGCCGATCTCGTCGGTCTCGATGTCCGCGATAATACCGGCGCGGTGATCGGCCGGGTGACTTCAATCCAGAACTTCGGCGGCGGAGACATCCTGGAAGCCGCGCTTGTGGGACACGGCGATGTGCTGATCCCCTTTACGAAGGCTGCCGTGACGGAGGTTTCCCTTTCGAGCCGCTCGATCACGATAGACCCCATCGCGGCTGGGCTTGTCGACGACAACGACGTTGACGATGGACCGCGTCCGGATTTCGGCGCGGCAAAGGGAGGCTTTGGTCCAGAGCGGCGTCCCCGCGGGCCGAAGGGCGCCGGAGGCAACCGGTGACGTTCCGCGCCAGCGTCCTCACGCTCTATCCGGAAATGTTCCCGGGTGCGCTCGGTCTATCGCTTGCCGGGCGTGCGCTGGAGGCCGGCACCTGGTCGCTCGAGGCTATTCAACTCCGCGATTTTGCAACCGACCGTCATCGCACGGTTGACGACACGCCGGCGGGCGGTGGAGCCGGGATGGTGATGCGGGCCGATATCCTCGCCAAAGCCATTGATGCAGCCTCGCCGGAAGGCGACCCGCGTCCCCGCATCGTGATGAGTTCGCGGGGGCGTCCGCTGACACAGGCGGGCGTTCGCGAACTCGCCGCAGGTCCCGGTGCGGTGATCCTGTGCGGACGATTCGAGGGCGTCGACCAGCGCGTGATAGAAGCCCGCGGTCTGCAGGAAGTTTCCATCGGCGACTATATCCTGTCCGGCGGCGAGATCGCGGCACATGTCCTGCTCGATGCGGTTGTGCGGCTGCTGCCGGGGGTCATGGGCAATGAGGCTTCGGGTGCGGAAGAAAGCTTCGAGAGCGGGCTGCTCGAGCATCCGCACTACACACGTCCGCAGGTTTTCGAGGGCCGGACGATCCCCGAGGTGCTGACCTCCGGAAATCACGCAAAGATCGCGGCGTGGCGGCATGAACAGGCTGCAAGGCTGACTGCGGAACGCAGGCCGGACCTGATCTCCGTCCTTCGGCAAGCAAAATCGGGAAAAAAAGACGTCCCGATCACGTGACAAGTACCGTGGAACCGTGTATGTGCCGGCGCGAAACCGGGGGAATAATCCTCCGGGCCCGTCAATAAGAACGGTGAATTCGCCCCTGCCTTTTCTGAACGTTTTGGAAGAAAAGGCATAGCCGCGCGGTCTCGGGACTGTCAGGCAAGGGACGGGCGCTCTGGCTGTCGAGAAGCAAAAAGAGGTATTTCGAGATGGACATTATCCGTCAGCTCGAGGCCGAACAGGCCGCAAAAATCGAAGCGAAGCGCAAGCTTCCTGAATTCCAGCCAGGCGACACCGTGCGCGTTCAGGTGCGCGTCACCGAAGGCACGCGTACCCGCGTCCAGGCTTATGAGGGCGTCGTCATCGCGCGCTCGGGATCGGGGTTCCAGGAGAATTTCACGGTCCGCAAGATTTCCTATGGCGAAGGCGTGGAGCGCGTGTTCCCCGTGTTTTCACCCATGGTCGAAGGCGTCGAGATCGTGCGTCGCGGCAAGGTGCGCCGCGCCAAACTCTACTATCTGCGAGACCGTCGCGGCAAGTCGGCCCGTATTTCGGAAAACACCGGCGTGCGCGCTCGCAAGCTGAACGACGCGGAGCGTGAGGCGCTCGTCGCCGAGAAGGCGAAGATCGAGGCTGAGAAGATTGCAGCAGCCGAGGCGCTGGCAGCCGAGAAGGCCGCTCAGGACGCCGCGGAAGCCAAGGCAGCCGCTCAGGCAGCAGCCGAGGCCGAAAAGGCAGCCGAATAACATCCTTGGCGCGTTATTCCGAAAAAGGCGGCTTCGGCCGCCTTTTTCTTTGGGCCATCGCAATTCCATTCCCGCTATCAGGTGGGGTCCGGCATCGCTCCTGCTTGCAAGCACACTACAGCGCCGCGCGTCCTTTCGGACGCGCAAAGGACGCTGTATGTTTTTGAATCTGTGCCGTAGGTAAAGTCCACACTCGACACCCGGATGGACATCTCAGGAGCGCGTCATGAACCTATTGAAGCCTTTGCTCGCCGGCTTTCTGGCCTGCCTTCTCGTTCCGGTCGCAGCACTTGCTCAGGCGTTGCCTGATCTCGGCGGCAAGACGGTCGTTGTGGTGACGGAGAACGCTTACCCGCCGCTGCAGTTCGTCGATCCCAAGACCGGCCAGCAGATCGGCTGGGAATATGATGCGATGAACGAGATCGCCAAGCGGCTGAATTTCAAGGTCGAGTACCAGAACACCAGCTGGGATGCGATGATCCAGGCCGTCTCCGACGGGCAGTACCAGATCGGCATGACGGGAATCACGATCAAGGACGAGCGCAAGGAGAAGGTCGATTTCTCCGACCCCTACATGCGGTCGGAAATGTTCATGCTGGTGCGTGGCGATGAAAGCCGCTTCTCCGATGCGAAGAGCTTTTCCGAATTCAAGGACGGATTGGTCGGCGCCCAGGTCGGAACGACGCCCTTCTTTGTCGCCGTCTACAATGTGCTCGACGGCAACGAACAGAACCCGCGCATCAAATTGTTCGAGACATTCGGCGCGTCAGTCCAAGCTCTGAAAACCGGCGATGTCGACGTTGTCCTTACAGATGGGACCGCGGGCAAGGGCTATGTCGATGCGTCGAACGGCGGCCTGAAGTTGATCGGAGGGCCGCTCGGCACCGAGGATTTCGGCTTCATCTTCCAGAAGGGCTCCGACCTCGTGGCGCCGATTAACGCGGCCATCGCTGCGCTGAAGGCCGACGGCACGCTGGACGCGCTCAACAAGAAGTGGTTCCTCGACTACAAGATGGGCCAGTAGTGGCGGTTGCCCCTTTTTTCCCTCTCCGTTGTGGATCCGCTGTGGCGAGGGTCTACGAAAAACTCTGGCACGGGCGGTGTGCAGAGCAGATCGCCACTCTGATCACCGCAAAGTTGCTCCGCCTCGCGAAAGGGCGTCGGTCCTGCCTGCAAGAGCGCGGAATCCTCTCGAAGGCCACTCTCGACCCCTCCTGTTTCGCTGCTTACTGATGCTGCCTTCCGCGCAATCCGACGGAAAGAAACAGTTTCCCTGGTGGCTCGCGGCCGCTGTGGCCATCGCCATCGCGGTGGCGCTGTTCGTGGCGTCGAACGACCTCTATTCGCAGGTCTTCTCGGTTATAGCGAAGGGCATCGGCATCACGATCTTTGTGACGCTTATGGGCTACACATTGGCGTCTCTGCTTGGACTCGGTGTTGCGCTTATGGGTCTATCGGGTTCCACCTGGCTCCGACAGGTCGCACGGTTCTATGTCGAGATCATCCGTGGCGTACCGATCCTGGTGCTCCTGTTCTGGATCGCGTTCGTCGGGGCGCCGGCGCTTGTCGTCGCCTGGAATTGGCTGTCCTTTCCGCTTCAAGCAGCAGGCATCATTGAACCGATGCAGGTGCGGGATTTTTCGCTGATGTGGCGGGCGATCATCGCGCTTACCATCGCCTATTCCTCCTTCATCGCCGAGATTTTCAGGGCTGGGATACAGGCAGTAGACAAGGGCCAGATCGAAGCCGCCAAGGCCTTGGGGCTCAGCCGCTACCGGCGTTTCCGGCACATCGTCTGGCCGCAGGCGTTTCGCATCATACTGCCGCCCTACGGCAACGACTTCATCGCAATGGTGAAGAACTCCTCGCTCGTCTCTGTGCTCGGCGTTGCCGACATCACCCAAATGGGCAAGATTTACGCCTCTGGCTCGTTCCGCTTTTTCGAGACCTACTCTATCGTAGCCTACATCTATCTTATCCTCACCGTCGGCCTGTCTCTGGCGCTGAGGGCATTGGAGCGGCGAATGCGGAGAGGGTACCAGGCATGAGTGGCCGTCCTCGAAGTGACGTGCTGGCAAAAGTTTATGCGGCGACCAGCGACGCTGAACTTGCCGGTGCCTACGGATCCTGGTCCAGCGAATACGACCGGGACACCGCATCCTCGGGCTATTGCCTGCCCTTCATTATGGCGGGCTTCGTTGCCCGATATGTTCCACGCGGTTCTGGACCCCTCCTCGACGCCGGCTGCGGCACCGGTCTTTCCGGCCCTTATCTGAGGGCGTTTGGCTATGACCAAATCGAGGGCCTCGATTTCTCCGCGGAAATGCTGGCGATCGCACGGCAGCGCTGCGCATATGCCCGCCTTGTGCCCGCTGCGCTCGGAAGCGAACTGGGCTGGGCGGACGGCCATTTTGCGGCCTTCCTGTCGGCAGGCGTATTCACGAAGGGCCACGCTCCGCCATCGTCTCTCGACGAACTCGTGCGAATCACCAGGCCTGGCGGCCACGCGATTTTCACCGTGCGTGATGTCGTCCTCGAAAGCGGCGGCTTCCTCCAAAAGTTTGCCGAGCTGGAACAGGCGCGACGTTGGAGGCTGCTTGAGGAAAGTCCCCTTTTTCGAGCCTTCGCAGTCGATGAAGCGGACGTCCTTGTGAAAGCGTTCGTTTTCGAAGTCCAATAGAAGCAGGCCGGCTGCGGAACTGCCGGCCGGTCCATCACGTTTCGATTAAGACAAGGGATCGTATGGAACAGTTCCTCTCCGACTTCGGCACGCAAACCTGGTTGTCCTTTCAGGTCATCGCGGCGCGGCTTCTGCTGGCCGCTGTGCTCGGCGCTGCCGTTGGCTTCGAGCGGGAGTGGCAGCGGCGTCCGGCGGGGCTGCGCACCCACATGCTGGTGTGTCTTGCCGGAGCGATGATCGCCGTGCTGACGATCGAAATCGCCCATGTCGACTTCTTCCGGGGTGAATTCTATCCGCGTCGATCCGATCCGTCTCGTCGAAGCTGTCACGGCAGGTGTTGCTTTCCTAGCGGCAGGCCTGATCATTTTTTCAAAGGGCGAGGTCCACGGGCTGACGACCGGCGCTGGCATGTGGCTGGCCGCGGCGGTCGGCCTCGCATGCGGGTTGGGCTTTTGGCAGATCGCAGTCTTCACGACGGCGCTGGCGCTCGTTGTGTTGGGGTTACTCAAACGGGTCGAGGTCTTGGCGTCACCAGATAGCGATGGCGGCCTGGCCTCGGAACCCAAGGCAGGGAGAAAAACTGCGCCCACAGGCGAGCGCGCATCACAGTCCGCCAAAGACAGGTAAGTCGTCCTTCATCGGCTCTGATTTCGTTCGGTAGGGGCCCCAGTCCAGCGCCCGGAAACCAAAGCTCTGCTTCGTACGTCCGGGTCGCAACACGGGCGGCAAGGGTAGGTAAATCTGCCCATAGGAATTCGACGCGGCAAACCGCATTATCGGGGTGTTGCGGCCGTCCTCCAGGCCTTAAGCGTCGCCGCGACCGGCGCCCGGCGACTGAATGGCTCCCAACACTCGCCGGGCGCGATCGACTGGGGTGGCGACTTGTTCTTGGGCCCTGAGCGGGGCGCTGGACCTCCTTGGATTATGGTTCGTGCATTCCGAATCCACGCCGCCTCGGGACGGCTGGCCGCGGCTTCGAGCGAATTCCGTAAGAGTTCCTGGGCACGGCGATTTCTCCTGGAGTCGTCACCGTGCTCTGACTTTTTGATTCTCGCGTGATCTTGACCTTCGGTTCGGGATCATGTTCTCGGGTGAAAGCCTGACGTTTGGTACCCAAGGGCTGAAAAGCCGCGCCTGCGCACCATTGAGTGATCGACCCGAGTTGATACATCCCATGTCCTACTCGCTGAAACGTTTGACACTGGAGCAGATGGATCGTGCTGCCACCATCCATCGGACGGCATTTGACGAGCGCCTTCCGTGGTTGGCAGGGCTTCACACTCCGGAAGGGGATCGAGCCTACTTCAGAGAACACGTCTTCGTGGAATGTGATGTATGGGGTGCGGCTGACGCCGAAATAATCGGCATCATCGCCTTCCGAGAAGGTTGGATCGATCAACTCTATGTGCTGCCACAACACCAGGGAAGGGGAGCCGGTGATGCTCTTCTGCAAGTGGCGAAAGCGGCTTCATCAAGTCTGCAACTCTGGACATTTCAGAAGAACATACTTGCGCGGAGGTTTTACGAAAAGCGTGGCTTCGTTGCGGTCATTGAGACCGACGGCAGCCGGAACGAGGAGCACGAGCCGGATGTACTCTATCGCTGGCAGCAGACAGCGCCAATCTTCCATCTCAGATGAAGGTCTGCACCTCACCCTAAAACGGGCATCCGGCGGTGGGTACCAAGCGTCAGAATGCGCTCCACAGCGCGCCGGCCCAGCATCATTGGCAGGCAGAGGCGCTTTGGTCGAATCATTGGCCGCCAAGACTCTCACACGTATGACATGTGAGGGCTATTGAGGTCGTCAGGGCTCCCCTTTGCCCCGCCTCGGGTTCGGTCGCGGCAAGCTGAATGTCGTGACGGCAGTGGAGTACGGTGCATCCGCCTTCTGGCGGATGGTCACCGGCTGCATTGCACATTCTTACACCCTCTCATTCTACGAAATGCCTAGCCTTGGTAGCGGCAATGCGTGACATACTCGTCGAGCGCCGGGAAGACATGGGCAATGGCGGGTAATGCCAGTATGCACCGGCGTGTATCGACTAGGAGGCGCCCATGGCCGCTCGGCAGATCGTCGTTGCCGGTGATATTCTCACCCCGCTCAATCTGGCTCTGATCATTGAAGTTTATGAGGCGGCCCGCCGGGTCGATGACACGCTTCCCGACGCACATGGGGCGAGTATCGCGGCCAAGCGGCTGATCGCCGCTTTCACAGACCGGCTGGACGACAATTTGTGGCTAGAGGCGATCCCTCCGATGGGTTCCGCCTGAGCCTTGTCCAGCTTAGGCGTAGCGGTGCGAGCGCCAGCGTTTCGAGGAACTTCAGAGCCGAAAGGCGAGTGTGAGGAGCAAGGCCTCGCAATCTGTCTCGGCGGCGTTCCTATCGCCGGGCGCTCGGGCCGGGGTGGACTTTGGAATTCTTAAGACTTCCGCCCCGCTTCGCCTGTTGCTTCGGTAGGCATCGCAAATCTTCGCCAGAAAAAGCGAGACACGCGATACATCGCGAGGCGAAGCTGTGATACGGCGCCGCGCGTCCTTTCGGACACGCAAAGGACGCTGTATGGCTTTCTAATCTATGCATTGTGCCTTACCGAAAAAATCGATTCCGATTTTCGGGACGATGCAGTAGGCGAGGTTCATGGCGCAGAAAAAGGCACATGAGGTCGACGCTTGGCTGGCCCGGCAAAGCCGGACCACGGGCATCGTCCTGCTTTACGGGCCGGATCGTGGGCTTGTCTCCGAGCGCGCACGAAAAGTCGCGGCGTCAACGGGTCTTTCGCCCGACGATCCCTTCTCCGTCGTTCGTCTGGATGCTGTCGAGATCGAACAGCAGCCCGGTCGCCTCGTCGATGAAGCGCGAACCGTGCCGATGTTTTCCGACCGCCGTTTGATCTGGGTGCGGAACGCAGGCGTACAAAAAGCGTTGGCCGAGGATGTGAAGACTCTTCGCGGCCAACCCTCTAGGCGATGCTACTATTTTGATAGAAGCAGGCGACCTGAAAAAGGGGAATCCGTTGCGCAACTGCGTCGAGGCATCAGAGCATGCGATGGCCCTGCCTTGCTACGCCGACGAAGGTCGAACGATTGACACCCTGATCGACGACGAACTGCAAAAGGCCGGGTTGTCTATCGATCTGGACGCAAGGCAAGCGCTGAAGCGCAGCCTCGGTGGAGACCGCCTTGCCTCGCGCGGGGAGCTGGAAAAGCTTGTTTTATATGCCGCAGGCGCCAACAAGATCACACTCGAGCAGGTAAAGCGCCTGGCCGGAGACGTGTCAGCTCTATCCGTTGACGACGCCATCGATGCGGCATTGGAAGGGAATATCGCCAGCTTCGACCTTGCTTTTGGACGTCTGTGCGCAAGCAGCAACCAGGCGGCCAATCAAATCCTGGGATCGGCGCTTCGTCGGTTTCAGTCGCTGCAATTGATGCGCGCCGCCATGGACGCTGACGGGCGTAGTGCCTCGGCAGCCGTTGCATCTGCGCGGCCCCCGATTTTTTTCACACGCCGCAAGCTCATCGAGAACGCCCTCGTCCGATGGAATGCCGACACGATTGCACGCGCGCTGGCCGCCCTGCAATCCGCGGTATTGCAAATCCGAAAGCGATCCGATCTGGCGGAGCCGATCGGCCGGCAGGCGTTGCTCGCGATTGCCGTCGAAGCGGCACGCCGCGAGCGTCGTTAGCCGGCTTAGTGTCCGGCCTCAATTGAAACGGTCGATGTGCTCTAACTCTTTGATTTCGCGTTATCTTTCAGAAAACCGCTGCGCACTTTTTGCTTCGCTGACCTTCGGTTCGGGATCATGCTCTAAGCCGGCGGCATAACTCATCGAGTTGATCGAGCGTATGATACGCGATCCTGACTTCTCCGCCCTTTTCCCTATGATTGATGGCGACGCGCAGCCCCATCACGTCGGTCAGCAGCTTCTCCAGGGCCAATGTGTCCGGATCCTTCTCAGCCGGCTGAGAGGGAGCGGATCGAGCATGACTGGCCGCCGGCATTTGCGCCAAGGCCTCCGCCTGACGAACCGAAAGGCCCTGCTCCACAATCCGCTTTGCAAGTCTGGCAGGTTCCTCCGCCGTTACCAGCGCTCGTGCGTGTCCGGCGGAAAGGTCCCCGCTGACGAGCATGTCGCGGATGATATCCGGCAGCCTAAGCAAACGCAGCGTGTTGGCCACATGGCTTCGGCTCTTACCAATCACCTGACCCAGATCGGCTTGGGTGTAGTGGTACTCATCCATCAACTGCTGGTAGCCGCGAGCCTCCTCGACGGGGTTGAGATCGGCGCGCTGGACGTTTTCGACAATCGCGAGCTCCAACGCTACCCGGTCGTCGACATCGCGAATGATGACCGGCAACTCGATGAGGCCGGCCTGCTGGGCAGCGCGCCAGCGCCTTTCACCGGCAATGATCTCAAAGCGGCCAGCCTGAGATGCTCGGCGCACCAGCACGGGCTGCACGACCCCGTGTTCCCGGATCGACTGGGCAAGATCGGTCAGCTCGCTGTCGGCGAAATTCCGCCGCGGGTTCCTCGGATTGGGCGTGACGAACTCGATCGGCACGCGCCCATCGGAATGAACCGGCTGACGCGCCGGCTCCGGCGGCTTGTCCATTTCTCCGATCAATGCGGCGAGGCCGCGGCCGAGGCGCTTGCGTGAGAGGTCGTCGCTCATACTTTTCCCAGATCGTTACGTTACCGAATCGTTCGACTAAGCTACCTGCAGTTGGCGTTCGCGGCGAATCACTTCCGAGGCGAGCTGCAAATACGCCTGGCTGCCTGCACATTTTAGGTCATAAAGGATTGCCGGTTTCCCGTAGGACGGGGCCTCGGACACACGCACATTGCGCGGAATGACCGTTTCGTAGACTTTTTCGCCCATATGCGAACGCACGTCCTCCACGACCTGGTTCGCCAAATTGTTGCGGCCGTCGAACATGGTCATGACGATGCCCTGAATAGTCAGCGCGGGATTGATGGTCCGCCGGACCTGCTCCACCGTTTCCAGGAGCTGACTGAGCCCCTCCAGCGCGAAAAACTCGCATTGGAGCGGAACGAGCACCGAATCCGCCGCCGCCATGGAATTCAGGGTGAGGAGATTGAGAGATGGCGGGCAGTCGATGAGGACATAAGAGAAGCCAGCCCCCTCTGTCCCGTTCTTCGTGAGTGCATTGCGTAGTCTAAGCACCCGATCCGGCGCCGCAGCGATTTCCATTTCAACGCCGAGAAGATCGAGCGTCGATGGCACAATCGAAAGCCCCGGCACCGCCGTGGGCATGGCCGCCAACTCTATGGTCGTCTCCCCGGTAAGGACATCGTAGGAAGACACAGTCCGATGCTGGCGGTCGATCCCCAGGCCAGTGCTCGCATTGCCCTGCGGATCCAGATCGATGATGAGGACGCGCTCGCCAATCGCGGCCAACGCTGTGGCCAGATTGATCGCCGTCGTCGTCTTGCCGACTCCGCCTTTTTGGTTGGCAACGGTGATGATGCGTGGAGCGTGCTTCATAATCGGTCTCGCGCGTCGCGCTTCAATGGTTCGAACGCCGGTCAAGAGCGCTGTAGATCACGAAAATCTCAAGCACGACGCTGTCGGGATCGACGATGCTTCGGTGTTCTATCAGATCGAATGACCAGTGTTGAAGGCTTTCTTTGACCTCGGATCGGTAATCCCGGCCTTTATGAAAAAGCCCGCGTGCGCCAGCGGACAGCCACGGCGAGGTCAGGTCAAGCAAGGCAGGCAAGGGGGCCAGTGCTCGAGCAGTGACGATCTCAGGCTGCCTGACAAGCGTGTAGGTATCCTCAATTCGCCGTGGATGCACGCGCGCTGGCGCTTTCAGCAGGGCAAGCGTTGTCTGCAGAAAGGCGGCTTTCTTGCGGTTGCTTTCGACGAGATCGACATGCGCGCCTTCTCTTTCCGTCATCAAGATCGCAATAACAGCTCCCGGAAATCCGCCCCCTGACCCGATGTCGAGCCAGTTCCTTGCCGCCGGAGCAAGCCGGGCCAGCTGCGCACTGTCCAGAATATGGCGGCTCCATGTTTCGCCAAGCGTCGACGGCGCGGAGAGATTGATTCGCCCAGCCCATTTCAGGAAACTCTGCTCGAAAGACAGAACCCGCTCGAATGTTTCACGTGAAACCTGACCAGCGGCCGCCTGCAATCCCTCAAGAGACTTGGCCGTCACGCTGCACCACGCCGCTCTTCGCTCTCAAAATGGCGGATTCGCGCAACAATGATAGACAATGCGGCGGGCGTCATACCGTCAATGCGCTGCGCCTCGGCGATCGAACGCGGCCGGCGATCGCGCATTTTCTGCTTGAGTTCATTGGAGAGCCCGGGGACATCCCCGAAATCGACGCTGTCCGGGATATGTCGGGCTTCCTCCAGGCGCAGCTGCGCCGCATCCGTCCGCTGGCGATCAAGGTAGACGGCATAACGGGCTTCGGTTTCCAGCGCATCGATGGTCTTATGATCCAAACCACGAAGCTCCGGCCAGATCTCTTCCAGGCGGGCAATATCGACACCGGGATATGACAGAAGGTCATAGGCCGATCGTCGTATTCCGTCCTTGTTGATGTGGAGCCCATGGCCCGACGCAACACTGGGCGTGATCGTGAGCGACTTAGCCAGCGATCGCGCCGCCTCCAGCCGGCGGCCCGTCTCGGCAAAGCGCCCAGCGCGTTCCTTCGAAGCGATCCCCAATTTCATCGCCACAGGCGTCAAGCGTTCATCCGCATTGTCGGCCCGAAGCGACAGCCGAAACTCCGCCCTGGACGTGAACATGCGGTAAGGCTCGCTAACCCCCCGGCTGACCAGATCATCGACCATCACGCCGATATAGGCGTCGCTGCGGCCGAGCACGATCCCATCGCCCCCCGAAGCTTTCCGCGCGGCGTTGATCCCGGCCAGTATCCCTTGCGCCGCCGCCTCTTCATATCCAGTGGTCCCGTTGACCTGCCCGGCCAGAAAGAGACCCGGGAGGCGCCGCGTTTCCAGTGTTGGCTCAAGCTCGCGCGGATCGATGTGGTCATATTCGATGGCATAGCCAGGCTGCGTCATCACAGCGCTTTCGAGCCCTGGGATCGTCTTCAGGATCGCAAGCTGGACGTCTTCCGGAAGTGATGTCGAAATGCCATTCGGATAGACCGTGTCGTCATCCAGCCCCTCCGGCTCGAGAAAAATCTGGTGCCCCTCACGGTCGCCGAATTTGACAATCTTATCCTCGATCGACGGGCAGTAGCGCGGGCCGATACCTTCGATCGAGCCGGAATACATGGCCGAGCGCTGGAGGTTTTCCCTGATCACCGCATGGGTCGCCGACGTCGTACGGGTAATTCCGCACTCGATCTGCGGATTCACGATCTGGTCCGTCATCAGCGAGAATGGCGTCGGCTTGTCGTCCGCCGCCTGCTTGTCGAGAGAAGCCCAGTCAATCGTTCGGCCATCGAGCCTTGGCGGCGTGCCGGTTTTCAAACGCCCCAGGAGGAAACCCGCCTCCATCATACTTGCAGACAGGCCAGTAGACGCTTTCTCATCCATGCGGCCTGCAGGTATCTTGCGGTCGCCGATATGAATCAGTCCGCGTAGGAATGTGCCCGTCGTGAGCACAACAGCTCCGCACGCAAGCGGCTGACCCGTTGAGAGCCGGACACCCGCTATGCGGCCACCTTGAAGATCAAGGTCGGTCACTTCCCCGACAATCACATCGAGATTTGCCTGGGCTCGAACAGCCTCCTGCATCCAACGTTTGTAGAGTTTGCGATCGGCCTGGGTGCGCGGGCCACGGACGGCCGGTCCTTTGCGGCGATTGAGAAGGCGGAACTGGATCCCTGCTGCGTCGGCTACTCGCCCCATCAGGCCGTCGAGCGCATCCACCTCACGCACCAAATGGCCCTTCCCCAATCCGCCGATAGCCGGATTGCAGGACATTGCTCCGATCGTTTCGAAGCTCAGCGTGACGAGCGCGGTCCTGGCCCCTGAGCGCGCCGCCGCTGATGCTGCCTCGCAGCCGGCATGGCCGCCGCCGATGACGACGACATCGTAGCTTTCACTCATCATCAGTTATCCATATGCGATAGCCCTGGATCCTAGGGGAAGGACAGATGTGCCCGTCCGTGCGTCAAGTCAAGGGTCGCATCATCCCGCGCTAGGAATTGTTTCACGTGAAACACATGGGGCGCGGTGTTTCACGTGAATCATCCCCTTCTCCCGTCTTCTCCCGTGCTGGCAGACAGGGCAATCGCATTTGGGTTCACCTGGATCCGTGTCCCCTCACCCGGCTCGGGCTTCGCCCTCACGCCCAATCGCCCCACCGCTGGCACTGTTTCACGTGAATCATTTTCCGATGCAGAACGATGAGAAAATCGTATCCAGCAAATCCTCGACATCCACCGCCCCGACAATCCGTCCAAGGCTGTCGCTAGCCTTACGCAAATCTTCCGCGCTCAATTCCAACGCCGACGCCGGTTGACGAATGGCATGATCCAACTCGGTTCGGCAGCGCCGAAGCAATTCAACATGCCGCAGACGTGAAGGAAGAACATCGCCCAAATCGCCAACCGCAGCCCCTGCCCTTCTCCCAATCTCCTCAAGAAGTTCCGTCAGTCCCGAACCGGACTTGATCGAAATCGTAAAATCATACCTTCCCGGGCTCGCGCCAACTGCCACCAAATCGTTCTTCGTCCCAACGATAATCGCGTCCGCAAGCCCCACGTCCAGCCTTGGAGCGGGTTGCTGTTGGGCCAGGTCCTCTATTTGGAGCACGAGGTCCGCCGTTTCTGCGGAGCGCAGCGCCCGCGCAATGCCGATCGCCTCGACCTTGCCTGCGCCCTCGCGAATCCCCGCCGTATCCACCACCGTTACCTTGATCCCATGAAGGTCGAGCGTAACCTCGACGAGATCGCGCGTCGTTCCCGGTTCGTCGGTGACGATTGCAACATCGCGACCCGCCAGCGCGTTCAGCAGGCTGGACTTGCCGGCGTTCGGTGCTCCGAGGATGACCACTTTGTAGCCATCGCGGATGATCTCGGCGCGTCGGAAAGAGGCCAGGTGCCGGTCCATCTTCTCGATCAGCGCGCGCACGTCTCGCCAGATTTCGTCGGAAATTGACCCCGGAACATCCTCCTGATCCGAAAAGTCGAGTTCAGCCTCGATCATCGCACGTGCATGGATAATCCGGCGCCGCCATTCGCCGTAGAGGTCCGATTGTGCCCCGGACGCATTCAGCAGTGCGAAGCGTCGCTGTGCTTCCGTCTCCGACGAAACCAGGTCCGCAAGGGCCTCCGCCCCGGTAAGGTCGATCTTCCCGTTCAGAAATGCCCGCCGGCTGAATTCGCCCGGTTCCGCGTGCCTCAGACCGTCGATCCCGCTCAGCGCGTCCAATACCGCCGCGACCACAGCGCGGCCGCCATGGAGCTGAAGTTCGCCGGTGTCCTCCCCCGTGAAACTGGCCGGGCCGGGAAAGAAGACCGTCAGGCCTTGGTCCAACATATCCCCAGCCGGGTTCTTTATGGCGCCAAACCGCGCAACGCGCGGCGGCGGCACCGATCCCGTCAGTGTCGAGAGCGCTATCCTCGTATGTCGGCCGGACAGCCGCACCACCGCCACACCGGCAGGCAGACGCCCGCTCGAGAGCGCGTAGATAGTATCCTGGAATATCATTTGCCCCTGCCTACCATCCGCCCTACTTTCAACCTTGTCCTCCTAGAGCACCGTGCGTCCTTTTGGACGCACGTAGGGCGCTCTAAGTTGTTAAATCTACGCATCGCGCTTGCCGAGAATCGATCCCGATTTTCGGGCCGATGCTCTAGCTGGAACATGATCGTGCCATTGCCACCCGCAAATCTGCTTGCAGAGGAATCCAGCCCCTATCTTCAACAGCATCGGGACAACCCAGTCCACTGGCGACCCTGGTCTACCGCCTCGCTTGGCGAGGCGGCAGAGCTTGGCCGGCCTATTCTTCTGTCGGTCGGCTACGCCGCCTGCCATTGGTGCCATGTCATGGCCCACGAAGTCCTTCGAGGACCCGGAAATCGCGGCTCTCATGAACCAACTCTACGTGAATATCAAGGTGGACCGGGAAGAGCGGCCGGACGTTGACCAGATTTATATGGCAGCCCTCCATGCCACCGGCGAGCAAGGTGGCTGGCCGCTCACCATGTTCCTTACGCCTGAGGGAAAGCCCTTTTGGGGCGGAACATACTTCCCGAAGCAGCCACGTTTTGGACGGCCCGGATTTGCGCAAGTCCTTGAAGCTATCAACCGGGCGTGGAACGAAAAGAAAGAAAGCATTAACCATAGCGCGATTGCCTTGACGGATCACGTCAAGACCCGGCTCACCACCTTTCATCCTGCCGCCGAGATTACACAGCACAGCCTGACATCGCTTGCCGACAGTATCCTGTCGATGATCGATCCATTGGAAGGCGGGTTGCGCGGTGCCCCGAAGTTTCCCAACGCGCCCTTCATGGAGGCTCTCTGGCTCAATTGGCTCGCCACCGGAAATGTCGGTTATCGGGATGCCGTACTCGACAGTCTCCGCCATATGCTGAACGGCGGGATTTACGACCATATTGGAGGTGGCCTCAGCCGGTATTCCACCGACGCCTCGTGGCAGATCCCCCATTTCGAAAAGATGCTCTATGACAATGCCCTGCTCGTAAGGCTGGCGACCTGGGCTTACGCCGAGACCGACGATATTTTGTTTCGGACTCGAATCGAAGAAACGGTCGACTGGCTTGTTCGTGAGCTCCGCGTCGAGGGCGGCGGTTTCGCCTCAAGCTTAGACGCTGACAGCGAAGGCGAGGAAGGGCGCTTTTACACCTGGAACAGATCGGAACTCGCCGACGTACTCGGCAATGATCTGGACGTATTCCTTTCTAGTTACGGGCTCGCCGCACCCGATCACTGGGAGGGAGACCCGGTTGTCTATCGCCTCGCCAGGACAGGGCCAGGCGACGAGCTGAAAGTGCTGCGGGAAAAACTGCTTGCCGCACGAGAAACACGGCCCCGTCCCGGCAGGGATAACAAGGTTCTGATGGATTGGAACGGCTTGGCGATTGCAGCGATCGCCCAAGCCGGCCGGCTTTTTGCTCGACCCGACTGGATCACCGCCGCGGAGGCTGCCTTTCATTTCGGGTTCGAATCAAGAACGTCGGATGGCAGGTTGCCCCATTCCGTGCTTGGTTCGAAGCGATCCCTCCCTGGACTGGCCAGCGACTACGCTGCGATGTGCAATGCGGCAGTCTCGCTATACGAAGCCACCCAAAATGCGTTCTATCACGATCAAGCGGCCGCTTTGCTCCGTACTCTCGACGACTGGTATCTCGATGACGAAGGAACCGGATATTTCCTCACGGCGTCAGATTGTGAGGACGTCCCGATCCGAATCCGGAGTGACGTGGACGAGGCGACGCCATCGGCGACCGGTCAAATCATCGAGGCGATGATGCGCACCGCCAACCTGACCGGCGATGTCGAACTCCATCAAAAGGCACTGGTTTTTGCCGAGGCCGCGTTCGGCCGGGCGCTCGCTCAGCCCCACGGGCAGGCCGGCATTTTCAACGCCTGTGCCCTTGCCCTGTCGCCCATGAAGCTGGTCATCGTCGAAGATCCGAACAACGACAGTCTGATCAAGACCGCAAACGACAATCCTGATCCCCGCAGGGTGGATATCTTGCTGCCCTTGGGCGCACAAGCTGCGGCCGCCAGTCTGCCCGGCGGCATTTATCCAGAAACTTCACGGTCAGGCGCCTGGCTCTGTACCGGGCAGACTTGCCTGCCGGTGATCACCGACCCTGCCGAGCTGGAACAGGTGCTGAGACGAAAGCCGCTCTGATTTTGGCCGGGCAAGGGTTCTGACTTGGCGTTTCCGCCGGAATAGTGCGTGCGATGGCTCAATTTGGGCAAGAAATCCGGCTTTCGTCGTCGCCGGACTACCTTTGGATAAATCCAAGGCCGTGGAAACGGTCGCTTCAGCACAACCTGTTGTTTTTACGCGTCTTTTTTCGTTCCTTAAACACACCCAGATGAAAATTCGTCCACGGGTAACGACTAGGTATTCATCGAATCGAAGAAGTCCGTGTTGGTCTTGGTCTGCTTGAGCTTGTCGATCAGGAACTCGATCGCATCCGTTGTTCCCATCGGAGCCAGGATGCGCCGAAGGACGAAGATCTTTTGCAGGTCCTGCCGAGCCACAAGCAGCTCTTCCTTGCGGGTGCCGGATTTCAGAATGTCCATCGACGGGAAGATACGCTTATCCGCGACCTTACGGTCGAGAACGATTTCCGAGTTGCCGGTGCCTTTGAACTCTTCAAAGATCACCTCATCCATGCGGCTGCCTGTGTCGATCAGCGCCGTCGCAATGATCGTCAGGGAGCCGCCCTCCTCAATGTTACGCGCGGCGCCGAAGAAGCGCTTCGGCCGCTGCAGCGCGTTGGCGTCGACACCGCCGGTCAGAACCTTGCCGGATGACGGAACAACCGTGTTGTAGGCGCGGCCGAGACGCGTGATCGAATCGAGCAGGATGACGACATCCCGGCCATGCTCGACCAGGCGCTTCGCCTTCTCGATGACCATTTCCGCGACCTGAACGTGCCGTGTCGCCGGTTCGTCGAACGTGGAGGAAACCACCTCGCCCTTCACCGAACGCTGCATGTCCGTCACTTCTTCCGGACGCTCGTCGATGAGAAGGACGATAAGGTAGCATTCAGGGTGGTTGGCGGTGACCGAATGCGCGATGTTTTGCAGCAGAACCGTCTTACCGGTCCGCGGCGGCGCGACGATCAAGCCACGCTGGCCCTTGCCGAGCGGAGCAACAAGATCGATGACGCGGGCTGACAGATCCTTCGTCGTCGGATTGTCCGTCTCCATCTTCAACCGTTCGTTCGGATAGAGCGGTGTCAGATTGTCGAAATGGATCTTGTGACGAATCTTCTCCGGGTCTTCGAAGTTGATCGTATTGACCTTCAGCAGCGCGAAATAGCGTTCGCCTTCCTTCGGACTGCGGATAGGGCCTTCGACCGTATCGCCAGTCTTGAGCGAAAACCGCCGGATTTGCGATGGCGAAATGTAGATATCGTCCGGTCCGGGAAGATAGTTGGCGTTGGCTGACCGCAGGAAGCCAAAGCCATCCTGCAAGACCTCCACCACACCTTCGCCGATGATCTCCACTTCCTGCGACGCCAGCTTCTTCAAGATCGCAAACATCAACTCCTGCTTGCGCATGACACTGGCGTTTTCGACCTCGAGCGATTCAGCGAAAGTAATAAGATCCGTCGGCTTCTTGCTCTTGAGCTCTTGAAGTTTCATTTCCTGCATAGGTGGACTCTAAATCAGAAGGGAAAATGTCGGCGGTACGCGATGTGCGCCGGACGCGGCCAAAGAAGGGAACCAAAGGGGACGCGTGTGCCGGGGAGGGAGCTGTCTTTTATCGCCGCCTTTTCCAAAGAGCAAGGTGGCATTTGCGATCGTCAATCAAAACGGCTTCACGACAACCAGGACCACGATCACGATCATCAGAAATGTAGGAATTTCATTCACAATCCGCCAGTGCCGCGCCGGCTTGTCGTTGCGGTCCTCATCGAACAGCCGGACAGCTCTTGCAAGATAACCGTGGACCGCTGAAAGCCCAACAACGGCGGCTATCTTTGCGTGCAGCCAGCCGCCAGTAAACTGAAAACCAGTCCAAGCCAGCCACAGCCCGAAAATCCAAGCCACGACCATCGCCGGATTGATGATCGACCGCAAAAGCCGACGCTCCATCGTCTTGAATGTTTCCGACTGCACAGAGCCCTTTTGCGCTTCCGCGTGATAGACGAAAAGCCGTGGCAGATAGAGCATTCCAGCCATCCAGGAGATCACCGCAATCACGTGGATCGCCTTGCCCCAGGGATAGAACGTCACCGGCGCCCACGTGAACAAGGCTATCGCTCCAAGGACGACAATTGCGATTGCGACACCTGCCCGACGGAAAGCGACCGCGGCGCTGCCCTGATTTGCACCGTGTTCATCCTTCATGGCCGCCCGGCTCTTCTCACAAGCGAAAGCATCGTCTCGACATGTTCGATCGGCGTTTCGGGCGTAATGCCGTGTCCGAGATTGAAAACCAGCGGCCCGCCTCCCAGCGTTTCGACAATGCCAGCAACGCCTTCTTCCAAAGCCTTGCCTCCGGACAACAGTCTCATCGGGTCCAGATTGCCTTGAACGGCCCCATTCGCCTGCAATTGAACGGCCTGCTTCAATGGCACCGTCCAGTCGAGGCCCAACGCCGTTACGCCTGTCTTTTGCCTGAAGCTTGCGTAGAGACTGCCGGCCCCTTTCGGGAAACCAATAATCGGAACATTTGGATACGCCGCGCGTACCTGTCGAACGATCCTCATCGTTGGGCCAACGCAGTAAGCCTCGAAAGACTGTTCATCGAGAACACCCGCCCAGGAATTGAAAATCTGCACGACATCGGCCCCCGCCGCGATCTGGCGGATCAGGTACTCAGCCGAGACATCGGCCAGAAGATCAAGCAGCCCGGCAAATCTCTCAGGATGTCGGAAGCCAAAGACCCGCGCCGGCGCCTGATCCGGCGTGGCATGGCCCGCGATCATATATGTCGCAACCGTCCAGGGCGCCCCGCAAAAGCCGATCAACGTCGTCTCGGCAGGCAAATCGGCCCGCAACCGCCGGACAGTCTCGTAGACCGGCGCGAGGCGCTCGTGAAACCGCCCACCGTCGAGAGCACCTATTTCATCTTCGCGGATTGGCGTCATCTGCGGGCCTCTCCCCTCCTCGAAGCGGAGGTCACGGCCAAGCGCATGCGGCACAACAAGGATGTCCGAGAACAGTATCGAAGCGTCGAATCCAAAACGCCTGATTGGCTGCAGCGTTACTTCGACGGCGAGATCCGGATTGTAACACAGATCGAGGAAACTTCCGGCCTTCTGCCGCGTCTTCCGGTATTCCGGGAGGTAGCGCCCGGCCTGGCGCATGATCCATACGGGCGGAGGAAATACCCTCTGCCCATTCAGGACATCGACTACCACGCGTCTCGTTGCCATGTCGTCTCGGTTTTCCCAGGGTGGATTAAAGAAAAATATCTATAGAGAAAGAGATTTTTGATTCTATGACTCTGTTGGTATCGGGAATTACCATTCTTCCACATCGTCGGCCAAAACTGGACCTAGCGAAATGACGCATGTGTCTTGGCCGGGATAAGGGAATAGCGGGGAAAGAAGACATTTATTATTTAATTTCAATGGTTTATGGCGTTGTTGGAGCTTACGGCTCAACGGTAGGATGTGGCCAAAAGTCTAGCTCCCCGCTGTTTTCCACAGTGCTGCGCAGAAGTTCCTGGGCCAGCGAATTGTGGACAAAGTCCGATTTGATACAGTCGCCATTGGGTGCGCGGGCGAGCAACCTCGTTTGTGCACAGTTCGCCACAGGCAGGGATCGAGGGTGTGAATAAACCGCAAAGCTTCTTTCATCTGCACCTGATTTCCGATGCGACGGGTGAAACGCTGTTGGCAGCCGGCCGGGCGGCGTCCGCGCAATACAAGGACGCGCGGGCCATCGAGCACATCTATCCGCTGATTTGCACGGAAAAGCAGTTGATGAAGGTCTTTGAGGACATCGACCAGGAACCTGGCATTGTCCTCTATACGGTCGTCGACCAGAAACTTGCGCGCATGATCGATGAACGAAGTGCGGTAATGGGGCTGCCTTGCGTTTCGGTGCTCGAGCCGGTGCTGACGGTTTTCCAAGCGTATTTGGGAACACCTGCCGGGCGTCGCGTGGGCGCTCAGCACGTTCTTGACGCGGAATATTTTCGTCGCATTGACGCGCTGAATTTTACGTTGGAACATGATGACGGACAGCTTCCGACAGATATCGAAGATGCCGAGATCGTGCTGATCGGGATTTCGCGCACATCGAAGACACCGACAAGCATTTACCTTGCGAATCGGGGCATCAAGACCGCCAATATTCCGGTCGTGCTCGGGGTTCCGGTGCCGGACAGCCTCGTTACGGCAAAAAAACCGCTCATTGTCGGGTTGATCGCATCGGCCGAGCGGATCTCGCATGTCCGGCAGAACCGCGTGCTTGGCTCGACTGCTACGTTCGATGCGCAGAGCTATGTCGACCGGGCGAATATCACGGAAGAGCTCACCTACGCGCGCCAGATCTGTACACGACACGGATGGCCGATGATCGACGTAAGCCGCCGGTCGATCGAGGAGACGGCGGCAGCCATTGTTGCGCTGCGCGGGAAGGCAAGATAGGCCGGCAGATCAGCCGGGAATGATTGAGATGACAGAACGTATAATCCTTGCATCGGGCAGCCCATTCCGAAAGAAGCTGCTGGAAAATGCAGGCATCCGATTCGAAGCGATTCCGGCGTCGATCGATGAACGGGTGGTAGAAAGCACGCTTAGCGGGAGCGGGATATCCCCGGAGGATGTCGCTACAGTCCTTGCCGAAGCAAAAGCGCTGGATGTCAGTGAAAAGAACCGTGATGCGCTTGTCATCGGGTCGGACCAGACACTGTCCCTGGACGACATGATCTTTCACAAGCCGGCCGACATGGAAGATGCACGCCGGCATTTGCTGAAACTCTCCGGCAAAACCCATCATTTGAACAGCGCTGTGGTGATTGCCCGCAACGGTGAGACATTGTGGCGCCATGTGGCGGTTGCCCGGCTCTCCATGCGCAAGCTTGATCCCGGATCTATCGGCAGATACCTATCGCGAGTTGGCGATAAGGCGCTTTCCAGTGTCGGCGCTTATCAGATCGAGGGCGAAGCCATTCAGCTGTTCGAAGAAGTCGACGGCGACTACTTCACCATCGTCGGTCTTCCGATGCTCCCGCTGCTTGCAGCGCTTCGCGCTCAGGGAGCCCTTGATGGTTGATAGCGAGCGGAAGGCATTTGTTTGTGGCCATCCGATTGCCCACTCGCGGTCGCCGATCATTCACAATTATTGGCTTCGGCAGTTCGGGATCGCCGGGAGTTACGCGGCAATCGATGTTGCACCCCACGATTTCCGAGATTTTGTAAGGGATTTCAAAGATCGAGGGTTCGTCGGCGGCAATGTCACTATCCCGCACAAGGAAGCAGCTTTTGCGTTGGTTGAAAGTCGCGATGCCGCGGCGGAATTGATCGGAGCGGTGAATACGCTGTGGGTCGAAGACGGGATGGTCCACGCGGGAAACACCGACGCGCACGGCTTCACAGCAAATCTGGATGTCTGTGTTCCAGGTTGGGAGCGGGGCCGGCGGGCAGTGGTTTTGGGCGCGGGAGGAGCTTCCCGCGCCGTCATATTTGCCTTGCAACAGCGTGGAATTGAGGCGATCCGGGTCGTGAACCGGACGGTCGAACGCGCTCGGGAATTGTCACACCGTTTCGGCGCAGGCGTTTCGCCACATCCGCTCGACGCGCTGCCCGAATTGCTTGGCGACGCGGAATTGCTCGTGAACACCACCTCGCTGGGCATGCATGGGGCCGGCGAGTTGCCGGCGGACGTAACGCGGCTGCCCGATCATGCGATCGTGGCCGACATCGTGTACGTACCTCTGCGGACGCCGCTACTGGCAGCGGCCGCCGCCCGCAACCTCAAGACCGTCGATGGGCTGGGGATGCTGTTGCATCAGGCCGTTCCCGGCTTCGAGCGCTGGTTCGGAAAGCAGCCACAGGTGACCGCTGAACTGCGCGAAATCCTTGCCGCGGACGTGGAGAAGCGGTCGTGATCGTCCTTGGGCTTACCGGTTCGATCGGGATGGGCAAATCAACGACGGCAAAAATGTTCGCAGAGTTGGGTGTGCCGGTGCACGACTCCGACGAAGCGGTGCATAGGCTTTACGCTGGACGGGCTGCACCGCTCATTGAGGCGGCGTTTCCAGGGACTGTTGTCGATGGCGTCGTGGATCGCGGGAAGCTGTCCGAGGCGGTGCTGAACGATGCGCCTGCCATGAAAGAACTGGAGACGATCATCCATCCGCTTGTGAGAGCCGACGCTGATGCATTCGTCGAGCGTCATCGTGCCGTCGGGGCGCCGCTGGTCGTCCTGGATATTCCTCTGCTTTTCGAGACCGGCGGCAGGAACCGCGTGGACAAGGTGGCGGTCGTGACCGCGTCCGCGGAGGTTCAGCGCCAGCGTGTTCTGTCGCGGCCCGGTATGACGGAGGAACGACTCGAAGCGATCCTTCGCCGGCAGGTACCCGATGAGGAAAAACGTCAACGTGCCGATTTCGTCATCGACACTGGAAAAGGCCTGGAAGCTGCTCGCCGTGATGTCCACCGCATAATCCAGACACTTGGCAGGAACGCTGGGTAGAAGGCCCGCCGCAGGCTTGCTGGCCCGTCCTGGAAGGGTCCATTCTCGGGCGCGCGGAGTGATTCGATGCGTGAAATTGTCTTTGACACAGAAACAACCGGACTCGATGCGCGGGAGGACCGCATCATCGAGATCGGAGCGGTCGAACTGGTGAACCGGTTTCCGACCGGCCGTGTCTTCCATCATTATCTCAACCCGCAAGGGCGCAGTATCCACGCCGACGCGTTGGAGGTCCATGGCATCAGCTACGCACAACTGATGGACAAGCCGACTTTCGAGGAGATTTCAGCCGATTTTCTGGATTTCATCGACGGCGCCAAGCTGGTCGCCCACAATGCCGGCTTCGATATGACATTTGTCAACGCGGAGCTGGCGCGGCTCGGCCAGGCGGCGGTCGATCAGGGCCTCGTGGTCGACACTCTGGCGCTGGCTCGGCGTAGGCATCCCATGGGTCCGAACTCCCTTGATGCGCTCTGTCGCCGCTATGGCATCGACAACAGCCACAGGACCAAGCACGGAGCTCTGCTCGATTCTGAACTCCTGGCCGAAGTCTACATTGAGCTGATCGGCGGCAAGCAGGCCGCTCTCGGCCTGGAGATCATCGTTCAGCCAGCAGCGGGGAAGGTGCAGCTGGACGGCATTGAGTTGCTGATCGAGGCGCGCCCTCGCCCATTGCCGCCGCGCGTGAGCGACGGGGAGAAGGCGGCGCATGCCGCGCTGGTATCGGAACTGGGCGAAAAGGCCATCTGGAACCATTTCGCACGCTAAAGCATGATCACGAAAAGTGCGTAGCGGTTTTCGGAAAAGATCGTGCGAAAATCAAAGAGTTAGAGCACGGTGACGACCCCAGGAGAAATCATCGTGCGCCAGAGAAAATTCTAGAAAGCGGAACCGGCTACGCAATGCGTGAAAGCCGTGAAGCGATAAAAAATCAGCGTATTTGCGGTTCCCCAATTCCGTCGAAATCGGAGCTGCGAATGGCTTGGAACGCGCTGCAGTATGTCCTTGGCGAGCCGCCCGGATTTACCCTTTGAGATTTTCGTGCGTCCGAACGGACGCGCCATCATAAACCAGATCCTCCGAATTAGCTGACCAGGACCTTTGACTTGGTCTGCTCCTCCGCGATCTTCTGCTGGAACATCTGCGCGAAGTCGATCGGGTCAAGCATCAAGGGCGGGAAGCCGCCATTGCGAGTAGCGTCGGCAATGATCTGACGCGCGAATGGGAAAAGCAGCCGCGGACACTCAATGAACAGCAGCGGAAGCATGTGCTCCTGCGGGAAGCCTTCGATCCGGAACACGCCGCCATAGACGAGCTCAACATTGAACAGCACGTCCTTGTCAAAGGCCGCCTTTGCGTTGAGTGTCAGGTTGACGTCGAATTCCTTGTCCGAAAGCGGATTGGCATTCACATTGACGTTGATGTTGATGCCGGGAGCCTGTTCGCGGCTCCGCAACGAATTCGGTGCGCCTGGGCTTTCGAAGGACAGATCCTTCACATATTGCGCCAGCACGTTAAGCGTCGGCTGCGGGCCGGTACCGGATTTCGCGGCGCCCGTAGACGCTTTTTCATTCTTGGCCATGAGCCGGAATCCTCTCAGTCAGCCGCAAAGCGGCGAATAAAATCGCGCGTTCGCTACCATGACGATGATGCCGTGGCAAGTTTGGCGGGCTCGGAAGGTGCGCGGCCCTAAAGTCGCTCAGAACATCAATCCTTGTTCAGACGATGCCATGGCGACGTCGAATTTGAACCTTTGGAATATTCGCCTTCTTCGAGATCGATCGTCTTGCCCCGGTCCGGCCCGCGTTGTTCCCACTCAGGTCTGACGAAACCGCCCCGAACGATGACCTGGTCCTTGATGAGGCGCCAGCCAAGATCCCGGACTGGCGGGATGAACAGCAGGATTCCGATAATATCCGTGACGAAGCCGGGAATAAGAAGAAGAATTCCGGCAAAGACCACCATCACTCCATGGGCAAGTTCGCGGCCGGGGTCCTGGCCTGCCTCAATCTGCCGCCGGATTTGCGTAAGAATACCAAATCCTTGAATGCGGAGCAGAATCCCCCCAACGAGCACGCTGAGGATAACCAGCCCGATTGTGGGAAGAACACCGATTTGCTTGCCCACGATCACGAATACGGCGATTTCAACCAGCGGGAGCACCAACACGAGGAGCGAGAGCGGGAACAACGGGAGATTTTCCTATCGGACAGAATTCGGTGGATTGGCGGTTTTTGCTCGGACGTACATAGGTATGCTCGCCTTTGATTTGAATGATTGGCGTATGCGTTCTATATGCATTGATTGGGAATGAGCGGCGAACGCCGATTGGCATGAGTGCTTCGGCCGTTCACCGGGGACAAAGGATCGACGGGCGAAAAATGGAATTCTTTGACTTCGGGACGATTTTCTTCCTCGTTGCAGCGGTTGTGATCTTTTTCCAGCTGCGCAATGTGTTGGGGCGTCGCACGGGCAGCGAACGTCCGCCGTTCGATCCTTACACGGCGGGCCGTGCGCGTGAGAAAAATGCTCCCGCATCCGAGAATGTCGTCTCCCTGCCGCGCAAGCGGGCCGCAGGCGAAGCCGACGACACATACAAAGCCATCGACGCGTTTGCCAAACCCGGCACTGACCTCAACAAGGGGCTGCGCGCGATCAAGGACGCGGACCCCTCCTTCGAACCGAAGAGCTTCGTCGACGGCGCAAAGATGGCCTACGAAATGATCGTGATGGCTTATGCCGACGGCGACCGGAAAACGTTGAAAAACTTGCTTTCCCGGGAAGTCTATGACGGCTTTGTCGCGGCGATTTCCGACCGCGAGGAGCGCTCCGAGAAGATCCAGTCTTCTTTCGTCGGGATAGACAAGGCAGACATCGTCGCGGCCGAAATGAAAGGAAGCGAATTGCATGTAACCCTGCGGATCGTCAGCGAGCTTATTTCCGCGACGAGGAACCTTGCCGGGGACGTCGTCGACGGCGATCCGGAGACGGTGGCGGAGGTGAAGGATGTCTGGACGTTTGCTCGGGACACCCGTTCGCGCGATCCCAACTGGAAGCTGGTTGCAACCGAGGCTGAAGACTGAGCCCTGATCCCGTTGCGGAGGGCTTTCCATAGGGATCCGGCGGGTGGCTCTGTCTTCGCTTTTTCGTGAAATTTCATGGAATGACCTTCGCGGCTGGCGCGACGATGCGCTGGACGAAGCGTTTTCAGCCTTTCGGCGTTCCGCATTTCACGTGCTTCAGAAACCCTACCGGTCGGGCAGCCTCGGTTTGGAGTTCCCGGCTTTTGCTAGCGCATATAAAGACGCGGGCGCAGTCGAACTCGCTGACAAGGAACGCGGCGCGGCGATTTTTCGAGACTCACTTCGCGCCCTGCAAAATCGACCCGGAGAATGGCGGCAGCGGTTTCGTGACAGGCTTCTACGAGCCGGAAGTCGAGGCCTCGCCGGTCAGAACGGCACATTTCCAGTATCCGCTGCTGTCGCGGCCTTCCGATCTGATTGACATCGACGACAGCAATCGTCCGGATGGGTTCGACCCGTATTTGGCGTTCGGGCGTCAAACGTCCGCGGGCATCATCGAATTTTTTGACCGTGCCTCGATCGAGCAAGGCGCCCTGCGCGGTCGAGGCCTGGAAATTGCCTGGCTCAACGATCCGGTGGACGTTTTTTTCATACATGTCCAGGGAGCTGCGCGGCTGAACATGACCGATGGCTCCCTGAAACGAGTGACCTATTCTGCGAAATCCGGCTACCGGTTTTCCGGACCTGGTCGCATCCTTGCCGATTTGGGCGAGATTCCGCTCGCCGAAGTGACGATGCAGTCGATCAGGCGCTGGTTTCGCGAACATCCGGGCCGCGTCAGCGAGATTCTTTGGCAGAACCGCTCTTTTATCTTCTTCCGTGAAGCGCCGGTCGAGGATCCCACCCTCGGCCCTGTGGCGGCCGCAAAGGTACCGCTTACGCCGGGCCGCTCTATCGCGGTCGATCGCCTTCTTCACACGTTCGGAACGCCCTTTTTCATCGACGCCCCTTCACTCAATGCCTTCGACGGTGAGCCTTTCAGGCGGCTGATGATTGCACAGGATACAGGATCGGCAATTACCGGTCCGGCGCGCGGGGATCTTTTTACCGGATCCGGCGATGACGCAGGCGAGATCGCGGGCGTTATCCGCCACCCGGCCGATTTCCATGCGTTGGTGCCGAAATCGTTGATTTCCGGTAGCTGATCATGAGCCGTACGCCCGAGAAGAAGCTGAACGACGAGGACCGGATTCTGTGGAATCGCGTGGCAAGGACGGCAAGGCCACTCAAAGGGAGGGACGCCGCCCTGATATCCGATGCGGGGGCGGCCGGCGGCGACGAGGCGGAGAAGTTTGTGTTCGCTGACGCTGCTGAAGCCGTCATTGCGAGGAATCCGCCATCATCGGCGGCTCATGAGCGGTTGCGGGCGCACCCGTTCGACGTGCCGACACGGAACAAGCTCTCCAAGGGTCGCCTGCCGATTGAGGGCAGGGTTGACCTTCACGGCATGGCCCAGGGCGAGGCGCATACGTTGTTGCTCTCCTTCCTTCATCGCGCCTATGCCGAAGGACTGCGATATGTGCTGGTGATCACCGGCAAAGGATCGTCGTTCGGCAGCGACGGGGTTTTGCGTCGCGCTGTGCCGGACTGGTTGGCGACGCCTTCGTTTCGCATGTTGGTAAGCAGCTACGACCACGCGGCGCGTCATCATGGCGGCTCCGGTGCGCTGTATATCCGGCTTCGCCGCCGTAGCGGAGGGGGAGGACCTTGACGCCGTTCGGGCAGAAAGTTCGTGAACTCCGGCGCAGCAGGGGCGTCTCTCAGAAGGATATGGCTGCTGCCCTCGGCGTGAGCCCCGCCTATCTTTCCGCGCTGGAACACGGCCATCGGGGCAGGCCCAGTTGGGTCATGGTCCAGAAGATGATCGGCTATTTCAATATTATCTGGGACGAGGCCGAGGAACTCGAACGGCTCGCCGAAACCTCGCATCCGCGCGTGGTTATCGATACGTCCGGCCTGTCGCCGAGGGCAACGGAGCTTGCCAATCTGCTTTCTGGGCGTATTTCCGAGCTCGACGAAAAAGATATCGAGGCGCTCACCCTACTGCTGAACGCCGCGGTGCAGCGCTCGGAACGATCTGTCGGGCCGTCAAAATAGCGTTCGAAGCTCGGTCAGCTTTTCGTTCACCAGCCACCCATAGTAGTTTTCCTCGGGCAGCCTCGGCTCCAGACCTTCGCTCGAGCGGTGCTCGTTCTCGGCCTTCAGCGCATAGGCGCGTGCCTCGGGATCGCCGACATTATAAAGCGTTGCGGTGATGCCCGGGTTCTGTGAAATGTCGAAGCCAGCCACATCGCGATAGGAGTTGATCGACTTCTTCAGCGTTGCGGCGACGTAGGGCAGCGTAAGATCGGGATCCATGATGGTCTGGTAGACGCGCTGCGGGTCGTGCGCGTCGAGCTTCGGCAGCCTTGAAATACGATTCACCATGTCGCTCATTTCGAGTGCGGTCAGCGGGTTGAGCTGGCCGATGCCGAAGGTCTGCCCGGCATAGAAGGGCTGGAAGAACGTCGCGCTGAACCGCTCGTCCGGGTATGTTTTGCCGTCCACAACCCGGCCCCGGAACGACGCGTTCCAGATGCGCTCCCTGCAGGTCCACAACCCGTAGCTGCCGCCCGCGCCCGTGCATCTGGAAAATTCCGGCCTGGCGACAAAGTCGGTCACCGCCTCGCCTTCGAAGCTGAAAGACAGCTGATTGCCGAGATAGGAGACCGCCTTCACATAATAGGTCTGCAGCCGGTCGTAGGCGTCGACATTGTAGGTGTGCTCGCCGACGATCGCGCCGACAATATGGATCGGATCTATATCGTAGGCAGAGGCGACTTCCCTGATCTTGGCGCGCAGCTTGCTGTCATTTTTCAGCAGCGCATAGATCTTGGCATATTTTGCCTCATAGCTGGTCCTGTTGGCCTTCGTTCGCTTGACTGACCCGCCTGGCACGGCTGGCTGGTCCATATAGCGGTTTCCAGCCGGCACTACGGTCGTGGCCTGCGCATGAGCGAGCGCGGTCAGCATAAGAAGAAATGCCGAAAGGAATGCCAGTCGTTTCATGCCCCGTCGTACCGCTGCCTTAAATGCGATCCTCTAATAAAGAGGATACGCTTGATAAATTGAGTATTTCCAAAAGCTGACAGCCGCGCAAACTATGTAATACCCGCGAGAAAGTCGAGGGCTACTTCGTTCGAGCGGCGGCGCACAGGCTTACTGTCGCGCCGCTGCCACAGGCGGCTGGCCGCCGGCCTTTAGAGCACGATGATTTCTCTTGGAGTTGTCACCGTGCTCTAACTCTTTGATTTTCGCATGATCTTTTCCGAAAACCGCTACGCACTTTTTGCTTCGCTGACCTTTGGTTCGGGATCATGCCCTAAAGAATGAATCGCGACAAATCTGTGTTCTTGGCCAGATCACCGACATGTTTGCTCACATAGTCGGCATCGATGGTGACTGACTGGCCGGAGCGGTCCGGTGCGTGAAAGGATATCTCATCGAGTACGCGTTCCATCACGGTTTGCAGCCGGCGCGCCCCGATGTTCTCGACGCTGGTGTTGAGATCGACGGCAATACCGGCAAGCGAATCAATAGCGTCGTCAGTGAATTCCAGCTTCACGCCTTCCGTTTCCATCAGCGCGATGTACTGCTTGATCAGGCTCGCCTCGGTCTCGGTCAGGATGCGACGGAAATCCTCCTTCTCAAGCGCCCGAAGCTCGACACGAATCGGCAACCGGCCCTGAAGTTCGGGCAGGAGGTCTGACGGCTTGGCCACGTGGAACGCGCCGGAGGCGATGAAGAGGATGTGGTCGGTCTTGATCGGCCCGTATTTTGTGGCCACCGTCGTGCCCTCGACCAGTGGCAGCAGGTCGCGCTGCACGCCTTCGCGAGAAACCCCAGCGCCTATGGCGCCATCGCGTGTGGCGATCTTGTCGATCTCGTCGAGAAAGACGATGCCATCATTTTCAGTAGCCGACAGCGCCTTCTGAACCACTTCATCCTGATCGAGCAGCTTGTCTGATTCGTCGTTGATCAACTGAGCGTAGGACTCGCTGACCGTCGTCTTGATGGTCTTGGTACGCTTGCCGCCCATTGCCTTGGACAACATCTCGTTGATGTTGAGGACGCCGATATTGGCGCCCGGCATGCCGGGTATCTCGAAGCCGGGCATGCCGCCGGTGCCGGTATCGGCCACTTCGATCTCGATCTCCTTATCGTCAAGTTCGCCGTCGCGCAGCTTCTTGCGGAAACTGTCGCGGGTGGCCGGGCTTGCCGTTTTTCCGACCAGCGCCTCGAGCACGCGTTCCTCGGCGTTCAGATGCGCGCGCGCCTTGACGTCCTCGCGCATCTTCTCCCGCACCAGGCCGATCGCGACTTCCACAAGATCGCGGACGATCTGTTCGACATCGCGGCCGACGTAACCGACCTCGGTGAACTTCGTCGCTTCCACCTTGATGAAAGGCGCGCCAGCGAGCTTCGCCAGGCGGCGCGAGATCTCAGTCTTGCCGACGCCGGTGGGGCCGATCATCAAAATGTTCTTCGGCATCACCTCTTCACGCATCTCGCCCTGAAGCTGCTGGCGCCGCCAGCGGTTGCGGAGCGCGATTGCCACGGCGCGCTTGGCGTCCTTTTGGCCGATAATGTAGCGGTCGAGCTCGGAAACGATTTCGCGGGGAGAGAACGTGGTCATGGCTAAAAACTTCCGGATTGCCACTGCCGAATGACCTCGAACGGATGCAGCAGCATGATCACGTTGAGGGTGAGGTTATCGCGAATGAGGATGCCGGTGGTGACCTCGAATAAAAGCGCGAGACTGACGATAAACCATATAGGCAGCTTTGCCGCCATCACAAAGCCCAGGCACATCGCCAGCGTGTCCGCGACGGAATTCAGCACGCTGTCGCCATAATAGTCGAACGAGATGGTCCCTTCCCGGTACCTGTCGATGATGAAGCTGCTGTTTTCGAGCAATTCCCACGCGCCTTCGACGACGACCGCGAGTGCCAGCCGTGCGGCGAGCGACCAGTTGGGGAACAGGAAGCGCGCCGCTGCGTAGAACAGGAAGCCGTGGATGATATGCGAGAACGTGTACCAGTCGGAAATCTGCTGCGAATTTTCCGAGCTCTGCACGATGCCGTGCCAGAGTTTGATTGTGCCACAGGTGCAGATCAATGTGCGGCCCATCCAGTAAAGGGTCGCCGCCTGCAGAACGACAAGCGCCGCCGCGATGGCAAGGCCGGCCATTGGCCATGCGTTATTCGGCTTAAGCGAGCCAGCGGTTGTAGCAGTCATGCAGTCACCTCCTCCCGGTCGCGCGCCATTAAAAGCACGTGCCCGTATTCTGAAATCCTTTCGCCGAGCGGGTGAAACCCTGCCTTTTCATAGGCGCGGACAGCTCTCTTGTTAGCCGGATCCGGATCGATGATGACGCGCGGCGCACCCTCGGCAAACAAAAGATCGGTGAACTGGCGCGCGATAGCGGAGCCGTGGCCGATGCCGACGAGCTCCGGCTGCCCGATCGAAAGGTCGATGCCAAGCGTGCCGAACGGCTGGTCGCTGTAGGGATGGTTGTCTTCCAGATGCGGATCGTAGCTCTGTATGTATCCGATCGGTGCGCCATCCATCTCGATGATCAAGGGCTCGACCGAGACGTTGTCCATATGCTCGCGAATGTCGGCGATCTCCGCGGCCGGATCACTCCACCACTCAGCCATATGCGGCTCGGCGAGCCAGCCCTCTATCGTGGGAAGGTCCGCTTCGGTGACCGCCCGGAAGGTGTATTTCGTCCCCAAATCAGGCGGCATCGAGAGTTTCGATCACGACATTCTGGTTCGTGTAGACACAAATCTCGGCGGCGATCTGCATCGCCTTGCGTGCGATCTCTTCCGCGTCCTTGTCGCTGTCGAGCAGCGCGCGGGCGGCGGCGAGCGCGTAGTTGCCCCCCGAGCCGATCGCCATCACACCGTGTTCCGGCTCCAGGACATCGCCGGTGCCGGTAAGCGCCAGCGTGACAGTCTTGTCCGCGACCAGCATCATCGCCTCCAGACGCCGCAAATACCGGTCCGTGCGCCAATCCTTGGCGAGTTCCACGCAGGCGCGCGTCAGCTGATCCGGATATTGTTCGAGCTTGGCTTCGAGCCGTTCCAAGAGCGTGAAGGCATCGGCCGTCGCGCCGGCAAAGCCGGCGATAACGTTGCCCTTGCCAAGCCGCCGCACCTTTTTCGCATTGCCCTTCATGATGGTTTGGCCGAGGCTCACCTGGCCGTCCCCGGCAATAACGACCTTGCCGCCCTTGCGCACGGTTATGATCGTGGTGGCGTGCATGGAAGGTTCACTGGACATCTGGCGCTCCGATTTCGCACGGTCCCATACGGCAATCCGCACTGCACGAGTTTTCGTCCGGCCATATGTATGCATGGACGGCCTGTTTGCAATCGGCATGAGCGGCCCTGGCTCGGCCGTGTGCGACAAGCGCCGCGATCAGTTGGCGCCCTCATGGCAGTCATTGATTTCGTTTGTTGAAATCATTGGCGCACCCGACAGGATTCGAACCTGTGACCTCTGCCTTCGGAGGGCAGCACTCTATCCAGCTGAGCTACGGGTGCCGGCCCGAACCGGATGCCCGGCTCAGACGTTGTTTGATCCGGAGCAGGTCCAGATCAAGCGCTTCATATCCGAAGCGGTGCTCCGCTTCAACCGGCAAGTGCCTGTCGAGAGCAACGCCAGGCATCACCGCTGTTGCGCGACGACAATGCCGCCGGAACGGGATGCCGCCGGCAGATAGCGCGCAATCAGTTCTTCTACCTGAGCGTTGCGGGCCTTGGCGCTTTTCCCGCCCATCACCACGACGACGAGCTTGCGGCCATTGTGCTCCACGGATGTGACAATGTTGTAGCCGGAGGCCCGGATATAGCCGGTCTTGATTCCATCGACGCCCGGCACCCGTCCGATCAGGTCGTTGTGACCGCGCACCGTCTTGCCCCGGAATGCAAATTCCCGCGCCGAAAAATAGTGATACTGGTTCGGAAACCGTTGCCGCAGCGCAATGCCCAGCAGCGCCATATCGCGCGCCGTCGTGCGCTGCCCGTCATCGGGCAGGCCAGACGCGTTGCGGAACGACGTGCCCGTCATGCCGATCTGCCGTGCTTTGGCTGTCATCTGCGCGGCAAACCGGTCTTCCGAACCGGCCAGATGTTCTCCTACCGCAACGGCGACATCGTTCGCGGACTTGGTGCACAAGGCCTGTATCGCTGACTCCACCTGGATGGTATCGCCCGCCCGGAAGCCCATTTTTGAAGGCGGCCGAGCCGCGGCAAATGCGGAGACCGGGATCGGTGTCGATTTCGACATGCGCCCCTGCTCCAGCGCCTCGAACAGCATGTAAAGTGTCATCATTTTGGTGAGTGACGCGGGATAACGCGGCGCCGTAGCGTTTGACTGGAACAGCGTGTTGCCATTGCCCGCGTCGACGACGATCACGGCATCTTTCGATGTTGGAGCAAAGTCCAAAGAGGTCGCCGCATCCGGTCTCAGCGTCTCGGTGGTCGAGCAGCCTGCCAGGACGGTCAGGATCAGAAAGAGCGCCGCAGGCTGAAAATGCGACACAAGTTTTCGAACAGCGCTGCCCAAGAAATACCTGCCTCAAGGACGATGACGATCACAAATAGAAGAGAATGTCCCAAAACCGGCGGCAACCTAGCGCATGACCGCCGAAAGAGGAACTCCCTTTCAAGAATGTGCGCAAGTGCACCACAGGCACTGAAGCGACCGGGAGAGGACGGCACCGCTCAGAAGATCGATCCTGACGCCGAAGTCGTCGACCCGGAAGTACCCTTTTGGAAGATCGCCGACCCTGTTTGGACTGAACGGCAGCAATTCGTTCGAAGCTCTTATCCTCGCCAATTCCAGGGACTGAAAAGCCCGGGCATCATCCATCGTCCTTGCACGGCGGACTTGAACTTCGCCGGGATGCCGACAAAATGCCTCGGTCGAAACAAGCGGTTGTACCATGTCCGAGATCGCCACTCTCGCCGCCACGATCTTCAGGCGTGCCGCTGCTACCAAGCGGTTCGTCGTCGCTATTGCCGGACCGCCCGGAGCCGGCAAGTCGACCATCGCGGAAGAGCTATGCGCTTTGCTGCCGGAGGGCTCGGCGACCGTCGTTCCGATGGATGGCTTCCACTACGACAATGCAATCCTGGAAAAACGTGGGCTTCGCAGCCGCAAGGGAGCGCCCGAAACCTTCGATTTCGGTGGTTTCGAGCATCTTCTGAAGCGTATCCGCTCAGGCGAGCCGGACATCGCAATCCCTGTCTTCGACCGGACTATGGAGCTTGCCCGCGCAGGCGCGGCGATCCTTGGAACGGATATCAAGTTTGTTCTGGTCGAAGGCAACTACCTCTTGCTCGATGAAGCGCCATGGTCGAGTCTGGCGCCGCTCTTCGACCTGTCGATCTTTCTCGATGTGCCGCGAGCTGAGCTGGAGCGCAGATTGCTGCAGCGTTGGCACGAGCACGGCAGATCCGACGAAGACGCGCGCGCCTGGGTCGCGTCAAACGACATGCCGAACGTCGACCGGGTCCTTCAGCGACGGCGGAAGCCGGATTTGGTCCTTTAGCACCGTCCGCGACGCCGATATTATGAAGCGGCCTCCAGCTGGCGCTGGGAGCGACCGAGGATCGAGACGGCGGCGGTCTATCTTGCGATCGATGCCGGCGAACGAAACGGGGTGAATTCATGGAAACCGCGGAAATCGGCCTGATCGGGCTTGGCGTCATGGGCTCGAATCTCGCGCTGAACATCGCCGAAAAAGGGCACCGCATCGCCGTCTTCAACCGCACGACTGCGAGGACGACAGCATTCGCGGCATCGGCCGGCAGCCTGCGCGGCAACATTGTGCCTTGCGCGACGATCGAAGAGCTTGCGGCGGCAATCCGTCCACCACGCCCGGTTATCATCATGGTTCAGGCGGGGAGCGCCGTCGATGAGCAGATCGCGCGGCTGCGCAGCGTGCTGTCGCCGGGGGACATCATCGTCGATGCCGGGAACGCCAATTTCCGCGATACTGTGCGCCGGTTTTCCGAATTGCAAAATTCGCGGACTCGCCTTTGTCGGCATGGGTGTTTCCGGTGGCGAGGACGGCGCGCGCCATGGCCCTTCGATCATGGTCGGCGGAACCGAAGAGTCCTACCGGCGTATCGAGCCAATCCTGACCGCGATCTCCGCCAAATATGAAGGCGAGCCCTGTTCCGCCTGGCTTGGTACAGGCGGCGCCGGCCATTTCGTGAAGACGATCCACAACGGGATCGAATATGGCGACATGCAGATGATCGCCGAAATCTACGGCATCCTTCGCGATGGGCTCGGCATGGGCGCCAAGGAAATTGGCGAGGTGTTCAGGCATTGGAACCAGGGCCGCCTGGATTCGTATCTGGTCGAGATCACTGCCATCGTTCTGGAGGCTGACGACTCTGAGACAGGCGAACCGATCGTCGATGTCATCCTGGACCGGGCCGGGCAGAAAGGCACGGGAAAATGGTCGGTGATCGAAGCACAGACTCTCGGTGTTCCTGCAACGGCGATCGAAGCGGCGGTCGCCGCCCGCGTCCTGTCCGCAATGAAGAATGAGCGAAAGGCGGCTGAAACAGCCTACGGCACGAAGCTGACCGAGCCTTTTGCCTATGATCGGGAGACCGTCTTGCCCAATCTGGAACTGGCTTTGTTTGCCGGCAAAGTAGCGGCGTATGCGCAGGGCTTCGCAGTAATGCACGCGGCGTCCAAAGAGTTCGGCTGGGGGCTTCCGCTGCCGACAATCGCGAAGATCTGGCGGGCCGGCTGCATCATTCGCTCGCAGTTCCTGGGCTCGATCGCCGAGGCCTTCGAAGCCGGCGGTGCGCTGGACAATCTGCTGATGGCTCCTGCCTTCGTCGCCGTGATGAAGGAGGCGCATCCGTCACTGCGGCGCGTTGTGGCCGGGGCCGCTGAAGCCGGTCTGCCGGTCCCGGCGCTTTCGTCTGCTCTTGCCTATTTCGATGGTTATCGGCAGGGGCGCGGCACGTCCAACCTGATCCAGGCGCAACGGGATTTCTTCGGCGCACATGGCTTCGAGCGAATCGACGCCGAGGGCGCGCATCATGGGCCTTGGGCGGCCGCGGGCAATACGCGGTCTAGCAAGTAAACAACTGCTTACATAATTGCGCGCGTACTGGAGCGGACGATCAAAGCAGCCTCCAGAACTTTTCTGACTGGCGCTTCGTTTCGTGTGCGGTCCCGTATCAGTGCAATCAGCTCGGTGGCGGCGCTTTCGCCAATGTCGAAGCGTGGCTGCCGGATCGTGGTCAGAGCGGGAATGAAGCGTTCGGCGATATCGATGTCGTCGAAGCCCACCACCGAAACGTCCCGCGGAACCTCGATGCCGTGCTTGTGCAGCTCCGACATGAAACCGCAGGCCATTTCGTCGTTCGAGGTCGTGACAGCTGTGGGACGTTCCGAAAGTGCAAGCCAGCTCCGCGCGGCGCTGGCCCCGGCGGCGAGTGAGAAATCGCCATCGAAGAACCAGTCCTTCCGGACCGGCAGGTTGCGCGCCTTCAATGCTCGTTCGACGCCGCGCCGCCGTTCACGGGTAAGCACATTGTCGAGCGGGCCGAGAACGTGGCCGATCTTCGTGTGACCGAGATCGGCAAGATGCTCGACCGCCAGCGCGGCGCCAGCTTCGTTGTCCACCCGTATCGAGGGCAGTTTTGTTCCCTCGCTCCATTCGCACGCAAAAACAACCGGCGGACGCGCGCGATTGGCCGCCAGGAAGAAGCGGTCCTGCAGCGAACCGTCCAGAACGAGAATGCCGTCTGCGCGGTTGTTGTCCAGATATTCCCTAAGTTGTCCGTCCTGCGCATGCGGCTGCCGCGTGTCCGCGATCAACACGTTGAGGCCGGCTTGCGAAGCGGTTGTCTCGATGCCGGCAAGGATCTGGGAAAAGAAGGGATTGCCGATGTTTGGCACCAGGACGACAATGGCGCCAGCCTGCTTGCGGCGCAGGTTTCGTGCGGTGAGATTGACCTGATAGCCTGTCCGCTGCACCGCCTCGATGACGAGACGGCGCGTTTCCTCGGCGACGCGACCAGGCGAAGAGAGCGCCCGGCTGACCGTCGCTGTAGAGACATTCGCCACCCGCGCAACGTCCTGGATGGTTGGTGATGCCTTCATCGGTCCCAGCTCGGTCCGCAAGTCGCTTGACATTTGTTTTGTTAGAAGATCAGAATAAATGTAATCGATTGCATGCGCAGCGTAAGCCGAATGGAAATCGATTACAAGTACGCCCGACGTGGAGGCAAAGGCGGAACGCTATCAACACCTGCTGTGGGAGCGGCAGGCCAACGGGAGGAAATCATGAACGCATTCAAGGCGCTAATCGCGGCTTCGACCGTGCTTGCATCGGCAGGTATGGCTGCCGCTGCGGAGCTTGAGGTCATCCACTGGTGGACGTCCAAGGGAGAGTCGGCGGCCGTTTCGGAGTTCGCCAAGGCACTCGACAATGACGGTCACGGAGACAAATGGGTCGATAGCGCCATTGCACTTGGCGAGACCGCCCGCGCCACGGTCATGCAGCGCGTGCTCGGCGGCGACCCGCCCGGAGCAGCGCAGTTCAACCCCGGCCGCCAGTACGAGGAGCTGATTGCGCAGGGCAAACTTCTCGACCTGACCGACGTAGCAACTGAAGGCAAGTGGGAGGAGGTTATCCGCCCGAAGGCAATCGGCAGCGCCTGCCTTGTAGACGGCCACTGGTGGTGCGTACCGGTCAATATCCATTCCAACTACTGGGCTTGGTATTCGAAGCCGGTATTCGAGAAGGCTGGAATCCCTGAGCCGAAAAACATGGCCGAGTTCGTCGCGGCAGCACCCAAGCTCAAGGAATCTGGCGTCATTCCATTCGCTATCGGCGGTGACGGCAATGGCTGGCAGATCCAGCTGCTCTTCCAGAATATGGTGACCGAGGCACTTGGCATCGCCAAGCGCGACGAGATGTACACCAAGAAGAGCGCCGAGATCGCCGGCGGCGCTGAAATGCATGGCGTGTTCACTCAGCTGCGCGCGCTCAAGCAATTGAGCGATGATGGCTATTCCAACCGCAACTGGAACGACACAACCAATCTGGTGATCACCAACAAGGCGGCGCTGCAGGTCATGGGCGACTGGGCTCGCGGCGAGTTTGCGGCCGCGGGCATGACCGGCGATAAAGATTTCGGCTGTATGATTGGCCTCAACGAAGACAAGCCGATCGTCAGCACCGATGGCGACATCATCCTGTTCTTCAAGCAGGACGATCCGGAGGTCGAGGCAGCACAGAAACGTCTGGCCGCGTTGCTGATAAGCCCTGAGGTCCAGGTCGCCTTCAACAACGCCAAGGGCTCAATGCCTGTACGCGGCGACGTCGACATGTCGACGGCCGATCCGTGCATGCAGAAGGCTCTGAAAGCGGTCGAGGATCCGGCCAAGATCGTTACGGCGACGAACCGGTTCATTACGGAGAACACGAACCAGCAGATCAACGAGCTGGTCGCGCAGTTCTTCGCCGACGACTCGCTGACTCCAGAAGACGCCACGGCCAGGTTCGCCGAGGTCATCAGCAAGTCCGACTGACGAACCGACCGATGCAGGCGCCGCGTCAGGCGGCGCCTACGCTCTCTGAGAATATGGCGGATAGGTTGCCGACAACGGCGGAGAGCGCCTGCGAAGGC
Organism: uncultured Alphaproteobacteria bacterium; assembly: GCA_963735385.1. Taxonomy (GTDB): domain Bacteria; phylum Pseudomonadota; class Alphaproteobacteria; order Rhizobiales; family Rhizobiaceae; genus CAVTKY01. The sequence goes on along the minus strand of CAVTKY010000025.1, from coordinate 162,185 downwards.
CGGCTTCGGTCTGGAGCAGCCTAGTCAGCGCCAATCGAAGGCTCATGCAGTCGCGCGCCAACGGCTGAAGAGACAGGCGAAACGGACCATGCAGCAGAGCTGGAGACGTAGAATTCATCTGCCTGCCGTCATCGGCACAATTCCGATGATCCTGGTAGCCGTCGGCGTATTTGTGATTGGCATCGGCTTCTCGGTGCTGTGGTCCTTCACCGCTTCCAAGCTGTTTCCAACATATGACTTCGTAGGCCTCCAACAGTATCGACGTCTCTGGAGCGATGGCCGGTGGCTCGTCTCCGTGAACAACATCTGGTTTTTCGGGTTGATGTCGATCACCTGCAACATGGTGTTCGGCTATCTGCTCGCTGTCTTCATGGATCAGCGCATCCGCCAGGAAGACCTGTTCCGCTCGATCTTCCTCTATCCGTTCGCCATGTCGCTGATCGTCACCGGCCTCGTATGGCAGTGGGCGCTTGATCCCAATCTCGGCCTTCAGTCGGCGCTACGCAACTTCGGCTGGTCGACCTTCAGCTTCGCGCCGTTGGTCAATGCCGACACCGCCCTCTATGGCCTTGTCGTCGCGGGCATTTGGCAGGGCTCTGGCGTGACAATGGCGATACTGCTCGCTGGCCTCCGCGGCGTCGATTTAGAAATCTGGAAGGCCGCCAAGGTCGATGGCATATCGACCTGGCGAACCCATCTCTTCATTGTGGCCCCGATGATGCGCGGCGCCTTCGCCACAGCTTTCGTGCTTCAGTGTGTGAGTGTGGTTCGCGTCTATGACCTGGTCATCGCCATGACTGGCGGCGGCCCTGGCATTGCCACCACCATGCCGGCGGTCTACGTCATCCAGTTGATCACGGTACGTCAGAACGTCGGGCAGGGAATGGCTGCGGCCACTATGATGCTTCTGCCAATACTCGTTATTCTGGCCGTCGGCCGGCTGTTCCAATGGCGGCGCAATCGTCTTCGGTGGGGGCGGACATGAGCGCAGACGCTGCCACCGCGACGAAACGCGCGGCGCCTAACGCCGCGATAGCCGTCGAGCCGCGCGGGGCGAAGCCGCGCCAGCTATCGGCCGGGCGGATTGGCGTCTACGCATTCCTTTTTATCTCGGCGCTGTTTTTTCTAGTGCCGCTCTACATCATGATTGTCACGTCGCTGAAGGGCATGCCGGAGATCAGGCTCGGGCATCTCTTCAACCTGCCGGCCGAGCCGACATTTCAGCCGTGGATCGACGCCTGGCTCAATGCCTGCACAGGCCGCGACTGCAATGGACTGAAGTCCCGGCTTTCTCAATTCAGTGAAAATCACCGTGCCGAGCGTGATCATCTCCATCGTCTGCGCCTCGATCAACGGCTATGCACTGACCTACTGGCCCTACAAAGGCGCGAACCTGTTGTTCGGCATCTTGGTCTTCGGCGCCTTCGTGCCCTATCAAGTGGTCATCTACCCGCTGATTATAGGGCTGAGCTCCGTTGGCCTTTTTGCCTCGCTGCCCGGCATCATCATCGTCCATACGATCTTCGGCATGCCGATCCTGACGCTGCTGTTCCGCAACTTCTACGCGGCGTTGCCAGCGGAGCTGTTTAAGGCAGCACGCGTTGACGGGGCTGGGTTCTGGGGCGTGTTCTTCCGTATCATGCTGCCGATGTCGGTGCCGATCACGGTTGTCGCTGTCATCTTGCAGGTGACAGGCATCTGGAACGACTTCCTGTTCGGCGTCGTCTTTGCCGGGCGGCCGAATTGGCCGATGACCGTGCAACTCAACAACATTGTCAACACGACTACTGGTGTTCGGGAGTACAACGTCAACATGGCAGCTACCATCCTGACAGCGGCCGTGCCGCTGGTGATCTACTTCATTTCAGGACGCTGGTTCGTACGCGGCATCGCCGCCGGCGCTGTTAAGGGGTGAGGCGATGACAAGTGTGCTGGTCAAGGACGTCTCGCTCAACTTCGGCCCGGTCGAAGTGCTGAAGGCGCTCAATCTCGAAGTGGCCGAGGGGGAGTTCATCGTCCTGCTCGGTCCTTCCGGTTGCGGAAAATCCACGCTGCTCAATTGCATCGCCGGCTTGCTCGACGTCTCGGACGGGCAGATCTTCATCAATGGCAAGAACGTCACCTGGGAGGAGCCAAAAGACCGCGGAATCGGGATGGTCTTCCAATCGTATGCGCTCTACCCGCAAATGACGGTGCGAGGCAATCTGTCGTTCGGGTTGAAGAATGCGGGCGTCGCCAAAGAAGAGATCAACAAGCGCATCGCGCGCACGTCGGAAATCCTGCAGATCGAACCGTTGCTCGACCGAAAGCCTGCTCAGCTTTCCGGCGGCCAGCGCCAGCGTGTGGCAATCGGGCGTGCGCTGGTTCGCGACGTGGACGTCTTCCTGTTCGATGAGCCTTTGTCGAATCTGGACGCAAAGCTGCGGTCGGAACTGCGTGTCGAGATCAAACGCCTGCACCAGCGCCTCGCCAATACAATGATCTACGTGACCCATGACCAGATCGAGGCGATGACGCTGGCCGACCGTATCGCCGTGATGAAGGGCGGCGTCATTCAGCAGCTCAATTCGCCGCAGGCGATCTACAGCCGGCCGGTCAACCGGTTCGTCGCCGGGTTTATCGGTTCGCCCGGCATGAACTTCATCAAGGGCAAGCTGGAGGCGGGCTCCGATCCGGCGTTCAGGGCCGGCGACCTTTCGATCCCCATGGGCCGGTATTCGTTCGACAACGGCGCCGGTTCAGGCGGCGGCGTGCTCGGGGTTCGGCCGGAACATATCGCCTTTGGACAGACTGCATCGACGCTACCCTTTTCACAGCAGGTCGAAGTCGAGATTGTCGAGCCCATGGGTTCGGACACGCTCGTCTGGACGAAACTCGAAGGCCAGAACCTCGCCTTCCGCGTCGAATCCGAAAAGCCACTCAGTGTCGGCGAACGCGTGATGATCGGGTTCGATCCCGCCCGCGCGTCGCTCTTCGACGACGCTGATGGAAATCGCCTCTGACCTGAAACCCCAAGACAGACGGACAAGAACATGAACTGGTCATTTCAACTTTACAGCGCTCGCAATTTTCAGCCTTGGGACAAGGTTCTCAAGACGCTGGCTAGCCTCGGCTACAAGCAAGTGGAGGGCTTTGGCGGCGTCTACGATGACGCGGCAGGACTGCGCGCCGAACTCGACAGGAACGGGCTCTCCATGCCGACCGGGCATTTCTCGATCGATCTCCTCGAAAATGATTTCGACCAAGCCAGGCAGATTGCAGATACGCTCGGAATTAAAGTGATTGCCTGCCCCTATCTGAATGCCGAGGAAAGGCCGTCGGACGCCGCGGGCTGGAAAGCCTTCGGCGCGCGCCTTGGCAAAATCGACGAAACCGCAAGCAAGGCCGGCCTGGGGTTCGCCTGGCACAATCATGATTTCGAGTTCAAGCCGCTGCCTGACGGCTCTCTGCCCCAAAAACACATTCTCGACGCCGCGCCCGATCTCGGCTGGGAAATGGACGTCGCGTGGGTCATTCGCGGTGGCGCCGACCCGCTGAAATGGATTTCGGACTACGGGTCCCGCATCGTTGCGGTCCACGTCAAGGATATTGCGCCGGCTGGGCAGGGCGCGAATGAAGATGGATGGGCAGACGTCGGCCACGGCACAGTCGACTGGCGTGGGCTTGTGAAGACGCTGCGCGACAAAACGAGCGCAAAATATTTCATCATGGAGCACGACAATCCGAGCGATCTGGATCGCTTTGCCAAACGGTCCATCGAAGCCGCCAAGTCATTTTAGGAGCAAGCACTTATGGCAAAGAAACTAGGCGTGGGCGTCATCGGCTGCGGCAATATCTCGACGGCATATCTGGGTCTGGCGCCGCTCTTCCGTGGCATCGAAATGCGTGCCTGCGCGGATATCAACATGCAGGCGGCGAAGGCGCGCGCCAAGGAATACAAGATACGCGCCGAGACGGTCGACAATCTGCTGAAGGCGGACGACATCGATATCGTCGTCAATCTGACGGTTCCGGCAGTCCATTATGACGTGTCGAAGCAGGTGCTCGACGCCGGAAAACACGTCTATTCGGAAAAGCCCTTCGTGCTTTCTGTAAAGGAAGGTCTCGACCTCAAGAAGCGCGCAGAAACGAAGGGCCTGCGGGTCGGTTCGGCACCGGATACATTTCTTGGAGGTGCGCATCAGCTCGCGCGCGATCTCATCGATAGCGGCAAGCTCGGCAGGATCACCAGTGGCACCTGCCATGTGATGAGCCATGGCATGGAGCACTGGCACCCGAACCCGGACTTCTTCTTTCAGCCGGGCGGCGGACCAATTCTCGATCTCGGCCCCTATTATATCTCGAACCTTGTGCAGCTTATCGGACCTGTGAAACAGGTCGCCGCGCTTGCGACCATACCGGCGAAGGAGCGCACGATCTCGTCGAAGCCGCGTGCCGGGGAGAAAATCCCTGTCACTACGCCGACCACCATCCTCGCCCTGCTGGAGTTCGAGAACGGGGCTGCGGTAACCTTCAATGCGAGCTGGGACGTCTGGGACCATGGTCACGCGCCGATGGAACTCTACGGCGAAGAGGGTACGATCCACGTGCCCGATCCGAATTTCTTTGGCGGGACGGTGCGCTTCTCGAAAAAAGGTAAGCCGGTTAAGAAGGCGCCGAAATGGAAGCACCCCTTTGCCGTGCCGAACCAGAAGCACAAGCAGGGCGCTATGGCCAACTACCGGACCGCCGGCCTTGCCGACATGGCAATCGCGATCACGCAGGGCAGGCCGCACCGGTGCTCGCTGGAGGCCGCGCTCCACGCTGTGGACGTAATGACCGGCATTTTGAGATCGGGCGAGACCGGGAAGTTCGTGGCGATGCAGACCACGTGTGAGCGGCCTGCTGCGCTCGGCATCAAGGACGCAAAGGCGCTTCTCGCGGCCAATAAATAGAGCCATAAGGGGCCAATACCAACCGATCCGCCGCCTTGTTTCGAGGAAACCCAACATGTCGTGGTCACCAACCGAAAACCGTTACGAGACCATGGTCTACAACCGGTGTGGCCGCTCCGGCCTGAAGCTCCCGGCGATTTCGCTCGGCCTCTGGCACAATTTCGGGGAAGACACGCCGCATGAGCTAAAGCGCTCGATCTGCCGAAGGGCCTTCGACCTCGGCATCACGCATTTCGATCTTGCGAACAACTACGGCCCGCCGCCTGGTTCGGCGGAAACCGCCTTCGGGGAAATCCTGCGTACGGATCTCCAAGGGCTTCGCGACGAGCTCATCGTATCGACCAAGGCGGGCTATTTGATGTGGCCGGGACCCTATGGCGAATGGGGCAGTCGCAAATATGTGCTCGCCAGTCTCGACCAAAGCCTGAAGCGCATGGGGCTCGACTATGTCGATATTTTCTATTCACATCGCTTCGATCCGGAAACTCCGCTTGAAGAAACGATGATGGCTCTCGACCACGCCGTACGGTCGGGCAAGGCGCTCTATGCTGGCATCTCATCGTACAATTCCCAGCGTACACGTGAGGCGGCCGCGATCCTGAAAGACCTCGGCACGCCCTGCCTCATCCATCAGCCGAGTTATTCGATGATCAACCGGTGGGTCGAGGACGATGGACTGCTCGATACGCTGGAAGGCATAGGCATCGGCTCCATCGTCTTCTCGCCGCTGGCGCAAGGCATGCTGACGTCGAAATATCTGAAGGGAATCCCGGAGGGCGCCAGAGCCGCTCAAGGCAAGTCGCTGAACCCGGAATTCCTGAACGAGAAAAATGTGGCCAATATCCGCGCGCTCAATGCAATCGCGGAACGCCGTGGGCAGACGCTTGCGCAAATGGCGCTGGCCTGGGTGCTGCGCGGCGGCCGGGTGACGACTGCACTCGTCGGCGCCAGTCGGCCCGAACAACTCGACGATAGTGTTGGCGCACTCAAGAATCGCGATTTTACCAAGTCCGAACTGGCGGAAATCGATCAATACGCGCGCGATGCCGATATCAATTTGTGGGCCGCTTCCGCAGAGCGCAACGGACCGCCGCGAAAGAAATAGCAGGCGCATGGATACCATCCGCAACCCGATATTGCCCGGCTTCAACCCCGACCCGTCGATCTGCCGTGTGGAGGGCGATTATTACATCGCGACGTCTACGTTCGAATGGTATCCCGGTGTCCAGATCCACCATTCCACGGATTTGGCAAACTGGCGTTTGGTGAAGCGGCCGCTTGACCGGGCCAGCCAGCTCGACATGCGCGGCAATCCGGATTCCGGAGGCGTTTGGGCGCCGTGCCTTTCCTATGCCGACGGGCTGTTCTGGCTGGTCTACACGGACGTCAAACGGCTCGACGGAAACTTCAAGGACGCGCACAACTACATCGTTACCGCGCCAGCTATCGAAGGCCCGTGGTCCGATCCTGTCTACGTCAATTCCTCCGGCTTCGACCCATCGCTTTTCCATGATGATGATGGACGCAAGTGGTTTCTGAACATGCTTTGGAACCACGTCTCGCATGGCGTGGGCGGCAATCCGAAGCACCCGTCTTTCGCCGGCATCCTGTTGCAAGAGTATGACTCGAGGGCCGGCAGGCTGGTTGGCCCGGTGAAGAACATCTTTGCAGGCAGCCCGCAGGGCCTCGTCGAGGGGCCGCATCTCTTCAAGAAAAACGGCTGGTACTATCTCACGACCGCCGAGGGCGGTACCGGCTACGACCACGCGGTCACCATGGCGCGCTCCCGTTCCATTGACGGTCCCTATGAGCTGCATCCCGACGTCCATCTGATCACCGCGAAGGACGCTGCGGAAGCGCTGCTTCAGCGGGCCGGCCATGGGCAGATCGTCGAGACGCCTGACGGCGAGGTCTATCACACGCATCTGTGCTCGCAGCCGCTCCCAGGTCTGAGGCGTTCGCCGCTCGGCCGTGAGACCGCGATTCAGAAATGCGTCTGGGGTAAGGATGGCTGGCTGAGGCTTGCGCATGGTGGCGCGATCCCGGCCGTCGAAGTTCCGCTGCCCTCGTCTGCTCTACGCTCGATTGAGCGCAGGCCGGATACTCAGCGTTACGATTTCGATACACGCGAACTGCCGCTGGACTTCCAGTGGCTCCGCACGCCGAATCCCCAGAAGCTTTTCTCACTCACCGAGAAACCCGGGGCGCTTCGTCTCTTCGCTCGCGAGTCCATCGGCAGCTGGTATGACCAGGCGCTTGTCGCGCGCAGGCAGGAGCATTTGTCCTTCCGGGCCGAGACGTCGCTCGAATTCGAGCCGACCAGCTTTCAGCAGGCGGCGGGAACTCGTCCACTACTACAACCGGCACAAATTCCATTTCCTCGCCGTAACCCACGACGCCGCAAGGGGGCGTGTGCTGACGGTGCTCAGCTGTCCGGGTGACTGGCCCGATGGACGCCTCTCCTTCCCGACGCCGGAACCCGTTTCGCTGCCGGGCGAAGGTTCGGTCCGCCTGGCCGCGGAAGTGGATGGCGCTGGTCTGCAATTTCTTGTGTGGGCGGACGAAAGCTGGAAACTGGTAGGACCAATTCTTGACGCCAGCGTGATCTCGGACGAAGGTGGCCGCGGCGAACACGGTTCGTTTACCGGAGCCTTTATCGGTATGGCAGCGTTCGACACCAGCGGCACCGCGCTGCCAGCGGATTTCGACTATTTCAGTTATGCCGGTCGCAGCGACTAAGGGCTTCGCAGGAACGAACGAGAGGAGCAGGGGATGGCATCGACCATAAAAGGCCCAGGTATTTTTCTGGCTCAGTTCACAGGTGATGCAGCGCCCTTCAATTCGCTGAAGGCAATAGCGGGTTGGGCGGCCAGCCTTGGTTACAAAGGCGTTCAGATCCCCACCTGGGACAGCCGCCTCTTCGACCTTGAGAAGGCATCGAAATCGAAGGCCTATTGCGATGAGGTGAGCGGTATCTGCGCGGAAGCCGGCGTTGAGATCACCGAACTCGCCACACATCTCCAGGGCCAGCTCGTTGCGGTTCATCCCGCCTATGACAGCCAGTTTGACGGGTTCGCCCCCGCCTCGGTGCACGGCAACGCCAAGGCGCGCCAGAAATGGGCGGTCGAGCAGTTGATATTCACGGCCAAGGCCTCGCAGAATCTCGGGTTGAAGGCTTCCCCATCGTTTACCGGAGCGCTCGCGTTCCCGTACCTTTACCCGTGGCCGCAGCGCCCCGCGGGATTGATCGAGGAGGCATTCGGGGAGTTGGGGAAACGGTGGAAGCCGATCCTCGACGCCTATGAAGACGCCGGCGTCGACGTTTGCTACGAGATACATCCCGGCGAGGACGTCTTCGACGGCGCGACCTTCGAGATGTTCCTAGAAGCGGTCGGCAATCATCCGCGTTGCAACATCAACTACGACCCCTCGCACTTCCTGCTGCAGCAGCTCGACTATCTCGAATTCATCGACATCTATCATGAGCGGATCAAGGCTTTCCATGTGAAGGATGCGGAGTTCAATCCGACCGGCCGGCAAGGCGTCTATTCGGGCTACCAGGGTTGGGTAAACCGTGCCGGGCGGTTCCGCTCGCTGGGCGACGGTCAGGTCGATTTCGGCGGCATTTTCTCCAAGCTTGCGGAGTACGGCTACGACAGCTGGGCGGTGCTCGAATGGGAATGCTGCCTGAAGCACCCCGAGGACGGTGCGGCCGAGGGCGCGCCTTTCATACAGCATCACATCATCCGCGTGACAGAGAAGGCGTTCGACGATTTTGCCGGAGGGGCGACCGACCGGAAACTGCTTAAGGCGATGATGGGGATCAGCTGAACCGCTACGGCTAGCCCCTGGCTTCGCTCGTCGCTCCTTCCCTGAATGGACGTGGTGTGGCAGCCGCGCGGTCGAATGTGGTGAGTTCAGAAAGGGAGGGAAGCAATGGCAATCGAAGGCGGCAAGAGCCAAGGTGCTGACAAGCCGATACGCTATGGAATGGTTGGCGGCGGTCAGGGAGCTTTCATCGGCGGCGTGCATCGCATCGCGGCAAGGCTCGACGGCGGCTTCGAACTGGTCGCGGGCGCGCTCTCGTCCGATCCGGCGCGCGCCAAAACGTCGGCAGCCGAACTCGGTCTCGATCCCGAGCGGAGCTACGGCTCGTTTCAGGAAATGGCGAAGGCAGAAGCGAAACGCCCCGACGGCATCGAGGCGGTCGCCATAGTCACCCCCAACCACATGCATTATCCGGCTGCGAAGGCTTTTCTCGAAGCGGGCATCCATGTCATCTGCGACAAGCCACTGACATCCACATTGGGCGACGCGAAAAAGCTTGCTGCGCTCGTCGAAAAGACCGGCAAGCTGTTCATCCTGACCCACAACTACACGGGATACCCCATGGTCCGGCAGGCCCGCGAGATGGTGCAGAAAGGCCAGCTCGGCGATATTCGTGTTGTCCAAGCCGAATATCCGCAGGACTGGCTGGCTGAGCCGATCGAGGCCACCGGCCAGAAGCAGGCCGCATGGCGCACCGATCCCAAGCAGTCAGGCGCGGGTGGGTCGACCGGCGACATCGGCACGCACGCCTACAATCTCGCGCGCTTCGTCACCGGGCTTCAGCTCGACAGCCTGTCGGCCGATCTCGATGCATTCGTTCCCGGCCGTAAGCTGGACGACAACGCGCATGTCATGCTGCGCTTCCAGCCTCAAGGCAAGGCTCCGGCCGCCAAGGGCATGCTGTGGGCCAGCCAAGTTGCGACGGGTCATGAAAACGGACTGAAGCTGCGCGTCTACGGAACAAAAGGCGGCATCGAATGGGTGCAGGCGGACCCGAACTATCTCTGGTTCACCCCCTTGGGCGAACCGCGACGCCTCATTACGCGGGGCGGCGCCGGCGCAGGCGCGGCTGCCGCTCGCGTCACGCGCGTGCCGCCCGGCCATCCTGAGGGTTATTTAGAGGGATTCGCCAACATCTATGCCGAAGCCGCACAAGCCATTCGCGCTGCCCGCAGGAGAAACGCGAAACCGCCAAAGGACGTCATCTATCCCACCGTTACGGACGGGGTCGAGGGCGTCGCCTTCGTGGAAGCTTGCGTGCGCTCCTCGCAAAAAAACGCGGCTTGGGTAAAGCTGTAAGGCTACTTACCTTTCCCCGTTTTCTTATCGGGGGTGAGAGCCTGTGCCGCCATCGAGACCGCGCCAAGCGCGCCGGTAGCAGTCGCCTTGATTCCCTTCACAACCTTTGATGCGATGGATGTCGATTTGGCGCCGCTGCTGGCCCGGGATCTCGTCGACGATGACGAGGACGCTGCCTTAGGGGCTGTCTTGCCCGGTTTCGGTTGTTTTTTCGCTGAAGCGGATGCTGACTTCCCTTTTTTCGCGGGGGCCTTGACCTTCGCGGCGTCCTTGGAGCGCTCGGCTATCGCAGCCCCGGCCCCGGTCGCCATCTCGGAACTTTTCTTCGGCCTGGATACAGTTGCTTTCCTTGCCATGACGACCTCCTTCCTGCGCAATGCAATCGTCGCCCAGCGCATGATCCCCGAATAGTGCGTAGCGGTTTTCGGAAAAGATCATGCGAAAATCAAAGAGTTGGAGCACGCTGCCGACTCCAAGAGAAGCCATCGTACTCCAGGATTAACGAGTCCGAGGCAATTCCGTTCCAAAATGCGTCGTCTTGCCAGCTACCTGCTCGGCTCTTCCGACCCTGTCGTGGACGGAACAGGTTCGGGAAAAAGACTGCGGTCAAGCAAGGCGCGCCCAAACTGGTAGAGGATCTCCGCAGCGGCATGGTCGCCTCGCTCCTTCAGCCGGCTGTACGCCTTGGCGGCCGCGAAATTCATCGAATGCGGGCTGATCTCATGGACGCCTTGCGCGATGCAGATCACGATTTCCTGCAACGCCACCGCAATCTGATCGCTTTGGGTCGTCGTCATCTCTTCAAATACGGACCGAAGCAGGCGGGGTTGGTTGAGATCCGGCATGCAGAATCGAAGCTGCGCGACGCAGCTGAATAACGGACGACGCCGGAAAAGGTGGCGGCAAACGCCATCGACAAAAGACAGATGATCCCGAGCCTGTGAATCACCGATGCATACTCCAACTTGGCGCACAATTCGTACTGCGCCGGGTTTTCCTACCCGGATTCGTGATAGTTCATCAATATTACCGGCAGCTTAACGGTTCGACGACGTTCATCTTTGGGTTGCAACCAAAATCGACCGCTGGAAGGCCCTTTTCGGCCGAATCGCGGCTACGCCGCTGGCGTAGTCTATCCCGCGCGGACTATCCTCCCGACACATGGCCTTATCCGAAAAGCCTGCTAACGTTCCGATTCGCCAGTGTGGCGAATCCGAAATTCGTATCGCCTTGGAGCGAGGCTCGGATCGAATTTCGGATTCAAAGCCACACTAGCAACTTGTTGAATCTCGTGTGGTTTACGGATTTGAAGTTCCTGAACGCGGATGCCATGGAAATGACAGGAACTTCAAATCCACCACACTAGTGAAAGGCAGCACCATGGCAGACCGAAAACCCATCGAGACGGCCCCGAAGGACGGACGGAAAGTTCAGGTTTTCTGGACCGATGCCGACGGCCAGGAAAACGAGTCCTTGGCGCGGTATCTTTCCCTGGAGCGGTTGAGCGCCGCTGGTGGCGAATGGGACGAAAATGATACCGGCTGGTGGACCTACGTCGACAGCGACACGCAGAGACGTATCTCGCCACATTCCTGGACAACCGGCGAAGAGGAAGAGTAGAGCGCCAGACGGAATAGCGCCGCGGTCCATTCATTAACTGCATCGTAGATATTTGCCGGAAAACTGTCGTGCAGGAAAACCGGCGACTCGTCCCGTCATATACGGCAAGCTGCCGAAATTTGCCTAAATTCATACCTAACAGATTGCTTATGATCGAGACCGGCAAAGCCCTTGGACCAATTATCTCGGAAGTAATGCTGAAGCGACTCCGACTTTTGACGATTGCGGCGGCATGCTGCGGTCTTGCATCGGGCTGCGCGCGCACGTCGGACGGCTCTGTCGTACTTGCAAAGCCGTTGGCCATGCCTGGGTTTGCAGGTCGGACGCAGGAACCGGTTTATGAGGCTGTCCCTTCGCAGCTACTCCCACCGCCTCCCGTGGAGCGGACTCCGCGGCCAGTCCATGCCTCGGCTTCGGCCAATAGCAACGCCGGCTCCGGCGTGCAGGGATGGAAACCTAGCGTGAAGCCGCCGTTCGTGCGCTCCGACCCGTCTCGCCCTTTGTCGTGCCGCAACGAAACGTCCACCACCGGACGTATCAAAATGGTCTGTCGCTAGGGCGCAGCGGCCACACAGCTACGATGATAATATCGGCAGCGGAAACGGCACGTGTAGAACGTCGGGCCGTATTTTCGTCCCTCTGAGCGCTGTCGGCTAGACGTTTAGAGCGCATCACCGTTTCTTGGAATCGGCGCTCTAAATATTTGTATTTCCGCAATTCCGGACGGAAAACCGGTTCCCACTTTTCCTGGAATTGCTCCTGCAATAGCGCAACTGTGACCGAGTTAACGGACAGATGATGCCGGTGAATGAGACATTCGAGCATATCGAACCCAATCAGACGGGGGACGGCCATGCGATTAGCGGGCATCCATCTGACGAAAGGCAGGACCTGGCTCTTAGCGTGCCTGCTTGTTTCACTCCAAGGCGCCACTTCGGCCGTGCGGGCGCACGAATTCTACGACAAGTTCTGTTGTCACGACCGGGACTGCCGGCCGGTTCCGGCCACGTCGATCCGTGAGAGTTCGCAAGGCTATCTTGTTCGCGAGACAGGCGAAATCATCCCTTATCAGGACAGGCGCGTTCATCCGTCTCCCGACAGTGACTTCCATCGATGCTCTATCCAGGGTGACCCGACGAGACGTACGCTTTGCATTTATGCGCCGCCACGGAGCTTCTAGAGCATGATGCCGAACCGAAGGTCAGCGAAGCAAAAGTGGGAACCGGTTTTCCGTCCGGAATTGCGGAAAAACAAATACTTACAGCGGATCACCGATTCCTAATTCCAAGAAGCGGTGATCCGCCTAGCGTTGTATCATGGAGCCGGTTGCATTGCGCTTCCAGCGGTCAGTCGGAGAAAGTGGATTTAGGCCGGATCGCCAGAGCGGTATAGCGGCCCGCAGCAACCGCTGTATTTGTGTCAGCCCATTCTCAGAATGTCGGCGCCAGCCTGTTCGTCGAAAACGACCGAACATCCCAACCCAACGGCCGCTTGCGACACGGCGTTCGCCATTTCCTCGTCAGACGTGACGAAATCTCCCGACATCACGCGCAGTTCCTCTACAGCCTGGGCTGTGGATACCAGATGTCCTGCCGCTTCTGTTCGGGCGCACCTTTCTACCGCCGATATGAGATCACTGATTTCAAAACGGAACTAAGTCATGGTCACGATCCTCCGATCGAGCCTGCGATCATCATTAACTCAGGGAGATGTAAACCGGTTCCAGTTCCGGTTAGTTCGAAAGCCAATTCACCACTCCGGTGGAGCGGAATCAGCGCCGCGATTGAGGATCAGCGAGCCCCTCAGAAGCCGACCGCCTCATCGATGTAGTACGTGTTGAGCAGCGAGACACGTGGCTGCGTGATGGGTGTCTTGATGGTCGGGCGTCCGTGCCAGCTCATCTTGGTCAGTGAGTGATAGGCCTTCAGCACAACAAAGGCGTAGCCGACATTGGGAAGGAACGGAAAGGTCTTGACCGGCTCCAGCCCGTAAGAGTCCACATGCAGCAACCCCTTTAGTGACGCTTGATAGAGAGTCGTTCCTAACGCGCGCTGGCTCTCGTCGGGCGGGCAGTAGAGCTGCATCGTAACAACCTTCTTGCGCGTATCGGGGTGGGGCTTGATCTGGTAGCCGTCCCGGTCGACGTAGAGGACAGGCTTGGGTATCAGCTTCAGGTCGTCGACGCTCTTCACCTTGTCCCCGCGAGCCCGAATTTCGAGGCCTGGCTCGAGTTGCTCCCGAATGGCGGTTTCAACCTCGCGGGACGTCAGCACCTCGGAAACCGCAATCCACATGTCGCGAAGCCGGCCTTCGATCTTGCCGACGTTGTCACCGTAGAGACGCAGCGCCATCCGTGTGCCATTGCCTTTGATCCGATCGAAGCCGTTCTCCGGAACGGCCTCGATCATTTCGGCATAAAAGTCCGTCGGGAAGAAATCGCGAAAGAAAATGTGCGGGAACGGCAGTGAAAAGCAGTCCGCAGCTTCAATACTGGCGACGGCATGATCGATGAGTTCTCGCGTTACGGAGTTCTGGTTTGGCGCTGACTCTTGTCGACATGTTCAACGGATTCCTGGTCTGTTTCGTGGGAAAAACCAATTAAGCAGACCAACATGTACATATCTTCCGCACGGCATTCAATTCCAACAGGAACGACTGCTGTGAAATCCGCGATCAGATGGGGTTTCCGCGCGGCGGACCGCAGACAGCCCGGGAAGTGCCGCCGCGCGCAAAAGAAATCCGCTGAACTATCCGGCCTACTCCTTCAGAGGCTCGACCTTCACAGAGGCCATTCCGTGGTTGTTGCCATAGAAATTCCGCACCAGGCGCGGCAGGGCGATTGCGGCGTCATTCACGTAGAAATAGAGCTCGCCCGAAGTCCTGGGCGTCAGGTGCGCCACCAGTGTCGAGTTGGTGCAGGCTGGCGGGAATTTCGGTTGCACCGGCTCCAGGATGTATTCGTCATTACCGCGTTGACCGACGCGCGCGATTGGCTTGAACCATGGCTGACCCCACCACCGCTTCAGCAGCGTGCCCGAATAAAAGACCGACCCCCCGCCGGCCTGGTACGCCGCGCCGGCCGCGAAACCTCGAACGTCCGCGCATACGGTATCGTCCAGCCAGGGATCGGTGATCGTAAGCGTGACCCGGTAGGTGACGCGCTCCTCGAGGCGGATGCCGCTGTCCCAGCATAATTCGTTGACCGGGAAATCGCCGACTGACCTCAGCTTCTCAGGCGCGGTCGGTTCGTCGCCCGGCGAGGCAGGGCAGAAAGCTCCCGCCGAATTGGCTGTCTCGAACGCAAACTTATTGATGGCCGCGAGTACAAGCACGATTGAGGCCGCGAGAAAAACGCCTGGAAGGATGTAGTCCTTCAAAAGGTAGTAGACTTTGATAGCAAGGCGGTTGGTCCGTATCGCTCGGGCAAATCCGAGAAGGGAAAAGGGTCGTCCCTCGTCGACATCGCCCTCGCCGCGTCTGCCGAGGAAGACGAGCGCTCCGGCACAGCCCGCCGCCACCGACGCAAACAGCTTGGTTGCTCCATTCATCTTTTCGCCAGGGGTAAACGTCATCATCGCCAACAACCCGGACGCCACGATCCCCGCCGAGGCGATGCGGCGCTGCGCGCTCGGGCGATCTGGTTCCAGTGCGCCACCGTCCTTGCGGGCTGCCACGTTCCAGGCCTCGCGGGCACGATCATGGATTCGATCGCGCAGCAGGGTGTTCAGCCAGATGCAAAAGACAATTGCCGCGGCCAGCACCGCGGCACCCGCCGAGTGCTGCGTAATCGCGTTGAGCCAGGGTCCGGCAAAGCGCGGCAGGAAGCCCTCAAACAGTCCAACGACTGGCCCGACGACGCCTTTCCCGACTTTGTCGGCATCGTCAAACCTCACGTAACCGGCCACGAAGGGGAAGGCGGCCGCAAGCACGACCAGGATAAGCGTGACGTAGTACAGGCCGCGCCGCCACCAGACCGTGTCCAAAAGCAGGTTAACGCGCTCGTCGTACTCAGACTCTCCCGGCCCCTGTTGCAGCTTCTTCATCGCCTCCCTTACCTCGGCATCCATCGCGGCAAGATCGCGTTGGCGCCCGGGCGGCAAAGGCAGCTTGTCGACCGGCCGACCGGCCTTTTTCGCAGCGCTGGAAGTTGTTCCCCAAGCGGTGAAAGGCAGGCGCGGGCCAAGCGGCATCAGAACATCGATGAGCCTTGGAAGCGATATCGGCGCATAGGCGTCCGCTCCTTCGTTCATCCGCAAGAGGACGCTGGAGTGGATCACCGGTGTAACCCCGCCCATCAAGTCCGCGACCGGGCGAGGATGGTAGCGATAGAAGAGACCGACCCCCGATCGGGAATCGTAAATACGGCCGCTTTCGGAAGCAAAGTCCCAGTAGTCGGCAACCACATCCGGCTTGAACACAAGCCCGCTTTCTGCGGCCTCTCCGATCATCCAGCAAAGCGGTATATGGGCGAGCCGGTCGTCGGGATAGCCGCCACCCACGTTGGAGTGCGAGCCGGCGAACCAGACCTGAAGCAAGCGCGGCGAATGGGTCGAGGCTTTCTCTTTCGGGCTTGGCTCCGTCTCATCCCATCGGATCGGGAAAAATGTCCGCCGCTCGTCGTCGATGCTGAATGCCTGGCGAGCGTGCTTGACGCATTGCAGAAGCCCCTTGTTGGTGAAGATCATCGGCCAGACGCACGCATTGACGGCCTTGGTCAGTTCGTCCACGGGGAGCCCGTAGGCGGCGACTGTATCCCAGACCCCCATGAAGCGTACCTTCATATTTTCCGGCGCTCGGGGGCCATTCCGGGGGAGCACGTCGTCGTAATTTCGGCTCCCTGTCAGCCAGTTCCAACCTTTGACAATCCCATCGCGCAGATTTCTGCCGAGCCACACCCAGGGCAGCCAGACGGAGTCGGGGAAGGCCTTTCGCCGGAATGCACGGTAGGCAGCGAGCGAATTGCGATCGAGTTCCTCCTGCGACTTGAATTCGACGAGGCCCTCCCGCGCGACAAGACCAATCAGCAGGCGGATGATGAAAGCGCCGCGACTGAACCCGAATGCGTAGATATTGTCTCCCTTCTGGTAGTTCAGGCACAGAAATTTGTAGAGTGCCAGGACCCGTCCCTTGACGCCGAAGCCCAAGGCCGAGCCAATAACCGCGAAGGGCCGAAACTGCGATGTGCCGACACCGTCGCTGAAGACCGCGATCTGTTCGCCGCCGGTCAGGTCGAGGGCCTGATAGAGGCGCCACACATTTGTCTTGAACGCCTTTGAGGCGCTGTTGCCTGTACCGTCCGCTAGCACCACGATGTTTCGGGGCATGTCGATATACCCATGGCAAGATCGCTCGGCATCATGCCTCGCGTTATTTGGCCCCGGGGATGCCGGCGACTACCATGAAGCATCGCCGGGACCGCTTCGTTGACCGGTTGGTAAGCAGCTATCTGCCTTCATTTGGCGCGCGCATACTTGTCCAGCTTCCCCAGGAACCCCCAGGCCGTCAGCGCCAATGAAACGGGCAGAGCTATAGGTGCAACGCCCGTAGCAGCCGTTCCAATAACGGTGGGGAGAATTTGCGCCAGGGGCGAAAGGACAGACTGCACGGCCTCTCCGGCGCCCGCCGCCGCGGCTTGTTGCGTTGGCATGAGGAGCGAGCTGGCGAGCGCTCCGATGATACCAATGGCGCTCTTCCGCCCGTCGAGGAGCTTGCCGATGCCTTGGCCAAGGGCGGCATTGACCGGCGTCAGCGGGTGCGCCGTTGCTGAGTCAGGCGCAAGAACGGTGGTCGCCTCGACCTTTGTGGCCAAGGGACCCGGGCTTTTGCCCACCGTGTCCGCAATAACGACCGGACGCGGGTCCAGCCGGTCAGCGATCTGGCGCAGAAGTAGCGCCAGGCTTCCACTGGGGCTCGTCAAATCCGAATCGATCGGCGTTAGCTGAGGCTGCAACGTGGGAGTGCCCGATTGCAGGATGCGACGTAACACGTCGACGATATCATTCACTTGCTCTGACACGACTTGCTCTCCCTCTTCGGCGAGTTTCGGCGTTGGAATTGGCGGCATGGTCGCGCCATCCTCCGCAAGCCATTTCTCCGCCTCATTCCGTAGCTTGTTCACGCGGCGCAGGAACCCTCTCTTGAAGTGCTCGAAATTCTTGTGCGCGCGAAGTCGCGCTTCATAAAGATCGATCACATCACTGATGAGTTCGGAGAGGGGGACTTTCGGTATAGCGCCCAGGGTTTCGCCGCCGATTCCACCGTCAACGTCGACCATGGCGCCATTGGCGCGCAGCCCGCGTTGCAGGAAACGGGCAGCCGTGCCAGGACCTGCATGCACGCAGACATTGTAGACAACAAGGGCCAAGGGCCCGGGCATCAAGTCGCAGGATGACCGGGACCAATATTCGGCGAAGTAGATTTTCTTCGCCTCCTCATAGGTCATGTTTGCGACTTCGGCCTTGGTGACGGAGCGGCCTCGGAAACGCTCCAATGTCTTCCTGGTGATGCCGAAATTCGTTGCCCCGCCTGGGTCCTTCGGGTCGTCGCTAAAGCCGCCCTCAAACTCTCGAACAATTTCCTGCGCGCGTTCGAAGTTGGTTGTTGAGAAGACCGGTTGGACAACAACGGTCGCGACCGGAGCTGCGACCGTGGACACCGCTGGTTGGACGGTTGCGGTCGCCACCAATGTTCCGCCTGCGGATGCGACGGGCTGGACAGCGGTGGTTGTCGCAGGCGCGACGAGCGTCGACACCGACGCCGCTGGCTGAGCGGAGCTGCTGGCTAACCTCGCAACAGACGGCATGTTCAGTGCGGCCAGCACCAAATTCAGTATGTCCGGCTGGAGGTCTGTTTCATCCTCGAGCTCGGCATTGGCGTCGGTCGCCACTTCCACGCTCTTGGGGAGCGGTGCCGCCGCTGCGGCGGCGACCGTTGGCATATCGATCCCAAGTGCTGCGGAGGTGATCTCGCCACAGACGCCGTCGGCTGCGCCAATACCGAATTGACGAACCTGGAAGTTCACCAGCGCCTTCAATGAAAGGCGGCCGAACTCGCCGTCCGGCTTGCCCACAAGGTCGCCTGTCTTGATCAGGGCGTCCTGAACTTGCTCCGCAAGCGGCCCGGAAGAACCGAACCGGACGACCTGCTTCAGCGCTGTATCGGGAATTTTCTCTACGGATGACAATTCTTCGGCTGAAAAAAGCAGATAGATGAAACGGTTCTGCCTGCCCCCATAGCCGTTTTCGACGAAAGCGCGCCACGGGCCGGTTTCCTTCGCACCGTTTCGCTTCGGCGAATTGGGCAGGCCGCACACAACCTGGCAGCCCGCGCTTGAATATCCCGTCTCAGGATTATCGAAATACGCCGAATGGATATTGTCCCAGACGAAGCTGCCGGAACTCGTTCCGAAGTCGATCTTGTCCTTCAGGTCGAAATCGAGATTGTCCGCCGTGCGCCAGACGGGAAAGAACTTCGCTTGCCGGAACGCACGATGGCCGCTCGGTTTTCCGGCCTTATGTACCCCGCGCTCATGTTCATACCGGCCAAGCATGAGCATGTTCGTTCCCGAACCTCCTCTCGCGCGGCTGCTGGTGATGTTTGGCAAGGAGGGCACGGTCGACCCCGGGAAGATGGCCACTTGGCCGCTGCCGACATTCCACTGACCGAGCGTGCAGCGCATCCTGCGAAAATCGAACGCCGAAAAACGTCCGGGGTGGCCGCTGGCGAATGTGTTGTCGAAGGGATGTTCTGGCGTCAGTCCTCGAATGCCGAAAAAGACCAGTCCCTTGCTTGGAACAGCATAGCCATTTCTGCGTGCGGCGCGAGTCAACAGGGCCGCGCTGACCTCTAGATCGACCACGGTAACGTCCCCGAAAATTGAGAACTTTTACGAATGTAAGGTTATTTTGCTCGTCACTTGCTGTGTTTTGTAACATCGTGGGCGGCCCAGGTCTGTGAACAACCGCACAGAGGCCATCATGACAGCCGGCCTTACATCTGAAGTCGTAGATGCGCATGCGCGGCTCGCGAAGCGACCTTGCCCGCGCCATCGCAATGCGCATTAAGTTAAATTTTCAGGAAAATCAGAAGCTAGTGGTAGTTGGTGGAGCCAAGCGGGATCGAACCGCTGACCTCTTGCATGCCATGCAAGCGCTCTCCCAGCTGAGCTATGGCCCCACAGTTCCGGTCTTTACCGGCGCCGTTTCCGGCGGAGAAGTCGGGCGAAGGATTGCTCCCTCGCTGGCATCGAAGGCGGCTTCTAAACCCGCCTTTCGTCAAGATCAAGCCCGCCGCCGCCGTTTTTCAAGCGGAGCGGGAAGATGGACAGCACAGCGCGACCCGGGCCGGCACGGTCAGATTTCGTCGTCGTCGCCGCCGACGCCGATGATGTCGGTGACGTCGTCGTCCTCTTCTTCCTCGTCGGCGAGGAACGTGTCGTCTTCATCGTCACCGAGATCGACCTCTTCGTCGTCTCCGAGATCCGGCAGGTCGTCCGCCGCGCTCTTTGCTTCATCGTCGGCGTCCTCCAGGGAAACGAGTTCAGGGCTCGCATCCTCCGTGTCCAGTTCCTTCTCTTCGACTTCCTCTTCCTCGGCGACCGATTTGTCGTTTCCGGTTTCGAAGTACGAGCGCGGGTAGGACTTGCCGGTATACGGAGAAACGATCGGATCATTGTTCAGATCGTAGAATTTCCGACCCGTTTCCGGGTCGATGCGTTTTGTGCCAAGTTCGGATTTAGCCACGGGTCCAGCCTCGTCTTAGAGGTTGGTCCCCATAGCCAAGCTTTGTCGCGCTGTCAAAGCCAAAAGCCGCCGCGACCGTGAAAATACGTCGCGGTGTGTGAAAAAAACTGCGACTTTGCGAGCCTGACGCAAGTGTCGATGCCATTGCTGAATACCGGAGACCCGGAGCTTGTTTCTCCAGCCGCCCGGCGGGATGACCGGCGCACGGCGTCATGTTAGGAGACCGCCCGGAATGCAAGGCGAGATGCCCGCTTTGGTCCACCACCTACTCACACGAGGTCTCCATGTCGCACGACAACCGCCCGCAGCCGGCGATTGCACGCAGGTCGCCAGCGCTTTCAGGCACAGCGCGCGTGCCCGGCGACAAGTCGATCTCGCACCGCTCCTTCATGTTTGGCGGACTGGCGTCGGGCGAGACCCGCATCACCGGCCTGCTCGAAGGCGAGGATGTGATGCGGACCGGCGACGCCATGAAGGCGATGGGCGCCCATATAGAAAAGCGAGGGAGAAGAGTGGATCATCCGCGGCACCGGCAACGGCGCGCTGCTGGAGCCGGAAGCACCGCTCGACTTCGGCAATGCCGGCACCGGCTCGCGGCTCACCATGGGTCTCGTCGGCGTCTACGATATGGAAACGACTTTCATCGGGGATGCGTCTCTGTCGAAAAGGCCGATGGGGCGTGTGCTCGATCCGCTGCGCGAGATGGGCGTGCAAGTACTGCGGTCTTCGCCCGGCGACCGCATGCCAATCACACTGCGCGGCCCAAAGGTCGCAGCGCCGATCACCTATCGCGTGCCGATGGCGTCCGCGCAGGTCAAGTCCGCGGTGCTGCTGGCTGGCCTCAACACGCCCGGGATCACGACAGTTGTGGAACCGGTGATGACCCGCGACCACACAGAGAAGATGCTGCGCGGCTTCGGCGCAAGCCTGGAAGTCGAGACCGACCGGGATGGCGTGCGCCATATCCGCATTGAAGGCCAAGGCAGACTAACCGGCCAGATCATCGCTGTGCCGGGCGACCCTTCCTCGGCAGCCTTTCCGCTCGTCGCCGCCCTCATCGTTCCCGGGTCGGATATCGTCGTCGAAAACGTGCTGATGAACCCGACACGGACAGGCCTCATCACCACGCTTCTGGAAATGGGCGCATCGATTGAGCTCCTGAACGCACGCAGCGCAGGCGGCGAGGATGTCGCCGACCTTCGCGTGCGGTCCTCGGACCTCAACGGCGTGACCGTGCCGCCTGAACGCGCGCCGTCGATGATCGACGAATACCCTGTGCTGGCCGTAGCGGCCGCCTTCGCCGAAGGCGAAACGCTGATGCAGGGGCTCGACGAGTTGCGGGTCAAGGAAAGCGACCGCCTGTCAGCCGTGGCCAACGGCCTCAAGGCGAACGGCGTCGACTGCACGGAGGGCGAAGTTTCGCTCGCCGTGCGCGGCAGGCCAGACGGCAAGGGCCTTGGCGGTGGCACGGTGGAAACCCATCTCGACCATCGTATCGCAATGGCTTTTCTCGTACATGGTCTCGCCACTGCAAGGCCGGTGACGATCGACGACCGATCCATGATTGCGACAAGTTTCCCGGAGTTCATGGGACTGATGAAGGGCTTAGGCGCGGAGATAAACTAGACATGTACCAGCCGCCGCATTTCCGGGAGGACGATCTCGACGTCCAGCATGCCCTTATTCGCGCCCATACGCTGGGGCTGCTGGTCACGGCGGGAGCCGGCGGCCTGGTGGCCAATGCGCTCCCGTTTCATCTCGATTCCACGCTTTCGGAAAAGGGAACACTTCAGGTCCACATGGCCAAGGCCAACACACAGTGGCGGGACATTCAGGCGGGTGCGCCGGTGCTGGCCGTCTTCCAGGGGGCTAACGCCTACATCACGCCGTCGTGGTACGCGCTAAAGAAGGAGACAGGCAAGGTCGTGCCCACCTGGAACTATGCCATCGTCCAGGTCAGGGGAACGGCGCGCGTGATCGACGATGCAACATGGCTACGGACGCAGATCGCGGCGCTGACGGCCGACCATGAAGCCACGCGAGTAGCGCCTTGGAAGGTCGCCGATGCACCGGACGCTTTTATTGCTGCGCAGCTCAAAGGCATCATCGGCATCGAAATCACCATCACGACGATAGACGGCAAATGGAAGGTCAGCCAGAACCGGCCGGCGGCTGACATCGCCATGATCGCGCGAGGGCTGTCGGACCGCTCCGAAACTCATGCCAACCTCGAGATGGCGGAACTGGTCCGCCGCTATGGAGAGGCACGATGATCGTCGCCATCGATGGACCGGCTGCTTCCGGCAAGGGCACGCTCGGCCGCCGGCTGGCCGACTACTACCACCTGCCTCACCTCGACACCGGTCTTACCTATCGTGCCGTCGCCTATATGCTTCTGGAAAAGGGCTGGCCGCTCGACGACGAGGTACATGCGATCGAAGCGGCGAAGCTTGTCGACCTCGCGGTACTCGACAAACACGCCCTTTCAGCACATGCGGTCGGCGACGCGGCGTCGCGTGTGGCGATCATCCCCGAGGTGCGGAAAATCCTGGTCGAGAAACAGCGTGCCTTCGCGCGACAGCATTCCGGCGCCGTGCTCGATGGCCGCGACATCGGCTCAGTCGTCTGTCCCGATGCCGACGTGAAGCTCTACGTGATCGCCAGTGCCGAAGTCCGCGCGCGGGCGGCGGCTGCGCGATATCGAATCGCGCGGCGGGACCGCCGATTTCCATGAAATTCTGGCCGACATCGAGGGCCGCGACGCGCGCGACACGGGCCGCGCGGACTCCCCACTGCGCCCCGCGGCTGACGCGCACTTGCTCGATACGTCGGAAATGTCTATAGAGACCGCGTTTCAGGCGGCCCGGATGGTGATAGACGTTGTCCTTGCCAAGCGAAACGAGGCCTGATCCGGGTACCTCGGCTTCCGCACGGCGGAAGCGCGACGAATACCCGCTTCGGGCATGAGCCAGCCTGCCAGCATTCATTTGCGCCGGTTACAGCCGCGAGAGCGGCAAAGGGTCTTTTGAGGCCCGGAACGCCGGCAGGCCAACGCAACACGAACCCACGGCGCCGGTCCCCAGGAAGGGACTTTCCAGGAGAAAATATGTCACAATCAAATCCCACCCGCGACGATTTCGCCGCGCTTCTCGAAGAATCGTTTTCCGCCGGTCATTCAGGTGAAGGCCAGGTCGTCAAGGGCATCATCACCGCCATTGAAAAGGACATGGCCATCATCGACGTCGGCCTCAAGGTCGAAGGCCGCGTGCCGATGAAGGAGTTCGGCGCCAAGTCGAAGGACGGCCAGTTGAAGGTCGGCGACACGGTCGAAGTCTACGTCGAGCGCATCGAGAACGCTCTTGGCGAGGCAATGCTGTCACGCGAGAAAGCCCGCCGCGAAGAGAGTTGGGTGCGGCTCGAAGAGAAATTCAACAGGGGCGAGCGCGTCGAAGGCGTCATCTTCAACCAGGTCAAGGGCGGCTTCACCGTCGACCTCGACGGCGCCGTGGCGTTCCTGCCGCGCAGCCAGGTCGACATTCGTCCGATCCGCGACGTGACCCCGCTGATGCACAACCCGCAGCCCTTCGAAATCCTGAAGATGGATCGCCGCCGCGGCAACATCGTCGTTTCGCGCCGTACCGTTCTTGAGGAAAGCCGCGCCGAGCAGCGTTCGGAGATCGTGCAGAACCTCGAAGAGGGCCAGGTGGTCGAGGGCATCGTCAAGAACATCACGGACTACGGTGCGTTCGTCGACCTCGGCGGCATTGACGGCCTGCTGCACGTCACCGACATGGCGTGGCGCCGCGTCAACCATCCGACCGAAATCCTCAATATCGGCCAATCCGTCAAGGTGCAGATCATCCGCATCAACCAGGAAACCCATCGCATCTCGCTCGGCATGAAGCAGCTCGAAAGCGATCCGTGGGAGGGTATCGGCGCCAAGTATCCGCTCGGCAAGAAGATCCGCGGCACGGTTACCAACATCACCGATTATGGTGCGTTCGTCGAGTTGGAGCCGGGTATCGAGGGCCTTATCCACGTTTCGGAAATGTCGTGGACGAAGAAGAACGTCCATCCCGGCAAGATCCTGTCTACCACGCAGGAGGTGGATGTCGTGGTTCTCGAAGTCGATCCGGCCAAGCGCCGCATTTCGCTCGGACTCAAGCAGACGTTGGAGAACCCGTGGGAAGCGTTTGCCCGCAGCCATCCGGTGGGCAGCCAGGTCGAGGGCGAGGTCAAGAACAAGACCGAATTCGGCCTGTTCATCGGTCTCGAAGGCGATGTGGACGGCATGGTCCATCTGTCCGACCTCGATTGGAACCGCCCCGGCGAGCAGGTGATCGAGGAGTTCAACCGCGGCGACGTAGTGAAGGCTCAGGTTCTCGATGTCGATATCGAGAAGGAGCGCATCTCGCTCGGCATCAAGCAGCTCGCGCGTGATGCGGTCGGCGACGCCGCCGCTTCCGGCGACCTGCGCAAGAACGCGGTCGTCACTTGCGAAGTGATCGCGGTCAAGGACGGCGGGCTGGAAGTCAGACTCGTCGACCATGACGTCGAGACCTTCATCAAGAGATCCGATCTCTCGCGTGACCGCGATGAGCAGCGCCCCGAGCGCTTTTCCGTTGGCCAGAAGGTGGACGGGCGCGTCATCGCCTTCGACAAGAAGACCCGGAAGATCCAGGTCTCCATCAAGGCACTGGAGATCGCCGAAGAGAAGGAAGCGGTCGCCCAGTACGGCTCAACCGATTCCGGCGCTTCGCTCGGCGACATTCTGGGCGCCGCGCTGAAAAACCGCGGCGGCAACTAACAGCGTCTGCGCGATTAGATCGCCTCAACAAAAACCCCGCCGGAGCGTTCCGGCGGGCTATCCTTGAGGCAGGACCGATTGGTCGCGCGTTCAGCCGGGCAGGCGGTTCCCGCTCGACCTCGTGGCCGCCGGCCATCTCCCCCGCAACTGGGAGGAGATCGAGGGCCATTGGCCGAGCAGTTCAAGGGCAAAGTGCAGACCCAGTGGCGTAAACTCACCAACGACGATCTCGACGTCCTCAAGGGGAACCGCAGGCACTCGCCGGCAGGATCCGAACGTGAGGAAAGGCGAGGAAGACAGCCGAGCGCGAAATCGATATGTGGCTATCGCGCCATTGACCATTTCGGCGGTGCGCGTTCTCCGAGCGCGCTGAGTGCCCATTTGGCCCTCCACCTTGCGTGCGTTCGAAGATCGCCCTGCGTCCTGGAAAAGCTCCGCACATGAGGGCCGGTCCCTTGCGTCAATCCATCCCGCTCCTATCCGGTGCGCGCATGCGATTGCCGCCGGGATAGCGACGCCGTCGCGTGCGGCATGCATGCGCGCTTCGGCTTTGCCCAGGCCGGGAATATGCACTCCGAAGCCGGTGAGCCGTTCCATCTGTGCCCGCATTCGCCCCTTGAAATCCCCTCCAAAGACCGCCGGCTCGATCGCGAGCACGAGCAGGCCGGTTCCCGGACTTTCCGATCCCTTGGTGAAGGACGGCGCGTCCAGTGACCAGTTGGCGCCCGTAAGCCCCGCCGACAGCACCTCCACCATCAGCGCAATATTGGCGCCCCGACTGCCCCCAAAGGCAAGCAGGACCCCCTTGACCGCCGCCTGCGCATCGGTCGTGGGCTTGCCTTCGCTGTCGAGTGCCCAACCTGCCGGTATGGTTTGGCCCGCGTGCGCGGCCTTGCGAATGTTCACGAACGCGGTGGCGCTCGAAGACTGGTCGATTAGCAAAGGCGGGCCGCCGACTTGAGGCGCGGCGAAGGCCATCGGATTGGTGCAGTAGACAGGCTTCGTGGAGCCCGACCCGGCGACCAGCGCCGGCCCGTTGGTCACTGCCAGCGATACGAAGCCTCGTTCGGCCAGGCGACCTGCGAAATAGCCGAGCGCTCCGCATGTGAAGGAGTTCCGCTGGCCGAAGATCGCCACGCCGCACGTCCTTGCGGCTGAGACGATCACGTCAAAGGCAGTGTCGAAGCCCGGATGCGCCGCACCGCCCCGGGCGTCGGAGAGGATCACAGCCGGCGCGGGCTGCGTGATCTCGGGCACCGCGTGTCCGTCCATCCGGCCGGCCTCGAGAGCTTCCAGATAGTCGACGAAATGCGTGAGACCGACGGAGGCATGGCCCTCAGCCTCGGCTGCAACGACGGATTTTGCGAGCGCCGTCGCGGTTTCCGGCCGTGCCCCTGCAGCACTTGCAGCCCTTTCGCAAAGGGCGATGGCTTCGCCAAGCGTAAGGGTCACGTGTATCGGTCATCGCAACTGTCACGTGCGCGGCTCGATGTTCCAGCCGCGTTCGCTTCAGGTCGTCGCATTCTTGCGCACCTCAATAGCCGCTACCCCAGCCTCGACGGAATCCGGGCCTCCAGCCGGCGGAACAGGATAACGAGGATTCCGGTGATGATAAGGTAGATAAGCGCCAAAAGCAGCAATGGCTCGTACACGATAAACGTATCTTGCCGCACCCGCGAAGCCACAGCGTAGAGATCGATCACTGTGATGGTCGCTACGAGCGGGGTCGATTTCAGTTGCAGCACGGTTTCGCCGGTCAGCGTGGGCAGCGCCCGGTGAATTGCCTGAGGCAGCCAGATGCGGCGGAAAATCTTCCAGCGGCTCATGCCGAAAGCGCGTCCCGCTTCAAGCTGGCCACGCGGGACGCCGGCAAAGGCACCCCGCATGACCTCGCCTTCATAGCCGGCAAAAGAAAGCGACAGCGCCAGCACGGCATATGGCCAGGCTTGGCGCAGGTAGGGCCAGAGCTCCGATGAGCGTATCCATGGATACTGCGGAAATAGCGAGCCCAGGCCGTAATAGAGCAACCACAATTGCAGGAGCAGGGGCGTGCCCCTGATCACAGTGCAGAAGGTGCGTGCCGGCCAGGCGAGCCAGCGCGGACCCGCTGCCTGCGCCAGACCGAGCGGCACGGCGAGCAGGAAACCCAAGAACGCTGTGACGAACAATATCCAGATCGTGCGCCAGAGACCTTGGAGCGCCAGTCCGTAATAGTCCGGCAGCCAGTCCCAGCGCATGAACATTGCAGCGGCTGCCACCAATCCCGCGGCGACCGCGATCAGGATGATGCGATGTGGCTGGAGCCAGCCGAGCAGCCGGGTTCTGAAGCGAAGCTGGCGCCGCTTTCATCAGCGACCCTCCACCACGGGATGGCATGCCGCGCCGCGCCCAGCGCTCGATTCTCCCGATGAACAGACTGGAAAACAGGGTGAGCAGCAGGTAGAGCGCGCCGGCCGCCATGAAGAAGGTGAAATAGGCCTTTGTCGCGCCTGCCGCCTGCCTGGTTTCGAGCGTCAGTTCGTTGAACCCGACCACGGCGAGCAGTGCCGTATCCTTGGTGGCGATCAGCCACAGATTGGCAAGGCCGGGAAGGGCGAAGGGCAACATGGCCGGCAGAGTGATGCGCCGCATCAGCAGCCAGGGCGACATGCCGTAGGCGCGCGCCGCTTCGATCTGCCCCTGCGGTACGGCGAGGATGGCGCCGCGCAGCACCTCGGTCGCATAGGCGCCCTGGACGAACCCAAGGACAAAGACGCCGGCGACCAGCCCGCTGATGTCAATGGGTCCGAAACCACCAAAGGCGAGCATATGGTTGATGAGATCGGTGCCCGCATAATAGAGCAGCAGAATGAGCACCAGTTCCGGCACTGCCCGCACCATGGTCGTATAGACTTCGAGCAGATCGCGCGTGATCGGCCCGCCATAAAGCTTGCCGTAAGCACCGCCCGTTCCGATGGCGAGACCTACTGCGAACGCGCCGAGCGCGATCTCGACGGAGTGCAAGAGGCCGCGAAGAAGGTTGCCTCCCCAACCCGGCGGGGTGGGTGACAACAGCTCGAAGATTCCGGATTGGGCCAACGGCCACAGGAGAGAATCAGTCAGCGCCAGCCCCCGCCGCTTGAAAGATGGAATTTCCCGACGTCTTATCCGCGTGCCGCACACCTCCCGCGCTGCCGAGAAGACGCCAGCGGTTTCCACCCCCTGCGACAGGGGCGGAAACGGATCGGGGATCACTCTCCTGCATTGGACTGACCGGGCAGGGCTCAGCTGCCGTAGATGTCGAATTTGAAGTACTTCTTCGAGATCTCGTCATATTTGCCGCTGTCGCGGAGCGCCTTTATCGCAGCGTTTATCTTTTCCTTGAGTTCGGTGTCGTCCTTGCGAAGACCCACGCCGATGCCCGGTCCCAAAATCTCCAGATCCTCGGCAACGGTACCCTTCAGCTCGCAACAGCCCTTGCCCTGGTCTGACTGGAGGAACGTGTCGAGGGCGATCAGAATCGGCCTGGGTTGCATCGATCCGCCCTGCCGCGAGATCCTGGTTGGCCTCATCCTGCGTCTGATAGGTCTTTAGCTCGGCCAGCGAGTCCCCGAAATGCTTCTTGGCATAGGTCTCATGGACGGTCGATCCCTGCACGCCGAGGATCTTGCCTTTCAATCCTTCCGCCGTCGCATCCATCTGGACACCTGTGGTGCCGACGATACCGGTCGGCGTGTTATAGTACTTGTCAGAGAAATCGATCGTCTTCTTGCGTTCCTCGGTGATCGACATCGAGTTCATGATCATGTCGATCTTCTTACTCGTCAGCGCCGGAATGATGCCGTCCCAGGCGACCGGCGTGACGACACATTCGACCTTGGCCTCAGCGCAGACAGCCTCGATCATGTCGATCTCCCAGCCGACCCACTTGCCGGAGGCGTCGGGCGACGTGAACGGCGGATAGGGCTCGGCGCCAATGCCCACTTTTAGCGCCTCGGCGCTCGCCATGTCCATGCCCGACAGCGCCAGCAGGGCTGCCGCCACCGCGGTTTTCATAAGTTGCTTCATTTCAACAACACTCCCTTTTGTGTTCCCGTATTTTTTCTGCTCAGCTCACGCTGCGGATGAACTGCTTCAGCCGATCCGATTTCGGGGCGCCGAAAACCTGATCCGGCGGCCCTTCTTCCTCCACGCGGCCGTTGTACAGATAGACGACATGGGTCGCGACCTCGCGCGCGAACTTCATCTCGTGTGTGACGAGGATCATCGTGCGTCCCTCGCGCGCCAGGTCGCCAATCACCTTCAGCACCTCGCCGACCAGTTCCGGATCGAGCGCGGAGGTCGGTTCGTCGAAGAGCATGACGCGCGGCTGAATGGCCAGAGCGCGCGCGATGGCCGCGCGCTGCTGCTGACCACCTGAAAGAAACGCCGGATAGACGTCGCGCTTTTCGGCAAGGCCGACACGCGCAAGCAGCGTCTCGGCCATCGCGATTGCTTCGGCTCGCGCAACGCCGAGGACATGCACAGGAACCTCGATGACGTTCTCGATCAGCGTCATGTGGCTCCACAGGTTGAAATTCTGGAACACCATGCCGAGCCTCGAGCGGATGCGCTCGATCTGGCGGCGGTCGGCCGGAACCGTGTTGCCGTGGCCGTCACTCTTCAGCCGGATTTCCTCGCCATTGACGCGAATAATGCCGCTGGTCGGATTCTCCAGGCAGTTGATACAGCGCAGGAAAGTCGACTTGCCGGAGCCGCTGCCGCCGATGATGGCCACGACCTCGCCGTCGCGCGCCGACAGCGACACGCCCTTCAGGACGTGCAAGCTGGCCGAACTTTTTGTGAAGGTTCTCAACGTGAATGGCCTCGGCGGCATCGTCCACCGCCGTCGCGCGTGGGCCTGTCGCCTGCGCCGCCATTATCGCTCGACAGCCTCGCCGCCGCACGGTCTCCGCGTCTCGTCTCGATCGACTGGTCATTGCCCCGGTCTGCACTTCCCCTATGGCGCCAGCGTCCTTTCGGACCGCAAAGGAACGCCATACACATTCAGAATCCGCGTCATTCCCTCCCACTCCGCCTTTCCGAGAGTCAGCGCTTCGCGCAAGATGGACCGCTCGGCTTGGCCGCGTCAACAGGCACCACCTTCGCTTTTGTACGCGCACTACGGCACTTGCCGCTTTGTTATGCCAAGTGTATAAATAGCGGCCTCATCTGCTTCGACATCTTTTTCGGGAAGAGACCACGTGAACGCTTTCGGCTCACAGTCCATGGCGGCGCCGCTCCAGCGTGTGCTGATGCGCTCCGCGGCCAACGCCATGCGCGGCGCAAGGCGCAGCGAATGGCACTACGGCCCGGGCTTCGACCCTGTCGAGGGCGGCGGAGCAGCACGCAGCGCTTGCCCGCCTCGTCGCGGCATCGGGCGCGGTGATCGAATGGATCGAGGATCGTGAGGACGGGCTTTCGGATTCGGTCTTCACGCACGATCCTTCGCTTGATAACTGATCGCGGCGCGATCATCCTTTCCATGGGCAAGGCACTGCGCCGCGGCGAACCGGCGCTTCACGAAGATACCTACAATCGGCTTGGAATTCCCGTCGTCGGGCGGATCATGGATCCGGGCCAGGTCGAGGGCGGCGACTGCGTCTGGGTGGACCGCAAGACGCTGGCCATTGGGCGCGGCGTGCGCACGAACCAGGACGGCATCCAGCAGATGGCGAACCTGCTCGTGCCGCTCGGCGTCGAGGTCCTTGGCTACGATCTGCCGCTCTGGCACGGCGAAGACGCCTGCCTGCATCTGATGTCCATCATCAGCCCGCTCGCCGACGACCTCGCGCTGGTCTACGCGCCGCTGCTGCCGACCGCCTTCTATCAGTTGCTCAAGGCGCGAGGCATTCGGCTGATCGAGGGCGACGCGGGCGAGTTTTCTTCGAGTCACGGCCTTAGCCTCAATGTGCTGCCCACCGCCCCTCGCGAGGTGATCGCGGTCGCCGGTTTCCCGAAGACAAAGGCCGCGATGGAGGAAGCCGGCTGCGTGGTGAAGACCTTCGAAGCCGATGCGCTCTGCATCGCCTGCGAGGGCGGGCCGACATGCCTGACGCGGCCGATCCTTCGCAAGTGACCACCCGTCGAAAATTCCGTCGCGAGGGCGAAGAACGCCGCCGGCAGGATCTGATCGAGGCGACGCTGGAATGCGTTGCCGAACGCGGCCTCGAAGGCGCGACTGTCCGGGCCATCGCGCTCCGCGCGGGTGTTACGGCCGGGCTGATCCGGCACTATTTTCCGGGCAAGGAGGATTTGCTGCAGGCAGCCTATGCCACGATCGTCGGGCGCATGACTGAGCAGGCCAAGGCCGCGCTCGGCATGGAGCAGTCCGATCCACGGCGGCGGCTCGCTGCTTTCGTGGAAGCAAATCTGGGCCCGCCGGTCATAGACGCGCGGATCTTCTCGCTCTGGGCCGGCTTTATCGGCCGTGTCCATGCTGATCCGACGCTCGGCGCGGCGCACCGCGAAGGCTATCTCGGTTTCCGTGACGAGGTGGAAATGCTCGTCGCCGACGTTCTGGCAGGATCGAACCGGACAACGGACAAGGCCGAGTTGCGCCGCTACGCCATCGCGATCAACGCGATCCTCGACGGGCTCTGGATCGAAGGCTGCCTGGCCGACGATCTGTTCGAGGACCGCGAACTCGCCGAAATCGGGATTGCGTCCGTGGAAGCCCTGCTCGGGCTTGATCTGCGAACGCAGGGTGAGACGGCTGGTTCCCATCCGCCTACCGGCGCACACCGCTGAACCAGGTGGAGCCCGCGGTTCAGCCGCCTGGTAACGCCCCCTGTCGCGGGCAGACTGCAAATGGGGACAAAAGTATGGAAGGGCCTGATTGATGACCACCACCGGCGAAGCCCTGATCACGCTGCTCGAAGCGCATGGTGTCGATACCGTCTTCGGCATTCCCGGCGTTCATACGATCGAACTCTATCGCGGCCTTGCGCGTTCGAAACATTCGCCATGTGACGCCGCGGCACGAACAGGGCGCGGGTTTCATGGCCGACGGCTATGCGCGCGTCAGCGGCAAGCCGGGCGTCGCTTTCGTCATCACAGGGCCCGGCCTCACCAACACGCTCACCGCGATGGCGCAGGCACGCGCCGATTCCGTTCCCATGCTGGTGATCTCGGGCGTCAACAGGCGCGCCTCGCTCGGCAAGGGGTTGGGCTTTCTTCACGAATTGCCTGATCAGCGCGGCATGATGGCGACGGTTGCGCTTTCGTCGGAGCGCATCGAGGAGCCGGAGGCGCTGGCAGGCGCGCTCGCCCGCGCCTTTTCACGCTTGAGGGCGGGCCGTCCGGGTCCGGTGCATATCGAAATACCGATCGATGTCATGGCAATGCCGGCAGGAGACGTCCACTTTGTCCCAGCGACCGT
Organism: uncultured Alphaproteobacteria bacterium; assembly: GCA_963735385.1. Lineage (GTDB taxonomy): Bacteria > Pseudomonadota > Alphaproteobacteria > Rhizobiales > Rhizobiaceae > CAVTKY01. Next base: position 129,557 of record CAVTKY010000025.1, on the reverse strand, counting down.
TTCGCTGCCCGCGCCAGACCGAGAAACGATCAGCGAGGCCGCGCGGCTTGCTGCTGCGGCAAAATATCCGCTTATCCTTGCGGGCGGCGGCGCCAGGCGCGCGGAGGCTCCGCTCCGCCAACTTGCCGAAATGCTGGATGCGCCGGTGGTCACGACGGCCAACGCACGCGGGCTGCTCCATCGCCATCCGCTCGCGGTCCATGCCAGCCCGAGCCTTCATGCTGTGCGCCGCTTGATGGCGGCGGCGGATCTGGTCGTTGCGGCAGGAACCGAACTCGGCCCGACCGACTACGATATGTATGCCGACGGGGGCTTCATCCCGCCGCCCAACCTGATCAGGATCGATATCGATCCTGATCAACTCGCGCGCTGGCCGGCGACACTGCGGATCGCAGCGGATTGTTCATCGGCATTGAAGGCAATGGTCGCCGCCTTGCCAAACAGGAAAAATGCCGACGGCCAAGCGCGTGCGGCTGCCGGTCGCGATGCCGCCTTCGCGGAGATCGGCCCGGCGGTGCAGCAAAAGGTGCGGGTCATCGAGATGATCCGGGATACGCTGCCGGGGTCTATCATCGTCGGCGACTCGACGCAGCCGGTCTATGCCGGGAACCTTTTTTATGATCATGACCGGCCGGGCGGATGGTTCAACGCGGCCACGGGCTTCGGTTCGCTCGGCTATGGTTCGCCGGCTGCCATTGGAGCTGCCCTCGCTGATCCGGTCGCGCCGGTCGTCTGCCTGTCCGGCGACGGCGGCTTCCAGTTCACCTTTCCCGAAATGGGAGCAGCCATCGACGCGCAGGCTCCCGTCATCTTCGTGGTGTGGAACAATCACGGCTATCGCGAGATCGAGACATCCATGCTCGACGCCGGCGTCGAACCGGTCGGCGTCTCGCCTGCGCCGCCGGATTTCTGCCGTATCGCGGACGCCTACCAGATGCCGGCGGAGCGGCTGGCGTCTCCCGATGGCCTGCCCGGGGCTCTCGCCCGCGCCCGAAAGCTCGGGAAGTCCTGTTTGATCGAGATTATGGTGGATTGACAGCCGGCAAACGTCGGTTGTGACCAAACGGGTAAGTCCGCTTCGATGCAACCAAGGTGAGCCCCGGCATTGGTATCGCGCAATAAGCCGACGCGCGGGCACGCCTGGAAAGGCTGGAAACTTGTTTCCCAACAAAAAAGCCCGGATTTCCGGGCTTTTTGGGAGTTCTCTCGAACGTCCTGAAAGAGGCTTGGTGCCCAGGAGAGGACTCGAACCTCCACGCCTCGCGGCACAGGTACCTGAAACCTGCGCGTCTACCAATTCCGCCACCTGGGCAGGTGCGCCGCTCATGTAAGCGGGCGGGATAGCAGTGTCAACGCGCTTTTTTCCGTCCCGCGCAATTGACGCATGACGAGGTTCAGCGTTCGAGAACCTCCTTCGAAGCGAGCGTTGGACCAGCGTTGAGCCTATAAATCACCGGCATACATGCCGGCGTTCAGCCTTCGAGAATCTCCTTCGAAGCAAGCGTCGAATCGGCATTGAGTTTGTAAATCATGGGCACGCCGGTCCCGAGTTCCAGCTTGACGATGTCCGGGCCCGATATTCCCTCGAGCGCCATGATCAGCGCCCGGAGCGAATTGCCGTGCGCGGCCACCAGCACGGTCTCGCCGCGCAGCACATGCGGTTGCATCTCGTGGAGATAGTAGGGCCACACCCGCGCGCCCGTGTCCTTCAGGCTCTCGCCGCCGGGCGGCGGCACGTCGTAGGAGCGGCGCCAGACGTGGACTTGTTCCTCACCCCATTTCTTTCGTGCATCATCCTTGTTCAGGCCGTTGAGATCGCCGTAGTCACGCTCGTTGAGAGCCTGATCCCGGATGGTTTTCAGGTCGCTCTGGCCAATCGGCGTCCAGGATGAACTGACAGGTCCTCTGCGCGCGTATCAACGCCGACGTGAAGGCAATGTCGAACTTCAGGCCGCGCGCCCTGAGCTTTTCGCCGGCGGCCTTCGCCTCGCCAAGACCCTGCTCGCTGAGATCGACATCGCGCCACCCGGTGAACAGGTTCTTGAGGTTCCATTCGCTTTGGCCGTGGCGCACCAGGACGAGAGTTCCGGACATTTTTTCCCTTTCAGCTTGCGGTTCAACAAGGCGTTCCGGCCGGTCAGGTCAAGCCAAGCACGTCGCGCATGGAATAGAGGCCGGGCTTCCTGCCGCGAGCCCAAAGCGCCGCCTTTACGGCGCCGCGCGCAAAGATCGCGCGATCCTCGGCATGGTGCGACAGCGTGATCCGCTCGCCCGTTCCGGCGAGGATCACCGAATGGTCGCCAACGACGGACCCGCCGCGCAAGGTTGCGAAGCCGATCGTTCCCGCCTTGCGCGCGCCGGTATGTCCGTCGCGAACGCGCACGCTTTGATCGGCAAGGCCGACAGAGCGGCCGGTTGCAGCGGCCTCTCCGAGAAGCAATGCGGTTCCGGAAGGGGCATCGACCTTTTGCCTGTGATGCATTTCAAGGACTTCGATATCGAAATCCGAAGCGTCGAGCGCGCGTGCCGCCTGCTCCACCAGCACCGCAAGCAGGTTGACGCCGAGGCTCATATTGCCGGATTTGACGATCGCGGTGTGACGCGCGGCAGCGGCGATTTTGGCGTCGTCCTCTGCTGTGCAACCGGTCGTGCCGATCACATGAACGATGCCGGCCTGGGCCGCGTAGGAAGCGAATTCGACGGACACGGCAGGCGCGCTGAAATCCAGCACGCCGTCCGCCTTTGCGAAGAGCGGCAGCGGGTCGTCGGACAGGGCGACGCCAATCGACCCGATCCCCGCCAACTGGCCGGCATCCTTGCCAAGATGAGGTGACCCGGGCCTTTCGATCGCTCCGACAACGCGGGCGCCGTCGATGGCCTCGACAGTACGGACCAGCGTCTGCCCCATGCGTCCGGCTGCCCCGATGACAACGAGACCCATTTCGCTCATGTGCTGCTCCTTGCCGCCGTCTTGTCCGCCCGCGCGCGCTTCGGTTTCATCGCGGTCACTTTCGTGTCGTCGACAATGCCGAGCCCCTTGTCGTTCTGGAGCCGGTGGAACCGGGCATAAACGCCGTGCGGCCTCGCAAGCAGCGAGAGGTGCGTCCCTTCCTCGACCAGCCGGCCATGATCGAGCACGACGATATGGTCCGCATCGACCACCGTCGAGAGGCGATGCGCGATCACGATCGTCGTCCGGTTCTTCATGATCCCGGACAGCGCCTCCTGCACGCGCGCCTCGAACTCATTGTCCAGGGCAGATGTTGCTTCGTCGAGCACGAGGATCGGCGCATTGCGCACGATGGCGCGCGCGATGGAAAGCCGCTGGCGCTGACCGCCCGAGAGCGTCACGCCGTTTTCACCGACCAGCGTGTCGTAGCCGTTGATTTGCGCGCGAATGAAGTCGTCCGCCTGCGCCTGCCTTGCCGCTAATTCGATCTCGGCATCCGTGGCGTCCGCGCGGCCATAGCGGATATTATCGCGGATCGTCCCCTCGAACAGGTAAGGCTGCTGCGAAACATAGGCGATGGCGTTGCGCAGCGACTGTGTCGTGACCGCTGCAATGTCCTGGCCGTCGATCGCGATCGAACCGCCGTCGAGATCGTAGAAGCGCTGCAGCAGCGCCGTCAGCGTCGATTTGCCTGCGCCGGAGCCTCCCACGATGGCCGTCGTTTTCCCGGCTGACGCGACGAAGCTGACCGATGCAGGATCGGCATGCGCCTCGGCGTAGGAAAACGACACCTGGTCGAATCTGACTTCTCCCCTGTCGACCCGGAGAGCGGAGGCCTCGGGCGTGTCGCCCTGGGAGGGCTCGATGTCGAGCAATTCGTAGATCATGCGGGCGTTGACCAGCGAGCGCTCGATATTAACCTGTGTCCGCGCGAGACGTCGGGCCGGATCGTAGGCAAGCAGCAACGCGGTAATGAAGGCAAAGACATTGCCGGGAGGCTCGTGGACGACTGCCGCGCGGTAGGCTGCATAAGCCGATCACGCCGGCGATCGCAAAACCTGCCAGCATCTCAGCGATCGGAGTTAGCCGTTCAGATACACGCGCGATCTTGTTCGCGCGCGATTCGGCATGTTCACCAACTCGGCAATCTTCGCGGAAAGCTGATCTTCCATGGTGAACGCCTTGACGATCGCGATGCCTTGCGTGGCTTCCTGCATGGCGCCAATCAAATGCGAATTGATCTCGACGGATTCCCGCGTGATGCGGCGCAATCGCCGCATCAGGTAGTTGACGGTCAGCACGAGCGGCGGTCCGATGAGCAGCGCGCTGGCCGATAGAAGCGGATCCTGCACGATCATGACCACGACGAGCCCGATCAGGGAAACGGCGTCCCCCGCGACAGACTTGAGGGTCATGCCGAGCAGATCGCGAATGCCGTTGACGTTCTCGTTGATGCGCGCGGCCAATTGGCCGGAACGCGGTATCGTTGAAAAAGCCGACGCCCAGCCGCATCAAATGATCGAATATGCGTTTCTGGTAGCGCGCGACGAGGTTGTTGCCGATCCTGGCAAGCGTGACAACTTGGCCGTAGGTGGCGAGACCGCGGATAACGAAGGCCAGGATGACCGCGCCGCAGATGAGCGGCACGCGCTGATACTGTTGTCTGTAAAACAGGTCGTCGACAATCGGTCTTATGATCCATGCAACAAACCCGGTCGACGCCGCGATCGCGACCAGACAAGCAGTCGCCAGCACATAGTCCCAGAAATACTCACGGCCATTCTCCGCGAGAATGCGGCGGATGACGGCGGCGACTTCGCAGGGATCCGTCCGATTTCTGGTTTGTCTCCAGGGATGTCAACTCTCGGCTCGTTTCACGTCCTGCTCAACCGGATCGACCGACGCTCTCGTGGGATTAGAGATGCCGCTCCAGTTCTTTCTCGTTGAGCACCGGAGTTCCTGCAAACCGGATCCGACCTTCAGGCCCGATGCTCTCGCGCGCTGTGTGACAGCGAACGGGCCTCTTTAGCCTCATCGCCGGCGCTTGCCTATGGCCGATGCGCAACGCGGGCGCATATGATAACGCTCAACCCTTCCAGCGACGTCCCGACGTCTCGACGCCGAAGCGGACCGGCGTTCGCGCATAGGCCGCGAGGCCCGAAAGCGCGGCCAGCGGATGCGTGATCACATAGACCGGCATGTCGCGCATCAGCTCCTTATGCGGGGCCTTGTCCTCGAAAGCGTCGCGGAAATTCCCGCTTTTCAGCGCCGGCACGATCTTCTGCGCAATTCCGCCCGTCAGATAGACACCGCCACGGCTCATGAACACGAACGCCAGGTCTCCCGGCGGTGCGCCCAAGACAAGTGACGAACATGGACAGCGCTTCCTCGGCCACGCTTGTCCGACTTCTCGAGTGCTGCGCCGGTGATCTCGGCCGGCGTCGTGAAGCGCGGCGCAGCGCCATCGGCCTTGGCGACAGCCCGGTAAATATTGACAAGGCCGCGGCCGCACAGAAGCTGCTCGCCCGGAGATGCGGCCTTCGATCCGCTCGATATGCGGGAAAACTTCGTGGTCGCGCGGTGTGCGCGGACCGATATCCATATGTCCGCCTTCGCCCGGCACCGGTATCCAGCGATGACAGGCGTGGATCAAACCGGCGACGCCGAGACCTGTCCCAGGGCCGAGCACGACCCGGCCGGCTGTCGGCTCCGGCGTGCCGGGGCCGATCTTTTCCATGTGCTCTTCGCCAAGTGCGACGACAGCAAGCGCCTGCGCCTCGAAGTCGTTGAGCACGACCACGTCGTGCAAGCCGAGATTTTCGATCATCGCGCGCGGGCGCACCACCCACGGACAGTTGGTGAGCTGGATCTCGTCGCCATCGACAGGTCCGGCGACCGCCAGCACGGCCGAACGCGGCTGGATCGACGTCCGGTCCAGGATCGTCGGACTGGATCGCATCGTCGATCGTCGTGAAATCGGCCGTTTGCACGATAGGGAACTCCTTGGGTTCCGCGTAGGCATCGACGAGGATCGCGAAGCGCGCGTTGGTGCCGCCGATGTCGCCGATCAGGATCGGAAACTGGAGGACGCTTTCGTCGACATTCTGGTTTGCCATGACAGCCACCGCTTTCTCCTTACAGCGCCGCGCGTCCTTTCGGGCGCAGGCGCGCAAAGGACGCTATCTATTTCAATCTCCGCATCAGCCATTTCAGGCGTCCTTCGCGGTTCCCACAACGATCTCGGCGGTCGCCACATTGAGCGCCATCGGAATATCGTAGACGATCGCCAGCCGCATGAGCGCCTTGACATCCACGTCATGCGGCATCGGCGTCAGCGGATCAACGAAGAAAATCACGGCGTCGATCTTTCCCTCCGCGATCAGCGCACCGATCTGCTGATCGCCGCCGAGCGGCCCGCTTTTGACGCGGCGTATTTCGAGTTGAGGGCAGGCCTCGACGATGCGCTGCCCGGTCGTTCCGGTTGCCACGAGATCGCAGGCTGACAGGAAATCGGCATGGGTCGCGGCAAAAGCCACCATGTCGTCTTTTTTCTGGTCGTGCGCTATCAGCGCGATGCGGAGTTTCGAAGCCATGGCCTTGCTTTTCTAAATCGGTTGAAATTCCTATAGACAACCGTGGTCCGCTCGAAAAGGGGCCTAGAGCATCGGCCCGAAAATCAGGATCGATTTTCGGTAAGCACGATGCGTAGATTTAACACCTTTGAGCGTCCTTTGTGCGTCCAAAAGGACGCACGGCGCTCTGGAGCATGATCCCGAAAAGTGTGTAGCGGTTTTCGGAAAAGATCATCTGAAAATCAAAGAGTTAGAGCACGGTGTCAACTCCAAGAGAAATCATCGTGCTCTAGCAAGCGATCCGTCAGTTTTGCGGGCGGGGACGAGGCAGCGGGATGCGAATGTCCGGCGTCGCGGTGAACGCGTTTGCGGTGACCGGCAGCGCGGTGTCAACCGAAACCGGCGCCGGCGTAGAGGGTTCCCGAGTGCTTCGGCCGCGCAGCCGCTTCGACCGCCATTGCCCATCGTTGCCGCCAGTTCCGACGGCGGTGACGGTGCAGCAGTACCGCACGGCACTCCCTCGGCAGGCTCGCCATCGTCATGACGTCGCGCGCCTTGGGCGCATCGGGATTCTTGTTGGGCCGCCACGGCTCCTCGGTGAACCACCAGGCGAGCGACTTGTCGCAGCCCTCGCCTCGCGGCACCGCACTCTGCTCCTTGCAGCCTGACCGAGCCCGGCTGGCAGCCGATGCGGATGTGGAAGTGATAGTCGTGGCCCCAGAACGGCCGGATCTTGCGCAACCACGAACGGTCGCCGGTCGACTGTCTCGCACAGCTTCTTCTTGATGCCGGGATGAACCAGGATGCGCTCGACCTCCGGATAGCTCGCCGCGCGCTTCAGCAGTCGTGCATGGGCGGGCGTCCATACCCTTTCATTCACCGTCAGGCCTCTTGCCCTGATCATGGAAACGGCGCTCACCTCTTCTCGCTCCTCGGCGGAGAGCCGTCGGCTGGGCATCGGAGTGAGCCAGATGTCAGCATCGAGGCCGATCTGATGGGAGGCGTGGCCGGTCAGCATAGGACCGCCGCGCGGCTGCGAAATGTCGCCGAGAAGAAGCCCCGGCCAGCCGTCGGCAGCCGCATCGCGCGACAGTTTCTCAATGAGCCGGATCATGGTCGGGTGGCCCCAGCGCCGGTTGCGCGACAGCCGCATGGCCTGCCACGTCGGCCCGTCCGTGGGGATCGCGACGCCTCCGGAAAAGCAGCCCTTGCTGTAGAAGCCATAAGACCGGGCGGCGGTGGCTGCCGGCAATTTTTCGGCGCCGAACAGATTCTTGGCGAGTTCCTCCGCGCCCGCTTCATGGGCCGCTACGCTGGCAGCGCAATCACAAGCGCGATCCCTGCCGCGCGGCGCGCCGCTCGAAGGAACGATCTCATCGGCGTGTCCATGGATTGTGTTTCCTGCCTGGAGAGTGAGCCGCGACGGTTACCGGAAGGTAAATGCCGGAAAATGATACCATGACGGCACCGGCCCGTGATCAATTCTGGCGAATCGGGCTTCGCGCATCACCCTCTCCTCTCCCGCTCCAGCATTCGCAGCCCACATATGGTCGAGTGCTACACGATAGTTCGGAAACGGAAACGCGTAACCGGCGGCCTTGATGGCGGCATTCGAGACGCGCTTGTTCTCGCCATAGAAGGAACGGGCCATCGGCGAAAGTCGGGCGGTCTCGAATGGAGTTTCCGGCGGCGGGTCGATGCCCATGAGGCCGGCCGCATAGCTGACAACGTCCTGCGGCGGCGCGGGTTCGTCGTCGGTCACGTTGAACACGCCACCGGTGTTGCTCCCTGCGAGATGCCACAGCGCGCCGGCAATGTCGTCGACGTGGATGCGATTGAACACTTGTCCCGGCTTGATCAACCGTTTTGCCGTTCCGTTGGCGAGATTGACGAACGCATTGCGGCCCGGCCCGTAGATCCCGGAAAGCCTCAGCACCGCCACCGGCACGCCAGCCTTCCGCCCCGCATCCAGCCACTCCTGCTCTGCGGCAAGCCGCAACGCCGACCGGTTCGAAACTGGCCGACACTCACTGCGCTCGTCGACCCAGGCGCCGCCGTGATCGCCGTAGACGCCGACCGTGGACAGATAGCTAATCCATTCCAACTGCGGGATCTTTTCGCGAATCGCGTCCGCGATAACGCGCAGAACAGGGTCGCCGTCGTCTTCCGGCGCAATGGAGACGATCAAATGGGTCGCGGCGCGAAGCGCAAGCTCGACCTCAGCGCTGAGCTTCTCTCCATCGAAGAGCAACGGCAAGATGCCCGCACTGCGAAGCAAAGCCCGCTTCTCCGCCGACCGGGTCGTGCCGTGAACGGAAACGGCCTTACTTTCGCGACCGCGAAGGCCCGGCCCGAATATCCGGCTCCGAAGATGAAGAAATGTGTCGTCATGCCGGAATTCCGTGGTCGGTTGGGCTCCCCGGCGACCTGTGCGCATCCGCTGCGAAGGCCCATTCGCCGGCAACCTCCGGGTCTGTTCTCGTGTCCGAGATGCTGCCGCGCAAGTGCTGCGAAAGCTGCCGGAGCCATCAGGCGCGACAACGCCCAGGCCGCCGCGCCGCGAACCAGCGGCGAGGGGTCCTCCGCAAGACTGCGACAGGGCGGGATCAGTGACCGGTCACCGGAATTACCGGCAGCGATAAGCACATTGCGGATGAAGCGGTCGCGTCCGATCCGCTTGACCGGCGAACCCGAGAACAGGCTGCGGAAGGCTGCGTCGTCGAGTTCGAGCAAGTCGGCCAGGGCCGGCTCGCAAGAGGTCATCACGCGCGGCGAGTTTCGCTTCCGAGGCAGACTGCGCGAATTTGTTCCACGGGCAGACGGCCAGGCAATCGTCGCAGCCATAAATTCGGTTGCCAATGGCCACCCGAAACTCGAGCGGAATTGGTCCCTTGTTCTCGATCGTGAGGTAGGAAATGCAGCGGCGGGCGTCCAATTGGTAGGGCGCCGGGAAGGCGTCTGTCGGGCAGATGTCGAGACAGGCCCGGCAGGAGCCGCAGTGATCCGTCTCGGGAACGTCGGCGGACAAGGTCCGCTGTGGTGAAGATCGAGCCGAGGAAAAGCCATGAGCCGAATTCGCGGCTGACCAGATTGGTATGTTTGCCCTGCCAGCCGATGCCGGCGGCTTCTGCCAGTGGCTTCTCCATCACTGGCGCGGTATCGACGAAGACCTTCACGTCAGCGCCGCTGCGAGCCGCAAGCTTTCCAGCGATTTCTTTCAGGCGGCCCTTGATGACGTCGTGATAATCGCGGTTCTGGGCATAGACCGAGATTGCGCCGCGCTCACGTCTCTTGAGCACTTCCAGCGGGTCGCGCGACGGGCCGTAGTTCATGCCCAGCACGATGATCGACTTCACGTCCGGCCACAGAGTCCTCGGGTCGGCCCGGCGCGCCGCCGTGTCGGCAATCCACGACATGGAGCCGTGCCGGCCGGCCGCGACGAAATCGGCGAGCCGCGCCGGAGCATGGGGGATGGACTCCGGCTTGGTGACGGCGACGAGGTCGAAGCCTGCCTTTTTCGCCTCGCGATTGATCATCTCCCTGAGGCGCGCCGGACTGGCGATGGCCCCGGCCGCGTGCATCAGAAGTCCAAATCCGCGTAGTGCGAGACCGGCGAAAGGCCACGCACGCGGTCGCTGAGCAATGGGCGGAAGGATGGGCGCGACTTCAGGCGCGTGTACCAATCCTTGGCGGCCGAATAGTCCGTCCAGTCGATTTCGCCGAGATAGTCGAGCACGGAGAGCGTACCGGCGGCGGCAAGATCCGCATAGGACAGCCGCGGGCCGGCAAGCCAGTTGCGCGTGCTGGCCAGCCAGTTGGTGTACTTCATGTGCTGCTTGATGTTGGCGCGCGCCGCACGAATAGCCCCGGCGTCTGGTGAACCGCCTTCCGAACCGGGCATCAGCGGCTTCAGCACCCGTTCGCGAACCAGATGGCGGGTCACTTCGCCTTCGGTCTTTTGCAGGTACCAGTCGGTCAGGCGCCTGATCTCGGCCCGGTCGATCGGGTCTTCCGCGAAGAGCCGCCGCTCCCGCTTCAGAACGCCGCGCGTCTCGTCAAGATATTCGGCAATCACCGTCGCGCCGACGATTGGCACATCGCCCTCCGCAAGCAGCACCGGCAAAGTGCCAGCCGGGTTCAGCGTCAGAAACTCCTTGCGCCGCGCCCACGGCTTTTCCTCGATCAGGACAAGTTCCTCGCCATATTCGCCGAAGGCGAGGCGAACAAAGCGACTGGTCGCAAACAGGGGATGGTGAAAAAGCGTCAGCATCGTACCGCGATTATTGATCGGCTCTGGCCAATTCAAGGCAGTGCCAGTAAGTCTTGGCCCCGCCCGATTTCCGGGCCAAAGAGCGTTCCGAGCTATAGGGGCAGACGGACGCCATGACAAGCAAGCGGCGGCCTTACCGGGCCGGATTGAGGGCGGATGGAGAATCAGACGATCGTTGATGCGCTGCTGCTCGGCCTGCTGGAAGGGTTGACGGAGTTCATTCCGGTATCCTCCACCGGACACATCCTGCTGGCAGGTCATTTCCTGGGGTTCAAATCGACGGGCAAGGCCTTCGAGGTGTTGATCCAGCTCGGCGCCATCCTTGCGATCCTCAGCGTCTATTCGGCGAAGCTCTGGCGCCTGGCGGCCGATCTTCCGTCGAGCCCACGGGCGCGATCCTTCGTACTAGGCATACTCATTGCCTTCCTGCCAGCGGCGGTGATTGGCGTACTGGCACACGGTTTCATCAAGACCGTGCTTTTCGAGACGCCGATACTGATCTGCGTCATGCTCATCCTTGGTGGCATCGTCCTGCTATGGGCCGACCGCTGGGCGTTGAAGCCGAAATATCATGACGTGATGGAATTTCCGCTCCCGGTCTATTTCGGAATAGGCCTGATCCAGTGTCTCGCCATGATACCCGGCACCTCCCGTTCCGGCTCCACCATCGTCGGCGGGCTTCTCATGGGGGCGGACAAGCGGTCCGCCGCGGAATTTTCCTTCTATCTCGCCATGCCAACCATGGCCGGGGCATTCGCCCTGGACCTCTTCAAAAATCGCGACATCCTGTCGGCGGCCGACCTGCCCGTCATTGCCACCGGCTTCGTCGCGGCCTTTGTTATGGCAGTGCTCGTGGTGCGCTATCTGCTCGATTATGTGTCCCGGCATGGTTATGCGCTGTTCGGTTGGTGGCGGCTCATCGTTGGCGGACTTGGATTGGTCGCGTTGCTGATCTGGGGCTGATCTCGAAAAGGCCCATCACGCCACGGCGCAACAGGTCGAGCGCTAGCACAGTGATCACCACCCGGAACCATTTGCGGAACGTCGCTTCCGGCAGCCGGTCGAGCCATTTGGTCCCATAGACCGTTCCAAGGAAGCCGGAGACGATCATCGCCGCGATCAGCGGCAGCCATTGCCAGAAGGCGAATCCGGCCAAGCCAAAAACCACGATCTTGAGGCCGTGCTGAACAGTCATGGCCGCGCCGTGGGTGGCGACCAGAGCCTTGCGATCATTCGGAAATATCTGGGCAAAGACCGAGGACAACAGCGGTCCCGTGGCTCCGACGAACATCGTAGTCAGTGCCAGCACCGCGCTCGCAAGTGCCAGGCCGGAGCGGCCAAGCCGGTCCAGGCCAGGTATCTTCGTCCAGGTCACGGCGATGATGAAGACGCCGAGCACCAGCTTCAAAAGAGCATCCGGCAGTTGAACGACGATGAAAGCGCCAGCGATCGCGCCGACAATGCTGCCGGCGATGAAGGGAACCGCAACCTCCATCCGGACATTGGCACGCTGGTGCCAGGCGCGACCGGAGTTGGAGCCGAGTTGTACCGCACCGTGAACAGGAATGAGCGACGAGACCGGAACGAAAAGCCCCATCAGGGCAAGCATCGCCACGCCCCCGCCGAGGCCGAACGTCGCGGTGAGCGCGGAGGTGAAGAAGCTCGCGACAGTCAGAAGCGTGGCCGGGGCAATGCCGAGGCCCAGCGGGAGCCACCCGGCAATGGTGTCCAAGCCGCCCCCGCTCCCTTCAGGCCAATGTCTTGCGCGTGAACTGTCCGGCAGAACGATAGCGCCACAGATAGGTCGGCAGGATAGCCGCTGTCGTCTTCGGGTTAATGCCGAGTCCGGCGAATGTACGCCTCTCGCTTTCGGCAGCGATCGAGACAACATTATCGCTTCTCAGCAGCGTCACCTGGTCCTTCGTCAGCAACGGATTGGGAAGCAGGCCGAGGATCGACGCCTGCAGTTCCGCCAGGCTCCAAGGGATCGTCACCAGCCTGCGGTCGCGGCCGATGATCTCTTGCATCTCCTCCATGCAGGCGCGGAAGGTCATCACCTCCGGTCCGCCGAGTTCGTAGACCGTGCCACCGGCGACTTTTCCGTCGACCGAACGCGCCATCGCTTCGGCGACATCGCCGACATAGACGGGCTGGAAACGGGTCTCGCCGCCGCCAATCAGAGGCAGCACGGGCGAATAGCGCGCCATCTCCGCAAAGCGGTTGAAGAAGCCATCCTCCGGCCCGAAGATGATGGACGGCCGGAAGATCACCGCGTCTTTTACGGCATCGAGAGCAGCCTTTTCGCCGCGCGCCTTGGTCTGCGCGTAGAGGGACCTGGAATCGATGCGGGCGCCGAGAGCAGACCCATGTGTGAGCCCAGCACCGGCTGCGGCTGCCGCTTCGGCGACGGCGCGGGCGCCGGCTTCCTGCACGGCCGCAAATTTCTGCTTGCCAGTCTCGTAGAGAATGCCAACGAGATTGACGACGTGATCAGCGCCTTCCACGGCGCGGTCGACCGACCAGCGTGCGCGCACATTGGCCTGAACCGCCTGGATCTGGCCGACATTGCCGAGAGGCTGCAGGTGAAACGCAAGATCCGGCCGGCGGCAAGCCACGCGAATACGATAGCCGCGCTTGGCGAGCGCCCGCACCACATAGCGGCCGACAAAACCTGACCCGCCGAACACTGTCACGAGTTTCGGAACTTCAGTGATGGCAGTCATGGCATGCTCCGGTCGCGGCCTGGGATTTGGGTTTCATAATGGGTTTTACGATGAAGGCAACGACTATCGCATTGCGTTGTTTTTCGTTCTCGCGAAAGGAATAGGCACGGATTATGAAGGCAAATCGGAGTGTGTGGGCAAGAAATGCTCCGTGTCCGCTCCGTGTCCCGCTATCGCATTGATCGAACAGTGGTATTTCGGTACAAAGTTCCGGATCAGCGTGAATCTGTCCACGTGCGTGCGAAAGGATGATCGGCCGAGATTCTCGACAGTAAGGAGCCCGTGTCGTGCAACTGGCAATCGTCCCAAGGTGCTGGTAGAAGGCTCGCTCTTTTGCAAATCAGTTCGGAGCACCGATCGATGGCATCCGGGACGGAAAAGCGCGCGGCGAGCATCACCCGCAAGACGAAGGAGACCGAAATCAGCGTCTCCGTGGAGATCGACGGCACAGGCCAATTCGATATTTCCACGGGTATTGGCTTCTTCGATCATATGCTCGAGCAACTGTCCCGGCATTCGCTGATCGACATGACGGTCAAGGCCAAGGGCGACCTGCACATCGACGATCACCACACGGTGGAAGACACCGGCATTGCGCTAGGCCAGGCAATCTCCAAGGCGATCGGCGAACGGCGCGGCATCGCCCGTTACGCGTCGCTGGACCTCGCCATGGACGAGACGCTGACGCGCGCGGCGATCGATGTCTCGGGCCGTCCATTCCTGGTCTGGAACGTTGTTTTTTCCTCGCCGAAGGTTGGCACGTTCGATACCGAGCTCGTCCGCGAATTCTTTCAGGCGCTGTCGCAGCACGCCGGGATCACGCTGCATGTCGCCAACCACTATGGCGCAAACAGCCATCATGTGGCGGAGACCTGCTTCAAGGCGGTGGCGCGGGTGCTGCGGGCGGCACTGGAGCACGACCCGCGCCAGGTAGACGCCGTCCCGTCGACCAAAGGCACATTGAAGGGCTAGGCGATGGCGGCCTATGTCGTAATGAAAGCGCCGCAGGATCATGGCGGAGCTGACCCGGAAGGGACAGTCCTCGTCCGTGACGGCTTCGCATTCCTCGCTTTTTTCCTGCCCGTGGTCTGGCTCCTGTGGCACCGGCTTTGGATCGAAGCCCTGATCGCGTTTGCCATTACCGTCGGTCTCGCCGCCCTCGGAAATACAACCGGATTTGCGGTCGCTGGACCTCTCTTATCGCTTCTGGTCTCGCTCTATGCCGGGCTTGAAGGCGCAGCACTGCGTGTCGCCGCGCTTCGGCGGCGGGGCTGGAGCGAAGCGGGCGTCGTTGAAGCTGACAGCAAGGACGACGCGGAGACACGCTGGTTTTTTGAGAAGGAAGCCCTCGCGGATGGTGATCCACACCGGATCGTGACACCGCCCGTCACGGCTCCGCATCGGACTCCTCAGCCCTCGCCTGGCCTCCTTCTCAATCCGGGCAGGAGCTGACATGCGTGTTGCGATCATCGACTACGGCTCCGGCAATCTACGCTCGGCAACCAAGGCCTTCGAACGCGCGGCGCGCGACGCGGGCATCAGCGCCGAGATCGAGCTTGCGGCTGACGCCGAGCGCGTGCGAACCGCCGATCGCATCGTGCTTCCGGGTGTGGGCGCCTATGCCGATTGCCGGGCGGGGCTCGATGCCGTCGCCGGCATGAGCGAGGCGATCAACGAGGTTGCGATCCGGAACGCGCGGCCCTTTCTCGGGATCTGCGTCGGCATGCAATTGATGTCGGAGCGTGGTCTGGAAAAGACCGTCACGCATGGTTTCGGTTGGATCGCGGGTGACGTGAAGGAAATGACGCCGGACGATCCGGCATTGAAGATCCCGCAGATCGGATGGAACACGATCGACGTGACACGCGACCATCCGCTTTTTGCCGGCATTCCAACGGGCCCAGACGGGCTGCATGGCTATTTTGTGCACTCCTATCATCTCGATGCGGCGAGACCGGCGGAGAGACTGGCGACCACTGACTATGGCGGCCCGGTCACCGCCGCCGTCACGCGCGACAATCTTGCCGGAACGCAGTTCCATCCGGAAAAGAGCCAGGCGCTCGGCCTGACCCTTATCGCGAATTTCCTGAGGTGGAAGCCATGATCCTATTCCCCGCCATCGACCTCAAGGACGGCCAATGCGTTCGCCTGAAGCTCGGCGATATGGACCAGGCGACGGTCTATAACGCCGACCCGGCCGCGCAAGCCAAGGCTTTCGAAGATCAGGGCTTCGACTGGCTGCACGTGGTCGATCTGAACGGCGCCTTCGCCGGCGAAAGCGTCAATGGCGCGGCGGTCGATGCGATCCTGAAGGCGACGAAGAACCCCGTTCAGCTCGGAGGCGGCATCCGCACGCTCGCCCATATCGAGGCCTGGCTGGAGAAGGGGCTTGCCCGCGTCATTCTCGGCACGGTCGCGGTCAAGGACCCCGATCTGGTCAAGGAGGCCTGCAGGAAATTCCCCGGCAAGGTGGCCGTCGGCATCGACGCAAAAGGTGGCAAAGTCGCGGTCGAGGGCTGGGCAAAGTCATCGAAACTCGGCGCGGTTGAGTTGGCAAGACAATTCGAAGGCGCGGGTGTTGCCGCTGTTATCTATACCGATATCGACCGCGATGGCGTGCTGGCCGGGATCAACTGGGACGCGACCATCGATCTGGCCGACGCGGTCTCCATTCCCGTGATCGCCTCGGGTGGGCTCGCCTCTCTCGCCGACATCGTGCGCATGACCATGCCTGACGCGAAAAAACTGGAAGGCGCGATTTCCGGCCGGGCGCTCTACGATGGGCGGATCGATCCGCGCGAGGCGCTGGCGATCCTGCGCGGCGCCAAGCCGGAGCCGGGATTTTTCGAAGGCCAGCCGGAGTCAGTTCTTTGACCCGCAAGGCGCGCATCATCCCCTGCCTCGATGTGAAGGACGGCCCGCGCCGCCCGGAGCCGCGCAGCGGCGAGGACGCACAAACTGGATTGGAGGCCGTCCTTTGACCCTCAAGGCGCGCGTTATTCCATGCCTAGACATCAAGGACGGCCCGCGTCGCCCGCAGCCGCACAGCGGCGAGGACGCGCAAACTGGATTGGAGGCCGTCCTTTGCCTCTGAAGGCCCGCATCATCCCCTGCCTCGATGTCAAGGATGGCCGCGTCGTCAAAGGGGTCAATTTCGTCGATCTCGTCGACGCCGGCGATCCGGTGGAAGCGGCGAGGGCCTATGATGCAGCCGGCGCGGACGAGCTTTGCTTCCTCGACATCACCGCGTCCTCGGACAATCGCGAGACGATTTTTGACGTCGTCGCCAGGACGGCCGAACAATGCTTCATGCCGCTGACCGTCGGCGGCGGCGTTCGGCAGGTCGCCGACATCCGCAAGCTCCTGCTTGCCGGTGCAGACAAGGTATCGATCAACACTGCGGCGGTGAAGAATCCGGGCTTTGTCGCCGAGGCCGCAGATAAGTTCGGAAACCAGTGCATTGTCGTCGCCATCGACGCCAAGAAGGTTTCATTGGCGGGCGAAGCGGATCGCTGGGAAATATTCACCCATGGCGGGCGCGAGCGGACGGGGATCGATGCGGTCGAATTTGCTAAAAAGGTTGTCAAACTCGGAGCAGGCGAAATCCTGCTGACCTCGATGGACCGGGATGGCACGAAGGCCGGATATGATATCGCGCTGACCCGTGCGGTGGCTGACGCCGTGCGCGCGCCGGTGATCGCGTCCGGGGGTGTCGGCAACCTCGACCATCTGGTTGCCGGTATTCGCGACGGCCACGCTTCCGCGGTTCTGGCAGCCTCGATCTTCCATTTCGGAACCTACACCGTCGCGGAGGCCAAGAAGCATATGGCGGACGCCGGCCTGCCGATGCGACTCGACTCCGCTCCGCAACCGTCATAAACGGCGAGAATGACAGGCTTTTCCCTTTCCGATCTTGAGCGGATCGTCGCGGAGCGCGCCAGGTCGGGTGACGCCAACTCCTGGACAGCCAAGCTGTTCGCGCGCGGCATGGACAAGGCCGCGCAGAAACTTGGCGAGGAAGCTGTCGAGACGGTGATTGCGGCGATCAAGGGGGACGCCGAAGGTCTCGTTTCGGAAAGCGCCGACCTCATCTATCATTGGCTCGTCGTGCTGGCGATAGCGGGCGTTCCGCTCGCGGATGTTGTCAAGGAACTCGAGCGCCGGACGGCACGATCGGGAATAGCGGAAAAGGCTTCGCGCGGCCGGGACTGATCGCCCGGGGCCGCAAGGGTAAGATTGATGGACCAACTCGCGCCCACCGAAAAATACTCGCCCTACCGCTTTTTCCCGGCGGAGAAATGGGCGCGATTCCGCGCCGATACGCCGCTCACTCTGACAGCGGATGAAGTTCGCCGACTGAGTTCGCTCTATGACCCGATCGACCTCGAGGAGGTCCGCCGCATATATCTGTCGCTGTCCCGGCTGCTTTCGGCTCATGTCGAGGCAAGCCAGGGACTTTTCCAGCAGCGCAAGCAGTTCCTGAATGTCAATGACGCCATCAAGACACCATTCATCATCGGAATGGCGGGATCGGTGGCCGTGGGAAAATCGACGACCGCCCGCGTCTTGAAGGAACTTCTCGCCCGCTGGCCGTCAAGCCCGAAGGTCGACCTCATCACCACCGACGGCTTTCTCCATCCGAACGAGGTTCTGCGTCGCCAACATCTGATGGAGCGCAAGGGGTTCCCTGAAAGCTACGACGTCGGGGCGCTGCTGCGCTTCCTTTCCGGCATCAAGTCGGGTCAGAGGAACGTCCGCGCCCCGGTCTATTCGCATCTGACCTATGATGTGAAACCAGGCGAGTTCGTCACCATCGACCGGCCCGATATCCTTATTTTCGAGGGGCTGAATGTCCTGCAGACGCGGGAGCTGCCGCATGACGGCAAGGCCGTGCCGTTCGTGTCTGATTTCTTCGACTTCTCGATCTATATCGACGCCGAGGAAGAGCAGATTCACCAATGGTATATCGCGCGATTCATGAAATTGCGCGAGACGGCGTTCCGAAACCCGGACTCCTTCTTCCATCGCTATTCGCAATTGTCGGAGGACGCGGCAAAGGCGATCGCGGAGGGCCTCTGGAACAACATCAACCTGAAGAACCTGAGGGAAAACATCGTCCCCACACGGCCTCGCGCCGATCTCATCCTGCGGAAAGGCGCCAATCACCTGGTCGAGGAAGTTGCGCTCAGGAAGCTCTGACCGCCGGCCTATTTGCGCATCATATTTACCCGAAAACCGCTTCGCACTTTTTTCTTCGCTGATCTTCGGTTCGGGATCATGCTTTAAGCGGGTTTCGTCACGCGCCTGAGTGTCAGATTGATTCGCCCGCCGTTTTTCAACAGCGCTGAGGTCGACGAGTAGATGCGGTCGACCCCGTGAAAGCAGAGCCGGCCTTCGCCGCCGAGCACAACCACATCGCCGCTCTCCAGTCGGAACGACACCGTTCTGCCGTCGCGCCTCGTTTCTCCAACGCGGAACAGGCACGCGTCACCGAGCGACACGGATAAAACGGGTGCGTCGAAATCCTCCTCGTCGCGGTCCTGATGCATGCCCATTTTGGCGGTGTCGGAATAGAAATTGACGAGGCAGGCTTCCGGCGGCTGCGGATAGAAGGCGACCTCGCGCCAGAGCTCGAGCAGCCGCTCGGGAATTGGCGGCCATGGTTCGCCGGTCTCGGGATGCGTGGCCTGATAGCGGTAGCCGCGCTCTTTATCCGTGCACCAGCCGAGGCTGCCGCAGTTGGTCATGCGCACGCTCATCGGCTTGCCCGACCCCGGCATCGTCGGGACATAGAGCGGCGCGGCCTGTACCACCATCCGGATTTCCTCGACGAGCGCGGACTGTTCATCGCGGCCAAGATAGCCAGGCATGTGCCTTACGCCTCTCGGAAGAACTTGCATGACAGGTTCCGATCGGAAAACGGCGGAAATTGCGCCATGCGTTTTAGCGTATGGCCCCGAAACTGGAAATCGCCTTGGGTTGGGGATACGAAGCGACGGTGCCAGTGGGCTGAGAAAGAATTCGATCCGCTCTCATTCGCGCGTGATTCCGCCTCTCATCAGTCTGCCGGCATCTTCGCACGGTTCACGGCAGGGCGATTGCATTTGGGTATTACCCGGGTCCATCCCCCTCACCCGGCTCGGGCTTTCCCTCGCCACCCTCTCCCCGAGGGGAGAGGAGGTCGGCTGCGCAGGCACGGACTTGAAGCGTCCAGCGCGCCCAAAAGGACGCGCTGCGCTGTAGCTGATAGCCGGTCAAGCCGTTTCGAGGTCAGGAATACGCAGAACCTGGCCGGGATAGATCTTGTCCGGGTGCTTCAACATCGGCTTGTTCGCCTCGAAGATGATCGGGTTCTTGGCGCCCTTGCCCTTGCCATAATGCTTCTCGGCGATTTTCCAGAGGTTATCGCCCTTCTTGACAGTATAGAATGTCGGCTGTTTGGCTGGGGTCGCCGCCGCGATAACGGCGTTCATATCGACGCTCTGGTCAAGCTTCAGCCCGGAATCCGGCGCGACAATCTTGAGTTCGCCGGCCTCGACCTTGGAAACGCCCAAGGTATTTCCAACCGCGATAACGGCCTTCTCGAAGATGGACTGATCCGCGACCACGCCCTTCAGCACAGCCTTGTCGCCTTCGATCACTACTTCGACCGTGTCGGTCCCGAGCTTGTGTGAATTGAGCTCCTTCTTCAGCACTTCGGCCTTCGGGGCCGCCTCGTCCTCATCGCCGAAACCGAGCTTCTTTCCGACGGATTTCACGAAATCGAAAACACCCATGACCAGGAACCTTCTGTTTGCGTCGAGTCGACGTCTTGTTGAAGCTTCGCATCTACAATCGCAGACCGGAAGATGCAATCACGCCTTGCACGTCATAACGTGTGGTTCAGTCGCCCTCGACCCGACTTCTCAGCTTCTTGACGGTTGAGCGGCCGGCCTTGGTCTTCAACCGCCTTTCGACGGAGCCCTTGGTGGGCTTTGTCTTCTTGCGCGGCTTTGGCGGCGGTTCCGCCGCTTTCGCAACGAGCGCGGTCAACCGGGCGCGGGCATCGGCGCGGTTTTGCTCCTGGGTGCGGTATCGTCCGGCTTCGATAACGATGACGCCATCCTTGGTCGCGCGCTGTCCGGCAAGCTTTATCGTACGCTCTCGAACGCGTTCCGGCAGCCCTTGAGCGTTCTGGGCATCGAAGCGCAGTTGTACCGCCGTCGCGACCTTGTTGACATTCTGCCCACCGGGCCCGGACGACCGGATGAAATTCTCGATCAGCTCATCCTCGCTGATGAGAACACCCGGAGCGATATCGATGCCGCCTGCGGTCATTGCGGCCGGACGACGCTGCCGTCCGCTCCCTGTGGCTCGGCTATGACGTCAGGCCTGTTGCGTGTCGGGCAAAGCCGCGGTTCAGCTCGCATTGCTTCCTCCTGCCGGAGGGATGCCTTTTCTGACGCCAAAAGAAAAGGCCCGGCGCTGCCGGGCCTCTAACAATCCGGAGTATGCCGGTCTATTCGGCGGCCGCCTGTGTGCGTGGCGCCGCATCCAGCACCAGCCTGTCGACGTGGCTTTCGAATTTGCCGAAATTGTCGATGAACATGCCTACAAGCCGCTTGGCCTGGCGGTCATAGGCGGCCTTGTCGGCCCAAGTCGAACGCGGATCGAGGATCGCCCTTTCGACACCCGGCACGCTCACTGGGACGGCAAAACCGAAATTGGCATCGGTCCTGAACTCCGCGTTCTTGAGCGAGCCGTCGAGGGCGGCGGAAAGCAGGGCCCGCGTCACCTTGATCGGCATGCGCTTTCCGGTCCCGTAGGCGCCGCCGGTCCAGCCTGTATTCACCAGCCAGCAGTCAACGCCATGCGCGGCGATGAGCTGCCGCAGGAGGTTTCCGTATTCCGAAGGATGCCGGGGCATGAATGGCGCACCGAAGCAGGTCGAGAACGTCGCCTCCGGTTCCGTGACGCCCTTTTCGGTTCCGGCGACCTTGGCCGTGTAGCCGGACAGAAAGTGATACATGGCCTGCGCCGGCGTGAGCTTGGCGATGGGCGGCAATACGCCGAAGGCATCGGCCGTCAGCATAATGATGTTCCTGGGGTGGGCCGCACGCCCGGTGTCGCTCGCATTCGGAATGAAATGCAGGGGATAGGCACAGCGGGTGTTTTCCGTCAGGCTGCCGTCGTCGAAATCCGGAATGCGGTCAGCATCAAGGACGACATTTTCCAGAACGGTTCCGAAACGTTGCGTCGTCGCGAAGATTTCCGGCTCGGCTTCCGCCGAGAGCCGGATGGTCTTGGCGTAGCAGCCGCCTTCGAAGTTAAAGATGCCATCCTGACCCCAACCATGCTCGTCGTCGCCGATCAATGTGCGCGACGGATCGGCCGAAAGCGTGGTCTTGCCGGTGCCAGAGAGGCCGAAGAACACAGCCGACGTCGCCATCAGGGGCGGCATTGGCCGAGCAGTGCATCGGCATCACGCCCTTCGCAGGCAGCATATAGTTGAGGACGGTGAAGACGGACTTCTTCATTTCGCCGGCATAGGACGTTCCGCCGATCAGAACGATCATGCGGGTCAGGTCGACCGCAATCACCGTTTCGGTCCTGCAGCCGTGGCGCTCAGGGTCGGCCCGGAACGAGGGCAGATTGATGATGGTCATCCGCGGCACGAAATCCGCGAGACCGGCGGCGGCAGGCCGGATCAGGAGATTGCGAATAAAAAGGGAATGCCACGCAAACTCTGTGACGACGCGGACCGGCAAGGCTGTTGGCGTCGTCGGCCCCGCCGACCAAATCCTGGACGAAAAGATCGCGCGCCTTCGCATGGGCCTGGAAATCGGCAAGAAGCCTGTCGAAATGTTCCGGCGACAGTGCTTTGTTGTTGTCCCACCAGATATGCGGATCGGTTGCCGCGTCGCGAACGACAAACTTGTCCTTGGCCGAGCGGCCCGTGTGCTGGCCAGTTTCTGCGACCAGCGCGCCATGGGCAGTCAGCCTGGCTTCACCACGCCGGATGGCCTCTTCATAGAGTTCGGCCTCGGTCGAGTTGTAGTGCACCTTTCCGGTGGTGGTCAGTCCGGCCGCGTCAATGCCGCAGGCAGGATTGCGTTTGCCGATTTCGTTCATTCTGGCCCCCCTCGTGCCACAAATCTAATTGCTGCGGTCGGCTGCCAAGACAGCCCGACCACAGAGGCTTTCTGAGGCAGAAACAGAAAAGCCGAGCGATTTCAAATCATTAATCGATTTAAAGATTTTAAAATCGTTTAAATCGTTTAATGTTGGCCGCATTACGGCCTGGCGAACAACTGGCGGTGGTAGAGTGGCGCAGCCGCAGTTCTTTGCTCGTTCGCCCAATTGAGGGGTGGGAATGAACACTGATCCGTGACATTGGCGTGAGACCATGCCACATTTTGTACTTAATTTGTCCGCCAAAAGCCCCTCCCTGAAGCAGGAAGGGACACCCGTTCATGAGGGAGCCGCTTGATATGGCAACAATCGCGCTAGTCGATGACGACCGCAATATTCTGACGTCGGTATCGATTGCACTGGAATCCGAAGGCTATCGGGTGGAGACCTATACGGACGGCGCATCGGCGCTGGAAGGACTGTCCGCCCGTCCGCCAAACCTGGCGATCCTCGACATCAAGATGCCGCGGATGGACGGGATGGAGTTGTTGCGCCGGCTGCGGCAGAAATCCGATCTGCCGGTGATCTTCCTGACGTCGAAGGACGACGAGATTGACGAGCTCTTCGGCCTCAAGATGGGCGCTGATGACTTCATCCGCAAACCATTCTCCCAGCGGTTGCTGGTCGAGCGGGTCAGGGCTGTACTCCGCCGCGCCAGCGCGCGTGAGGCGGCGGCGAAGACACCAAGCCAGCAAGCCCGCTCGCTGGAACGCGGGCAACTGGTCATGGATCAGGAGCGCCATACCTGCACCTGGAAAGGCGAGCCGGTGACGCTCACCGTCACCGAATTCCTGATCCTTCATTCCCTTGCCCAACGGCCGGGAGTGGTCAAAAGCCGTGACGCGCTGATGGATTCGGCCTATGACGAACAGGTCTACGTTGACGATCGCACGATCGACAGCCACATCAAGCGGCTGCGCAAAAAGTTCAAGGCGGTCGATGACGACTTCGACATGATCGAAACGCTGTACGGGGTGGGTTACCGTTTTCGCGAGGCGTAAGCCGTCCCGAGGGCATGATCCCGAAGAGTTGACGGACCTTTCGGACAAGGTCATGCGTAGAAAGAAGGAATTGGAGCGGGCGGGCATCGAGGCCATTCCGCTCCTGGGACGATTTGCAGATGACCGTAGAGGCAGAGCTGAAGGGCTCCGGGACTGCCGCGAAACATCAGTCCGACTTGTCGCCCGCGCTGCTCGGGCGGCTGACCAGCCGCCTGCAGCGCCTGCTCGGCCATTACATGTTTTCGAGCCTGACGCGGCGGATCCTGTTCCTCAACCTTGCCGCCCTCGGGGTTCTTGTCGTCGGCATCCTCTACCTTAATCAATTTCGCGCGGGCCTCATCGAGGCGCGCGTCGAAAGCCTGATGACGCAGAGCGAGATCATCGCCAGCGCCATTGCGGCCGAGGCAACGGTGGATACCGATTCGATCAGCATCGACCCGGAGAAGCTTCTTGAACTTCAGGCCGGCCAGAGCCTGGCTCCGGGATCCGACCAACTGGACAGCCTGGATTTTCCGATCGATCCCGAGCGGGTGGCGCCGTTGCTCCGACGGCTCATTTCGCCAACGCGTACCCGCGCGCGCATCTACGACCGGGACGCAAACCTGCTGCTCGATTCGAGGCATCTCTATTCCCGCGGACAAATCCTCCGCTACGACCTCCCGCCGGTCGAGGAGGAAGAGCCGGGACTTCCGGAACGCATCGAGAAGCTTATCGCTGGAGTGTTCAGCCGCACCGACCTTCCTGTCTACAAGGAGCAGCCGGGCGGAAACGGCGCAGCGTTTCCCGAGGTCATGAACGCGCTGACGGGCGTGCCGTCGAATGTGGTTCGGGTCAGCGAGCAGGGCGAGCAGATCGTCTCGGTCGCGGTCCCCATTCAGCGATACCGGGCCGTGACAGGCGTTCTGATGCTCTCTACGCAGGGTGGCGACATCGACAAGATCGTCGCCGAGGAACGCCGGGCGATCTTGCGTGTGTTCGGAGTTGCCGCACTTGTCACGGTCGTGTTGTCGATGCTTCTCGCCTCGACCATCGCCAATCCGCTCCGCCGCCTCTCGGCCGCTGCCGTTCGCGTCAGGCGTGGTGTCAAAAAACGCGAGGAGATTCCGGATTTCTCCGATCGCCAGGACGAAATCGGCAATCTGTCCGTCGCGCTGCGCGATATGACCAATGCGCTCTATGCCCGCATCGAGGCGATCGAGAGCTTCGCCGCGGACGTCTCGCATGAATTGAAGAACCCGCTGACATCGCTGCGCAGCGCTGTCGAAACCCTGCCGCTCGCCAAGACGGAAGCTTCGCGCAGCCGGCTGATGGAAGTTATCCAGCACGACGTGCGCCGGCTGGACCGGTTGATCACCGACATTTCCGACGCATCGCGGCTGGACGCCGAACTCGCGCGCGAGGATGCCGAGCGCGTCGACATCAGGAGATTCATGTCCGACCTCGTTGCCGTATCCCGTGATGCAGGAAGGCATAAGAGGCAGGTCGAGATCGATTTCACGGTCGACAAATTGCCCCACGGCGCCAACGGCTTCACGGTTCTCGGCCACGATCTGCGGCTAGGGCAGGTCATTACCAACCTGATCGAGAATGCGCGTTCATTCGTGCCGCAAGACACTGGCCGCATCAGCATCAACCTCTCGCGCGCCGGCAATCGTGTCGTCGTCACGGTGGACGACAATGGCCCGGGCATTCGGGCCGACAACATCGACAGGATCTTCGAGCGGTTTTACACCGACCGGCCGGTGGAGGAAGCGTTCGGCCAGAATTCCGGCTTGGGCCTGTCGATCAGCCGGCAGATTGTCGAGGCCCATGGCGGTACGCTGACAGCGGAGAACATCCCGGGGGCAAAGCCGGGCGATATCCGCGGTGCGCGCTTCGTGGTTACGCTGCCGGCCGAGGCGTAGTTCGTGCAAACGCTGAATTTGCATGCGTCTGCCGTGCTTCTTGGTGATCGCGGCGTCCTGATCACCGGACCGTCCGGCTCCGGCAAGACGACGCTGGCGCTTTCGCTGATCGATCATTTCAGGCGAGCGGGGCAGTTCTCCCGACTGGTCTCCGACGATCAGGTTCTTTTGAACGGCCGGAGCGGCCGCATTCTTTGCTTTGCTCCGCAGGCGATTTCCGGCCTTGTGGAAGTCTATGGTCTCGGTCCGAGGCCGCTGGAGCATGAGCCGGCGATGGTGGCCGACCTGCTGGTCAGGCTTGTTCCGACTACGGCGGCTGAGAGATTTCCGGACGAGATGACCGAGTCGCTCGCCGGATGCAGCATTCCTTGCCTTGAGTTGGCGCAAACCAGCGTCATGACGGCCACCTTCGCCGTGGCAAGCCGGTTAGCACTGCCACCCTTCCGTTAGGGCACCCGCTCTGACGCTCAAAAATGCGTCAAAATGGCCAATCCCGTTGCAAAATTGTTCTTGTCAACAGACCGCGCGTCGACAAGATAGCGCTCTTGCCGCCCGGACAGCCGGAAGAGCAGCAACGATGCGTCCAAAGGGCCATGACGGGAGCCAAAGCAGAATGATCGGACTCGTGCTCGTAACGCACGGTCAGCTGGCCGAGGAATTCCGTAACGCCGTGGAGCACGTCGTCGGACCCCAGGAAAAATTCGAAACTGTGGCGATCGGGGCCGATGACGACATGGAAGTCCGCCGACAGGATATCGTCGACGCGGTCCGGCGCGCCGATAGCGGCGCCGGCGTCGTCATTTTGACCGACATGTTCGGCGGCACGCCGTCCAATCTCGCAATATCAGTCATGGAACCGGGGCGGGTGGAAGTTATTGCGGGCATGAACCTGCCGATGCTGATCAAGCTTTCCAGCGTCCGCTCCGCCGATAACATAACCACGGCGCTGAGCGAGGCACAGGCGGCCGGACGCAAATACATCAACGTGGCCAGCCAGTTGTTGAGCAGCAAATGACCGTTGTAGACGGCCACCAAACATTGGTGCGTGATTTCGAGATTGTGAACCAGCGCGGCCTCCACGCCCGCGCTTCCGCCAAGTTTGTATCGCTGGTCAGCGGCTTCAACGCGCTCGTCAATGTCGAAAAGGACGGCGTCACCGTCGGCGGGACCTCCATCATGGGCCTCATGATGCTTGCGGCGAGCCTGGGTTGCCGGATCCGGGTTTCCTCGAGTGGTCCTGAAGCTGCTGACGTGATGAACGCGCTCGAGACGCTCATAGCCTCGCGTTTCGGCGAGGAGATTTAAAGCGGTTACGATACCGACAAGATTGTTGAGCCGCTCTAACGCTTTGTTTTTTGCAATTCCGCCGGAAAACCGGTCTCACTTCCTCGAATTGCTCCAACGGCGCATACTGCCGCTGGAAGATATGCACGAATAAAGATTTCTTTATATCCCATTGTCGCGACTGGCATGATCTGCTAGTCAAAGCGGAATCGCGCGGCCTGCAGGCCATGGCCATGGGCGCGCCACCTTCTTCGCATCGGAGCACGACAATGGCCGCAGGCAAAGATTACATCGTTGCAGACATCTCGCTCGCCGACTGGGGCCGCAAGGAAATTGAGATAGCGGAAACGGAAATGCCGGGCTTGATGGCCTGCCGCGATGAGTTCGCCAAGGCGCAGCCGCTCAAAGGGGCGCGGATATCCGGCTCCCTGCACATGACGATCCAGACCGCTGTGCTGATTGAGACGCTGAAGGCGCTTGGCGCGGATGTCCGCTGGGCATCCTGCAACATCTTCTCGACCCAGGATCACGCAGCCGCGGCCATTGCCGCCGGCGGAACTCCGGTCTTCGCCGTCAAGGGCGAGACGCTGGAGGAGTATTGGGAATACACCGACAATATCTTCCAGTGGGGCGACGGCGGGACATCGAACATGATCCTCGATGATGGTGGCGACGCCACGATGTACATTTTGATCGGCGCACGCGCCGAGGCCGGTGAAGACGTGCTGTCCAAACCGGGCAGTGAGGAAGAGGAAATCCTGTTCGCGCAGATCAAGAAGCGCATGGCGGCGACGCTCGGGTTCTTCAAGAAGAACAAGGAGGCCATTCGCGGCGTGACCGAAGAGACCACGACGGGCGTCAACCGGCTCTACCAGTTACAGAAGAAGGGCCTGCTGCCGTTTCCAGCGATCAACGTCAATGATTCGGTCACCAAGTCGAAATTCGACAACAAGTATGGCTGCAAGGAATCGCTGGTCGATGGCATCCGCCGCGCGACGGACACGATGATGGCCGGAAAGGTCGCGGTGGTTTGCGGTTACGGCGATGTCGGCAAGGGCTCGTCGGCCTCGCTGCGCGGCGCCGGCGCGCGCGTCAAGGTCACCGAGGTCGATCCGATCTGTGCGCTCCAGGCTGCGATGGACGGTTTTGAGGTCGTCACGCTCGAAGACGCCGCGCCGACCGCCGATATCGTGATCACCACGACGGGCAACAAGGACGTGGTCACGCTCGATCATATGCGTTCCATGAAAGACATGGTGATCGTGGGCAATATCGGCCATTTCGACAATGAAATTCAGGTGGTGGCGCTGCGGAACCTGAAGTGGACCAATATCAAGCCGCAGGTCGATCTGATCACCTTCCCTAACGGCAAGCGCATGATCCTTCTGTCCGAAGGCCGGCTGCTGAACCTCGGGAACGCAACGGGTCATCCGAGCTTCGTGATGTCGGCGTCCTTCACCAATCAGGTCCTTGCGCAGATCGAATTGTGGGCAAAGGCCGGCAAGTACAAGAACGAGGTTTATGTGCTGCCGAAGCATCTCGACGAGAAGGTCGCTCGTCTCCACCTGGACAAGCTGGGCGCGAGGCTGACCGAACTCAGCGCTGAGCAGGCCGCCTATATCGGCGTTACGACGCACGGCCCGTTCAAGCCGGAACACTACCGGTACTGATATCGTCTCTGCTACCTACAAGATATTGAAGCCGGGCGATTGACTTTCGCCCGGTTTTCTTTTTGCGCACAGGACTTCTTCACGGCGATTCTCTCAACGAGTACAGTGGAGTGATTCGCGACGACCCAAGCTGCGGGGTCAGGGGACTAGGGGAAACCCGCAGGCGGCCTTGGGGCGGCGGAGAGGAACAAAACATGCCAGGAAAATGCCCGCCTGGAGCGGGAAGCGCCAATTCCGGCGGCAAAAACAATTCCAGCGGACAGCGTACACCCAGAATTTGGGCGCTGGCCGCGCGAAACCGGCGTTTTGCCGGCGTCCTTTCCGCAACGACCGCAATGTCAACCGCCGCCATGGCCCAAGGCCAAGGGACTGCCAGGGTGATGGGACTATCGGTCGGTACGGTCGAGGTCATGCAAGCCGCGGTCTTTGCGGGCGTCATGGGCGCGGCGCTGGTTTCGGCCGTATGGCTCATTCGCGAGCGGGCGCGGACCGCCGCCGAGAACAGCGAACTGCGCGCGAGAGTGGCGGACCTCAACGCATCGCTCCAGAGGTCCGAAGCGCTCCTGAACCTTCGCGACCAGCGGGTTGTCATATGGGCGAGCGAAAAGGGAAAGCCCGAAGTGCTTGGCGCACTGCCGCCCGAGGTGGGCGCGCCGGAGGAGCGTGCAGGATTTCTGGCTTTCGGACGATGGCTGGCGCCAAGATCGGCTGCCACCCTTGAACAGGCCGTCACCGGTCTCCGGAGCAAGGGGACCGCGTTCGACCTGGTGGTCGAGACCAACAAATCGGTGCCGCTGGAGGTGCACGGGCGCAAGTCTGCCGCGCATATATTTGTCCGTTTCGTATCGCTGTCGGAAGCGCAGCGCGTGTCGGTTCGCCTAAAGCTCGATAACCAGCGTCTGGCGTCCGACTATGAGACGATCCTCGGACTATCGAAGCGTTGAAAATGCCATTTTGGATGCGCGGTGGAGACGGGCGGCTCAAATGGGTCAATCGGGCTTTCGCCGACGCCATCGAAGCGGAGAGCGCTGCCGTTGCCGTTCGCGACAGCAAGGAGTTCCTGGGCGGCCCGGCACGGGAAGCCATCGCGAAACAGCAGGCCAAAAACCCCGTCTTCGAGCAAACCATGTCGACGGTTGTCCATGGGGACCGGCGGATGTTTGCGATAACCGATGTTGCCGCCGGGAGCGGTTCGGCCGGCATCGCGGCGGACATGAGCGTGATCGAAGCCATGCGTGAGGAATATGAGCGGACGGTGCGAAGCCATGCCGACACGCTCGATCAACTGACGAGCGCCGTTGCGACATTCGATGCGAAGGGCAAGCTCAGATTTTTCAATCAGGCCTTCCAGAAACTGTGGGGCCTCGATGCGCAGTTTCTGTCGAGTGCTCCCGACAATGCCATTCTGCTCGACCGATTGCGCACCGACGGCAAGCTGGCCGAGCCGCCCGAGTGGCGCCGTTGGAAAGAAAACGTGCTCGCGGCATATCGTGCCGTCGAGTCACAGGAACATTGGTGGCATTTGCCCGACGGCCGCACGATCCGCGTCATTGGCAATCCACAGCCGAAAGGCGGCGTGACCTGGATATTCGACAATTTGACCGAAAAGATCGATCTTGAGAGCCGCTACAATGCGGCGGTGCGCGTTCAGGGCGAAACGCTGGACAATTTGGCGGAGGGCGTCGCGGTTTTCGGTCCTGATGGCCGAGTGCGGCTCGCCAATCCTGCTTTCTCGCGTCTGTGGGGGCTCGATCCCGACTTCGTGCGGCCCAGCACCCATGTCTCGGAGGTCAGAGCGGTCTGCGACATCCTCGCCAAGGACAGCCCATGGGGCGGGTTCGTTGGCGCCGTGACAGGATTCGATGACGAGCGCCGTGACCGGCACGGACAGGTCGAACTCAAAAACGGCAGCATCCTGCGCTATGCCATCATCCATCTGCCCAACGGACAGATGATGATGACCTTTGTCGACGTCACCGACAGCGCCAATGTCGAGAAGGCCTTGAAGGACAAGAACGAGGCGTTGCAGCGGGCCGACCAGCTCAAGAATGACTTCGTCCAGCACGTCTCCTACGAGTTGCGCTCGCCGCTGACCAACATTATCGGCTTCACCGAGCTTCTCAGCCTGCCCGGCACAGGCCTGCTCACGCCTCGTCAACGCGACTATGTCGATCACATCGGCTCGTCGTCTTCGGTGCTGCTGACCATCGTCAACGATATTCTGGATCTCGCCACCGTCGACGCCGGCATCATGGAGCTGGAGATCGGGGAAGTACGCATCGATCACACGATCAGGACAGCGGCGGACCTCGTTTCGGAGCGTCTTCGCGATCACAAGATCGAGCTTGATGTCGATGTCTCGCGTGCGCCGCAGAGTTTCGATGGCGACGAGAACCGGGTTCGGCAGGTTCTGTTCAATTTGCTCAGCAATGCAACCAACTACGCGCCCGAGGGCAGCACCATCACGCTTGCCTGCGAAATGGTGGACGGCAGCATCCAGTTCTCAGTACACGATGATGGGCCGGGCATGGCTCCGGAGGTGCTGGATACCGTGTTTCGCCGCTTTGAATCACGGAGCAATGGCGGGCGTCGTCGCGGAGCGGGTCTTGGCATGTCGATCGTGAAAAGCTTCGTGGAGCTGCATGGGGGAACGGTTCGGATCGATTCGGCAAAGGATCGTGGCACGACCGTCATATGCCGGTTTCCGAGGGTCCCCTTGCGCGCCCGCGCGGCGGCGGAGTAAGCCGCTTCCATGAAGGAAGCGGTACTCGAACGACGCCTGACGGACGAGCGTGCAACGGTCTTGCTGGGCCAGGATATTGCCGCAGCGCTCCGCCGTGGAGATGTTCTGGCGCTCCAGGGCGACCTCGGGGCTGGCAAGACGACGCTGGCGCGGGGCTTGATCAGGGCCTTGGCCGCCGATCCTCTCCTTGAGGTGCCGAGCCCGACCTTTACCCTGATGCAAGGCTACGACGGGCGCGTTCCCATCCAGCATTTCGACCTCTATCGAATTGCCTCGGTCGACGAGCTTTACGAGCTTGGTTTCGAGGAAGCCGGCCGGAACGGCGTCGCTATTATCGAATGGCCCGAAAAGGCAGTCGGACACTTGCCGCAGGGCACGATTTTCGTCGAACTGTCGCATGAAGGGGAGGGCCGGCACGCCAAAATCACAGGGCCGGCCGCTGCCATGGCGCGGATCGAGCGCTCGTTTGCCGCCCGGAATTTCCTCGCTGAAGCCGGGTGGGGGAATGCGGACCGCGCCTACTTCTCCGGCGACGCCTCGGCGCGCACCTACGAGACCGTAACAGGCGCCGACGCGGCTCCGCGCATCCTGATGAATTCGCCGCGGCTTGTCCTGGGTCCGCCGGTCCGCGACGGCAAGCCCTATGCCGAAATCGCCCATACGGCGCAAACCGTGGCCGCGTTCGTCGCGATTGCGCGCATGTTGAAGGAGGGCGGCGTTGCCGTTCCCGAAGTCTTCGAGCAGGATTTGGAGCGCGGGTTTCTTCTGATCGAACATCTCGGCACCGGCAGTTTCTTGGATGGTGCGGGTCGTCCGGTCGAAGAACGCTACCGGGCAGCGGGCGAGCTTCTGGCGGCAATGCACGCCCGGTTCTGGCCCGAAGCATTCGAGACGGCTCCCGGCGTCATCCACCGGATCCCGCCTTTCGACCGCGACGCCATGATGATCGAGGTTGAGCTCCTGCTGGACTGGTATGTGCCGGCCGTCCTTCGACCGGCCTGCCACCACGGCAGAGCGCACGCGCTTTGCGGCAGCGTGGAACGCCGCATTCGATCGGCTGGAAAACAAGGAGCACGGTTTCGTGCACCGCGATTTTCAATCGCCGAACATCATCTGGCGTGCCGACCGCAAGGGAAGCGACCGGCTTGGCATCGTTGATTTCCAGGATGCCCTGATCGGTCCGACCGCCTACGATGTCGCTTCGATTGCGCTGGACGCGCGCGTGACGATATTGCCAGAGCTGGAAAGAGCAGTGGTCGACGCCTATGCCGCCGCGCGAGAAACGCAGGGCCGCCCGTTCGACCGCAGCGCGTTCGAAGAAGCTTTTGCGATCCTGGCGGCGCAGCGCAATTCCAAGATCCTCGGCATTTTCGTGCGGCTCGACCGCCGGGACGGCAAGCCTGACTATCTCCAACACCTGCCACGCATTCGCGACTACCTTCGGCGGGTGACTGGTGCACCCATCGCTTTCCGAATTGCGCGCGCTCTACGAGGAAGCCGGTTTTCTTGAGGAGCGACCGCTTTGAAGCAAAACGTAAAACCTGCCGCGGCGATGGTTCTTGCCGCGGGGCTCGGCAAGCGGATGCGGCCGATTACCGATACGATACCGAAGCCGCTTGGTGCGGGTGGCCGGGAAGACGCTTCTGGATTGGGGCCTGGACAGTTTGGCGGAGGCCGGAGTGTCCAAAGCGGTCGTCAACGTCCACTATTTCCCTGAACAGATTGTCGCGCATGTGGCCGGTCGCGCGAAGCCGTCTGTTTCGATCTCTGACGAAGTCGGTCGAACTTCTCGACTCCGGCGGCGGCGTTGCTAAGGCGCTGGCGCAGCTTGGCAGGGAGCCGTTCTTCATCATCAACGCCGATACCTTCTGGATCGATCGGTCTGGCTCCAACCTCGACAAGCTTGCCCATGCGTGGGACCCTTCCCGAATGGATATGCTGCTGATGCTGGCGGATCTTGATTCCGCGACCGGGCATAACGGCAAGAGCGATTTCCTGCGTCACGTCCGATGGCCGGCTTTCTCGTTCGGCCGGCTCGCCGCAGGGCTTGATCTATGCCGGCGCCGCCATCCTCCACCCGCGCATCTTTCAAGCCCGGCCGGCTGGCGCCCATTCGCTCAACCTTTATTTCGATCGGGCGATCGCAACTGGCCGGTTGTTCGGCATGGAGATGGAGGGGCATTGGATAACCGTCGGCACTCCGGACGCCATTCCACTCGCCGAGGCGATGGTCGCGAGGGCGCTTGCTAAGGGATGACCGGCAGGCGAACCGCGTAAGGTCTTCTCGATCCCGGCAGGCGTCCCGTTTCTGCCGACGCTTGCCAAAGCGCTTCTCTCCGGAACGCTCGTTCACGGGTTCTCCTTCGACGGCGACCCGCTGAAGCTTGCCTCGGCGACGATCTTCGTGCCCACGCGCCGCGCCGCGCGAGAACTCCGTTCTGTCTTCGTCGATCTGGCCGGAGGCCGCTCGGCAATTCTGCCCACGATACGGGCGCTCGGTGAGTTCGACGAGGAGGAGCTCCTGTTCGAGCCCGGCAATCCGGCAGCCCTCGACATTGCACCGCCGATCGCGTCCATAGACCGCCTGCTTCTGCTCGCTCCGTTGGTGCGCGCGTGGAAGATGCGGCTGCCCGCTCACGTTGCCGCGCTGTTCGAGGAAGAGGTCATTGTGCCGGCTTCTGCATCGGATGCGATTTGGCTCGCGCGAGACCTCGCGGCTCTCATGGACGAGATCGAGACCGAAGGCTCCGACTGGTCGAAACTTGGCTCGCTCGTATCCGGTGAACTTGCCAACTGGTGGCAGGTCACGCTCGATTTCCTGGAGATCGTCACGGCAGCCTGGCCAAAACTGCTCGCGGAACGAGACAGGTCGAACCCCGCT
The DNA here is from genome assembly GCA_963735385.1 of uncultured Alphaproteobacteria bacterium. Lineage (GTDB taxonomy): Bacteria > Pseudomonadota > Alphaproteobacteria > Rhizobiales > Rhizobiaceae > CAVTKY01. The sequence goes on along the minus strand of CAVTKY010000025.1, from coordinate 95,388 downwards.
GCCCACCGGAATGCGCTGATCCGGGCCGAGGCGGCGCGCCTCCAGCGCCATCCGCCCGCTGGTCCGGTGATCGCGGCAGGCTCCACCGGATCGGTTCCGGCGACGGCCGAATTGCTGTCCGTGATCTCGACGCTGGATCATGGAGCGGTCGTTCTGCCGGGGCTGGATATGGGCCTCGACGAAGACGCATGGACGATCGTCGCGAATGCTTCGCCCGAACCGTCGGTGCTCGGCCATCCGCAGTTTGGTCTCGCGAAACTGTTGCGGACGTTCGGTTTGCGACGGCGGGATGTCGTCGAAATCGGCGAGGCTCGGAACCCTGTGTCGTTTCGCTCCCGGTTGGTGAGTGAAGCGCTTCGTCCTGCCGAGACAACGGAACGCTGGATCGATAGCCGATCGACGTTCACCGAAACGGATATTGTATCCGCGCTTTCCGGCGTCACTCTCGTCGAAGCGGCCAACGAGCGCGACGAGGCGCTCGTCATCGCCATTGCGCTCCGCCATGCCATCGCGACCGAGGGGAGAACCGCCGCGCTTGTGACGGGCGACCGCAACCTTGCGCGCCGGGTGGCTTCCGAGCTTTTGCGGTTCGGCATCCGCGCGGACAATTCCGGCGGGACGCACCTTGCCCGAACGGCTCCCGCCACACTGACGCGCCTGCTGGTCGAAACGGCTTGCCGCCCGGGCGATCCGGTCGCGATCCTTTCTCTCCTGAAACATCCCCTGCTCGGTCTTGGTATAGAACGCGCCGTCGTCCGGCGCGCCGCGGAGACAATCGAACTTGTGGCGTTGCGCGGTGGCACAGGCAGGCCGGATGCCGAGGATATCGAAGGGCTATTCGAGCGCCGTCTGACCGACGCTTGCCAGCGCTCGCCACGCCCCATCCTGGTTCGCACGCATGAATGCCGAGCGCATAGGCGAGGCGAGGAACGTGCTCCGCCGGCTCCGCGCCGCGCTCGATCCGCTTCTCATGCTCCGCGCGGCGGGAAGGGTCGCGCTCCCGGAAATCGCCCGCGCAACGGTCGTGGTTCTGGAGAATGCCGGCCGCGCTGCATCAGGTGATCTGACCGACCTCTATGCGGGCGCCGCCGGTCAGAAGCTCGTGGAAATCCTTCGATCGCTTCTGGCTTCGACCTGCCCCATGGATCTTGCGCCGCAGGAGTGGCCGGACGTGCTGGCAGCGCTGGTCGGCCCGGAGGTCGTCAAACCGGCCGCCGGGGCTGACGGACGCATTGCCGTATGGGGTGCGCTCGAAGCGCGCTTGCAGGCGGTCGACACGCTGATCCTGGGTGGCCTGAACGAAGGCAGCTGGCCGCGCCGCGCGGAAGCCGACCGCTTCATGTCGCGCGTGATGAAGGCAGGCATCGATCTCGAACCGCCGGAGCGGCGGATTGGCCTTGCCGCTCACGATTTCTGGATGGGCATGGGCGCGGAGACTGTCGTGCTTACCAGGGCGGCACGGTCGGGAGATGCTCCAGCGGTGCCATCCCGTTGGCTGCAGCGCCTGCTGGCCTTTGTCGGTCCTGACCGCGCCGTAGAAGTACGCGAGCGGGGAAACATGTTGCTGGGCTGGGCGAGGTCGCTGGACAAGGGTGCAGAGATGCCGTTTGCCAAGCGCCCGTCGCCAGCGCCGCCGCTCGACACTCGTCCGAAACGGTTTTCCGTGACGGAGATCGAAACTCTGCGCCGCGATCCCTACGCGGTCTACGCCCGGCGAATTCTTGGCCTCGAGCCGATCGAGAGTCTGTTGCGCGATCCGGGCGCAGCGGAGCGAGGAACGCTTTTTCATGCGATTATGCATCGCTTCACCGAAGCCGGTGTCGATCCGGGCTCTGCCGACGCCGAGGACGCGCTGATCCACATTGGCCGAGAGTGTTTTTCCGAAGCGGTCTTGCCCGCGGATGTCGAGGCGGTGTGGTGGCCCCGGTTTCGCGCTCTGGCCAAGGACATTATTCGATGGGAGCGCGAACATCGTGTGGGGGTCGTGAGCCGCCACGCGGAAGAACGCGCCGATGCAATTCAGATCGGCAGTTCTGGCGCAACGCTCTCAGGCCGCGCCGATCGGATCGATCTCCGTCCTGGAAATATGGCCGACATTCTCGATTACAAAACCGGTTCGTCACCGTCCAAAGGGCAAGCGCATACGCTGTTGGCGCCGCAACTCGCTCTGGAAGCGGCGTTGCTGAAAAAGGGGGCGTTCAAGGCGCTCGGGGCGCCGGACCCGTCGCAACTCGCCTTCGTACGCCTCAAGGCAAACGGTGAGGTCGAGGAACAGTCGATCCTCGAATATGACCGCCGCATCAAATCGGCGCCCGACCTGGCTGAAGAGGCTTGGCGCAGGCTCGAACAGTTGCTTCAACACTACAACGATCCGGCGAACGGATATCTGTCGCGCGCGCTGCCCTTCCGGGAAGGCGAGACCGAGGGCGACTACGACCATCTCGCCAGAGTGCTTGAATGGTCGGCAGGCGGCGACGGCGATGAGTCAGGTGGCGAAGAATGAAGCCGCCGCTTGCCGTTCCGCCCGATACGATCGCGCTTCAGGCGAAGGCCTCGGACCCGCGCAACTCCGTCTGGGTGTCGGCCAATGCCGGTTCCGGCAAGACGCACGTTCTGTCGCAGCGTGTGACCAGACTTCTTCTTGACGGCACGGAGCCGTCAAAGATCCTCTGCCTGACATATACGCGCGCGGCCGCCGCCAATATGGCGAACCGCGTTTTCGGCAACCTCGCCCAATGGACCCTGCTCAGCGATGCTGAGCTTGCCAAACAGATCGAGGCAATCGAAGGCAAGCCGCCAAACGCGGCACGGTTGGCCCGGGCGCGGCGGCTTTTCGCCACCGCGCTCGAAACGCCGGGCGGCCTGAAGATCCAGACCATTCATGCTTTCTGCGAGGCGTTGCTGCATCAGTTTCCGCTGGAGGCGAACATCGCCGGGCATTTCGAGATGCTCGATCACCAGATGGAAGCTGCCCTTATCGGTGAAGCACGCCGCGACATGATCTCTGGCGTGGCGGCGCGGGACAACCGGGAGCTCGCGGATGCCTTCGCAACCGTGCTCGAACGCGGTGGCGAGACGGGCCTTGATAGCCTGCTCGCCGAGATCGTGCAGAAGCGTGACCGGCTCCGGGATTTCATCCGTCAAACGATAAGCCCGGACAACCCGTTCGAGGACCTGTTCGAGGAGTTTGGCTTCCGGACAGATGAAAGCGCGGAAAGCATCGCGGCGTCGGTCTGGCCGGATCGTTATTTCGGGGAGACGTTTTGCGAGGAGTTTCTCCGCCGCGCGGAACAGGCCGGGAAGAGAATTGCCGCGGATTTTGCCTACAAGCTGCGCGAAGCGTGCCGTACGTCCGATCCTTTGAGGCGCCTGGGGCAACTCCAGGATACATTCCTGACAAAGAAGCCAGGCGAAGGATGGCAGCCTCGGAGCGTCAAACAAATTGCGTCAAAGGGGGTTGCCGATCATTTCCCGTTCTTTGCAAACTCCTTCGAGCGCATGGCGATCGCCGTTCGCGATGTCTGTGATCGTGTCGCACTGTTCCGCATGCTGGAGGGAACGCGTGCCGCGCTGATCATCGCGGACTGGCTGATTGCGCGATACGAGCAGCTGAAAAGCGCGCGTGGATTCCTCGACTTCAATGACCTGGTCACACGCACCGTTCGTTTGCTTGCCCGCCAGGACGCGGGATCGTGGGTTCATTACAAACTCGACAAGGGTATCGACCACATCCTGATCGACGAGGCGCAAGACACCAGTCCGGACCAGTGGAATGTCGTCAGGAAGCTCGCCGAGGAATTTTTCACCGGCATGGGTGCGCGCGACAACGTTCACCGGACGATTTTCGCCGTCGGAGACGAGAAGCAATCGATCTATTCGTTCCAGGGCGCCGATCCTAATTCCTTCGCGCTGAGCGGCAGCGAATTCTCCGCGCGCGTGCGGGATGCAAGCGGCCGTTTTGAGCCTGTCAAGCTCACCTGGTCGTTCCGCTCGACAGACGATGTTCTGTCGGCAGTCGATCTGGTCTTTGCCCGTGACGAGGTGCGTAAGGGCCTCACCCGCGACGCCGACCGGCTCGGTCACAAGGCGATTAGGGCAGGCGCACCGGGCTATGTCGAAGTGTGGCCAACTGTCGGCGCCGATGTCGTCGAAGAGCCCGACGACTGGACCATTCCGGTCGATCATGCCCGCGCGCCTGCTGTGCGGGTGGCCGACAATGTCGCTCGAACCATCGACGGCTGGATCAGGTCGGGCGAGGTAATCGAGGGCAGCGGTAAGCGGCTTGCGGCCGGCGACATTCTGGTCCTTGTCCGCAAACGGGACCGGTTCGTCCATGCATTGTCGCGCAGCCTGAAAGGCCGCGGCATTCCGGTGGCAGGCGCCGACAGGCTGAGCCTGCCGGGGCATATCGCGGTCAAGGACCTTGTGGCGCTCGGACGCTTTCTGCTCCAGCCGGAAGATGACCTGTCGCTGGCGGCGGTGCTCAAAAGTCCGATTTTTGGAGAAAGCGAGGAGAGGCTTTTCGAGCTTGCATCCAACCGCCCGGCGGGCATTTCGCTCTCTGCATCCCTGAGGCGGAAGGCGGAAACCGATTTGCATTTCGAGCGGATCGTTGTCCAACTCGGAAGGTGGGCGAATGAGGCCGCGTTCAAGCCGGTGTTTGAATTCTACGCCGGCGTGCTTGGCCGCGATCAGGTCCGCCGCAGGATGATTGGCCGCCTTGGCCATGAGGCGGGCGAAATCCTCGATGAATTCCTGAATTTCTGCCTCGCGGAGGAGCAGACCGGCCTGCCAGGGCTGGAAGCCTTTCTGGCAACGCTCGAGAGTGCTGCCCCGGAAATCAAGCGCGAGATGGACCAATCCCGCAGGGAGGTCCGCATCATGACGGTCCATGCGGCGAAAGGTCTCGAGGCGCCCGTCGTGTTCCTGATCGACAGCGGCAGCGCACCGTTCAGTGAGCTGCATCTGCCGCGACTCATCCCATTCGAATCCGAGCGAGGCCTATGGGCAGGCAGCGGGTTCCTGTGGCGCTCCGCCAGGGAGGTCGCCAACGGGTTTTCGCAGGAGATGGGAAGGCGCGCGCGGGAGAAGGCGGAAGAGGAGTATCGACGCTTGCTCTATGTCGGCATGACGCGGGCGGAAGACCGGCTGATTGTCTGCGGCTATCACGGCAAACGTGCCCCGCAAGCGATGACGTGGCACGCGATCGTCAGCGGAGCATTGGCCGGAGCGGACTGTAGCGAGGAACTGGACAATCCTTATGCCGGCGAGACCGTCCACCGCTATCGTGTCTCAAAAACCCGGGAGGCCGTTTCCGCAAAGGAGTTCGTGCCTGCGGAGCAAGCGACCGCCGATGTGCTTCCCAGTGAGCTTTTCGCCGCCGTTTCGGAACCAGCCGCCCTGCCGCGCCCCCTTTCACCCTCCGGTGCGTCAGCCTTGATCGGTGAGACCATCGAGCCGGTGCTCTCGCCGCGCTCGCCGGTTCTCGATGCGGACGGTGAACCGGGCTTTGCCGTCCAGCGCGGTCTTGCGATCCACCGGCTGCTGCAGATGCTGCCCGCGCTCCCTGAATCGGAGCGGTCTGACGCTGGCCGCCGTTACCTTGCCCGGGCGGGGGCGGACTGGCGCGATGCAGAGAGGCAACAGGCATACGACGCTGTCGAGACTGTCTTGCGCGACCGACGTTTTGCGCCGCTGTTTTCGCCGGGGTCCCGCGCCGAAGTGGCGATCATGGGTACGCTCCGCGTAAAGGGCCGCGAGCGTGCCGTGTCAGGAAAAATCGACCGTCTTGCTGTCACGGCCGGAGATGTGATGATTGTCGACTACAAGACCAACCGGCCCGCGCCCGCGGCTCTTGCGGAGGTTCCGGAAGCCTATGTCCTGCAAATGGCCCTCTACTGGGCGCTCTTGCAGCCGCTCTATCCGGGGCGGGACATCTCGGCAGCGCTACTGTTCACCGAAGCTCCGCGCCTCATCGCGCTTCCCGCGAAGGCGATGGATGTAGCTCTTGTTCAACTCACAGAGCCGTGAGACAAGGTCGCTTGAAGCGGCGTCGAAACGGCACCACATATCCTGCGATCCTGAACCCGAAAAAGGACTTTTCGTATGGCTACCGTCAAGGTTGACAAGAGCAATTTTCAGTCGGACGTGCTGCAAGCCAATGAGCCGGTGATCGTCGATTTCTGGGCCGAGTGGTGTGGCCCGTGCAAGATGATCGCGCCGGCGCTGGAAGAAATCGCAGCGGAGCTCGGCGGCAGGGTGAAAATTGCCAAGCTCAATATCGACGAAAACCCGGAACTTGCAGCGCAGTTTGGGGTGCGTTCGATCCCGACGCTGATGATTTTCAAGGCGGGCCAAGTGGCTGATATTAAGGTCGGCGCGGCACCAAAAACAGCCCTGTCGCACTGGATCAACAGTTCGGTGGCCTGAGCCCACCAGCCCGTTTTTGGGTGAGTTTAAGGAGCCCGGCCTTGTGCCGGGCTTTTTCATTTTAGAGTCCGATGATCTTACGTTGAAGCGTATCCTGCATTGACGAAGTAGTTTCTGCATTCGTCTGGTTGGAAGCGTTTGAGCAGGTTTCCTGCGGCTTTCCATGTTGCCTCGATGGTTCGTGCGGCGGCGGCACGCATGAGTTGCTTGAGCTTGGCAAAGACCTGTTCGATCGGATTGAGATCGGGGCTGTAGGGCGGTAGGAAGAAGAGCTTGGCTCCGGCCCTCCGGATCGCTTCTCGCACCGGCTGTCCTTTGTGGGAGCCGAGATTGTCCAGGATGACGATGTCGCCGGGCACGAGCGTCGGAACGAGAACCTGTTCGACATAAGCAGTGAAGCTTCGCCCATTGATGGGGCCGTCGAACACGCACGGCGCATCGATGCGGTCGCAGCGCAGCGCGGCGATCAGGGTCAGCGTTTTCCAGTGCCCGTGCGGGACCCGTGCCTGCAGCCTTTGGCCGCGCGGTGCCCAGCCCCGGATCGGTGCCATGTTGGTCTTGGCCCAAGTCTCGTCGATGAATACCAGCCGCCGCGGATCAAGGCGGCTCTGATACTTCTTCCACTGGGCCCGCCGTCGCGCGATATCAGGTCGACGCTGTTCGCTTGGCAGAACGGTTTTTTTTGAAGCTCAGTCCTTCGGCGTGCACGAAGTTCCACACCGTCCGGTAGTCGACCTTCGTCCCGCGCTCGGCAAGCTCGGCCTGAAGACCGCGCAAGGTGACATGCTTGCCGCTGCCGATCCGCTCCACAAGCCAGGCGCGATGCGGCGCAAGCGGCGAAGGCCGAGGCCGGCCCCCAGCCCGACCGGGAGCCATACTCCCCGTCGACCGGTAGCGTTGCGACCACTTCACGACGCTCGAAACGCTGACATCAAGCACCATCGCGACAGACCGGACGCTCTCGCCGTCAAGCACCCGAGAAACAGCCCGTTTGCGAAGATCAAGAGAATAGGCCTTCGGCATCAGATGCTGGCCTCCAATCCAGCCAGCATCTTAAATCACAATCCTAACCCAACCGGAATCCCTAAACAATTCAACGTAAGATCATCCCGCTCTAGAGTGCCGCGACGACTCCAATTGATCTCATCGCGCTCTAAGCAGCTCTATTCGGCTGAAGAGAACTCAGCGTTCGGGTCTTCAGCCAACACCTGAACGGTGTGCCGCTGCAGCCGGCTCGTGACCTCGGCCGGGTCGCCGTCGAGCGCGTTGGCCTCAATCGGCTTCCCGATGGTGATGGAGAAGGAGCGGCCCTTCTTGTTGAGCAGCTCGTGGAATACCGTCATGTCCCGCAGCTCGGTCGAATATTTCGACAAAAAGTAGAAAAGGCCTGAATTGCGCGCCGTTATCCGCGCCGGGACAACCGGATAGCGGTAGCGCCGCGCCAGCGCCACAAGCGAGGCCTGCCACGGACGCTCGGTCAGCACCCCCTCGTTCCAATAGGCTATGCGGCCCGATGGAAACAACACGATGGCCCTGTTTGCGGCAAAGGACCGCGCCGTCATTTCAAGTGTGTCGCGGCTCTTGGCATGGGATTTTTCACCCTGCCGCCATTCCACCGGGATCAACAGATCGCGGAACCCGGGCGCCACGCGCAGAGCGTCGCGGTTTGCGAAGATCGCCATGTCGGGACGTACGGATTTCAGCGCATCGAACACGGCAATACCGTCCGCGATACCTGTCGGATGGCTCGGCGCAAGGATGAAGCCGGAGGTCTCCGGCAGATTCTCCATGCCCTTCACCGACACGTCCAGCGAGAGCAACGCGCTGACGTAACACATCGCATCCCAGCCCGACATGTCGGCCATGTCCTCGGCCATCTCGATAGCCTGCCGGTAGTGCAGGAACTTCAATAGCAGCGGCCTCATCACCGGCCAGAGCGGATGGGCCGACAATGTCGTCGCGCGGTCGGCAATCAACTGGTCGACAATGTGCGCTTCAGCGTCAGCGCTCGTTCCGCGAGACCACCGCGCACCGAGGATTTCAGTAAGGCTGGACGGCGGCACCTGAGAGTCCATCGGCTTCCCACTCCGTTAGAGCGGCATGCATCCGGACGGAACCGGACCGCCGCTCTAACTCTTTGTTTTAACCGCATTGGTGCGACGCCAAGTGATGCCACTTGGCTGCAAAATGCTCTAGAGCAAGAAGACCTTTGGTCGAATCCTCATCTTGCTCTACGATTCTGTTGTTAAGCATGATCTTTCAAAAAAGTCCGCAACAAAGATCGTACTAAGAGCGCTGTTTGGCTGAAACCTGTGACGCGGTCATGACATGCCGATACGGCGCGATGGAAACCCGGCTTGCGGCGAGCTATCGAGACTCCGCCCGTTTCAGGTCCTGGGCGACGGCGAGCCTCAAGAGTTCGGCGAGCTCGCGCGCGGCCCGGTTCTCGGCATCGATCTCCGCCCTTAAACTCGCGAACTCCTGCCTCGGCACGTCATACTGAGACGCCACTTGCCGCCGCCCCGTGGCGATCGGCTGCCCCGCTTTCGTCAGCCTGTAACTTGAGATCAGCGTAAGCGTGCGCGCGGTCGGCTGGTCCTCGTCGGCGATCTGCACAAACGCCGAGACCTCGTTCAGCTTCGTTATGCCGAGCTCCAGTTGGTAAGTTGGATTGGCAGGCTCGCCCTGTCCGCCACCGAAGTAAAAAATGAGGTGGTTCCTGACTTCCTGGGCATAGCGTGTCGGAACCGGCTTAACCGAGATGGAAGACAGCTGCGTGCCGATGCTGCCGTCAACGGCCGATGCGGTCGCCGGATGATTCGAATAAAGCGGCTGAACAGAGCAGGCGGCGGCCAGAACCACGCCTGCAAAAGCAGCGATCCGGAGAAAAGAGCTCAACGATTTCCACTTCCGCTCAGGCAACGACATTCACGATTCTCTGCGGGACGACGATGACCTTGCGTGGCGGTTTGCCTTCGAGCGCCTTTTGCACGAAGTCGAGTCCAAGCACCGCTTTCTCGACCTCACCTTGGTCTGCGTCGCGGCCAATTGTCAAATCGCCGCGCTTCTTCCCGTTGATCTGAATCGGATAGATGACATTGTTATCCACCACCAGAGCAGGATCGAATGCCGGCCAGGGGCGATTCGCAACCAAACCCTCGCCGCCGAGCGCGCGCCAGCATTCTTCCGCCAGATGCGGCATCATCGGCGCGATCATTACCACAAGCATGTCGAAAGCCTCGCGCAGCGCCGAAGCGATCGTTCCGTCCTGACCGCGCTGCGCTAGCGCGGAGGCCGGCGCCTGGATCGTATTGACCAGCTCATAGATGCGGGCGACGGCCTTGTTGAAGGCCAGCTTGTCGATGTCCTCGCCAACCGCCTTGACCGTCTTGTGCACGGCCTTCGAGATGGTGGCCGCTTCGCCGCTCGCACCAGCATGGGCACGCACCTTGGAAAGCACGGGCGCAGCCTCGGAGACCACACGCCAGATGCGCTGGACGAAACGATGCGCGCCTTCGACGCCAGCCTCCGTCCAGATTACGTCGCGGTCGGGAGGCGAATCGGAAAGCATGAACCAGCGAGCCGTATCCGCGCCGTAGCTGGCGATGATGTCGTCCGGATCGACGACATTCTTCTTCGACTTCGACATCTTTTCGATCGAGCCGATCTCGACCGGCGCGCCATCGGAGATCCGCGCGGCGCGACGCTGACCGTCCACTTCCTCGATCTTCACATCCGCTGGCTGCACCCAGCCCTGTGGCCCGCGATACGTCTCGTGCACCACCATGCCTTGGGTGAACAGCCCTTCGAACGGCTCTTCGACGGCGCCGAGATGCCCCGTCGCCTTCATCGCGCGCGCGAAGAAGCGTGAATACAGGAGATGCAGGATCGCGTGCTCGATACCGCCGATATACTGGTTGACCGGCAGCCAGCCCTTGGGGCCATCGACTGCCGAGAGCGTAGTTGGCGACGCCTCGTTCCATGGATCGGTAAAGCGCGCGAAATACCAGGACGAATCGACGAAAGTATCCATCGTGTCGGTGTCGCGGCGCCCCGCCTTGCCGCATTGCGGGCAGGCGACATGTTTCCAGCCCGGATGATGGTCGAGTGGATTGCCGGGTTTGTCGAACGTGACATCCGTCGGCAGCGGAACGGGCAGATCCTTATCTGGCACAGGGATCGCGCCGCACGCTTCGCAGTGGATCACCGGGATCGGACAGCCCCAGTAGCGCTGGCGCGATATCAGCCAGTCGCGAAGACGATACTGCACCTTTCGCTCGGCCATCGGGCGGTTGCCGGCTGACTTTGCTTCCAGCAACCGCGCGACCTCGTCGAAGGCCTGTTTGGGCTTCATGTCGTCGAGGAAGCGCGAATTGATCATCACGCCATCATCGACATAGGCCTCGTCGATGATCTGGAACGTGGCGGCATCAGCGCCTTCCGGCATGACGACCGGAACAACGGGCAGGCCATATTTGTTGGCGAAATCGAGGTCGCGCTGGTCGCCTGACGGACATCCGAAAATGGCCCCCGTGCCGTAGTCCATCAGGACGAAATTCGCGACATAGACGGGCAGCGTCCACGACGGATCGAAAGGGTGGACGACGCGAATACCGGTATCGACGCCTTTTTTCTCGGCGGTTTCCAACGCGGCAAGCGACGTGCCCATCTGGTGCACTTCGTCGATGAACTGGGCGACAGCCGGGTGCTTCTCCGCCGCCTTCCGGGCCAGCGGATGATCGGCGGCCACGGCCATGAAGGAAGCGCCGAAGATGGTATCGGGCCGTGTCGTATAAACTTCGAGCTCGGTCTCGCCGGCGGGGGCCGAGCCTTTGGCGATCGGCCAGCGGATGAGCAGACCCTCCGAACGGCCGATCCAATTCTGCTGCATCACGCGGACCTTTTCCGGCCAGCTGTCGAGCGTATCCAGGCCGTCCAGCAGCTCCTGCGACATCGATGTGATCTTGAAGAACCATTGCGTCAGGTCGCGCTGTTCCACCGGCGCGCCCGAGCGCCAGCCGCGTCCTTCGATCACCTGCTCATTGGCGAGCACGGTCATGTCCTCGGGATCCCAGTTGACCTTGGCCGACCGGCGCTCGACCAGCCCGGCGCGCCAGAAGTCGAGGAACATCTTCTGCTGATGGCGATAGTAGCTGGGGTCGCACGTCGCGATTTCACGCGCCCAGTCGAGCGAGAGGCCCATCGTCTTCAACTGGCCCTTCATCGTGGCGATGTTGGCGTAGGTCCAGTCGCGCGGATTGACCTTGTTGTCGCGCGCCGCGTTCTCGGCCGGCAGGCCGAAGGCGTCCCAGCCCATCGGGTGAAGCACATTGTAGCCATTGGCACGGCGAAAGCGCGCGACGACATCCCCCATCGTATAGTTGCGGACGTGGCCCATATGGATGCGTCCCGACGGATAAGGGAACATCTCGAGCACATAATATTTCGGGCGCGGATCGTCGTTCTTCGTCTCGAAGAGCTTCGCCTCGTCCCAGGCTTTCTGCCATCTGGGTTCGGACGCGCGGGGATTGTATCGTTCGGTTGCCATGCCCGGTATTTCGCCTATGAAGAATGCCGCAGACGTTCACCATGGTTTGCCGGACCCGTCAACACCGGGAGCCCGGACTTGCCGGCAAAATAGGCGCATCGAGGCATGAGCGAGGCAGTCGCGCGGTTCGAACAGGTCAAGGACAGGATCGCGGTGGCTGCACAAGAGGCCTTGCGCGAACCGGCGGACGTGGACCTCGTGGTGGTCTCCAAGACTTTTTCACCGGAAGATATCCGGCCTGTCATCGAGGCCGGCCACCGCATCTTCGGCGAAAATCGCGTGCAGGAAGCACAGGGCAAATGGCCCGCGCTGAAGGCGGAATTCCCAGACCTGGAACTCCATCTGATCGGCCCGTTGCAATCCAACAAGGCGAAAGAAGCGGTGGCCCTGTTCGACGTGATCGAGACGATCGACCGCGAGAAGATCGCCGCGGCGATTTCAATCGAGATCGCAAAGCAGGGCAGGACGCCACGGCTCTATGTGCAGGTGAATACCGGCTCGGAAGCGCAAAAGGCCGGGATAGATCCGCGCGAAGCGGTCGCGTTTGTGAGCCGCTGCCGTGACATCCACGGGCTGTCGATCGAAGGCCTCATGTGCATCCCGCCGCTCGAGGAAAATCCCGGCCCGCATTTCGCGCTGCTGGAAAAACTCGCCCGCGAGGCCGGCCTCGATAGACTGTCCATGGGCATGTCCGGCGACTACGAAACCGCAATCGCTTTCGGAGCTACCTCCGTGCGTGTGGGCTCGGCAATATTCGGGAGCCGGTAAGCCGCTCACTCATCGCCTGGCTGAAACCCTCATATCGCATGCGGCTGAGCCCTTCGACTAGGGAACAGACCCTCCTCAGTGCAGCAGGAACTCGCCGCTGACATTGCGCCATTCGTTCGGCGCGATCAGCCTCTTGTGGGTATAGGCCACCGAGTGCAACGGGCCGTCCAGCTTGGCCGTCCAGAAGTCGATGAACCGGAACAACGCCGGAAACTTCGGCGCCAGGTCGTAGTGCTGCCAGATAAATGTCTGCAAAACATGCGGGTGATCCGGCATGTGATACAGGATTTGTGCGGTGGTGATGCCGTAGCCCTTCAGCATCAGTTCCATTTCAGAGTTGTGACGCATGGCCGTCCTCCAGCGTTGCTCGCTTCTCCTCCACGTTGCAAATCTGCACCCTGATTATTAACCGTCCATTGAAACGCGCAAGTCATACTTTTGGTTCATGGAATGAAATCAATATGTTAGCAGCCTTCCAACGTGAGTGCTGATAACCCCGCCTCGCAAACCCTGCGGCATGCCGCCACGCGAATCCAACGTCTAATATTGTCGCCCGCTCCGAATTGATAATAATGCGCAATACGCCGGGGCGGCCGCGTTTTTGAGCGGAACTCGACCACCGGCAGAATTTTGGGAGGGAAAGACGGAAATGTCCGAGGTCCAGCTACACCGCGTCCAGCCGGCGTGGAAGAAGAACGCGCTGATCGACAACGAGACCTACCTCAAATGGTATAAGGACAGCGTCAAGAACCCGGACAAGTTCTGGGGCAAGCACGGCAAGCGGATCGACTGGTTCAAGCCCTACGCCAAGGTGAAGAACACCTCCTTCACGGGCAAGGTATCGATCAAATGGTTCGAGGACGGTCTCACCAACGTTTCCTATAATTGCATCGACCGTCATCTGAAGAAGCGCGGCGACCAGACCGCCATCATCTGGGAAGGCGACAACCCCTATGACGACCGGAAGATCACCTACGACGAGCTCTACGAGCACGTCTGCCGGCTCGCCAACGTGCTGAAGAAGCACGGGGTGAAGCGGGGAGACCGCGTCACCATCTACATGCCGATGATCCCCGAAACGGCGTATGCGATGCTCGCCTGCACGCGCATCGGGGCGATTCATTCGGTGGTTTTCGGGGGCTTCTCGCCGGACGCGCTGGCCGGACGCATCGACGACTGCAAATCGACCTTCGTGATCACGGCCGACGAGGGCCTGCGCGGCGGCAAGACAATTCCGCTCAAGGAAAATACCGACAGGGCAATCAGCATCGCGGCGCGCGCCGGCACGTCGGTCGAAAAGGTTCTGGTCGTGCGCCGCACCGGCGGCAAGATCGCCTGGGCGGAAGGTCGCGACCTCTGGTACCACGAGGAAACCGCCGCGGTGAAGGCGGAGTGCAAGCCGGAGAAGATTAAGGCTGAGGATCCGCTGTTCATCCTCTACACATCGGGCTCGACCGGCAAGCCGAAGGGTGTGCTGCATACCACCGGCGGCTATCTCGTCTACGCGTCGATGACGCACGAGTATGTTTTCGACTACCACAACGGCGACATCTACTGGTGCACGGCCGATGTCGGCTGGGTGACAGGTCACAGCTACATTCTCTACGGGCCGCTTTCCAACGGCGCCACGACGTTGATGTTCGAGGGCGTGCCGAATTACCCGTCGGCCTCGCGCTTCTGGGACGTGGTCGACAAGCACAAGGTCAACATCTTCTACACCGCACCGACTGCCATTCGCGCGCTGATGGGCGCCGGCGATAGCCACGTGACGAAGACGTCGCGCAAGTCGCTCAGGGTGCTGGGCACGGTCGGCGAACCGATCAACCCCGAGGCATGGGAATGGTACTTCAACGTGGTCGGCAACAAGCGCATACCGATTGTCGACACCTGGTGGCAGACCGAAACAGGCGGCATCCTGATCACGCCGCTGCCCGGCGCAACCGACCTGAAGCCCGGCTCGGCGACACGGCCCTTCTTCGGCGTACAACCGGAGCTTGTCGACAATGAAGGCCACGTGCTGGAAGGCCCCGCCGACGGCAATCTGTGCATTGCCGATTCCTGGCCAGGCCAAATGCGGACCGTCTATGGCGACCATGAGCGCTTCGTGCAGACCTATTTCTCGACATACAAAGGCAAGTACTTCACCGGCGACGGCTGCCGCCGCGATGCCGACGGCTACTACTGGATCACCGGCCGCGTCGATGACGTGATCAACGTATCCGGGCACCGCATGGGCACGGCTGAAGTGGAGTCCGCGCTGGTCTCGCACGACAAGGTGTCGGAAGCCGCCGTTGTCGGCTACCCGCACGACATCAAGGGTCAGGGCATTTACTGCTATGTGACGCTGATGGCCGGTGAACAATGGTCGGATGATCTGCGCAAGGACCTCATCAACCACGTGCGCAAGGAGATCGGCGCGATCGCTTCGCCTGACAAGATCCAGTTCGCGCCCGGCCTGCCGAAAACCCGCTCGGGCAAGATCATGCGCCGCATCCTGCGAAAGATCGCGGAGGACGACTTCGGCTCGCTGGGCGACACCTCTACGCTGGCAGACCCGGCCGTCGTCGACGATCTCATCGCCAACCGGCAGAACAGGAAGGCAGAGGCGCGGTCCGCTTAGAGCAATTCCAGGAAAAGTGGAAACCGGTTTTCCGTCCGGAATTGCGTAAAACAACGAGTTAGAGCGATTCCAAGAGGCGTCAGCCTATTGCCGTAAGCAGGATGCGTCGGTCAGAACGACACGACGTATTCTTGCGTGAAGAACACCGGCGCTGTGGCGGCGCCGTCAGCGTGCCTTGCGCTTGCGGCCGTAGAGTTCGAGCCGGTGGTGGACGATGTCATAGCCCAGCGACCGGGCGATCTCATTCTGAAGCTGCTCGATCCGATCCGACTTGAACTCGATTACGTCGCCAGTTTCGATGTCGATAAGGTGATCGTGGTGTTCACCGCCGGCCTGCTCGAAGCGTGAGGGTCCGCCCTCGAAGGCGTGCCTGTGGATCGCCCCCATCCCCTCCAGCAACTTCATCGTGCGGTAGACCGTCGACAGCGAAATGCTGCCGTCGATGGCAGCGGCGCGCTGGAATATCTCCAACGCGTCCGGATGTCCTTCGGTTTCCGACAGGATGTTCAGAATGACACGGCGCGGGCGCGTGATCCGGATCCCGGCCTTCCGCATTTCTTCTTCATAATCCGGCTTGTGAATCGGTTTGACGTTCATGGACCGACTATGCGTCAGATGACAATGCGTTGCAAATGCAACGACACGCCAAATCAAGCGCGTCGTAATCGTGTTGCAAACGATTTGCAATTGCATTGACAACATCCAAGGGGAACGCTATCTCTCCGGCAAGCTGGTTCTTGCCGGCTCATTTTCAGCGGCCAACAGGAACCACCATGAAACTCATTCGCGCCTTGCTCGCCTCGCTCCTCGTGCTTGGCCTCGCCCTGCCGGCCACCGCGCAGGACCAGGGGGACAAGTTCAAAGGTGGTGACCACCTTTACCGTGATCGCCGATCTGGCGAGGAACGTTGCCGGAGATGCGGCCACTGTGGAATCCATCACCAAGCCGAACGCCGAGATTCACAACTACCAGCCGACGCCCGGCGACATCATGCGGGCGCAGGATGCCGACCTCATCATCTGGAACGGGCTTAATCTCGAACTCTGGTTCGAGAAGTTCTTCCGCAATCTTTCTGAAGTGCCGAGCGCCGTCATTTCGGATGGTGTCGAGCCAATGGGCATCGCCGAGGGTCCTTACACCGGAAAGCCGAACCCCCATGCATGGATGTCGCCGGAAGCGGCATTGATCTATGTCGAGAACATCCGCAAGGCGCTGGCCGAACATGACCCAGCCAACGCAGAGACCTACAACCGCAACGCGGCCGCCTATTCTGAAAAGATCAAGGCGGTCGTCGCGCCGGTCCGAACCGCGCTTGAAAGTATCCCGCAGGAGCGCCGCTGGCTTGTCACCAGCGAAGGCGCATTCAGCTATCTGGCCCGCGACTTCGGCTTGAAGGAGCTTTACCTCTGGCCGATCAATGCCGACCAGCAGGGAACGCCTCAGCAGGTACGAAAGGTGATCGACGCCGTGCGGGCCAACAGTATCCCCGCCGTCTTTAGCGAAAGCACCGTCTCCGCCGATCCGGCCAAGCAGGTCGCCCGCGAGACCGGCGCCAAGTATGGCGGCGTTCTTTACGTCGACTCGCTCAGCGACGAGACGGGCCCAGTGCCGACTTATCTCGATCTTCTGCGGGTTACCGCCGAAACGATCGCGAAAGGCCTCGCGACATGAACGCGCCAGTCGCTGCCAGGGTCTCCCCCTCGACGAGCCAGCGGGACGGCATTGCCGTCGAAGACATCACGGTCACTTATCGCAACGGCCACACCGCGCTGCGCAAGGCAAGCTTCGCCGTTCCGCAGGGCACGATCACCGCGCTGGTCGGCGTGAACGGCAGCGGCAAGTCGACGCTTTTCAAGGCCATCATGGGGTTCGTGCCGCTGGCCGCCGGAAGGGTGTTGCTGTTCGGCGAACCGGCAGTCCAGGCCCTGAAGCGCAATGCGGTCGCCTATGTCCCGCAGAGCGAGGATGTCGACTGGAACTTCCCGGTGCTTGTCGAGGATGTCGTCATGATGGGCCGGTACGGCCACATGAACATGCTGCGCATCCCTCGCGCGGTCGACCGCGACAGCGTTGACGCCGCGCTGGAGCGGGTTGGCATGAGCGCCTATCGCAAGAGGCAGATCGGCGAGTTGTCGGGCGGCCAGAAGAAGCGCGTCTTTCTTGCGCGGGCGCTTGCACAGGAAGGCAGGATCATCCTGCTTGACGAGCCCTTCACCGGCGTCGACGTGCGCACCGAGGAGGCGATCATCGCGCTGTTGAAGTCCCTGCGCGATGAGGGGCGGGTCATGCTGGTCTCGACGCATAATCTGGGCAGCGTTCCGCGCTTCTGCGACCGGGCCGTGCTCGTCAACAAGACCGTGCTTGCCTCCGGGCTGACAGGCGAGGTGTTCACCCAGGCCAATCTGGAAAGGGCCTTCGGCGGTGTGCTGCGCCACTTCACGCTTGGCGGTCCAGCTCTCCACGACGACGCCGACACCAGAAAGGTCACCGTACTGACGGACGATGAGCGGCCGCTCGTCATCTATGGAGACGAGACGGCTCCCGGCGTGACCGACGACGCGGAAACCGGCAAGTGAGTGCGCTTCTCGCCGAACCTTTTTCCTACGGCTACATGGTCAACGCCATGTGGGTAAGCGCGCTGGTCGGCGGCGTCTGCGCGTTCCTCTCGTCCTACCTGATGCTGAAGGGCTGGTCGCTGATCGGCGACGCGCTTTCGCATTCGATCGTGCCTGGCGTGGCCGGAGCTTACATGCTCGGCCTGCCCTTCGCCTTCGGCGCATTCGTCTCGGGCGGTCTTGCAGCCGGAGCCATGCTGTTTCTCAACCAGCGCACCAAGCTGAAGGAAGACGCCATCATCGGCCTGATCTTCACGTCCTTCTTCGGGCTCGGCCTTTTCATGATTTCGCTGTCTCCGGCCTCGGTAAACGTCCAGACCATCGTGCTCGGCAACATTCTTGCGGTGACGCCGGAGGACACGTTGCAGCTCGTGATCATCGGCGGCGTGTCACTGGCGATCCTGCTCGTCAAATGGCGCGACCTCATGGTTGCGTTCTTCGACGAGAACCATGCCCGCTCCATCGGCCTCAACCCCGACCGGCTCAAGCTGCTTTTCTTCACCCTGCTCAGCGCTTGTACCGTCGCGGCGCTGCAAACGGTCGGAGCATTTCTCGTCATCGCCATGGTGGTGACGCCGGGCGCTACGGCCTACCTTTTGACCGACCGCTTTCCAAGGCTGATCGGCAGTAAGCGTTGCGATCGGCACGGTCACGAGCTTTGCCGGCGCCTATCTCAGCTACTTCCTCGACGGAGCCACCGGCGGCATCATCGTCGTCCTGCAGACGCTCATATTTCTCATCGCCTTCGTGCTTGCGCCGAAGCACGGAATGCTGGCAGCGCGGCGGCGCGCGCGCCAGGTATTGGAGGCCGGGCAATGACCGGCCTTGTCGACACGGTTCTGCTTCCGTTTTCGTTTCCCTTCATGCAGCAGGCACTGCTGATCGCGGTCCTGATCGCCGCACCCATGGCGCTGCTGTCGTGTTTCCTTGTGCTCAAGGGCTGGTCGCTGATGGGCGATGCGATCTCCCATGCCGTGTTGCCGGGGGTGGTGCTCGCCTATATCGCGGGCCTGCCGCTTGCGGTGGGAGCGTTTGCAGCCGGCATGACATGCGCCATTGCCACCGGCTTCCTGAAGGAGAACAGCCGGATCAAGGAAGACACCGTCATGGGCGTCGTCTTCTCGGGCATGTTCGGCCTCGGGATCGTGCTCTACACAAAAATCCAGACAGAGGTTCACCTCGATCACATCCTGTTCGGGGACATGCTCGGCGTAGACTGGGGCGACATCGCTGAAACGGGCGTCATCGCGGCCGTGGCCACCGCCGCCATCGCGCTCTGGCGTCGCGATCTTTTGCTGCATGCCTTCGATCCCCAGCATGCGCGGGCGATTGGCCTGCCGGTGCGGCTTCTGCACTACGGTCTTCTTTCGATCCTGTCGCTGACCATTGTTGGCGCGCTTAAGGCGGTCGGCATCATCCTTGCCATCGCGATGTTGGTCGCGCCTGGCGCCATCGCCTATCTTCTCGCAGACCGCTTCGACCGGATGCTGATCGTGGCGGTCGTGGTCGCCGTCGCCGCGTCTTTCCTCGGTGTCTATGCGAGTTTCTTCATCGACAGCGCACCCGCGCCGACGATCGTGCTTTTGATGAGCCTCGCCTTCGCCGTGGCATTCTTGGTCTCGCGCCGCCGCGCCGCGCTGGCGGAATCCCGGCAGGAGGCAACTGCCTCTTCCGGCGGGCTCTAAGCGGCGGAAGCGCGTCAGCGCGCGCGAGACAAGACTGTCGCGGGGTGACAATCCGAATGCGGTTCTGGCATACGAAGTTCCGCCTCCAGACTATAGAGCCGGAGTCGAAACTGGCTCAGGGAACACATAATTTGGAGAGCGCGCTCTGATTTGCATCAGGGAGTCCTCGACCGGAGACCACGAAGTGACGAGCGATCGCAGGGACATCGTGATTGTTGGAAGCGGACATGCGGGCGTCGAGCTCGCCGCTTCGCTTCGACACCGGGGATTCAGCGGACCCGTCACCATCGTCGGCGATGAGCCGGACCTTCCCTACCAGCGCCCGCCGCTGTCAAAGGAATTCCTGAAAAGCAGCGACGATCGCGGCCTGCCGCTCAAGGGTGAAGCGTTCTTTCCAGCCAACGATATCACGCTCAGGCTGGGAGTGCGCGCCGAACGGATCGACCGCGACAGCCAAGAGGTGCTGCTCAGCGACGGCGACCGTCTGCGCTACGATCACCTGGCGCTTGCGACAGGCGCACGCAACCGCATTCCTCCCATCCCCGGCCTTGATCGCGGGTCGATCCTCGAATTGCGGACGCTCAAGGACGCGCGAACGCTGAACGAGCGGCTGGCGAAGCTGCGCCACGTCACGATCGTCGGCGGCGGCTTCATCGGTCTTGAGGTGGCCGGGTTGCTGCGCGTACGCGGCATCGATGTCGATGTCGTCGAGGCCGCGACGGTATTGATGGGCCGGGTCCTGTCGCGCGGCATGTCCGACTATTTCCGTTCCTTCCATGAGGGGCTGGGAACCCGGCTTCACTTTGAGACGACTGTGCAGAACATGGAGCATGGTGCTGCTGCGACACGCGTGCAGCTATCCGACGGCCGGCGTTTCGAGACGGACGCCATTGTGATTGCGGCCGGCATCGTTCCCAATGTCGAACTGGCCGCCGAAGCCGGTCTTGCCGTGGACAATGGCATCGTCATCGACAGCCGCCTGGTGACAAGCGATCCTGCGATCTCAGCCATGGGCGACTGCGCCTACTATCCCAACGCCTACACGGGGACGATGGCGCGTCTGGAATCGGTCCAGAACGCCGTCGACCAGGCCCGCTGCATTGCCGCCCGCCTGACCGGCGAAGACAAGCCCTATGACGGACTTCCCTGGTTCTGGTCGAACCAGGGAAGCGCGCGTCTGCAAATAGCCGGCCTGTCCAACGGCCATGACAGCACGGTGCTGCGCGGCGATCCCGAAAGCGGAAAGTTCTCGATGTTCCTCTATCAGGGCGAGCGGCTTATTGCCGTGGAGAGCATCAACAGCGCCGGCGATCACATGCTCGCGCGGCGGCTTCTGGCTGCGCGCACCAACGTGCCGAAAGATGTCGCGGCCGATCTGGCCGCGAACCTCAAGGACCTGATGTAGCGGCGCTATGGCATCGCGCCGCGAGGCGATCGGCCCCTGGCGATTCTCACCTTCTCCCCCTGGGGGAGAAGGTGGCCGAGCCGAAGGCGAGGTCGGATGAGGGGTGCTGGAAGAAACGAGACACGTCAGAACTGCGTGCTAGAGCATCGGACCCGAAAGTGGGAACCGGTTTCGGGACGAATCCGATGCTAAAACAAGAAGATAGAGCGGCATCGGAGCGCACGCCGCTCTAAGCATTGGTTTTACAGCGCTTTCGGCTACGCCGCACTCCGGCCAACACCCCTCACCCGTCTCGGCGCTGCGCGCCGATCCACCTTCTCCCACAGGGGGAGAAGGGAAGGCGTCACGCCCTTCCTCGAAACCTGGGCGAGAATCCGAGCACCAGACCCCTCAAGACGGTAGTCCTATCAAATGACGCCACGGACAGCCGAAGCTCACCCTCCCGTCAGGCCGCCTTGGCCGCCGATGCCATCGTCGCGAACGAATGTCCGTTGCCGTCAAAAATGTGAAGGTCGCCGGCATCGGCGGTAAGCTTCAGCTTGGCCCCGCGCTCCACCGTCGCGTTGCCCGGTAGCTTCGTGACAAGCGGTTCTGCGCCGCGGCCTATGTCCAGATAGATCAGCTGGACCTCGCCGAGTTGCTCGACATAGTCGACAACGCCCTCGAACAGATAGTCCTGCCCGCTGGCGATGATCAGGTCTTCGGGCCGCACGCCGAAACTGACCGCGGCGCCTGTCACGTCAGCCGGCGTCTCGATCGGCACGTTTGCCTTTCGCCCGCCGACATGGGCGACGACTGTCGTCTTGCCGGCCTTGTCGATGGTGCCGGGCAGGATATTCATCGCCGGAGAGCCGATGAACTGCGCCACAAAGAGGTTGCCGGGGTTTTTGTAGAGATCCATCGGCGAACCGACCTGCTCGACATACCCGTCCTTCAGGACAACGATGCGATCCGCCAAAGTCATCGCTTCGACCTGGTCATGCGTGACGTAGATCATCGTCGTGTTGGCCATCTGCTCCTTCAGCTTGGCGATCTCGATGCGGGTTGCGACCCGCAGCGCGGCATCGAGGTTGGACAGAGGCTCGTCGAAGAGGAAAACCTTTGGGTTGCGCACAATGGCGCGGCCGATCGCGACCCGCTGGCGCTGCCCGCCGGAGAGCGCCTTGGGAAGCCGCTCCAGAAATTTCGTGAGCTGCAGGATCTCGGCAGCCTGCCGCACACGGCGGTCGATCTCGGCTTTGTTCTCACGCGCGATCTTCATGCCGAACGCCATGTTGTCGTAAACGGTCATATGCGGATAGAGCGCGTAGGACTGGAACACCATGGCAATGCCCCGTTTCGAGGGCGGCACGTCGTTCATCGTCTCGCCCGCAATTTGGAGCGTTCCCGAAGTGATGTCCTCGAGCCCAGCGATCGCGCGAAGCAGCGTCGACTTCCCACACCCGGACGGACCGACGAAAACGATAAACTCGCCCGATGTGATATCGAGGTTGATGCCGTGCAGGATCTCGATGTTGCCGTAGGCTTTGCGGACATCCCTCAGGGTAAGATCGGCCATGATTTTCCTCCCGATATAATTCTGTTGGTCAGGCCAGACGCCCGAACCAGCCGCCATAGGCGCCGAGACGAATGGCGCTGCCGGCCGCGGTTCCCGAAAATCCATGCCCGGCGACCGGGGTCGGCGCGTGAGCACTTCCCAGATCGATCGTAGCCGGCTTCGAACCGAGGTTGAAGGCGCATGCCAATTGTTCGTTACCCTCGCGGCGAACGAAGGCGATTGCATCGCCCTCCACCGCCAGAAACTCGATCTCGCCCTTGCAAAGCGCCGGATGCGCCCGCCGGAACGCGAGGAAGCGCCGGTAGTGCTCCAGGACCGAATCCTTTGCGCCCTGCTGCTCGCTCACGGCCATCGCGATATGTTCCGATGGCACCGGCAACCAGGGTTTCGCGGACGAGAACCCGCCATTGGGCGCGCTCTTGTCCCAGACCATCGGCGTGCGGCAGCCATCGCGGCCCTTGAATTCCGGCCAGAAGCGGACGCCATAAGGATCCTGGAGGTCTTCGAATGCGATCTCCGCCTCGTTAAGCCCGAGCTCCTCACCCTGATAGATGCAGACCGAACCCCGCAGCGACATCAGCAACGCCGAGATGACTTTGAGGTAAGCGGTGCGGTCAGCCTCGTCGACGCCCCAACGCGAGGCGTGACGCACGACGTCATGGTTGGAAAAAGCCCAGCACGACCACCCGTCGCTAGCGACCTTGCCGAAGGTTTCGAGCACCGAACGAACCTTGGAAGCGCTGATCTTTTCCGGGCTAAGGAAGTCGAAGGCGTAGCACATCTGCACGCGCTCATCGCCGGCCGTATAGGCGGCAACAATTTGGAGCCCGCGCTGCGCATCGCCCACTTCGCCAACCGCCGCTGCTGCCGGATATTCGTCGAGAAGGTCGCGGAACCGCTTCAGGAAATCCAAATTCTCAGGCTGGCTCTTGTCGTAGAGGTGGTCCTGATAATTGTAGGGGTTGACGGACGGAGCGATGGTATCGTTGCGCTCGCTCTCCGGCAGCGGCGGATTGTCCTCCAGTCCGGCGGAATGGACATAGAAGTTGATCGTATCGAGCCGGAAGCCGTCGACGCCCCGCTCGAGCCAGAAGCGAGTCGCGTCGAGCACCGCATCCTGGGCCGCCTTGCAATGGAAGTTCAAATCCGGCTGAGTCGTCAGGAAGTTGTGCAGATAGTATTGCCGCCGCTGCGAATCCCACTCCCATGCCGAACCGCCGAAAATCGACAGCCAGTTGTTGGGCGGTGTGCCGTCCGGCTTGGCATCGGCCCAGACGTACCAGTCGGCCTTGGCGATCGTCCCTGGAGGCGCGGCTTTCCTTGAACCATGGATGCTCGTCGGACGTGTGCGAAATCACCTGGTCGATCATCACTTTCAGGCCAAGCCGTTGGGCCTCGGCGACCAGCGCATCGAAATCCGACAATGTTCCGAACATCGGATCGACGTCGCAATAGTCCGATACGTCGTAGCCGAAATCCTTCATCGGCGACTTGAAGAAGGGCGATATCCAGATCGCGTCCGCGCCGAACGAGGCGATGTACGGCAAGCGCCGGATGATGCCCTTGCAGATCGCCGATGCCGTCGCCGTCGAAGTCCTGATAGCTGCGCGGATAGATCTGGTAGATCACGGCGCCGCGCCACCAATCGCGGTCAACCGCATGGGCCGGATTTTCCCTGTTTCGGACAGCAGTTTGCATCGAATTACCCACCCTTGACCGAGCCTGCGAGCAGACCGCGCACGAAGTACCGCTGCAGCGAGAAGAAGACGACCAGCGGAACAATGATCGTCACGAATGCCGATGTTGTCAGGATTTCCCAGTCGCCGCCGCGCGAGCCGAGAAGGTTGTTGAGCTTCGCGGTCAGAACGAGCTGGTCCGCGTCCGTGCGCAGGAACACCATGGCGACCAGAAGGTCGTTCCACACCCACAGAAACTGGAAGATCGCGAATGAGGCAAGCACCGGGAACGAGAGCGGCAACACGATCTTGACGAAGATCTCGAAGTCGCTGGCTCCGTCGATGCGTGCGGATTCCATGATCTCGCGCGGAAGTCCGGCGATATAACTCCTGAGCAGATAGATGGCGAAAGGCAGCCCGAAGCCGGTATGCGCCAACCAGATGCCGAGGTAGGTCTTGGCCGGCACTCCGAAGAACGCCCCCACGCCGTTGTAGAATTCCAGCAGCGGGATGAGCGACATCTGCAACGGAACGACCAACAGACCGATGATCACCGCGATCAGCAGCGCGCGTCCCGGAAAGCGCATCCAGGCGAGCGCGTAGGCAGCGAAGGCAGCGATCAGGATCGGGATGATCGTGGCGGGGATCGTCACCGTCAGCGAGTTGATGAAGGAACGTCCGATGCCTTCGGAAAACAGAACGGTCTCATAGTTCTCCGTCGTAAATCTCGGCGGTGTTGCTGCGGAGAGATAGACGCGCCGGCCGCGTTCGCCCTCGAATGCTTTGGGCGAGCTCATGACGAAGGAGCCGTCGGCATTGACCTGGAGCGTCACCCCGTCGTCAAGCTCCGCCACGGTGCCAACGGGATATTTGGTGGGCTCTTGCGCGCGTATTCCGAAAGCGCTGACCTGGCGGACGCCACCTTCGAAAAAATTGCCCTCGAGGACAAACTTGCCGTCTTTCTCGGCTTGAGCCGAAGCAGGCGGAAGGCGGACCGCTTCCGTTTGCGACGACGTCGCCAAGGCCGTCCACCAGCCGGAAACGGCGATCTGATCCTTGTCGCGCAGCGAGCTGATCAGGATCCCAAGCGTCGGAATGGTCCACAGCACGACGAAAGCGAGAACCGCGAGGTGAACGCCCCAACGGCCGAAGAAGGATTTTCCCTTGGAAGCGGCCATATCAGTGTCCTCCACCTTCGCTGCGCGCGTGGCGGATATTCCAGATCATGATCGGGACGACCGCCAGCATGATGATGATGGCTATCGTCGCTCCCCGGCCGAAATCGCCGCCGCCGCGGAACATCCAGTCGAACATCAGGTTGGCCAGCGTATTCGTGCTCCATTGGCCGTTCGTCATCGTCAGAATGATGTCGAAGACCTTCAGCACCAGGATGGTGATCGTGGTCCAAACCACCGCGATCGTGCCCCAAATCTGCGGAACCATGATCTTCCAGAAGATCTGGAAGGGATTGGCGCCGTCGATGACAGCCGCCTCCAGCGTCTCCTCCGGAATGCCGCGCAGGGCGGAGGACAGGATGACCATGGCGAATCCGGTCTGGATCCAGATCAGGATCACCATCAGGAAGAAATTGTTCCAGAAGGGCGTCGAGATCCATACTTGGGGGTTGCCGCCGAAATACTGGACGATCGCGTTGAGAACGCCGATCTGCGGCTGCCCTTCGCCACGGTACTCGTAAATGAATTTCCAAATGACGCTGGCGCCGACGAAGGAAATGGCAAGCGGCATGAAAATGAGGCTCTTGGCGATGGTGCCCCACCAGATCTTGTCGGTGAGAACGGCGATGACCAAGCCAAGGAATGTGCAGGCGGCAGGCACCACCGCTAACCAGAGGATGTTGTTGAAGATCGACTGGCGGAACTCCCGATCGCCGGCCGCCCAGGAATAGTTGGCCAGCCCGACAAAGTTGTCGCCGGCACGGTCGTTGAACGATAGCCAGAAAGTGGCGATGACCGGATAGATCAAATAGATGGTCAGGATGAGGAGAGCCGGCCCGATGAACAGCCAGGGCCGGATAAGCCCCTGCCGTCGAAGGTTGTCGATGGCAGCCGCGCCTGAGACGCCATGGGACGGAAAGATCGTGTCGAGGAGCCGGTTCGCGCTCCAGAAATAGGCAATGCAGCCGAAAACACCGACCAGGATCGTGAAAACGGCAAAGAGAAGCTGGGCCGTCATGACTTCCTCCCTCCCTCTACTATGGTGGATTTGAAGCTCCTGTCATTTCCATGGCATCCGCGTTCAGGAACTTCAAATCCGTAAACCACACGAGATTCAATAAGTTGATAGTGTGGCTTTGAACCCGAAATTCGATCTTGGCCTCGCTCCAAGGTAATACGAATTTCGGATTTGCCACACTAGAGCGGATTACCGTTTCATGAAATCGGTGACCCGCTCTAAGTATTTGTTTTTACGCAATTCCGGACGGAAAACCGGTTCCCACTTTTCCTGGAATTGCTCTAGAGCGCCACTGTCCACCGAACGGACAACGGCGGCTCCCTACGCCACGGGCATGGCCCTCCGGGATGCCATGCTTCCTTTCGGAGTCACACGCGCCATTCGAGGCGCTGCGGTCATTGCCGCCTCTTTTAGTCGACCCGGACCGCGCCGGCCCGGATCGGAAAGCGGATGGCCGAAATCCGGCGCGCTATTTGATCGCGTCCCAGGCCTTCTGGATTTCCGCGGCGACGTCTGCCGGCGCCTTGCCGCCCGCCAGATCGACCATGCCGGTCCAGAATGCACCAGCGCCGATCTTGCCCGGCATCAGGTCCGAGCCGTCGAACCCGAACGTCGTGGCGTTGACAAGGATATCGCCCTGTTTCTTGAGCGCCTCATTGCCATAGGCCTCTTTGTTCACCCCCTTGAACGGCGTGAGGAAGCCGGACTGTGCCATCCAGATCTCGTGGGCCAGCGGCATCTTCAGGAAGTCGATGAAGGCTCGGGCGGCTTTGGAATCCTTGGTGATGGTGAACAGCGTACCGCCACCGAGAACTGGATTGCCGAGATCGGGTTTGGACGCGAGCGGCGGCAGGTAGAAGAAATCGGCATCCTCGCCGAGTTTCGTACCCTCCGGGAAGAAGGAGGAGATGAACGAAGCCTGGCGGTGCAGGTAGCACTTGGGCGGCACCGCGAAGAGGCCCTTCGGGCTGTCGCGGAAATCGGTCGCGGCCACCGCCGCACGACCACCGTCGACATATTTGTCGTTCGTCGCGATCTTGGCGAAGATGTCGAGCGCGTTGACAACCGCCGGATCGGTGAACGGAATCTCGTTCTTGGTCCACTTGGCATAGACATCCGGCGCCTGGGTGCGGAGCATGATGTCCTCGACCCAGTCGGTGGCCGGCCAACCCGTGGCGCCGCCCGAGCCAAGGCCGATGCACCATGGCACACCGCCGTCAGCGACGATCTTGTCTGTCAGAGCCTGCAATTCTTCCCATGTCTTGGGAACCTCATAGCCGGCTTCCTCGAAATTCTCGGGCACATACCAGACCAGCGACTTCAGGTCGGCCTTGTACGGGAAAGCATAGAATCCGGGCTGGCCGTCCTTGCCCTTGTAGGTGCTGAGATCGACCCAGGACTGGCCGGCGCCATAATTATCCTTGACCCAGGTCGCGGTCTCTTCGCCCAGCGGCGTCAGCAAACCCTTCGAGGCAAGATCCTGGATCAGACCGGGCTGCGGCAGGATGGCGATATTGGGCGGGCTGCCGGCTTGCGTATCGATGACGATCTGCTGCTCGTAGTTTTCGGAAGACGAATAGTTGATGGTGACGCCCGTCGCTTCGACGAAATAGTCAAGCACGGACCTCGCCAGTGCTTCGTCTTCGCCGCGCCAAGGTCCAAAAATCGTGAGCGTTTCACCCTTCAGGTCGACCTTCTTCAGGTCCTCGAAATTCGCCCAATTGAAGCGGGCATCCTCGCCCGGTTTGAACTTCAGCTCAGCGGAAGCGGGCGCCGCAAACGCGAGCGTCGCCACGGCTACGCCCAGCATAAGGGTTTTTTTCATCGGTCATCCTCCCGGTGGGAATCCTGTCTCCAGACGGGACCTCCATCCCGTCTCCGCCAAGGGTTCGCTTTCACAAATCCAAAGCGCTTTGGCCAAATCATATTCGCCCCTGAAGTTCCAAAAAGTCAAGCCCCAAGGTCGAATAAATCGATTTAGGTACAGCCGATTGCTGCATTGCAGCACATTATTGGGCGGTGCATCATCGGTTTATCCTTTTCGATCCAAGGTTCCGGGCCTATTCTGTTTGAGAAATCCGCCCCCAATTTTAAAGCGCTTTGGACGTAATTTCGGTGAACCTGAAGCAACTTTCGCACATGCTGTCCCTGTCTCAAACGACGGTGAGCCGCGCATTGAACGGCTACCCGGAGGTCAGCGAGGAGACGCGCCGGCGCGTGATGGACGCCGCCAAGCGTCACGGCTACAGGCCCAACCCCAGCGCCCGCAGGCTCGCCACCGGCAAGGCCGGCATGATCGGCTATGTGATGCCGACCGGCGCAAGCGTGGACATCGACCCGCATTTCGTCGAGTTCCTTTCCGGGCTGGGCGACTATGCGCGCACCCACGACCTCGACCTCGTGCTGAGCCCCACCACCGCCGATGACGAGGAAACGACCTACCGCCGCATCGTGGCCAACAAACAGGTGGATGCCGTCTATGTCTCGTCGCCGCGCGCGGCGGACCGGCGCGTCGCGCTGCTCAATCACCTCGGCATCCCGTTCATCGTGCACGGCCGCACGGAAGGGCTCGATTTCGATTATCCGTATCTCGACATCGATAATGAAAGGGCGTTCCAGGAGGCAGCGCGGCTGCTGATCCAGCTCGGGCACAGAAGGATCGCCCTGATCAACGGAGACGACACGCAGACCTTCGCCATCCATCGCGAGCGCGGCGTCCGGCGCGCGCTTTCATCCTTTGACCTTTCGCTGCCCGACCATCTGCTGCATTCGGTCGCCATGACCGAGGAAAACGGCTACCGCTCGGCGCGGCGTCTTCTCGAACATGGCGAGGCCCCGACGGCGATCATCTGTTCGAGCCTCATCATGTCCCTGGGCGTTGTTCGGGCCATTCGCGATCTCGGCCTGACCGTTCCGGGCGACGTGTCGCTGATCGCCCATGACGACGTCTTCCCATGGCTGAAGCCGGAGAATTTCTCGGTGCCGCTGTCAACCACGCGTTCCTCGATCCGGGCAGCCGGCGCGCGCATCGCGGAGAGGCTGGCGGCGCGGCTATCGGGCCTGGAAACAGGCGTCCGCGGCGAGATCTGGCCGGTCGATCTGGTCGTCCGCGGCTCGATCGCTGGGGCGCCCGGGTAAGAGCAATTCCAGGAAAAGTGGGAACCGGTTTTCCGTCCGGAATTGTCGGAAAATACCTAGAGCGGGTCACCGATTCCCTGAAACGGTGATCCGCTCTAGGCGCTACCGATTCCGACGGCCCTAAGCGGAATGCGCCGCCGCTCCCTCGATCCAGACGCTTTTGACGTCCAGCTGATCAGAAAGGTGGACGAGATTGGCCAGCGCCCCTTTGGCGAGACGGCCGTGACGGCCGGCGACGCCCATCGCCTGCGCGGGGTAAAGCGAGGCCATACGCAGCGCTTCCTCGATCGGCAAGCCTATCGTTTCATGCACGAAACGAACCGCTGAAATCATGTCGAGATCGGCACCGGCAAGCGTTCCGTCTTCCAGCCTGAGGCTACCGTTCGCGCGCCTGATCACGCGCCCGTTCAGCGTGAAGGACTGCATATCGGTGCCGATTGTCGACATCGCGTCGGTGACCAGGAAGATGCGGCCAGGCCCCTTCTTGGCGCGCAATGCGATGGCAATGGTGGCCGGATCGACATGGATGCCATCGGCGATCAGCCCGGCATGAAAAGCGCCGCTGTCCAGCGTCGCCCCGGCAAGTCCCGGCTCGCGATTGCCGATCTGGCTCATCGCGTTGAACAGATGCGTCACCATCGAAGCGCCGGCATCGGCCGCAGCAGCCGCGGATCGATAGCTGGTGTCCGAATGCCCAATGCTGACCACGATGCCGGCCGCGACCAGCCTTGAAATACGCTCGGGCGTCACCGATTCCGGCGCAACGGTCACGAGAAGATGCGGCACGGTGCGATGCGCTGCGATCAGCATCGCTTCATCGGCATCTTCCATTTCGCGGATCAACGCCGGATCATGGGCTCCCTTGCGGGCAATCGAGAGATGCGGCCCCTCAAGATGGAGCCCAAGAAATCCCGCCACACCCTGCCTCTCCGCCTCAGCGCCCGCTTCAATCGCTCGCCGGGTGATTTCCGGCGTGTCGGTGATGAGGGTCGGCAAGAGCGCGGTCGTGCCGAATTGCGCATGCGCGGCGCAGATCGTTCGGATCGTCCCGACATCCTGGCGGTCGTTCAGCATCACGCCGCCACCGCCGTTCACCTGCAGGTCTACGAAGCCAGGCGCCACGAACCCGCCCTCAAGGCGCACTGTTCGTGCGCCGGCAGGAACTGCGCCGCTTGCGGCAATGCTGTCGACGCGGCCTTCGCGGACGACCAGCGCGGCGCCACGCATGCCAGGTCTCGCCGTCGAAGATCCGGTCGGACAGAAAGGCGATGAGATCGCTTTTCATCGGGTCTCGGTCACTTTCCTGAGATTCCGTGGCTCGTCCGGGTTGAGGCCACGGTGACGGGCGAAAGCCTCGACGAAAGCATAGAACGACACGATGAGCGCAAGAGGATCGGTGAGCGGATGGCCGGTGGCCGCAAACGGCAAACGTGATGCCTTCTTCGCCAGATCGGTGGTGATGAAGACCGCCGCTTCCTTGCCGCGCAGCAGATCTGCGGCCTCGGCCATCGAAGGCTCGGAGCGATCGCGCGCTGCAAGAGCCAGAACCGGAAAGCCGGGCCGCACCAGTGCCAGCGGCCCGTGCATGACTTCCGCCGCGCTATAGGCCTCGGCATGCACGCCGCAGGTCTCCTTGAACTTCAGGGCGGCCTCGTTGGCGATGGCGAAGGACGGGCCGCGTCCCAGGATGAACAGCGATCCGCCCCCGCCGAGCGCATCCGCGAGGCTCATCCAATCGCATGCGATGGCCTTCCGGAAATGATCCGGAAGCGCGCCAAGCGCCGGCGAGCAGCGCCTTGTCATTCGTGCAATGCGCCATCAGCGCCAGCCCGGCAACCGCAGAATTGACGAAGGTCTTTGTGCGCGGCGACGCTTTTCTCCACCCCGGCCATGATGTCGATCGCATGGTCCGATGCGCGCGCGAGCGGCGAATCCACGGTATTGGTGATCGCGATGGTCAGCGCCCCACCCTTTTTTGCCTCCTCGGCCATGGCCACGATGTCCGGGCTCTTGCCCGACTGCGAAATGGCAAGGCAGGCGGACCCGGCGAGCCTGAGCTTCGCGCCGTAGATCGAGGCAACCGATGGCCCGACCGATGCGACCGGGATGCCCGCTGTGAGCTCGACCGCATATTTCATGAAGGACGCCACATGGTCGGACGAACCGCGCGCAACCGTCACCAGAAAGTTCGGATTTCTGGCGCGAATGGCGTTTCCGGCGTCGGCTAACGTTTTCTCGGATGCATCCAAAAGCCGCGCGGCGGCCTCCGGAATCTCCCTGATTTCACGCAGCATGTGGGTCGGTTTGGCGGTCATGGCACGCCTCCTGCTTCGGCTCCTTCCAGGCGGAGCTCGGCGACGAAGTCATAAGCGTCGCCGCGATAGATCGAGCGCGTGAATTCGATGACGCGGCCGGTGGCAAGGTAGGAAATGCGCTCGATATTAAGGCTCGCAGACCCCGCCGGCACTTCAAGAAGCCGGGCATCCGCTTCGCCCAGATTCGCGGCGGAAATCCGCTGAACCGCACGCACCGGCCGGCTGCCGGTCTTTTGCAGCGCCAGATAGAGCGACGTCGTAACCGCGCCCGGATCGGGCAGCACCGTGGCCGACAGCGATGCGCGTTCGATCGCGAGCGGCGTGTCGTTGGCTATGCGCAGCCGCGCAACGCGCGCGACAAGCTCCTCGGACGAAAGGCCCAGAACCATCATCTCGTCCGGCGACGGCGCATAAATGCCGCGATCGAGCCATGCCGACCGCACGGTCATTCCCCGCCGCGCCATGTCCTCGGTGAAAGAGGTAAGCCGCGAAAGCGACTGCTCGACGCGCTCCATCCGAGGCGCGACGAACGTCCCCGAGCCATGACGCTGAACCAGGATGCCGCCTTTCACGAGGTCCTGTACCGCTTTGCGGACCGTAACACGCGAAACGTCCGCTTTGGCTGCGATGTCGCGTTCCGAGGGAAGCGCGTCACCGGGACCGATGAGGCCGTGCCGCACCGCGTCCTCTATGGTCTTCTTCAATTGCAGATAAAGCGGTGCGTTGCCCGGCGCGCCGGATCGCATGACGGCAAAGATGTCGGCTTGCGCGTCAGCCATGGCCGGTCCTTGTTTCTCCGAACAGCCGTGCGGCCATCGCCACCGCGCCGCCAAGCGCATCGCCCAGCGACGGCTTCAACAGCGCCTGATAGCGTGGTGACAGGCCCGGCGCGTAGAGCGCCGCCAATCCGCCCAGGAGACAGAGCGGATCGCCGTCGCGAAGCTCCAAGGCATGCAGCGAGGCCTCAACTTCGGTGATCGCCTTGTCGACGATCCAGACAGCGACGGCATCGCCCTTCGCCGCATGGTCGAAGACCTTAGGCGCGAAGCCGCCAAAGTCGCCGGGTTTGGCGTTGGTGGTGAACTCGACAACATCCTGCGGGTCGTTGCGGAACACCGCCATGATCTCGGCAGTCAGCGGCGAGCCGTCACGGATGCCGTCATTGGCAAGCAACGTCTGCTCCAGGAGATCGCGGCCGATGCGGCCGCCGCCGCCCTGGTCGCCGATCTGGAAGCCCCAGCCACCGATCGCACGCGTCCTGCCGTCCTGCCGCACCATGTAGGCCGAGCCGGTGCCGAGGATCGCCATGGCTCCGTCGCCAGCGCCGACCGCACCTTCCAGGGCGATCGCAGCATCCGTTTCCACCCTGCTGCGGGAAAAAGGCAGCACGGCTTCGAGTTGTTGGCGATAGGTGCCGACATTGGCGCCGGCCAGGCCGAGCACAGCCGGGGTTTCCGGGATCAGGCCCGGGTCCTGCCCGGCGTCGAGAAAAGCAAGCCGTGCCGCCTCGACGATGTTGGCCCGCGCGCCGGTGAGATCGGTGCGGATGTTGGCGGCGCCGCTGACGGCGCGGCCGATAATATCGCCGTCCCTCGTTGCCAGAGCCGCCCTGCAGCTCGTTCCGCCGCCGTCAATGCCAAGCACGAATTTCAAGCCGAATTCTCCTCTTAAGGAATAATACCAATAAAATACCAATAGCCAAGTGTTAATTTTTGCTGTTGGCGTCCTTTACCATCATGTCGTCGGTTGTAATGCGTTCCAACTCGCGTTTCTGGCGTTATTTCAGAAAATCGTTAACGTCCGCTGGACAAGTGGTATTTTTTTGGTATTGTCCCTCGGAAGGGAGGAGTTCAATGACCGTTCGGCGGACAGAAGAGTTGCATCCGAACGCGCGCGGGCTTGATGTCCAGCCGCCCGCAAGCGTGCTCCGAATGCTCGCCGAGGCGCAAATCGAGGCTGCAAACGCTGTCCTGGGCGCAACCCACTCCATTGCCGCAGCCGCCGAAATCGCCGCCGAAACATTGCGCGGGGGCGGTCGCCTCGCCTATGCCGCCGCAGGCAGCTCTGGCTTGATGGCCCTGGCCGATGCGCTTGAGCTTCCGGGCACGTTCGGCGTCCCTCGTGAGCGGATCGTCGTGCTGCTTGCCGGCGGTACGGAAGCACTCTCCAATCTCGCGGGCGCGCCGGAAGACGATGCCGAACAGGCGATGCGCGACGTCACGAACGCCGGCTTTTCCGAGAACGACTGCCTGATTGCGATATCGGCCAGCGGCTCGACGCCCTACGCGGTCGCTGCGCTGGAACAGGCGAAACGGCTCGGACTTCCGAACAATTTCGATCGCCAACAATCAAGGCACGCCTCTGGCCGCACTTGCCGACGCCAGCATTGTGCTGGCCACCCCGGCTGAGCTGATAGCGGGCTCGACACGGATGGGCGCTGGAACCGCCCAGAAGATCGCCCTCAACATGATGTCCACGCTGATGGCCATCCACCTCGGCGACGTGCATGACGGCTACATGGTCAGCCTTCAGGCGGACAATCAAAAGCTCAAGGATCGCGCCGCCCGCATTGTAGCGGCGATCAGCGGATGCGACCGGGAGGCTGCGGGACGCTGGCTTGAAGAGGCGGGCGGCTCCGTGAAGATCGCGGTGCTCCTCGCGGCGCGTGCTGGAAATCAAAAGGCCGCCCAGGAGCTCCTTCAGCGCAACGGCCAGAAGCTTCGGGCCGCACTTGCCGAGCTCGCGCGGGACCCAAAGAAAATAGCGGTCCCATCGGAGAGAGACCATGCATAGAGTGCGGATCAGGACCAAGTGGCAGCGCCGACGAGACGCCTTGCGCTCGTGAGGGCTCGTGCACGGAACCGAATTTTAAGGTCAACAGGGAGAACGGAAATGACAAGAACGACACTGACGGCATTTCTCTTGGCGACAAGCATGCTCGGCTCTGCCGGGTCGGCTTTCGCTCAGGACGTTACGCTCAACATCGAAAGCTGGCGCAACGACGACCTCGCCATCTGGCAGGAGAAATTGATCCCCGCTTTCGAAGCGGCGAACCCCGGCATCAAGTTGGTGTTCGCGCCGTTGGCGCCTACCGAATACGATGCAGCGCTGAACGCCAAGCTGGACGCAGGCTCGGCCGGCGACCTGATCACCTGCCGCCCGTTCGACCGAGCGCTCGAACTCTACAACAAGGGGCATCTCGCCGATCTGACCAGCCTGCCCGGCATGGAAAGCTTCTCCGACGTCGCAAAGTCCGCCTGGCAGACTGATGACGGCAAGGCGACCTTCTGCGTGCCGATGGCGTCCGTCATTCACGGCTTCATTTACAACAAAGAGGCGTTCGACAAGCTCGGCATTACCCCGCCGGCGACAGAGGCCGAATTCTTTGCCGCGCTCGACAAGATCAAGGCGGACGGCACGTACATCCCCTTGGCGATGGGCACCAAGGACCTCTGGGAAGCGGCCACCATGGGCTACCAGAACATCGGACCGAACTATTGGCATGGCGAGGAAGGCCGCCTGGCTCTCTTGAAGGGACAGCAGAAGCTGACCGACCCGCAATGGGTCGAGCCTTTCGCCACGCTCGCCAAGTGGAAACCATATCTGGGCGACGGCTTCGAAGCGCAGAGCTATCCGGACAGCCAGAACCTCTTTACGCTCGGTCGCGCCGCCATCTATCCGGCCGGGTCGTGGGAGATCTCAGGCTTCAACACCCAAGCGCAGTTTAAGATGGGCGCCTTTCCGCCCCCGGTGAAGAACGCGGGCGATACGTGCTACATCTCCGACCATACAGATATCGCGATCGGTCTCAACGCGAAAAGCAAGAACGCGGACGCGGCCAAGAAATTCCTTTCCTGGGTCGCTTCGCCTGACTTCGCTTCGATCTACGCCAATGCCCTGCCGGGTTTCTTCAGCCTGTCCTCGACCCCGGTGAAGATGGAAGATCCGCTCGCCCAGGAATTCGTTTCCTGGCGAGAGAAGTGCAAGCCGACGATCCGCTCTACCTACCAGATCCTCGGGCGCGGCACCCCCAACCTCGAAAATGAGACCTGGGTGGAATCGGCCAATGTGATCAATGGCACCGACACGCCCGAAGCAGCCGCCAAGAAGCTGCAGGAAGGTCTCGACGCCTGGTTCAAGCCGGCACAGTGACAACTAGGTCGCCCTGCTCTCGAGCAGGGCGACCCTCCGGCCTAGTCCTAACATGACCCCTCAAGAATTGGCGAAGAAGCATCCGAAGCTTTATCACATCACTTCTGCTGGTGCGGCCAATAGCATTCTTGCCAATGGTCTACTGACTACACGAGACATTTTGGAGCGCTGGGAAGTTGATACTGAACGTCGTTCTCATCTCCTGCGATGTAAGCGCAAGGCTGATGTTACGCTCCACCATCCGACTCATGGCCCTATTGTCATAAGCAACAATGATCCTCTCAATGAAACAAAGCTCCAGTCTGTTCTCGATGATGGACTTACGATAGGAGATTGGTTGGAAATGCTAAATAGCAGGGTTTTTTTCTTCGTAAATGAAAAGCCGTTGAGTAGCTTGGCCAATTCTCGATCAAACAGGGCCCTGTCGAAAGATGTCCTCGTTCTAGACACAAAGCAGCTTGCTGACGCGCATTTCAATACAATCGAAATAAGTCCGATTAATTCTGGAAATACAAATCGCGACGCAGCCAGAAGGGGGTTGAGGACCTTTACCAAGCTGCGCGGTGTTAGCTTCGAATTGTGGCGCTACTCCCGAGGAAACAAATCTGCGGACACAATCAAAGAAGT
The DNA here is from genome assembly GCA_963735385.1 of uncultured Alphaproteobacteria bacterium. Taxonomy (GTDB): domain Bacteria; phylum Pseudomonadota; class Alphaproteobacteria; order Rhizobiales; family Rhizobiaceae; genus CAVTKY01. The sequence continues at coordinate 58,659 of CAVTKY010000025.1, read as the reverse complement.
CTGCATACCAAACTCTGTGACTGAAGTCGCAAATTTCGTCGTTGAGGTTCGCGAGCCAGGGGCATGACGACGCAGAGACCCTTCCGCTGGCACGTCGGCGTGTTCCTCGCGCCGGCGGTCCTGATCTACACGCTGGTGATGATCCTGCCGCTGTTCGGCACGCTGCAACTCTCCTTGTTCCGCAACGTTTCCCAGCAGCAGGTCTTCGTCGGCCTTGAAAATTTCCGCACGCTCTTTGGCGACCCGCGATGGTCCGTCTCGTTCTGGAACGCGCTTGCCAACAACACCTGGTTCTTCATCATTCACATGCTGGTGCAGAATCCGATCGGCGTGGTGCTCGCCGCCCTTCTGTCCAACCCGAGGCTGCGCTTCAGCGCCTTCTATCGCACCGCCATATTCATCCCGACGATCTTGTCCTTCGTCATCGTCGGCTTCACCTGGAAGCTGATCCTCAGTCCACTCTGGGGGATTGCGCCCAACATGCTTGATTTTGTCGGCCTGAAGAGCCTCTTCACGCCCTGGCTCGGCAAGGAGGAGTATGCGCTGACCACGCTCGGCCTGATCTCGGTCTGGCAGTTCGTCGGCATTCCGATGATGCTTATCTACGCTGCGCTTCTTTCGATCCCCGAGGAGGTGCTGGAGGCCGCGGAATGCGACGGCATCACCGGCATGGCGCAGTTCTGGAAAATCAAGCTGCCGCTGATCCTGCCTTCGATCGGCATCATCTCCATTCTCACCTTCGTCGGCAATTTCAACGCCTTCGACCTGATCTATTCGGCACAAGGTGCGCTGGCCGGTCCCAACTACGCGACCGACATTCTCGGCACGTTCCTCTATCGAACGTTCTTCGGCTTCCAGCTGCAGATCGGCGATCCGAACATGGGCTCGACGATTGCATCGATGATGTTCTTCATCATCCTGGCCGGCGTCTGCCTTTACCTCTTCGCTGTCCAGACCCGGCTTCGCCGGTATCAGTTTTGAGGGGAGTGTGATGCATACTATTTCAGCCTTGCTCTTTCGCACCCCCCTCTGGCCTGCCGGCCATCTCCCCCTCAAGGGGGGAGATCACCTTAGGGCACTCCTATCGCCAATCGCTGACGGTGCAGGGGAAGCGGCGAAGGTGAAGCTGCTCATCTCCCCCCTTGAGGGGGAGATGTCCGGCAGGACAGAGGGGGGTGCGAAGGAGCACTCCCATCGACCACCGAGCGTCACGAGGCACATCCTTCGGCCCTGGGGCACCCTTCGAGCCGCCGCTATACGGGGGAGCGCGCCATGAGCACCGCTACACACTCTCCAGCCCGCTCCATCGGCGCGCACGCCGTGCTGCTGGCCTACACCGTCATTGCGCTGTTTCCGGTCGTTGTCATCGTCATCAATTCCTTCAAGTCGCGCGCCGCGATCTTCCGTTCACCGCTCTCACCGCCGACAGCCGAAACGTTCGACCTGATCGGCTACACCACGGTCATGTCGCAAGGCGACTTTTTCCTCTACTTCCAGAACAGCCTCACCGTGACGGTTGTCTCGCTGTTCCTGGTGCTCTTGCTCGGCGCAATGGCGGCCTTCGCGCTGTCGGAGTACCGCTTCCGGGCAACACATTGATGGGGCTTTATCTGGCGATCGGCATCATGATCCCGATCAGGCTGGGCACCGTCGCCATTCTGCAGTTGATGGTCGCGAGCGGGCTGGTCAACACGCTGACGGCGCTGATCCTTGTCTATACGGCTCAGGGCCTGCCGCTCGCGGTCTTCATCCTGTCGGAATTCATGAAGCAGATTTCCGATGACCTGAAGAATGCAGGGCGCATCGACGGGCTTTCCGAGTACCGCATCTTCTTCCGTCTCGTGCTGCCCTTGCTCAGGCCGGCCATGGCGACGGTCGCCGTCTTCACCATGATCCCGATCTGGAATGACCTCTGGTTTCCCCTGATCCTGGCCCCTGCGGAATCCACGAAGACGGTCACGCTCGGCGCGCAGATCTTCATCGGCCAGTTCGTGACAAACTGGAATGCGGTTCTGGCGGCGCTGTCGCTGGCGATCCTGCCGGTGCTCGTCCTCTACCTTATCTTCTCGCGGCAATTGATCCGCGGCATCACGTCGGGAGCGGTCAAGTGATCCAATCACCCGAAAAGCCGATACGCGTCCTGGTCGCAGGGCTCGGCAATATGGGCCGAAGCCACGCGCTCGCCTATCATCGGAACGACGGTTTCGAGATCGCGGCGCTGGTCAATCGCTCCGAGGTGGTTCTGCCGGAAGAACTCCGCGACTATCCGACATGGCGCTCCTTCGATGAAGCGCTGAGGGAATTGAAGCCGGGTCTGGCCTCGATCAACACCTATTCGGACAGCCATGCCGACTATGCGGTCCAGGCTTTCGAGGCCGGCGCGCACGTCTTCGTGGAAAAGCCGCTGGCGACGACAGTTGCGGACGCAAAGCGGGTTGTCGCAGCGGCGCGGGCCAACGGCCGCAAGCTGGTGATCGGCTACATATTGCGCCACCACCCGTCCTGGGTGCGGCTGATCGAGGAAGCGCGGCTGCTTGGCGGCCCGTATGTCTTCCGAATGAACCTGAACCAGCAATCCAGCGGTCATACCTGGGAGACGCACAAGCAGCTGATGCAGACGACCTCGCCGATCGTCGACTGCGGCGTTCACTATCTCGATGTGATGTGCCAGATCACCGATGCGAACCCGGTGGAAGTCCGCGGCATGGGCGTGAGGCTGACCGATCAGATCGACCCGAAAATGTACAATTACGGGCATCTGCAGGTGCTGTTCGACGACGGCTCGGTTGGCTGGTACGAAGCTGGCTGGGGGCCGATGATGTCGGAGACCGCCTTCTTCGTGAAGGATGTGATCTCGCCCAATGGCTGCGTATCGATCGTGATGGACGAAAGCGCCAAGTCGGACGACATCGACACCCACACCAAGACTTCGGTCATCCGCCTGCACAGCGCCGCCACGGGCGCGGACGGCAAATTCGTCAAATCCGACGAGCATCTTTCCATGCAAGGGGAGCCCAACCACCAAGGCCTCTGCGACCGCGAACAGGCCTTCGTGCTCAAGGCAATCCGCGAGGATCTCGACCTCGACCGGCATATGGACGACGCGGTGAAATCGCTGACTGTCTGCCTCGCTGCCGATGAAAGCGTGCGCACCGGCAAGGCGGTGCGGCTGTGAGCAGGACAGGAAGTCTGGGTACTCCTTCGCGCCCCCCTCTGTCCTGCCGGACATCTCCCCCGCAAGGGGGGAGATCAGCTGTCGCTCCGACCTTCGCCAATCACCGCCGTCTCAAGGAAAGCAGCGACGATCACGCTGCCGATCTCCCCCCTTCTTGCGGGGGAGATGTCCGGCAGGACAGAGGGGGGCGCGAAGGAACGCTGATCCTCACAAGTTTGCGGGTTCACACAACGCAAGAGGTGTATTCATGGGCTCGCTGACCATCGAGAATGTCAAAAAGTCGTTCGGCAAGGTTGATGTCCTCAAAGGTATCAACCTCAACGTGAAGGACGGCGAGTTCGTTGTCTTTGTCGGCCCCTCGGGTTGCGGCAAATCGACCCTGCTCAGGATTATCGCCGGGCTGGAAAACTCGACTTCCGGCAGTGTCCTGATCGACGGCGCCAACGTCGACAACGTGCCGCCCGCCAAGCGCGGCATTGCCATGGTCTTCCAAACCTACGCGCTCTATCCGCACCTCACCGTGCGCAACAATATGGGCCTCGGCTTGAAGCAGGCCGGCGAACCAGCGAGCGAAATCACCAGGCGCGTGTCGGCCGCTTCCACCATGCTCTCGCTCGAACCCTACCTCGAGCGGCGCCCGGCTGAGCTGTCGGGCGGTCAACGCCAGCGCGTGGCCATCGGCCGCGCCGTCGTGCGCGAGCCGAAGCTCTTCCTGTTCGATGAGCCGCTTTCCAATCTCGATGCGGCGCTCCGGGTCAATACGCGGCTTGAGATCGCGCAGCTTCATCACCGGCTCCGCGCCACCATGATCTATGTGACGCATGACCAGGTCGAAGCGATGACGCTGGCCGACAAGATCGTGGTTCTGAACAACGGCCAGATCGAACAGGTTGGCGGGCCTATGGAACTTTACAATTCGCCGGCTAACGAGTTCGTGGCTAGCTTTATCGGTTCTCCGAAAATGAATCTCATCGAGGGCGGCAGACTGGGCGAAACGGTGAAGACAATTGGGGTTAGACCGGAACATCTGACGGTCGATCCGGCAAAGGGCACCTGGAAAGGCACGGTTATCCACGCCGAGCATCTCGGGGCAGACACAAATCTCTACATCGATACGGAGAAGGCCGGCCTGCTGACGGTCCGCATCTTTGGCGAATTCAAAGCCGAGCCGGGCGCGACCGTCTTCGCGACGCCGGATCCCGGCCGGACCTTCCGGTTCGGCGCGGATGGGCGGGTGATGGCTTAGAGCAGCGCTCGGCCAAGTGATCCGCTCTTGCGAAGTGGGCAGATGATCCCCTCTCTTGCGGCGCGGCCAAATGATCCCCTCTCTTGCGGCCGCAACGACGCGGGCTCAATCTGCAACGTTGGAGATTGGCGGAAGCGCAGATGCAGCCGTTATCTCCCCCCTTGCGGGGGAGAAATCCAAGAGAGGGGGTTGTTCAGCTTTGCGCCAGCCTGTACCGCCACGTCATTGCCCCTCACGGTCATCGCGGCATCAATCGCCGTATGGAACCCAGACGTTCTTGACCTCGACCGCTCGGCGAAGCAACGCCTCCGGTGACCATGGTCCACTGTTCCAATCCACGCCGCGGCCATTGCTGGTCCAGACGCGCTTCAGGTTTCCGATCGACTCCGCCTCGGCCAGCTTGCAGGTTTCGGCGTCGGCGATGCACCACAACCCGTCGAGGTCGTCATGTTTGGCAAGCACAGCCGCGAGTTCCGCGCTGCGGCCGGTCACAATGTTGAGCGCACCAGCGGGAACGTCAGAATATTCGACGACCTGGTAAAGGTCGGTCGCAAGCAATGCGTATCTCGCCGAAGGCACGGCGACAACCGTATTGCCCATCGCCAGCGCCGGCGCCAGCAGCGAGATGAGCGAGAAGAGCGGCGCCTCATCAGGCGCGACGATGCCGATGACTCCAACAGGCTCGTGCAGCGCCAAGGTGACCGCGCGAGCCGGCGGCTGATGGACACGGCCCTCGAACTTGTCCGCCATGCCGGCATGTTCGAACAGGCGCTCGACAGAGGCATCGACTTCCGCACGCGCGGCCTTGGCGGATGCGCCTGTGAGCTGGACAAGCCGGTCAGCGAACTCGGCTGCACGCCCGGAGAGGTTCTCTGCGAAGAAGTAGAGAACCTGGCTGCGGTTATAAGCAGTAGCGTCGCCCCAGGGCTTGCAGGCGCGCGCGGCGGAAACGGCGTCGCGGATATCCTTGCGATTGCCCAGTCCGACCTCGCCGGCAAGGCGGCCCTTCTTGTCCGCAACGGCCATGGCATAGTTGCTGTCCGGGCGAACCTGTTTGCCGCCGATAAACAATTTTGCAGTGCGGTCGATGGAGGGACCGTCGCCTTCCGGTCGTTCGGTGACGTGGATTTCGGTCGCGGCAGCCGGTTTGAGCAACGGTTGGGCCGCGGCCTTGAGCGTCAAATATTCGAGCAAGCCTTCGTAGCCGCCCTCGCGCCCGAACCCGCTCTCACGGTAGCCGCCGAAGCCGCTCGAAGCGTCGAACATATTGGTGCCATTGATCCACACCACGCCCGCCTTGAGCTGCGGCGCGACATGGAGGGCAAGATTGATGTTCTCGCTCCACACCGAGGCGGCAAGGCCGTAGCGCGTGTTGTTGGCCAGCTCGACCGCTTCCTCCGTATTGCGGAAGGTCATCGCAGCCAGCACTGGGCCAAACACCTCTTCCTGCGCGAGGATGTTTGCAGGCGCGACCGACGTGGCGAGCGTCGGCGGATAGAAATAGCCGCTGGAGGGCAGCGCATTGTCCGGCTGCCAGCAGATGGCGCCCTGGCTCTGGCCTTCCTTGACCAGACCGCTGACGCGCTCACGCTGAATGGCGGCGACCAGCGGGCCAATGTCGGTGTTCTTGTCGAGCGGGCTCCCCAATCTTAGCCGGCTCATTCGTGCCTTGATTTTGTTGAATAATGCTTCGGACACACCTTCCTGGACGAGTAGCCGGGAGCCGGCGCAGCACACCTGCCCCTGGTTGAACCAGATGCCGTCGACCAATCCTTCGACCGCGCTGTCCAGATCGGCATCCTCGAACACGACGAAGGCGGACTTACCGCCGAGTTCGAGCGAAATCTTCTTGCCGCTGCCCGCCGTGGCCTTGCGGATGATCTTGCCCACTTCCGAAGAGCCCGTGAAGGCGATCTTGTCGACATCGGGATGGTTGACGATCGCGGCACCGGCATTCGGGCCGCCGGGCACGATATTGACGACACCCTTGGGCACACCAACTTTTTCGCATATCTCGGCGAACAGAATGGCGGTCAGCGGCGTGAATTCCGCGGGCTTTAGAACCACCGTGCAGCCGGCGGCAAGCGCCGGCGCAATCTTCCACGCCAGCATCAGCAGCGGAAAATTCCACGGAATGATCTGGCCGACAACGCCCGCCGCCTTGTGGCCGGGAAATTCGCGCTCCAAGACCTGCGCCCAGCCCGCATGGTGGAGAAAGTGGCGGATCGCCAACGGCACGTCGATGTCGCGGCTCTCGCGGATCGGCTTGCCGTTGTCGAGCAACTCCAGCACGGCAAAAAGCCTCTGATGCCGCTGCATGGCCCGGCCAATCGCATAAAGCACGCGCGCCCGCGCGTAGCCGGAAGCCGCCTGCCATTTCGGCAGGGCGCGCCGGGCGGCGGCGACAGCGGCCTCAATGTCGGCGTCGCCTGCGTCGGAAATCGTCGCCAGCTGCTTGCCGGTCGCCGGATCTTCGGTCGTGAACGACTTGCCAAGAGCAGCCGCGCGCCACTCGCCGGCGATGAACAGCGCCTTTGAGAAGTCGCGGCCGGCCTGCCAGGTATCCGCCTCGTTGCGCGCTTCCGGCGCCGGGCCGTAATCCATGGCGGCGTATCGTTCGAGGATGTTCATATCGATCTCCCAGTGCAGTGCGGCTCTGTTTCCACGAAGCGGATACAGTCAGCACCCCCCTCTGCCCTGCCGGGCATCTCCCCCGCAAGGGGGGAGATCGGCAGCTGATGCTTCTGCGTCATCCCTGTAACGCTGATGATTGGCCGATGCTCGCAAGACAGCCGATCTCCCCCCTTGAGGGGGAGATGTCCGGCAGGACAGAGGGGGGTGCGAAAGAACTCCACCGATCTAGCTTTCTAAGCCATCGCGTGGCGATGGTTGGCCGAGTAACGGCCGGTCAGATGATGTTCGAGCTGCCGTTCGATATCGGTCAGGAGGCTCGAAGCGCCAAAGCGGAAAAGCTCAGGCTCGAGCCATGGCCGGCCAAGCTCTTCCTTCATCAGGACAAGCCAGTCGAGCGCGGATTTGGCGGTCGAGATGCCTCCTGCCGGCTTGAAGCCGATCATGGTGCCCGTGCGTTCGTAATAAGCGCGGATCGAGCGGACCATGGCGAGGCCCACCGGAAGCGTGGCGTTGACGCTTTCCTTGCCGGTGGAGGTCTTCACGAAATCCGCGCCGGCCATCATCGCCACCATCGAGGCGAGCATCACATTGCGCAGCGTAGCAAGGTCGCCTGTGCCGAGGATGACCTTCAGATGCGCCTCGCCGCAAGCGTCGCGGAAGGCGACGATCTCGTCGTAGAGTTCCCCCCACTTCGCCTCGTAGACAAGGCCGCGCGGGATAACGACGTCGATCTCGTCGGCGCCATCGGCCACCGACATCCTGATCTCCTCGATGCGGGTCTTCAATGGTGACAGGCCATGCGGGAAGGCGGTCGAAACGGCCGCAACATGAATACCGGAGCCCATCAGCGCATTGACGGCCGTCCTGACGAAGGGGTGATAGACGCAGACGGCGGCGGGGCGCACCTTTGTTGCGCCTAGGCCGAGACCTTCGACGATATCGGCGCGGAACGGATTGATCGCCTTGGCGCAGAGGCGGCGGACGCGCTCATCCGTGTCGTTGCTGCTGAGCGTCGTGAGGTCCATGACGGAGACTGCGCGGAGCAGCCACGCCGCCTGGTTGTCCGCCTTGATGCTGCGCCGCTTGGTAAGGCTTGCGACGCGCCGCTCAAGTGCGCTGCGGTTGACATGACGCATCGCTTCCAGCCAACCGAGGTCAAGCGGCATGCCGGGATTTCGGGCGATCGCGTGATCGCTGGCAGCAGAAGCGGAGGCTCTTGTCGGCAGCGACATGACAGATCCTGTTTCCGGCTGCGCACCGGCAACCGCGTGGCTGATTTTGCTGCTCATACCGTTTCCTCCCGTATCGGCCCGAAGCAATCTTTACACCATTCCGTTTCGTGCCGGGCTCTTCCTGCCTCCAGACGCTCTGCTGTCGACGGGAAGATTTCGAGGATATCGCGCCGAACGTGGCTCTACGAGTCCTCCGCGGTGGTTCATAGACGAAAATGTTGGCGCTGGCAGCAGATTTTTGACCAAACGATCAAAACATGCGGCGACAGTGATGCCCGGCAACTGAGGCTCCGGCTCCTTACGCAAATTACCGCCTGATCGGTGTTCCTTGGCGCAACTGGCAGGGATTATGACGGGAAGCAGCGGCGTGTGGACAAGAAAAAGCGGGGGAGATCGGCGCTATTCTCCCATCCCATTGATTGGAAACCGCTATGTTCTGACGAACCCGTGGACGGGGCCGTTTTTGTCCACGCCCTCACGTCGGAGCGACGGGTGACACCCCGACGGAAGCGCAGGCATCGTGTCAGCCCACAAACGCCCGTTCGACGACGAAATCGGCGGGCTTGTGGTTGGAACCTTCCTCGAAGCCGGCTACCTCGACGAGACCCTTCACATCCTGCAGCATATGAATGGAGCCGCAGATCATGACGCGGTCGGTTTCGCGATTGAGCGGCGCAATCCCAAGATCGGTGTAAAGCTTGCCGTTTTCCATCAGCCGCGTGATGCGGCCCATGCGCGGGGAGATTTCCCGCGTCGTCGACGAGTAAAGCGAGAGCCGGCCATTGGCGAGTTCGCCGATCAGTGGATCGTTGGCCGACTGGTCGAAGAGCTCGTTGCCGTAGGCGAGTTCGGCATGGTCGCGGCAGGTATGGGTAAGAATGACTTCTTCGAACTTCTCATAAGTTTCCGGATCCCGCACAAGGCTGGCAAAGGGCGCGATGCCGGTACCGGTGGAAATCATGAAGAGGCGCTTTGCCGGCGTCAGCGCGTCGAGCACCAGCGTACCCGTCGATTTCTGACGGATGAGCACTGTGTCGCCCGGCACGATCTTCTGCAATTCCGACGTCAGCGGGCCGTCCGGCACCTTGATGGAGAAGAATTCCAGCTCGTCGTCCCAGCTCGGGCTGGCGAGCGAATAGGCACGAAACACCGGCTTTTCGGCGTTGGGGAGACCGATCATGACGAATTCGCCGGAGCGGAAACGGAAAGCCTGCGGCCGCGTGACGCGGAAGGCAAAGAGGCGGTCCGTGTAGTGCTTCACCGACACGACCGTCTCGGCGTAAACATTCGCCGGAATGGGAAACTTTACGGTTTCGGCATCGACGGTTTTGAGAGCGGTGACGGACTGCATCGAGCTGAACCTTTCAGGATCCCGGGCAAGCCAAGTGCGACGTCGCGCGCGAGCGAGAAATCCCAGCGCGCCGATAAAATCGTTCCTGGCAGGGGAGTCTTGTCTGCTCAAATTATTAGTATACAAACGAATATTGCGTCAAGATAACGGTGGGAAACGCCTTTCCAAACTGCGACATATCCTTAGGCTGCGCATTTCGGATTTGGTCGATGACGGAGAAAGTTCGCGCGAGCGGGGGCGTAGTCGCCGGGATCGACGTCGGCGGAACGTTCACGGATTTGATCCTGATCGATGGCCGCGACGGCGGACAGGTTTATATCGCCAAGACGCCGACGACACCGGACAATCAGGCTTTCGGCGTGATTTCCGCGCTCAGCGAAGCCGGCTTTCCAGTCTCTCAGATCGACCTCATCGTGCATGGCACGACAACCACCACAAACGCGGTGTTGGAACGCCGGCTGGCGAAGACCGGCATGATCACCACGCGAGGTTTTCGCGACATCATCGAACTGGGCCGCCGAACCCGGCCTAACCCCTACGGAATGACGGGGGTCTTCGTGCCTGTCATCCCTCGAGATCTCAGACTGGAAGTGACCGAACGCATCCTGGCGGGCGGCGCGGTCTACGCGCCTCTCGACGAAGCCGAATTCCGCGCGGCTGTGACCCAGCTGAAGGAGGCGGGGTGCGAAGTCGCTTGTCATCCACTTTCTTCACTCTTACGCCAATCCGGGCCATGAGAAGAGGGCGGCGGAAATCGCCGCGGAAATCTGGCCGAACGACTACATCACTGCTGGCCACACATTGCTTTCCGAGGCCCGCGAATTCGAGCGCGGCGTGACGGCTGCGGTTAATGCGGCCGTACAGCCGATCCTGCAGCGCTATGTCGAACGGCTGCGCAGCGAGTTGGAGAAGCGGGGCTATGCGCGAGATTTCCTGATTATGAACGGCAATGGCGGCATGATCTCGGCCCGTTTCGTCACCAAGGAAGCGGCGAAGACCGTCATGTCCGGCCCGGCCTCGGGCGTGATAGCCGCTGCCTATACCGGGCGCCGGGCAGGCTACGAAAACCTCGTCACCTACGACATGGGCGGCACCTCGACCGACGTTGCCCTGATCCGCAACGCCCAGCCTGCCGTCTCGAATGAGATCGAGGTCGAATATGCGATGCCGATCCATGTGCCGATGGTGGACGTCCACTCTGTCGGAGCGGGCGGCGGCTCGATCGCGCGCGTCGACGCCTCCGGATTGATCCAGGTCGGGCCGGAGAGCGCGGGCGCGAACCCCGGTCCGATCTGCTATGGGCGCGGCGGTACCGAGCCGACGATCACCGACGCCAACCTGATCCTCGGCCGGCTCAACCCCGAGCGACTGCTGTCCGTCGACCGACCTGTGACGGTGGCCATGGTGCGAGATATCTTTGCGACCCGCATCGGGCGTGCGACGAAGCTGGACGGGGTCGAGGCCGCCGGAGCCGTACTAAGGCTCGCTAACCTCAAAATGGCCGGTGCTATACGTATTGTCTCGGCTGCGAAAGGACATGATCCGCGCGACTTTGTGCTGGTTTGCCTTCGGCGGCGCCGGGCCGCTGCATGCAACCGCGCTGGCGCGCGAACTCGGCCTGCCGAAGGTGCTCGTGCCGGCGCGGCCCGGCATCACAAATGCACTGGGCTGCGTGGTCGCCGACTTTCGCCACGACTTCGTCAACACAATCAATCGGCCGGTGGCGCAGCTGGACATGGGGCTGGTCAGGTCCATTCTTGAGGCGCACAAGGCCGAAGGAAGCGCGCTGATCGGCAAGGAGGCGGTCACGCCGAAGTCGATCCGTTTCCTGCACTCGGCCGACATGCAGTTCGTCGGGCAGACCCACCTCCTCAATGTTCCGCTTCCCTCGGCCGAACTGGACCGGGAAACGCTTCAGGCTCTGTTCGAGAAGGCTTATTTTGCACGTTTCAAGGTCGAGCTACCGGAAATCCGCGCCAATGTTGTCAACCTGAATACATCGGTGATCGGCGTTCGTCCGGCATTCGACCTGTCCCAGCTGGTCAACCCGGCGCAACGTGAAGGAACACTGGCCTCGGCGCTGCGCGAAGCGCGGCCGGTCTGGTATGACGGCGTTTGGCGCGAAACGCCCGTCTACGACCGGGAGAAATTGCCCCTCGACGCCGTGATCCAGGGGCCGGCAATTCTTGAGCAACTGGATGCGACGACCGTGATCGAACCGGGCGACCGCGCGACTTCGGACCGGGACGGAAATATCCTGATCGAGATCGGCAAGGCCTGAACATGGCAGAACTCGACGCCATCACGCTTTCGGTGATCCAGGCAGCCCTGCAACAGGTCTGCGACGAGATGGACCTGACCTTCTCCCGCGCCGCGTTCTCACCGGTAATTGCCGAAGCCAATGACCGCTCGGATGGCATCTATTCGGCCGAGGACGGCTCGCTGATCGCGCAGGGGGCAGGGGGCCTGCCTGTGTTCGTCGGCGTGATGCAATATTCGACGAAGACACTGATCGAGATGATCGCCGACGGCCGCTGCCTGCCGCCGGAACCGGGCGACATCTATATCGTCAACGATCCCTATCTCGGCGGCACGCACCTGATGGACGTGCGCTTCGTCATGCCGGTCTATCGGCGCGGGGCAATTTTCTGCTGGCTTTCCAATACCGGACACTGGCCGGATATCGGCGGTTCGGTGCCGGGCGGGTTTTCTGCCTCCGCGACCGCGGTCGAGCAGGAGGGGCTTCGGCTGCCGCCCGTCAAACTGTTCAAGAAAAATGTGCTCGATCCCGAGATCTACGCGATCATCTGTTCCAACATTCGCGTTGCCGACCAGCGGATCGGCGATATCAAAGCGCAAGCCGCCGCACTGATGGTCGGTCAGGACAGGCTCTTTGAAATCCTTGATCGTTACGGCGACGAAACCGTCGTTGCGTCGATTTCTGAGCTGAGGAAACGCGCCGCTGAGCAGATGGCCGCGTATATCCTCCAAATCCATGATGGCGTCTATCGTTCCAAAGCCTATGTGGATTCCGACGGCGTGATCGACGAGCCTTTGACGATCGACCTTGCCGTGACAAAGAACGGCAGGACGCTGACTTTCGATTTCGGCGGTTCCAGTCCGCCTTGCGCAGGGCCTATGAACAGCGTGCTCGCCACCACGCTGTCGTCCGTCTATCTCGCCATGCGCCACATATTCCCTGATGTGCCGATCAGCGCGGGCGCGTTCGAACCGCTGGTCGTCAAGCGTCCCGCCGGCACTTTTCTGGATGCCCGGTATCCACGACCGGTGTCCGGCTGCGCGGCGGAAGTTTCCCAGCGCATCGCCGAGGCGGTATTCGCGGCCATGGTTCAGGCTCTGCCCGACCGAGTGACGGCTGCGCCGGCCGGCTCCAGCGGCAATTTCGCCTTGGGCGGCCATGATCCAGGAACGAACCGGGACTACGTCATGTATCAGATTTCCGGCGGCGGCTATGGCGGCAACATCCGGCATGACGGACTGACCAATGGATGCTCGACAATCGGCATCTCGAAGTCACCCCCGGTTGAGGTCATGGAGCAGGCCTATCCGGTACTCTATCGGCACTACGCCCTGCGGGAAGGGTCGGGTGGGGCCGGAAAACATCGCGGCGGCTTCGGCCTGGCCTATGAGGTCGAGCTTCTGCGCGGCGAGGCACGGGCATCCTTTGTGATGGATCACGGCCGGTTTGGCCCGCAAGGCGCTCTTGGCGGCGACGACGGCGTGGTGAACTCGGTCGTCGTCTACCGGAACGGCAAGGCGCATGTACCCCGCCACCTCTCCAAGGAGCAGGATATTCCGCTCAGAGCCGGGGACCGCGTTGAGGTGGGCACGCCCGGCGGTGGCGGGTATGGAAACGCGTTCGATCGAGATCCGGCGCTGGTGTTGCGTGATGTGGCGCTCGGCTACTACACCCCCGAGCAGGCACGAGAACGATTTGGAGTGGTTATCGCCCCGGACAACAAGACGATCGACGCCGAGGCGACTGCGAAGCAGCGGAAAGGATTTTTGGCAGGCGGGAACTCGTTGACGGCGGCCTGGCCGCATAGGGATAGATTTCGAGAAGCACCATGCGGTAACGGCGTCGTTAGCCTAAAGGGCGGCGTAGTGCGGCCTTGGAGGGAGCTAATCAAGCATCGCCGCGTCACATTTTCTGGGCAGTCTGGGCGGGCCGCAGGGGTTCGCAGCGGATCTTCATATACTCGCTGGGCGCCTTTGCGCCGAGAGGCGATCGCGCCATCAAGGCCTGTGCCTGCATCCCGCAGGTGATCGGACTCGCCGTTTCGTGGCCGCTGATGACACTGATGGCCGTCTCTGGCTGGCAATCCGCCGGAGAGAGGGCGGCTGAGCAGACAAGGATCACGATTTGAAGCATGTTCATGGCTCCGCGATATGATCATTTTCCGAGCCACAGATTATGCCGGTTTTGTTGCACTGCAAAACAAATGCTGCACCGCAACAACACAAAGCGTTACCGGGGCCTTGGATTTAAGGTAGACGAATGTGGCAGTGCGGTATGTGCGCTGCTTCACGCGAGCTTTGCCAGAAGCTTCATGAATGCGGCAATTTCCTTGGACGACAGCGGCGCAAGCGTTTCTTCGGTGATCTGTCTGGCCTTGGGGATCAAGTGCTCGACCAACTCGCGGCCCTGATCCGTCAGCCTGACCAGCAGCCGGCGCTTATCGCCATCGTGTTTCGCAAGTGCGACAAAACCGCGTGACTTCAATCGGTCGATGACGCCTTTCACCGTAGCGGCATCCATCGCGATCATCTGGCCAAGCTGGTTCTGCGACGTCTCCCCGACCTCATGCAGCTTGGCAAGCGCGGCGAATTGCGGCGGTGTCAGGTCCGCGATGTGCGCGGCGAAAATCGCCACATGGCGCTGATGCGCCTTGCGAAGCACGAAACCGACCTGGTCCTGCAAATGGTAGTCGTCCGAAGGGCTGTCCGGCGCGACGAGCTTGAGCTTGCTGCTTGCCGGGTTCACCTTAGTCCGTCCTCGCCCTTCACATCCTTGGCGGCCAGGCCGCCCATGCGGGCATGGATGCGGGGGCCAGTCGTCATGGCAAGGCAGAAAAGGATTTCATCGGGACGCGGCCCGTCGCTGATGCCGACTTCCATGGCATCGAAATGACTTCGCACATAAGCGGCATTGATGTGGCCGATCGGCACGTCGAGACGACAGCCGAACGAACCGACCTTCTTGGCCGAAGGCACGATGGCCCTTGCTTCGCCCAACCTTTCGCGCATCGCGTAGCCGCCGGGAACATGCCACAACGCGCCATGCTCCAGTTCTCCGGCCGTGCCGACGATGGCGCCTTTGCCGAAACCGTCGATAGCTTTGATATCGCCGCCCAGTGCGAGGATCAGCCGGTCCGTGAGTTGCAGGCCCAGCGGCTTCAGGTCATCCATCGCGCCTTGCAACTCTTCGACATAGCGTCCGGCGAACGGATTCTTCACCAACGCCATCGCCGCCGCGCGACGGCGAGGCTCCTTCGGCACAGGGCCGCCCTCGTGGAAGATGTCTTCGACCAGGAGGGCTATCTTGCGGATGGGAAAGTCAGGCATGGGATGCCTTTCTTGTCATGATTGCGGCAACCTTCTGGCGAACGCTCGGCGCTTCTGGCCGCGACGACCGGTTGACCCGCTGACGGATGCGATCCTGCGAGGCAAACGGGTCGGATCGGTCGTCGGAGCCGGCTAACGAACGATGCATAACGTCGCCGCATAGCCGAACTTCACTGTTCAGGAACAGGGCGGCAGCCGCGATTCTGCCATCGCTTCGCATCGCTTCAGCCACAGCAAGCCCGCGATCGAGCGCGTCGTCTACTTCGCCGGAGGACAGTGGGCCGACATCCTGCGTCACCAGACGTGCGCCGAGGTCGCTGTCGGGATCGATTATCGACGCGGGAACGCGCGCGACGGCAGGATGCCCCGGCAGGTCGACAGCATTGGCGATGAGCGTTGCCGCGGCATCGGCGTCGGCCGCTGTCCTCGCCAAGACCGTCACGGCATCGGCGATGCCCAGGGAATGGCTGCGGCCGCGCCAGCCGCTGGTGGCGATGCCGCGCACCGGATCACTGGCGCGGATGACAATGCGGTCCGCCAGCCCGTGGCCGGTACCGGCGATGGCGGCTGTCATCGACTGGCCCTCGGAGAGATGGACGGCAATGTCGCCGCCGTTGTTCACATAGGCCTTGGCGAGACATCTCCCGCTCAGCAACGCGGCCATGATCTCGTCGGCAACCGCGCCCGCCACCGCCGCCATCGGCGTTATGAAGGCCGGAGCATGACGGCAAACAGCCCGCTCCATGCGATTGGCCGTTGGCCCTGCGAAAGAGCGGGGTATGGCTTCGGCAGGACGGCGAAGCTCGCCCAATTCTTCCACCAGCTCGGTCAAGACCGTTTCAAACCGCTTCGCCGCCTGCGCATAGGCTTGCAGGATTTCGTCAGGACGGCCAAACGCCTCGACGATCAGGTCGATCGGCCCGTGATTGAGATGTAGCCGCCGTCCATCCGGCAGCCACGCAGCTTGGGTGCCGTTCATTGCGGCGTCCCCTGGCGTAACTGTTGCAGCGGTGGCCATGGATTGCCGGCACTTCTGTCGCGGCGCGGGTTGAGATATTCACCGCCGCGCGCAACCACATCCTCGATAGTGCGCACCTCCGATGCGTGACCGCCCAGCCGCTCATAGTCGTCTCGCCGCAAAGTGAATTCGATCGGGGCGACAAGCGCCGGCGTTGGCACATAGCCGAATGCATTGTCAGGCACGCGGGTCACGTCGACCATCAGCGTGATGCCACCGCCCGGCCAGACATAGACAGGTGCACCGCCCACCGTCACATAGGTCTTCAACCCCTGGACCGAGCGCGTGAGATTGACGGGGTTCTCCACCACGCCGGCGCGCAGCGAACCGCCGGCACCGCCGATGAAAAGCACGGTGCATAGCGCTGGCTCGCAATTGTCCTCGATTAGATCAACAGATTTTCTCAGCCGCTCCGGAAACGGCCTTTCGACGGGCCTCAGGTTTTCGTCGAGCTCGTAATAGGCGAACTGTTCCCCCGTCGTGGAAACCATCAGCATCGAGAGACCGGGCTTTGCGCCTTTTCGGGGGTTCCACTCTCCCAATATGCTAAGCGGGTCGGAAATCGTGGTTCCGCCCCAGCCGAGGCCGGGCTCCGAAACCTTGAAATAGCGGCCCGGAGTCGAGCGTCGACCGATGATCTTGATGCCCGTATCTTCCCACCCCAGCACCTTGCCGGCCTGATGCTCGGAGACGACGCCGGTGATGTGATCGTCGACAACGACGACCTCGTCCACGAGGCCCCGCCACTGTGTGGCGAACATGCCGATCGTGGCTGAGCCGCAGCCGAACTCGCATCCGTTCTTCCAACTTGCCATCAATCACCGGGGCCTTGCCCGCTTCGACGATGACGGTCGCGCCGCCGTCGATCGCAATTTCCACCGGTTGGCGATTGCAAAGGTTGAGCAGCGTCTCGCATGTAACCCGGCCTTCGGCCTTCGAGCCCCCGGTCAGGTGATTGACCCCGCCCAGCGACAGCATCTGCGAACCATATTCGCCTGTCGTGACATGGCCTACCGCCTCGCCCTGGGCCCGCACGGTCGCCGTTTCCGGGCCAAGGTGACGGTCGGTGTCGATTTTCACCTTCACACCGCAATAGGAGAAGATGCCCTCGGTCACCACGGTCACCAGGTCGACGCCTTCAACTTCCTGCGACACAATGAAGGGCGCGGGCTTGTAATCGGGATAGGTTGTACCGGCCCCGATGGCGGTAACGAAACGCCGGCTGCTGTTCACGAGATTGCCGCTCCAGGCCTCGCCCTCGAAGGGAACGACCTCGCCGCCGGTTTCCTCCGCGTGACGCAGGATCGTCAGCGGATCCATGCGCACGACGCGGCCACCGACATTGCCGTAGCGGTCGCAGGCCCCCGTGCGGCCGTCCGCGATGTAGCACATCACAGGGCACGCATCGCACCGGATCTTCTCGCCGACCTGCTTGGCGCCGGCCTCGTGCGTTTCAAAACGTTCCGCGATTTCGCTCATGATGGCACCCCGGCTGCGCGGATCGCGGCCAGCACCCGGCTTGGAGTCGCCGGAATTGTCGTCACCAACACACCAGTGGCATGGCGGATGGCATTGAGGATCGACGGCGCGGTGGGGATCAGCACATGTTCGCCAAGCCCTTTCGCCCCAAAGGGACCTTCCGGGTCCGGCACTTCGACCAGGATCGTTTCAATGGGCGGCACATCGCCGATCGTCGGGATGAGATAGTCGTGCAGGTTTTCGGTGCGGCCGGGGACATATTCCTCCATCAGCGCCATACCGATGCCTTGTGCGATGCCGCCCTCGATCTGCCCCTCCACCAGCAGCGGATTGATCGCTTTGCCGACATCATGCGCCGCCGTGATTTTGATCAGCTTTACCGTCCCGAGTGCCATGTCAACTTCCAGTTCGGCGATCTGAGCGCCGTAGCCGTAAACGGCGTAGGGTCTGCCCTGGCCTTTGGCGTTCAGCGGCGTCGTTGGCGGGTCGTAGCTTTCCAGCGCCGCGAAAACATATCCGTCCGCGTCCTCATCCAGATCCGACAAATTGACATGGCGAACTGCATCACCCTCGCGGATCGTCAGCGTATTGGCGCTGAGCGACAACAGAGCGCGCTCGGAGACGTTGGCGAATCTCAGTATCTGGTCGCGTAAGCTTTGCGCGGCGCGCTGCGCCGCCTTACCGGCAACAAAAGTTGTTCGGGAGGCGGAGGTCTTGCCGGCATCCGGAGTAATAGCGGTGTCGGCTCCTTTCAACCGGAAGTCGGCGAGCGGGAGGCCAAGCGCCTCAGCGGCGATCTGGCTGATTACCGTGGTCGAGCCCTGGCCAATGTCGACCGCGCCCTGATGGAAGACGACCTTGCCGTCGCGCGAGATGCCAATCTTCATGGTTGCGGGGTTCGGGAGGCCCGTGTTGCCGCAACCGTACCAGCAGGATGCGACCCCCACACCGCGTTTGCGGTCAGTGTTATCCTGGTTGAAGAAAGAGGCATCCTCGAGTGCACGTTCCCAATGCGGCTTGAGCGCGTAAAGACACGCCCTTATGCCGACACCTTCGTTCAGAACGTGGCCCGTGACTGTTTCGGATCCGTTCTGAAGCGCGTTTTTCAAACGAAACTCCAGCCTATCCATGGCAAGCCGGCCGGCCAGTTCGTCATACAGTGTTTCCTGCATGATCGTCGCCTGCGGCACCCCGAAGCCTCGGAAAGCCCCGGAGATCGGCCCATTGGTATGAATGGCACGGCTGGCCGCGCGATAGTTCGGGGTGACATAAGGACCGGAGGCATGCACCGGAACACGGACCGCCACGGTCGGCCCCCAACTCGCATAGGCGCCAGTGTTGAAGTCGCCTTCAAACACCATGCCGGTCACATTGCCCTCGGCATCCGCCGCGATCGTGGCTCGCATTGAAGCGGGGTGGCGTTTAGTGGTCGACATCATCAACTCTGCTCGTGAATAGGCCAGTGTGGCTGGACGGCCGGTCTTCAGCGCAACGATCCCGATCAAGGGCTGCACGGAGATGTCCAGCTTCGACCCAAAACCGCCACCGGTTGCCGTTGGCACGATACGGACCTTTTCCGGTTTCAGCCCGAGCACGGCCGCTGTGTCTTCCCGATCCATATATGGAGCCTGGGTGCAGGCGCGAATGACCAGCGTGTCGCCATCCAT
This sequence comes from uncultured Alphaproteobacteria bacterium, assembly GCA_963735385.1. Lineage (GTDB taxonomy): Bacteria > Pseudomonadota > Alphaproteobacteria > Rhizobiales > Rhizobiaceae > CAVTKY01. The sequence continues at coordinate 39,271 of CAVTKY010000025.1, read as the reverse complement.
CTCGGCCCAGCCGGCCTCCGGCTCGATATATGCATGCTCCACATACGATGTTTCGATCACGCCGGAGACGAAACAGGGCGATGCACTAATGGCCTTGTCGGGATTGCCCCGCTCAACGAAGCCTTGCGTGAGGATATTGTCGGCTCGGGCGGAATGGACCAATCCGCCGATAGCGAGAGCATCTCGGGGTTCAAGCACATGCGGCAGCTCCGTCCATACGATCGGGAACTCGCCGATATCCAGTTCGCGGATCGCCTCAGGTTCGCCCGCGATAACCGCAACGGCCTCGCTACGGAAGCGCGCATGACTTTCGGCCAGAGCGGGTTGGTCGGCGAAAGCCGGCAACACCCCGAAACAGTTGCGCCCCGGAATGTCCTTCGCCGTGTAGACAGCGGCGATGCCCGGATGAGCAGCCACAAAGCCATCAAGGTCGCCAAAAAGGAAGGATGCGCGCCAATAGGGTGAGCGCACGACCAGAACCGAAAGAGCGTCTCTGGGAAAACCGTCCGCGCCAAAGATATCCGCGCCCGTTACTTTCGGGACGCCGTCCAGGCGGATCAGCCGCTTGCCCACGGTCTCACCAGCGGGACGTTCGCTGGCCGCCCTATGGCCCGCCGCGCCGGGCGGGGGCGGCGAACGTTTCGCGCAATCGTGTCCACGCCCGCCCTGCTCCGCTTTGTGGATCGACCCTCCCCACAAAGGGGAAGGTAAGGCGGTGGCGCCCTCAAAGCGCTCGGCCTCCATCACGGCGCGGATGATCTTGCGATAGCCCGTGCAGCGGCAAAGAATGCCGCCGAGCGCAGCATTCACGTCTTCTTCGTTCGGTGCAGGCTTGCGCTCGAGCAGAGCCGTCGCCGCCATCAAGAGGCCCGGTGTACAGATGCCGCATTGGGCGGCCCCGTGCTCGAGAAAAGACGCCTGCAGCGACGAGAGCTTGCCGTTGGCGAGACCTTCAACCGTGCGCACCTTCCTGCCCGCCGCTGAAGCAACGGGGACCAGACAGGCGCAGACCGCCTCGCCGTCGAGAAGCACAGTGCACGCCCCGCAGTCACCGGCGTCGCAGCCGACCTTCGTGCCGGTCAATCCGAGCTCGTCGCGCAAGACCGAAGAAAGCCGGGCGACGGGCGGCACGGCGACCGAGATGGACTGGCCGTTGACTTCGAAAGTAATGCCGGTGGCGTCTCATGCGGCCACCGTTGCGGACTGGCCGGCCTGTCTGGCCTTACCGGCGGCCGCAGTCACGGCACGCGCTACGATTTCCACCGCCGCCCAGCGGCGGTATTCAGCGCTGCCGCGAACATCGTCGATCGGCCGAAGTTCGGACAGATGCGTTGGCTGAACGAGCTGCCCCGGTCTGCTGCTGGCAGGATGGCCGAGCAAGGCGGATTCGAGCGCGGTCAGGCGGACGGCTACCGCCGAACACGCGCCGACCGATATGGCTGCGTCCTCGATCAAGCCGTCGCTGTTCACCGCGATCCGGGCGGCTGCCATGGCGATCGAAATCACGAGATAGCGGCGCGCGCCGAGCTTGAAGAACGATGAGGCGCCTGCAACCGAACGCTTGGGAACCCTAATCGCAGTCACGAGCTCCGAACTCTTCAGTGCAGTCCGGCGGTTGCCCAGGATGAACTGGTCGAGCGAGAGGTATCGGACCGATCCCAGCGAGTGGATTTCCGCCTCGGCGTCGACGATCATCAGCGCCGGGACGCCATCGGCTGCCGGCGAAGCGTTGCAGAGATTGCCTGCAACCGTCGCGGTGTTCTGGATCTGGACGGAGCCGACTTCGCGCGCCGCTTCCTTCAGGGCATCAAACGAAGGCGGCAGCAGACTGGCAATAAAGTCGGTCCAGGTCGTACGCGCACCGATAACGAATTGCGTGTCGGTCTCGGTGATACCGCGCAGCTCGCCGAGCCCGTTGATGTCGAGCACGTTTTCCTTCAGGGGCTGGTTGGCAAGGGCGGGGTAAAAGTCCGTTCCACCGGCGAGAATGCGCCACTGCCCTTCTTCGAGCAGCGCAAGCGCCTCTCTCGTCGTCGCGGGTTTCGCGTAACGTGTCACACGATGCCTCCGCTGGCGAGAGTACGCGAAATTCGTTCGTATGCAAATGATTATCGGTAGGGCGTCCGTCGCAGAATCCGCTTCGGCTGCGCTCCCTGCCGGCTTCCCAGACGGAAGCAGACCCCCGACTAGTGTAGTGGATTTGAAGTTCCTGTCATTTCCATGGCATCCGCGTTCAGGGCTTTGAATCCGAAATTCGATCTTAGCCTCGCTCCAAGGGAATACGTATTTCGGATTCGCCGCACTGGCGAAAGAGGTTGACTGCGTTGCCGTTTTTCGTTGTGCTTTGCAGGAATTGCACGAAGCGCCTTCCGAAACGGGGCACCCATGGCCGAAAAAGCTCTGGTCGTAATCGATGTTCAGAATGATTTCTGCCCCGGCGGGGCGCTGGCGGTGGCCGGCGGCGACGAAGTTGTGCCGGTCATCAACGAGCTTTCGCATGAGTTCGAGCATCTGATTCTGACTCAGGACTGGCATCCGGCGCACCATTCGAGCTTTGCCTCAAGCCATCCAGGCAAACAGCCCTTCGAGACGATCCGGATGCCCTATGGGGATCAGACCCTATGGCCCGATCATTGTATCCAGGGTTCGGGAGGCGCGGCCTTTCATCCCCATCTCAACCGTACCCGAAGCGAATTGATTATCCGCAAGGGCTTTCGCGGTGCGATCGACAGCTATTCCGCCTTCTTCGAGAATGACCACACAACCCCGACCGGTCTTGGCGGCTATCTCGGAGAGCGCGGGATCAGAAGCATCACGCTGGCCGGGCTGGCGACAGATTATTGCGTGGCGTATTCCGCGCTTGATGCCGTCAAACTGGGCCTGAACACGACTGTGCGGCTGGACGCCTGTCGCGGCATCGACCTTGGCGGTTCGATGGAGCTGATGCTTGGCAGGATGCGCGACGCCGGCGTGCGGTTGGTTTGACGCCCTTGAATCCGATCTGGCCGCGAAGACAGATTATCCCACCCCGACATACCGATGCACGAGTGCGGGGTCGTTGCGCAATATTTCGACATCGACCGTCTCGCGATTGCGGCCGTTCTCAATGAAGGCCACGCGGTCGGCGACAGGAAGCACCGCGTCGACCCTTTGTTCGACCAGAATCGTCGAGACGCCCTGCCCGCGCAGCCCTCCGATCGCGTCGCGTATCCTCGCAATCATGGACGGCATGAGCCCCTCGGTGGGTTCGTCGAGAAGCAACACGTCGGGTTCCAGGCACAGCGCGCGCGCCATCGCCAGCATCTGTTGCTCGCCTCCGGAGAGCGTGCCGGAACGCTGCTGGAACCGCTCGCGCAGGACCGGGAAGAGATCGAGGACTTTTTCCCGAGTTTGGTTTCCCTTTTTGCGCGCCATCAGCCCGATCTCAATGTTTTCGGCGACCGTCAAATCAGAGAACAGACGCCGGCCTTGCGGCACATAGGCAATGCCTGCCTTGGGCACCTCATGCGGCGGCAGTTGCGTCAGTTCCTTGCGGTCGAGCAGGATCGAGCCGGCCCGCGCAGGAACAAGGCCCATGATCGCTTTCAGCAATGTCGTCTTGCCGGCGCCATTGCGGCCGAGCAGGCAGAGCACTTCGCCCCGTCTCAGTTCGAGCGCGATCGAGTGCAGCACCTGCACTTCGCCGTAGAAACAATCCAGACCGCGTATCGTAAGCGCGCTATCCATCAGCCGGCGTTCCCAGATAGGCGTTCTGAACTTCGGCGTTCCGCCTGATTTCCTCCGGCGTTCCTTCGGCCAAGATGCGCCCTGCATTCAGGACAGTAATTCGCTCGGCCAGCGCCATAACGACAGGCATGTTGTGCTCGATCAGGAGCACTGTCGTATCCCCGGCGATGTCGCGGACAAGGGAGACGAAATTCTCGATCTCGCTATCTGAAAGACCTTGCGTCGGCTCATCGAGGATCAGGAGCCGCGGCTTCAGGGCAAGTCCCATAGCGACTTCGAGCAGCCGTTGATGGCCGTAGGACAGGCTTCCCGCGTTTACCGCCCGGCGATCCGCAAGGCCCGTTTGCTGAAGTGCTTCAAGCACGCCGCGATGAAGTGCGGCGGCGCGTTTCTGCGGAGCGCGGTCCTGCTTACGGTCAATCAGCGACCGCTGCACGGACAAGGCAACATTTTCGTAAGCTGTCAGATTGGCGAAAACACTCGTTATCTGAAATGTATAGGCGATACCGCGCCTGACGCGGTCGTGCGCGGGCAGCTGAGTTATGTCTTCGCCGTCGAACGCTACCGCACCGGACGATGGTTCAATGCGTCCGCAGATGAGGTTGACGAAGGTTGTCTTGCCCGCGCCGTTCGGTCCGATGATCGCGCGGATTTCGCCCGGCATGACCTGGAAGTCCACCCCGCGGACGGCATGCAAACCGCCGAAATTCCGGCTGAGATCCTTCGTCGTCAGGAGAGGCGTCATGGCAGCCACCGAACCCAGCGGTCGCGTACGGTTCCAAGCACGCCCTTTGGAAAAAAAAGCACCAGCACGACGAGCGCGACGCCGACGATGAGCAGGTAAGCCGAGGTGTAGCCGCTTGTGACGTCAACCACGTAGTACATGAACAGGGTTCCGAGCATCGGACCGAGCGCGGTGGCGGCGCCGCCGAGCAATACCCAGAGCAGTGGCAGGATCGAGTATTGCACCGAGGCAAAAGTGGATCCGACGTACCCGAAGAGAACCGCGTAGGCAGCACCCGCCGCAGCACAGATGACGCCGGAGACCACGACGGCCGCCAATTTGTTGGCAAAGGCATCGTAGCCAAGCATCCGCACACGTTCCTCGTTCTCGCGGATGGCGATCAGCACCCGGCCGTGGGCGGACCGCACGATCAGCAGAGTGACGGTCAATGCGGTCGAAAAAAGCAGGAACGCCGCCATATAACGCGTCGAAGGATGGGTGAGATCAAAATGTAGTCCGCCAACATTCAACTGACGAACAGACTGAGCCAGCACAAAACCTTCGTCGCCGCGCGTCCATGGGGCGAAGTAGAGCGTCGTGAGATACAGCACCTGGGCAAACATCATCGTGACGATCATGAACGCGACACCGGTGGTCCGCAGAGCAAGTAGCCCGATGACGAAGGCAAGCAAAGCGCCTGACGCCAGCCCTGCGGCAAATCCCGCAGCCACGCCGAAGCCCCAGTGATCGATTGTGAGCCCCGCGCCATAGAGACCGGCTGAAAAGAACATGGCGTGCCCCAGGCTGAGCAGACCCGTGTAGCCGAAGAGAATATTGTAGCCCATCGCGAAAACGGCGAGCACCATCACGCGCGCCAACACGCCATGGTGATAGGCCGGCAGAACGAACTGCAGAAGGAAAAGAACCGCGAGTACACCCGCGTGAAGCGTGTAGACACGCAATGTCGCCCGGTCCCCGTTCATCGTGGCGCGGTTCCAAAGAGGCCTTGCGGACGGAAGACGAGGACCAGCGCAACGAGCATCGTCGCGATCATCTTGGCAAGGGTCGGGGAGAAGAACACGGAGATGATGCCGTCGGACAATCCGATCAGTACGGCTGCAATGACCGTGCCGCGCAGCGACCCCAGGCCACCGATGATGACGACAATGAAAGACAGGAGCAATGGATCGAGCCCCATCAGATAATGCGCCTGCTGGATCGGCACGATGAGCACGGCTGCGATCGCGGCGAGCATGGCGCCCAGAGCGAAGACGCCCGCGTAGACGCGGTCAACGGGAATACCGAAAGCCTGCGCGGTCTCGCGATCAAATTGGGTCGCGCGCATGACCAGGCCAATCCTGGTGCGGGTGAGAACGAACCAGGTCGCGAGCATGAGAATCTGAGGAAGCCGCGATGATGGAAAGCTTGTAGCCGGAGTAGCCGAACCACAGCAGCACGATGCGGTAGCTGAATGGCGGCGCAACGGGCCGCGCCTCGGGCCCGTATATCGTGAGCACGGCCTGCTGGATGATGTACAGCATGCCGATCGTGGCGACGATCGTTGCCTCAGGATTGTAGTTTAGCCGGCGAAGCACCAGGCGCTCCGCCAGCAATGCGATTGCGCCGGCGACCAAGGGACTGATCACCAGCGCGAGCAGGAAGCCCATCGCAGGATGGCCGACGACCAGGGTTGAAGCCCACCAGGCCAGCACCGCGCCCAGCATGAAGAACTCGCCATGGGCGACGTTGACCACACGCATGACGCCAAACACCAGCGACAGACCGAGCGCCGTCAGCGCCAGCACGGCCGACATCACCAGTCCTTCAAGAGTAGCCAGGAGAAGATGAGGTCCGAATGCCATTCAGGTTGCGCTACTCTCGGCTAACGTCGGCCACTGTTGGGCGGCGTGCACAATCGCAAGGATGGAACCCGTTTCCTCCTTGAGGTCATAGACGATACGGTAGCTTTTCAGTTCGCGGGTTCCGCTTGCAACGTTCACAGCGGCTGTGTGGTGTAGTCCCCTTCCGGCTCGTAAAGGCCATCCTCGATCGCGGTGCGATGCACCACTTTGAGCTTGCCGCCTTCCACCTTGGAAATGTTCTGGTGGCCGAAGCACTGGTGGATCTTGCCGTTGAAGGTCTTGTCGCCCTGAGGGTGCTCCTTGCCCTCTTCGAAAGCGGTCAAGGCCTCTGTAGCCTCGACCAGTTTCGCACGGTCTTCCGGACCCTTGTAGCCGGCGCTCTCCATCGCTTTCTTGATGACATAGAGCGTTTCCCAGCAGCCGAACATGTGGGCTGCCGTGGACACATCCTTCGGGTCGCCCACAGCTGCCCCGTTCTCGTCGATGCCAACGGCGTCGCGGTAGAATTTCTGCGCTTCTGAAGCGTCAGCTTGGAGGTAGCGCGGCGAACCTTCCCAGAAATGGCTCCCGTCCAAAAACTCCAGGCCGGGGCTGGCCAGATCGACGGCCTCGAGCGAGTTGATGAAGCCAAAAAGCTGGGGCCGGTTTGAACCGTAGAATTCGCCGAGTTCCTTGACGAAGGTCAGAACAGCCGGGCCGACCATCACATGGTAGAGAACTTCCGTGTCTGCCGGAATTTGCGGGAAGTAGCGGGTGAACGAGCTCTCTGTCGGCGGGATCGGGATTTGCGCGATCACATCGCCGCCCTGCGCCTTGATGGCCGGTGTAAAATAATCACGGTGATCGTGGCCGAACGCGAAATCCGGAAAGATCATGGCGACCTTCTTGCCGACATTGCTGGCAATCCAAGGCGCCATCGAGATCACCTGGCTCTTCACGTCTGTTATGCCCGGCTGGAAGCAATAGCGATTCAGTTTGGTTGAGGCGACGTGATGGCCTTCGCTGACGACAAAGTATGGGATTTTCAACTCGCCCGCGGTCGGCGCAGAGCCGATGACCACATGGGAAAAGAGCGTGCCGTAAACAATGTCAGTCTTGTGCTGCGTAGCGAATTTGCCGACGACCTCGGCGCCCCGCTTCGGATCGGTGCCATCATCCTCGACAACGATTTCCACAGGGCGGCCATTGATGCCGCCACCTTCATTGATGAGCTTGATCGCTGCGTTGGTCGTCTTTTCATACCAGCGCCCATACGCCGCGCCGATGCCGGTGCGGTGCGCCTGGAAACCGATCTTGATCGGAGCAGACGATTGCGCCTGAGCATATCGGACATAGCCGGGGGCAACCGCCATTCCCGCCGCTGCGCCCATGCCTTTGAGGGCTGATCTGCGTGTCAGCGTGTTGTCGAGCGAACCATTCCGACCGCGATTTCCAGTCATGCCCTGTCCCCTTTATTTCTTGCCGTCCTGGCCGACATACTGCTTATCGCGCGCGGCAAAAATTGCAATGTTTACAAACTACATCATCAATCACAAACCATGGCAATAGCACTTGCCTCCGCGTCATCCAACGGCCGGTGTGGACAACAGCCACAGGCCGAAAACCGTGTAGAGGATCATCAGGAGCGCCAGCGGAATTTGGCTAAGGATGGCGCGGGCCGGCTCCGTGTGGAGCCGCGTTGCGAGCAGGTGCGCGATCAGAACGGCAAGCATGTGGCCCACTACGATTGCACTGGCCTGCAAGTTCCAAAGCACCCATGCCGAGCGAGCACCCGCGACCACGCCCGCCGAGACCGGCATGTAAGCGGTGCCGAAAAGGTTCCAGCCCTTGGAGAACGGGTCGGAGATCGCGACAAGCGCGTATTGTCCGTTGACGACCAGTGACGTTAGGTAGTGCGCGAAGTGGTAGGCCAGCGCAATCGGCACAATCGACCAGACGAGCAGGCCGGCCGAAACAATCACCCTGTTCGTGCCGGACGCCAACAATTCCCCGAGCCACACAGCGCTGAGAAAGACTGCGGCGAGGACGCCGAATGTCAGCAGCAATCCCGCCGTGTTCACTCCCATCAGCGCTGACCGGCCGGGGAATTCGAGCGGGTTTATGCCATTCGATCCAAGCCAAAGGAACGTCTTCGACAAGCCATCGAACGACACGGAACCGAGCGCCAGGAGAAGGAACAGCACGCCGCTCAATGGCAGTGGTTCGGCATGATGGAGCTTGGCTCCTGGCCAGCACAGTCGCACTTCGCCCGAACCGTCTCCCGGTGCCGAGGCAAATTCGAGGATCGACAGGCGCGAAATCATGCCAAAGAAGACGGAGAGGCATTCGCCGCGCTTGCTCCATGCGGAATAGCCGACGAGCAGCATGCAGGCGAAGTTGCCAGCCCAATAGGTCGCGACAACCAGCGCTAGACGGGCCGGATCGTCGGGGGCCGGGTATACAAGTTCAAACCATGCAAAACCGAAGAAAAGGAGGACGGCCGGCCAATATCCGAGCGGGGGCCAACGGGACCGGTCTTTCTTGCCATAGGCCGTATAAGATTCCCGCGCGTCCCTCTGCCGGGGTTTGCTTATCCCATGGAGGGACCAGGAAGCCAGTCGCAACACCGACGGTTCTTTCTCCGCCTCCTCCGCGAGTAAAGCGTCCGCTGCTTCGAACCCGGCCAAACGGCGCACCAATCTGTACGGTCCGTACCAGGGATTGATCCATGACCAGAGATTGCCAAAAAGTCCCTGCACCAGGGTCACGCCGACCCAGAGCAACGTCCAAACTGTCAGCGGCAACGGGTTTGACAATGGATCGCGGCTGCCCAGGAACCCTGCCGCGATAAGGACGCACATGAGAACAAATGCGAGCAGGCTGACCGCGGCGTGGGCGTCCGTGCCGATCCTAAAAAGCGCGACGCGCTGTCGTGCAAAATCCTTGAGAAACGACGGCGGTAATACGACCAGCACAACGAAGCTTGCGGCGACCGCAAGGACGCCGCCGGTCAAATAGTATCCGGTCGGCAGGAGCAGAACATGTCCGCGATCGGAAGCGTGCGCCAGCGCCCCGCCGCACGAGACAGCAAGACATGCCAGAGAAAGAACGGGCGGCGCCGCTTTCATGCCGGCATCGCTTCAAACGTAGACGGCGCGCTCCACCCGCGCCTCTTCCTCGCCGAAGAGCTTCAGATAGCGGCTGATCTCGCGTTCATCGCCCGTCGCCTTGGCCGGATTGTCCGAAAGTTTCACGGCCGGCCGGCCATTTGCTCTGGTGACCTTGCACACCAGCGAAATCGCGTTCAGCCCATCGGTTTCCACCGGTGCACAGTCCTCGAAATCATTGGTCAGATTGGTGCCCCAGCCAAAGGCCATGCGGACCTTGCCGCGGAAATGCCGGTACGTCTCCTCGATCGTCTCGACGTCGAGGCCATCCGAAAAGATGAGAAGTTTGTCCTTGGGATTTTTGCCCCTCTCGCGCCACCAGGCAATGATCCTTTCGCCTCCCTCGATCGGAGGAGCGCTGTCCGGCCGGAAGCCGGTCCAATCGGCGACCCAATCCGGGGCGTCGCGAAGGAACGCGGCGGTGCCGAACGAATCGGGCAACACGATCAGCAGATTGCCGCCATAGTAACGCTGCCAGTCCTGCAACACCTTGTAGGGCGAACGCAGCAGTTCCTCGTCGGTGCGGGCAAGGGCGGCGAGCACCATGGGCAATTCGTGCGCATTGGTGCCGAGCGCTTCAAGATCGGTGTCCATGGCTAGCAGCACATTGCTGGTGCCGGTGAACGCCTCGCCGATTCCCTCTTTCAGCGCCTCGACGCACCAGCGCTGCCAGAGGAAGGAATGACGCCGCCGGGTACCGAAATCGGAAATCCGGATGCCGGGTAACTTCTTCAGCCGTTCGGTTTTCGCCCACATCTTCGCTTTGGCGCGCGCATAGAGCACATCAAGGGCGAAGGGACCGAATTCCTTCATGGCCGCACGCGAGCGCAGTTCGTTGATGATCGCGAGCGCCGGAATTTCCCACATTGTCGTGTACATCCACGGGCCGGGAAATTCGAGCTCGTACTGGCCGCCGCGCTTCCTGAGCTCATAGTCCGGCAAACGGAAATCGGCCAACCAAGCAAGGAACTCGGGCTCGAAGATCTGCTTGCGCCCATAGAAACTATTACCCGCCAGCCAGATCATCTCCTTTTTCGTGAAGCGCAGCGTACGGGCGTGATCGAGGTGGTCCCGCAGTTCCTGCTCATCGATCTCCTCGGCGAGTTTCACCGAACTCGTCCGATTGATCAGCGAGAAAGTCGCATCGACCTTCGGATACATGCCCCAGATCATCTGCAGCATAAGCAGCTTATAGAAATCCGTATCGAGCAGGCTGCGCACGATCGGATCGAGTTTCCATGTGTGGTTATAAACACGCCGGGCAATGTCGGTTTTCGTCATATCGAGCTCAAGCCTCCCGGAGCCAAACATCCTCGCAGCGGGCGCTGCACCTGCCAACGTTTTGGCCTATAGCATCGAAATACGGTTAGCGCTTCTCGTTTGCGTTTCCCGATTGGATGAAATGTGCTGACGGCGACTGCCGGGTCATTCAGAAGCGCGAAAAATGCCGATGTTTTCACCACGCCGCGCGGTATATGGCATATGCGTCAGCTTCCGAGAGCGGGCGCGGATTGTTGACGAGCAGCCGCGTTTGCTTCATCGCGTCCGCCGCCAACTTCGGCAGATGCTCCTGGCCGATGCCGGCGTCGCGCAACCGTGTCGCAAGTCCAAGTTTGCCCGACAGAGCGGCCAATTCCTCGATGAATGCCGCACAGCATGCCTGCACGCTCTCCTGGCTTGACAATAACGGGAAAGCGTCCGCAGCGATTTCGGCATAGACATGAGCCGCAACCGGTGCGTTGAATCGCAGCACGTGGGGAAGCACCAGGGCGTTGGACAGACCGTGCGCCACATGGAACGTCCCGCCGATCGGATAGGCCAGTGCATGGACCGCCGCCACCGGTGAGTTGGCAAAGGCCTGGCCGGCCAGCATGGAGCCGAGAAGCATGGCGCTTCGCGCCTCGATATCCTTCCCGTCGAATACGGCGGTTTCGATATGTGCGCCCAGAAGCCTCAACGCCTGTCGCCCGAGTATCCTGGAAAGCGGATTGTTGTTGGCGTTTTTGGAGGCGTAAGCTTCGATCGCATGAACCATGGCGTCGATGCCTGTAGCGGCCGTGATATGCGGTGGCAGGCTGATCGTCAGTTCCGGATCGAGGAGGGCGAGGTCCGGGAGGATGACCGGAGAGGAGACCCCACGCTTTTCCTCTTCGCCGACCGTGATGATCGAGACCGGCGTGACTTCAGAGCCAGTGCCTGCTGTCGTCGGAACGAGCACCAGCGGCAGGCGCGGTCCCTTCGCGTTACCCACGCCCCAAGCTTCGTCAAGGTTCTCCCCAGACCCGAGCAGCAGTGCTGCGAGCTTAGCGACATCGAGCGACGAGCCGCCGCCAAAACCGACGACGCCCGTAACAGCTGCGCCGCGTCCGGCTTCCACAGCCTTCATGAGTGTTGCGCGGGACGGATCCGCCTCGACCGCGTCGAACACCGTGAGCGAAATGCCGGCGGCCTCCAGTGAGGCAATAGCTCCATCGCAAAGGCCGCGTCCCCTCAAGCCCGCATCGGTGACGAATAGCACGGTACCGCCGAGCTCTCTTGCGGCGATCTCGCCCAGCCGGCGAGCCGCGCCTGCCTCGAACACGATTGAAGCGGTAGTGTTAAAGACGAAAGCAGTCATCCTTGCCCTCCGAACTCACCTAGCCTTTGCGACAGAAGACGCGCGCCGTCTGCGTATACTGATCTGCCCTGCGAGCGGCATGTCGGCCCGTCCCGACTCCGCCTCATGCTCGGCAAACAACCAGTCAATGAAGACGCGCACGATGGGCATTGCCTTCAGGTCGTTGCGGCATGCGACATAAAAGGCGTCGACCGCGGGCACTGACAGATTGAACGGCGTCACCAACTGGCCCTTCGCAAGCAGGCTGCTTGCAGTCATCGTGTCACCAAGAGCCACGCCGTGGCCGTGTACCGCCGCCTCGATGGCAAGCCGCGCGTCGTTGAGGTGGTACTGTCGGCCTCGACCGAGATCGAGCGCATCGGCAGCTGCGAGCCAGGTGTGCCATTCGCGTCCATCGTCGGAGTGGAGAACGACGTGATCGGCAAGATCGCGGATGGTGCGGATCGGTTTGTTGTTGATGAGGGTCGGGCTGACGACCGGGAAGAGGTCGAAATGCGCCCAGAGTTTCAGCCAGCAATCGGTCCAGCTGCCGTTGCCGTAGAGAACGCAGACATCCACATCCGCGGAGTGGATGTCCCCGGGATCGTTCGAGGCATTGAGGGTGAGACTGATATCGGGGAACTGCGCGGTGAAACTGGCAAGCCGCGGGATCAGCCAGAACGACAAGAGCGCCGGCACACAGCTGATCGACAGAGCGCCTGAACTGGTCGGCCGCGTCATGCGGGCGGTCGCCGCAGCAATCCCTTCAAAAGCATTGGAGACAGCAGGCAGTAGTTCGGCGCCATGGGAGGTGAGCTTCAGCCGCTGCCCAGAACGCTCAAACAGCTGCACGCTCAGCGAGGCTTCCAAGGCCTTGATCTGATGGCTGATCGCGCCATGCGTGACATGCAACTCGCCGGCAGCCTTGGTGAGCGAGCCATGCCGCGCGGCCGCTTCGAAGGCGCGCAACGGGTTCAACGGCGGAAGTCGCCTCGGCATGACAAGTCCGTGTGAAGAAAACTCACATCAAACCCTATAACAATATCAATTGTATTTTCAATGACTCTGCCGCAACAATGCTGCAATGGCACGAAGGGACGACACAGAACTAGCCGCGAAGGCCGATATTCCGAGGCTTCGGCAAAAGTTCCGATCCGTCGCAGGCCAAAGATCTCCAGCGCTCGGAGGACTGTTCGAATGGCATGGGACCGCAGCAAGCTCGACGCCTTGCAGAAAAAGTATGGTGAAAGCCATGGCGGTGAGTTGTTCGATCCGAAGTTCCGCCGCGTCGCCGACAAAATCTTCTCGGGGAGCGGAACCCGCATGGCCCCCTATGCCGGCGTGCCGACGTTCCTGAGCGCTCCGTATCGCCAAGTCGATGCCGATAATCCCGACTTCGGTGACCTTCAGGTTGCAATCGTGGGCGTGCCTATGGATCTCGGCGTTACCAATCGTCCAGGTTCGCGGTTCGGGCCGCGCGCTCTGCGCACGATCGAGCGTGTTGGCCCGTACAATCACGTCCTTGACTGTGCGCCGGTTTTCGACCTCCGGGTTGCCGATATCGGCGACGTGCCGTTTGCAAGCCGTTACCGGCTCGAGCAGAGCCATGTCGATATCAAACGCCGTATCCGCCAGATCGTCGATGCCGGTGTCGTACCGTTGTCGGTCGGCGGCGATCATTCGATGACGCATCCGATTCTGAAGGCCGTGGGCAAGGACCAGCCCGTGGGGATGATCCATATCGATGCGCATTGCGACACCAGCGGCGCATTCGACCAAACCAAATTCCATCACGGCGGTCCGTTCCGCAATGCGGTGCTTGACGGCGTGCTCGATCCGACGCGGACGATCCAGGTCGGCGTTCGCGGCGCGGCCGAATATCTTTGGGAATTCTCATACGAATCCGGGATGACGGTCATACACGCCGAAGAAATTTCCGGAATGGGCATTGCCGCAGTCATAGAAAAAGCACGAGAGATCGTCGGCGACGGACCGACTTATCTTTCGTTCGACATCGACAGCCTTGATCCGGCCTTCGCACCGGGTACCGGTACGCCGGAAGTTGGCGGGCTGACGACGCGCGAAGTGCTCGAAATCCTGCGCGGCCTCAAGGGCCTGAACCTGGTGGGAGGCGACGTGGTGGAAGTCGCGCCGCAGTACGATGCGACGACCAACACGGCACTCGCCGGTGCACAAGTGCTTTTCGAGATCCTGAGCCTCATGGTTTTCAGCCCGTTCGTTGCAGGCAAGCGAGGCTCCAGCGCATGAACTAAACCAGGGCGCGCGACCGTGCTGCATGGGAGCAGCCTTGGGGCGACGCCGCAAACGAATACCTGACCGGAAACCGACAACAACAAGCCGGTCAGGCCGCTATCAGCAATCTGAAAGAGGGAACCAAACACATGAACATCAAAAGCAGGCTTTATTCATCACTCATGGCAATCGCCCTGATTGCCGGTGCGAGCGCTGCAAAAGCAGACGCTGTCGACGACATCACCAAAGCCGGTGTTATCAATGTCGGCGTATTCGCAGACTTTCCTCCGTTCTCCTCGGCGAGCGCCGACATGAGCCTGAAGGGCTACGACATGGACGTCGCCCAATACATCGCCGACACGCTCAAGGTTAAGCTCAATCCCGTTCCCGTTACCGGGCAGAATCGCATTCCCTATCTGACCGAAAAGCGCGTCGATATGCTTATGAGCGTCGGCTACAGCAAGGAGCGCGAGCAGGTCATCGATTTCGCCGCCGCCTACGCGCCCTACTACATCGCCGTCATCGGCCCGGCTGCACTCGAAGTCAAAGGCAAGGAAGACCTCGGTGACAAGAGCATCGCCGTGAACCGCGGCACGCTGGAGGATACGTCACTGACCGAGGCGGCGCCTGCCACTGCCGACATCAAACGCTTCGACAATTACAATGCGGTGATCCAGGCCTTCATCTCCGGCCAGACCCAGCTGATGGTGGTCGGCAACGATGTCGGCGCGCAGGTTCTCGCGCGGCAGGAAGAGCTGAAGCCGGAGCAGAAGTTCCAACTCCTTACCTCACCGTCCCATATCGGCCTCAACAAGAACGAGGACCGGCTCAAGACCGCGATCAACGATGCCATTGCCAAGATGCAGGTGGATGGCAAGTTGAACGCCAGTTCGGAAACCTGGCTGAAGACCCCGCTCAATCCTGAAAACCTCAAGGATTGATCGAGCCGTGGCCTACGGCCTCAATTTCGGCTGGCTGGCTGACGGGATCGAAATGATCGCGAAGGGCGCTGCCATGACGATCCTGCTGATCGTCGTGGCGGCGCTCGCCGGCATCCTGCTCAGCATCCTCGGCGCGGCAGGCCGGCGAAGCGGCAACAAGCCGCTAAGCAAGGCGATCAGCCTCTATGTCGAGTTGGTCCGTAACACGCCGTTTCTCGTCCAACTCTTCTTCATTTTCTTCGGCCTGCCATCGATCGGCGTCCGGCTCGATCCGGTCGTGGCAGCGATGATCGCGATGACCCTCAATCTTGCCGCCTACGGCACGGAGATCGTCGGAGCCGGACTGGATGCCGTTCCGCGCGGTCAGAAGGAGGCGGCGCTTGCGCTGGGGCTGAGGCCAAGGCAGGTTTTCATTAAGGTCGTGCTGCCGCAGGCGCTGGTTGTGATCTTTCCCGCGCTGACCAGCCAGATCGTTATCATGATGCTGGAATCTGCCGTCGTGTCGCAAATCGCCGTGCGCGAGCTCACCTACGAGGCTGACATGCTGCAGGCGCGCACGTTTCGCGCGTTCGAAACTTATTTCGTGGTGACGTTGGTCTATTTGGGCCTGAGCGTGGGCCTGCGTCGCGTGATGGTTGCGGGCGGGCGCCGTGTCCTCTCCGGAGGTGTATCGTGATCGAGTTCACCTTCTGGGACATATTGCGCAATCTGCTTCTTGCGGCGCGCTGGACCGTGCTGCTCTCGGCCGTCGCCTTTGCCGGCGGGATAGTTGTTGGGCTCGGCATGTTGCTTCTGCGGATCGACAAGCGCCCTTGGCTCCGACGCGGCGCCGAACTCTATATCGCCCTGTTCCAGGGTACGCCGCTGCTCATGCAGCTTTTCCTTATGTTCTTCGGCTTGCCGCTACTAGGATTGAAGATTGAACCCTGGACTGCGGCGGTCCTCGGCCTGACGTTTTTCGCGAGCGCATTCCTGGCGGAAATCTGGCGCGGCGGCGTGGAGGCTCTGCCGCGCGGCCAATGGGACGCCGCGGCAAGTCTCGGCTTGCACTATGTGGCCCAACTGCGCTTGATTATCCTGCCACAGGCCTTTGCGATCACGCGGCCTCCAACCGTCGGTTTTCTCGTGCAGCTGATCAAAAGCACGGCGTTGACATCGATCATCGGGTTCGAGGAACTCGTCCGCACCTCGAACGCCATCAACAACGCGACGTTTGAACCCTTTACCGTCTATGGGCTCGTCGCGCTGATTTATTTCGCGCTCTGCTTTCCGCTGACACGTTATGCGCGCATGCTGGAAAACCGGGCGGCCGTACACTGAGCGTGAACGGTCTTGAACAATGAACCGAGTGGGAACCGGCTGGGCAACCGGCGACAAAGGAGAAGAAAGATGAGTGCATATCCGAAGAACAGAATCAGCCGGCGAACGGTGCTCGGCACCGGCCTTGCCACTGCCGGTCTTCTTGCCATGCCGTCGATCGTGCGGGCGCAGGACAAGTCGCTGAAGATCGGTGTCTACGGCGGCTATTTCAAGAAATCGTTCGACGAGAACATTTTCCCGGAATTCACCAAGGCGACGGGCATTGCCGTGGAATCGGTTGCCGAGCCGACCGGGGAAGCTTGGCTCGTGCAGCTGGAACAGGCGGCGAAGGCTGGCCAGGCGCCGGCCGACGTCTCAATGATGTCGCAGACATCGACGCTCAAGGGCCAGTCGACGGAACTGTGGACGCCGATCGACACTGCGAAGATCAAGAACTACGACAGCCTTCTCCCGCAATTCATCAACAAATATCCGGACGGGCGCGTGGCTGGCATCGGGGCTGTCGCCTGGTACATCACCTTGGTGACGAACACCGATGTTTTCAAAGAACCGCCGACGTCGTGGGCAGCACTCTGGGATCCGGCGAACGCGGACAAGCTCGGTCTTCTGGCGCTTGCATCCAATTCGTTCCTGTTGGAAGTTACCGCTAAGACCTTCATGGGCGGCACCAACGCGCTGGACACGGAGGAAGGGCTCTTGAAGGCCTTCGAAAAGCTCGCCGAGGTGAAGCCGAATGTCCGCCTCTGGTACCGCGACGAGGCCCAGTTCGAGCAGGCGCTGAAGTCGGGCGAGATCCCGATGGGCCAGTACTATCACGATGTGACCGGTCTCGCCGCTGCCGATGGCCAGCCAGTGCGTTCGACATTTCCGAAGGAAGGTGGCATCCAGGATTCGGGCAACTGGGTTCTTACGCGCGCCTCGACCAAGGTCGACGAAGCGCATGTCTTTATCGACTACATGAGCCAGCCGGCCATCCAAAGTCTGATGTCGCGCAAGGTCGGCACCGCGCCGACGCTCAAGAAAGAAGTGCTCGACCTGACGCCCGAGGAGTTTGCTGCGGTGTCGTCGGATATCGAGCCGATCATCCCGCGCTATGACCTCTATACGACCAAGGCTGACTGGATCAACCAGAAGTGGACTGAGCTTATCGTCGGCGGCTGAGGTGCTATCGAGCGAGACCGTTTTCTGCGTTTGCAGCAGCAGCGGGCACGGCCGGGCTTGGAAGGCGCACCTCCCAAGGTCGGGTCGGCCAGAGCCTGCGGTGTCTCGCAAGCTGCCGCGGTAAAATTCGGCGCGGCGTCAACCTTTGACGCCGTTGCCTGGGTCGAGCAAGCTGCCGCTTGGACGACTGCTCTGTAGCAAAACATTGACTGCCGGAGTTGCAACCCGCAGTCTTCGAGAAACAGGTGAGGAAGTCCGATGTCAGGACTGGCGCTTCAGGACGTTTCGAAGCAGTTCGGCAGTTTCACTGCCGTCGACAATGTGCAGCTCACTGTGCCCCATGGCACCTTTGTCTGCATGCTCGGGCCGTCCGGATGCGGCAAGACCACGCTTCTCCGGATGATCGCCGGACTTGAAGAGCCGACCAGCGGTGCGATCGTTCTCGACAGTCAGGACATCACGCCCATCCCGACCCACAAGCGCAACCTCGGTATGGTGTTTCAGTCCCTCGCGCTGTTTCCACATCTTTCGGTGGGGGACAACATCTCCTACCCGCTGCGCATTCGTGGCGCATCGCGGGACGAGCAAAAGAAGCGCACCGAAGAACTGCTTAGCCTCATTCATTTGCAGGGCTTTGCGGACCGGGCCGTCGCTAAACTTTCCGGCGGCCAGCGCCAGCGTGTCGCGATCGCCCGGGCGCTCGCCATCTCGCCGAGGCTCTTCCTACTCGACGAGCCGCTTTCAGCGCTCGACGCCAAGTTACGCGAGGCGATGCAGGTGGAACTTCGCCAGCTGCAGCAGAAACTCGGCATCACCACGATTGTAGTCACGCACGATCAGCGTGAAGCCATGACCATGGCCGATCTCGTCGTGGTCATGGGCCACGGCAAAATCCGCCAGGCTGCTTCACCGATCGAAATCTATCGCAAGCCCGCCGATGCCTTCGTCGCCGACTTTATCGGCTCGACCAATCTGCTGGATGTTACCGCTGACAGCACGGGCCGCGTGCTTATCCTGGGCCACGTGGTTCCCAATCTGAAGCTGCCCGATGGCATGAGGTCAGGCTCTGTCTCGATCCGGCCCGAAGACATTCACATCGTCGAGCCCGCGAAGGACGCGATCAGTGGCACGGTCACCTTTGTCCGCGACCTCGGCGGCACGATTGAAACCTTTGTCGAGGCGGGCGGCAAGACGCTCGTCGCGGTCGCCACGCCGCGAGAACGGCCGAATGTCGTTGAAGGACAAGAGGTCGGAATTGTCTTTCCGACCGAGAGTTGTGTGGTGTTGAAGCAATGAGACGCGAGCCTCCGAAGGCACTGGCCGACTACGCGCCGCTTGCCTTTCCCGCGCTGATGCTGATCGTGTTTTTCGTCATTCCCTTTTCGACGATGATCGCTGTCAGCTTCTTCAAGCGCAATCCGTCGGGCTTCTATACGCCCGACTTCGTCTTCGATAACTACGCGCGCTTCCTGTCCACTTTTTTCGGCTCGGTGCTTGGCTTTTCGCTCATGCTTGCCGTGATCGTGGCGATCTGTTGCGTGACGATTGCTTTCCCCTTCACTTACATGCTGACCAGGCAGTCGCGGCGCGTACAGACGGTATGGCTTGTCTGCTTACTTTCGGTGCTGTCACTCTCCGAGGTGATCATCGGCTTTGCATGGTCAACCCTCTTCTCCCGCACGGCCGGCATCACCAACCTCTTGGTCGCGGTCGGGCTCATGGCCGAGCCGAAGGCGCTGCTGCCCGGTTTCGGCGCTGTACTGACAGGCATGGTCTACCAGGCGCTGCCCTACACGATCCTGGTGCTTTATCCGGCGCTTGTGCGGCTCGATCCGACGCTGCTAGAGGCAGCGCGCACGCTCGGCTCCTCGCCGGTCCGCGCATT
The DNA here is from genome assembly GCA_963735385.1 of uncultured Alphaproteobacteria bacterium. Taxonomy (GTDB): domain Bacteria; phylum Pseudomonadota; class Alphaproteobacteria; order Rhizobiales; family Rhizobiaceae; genus CAVTKY01. Next base: position 19,657 of record CAVTKY010000025.1, on the reverse strand, counting down.
CCTGAACGTCGTCGTGCCGGCGCTGCGTAACACCATCGTCGCGACCCTCATCATGGTTTTCGTCTTTGCCTTGGGCTCTTACCTGCTTCCGCAGATCCTCGGACGCCCGCAACATTGGACGCTTTCGGTCCTGATCACCGATCAGGCCATCTACCAGTCGAACATGCCGTTCGCGGCCGCAATGGCGGTGTTTCTGGTGTTGATGTCGCTGGCTTTGGTGGGCCTGACGCTGCTGGTGGGTCGCAGGGAGAGCGCGGCATGACCGAAACCATTCTGCGCCGGCTTTACATGTTCCTCGTCGGGCTGTTTCTGGCAGCGCCGCTGGCCGTGGTGGCCGGCGTGTCGGTCAACGAAAAGCAGGACCTTGCGTTTCCGCCGAAGGGTTTCTCGCTCTCCTGGTATTCGGAAATCTTCCTCAATCCGGAATGGCGCAGCGCGCTCATAACATCTGTCCTGCTCGCTTTGACAGCAGCCGCCATCGCGGTCGCCATCGCGCTGCCGCTGGCCTGGTTCCTGTGGCGGCGCGTCGCGCCCTGGGCGAACATCTTCCAGTTGCTCGGCGTCGCCCCCTTTATCCTGCCACCGGTCATCACGGCGCTCGGTTTCCTCACATTCTGGGCGACAACCGGCTTTTACGGACAGACCTGGACGGCAGCAATCAGCCACGGCATTTTCTTTGTCACCCTGCCACTGGTCACGCTGTCACTCGGCTTCGCCTCGATCGACCGCTCGCTCGTCGAAGCGGCGTCCACGATGGGAGCCGACGACCGCACGGTGCAGAAAACCGTCATCCTCCCGCTGATCCTGCCCTACCTTGTTTCGGGCTACGCTTTCGCTTTCGTGCTTTCGCTCAACGAATATATCGTCGCCTACATGACGATCGGCTTCACGCGGGAGACGCTGCCCATCAAGATATTCAACGCGCTTCGTTACGGCTACACGCCGACCATGGCGTCGGTCTCGATTTTCTTCGTAGCGATCGCCGCCGTCGTCTTCGGGCTGATTGCGAAATTCGGCGACATCAGGCGGCTGCTGGGCGCTATGTCGTCGGAGACATAAGATGCAAATCGCCGCTTTGCAGATGCGCGCGACGCCGGGTGATCCGGAAGCCAACCTGGCTCGCATCGAACGGGCCGTGCGCGAAGCAGCGGAAAAACGCGTCGACCTCCTGATAGCGCCGGAACTGGCCGTTACCGGCTATGGCGCGGGCGATACGATTCAGGAGCTCGCCGAGCCTGCCACCGGCGAGATGGCGCTGCGGCTTGGCGCGCTGGCTGAGAAAACCGGCGTCGCCATTCTGGCCGGCTTTGCGGAGCGGGACGGCAATACTGTCTACAACAGTGCGTTGCTAACCAATGGACGTGGCCAATCGACTGTTTACAGGAAATCCCATCTGTATGGCCCCTATGAGCGCTCGCTCTTCTCGCCGGAACGGCCATCCGACAGGATCATTGCCTTCAGGGGCATGAAGATCGGCATACTGATCTGCTACGACGTTGAATTCCCGGAAAATCTGCGGCGTCTGGCGCGGGCGGGCGCACAAGCGGTGTTGGTGCCGACAGCTCTGCCGGCGAGCGATCATGCGGCGTTCATCGCGCGAAAGATGATCCCCGTACGCGCTTTCGAGAACCAGATTTTCGTTGCCTATGTGAACCATTGCGGCGGCGACAACCGTTTTGCCTATGCCGGACTTTCGGGCATAGCAGCGCCGGACGGCACAATGTTGGCAGAGGCGGGAGAGCATGGCGAAGAACTGCTGATTGCCGATCTGCGCCCGGAGGACTTCGCTGTCTCGATGGCGGAAAACACATATCTGACGGATCTCAGATCGTAGTACTGGGCACCCGCCAGTTTGGATCCGGCCTCACAGGCATGAATGCCGCCGGAAGTACGCAATCCCGTCCTGCTGACGGAGCTCAACCATCCTCGAACCGCTGCGGCGCGAAGATCGTCGCATTAAGTCCCTGCGCGGCAAAATCCGCCGCGACCGGTTTCCCGACGATCAGATCAGAGGCAAGTCGCCCGAGCGCCGGGGCGGTCTGGATGCCAAACCCACCTTGCCCGGCGAGCCAGAAGAAGCCTTCCTTCTGGCCGGAAAAGCCGACGACGGGCACACGATCCTTGGCGAACGTCCTTAGCCCTGCCCAACTGTGGGCGACATGGCTCACGGCGATTGTCGTCGCCTGTTCGAGATACCAGGCGGCATAAGCGATATCGAGCTCCTCAGGCTGGGCGTCGCAGGGCTCGCTTTCCGTCGCGTCGGCGGGCGACACCAGCAAACGGCCCGCCTCGGGCTTCATGTAGAAGACCTCGTCGATCTCACAGATCTCCGGCAACGCGCCGACATCGATACCCGCCGGCACATCGACGGTGATCGCCGTACGGCGATACGGAACGATTCCGAGCGGCTTTACCCCGAACAGTTCGGCGGTTCGGTCGGCCCAGGCGCCGGCAGCGTTGACGATAGTTCTCGCTCGAACTTCGCCTGCCGAGGTTTCGAGAATCCAGACACCATCTTCTTGTACTGCCTTATGGACTTCCGTTCCGGTTTGAACCGACGCGCCATTCGCCCGCGCACCTTTGGCGAAGCCTTGCAGCAGATTTTCCGCCTCGATGTCCCAGCAATCGGGATCATAGAAAGCATCGAACACATAGTTCGGGTTCAGGATCGGCGCGCGCGCAATGGCCTCCTCGACCGTCAGCCGTTCGAGGCCCGGGCCGGACGCGCTTTCCTCGGCAAACACCTGCGCGAGCCGGTCGGCCTTGTCCGCGTCGGCAATCAGAAGATTGCCACGGCGCTTGAGCAACTCCGTCTCCGTGAAACCGGACGGGGGGTTGGACAGAAATGGATAACTGACTGCGGCCAGCTTGCCGACAATCGCCGAATGGAAACGAAAGGCAAACTCCGCGGCGGATCGCCCGCTGGAATGGTAGCCCAGCGCTGTCTCACGCTCGAGCACTGTGACGGAACGATGCGCACTCAGAAAATAGGCCAGCGAGACGCCCGCGATGCCTCCGCCAATGATTGCAACATCGACCGTTTCCGTCACGCTGAACTCCCGTTTCTCGCCATTCGCAGACTATCGTACGAACCCTCAATGTGGAAATCGCCTGGGAGCGTGCCAGGCGCAAATTCAACGACTGTGTCCTCGCCGATTGCAGCCACAGACAGTTACGCCAGGATCCGCTTCCCGAGCGCACTGAGAAGATAGCCGTATGCTGTTTCGAGAGCGGCGGGCTCCGGGTCGGCGCCAAGTCCGGACAGCACAATCGCCCGCAATTCCTCGCTCGCCGCGACACGCTCCATGGCCGTCGAGCATTCACGATAGCTGAGGCCCGCCTCGCGGGGATCTGCGTCCATGCCGCGCGCCACTGACGCATTGAGGACCAGCGCGAAACCATCTGTCGTTTGGGTCACACGCTGGATGGCGCGGCGGGTGGCCTCGCGAATGCCGATCAGGTCGACATCCTCCATCGTGAACGCAAGGATTTTCCGCTCGGCAATGATCGCCGCCTGCTCGCGGGACGCTGTTCGCAAACCGAGCAGCGCCGTGGATTCCGGCACCGTGACTGCGCCTATGTCGCCCGCTTCGGAGTCTATCCATAGCAGCCCGGCTTCGACGGCATCGACGTCGGCGGTCGCGAGCAGCCCGTGGATGCCATCGCGGCCCGATACGATCCAGAGCGGAAGGTCCGCAGGTTCGGGGATGCCGTCGCTCTTGACCTCAAGGCCAAGCGCGCGCACGCCAGCCAGAAAGGTCCGCGTCTCGTCCCGATCATGGACGGAAGCATCCGCAATCAGACGAATTGCGCTGGGCCGCGGCGCGATGTTGTCACGCCCGGCGAGATGTTTTTCTATGTAGGGCGAAAGCATTGCCTGCACGAGGGCTCCATAATCCATGTCGAAGCGGATCGTATCGCCAACGGCGAATTTCTTCGCCTCGGTGATGTCGACGATCAGGTGGTCGCTCGACGCCGTCACGATCTCGATGTTGCGGTGGCGCGCCTGCAGACCTTCCGGCCTAATGTCTACCCGACCAAGATTGACGATGCCGCGCAGCCTTGCGCCGCGATCCTCGAAGACGAGGCGGTTGCCGAACGCATCGGGTCCCGTCATGCCGTCCGGCAGCGAATGCTTGGTCTTGATCTCGACCAGTTCCGCCTCCAGCGTGAATGCACTGTTGTCGAACCCCTGCAGCGAGCCGCCCGTGAAACTGTTTTCGCCACGCAGGATCGACGCGCCGACACGCAGATTGTTGATGCGCGCCGGCATCGGCACCCCCTCGGCTTCCATCAGCGCCAGATTCGCCGAGTTGCCGCCCGAAACGTAGTCGAGCCTGGCGCCGAAGCGCTGCTCCAGCTCCTCCGCCAGCCAGACCAGCCGTTCAAGCTTTTCAATCGTCGGTAATACGCCGCTGGCGCACATGAAATTGGCGCCGATGCCGGCGAGCCGGAGCGAAGGTTCAGCTATTGCGGTCTTGGCGAGCGGGATCAGGTCCTCAGGCGGCACACCCTCTCGGCGGTCGCCCATTTCGAGCATCAGAATAACGTCATGGACGACGCCCTGCTCCTCTGCTGCCCTGGCCAGCGCGTCGAGGACCGCACCTTCCGAGTTCAGGCTCACGTCACAAAGCCGCACGACCTCGGGCGCCTCGGTGACCGAGGGGATGCGCAGCATCATGATCGGCGCGGCAATGCCGCTGTGGCGCAGCCGCTGCACATTATCGAGCCGCGAGTTGGCGAGGCCGGCCGCTCCTCCGCGCAGCATCGCCCGGGCCACCAGCGGCGAGCCGCAGACAGCCTTGGTGACGCCGAACGTGCCGATCCCATGGAGAGCGAGCCGCTCGGTCACAAGCCTCGTATTCTCGGCTATGACATCCAGATCGATAATGACCGAGGGAGCCGGCATGATCAGGCCTTGGGCGGCAGCAGGGAAGCGCGCGCGCAAAGATGCTCGAGGATGACTGAAGCGCCGAACAACGCAGTCACTTCGGTCGGATCGTAAGGCGGCGAAATTTCGACCAGGTCCATGCCGACGATGTTCGGTTTCGTCAGCGCGCGAATCGTCTCGAAGACTTCGTGCGGGGTTAGGCCATCCACCACGGGCGTGCCGGTGCCCGGCGCGTATGCCGGGTCAACGCTGTCGATGTCGAAGGTAAGGTAGCAAGGCAGGCCGTCCGTCACACGCTCGATCTCGGCGACCAGGGCTTCCACGCCATGCTTTCGGACCCACGGTCTGTGGAGCACGGTAATCAGATCGTCGAGATCATAATGGGTGCGGATGCCGATCTGGATTGAACGCGACGGATCGATCAGGCCTTCGTTCATCGCAAAATGAACAAAGGAGCCGTGGTCGAGCCAGGCCGACTTTGCGGTATCCCGATGGGCGTCGAACTGGATCAGCGCCAGCGGCCCGTGGACCTCAGCATGCGCCTTCAGCAGAGGATAGGTAATGAGATGATCGCCGCCGAGACCAACCAGCTTGCAGCCCGATTTCAGCACGGCAAGCGCCTGCCGGTACGTGTTCTCCAGCATCTCCTCCGGCTGGCCGCGCTGGTAAAAGACATCGCCGTAGTCCACCACCGCGAGACAGTCGAACGGATCGAAGCCCCAGGGCCAGACCTCGCCCCAGGAAAGCTGGGATGTCGCCCGGCGAAGCGCCTCAGGCCCGAGCCGGGAACCTGGCCGGCCCGAGGTGGAGAGATCGTAAGGGATCCCCATCACGGCATAGTCGGCGCCCGCGAGATCGCGTGTCAGTCGCCGCCGCATGAAGCTGCGCACCCCGGAGAAAGGCATCTCGGTTTCGGTTCCTAAAAGCGACTCGTAATCGAACGCCTGATCGCCGCGATGCACGCGCGTCATGTTTTCCGTCCTGCGGATTTCTCGACCTTCTTTAGCTAGTGCTTCGCATGAAATCGGTCCCGCGGAAACAGACGAACTGCCTTTTCGAGCGGAAATCCGCCCGTTATGGCCGCTTCGTGGTCAGGCCGAGCTCTTCGCGGCGCAACCATCGCAGCAAGAGAAGGACCGCCACGACGGCCAAGCCGCCGGACAAGCCTATCCATATGCCGCTACCCTCGAAGCCGAAGCGGAAAGCAAGCAACACGCCGAGCGGCAGTCCCACGCCCCAATAACCGATGGCCGCCAGGATCATCGGCACCTTCGTGTCGTGCAGCCCCCGCAACATTCCCGACGCCACCGCCTGTGCCCCGTCGAAAATCTGGAACAGCGCCGCGAAGGAAAGGAACGTCACCGCCAACACGATGACCGCGCTGTTGGCCGGATCGTCGAGATCGATGAACGCGCTGATCAGCACACGCGGCCAAAGGAGCATCACGAGCGCCATCAGCGCCATGAAGCCGACGCCGAGGACATAAGCTGCCCAGCCGGCACGGCTGATTCCGCCCGGATTGCCCGCACCGTAGGCGAGGCCGACGCGAACCGTCACGGCCTGGTTCAGGCCGAGCGGCACCATGAAGGTGATCGACGCAATCTGGATCGCAATGGCATGCGCGGCGAGCGATGCCGCATTGATCAACCCCATCAGGAATGCCGCCGCGTTGAAGATCGTCACTTCGAACGCCAGAATCCCCGCTATCGGCGCGCCTAGACGCAGCAGCGCCATGAAGCGAGGCCAGTCGGCGCGCCAGAAGCGGCCGAACAGACGATAGCGCCGGAATTGCCGCTCGACCGATACGACGACGGCAAGCCCCAGGAACATGAGCGCGCTGGACAGCGACGTCGCCAGGCCGGAGCCGGCGATCCCCATGGCCGGAAAACCGAAATTGCCAAAAACGAGGCACCAGTTGGCGACCGCATTGAAAACGACAGCGACAAACATGATCGCCAGCGCCCAGCCTGGACGCTCCAGAGCCGAGATGAAGGAGCGCAACACGATATAGCCGTAGAACGGCAGGATCGCCCATTGCAGCCAGCGCAGATAGACCGCGGCTTCCCTTGCCAGCGCCGGCTCCTGACCCATCGCGCGAAGGATCGCCTCTCCGTTCCACAGCAAGATCCAGATCGGAATGACGGCGAGAATGGAAAGCCAAAGACCCTGCCGAACCGTGCGACGGATGTCGCGAACCGAGTTCCGGCGCCGACCGAGTTCGGTCGCCATCATCGGTGTGGTCGCGTAAATCAGACCGAGACCGAAAATCAGCGGTGCGAAATAGAGATTGATGCCCAGCGAACCCGCCGCGAGCGTATCCGGGCCAAGGCGGCCGATGATCATCACATCGGTCGCCGTCATCGCGGTCTGGGCGAGGTTCGTCAAGACCATCGGCCAGCTCAGTGAAAGCGTTGCGCGAATTTCGTCGCGCCAGAGTTTTTCCGGCGCCCTCAGGCCGGCGTCGATCGAAGACATTTTCAGGTCTTTCCGGTGGCGGCAGGCTCAAAATGAGCCAAAGGCCGCATATTTCCGCGTCGAAATCCGCAGATTCGACTGTTCATGCCGGGTATCTGGACGAAACCACCGACTATGACAAGTCACGCGCCGCCGCTTTCGATTGGTACAGAGGGAGGAGAGCCGGCGCGCAAAGGCGCCGTATCTTCTTGTTCGACGCAGCGCGATTTCCGGAAGTGATCTCGCGCTCGGGCCGACACGGAGGCCAAGCTGGTGACCTCCGTTTAAATGTCCCGTTGCGACTGGTTCAAAGCTCGGTGCGAAGTTTCCACAGCTCGGGGAAGAGTTCCACTTCGAGCATCCGGCGAAGATACGACACGCCAGCGGTGCCGCCTGTACCGCGCTTTAGGCCGATAATGCGTTCGACCGTCGTGACGTGGTTAAAGCGCCACCGGCGGAAATAGTCCTCGAAATCGACCAGTTTCTCCGCCAGTTCATAGAGCGCCCAATATTGCTCCGGAGCCTGGTAGATCTGCTTCCAGGTTGCGAGAACCTCCGGGCTTTCCTGATGGCTCTGACGCCAATCCGTCCGCTTTGCGTCCACGCCGACATCGAACCCTTCGCAGGCGAGCAGCAGCAGTGCCTCATCATAAAGACTGGGCTCGGCCAGTATCGCCTCAAGTTCGGCGGTGACATCCGCGCGATGCGCGTGAGGCTTGAGCATCGCCTCATTGCGGTTGCCCGCCAGAAACTCGATCGCGCGATACTGCCAGGACTGAAAGCCCGAGGACTGGCCCAGCGAATCGCGGAATTGCGTATACTCGCTTGGCGTCATTGTCCTGAGAACATCCCAGGCGCTGTTCAATTGCTCGAAGATACGCGCTACACGGGTCAGCATCTTGAACGCCGGCTGAAGGCGGGTTTCGCGAATGGCCAACTTGGCCGAACGGATTTCATGGATGGCGAGCTTCATCCAGAGTTCCGACGTCTGGTGCTGGATGATGAAAAGCAGCTCGTCGTGTGCGTCCGAGAGGGGCGACTGAGCGTCGAGGATCTTTTCGAGATGAAGATAGTCCCCGTAGGACATCTTCGTGCGAAAATCAGTCTCCGCGCCCGTTGCTTCAGGGTGGACCGGCTTCATCATGTCACCTTCGCTCGCTTGCGGTATTCGGGCCGGTCCCACTGCCGTTCGCGGATCACTCTTTCAATCCTTCCGGCTGCGATAACCACGTCCTCGGTGCTTATATAGAGTGGCGTAAAGCCGAAACGCATGATGTCGGGCGCACGGAAATCGCCGACAACGCCGTTTGCGATACAGGCCTGCATTGCGGCATAGCCCTCGGTAAAACGGAACGAGACCTGCGAGCCTCGCCGTTTCGGGTCGCGCGGACTTGCGAGTTCAAGTTCCGGGCAACGCCTTGCCATTTCTGCAATGAACCGCTCGGTGAGCTCGATGGAGCGCCCCCGCACCGCCGCCATGTCGATCCCGTCCCAGGCTTCGAGTGCGGCGTCGAGCGCTGCCATCGACAGGATGGGCGGCGTGCCGACGCGCATGCGCTGGATGCCGGCTCCGGGACGGTAGACGGGATCAAGATGAATGGCGCCTCATGGCCCATCCAGCCTGCGAGCGCAGGGTCGACGGAGTCCCCGATCTCCGGCTTCACGTAGATGAAGGCAGGGGCGCCGGGACCTCCGTTGAGGTATTTGTATCCGCAGCCGACGGCGAGGTCGGCATTGGCGGCGGTGAGATCGACGGGGATGGCGCCGGCTGAATGGGCGAGATCCCAAATCGTCAAGGCGCCGGAACGATGCGCCCGCGCCGTCAGGTCCGCCATGTCGTGTAGCCGCCCGGTCTTGTAGTCGACTTCCGTCAGCATCAGCACGGCAACGCGCTCGTCAATCGCGTCCGCTACCGCCTCGGGCTCGACGATCTTGACCTCATGGCCCTTTCCCAGCGCTCGGACCGCCACCTGCGCCACATAGAGATCCGTTGGAAAGTTGCCGCTGTCAGAAAGCACCACGCGGCGGTCGCCAGCAAGCGATAACGCTCCCGTGAGAACCTTGTAGAGATTGACCGATGTCGAGTTGCCGGCAACCACCGATCCTTCAGGCGCGCCGATCAGTTTGGCGATGCGGTCGCCGACACGGAGCGGCAGGTCGATCCAGCCGAACTCGTTCCAGCCGCGGATAAGCTTCGCGCCCCATTCCGCATCAACCTCGCGCGCAAGCCTCGCACGCGCCGCCTTCGGCAACGGGCCGAGCGAATTGCCGTCGAGATAGATAATGCCGTCCGGCAGATCGAACAGCTGTCGCGTGCGCTCGAATATTTCCCTCATGCCTTGCCCTCTTCTCGCAAGCGGGTTCGCCGGATTTTGCCGGCCGGCGTCGACCACTAACTTGACCGACCGCAGCTATTTGCGAGGTGCGATCGCCGCTTTGACATAGTTCTACAGATTTCTGGATATTCCGTCGCCGGCACCTTCTGCCAGAACCGCTTGCGCCTCCACAATTTGTCCCGGTTCAGCATCGCACTGTCCGTAAATTATTTCAAGTATGAAGCTTTAAGATTAAAATATTTTGTTCTACCGGGACGCTGGCCAATTGACAGTTGGCATGAATGGGATGCCTCTAACCGAAGTTCGAACACGGGCCGCCCTCATGATTCACCACAGTATCTCGAACTTTGACGACGCATATGCCAATGGCGCGAATATCGCCGGCGGCGATCGCTGGCCGGCAGCATGGGTCGAGCCGGCGCAACAGTTCCGCGAAAGGCTGACGGCGAACGGCCGAGCCAAGCTCGACATTTCCTATGGTGACAGGCCCCGCAATCGCTTTGACCTTTTCCTTCCGGGCGGGCAACCAAACGGCCTCATGATTTTCGTCCATGGAGGATTTTGGAAGGCGCTCGACAAGAGCTTCTGGTCGCATCTCGCAGCAGGCGCGGTCGCCGGCGGCTACGCCGTGGCGATGCCTTCCTACACGCTTTGTCCGGACGCGCGCATCTCGGATATCACGCGCGAAATCGGCGCTGCGGTCGAGCGAGCAGCGGAAATGGTCGGCGGACCACTCTTCCTGACGGGTCATTCTGCCGGCGGCCACCTAGTGACACGCATGATCTCCTCGACCTCGCCACTGCCGCTGCCTGTCAGGAGCCGAATTCGCCACACCGTTTCGATATCCGGCGTGCACGATCTCAGGCCGATGATGAAGACCGCAATGAACGCCGATCTCCGCATCGATGACGCGGAGGCTCTCAAGGAAAGCCCGGCGCTGCTAGCGCCGATGCCTGGTGCCCGATTGACCTGTTGGGTCGGTGCCGGGGAGCGTTCCGAATTCATCCGGCAGAATGCGCTGCTTGCCAATATATGGACGGGGCTTGGCGCGGAGACCGCTGTTGTCGAGGAGCCGGACCGCCACCATTTCAATGTCGTCGATGGCTTGATGGACCATCGGCATCCACTCACCCGCGCATTGTTGACAGCGTGAGCCGATACGCGGAATGTCGCATCGGTTAGAGCGCTCGGCACACGGCGTCGCCGTCGCAGTCCATGAACAACAGGAAACGCAATGAGAGCCGTTTTTGTGCAACTGCAATGCCAGCCCGGAAAGACCTATGAGGTTGCCGACGAACTGTTCGCGCGCGAGGTTGCTTCGGAGCTCTACTCAACCAGCGGCGACTACGATCTTCTGATGAAAATCTACATCGAACCTGACGTAGATATCGGCAAGTTCATCAACGAGAACGTCGCCAATGTTCCGGGAATTATGCGGTCACTGACAACCCTCACGTTCAAGGCGTTCTGATAGCCTCCTCTTGCCGCTCATTGGTCGATCCTCACGCGGCGGCCGGCGCGACGTCGCCTTCGCAGAGCTTACGCAGAGCTTGGTCGCGCCGGCGACGATGTCTATGTCGTCGGCGCTGGCGACGTCGTCGACGAGAGCCTTGCCGGCTCGAACGGCGTGGACACGATGCAGTCGTCGTCAATCAGCTTCAGCCTGGCCAACACCGCACTTGTGTTTGGGGCTGTCGAGAACCTTACCCTTGTCGGCACCGCCAACCTCAGTGGCGAGGGCAATGCCCTGGACAACGTGATGACCGGCAATGCCGGCAACAACATGCTGTTCGGCCTTGCCGGCAATGACCTGCTGGACGGCGGCGCCAGCGCCGACACCATGCGCGGCGGCGCCGGCGATGACATTTATGTCGTCGGCGCCGGCGACATCGTCGACAAGAGCCTTGCCGGCTCGAACGGCACCGACACGATCCAGGCCTCGATCAGCACCAGCCTGTCCAACACACTGGTGTTGGGCGCGGTCGAGAACCTGACCCTTGTCGGCACCGCCAACCTCAGTAGCGAGGGCAATGCCCTGGACAACATGATGACCGGCAATGCCGGCAACAACATGCTGTTCGGCCTTGCCGGCAACGACCTGCTGGACGGCGGCGCCGGCGCCGACACCATGCGCGGCGGCGCCGGCGATGACATTTATGTCGTCGGCGCCGGCGACATCGTCGACGAGAGCCTTGCCGGCTCGAACGGCACCGACACGATCCAGGCCTCGATCAGCACCAGCCTGTCCAACACACTGGTGTTGGGCGCGGTCGAGAACCTGACCCTTGTCGGCACCGCCAACCTCAGTAGCGGACAACGTGATGACCGGCAATGCCGGCAACAACATGCTGTTCGGCCTTGCCGGCAACGACCTGCTGGACGGCGGCGGCGGCAATGACCTGCTGGACGGCGGCGCCGGCGCCGACACCCTCACCGGCGGCGCCGGCGATGACATTTATGTCGTCGGCGCCGGCGACATCGTCGACGAGAACCTTGCCGGCTCGAACGGCACCGACACGATCCAGGCCTCGATCAGCACCAGCCTGTCCAACACACTGGTGTTGGGCGCGGTCGAGAACCTGACCCTTGTCGGCACCGCCAACCTCAGTAGCGAGGGCAATGCCCTGGACAACGTGATGACCGGCAAAGCCGGCAACAACATGCTGTTCGGCCTTGCGGGCAACGACCTGCTGGACGGCGGCGGCGGCAATGACCTACTGGACGGCGGCGCCGGCAACGACAGCTTCCTTTTCAACTCTGCGCTCAGTGCACCCACCAACATCGACACGATTGCCGATTTCTCGGTTCCTGCCGACACAGTCCAACTGGAAAACGCGGTCTTTGCGGCTCTGACGACAACTGGAACCCTCTCAGTGGCCGCCTTCCATATCGGCGCCGCGGCGCAGGACGCCGAGCCACCGCATCATCTACAACGCGACGACCGGAGCGTTGACCTACGATACCAACGGCAACGCGGCCGGCGGTTCGGTCCAATTTGCCACCCTCGGCACCGAACTCGCTCTAACTAACGCGGATTTCGTGGTGGTGTAATTCAGGATTCGGGCCACATGACGGCAGAAGTCAGTATCAGCACCTTTTCTGGCGTGATCATCGTCGGACTCACCAACTCCGATCCTACTGGTCATCGTCTTCCTGATGTCCCGGGCCTGCTGGCGATGGTCGCCCAGGGGGGCGGTGCGAAGTCATGAGTGTCATAACGCAACGCTTGCCCAAGGGGTTGGATGGACATACAGAGAAACTATTCTCGGGACTATCGGAAGGGAGAAAATCGCGAAATTACTACCCGACGTGAACTCGAGGTGGATTCGAGGCTTTTTCGTGGACGTCGAAGATTCACGCCGCGAAGTTTTCCCGCACCGATTTCCAAGCCAAGGAATTGGCAATGGTGCAACACTTGGCAGTTCTGTGTACAACTGGCAGTTTCAAAGTGGCTAAGCGCTTATTCGATATCTTTGTTTCGCTTTCTGCGATCCTCCTCCTGCTTCCCGTGATGGTAATCGTTGCGATTGCCGTGCGGCGCTCATCGCCGGGCCCGGCGCTGTTCATTCAGGCGCGGGTTGGGAAAGGGGAGCGGCCTTTCAATTGTTACAAATTTCGAACCATGGCGATGGGAGCGCCATTGGCGGGTTCCCACGACGTATCCGAAAGCTGGATCACGCCGACGGGACGTTGGCTACGAACCACGAAGTTGGATGAAATTCCTCAGTTGTTCAATGTTTTGAAGGGTGACATGAGCCTTGCGGGCCCGCGCCCCTGCCTGCCAACTCAGCACGAGGTTATTAGGGCGCGACGGGAGCTGAACGTTTTCAATGTTCGACCAGGCATAACCGGCCTGGCGCAGCTGGCCTCGGTAGACATGTCCACCCCTGACGTGTTGGCCGAAGCGGATCGAAAGTATATCGATACACAACGTTTCTCGTCCGATCTGGGCATAATTTTCGCGACTGTTGCCGGAAAAGGATCGGGAGACGCAGTATCTCGGTCGGGGATTTAAGAATCCGGCGTGCTTACCTGCAAATCTCGCTGCCGTCAGTACGATGTCCGTCGGTGTTATGCGGGCATGCGATTGCTTAGGCTCCGGCAACTAATCCGGGACGCGGCTAGATGATAGCACGCAAGAAACATCTAATTCGCGACGGGGTTGACGATCAGAAGGTCGAAAACGCGATCAGCCGCTCCGGATCATGGCCGAACTACGCGGCGATTGGATCCTTGTGAGAGACAGTGACTTTGTCTAAGACCCCGTCTCTGAGCGCTTTCACCAGATCGGTCTTTTCCCAGGCGAACGAGCCGTCGCGGCCAGGCTTGCGGCCGAAATGGCCATAGGCCGTCGTCTTCGCGTAGATCGGCTTGTTGAGGTCAAGATGCCGGCGGATGCCCGATGGAGACAGGTCCATCACCTCGCGCAATGCCTGTTCGAGTGCGGCTTCCTCAACCTTGCCGGTGCCGTGAAGATCGACATAGACCGACAATGGCTGCGCAACGCCGATCGCATAGGAAAGCTGGATCGTGCAGCGCTCCGCCAGCCTGGCGGCAACGACATTCTTGGCGAGATAGCGCGCCGCATAGGCGGCAGAGCGGTCGACCTTGGTCGTGTCCTTGCCTGAGAACGCGCCGCCACCATGCGGGGCTGCGCCGCCATAGGTGTCGACGATGATCTTGCGGCCGGTCAGTCCGGCATCACCGTCGGGCCCGCCGATGACGAACTTGCCGGTCGGATTGATAAACCAGTTGCAGCCCGGGCCGATCTTGAGGTCGCCCAGCGCCTCCCGAATGTAGGGCTCCACTACCTTGCGAACCTTGGCCGAATCCCAGTTAGGGTCGAGATGCTGGGTGGAAAGGACGATCTGGGTCACTTCGGAAGGCTTACCGCCGATATAGCGAACCGTGATCTGGCTCTTGGCATCCGGGCCAAGCTTCCCCACGTCGCCTTTACCGGCTTTCCGTGCCTCGGACAGGACCTCCAGCACCTTGTGGCTATAGTAGATTGGCGCGGGCATGAGGTCCGGCGTTTCGCGGCGGTAGCGAACACAGGTCGAACGCGTCGCACGGGGCAAGAGGTAACATGTAACGGCATCTGGCTGTTATTCTTTTTGTCTAGGAGTACACCGTCTCTTTTAGAACTATGGAGGAGCAGCTCCTCCGCGTCCGTTCTCTCAGGAAGCGAAAGCCACAAGGGAACTCGTTTGCATTCCATTCGAGTCGAGCAAGCTGGCTGAAACTCGAACCGCGTCGGATTATCGAGTGAAGGGTCAACAGCGTTTGGCTGGCGGCGCAGTTGCCGGTCAAAAGATGGTCATACTTTTGGCATTGGTTGCTCCGTGCAACTATCGCGCCAAGCTGAGAAGCAGACTCATTCGATGGAATTCACGGAGACTTTGGAACGCAGTGTTCCTCCAGAACTCCCATATGCCAGAACAAGCGAGAATCATTGACTGGTGACCAGAATCACATCAAATAGTTTTCGCACATTGGGAATCGCACCGGTCAAAACATGCTATATCAAATAAAGTCGCTGATAGTCTCTCGAAATACATCTCTAGTTGCAATGTTTCTTCAAGTAACGTTAACTATCTTAGGAACGGAGGCAGTTTTCTACTTGCTTTTGCCGTATTACGGGTTAGCATACATATTGTTACGAGTAGATGCCGACGATGTATATATTTTTATATTTTTGCTCTCGTTTAAATTGCATGGCTGTATTAAACGAATTACGATTCAGGAGAGCCTTAATCCGGTGGTTGACGTTTGCAATCCTACTTTACTTTCTTTCTTTATCTTTATTGTTCCTTATCCAAGGTGAAAGTCGCGGGGCGTGGGCCGCGTTTGTAGGCTCTTGCTGCCTCATTTTTGCAACGCATTAGCCAGCCTGAAGTAATGAACTTTCCAGGATACTCGGTCTCAGAGTTGGTGCCGATTGTTACGCTAGCGCTTGCTAGCGAAGGGACGAGCACCTCTAGCGAGAGCCCCCAGCCCGTTCATCCCACTGAACGCGTTGCGTCGCATAGCTTTCAGCAACGTGTACAACTGTGGCAGAATGCTCTTTCCCTTATTCGGAAGGAGCCTGTCACTGGGTATTTCGGGAAAGAGCCCATCCTTCGCCAAGCGCTCCCGGTAGAGTCAACAGGATATGTGCATTTTCACAACTTATTTTAGATGTTGCAGTAAGGTTTGGTGTGATTTGGTCTTTGTATTCGATGTTTTCGATTGTTCTAGCGCCTGTTATTATAGTGGTATTTATGGTACGATACGGCAAAAAAGATAATAACTTTTTGAACGGGCTCGCATATCTTTGCTTATTTTATTTCTGCTATTTTTTTTGTGGAGAATCTGGTCGACGTTAACTACTACCAAAAGGAGGTCTTCTCCGTCGTAGTGGCCGTTAGTGCGCTCGCCGGAATCGCAATGGGATCTCTCAGAAGTGATGCGGCCCCGGTGCGCCACAGGAAGACCGATGAGCACGCCTGTTCAAACGCAAGGACCTCACTCTGAACGGTCAAGAGGACTTCGAGTTTGCGTGGGAAAAATTACACGCGGCCGACCTGGTTACCTTAGTACCTTGCTAACGTCGTTACGAAATATTAGCTGGTTTTCCTTCAAGTGCATCTTCGTAATTGTTGAGAACAACAAAACCTTGACAGTTGGAACCCTTGTTCGAGATTTTGCGAACAGCGCCGACAATATCGTCAGCGCGGCCGACGGGACCGTACCAGCCATCTTGCACCAATATGACAGACATCCCGCGGTTCTGGCCGCGATAAAACAGCGCTTCACCGGCGCACCGGTAAGGGCTGAAATGCGCGGGTGAGCGCCCCGACCATGCTGCCGCTGCACTCATTCTGGCACGGACCCGAAGCCACGCCGCTCGCAGCGGCGTGCCTGCCTATTCGTCGAACTCGGCCATCCGGTGACGCTACACTCTTCACGAGCGCGTCTCGGCGTGCCGCAAGGTGTCGCCACCGCCGACGCCGCAGCTTGTGACGACGACAGAGGCCAATCACCGCCTCAACCCGCCTTCAGTAAGCCGAACCGGCTTCGCCTGAGCCGCTGATCGGCAAGGAGGCGCTGTGAAGCCTTCGCTCGTTTCATCCTGCGGTTCTCAAGGCCCGCGACATCCTACTGCCTTTAAGCGCCTCGCCAAAGATGCAAAAAACCTGCTCCGGCCGAAAAGGATTGATTGCCGGTCCGCCCATGACCCCTGGATTTGGTTCGTCTCGTCCACCTGCCGCAGGGGTGTTCGTTTGACCAGCCCAGCGTGCTCGAAACTGGAGCCCACGCCATGAAGGCCTCGTTCGTTGGAGCCGTGTGCCTTTTGTTGACCGCCCTTGCCAACCCCGGTGTGACAAGAGCACAGGAACGTGCCTGCGGCAGTTCCTGTCAACACCATAAAGGAGATGCTCTCCGCCATCTATGCCTGCTGGGAGCCGCCTCCGGGGACGGCAGGCATGAGCATAACACTGCAATTCTCCGCGAAGACAAGGCACGCTGATTGGAAAGCCACGCGCTACCTATTTCCATCTGGGCGGTGACGAAGCGCTTAACCGGGCCTTTGTGGCCGCGGCGCTCGATAAGGCTCTGCCGTTACCCCTTCCGATAGCATGGGCGGAGCAATCGCCGGTCGCATACTCGTGCCACGATTTATCGCAACCAGTGGAGGTGGCGCATGAGCCTGGGCACCCTGCGCGCTGCTCGATTGCTAAACTCAGACGGCAAGGCTGAGCGCAAACCCCGCGTCGCGCAAGCGCTGGACAAGCAAGCCATCCACGAAGCCGCTGGCGCCGGTCACAAGGACTCTTTTCATATCAAATATCTCGCGCGTGTTGTGCCCAATGACATGGAGACGAAGCTTGTGCTGACTTATCAAGCATGAAAAATCGCGGCGCAGGCTTGACCTGATGTCAGCCAAATATCAAAGCATGGGCTGCATCACTCTGGAGGCGCTGCCGTCGACATATCCAACAAGCAGCGGGAACCGCGGCCAGTTCTAGGGCTTCTGCGGCAGTTCAATCAACGATTTACATTCAGAGCAGGAACGCCAACTCGTCTCCAAAGGACGCTCCTGCAACAAGCGGCATAGGGGTTTGAGATGGACGACCGAGCGACGGTCAAACCTGATCAAACTACGCGGCGATTGGATTTTTGTGAGGGACAGTGACCTTGTCTAAGACCCCATCTCTGAGCGCTTTTACCAGATCGGTCTTTTCCCAGGCGAACGAGCCGTCGCGGCCAGGTTTGCGGCCGAAATGGCCGTAGGCCGTCGTCTTGGCCTAGATCGGCTTGTTGAGGTCAAGATGCCGGCGGATGCCCGATGGAGACAGATCCATCACCTCGCGAGCGCGCGCTCCCTCCGCTGTTAGCCGTGTCGCAGGCTCTTGGCCAAACGGCCCTTCTCCAGCGCGCCGAATGCTACGCGCGGAAACTGCTGTGTTCGGCAACGCCGTTCCGGGCGAATTGGATCACTTCCTCCGCGATGGCGCCGTTCAATATCTCTTCAAACTTCTCCAGCGCTCGCGCGACGTTGGCTCCGTCCATGACGCGGTGATCATAGAGGATCCGGACATTTACCGATCCGGCCTCGCTGATGGGACCGTAGTTCAGAAACGTCGTCAAAGGCGTCAGCGGGTTGAGCGATTCCGCTCCAAGACCCGAGTAAACGGACAACTGGAACGTGCCAAAATAGTTCGCACGCTGCCTGGCGATATTCAGTCCGAGCCACATGAGCAGCCACCGAACCGGCGCCGGCGCCTGTGCCATCCTCAATGCACGGCGAAACTCCCGAACCTCCAACACCGGCCGGGACCGCGCCGTGTCGATCGAAGCCTCGAGTTCGGTGATAGAAAGGCGCTCCGGGCCTTTGATGAGGCTGAGTAAGACAGCGCGTTCGCCGTCATATTCGCGCTCATGGGCAATCGAGGCAACGCTTACTGGATATTCGAAAAGGTGCGGCCGGGGGAACTTTACATAGGCGCGCCGCAATTCGGGAATTTCTCGCGAAAGAAGGGCGTACCCTTTCAGGAAGATTGCCGTCCATGACGGCCTGGTCTGCAGCGACGTCCTTGCCTTCAGCAGGGGGCCAAGGTCCATCTGACGCTGCACTGTGACCCTCGGCACCCCGATGGAGAATCGCATCAGGTCGCAGACAAGGCGTCGAGGCGCCGATAGCTTGAGGGCTCGGCCTCTCATCACACGGCCTCTAGTAAATGTACGGGATTATTCGCTTCGTCCTTTCCATATAGTCACGATACTCCGGGCCGAAATTCTCCAGCATCATACGCTCTTCCTTGTCC
This sequence comes from uncultured Alphaproteobacteria bacterium, assembly GCA_963735385.1. GTDB lineage: Bacteria > Pseudomonadota > Alphaproteobacteria > Rhizobiales > Rhizobiaceae > CAVTKY01. The sequence continues at coordinate 668 of CAVTKY010000025.1, read as the reverse complement.
ACTCGCAGGAAAAAAAGAATTCCGAACCCGATAAGGCCAGCCAGCCCGACGACCCAGTTTGACAGCAAAAAGGCCTGGCCAACGGCCATCAGCAGGAAAGACGTGTACATCGGATGCCGCACCAGAGCGTATGGGCCGGACGAGACCAGCCTGTGCTGTTCGCGAATTTCAAGCGTGATCGACCAGTTTCGGCCCAGCATTTTGTGGGATACACGGAAGACCCATAGCGCCGCGGAAAAAATGATCGTCCCGAGAAGGACTGCCCACACACTTATAGGATAGTCGGCTGCTTCGGGGATGCCCGTAGCGACGTAAAATCCGGGCAGCATGGCGAGGCCAACCAGGGCGGAGGCAAGGCCAACTGAGTCCGAGCGCGAGCGGCGGTCGCTTACGACGCGAGAGCGTCTGGCTCGACGTTCGAAAGGATACCGGATGACATACCATGCGATGATGCCCAGCACCCATACGACCTTGCCAATCGAAGCCGCCTCCATGCTCACCCCCACCGATTCTTTCTGGACGATCAAGCCCGCGGTCCGTGGCGCTAATGCATCGGCCCGAAAATCAAATCGATTTCGGTAAGCACGATGCATCGATTCAAACACATACAGCGTCCATTGCGCGTCCGAAAGGACACGCGGCGCTGTAGAGCGCTTAAGGCATCCTCT
>CAVTKY010000024.1:0-150892 GCA_963735385.1 uncultured Alphaproteobacteria bacterium | reverse complement strand
CTCCCGCTGCAGCCGCACGCGTTGCAATGTTGATACTGCAACTAGCCATGGGGGTTTTCCATGCGTTCTGTTTCCATAGGGCTGGCATGCGCGATCTTGGGTTTTTCCGTCCAGTCGCCGTCGTTCGCAAGCGGATGCGGGCAGTTGCTGGAATCAAACTTTGAAAATCGCCAGCTTGCGTATGTATGCCGACATCCTGGCCAGAGCTGCCCGCAACGGCTGGAACTACACGCCTGAATCGATCGATAGCGGCTCAAAGCGACATTTCGGGGAGATAAGGCTCCAGTTGATCGCCGTCGGTTATGAGATTGTCTCCGTCGGCACCCACCCGCGCTGCACCGGTTTGAACAAGCTGGCCGACGCTCAGCAACCAACGATCCGCCCCTTTGCGGCGCAAGCACGAGACATCGATGTCGAAGGTGCAGGGATATGTGGAAGGTTCAGGCCAACTGTCTGCTTCTCGGCGCTGAGCGGATCGAGATGATCCAGCACGGTCTCGCGACATTGCCGAAACCGCCAAAAGGCGGCGGCAAGTGGGCGTGCGCTGCCTGATCGCAGGGCTCGTTTGTCAATGAGCGTCCATGACCTTCCCGATGCCGCCGGGAAGCCGGGCGACCCATCAGGCAAACGCGCCGGGTACACACCCGGTCAGCAAAACCATGCCCCGTGCCCGCCGGACGTCGTCGCAACTCATGAGGAGGAATTGATGCGGATCGAAGACAACCGTGCGCCACTCCGCCTGGACCACTCGCTGTACCAGTCGGACGACGCGCCAGCCGGCCTGCGCAATGCCTCAGCGCTGGCCGAACTCCTGCCCTCCGAACCGTCGACGCTTGGCAAAAAGCCATTGCCAAAGGCGCGGCCGAAAAGCGCGAGCCTCGAGTGGGACTGGGCGGTGCGGGCGCTGTCGCGGTTTACTGTGGCAATCCGCTCACGCATGGTCGGTCCCGGCGGATATTACAATCTCGGCAACGCGCTCGGGCTGGTGACGGGCGTCACGGTCCAGATCGTCGCCGTGCCGCCGGGTTCCGGCCTGAGTGGCCTCGCCGCGCTCCTCGATTATTTCGCCGGCAGCATCGCCGCCCTGGCGCTGACCCTGGCCACGCTGGTCTTCCTCTGGAGCGGCGAGATCTACTGCCGCGCCTGGGCCAGAAAGCCGAACCCCGACGCGTCCCTAAACCGCCTTGGCGACGTGCTGTCGGGGGTCGGGGCGATCGGGCTCGGCATTGCCCTGTTCCTATTCGGCGAGCCTGTGCTTGCGGCGACCTCGGGGCTGCTGCACGCGCTCGGCAAGTTCGGCAGCGCCTTCGACGCCGGCAGGCCGTTGCCCGGCTGGCCAGCCACCTGGCCCGACCCGTTCCGCAGCGCCGTGCTGGCCAGCCGCCTGCCGGCGATGGTATCGGCCGCGGTGGGGAGCGGCGGCGCCCTGCCGCTGGTGTGGTCGGGCGCTTCCTGGACGCTCGTCGCTGCGCCGCTGACATTGCTCGTCTGCTATCTGCTATGGGCCAAGGCCGACCTGCTCTGCTGCTCCAGGAGGGGCGAGCCGAAAGCGCGCTGGCGTCGCCCTCCGGCAACCGCCGAGATGGAGTGTGACGGCCGCATCGATATGTCGAAGCTGCAAGCCAACTGTCTGCTTCTGCTTGCCGCCGCCTTTTGGGGTTTCGGCAATGTCGCGCAGAAGACCGTGCTGGATCATCTAGATCCGCTCAGCGCCGTAGGCATGCGCTGCCTGATCGCGGGGCTCATCGCCGCACCGCTGACGATGCTCGAACGGCGAAGGAAGCTCGGACCGGGCTACTGGATGAGTCTCATCAAGGTGAGCGCGCTGTTTTCAATTTCCATTGCCATCCAGCAGGTCTGCTATCTTGGCACCTCGGTCACCAATGCGAGTTTCCTGGTGAGCACGGCAACGGTGATGACACCGCTTGCGGCCTGGTTCCTGATCGGCGAGCGACCGACCGCGGTCGTCGGACTTGCGGCGGGCGTGACATTGGTCGGCGTGCTGCTTCTGTCCGGCGGATTGACCGCCAGCTTCAGTCAGGGCGATCTCGCAGCGATACTTTCGGCCGCATGCTACGCGCTTTGGATGGTCGAGCTTGGCCGCCATATGCAGACCCACGGCGCTCCGGTCACTGCTGCCGCCGCTCAATTCCTCGGCGCGGCCGTCATCACCCTGCCGTTTGGCGCCCTTCACGGCAGTTTATCGATGGCTGCCATCAGCGATGCGAGCCTGGAACTCGCGGTGCTCGGCATCTTCTCGACGGCAGGCGCCTTCGGCATACAGACGATCGCCCAACGGTTTACCTCGGCCAGCCATGCCGCCGTGATCGTCAGCGCAGAGAGCGTGTTCGGAGCGATTGGCGCGACCATGTTTCTTGGGGAGCGGTTGTCGTCGGTCGGGGCTCTCGGTGCCGCGATCGTGCTTGGAGCAATCATCTTGCTGTCCCTGTCAGTGCACAGATCCGAAATTGCCAAGCCGATGATGGCAGACTGAGAAGCCATCTCTGGAAATTGGTGGTTGGAATGGGGCCTGAACGTGGATGCGTCAGGTCCATAGAGAACTGATGCACCCCCGTAGGAAGCCCAGCGCGCTCCTCGCCGAAGGTCCGCAAAGGTCAGAACCAGACAGGCTTGCCGTATTCGCCCGGTCGCCCCCTACATCCCCTCCAGTGCGTGGCGCTGGCGGTGCATTTCCAGGAAAATGCGATAGTCGCGGTCGAAGCGGGCGCGCGCGGCGGGGTCGGGCTGGCGCGCTTTGCCCTCCTGCCGCATCGCCACGCAGGCGCTGGGCAGGTCCGGGTACAGCCCGGCCGCGGTCGCCGCGACCATTGCGGTGCCAAGCAGCACGGCCTCGTCCTCCAGCGGTTCGACCACGGTGCAGCCGGTCGCGTCGGCGTAGAGTTCCATCAGCAGCGGGTTCTTGGTGTGCCCGCCGGTCACATGCAGCGTGTCGATGACATAGCCGTTGGCGTTCAGCGTCTCCAGAATATGCCGCACGCCGAGCGCAATCGCGACCGCGGTGCGCCAGTAAAGCCTGCACAGGCTGTCGAACGAGGCGTCGAGCGTCAGCCCGCTGATGACGCCCAGCGCGTGCGGGTCGGCGAGCGGTGAGCGGTTGCCGTGGAAATCGGGCAGCACATGCAGCCGGCTGGCCAGGTCGAGCCCCTCCTCCCGGCGCAACGCCATCACGCGATCGGCGATCTTGCGGTGTGTGGCGGCATTCGGCTCGCCGCCCGCCCCGTGCCAGAGAATGATGTGGTCGAGCAATGCGCCGGTCGCCGACTGGCCGCCTTCGATCAGCCAGCAGCCGGGAAGTGCGGCCCCGTAATAGGGTCCCCAGCCGCCGGCGAAGGATCGCGGCTCCTCCGAAAAGGCCATCACGCAGCTCGATGTCCCCGCGATCAGCCCGAGGTGCCGGTCGATGCTTCCGAGGTCGCGCGCAAAGCCGCCGAGCACGCCGAGCGCCCCCGCATAGGCGTCGATCAGGCCCGCCCCGACCCGGCACGCGCTGGTCAGGCCGAGCGCTTGCGCCGCAGCCGACGTGAGCGGCCCAAGATCGGCGCCCGACGGCGCTTGCCTTCTCAGGCAGTGCGCCACGGCTCAGCATGTCTGGGATGCCCACCTTCTCGAAGAAGTCCTTCTGCCAGCCATTCTCATGCGCCAGATAGGTCCATTTGGCCGTCAGCGTGCACTGCGAACGGGCAAGCGAGCCCGCCGCCTTCCATGTGAGGAAATCCGCGAGATCGAAAAAGTGTCCGGCGCTCTCCCAGGTGGCAGGGCGATGCCGCTTCAGCCACATCAGCTTCGGCGTTTCCATTTCGGGCGACATCACCCCGCCGATATGGTCGAGCACGCGATGGCGCGTGGCCGTGCATTCGTCTGCCTCGGCGAGCGCGCGATGGTCGAGCCACACGATCGTATCCCAGCGAGGATCGCCCGCTCTAACTCTTGGTTCCGGAGGAATTCCGGGCGGAAAACCGGTATCCACTTTTCCTGGAATTGCTCCAACCGACACAGAGAGCTGACCGCCGTTCCGGTCGCGGACGACAAGCGAGCAGGTCGCATCGAAGCTGATGCCGGCGACATCACCAGCGGACACGCCGGCCCGTTCGCGCGCGGCGCGAACGGCCGCGCAGACGCTCGACCAGATGTCTTCCGAAGTCGTGCTCGGCGTGGCCGGCGGCGGACCGGTGCATGGCGATAGGATGCTCGGCGCGGCCCAGCATCCGGCCCGCGCGGTCGACGATACCTGCGCGAGCGCTGCCTGTCCCGACATCGACGGCGCAGACCAATTCGGCCATCAAGAGGCTTTCGTGCTCAACCGGGACATGAGGCCGGGCAATTGCCGCATGTCGCCGAAAACCAGATCCGGCTCGAGCGATTCGATCGCTTCCCGCAGCACACCTTCTCCTGCATGGGAGCCGCCGGTGAACGCCAGGACGCGCATGCCCGCTTCCTTCGCTGCCATGATGCCGGCGGGACTGTCTTCAACCACGAGGCAGTGACCGGGCGCCACGCCCATATCGCTTGCCGCGTGAAGAAAAAGGTCCGGAAACGGTTTGCCTCGCTCGACCATGGTCGCACTATAGATATGCGGTTCGAACAGTTCCAGCAGGCCGGTGACCGCGAGCGACAGGCGTATGCGTTCCGGCTGGCTGGACGATGCGACACAATAGGGCGCAGCCAGCGCCTTGAGCGTTTCCGCAACGCCGTCGATCGGCTTCAGGTCGCGACGAAAGCGCGTATAGAGTTCGGCCCGCGCTTCATCGAGGTGGTCGTCGGTGACCACGAGACCGAAGTCGTCCCGCAGGATCTCGACGACGGTCGCCATGCTTTTTCCCAGGAAGTTTTCGTAAGCCGTCTTCTCGCTGATCGGCACGCCGGCCGATGTGATGATGGCGACCAGAACGGCAATCGAGATCGGCTCGCTGTCGACCAGCACGCCGTCGCAATCGAAGATGATGAGGTCAGGTGTCATGCCATCTTGCCCGTCTCATCAGCATGGCGGCACTTTCTCGCCAGGGAAGCGTTGCAAATAATGCCCTCTCACTCCGGACCACAACCTCGCCTCCTTGAGGTCGGCAGCAATTGCGACCATGGGCGTTCCTTCGCGCCCCCTCTGGCCTGCCGGCCATCTCCCCCGCTAGGGGGGAGATCGGCTGTCGTTTCGGCCTTCGCCAATCGCCAACGTCGCAGGATACGCGGCAACGTTGCGCGTGAGGGGGAGATGTCCGGCAGGACAGAGGGGGGCGACGTAGAGCGCCGCCGTTGATGGACTCGCGAAGGGCGCAATGACGGCGTGATCTCCTCCGCAAGGCCAGGAAATCGTAGGGTGAGGGGCGGGCGGCGCCTGCCAGACGGACCGACAATTCCCTACACCGTCCGCAGCCAGCCGCCGTCGACGATAGTACGTCGAGCCGACGGAATAGCTGGCGCGGTCCGAGCACAGGAAGACGAAGAAATTCGCCAGCTCCTCGACGCTGCGCGAAGCGCTTGATCGGCGTATGCTCGTCCGCGACGTTCCGCAAGGTAGCCCTCCCAGTCGCCGCCGCCGTCGGCGGTGAGCTGCTTCGCGGTCTTGATCCAGTCGCCGGTCAGCACCAGACCCGGATTGACCGTATTGACGCGGATGTTGTCCTTGATGACTTCGTTGGCGAGGTTCTTCGAAAACATCATCAATGCCGCCTTGGTGACATTGTAGACCGGCTCGTACCAGAGCGGCTGCACGGCGCAGATCGAGGCGTTGTGCAGGATCGCGCCGCCGCCCCGTTCGCGCATCATGGGCACGAAGCCGCGCGCCAGACGCACCGCGGCCATGACATGCAGGTCCCAATAGGCCTGCCACTTCTCGTCTGACGCCTCCATGATTGTTTCATTGGAGCCGGTTCCGGCATTGTTGACCAGGATGTCGGCGCCGCCGAAGGCCTCGCGCACCGAAGCGGCCAGCGCGTTGCAGCCTTCGGCCGTCGCCACGTCGCAGGCGACCGGCAGCGCGCTTACCCCATGCGCAGCGGACAGCCGCTCCGCCTCCTTGCCGACGACATCGTCGCGCCTGCCGGCGAGCACGACATGCGCGCCCTCCTTGGCGAACCCTTCAGCAACGCCGAGGCCGATGCCCGAGCCGCCGCCGGTGACAACGGCAACCTTGCCTTTCAGTCCGAGGTCCATGCTTCCCTCCCGGCAGCCGTGGGGCAATTCCTGGACAGTGAAAACCGTCCGGAACTGCGTAAAAACAACGGGCTAAAGTCTTCCCGACACATACCGCGCGAGTGTTTCACGCGCGCCATGCTCCCACAAGCGCTTCAGATGGCTCGCGAAGGATGCCGCGAAAACATCGGACTTGCCCACCTCGCCGAATATGTCGCTGAGCGCCAGAAACGCCGCCGGGTTGTCTTTTGCCTTGAGCGCCGCCTGCTTCAGCCGCTCGGCGCTGGCGTCATTGTAGTTCGTCGGCTTACCGCTGTCGGTTGTGCCCGCGCAGAACCGGCACCACAGCGCCGAAACCAGCGACAGCCCGGTGACGCTCTGGCCGTCCGCAAGCCGGGCCGCGGCAGCAGGCAGGATGAATTTCGGCTGCCGGTTGGAGCCGTCCTGGCAGAGCCGCGGGATGGTGTCGCCAATCTTCGGATTGGAGAAGCGCCGTTCGATGAGCTGGAAATAGTCGTCGATATCCGTGTCTGGCACAGGCGGAACCGTCGGGATGATCTCCTCCCTTTCGAGCTTCGCCAGAAAGTTCCGGATCAGCGGCTCCTCCATCGCCTCATGCACGAAATGGATATCCATCAGCGCCGCCGGGTAGGCGATCGCCGCATGACCGCCATTGAGGATGCGGATCTTCATCAACTCATAGGGGCTCACATCCTTGACGAAGGTGACGCCGGCCTCTTCGAGCGCCGGCCGGCCGATGGGGAAATCGTCTTCCAGCACCCATTGCCGGAACGGCTCGCAGAAGACCGGCCAATTGTCTTCGACGCCGAATTCGTCCGACAGCAGCTTTCGTTCCCGATCGGTGGTGGCGGGCGTGATGCGGTCAACCATCCCGTTCGGAAAGGCGACATTGTCTCCGATCCAGTCCGCGAAGCCGGAATCCGCGAGCCGCATCAGGCCGATGACGGCGTCGGCGGTGACCTTGCCATTGTGCGGGATGTTGTCGCACGACATGACCGTAAAGGGCGGCACACGATGCGAGCGGCGGCGCGCAAGACCAGCCGCAATCAGGCCGAAAACGGTCCTGGGATTGGCGGCGTCGATGGCGTCATGCACGATGTCGGGGTGCGCCGGGTTGAACGTGCCCGAAGCCGGATCGATGTAGTACCCGCCCTCGGTGATCGTCATGGAGACGATGCGGATCGCCGGATCGGCAAGCCGTTCGATGATCGGAGCCGCGTCGCCCGGAACCAGAAAATCGGTCATCGCGGCCGTCACGCGGGCGGCCATATGGCCGCTGTCCTGTTCGACAACGGTGGTGAGCCAGTCCTGCTCCTTGAGCTTCTCGCGGCCCGCTTTTTCCGCCGGCAGCACGCCCGCGCCGACGATCGCCCAGTCATGATCGCGCCCGGCATTGAACAGGTCGTCGAGGTACACGGCCTGATGCGCCCGGTGAAAATTGCCGACGCCGAAGTGAATGATGCCGGGTTTCAGCGCAGCGGGATCATAGGACGGACGTGCGACCTTGGGGGAGAGTGCGGAGAGATTGGCGTAGGAGAGTTTGACGGTCATGGCTTCAGAGCTCCTCTCCCTTCTCCCCTTGTGGGAGAAGGTGGATCGGCGCGGAGCGCCGAGACGGATGAGGGGTGTTGGCCGGAGCGCGGCGGTGCCGAGTCGGCTGTGAAATCAATGCCTGGAATCGGGTTCTGAAGCGCCTCATTTCTTCCACCACCCCTCATCCGTCCTCGCCTTCGGCTCGGCCACCTTCTCCCACAAGGGAGAAGGGAAGAAGTCGCGGAGCGCCGAGACGGATGAGGGGTGTTGGCCGGAATGCAGCGTAGCCAAAATGGCTGTGATATCTTGGCGCCATGTTCTGAAGTGTCTCGTGTCTTCCAACACCCCTCATCCGGCCTCGCCTTCGGCTCGGCCACCTTCTCCCCACAAGGGGAGAAGGGAAGAAGTCGCGCGGTGCCTTGAAAGACGCGTGCCAGCATGTGCCAAGGACAGGGTCATGTCGCGGAGCCTCAACTCATCCACTGGCCGCCGTCGACATTGTAGGTCTGGGCGACGATGTATTCGCTCTCCGCACTTGCCAGGAACACCGCCATGCCGGTCAGATCCCCGGCCTTTCCCATGCGGCCATAGGGCACGCCCTCGCCGACCAGCCGCTTCTTCTCGCCCTTGGGCCGGTTTTCGTACTTAGCGAAAAGCGCATCGACGTGATCCCAGTGCTCGCCATCGACCACGCCCGGAGCAATCGCGTTCACATTGATGCGGTGCTTGATCAGGTCGAGGCCGGCTGATTGGGTAAGGCTGATGACGGCCGCCTTGGTCGCGCAGTAGACGGCGACGAGCCCCTCCCCGCGGCGTCCGGCCTGGCTCGCCATGTTGATGATGCGGCCGCCCTTGCCGCCAGCGATCATGGAGCGCGCCGCCGCCTGCATCATGAACAGCGTGCCGGCGACATTGACGGAAAACAGCCTGTCGTAGCTCTCCTTGGTGATTTCCACGATCGGCGCCAGGTCGAAAAGCGCGGCGTTGTTGATCAGCACGTCGAGACCGCCGGCTCTCGACCCGACCGCCTTCACTGCCGCTTCGATGGAGCCCAGGTCCGTGACATCCAGCCGAACGGCATAGGCAGCATCGCCGATTTCGCTTGCCGTCGTCGCAGCCGCTTCAAAGTTGATGTCGCCGATGGCGACCATTGCGCCCTCGCGGACATAGGCTTCGGCAAAGGCGCGCCCGATGCCGCGCGCGGCCCCCGTGATCAGGGCGGACTTGCCTTCCAGCCTTCCGCTCACATCGCCCTCCCGTCGGCGCCGAATTTGTGCAGCTTCGACGGGTTGGGCGTCAGGTAAACCGTGTCGCCATGTCGAACGGCAACCTCGCCGTCGGCGCGCACATTGATCGTGCCCAGCCCGTCCGTGTGCACATGGACGAAGGTGTCGGCACCCAGATGTTCGGCCACGCCCACAGTTCCTTTCCACTCGCCGGACGTCTTCGAAATACCGACATGTTCGGGACGGATGCCGATCGTTTTGGCGCCGTGCTTTGCGGCGGTCGCGCCTTCGATCAAATTCATCTTGGGCGAGCCGATGAACCCGGCGACGAACAGGTTTTTCGGGCTGCGGTAGAGGTCGAGCGGCGAGCCCACTTGCTCGATATTGCCCGCGTTCAGGACGACAATCTTGTCGGCCATGGTCATCGCCTCGACCTGGTCGTGCGTCACATAGACCATCGTCGTCTTGAGCTGCTGGTGAAGCTCGCTGATCTCCAGCCGCATGGTGCCGCGCAATGCCGCATCGAGGTTCGAAAGCGGCTCGTCGAACAGGAACGCCGAAGGTTGCCGCACGATGGCTCGCCCGATGGCGACGCGCTGGCGCTGGCCGCCGGAAAGCTGGCCCGGCCGGCGCTCCAGATAGTCGGTCAGGTTGAGCACCCGCGCCGCGTCAGCCACCTTCTTGTCGATCACCGTTTTGTCTTCGCCCGCCATTTTCAGCGGAAAGGCGATGTTCTTGGCCACCGTCATATGCGGGTAGAGCGCGTAGGACTGGAACACCATGGCGAGTTTGCGCTTGGCCGGGGCCTCACCGGTCACGTCCCGGCCGTCGATGGAGATGGTGCCGCTGCTGGTGTCTTCCAGCCCGGCGATCAGCCTGAGCAGCGTGGACTTGCCGCAGCCCGAGGGGCCGACGAAGACCACGAATTCACCGTCCTCGATCTCGAGGTCGAGCTCGGGAATGATTGTCGTCGCCCCGAAGGATTTCGATACTTTCGTAAGCTTGATATTACCCATTGCTTCCTCCCGCTACTCCTGGACGACTTCGGTTGTGCACGTTGACCGACTCCGCCTACTTCACGGCGCCGAAGGTCAGGCCCCGCACCAGCTGCTTCTGGCTGAACCAGCCCATGATCAGGATCGGCGCGATCGCCATCGTCGAGGCCGCCGAAAGCTTCGCCCAGAACAGTCCTTGCGGGCTGGAGAAGGTGGCGATGAAAGCCGTCAGCGGCGCGGCGTTGGTGGTCGTCAGCTGGATGGTCCAGAACGACTCATTCCAGGCGAGAATGATGTTCAGAAGCATCGTCGAGGCGATGCCCGGCACCGCCATCGGCGTGAGTACGTATATGATCTCGTTCCACAGCGACGCGCCGTCCATCCGCGCAGCCTCGAGAATCTCGCCGGGAATCTCGCGGAAATAGGTGTAGAGCATCCACACCACGATCGGCAGGTCGATCAGCATCAGCATCACGGTGATGCCGATGCGCGAGTTGAGCAAGCCGGCCCTCAAGAAAATGAAATAGATCGGCACCAGCACGGCCGCCGCAGGCATCATCTTCGTCGACAGCATCCACATCAGGATGTCCTTGGTCCGTTTCGACGGTGAGAACGCCATCGACCAGGCAGCGGGTATGGCGATGGTCGTACCGATCAGCGTGGCGCCGACGGCGATGATCACGGAGTTCATGAAGGGCTTGAAATAGTCGCGCTGCGTCTGCACCTCGACGAAGTTCTCGAAGGTGAAGGACGGGATCAGGTTGAAACCGGCAATCGCTTCCGATTCGGTCTTGAGCGAGGTGATTATCGTGTAGAGGATCGGAAAGAAGATCAGCAGCGCGACCACCCAGACGGCGACGGTCCGACCTTGGTGCGAGTTGAGACTCGCGTGCCATGTCAGAACTCCGAGTGGCGAGCAATTCCAGGAAAAGTGGGAACCGGTTTTCCGGTTGCGGAAAACTACTTGAGCGGATCACCGATTCCATGAAACGGTGATCCGCGCTAGAGTTCAAGTTGCGTTCCTCGCGCCCTTGCCGCCGGCATCCCCCGCAAGGGGAGAACGCTGCCATCACGCGTTCGCCAGCTCGCTGCCGCAGATGGGCCGGCAAAGCGCGCCATTCCCCGGATGCCGGGGAGAGGCACGTAGGGCGTGCCGGCTGGTCCGTTCATCCGATCCAGTCGCATCATCGCAGTCCCTACCTATCCAAATTCTTGCCGACTGCGCGCATCAGGAAAAATGCGACGATGTTGGCGAGGATGACGGCGATCACTCCGCCGGCCGCTGCCCCGCCGGCGTCGAATGACAGCCGTGCGGTCTTGTAAATCAGGAATGGCAGATTGGTCGACGCGTAGCCCGGTCCGCCGTTCGTGGTCACCAGGATCTCGGCGTAGATGCCGAGCAGGAAGATGGTCTGGATCAGGATCACCACGGTGATGGAGCGCGACAGATGCGGCAGGATCAGGTAGCGGAACTGGCTGAGGAAGCTGGCTCCGTCCATTTCCGCCGCCTCCTTCTGCTCGATGTCGAGCGACTGCAACGCCGTAAAAAGAATCAGCGTCGCGAAAGGCAGCCACTGCCAGGCAACGATCAGGATGATCGAGAACAGCGGCCACTGCGCGAACCAGTCGACCGGCTGCGCGCCGAAGAAGCGGGCGATGTCGGCAAAGACGCCGTAGCCCGGATGCATGATCATGTTCTTCCACACGAGCGCCGCGACCGGCGGCATGACGAAGAAGGGCGAGATGACGAGAATGCGCACGATGCCCTGGCCGAAGATCGGCTGGTCGAGCAGCAGCGACAGCGCGACGCCGCCGCACACTGTGATTATCAAGACGCCGACGACCAGCCTGAGCGTGTTCCAGATCGACTGCCAGAAGGCTGGGTCGGTGTAGAAATACACGTAGTTGAACCAGCCGGCGAAGGTGTCGGCGCCGGGCATGGGCGGCGTGAGCAAATTGTAGTTCTGGAACGAGAACCAGAGTGTCATCGCCAGCGGCACGACCATCCAGATCAGGAGGAGGACCACCGACGGCGCAATCATGAAGCGGGCGAGCGTACGAGTTTGTCGGGTAGCCATGGTCTTGTCCTCGATTTCGAACGAACGATCCGAACGTCTTCCTGTCTTCAGGCCGGATGCGGTGGCTCCGATGCTCCAGGTCCTCCACGGGGAGGAACCCCGAATTAACGCCGGCCGGAGTGGCCCAGTCCAGCCGATGCCCTTCCCGTCCCCGGAAAAGGGGCCGCCCGACAGGGATCGGGCGACCAGGGCCGGGAGGAGCCCTTGTGTCTGACTAAAAAATTCGCTGGGGCGTGGCGAAAATGGTGATTTTGAGAACCGGAGCGCAGCGTACATTCGGGTACGTGAGCACCGGAAGCGCAAAAAGCGCCATTTGCAGCCCGCTCCGGCGAATTTTCGGGCAGACACTCATTTGATGTAGCCGGCGCGGGTCATCTCGCGGACCGAGACCTGCTGAGCCTGGGCAAGCGCGTCGTCCACCGACATCTGGCCGGCAAGTGCCGCCGAGAAGAGCTGTCCGACCGTGGTGCCGAGACCCTGGAATTCAGGGATCGCCACGAACTGCACGCCGACATAGGGAACCGGCTTGACAGTTGGCTTGGTCGGGTCGGCGGAGTTGATGGAGTCCAGCGTCATCTTGGCGAATGGAGCCGCCTTCTGGTATTCGGGATTGTTATAGAGCGAGGTCCGCGTTCCGGGCGGAACATTGGCCCAGCCTTCCTTCGAAGCCACGAGGTTCAGATAGTCCTTGCTGGTCGCCCAGGACACGAATTTCTGGGCGGCGTCTGCCTTCTGCGTGCCTGCCGGAATGGCGAGCGACCATGCCCACAGCCAGTTGCCGCGCTTGCCGAGGCCGGTATCCGGCGCCAGCGCATAGCCGACCTTGTCGGCCACAGTGGAGTCCTTCGGGTTGGACACGAAGGAGGCGGCGACCGTGGCATCGATCCACATGCCGCACTTGCCTTGCTGGAACAGCGCCAAATTCTCGTTGAAGCCGTTGGATGAGGCGCCCTGCGGGCCGGCATCGTTCATGAGCTTGACGTAGAAATCGAGCGCGTTCTTCCATTCCGGCTGGTCGAATTGCGGTTGCCATTTCTCGTCGAACCAGCGCGCGCCGAACGAGTTCGCGGTGGCGGTCAGAAAGGCCATGTTCTCGCCCCAGCCGGCCTTGCCGCGCAGGCAGACGCCGTTGATGCCATTCTCGCGATCCGTCATCTTGCGCGCGGCGTCAGCCACGAACTCCCATGTCGGCGCGTCGGGCATGGTCAGCCCGGCCTTCTCCATCAGGTCCTTGCGGTACATGATGAACGAGCTCTCGCCATAGAACGGCGCGGCGTAAAGTTTTCCATCGGCCGTCAGGCCGCCGGCAATCGCGGGGATAATGTCGGCGGCGTCATAGTCCGCGCCGAGATTTTCGAGCGGCAGCAGCCATTGCTGCTTGGCCCAGATCGGAACCTCGTAGGTGCCGATGGTCATGACGTCGTATTGGCCGCCTTTGGTTGCGATGTCGGTGGTGACGCGCTCGCGCAGCACATTCTCTTCAAGCGTGACCCATTCGAGCTGGATGTCCGGGTTCTTCGCCGTGAAGTCATCCGTCAACTTCTGCATGCGGATCATGTCGCCATTGTTGACGGTGGCGATGGTGATGGTTTCGGCATGGGCGGCGAACGCAAGCGCGCTCGCGGTGCACATGCCCAGAATGAGCGTTGCGAGTTTCATCGAAGTCCTCCCTAACCAAAGTGAGCATTTGTCTTTGGTGTGAGCAATTCTTCACTAGATGCACGCCAAGTCAAGACACAATCGTTGCTGCAGCGCAGCACGGCATGAGGTGCAACGAGCGTCATCCGGACGAAAGACAGGGGTCCGCTCCCTGGAAAAAGGCGCGGCTTGATTGTCCTTACGGAATGCGCTCGATTTCGCCGCTATTGCCACGTCTCAGCGCGAAAGCGCGCCTTTTGCAGCCGGCACCACCTGCCATAGACAAATTTCCCGAGAGCCTTCGCGGCCCGATCGCTCAAATCATTGGTTTCATGACGTGTTTGCCATGCAGAAAAAATCTTTTGAAGGAATCTATCCACCCCCCCCCGCATACCACGCGTGCGAAGCCGCCCTACTTGTTCTTCAGCTTCTCGACTTCCCTCAAAATGCGCTCTTCCTGCTCGCGCAGTTCGGGCGTGAACGCCTCGCCGAAATCGTCGGCCTCAAAGACCTGGCGGATTTCAATCTCGGAGTCGCTCTCCATCGGGTTGGGGCAGCGCTTGACCCATTCGATCGCCTCGTCCAGCGAGCGCACCTGCCAGATCCAGTAGCCGGCGATCAGCTCCTTGGTTTCGGCGAAGGGCCCATCGATCACGGTCCGCTTGGGGCCTGAAAACTGCACGCGCGCGCCCTTTGAGCTCGGCTGCAGCCCCTCGCCTGCGAGCATGATGCCGGCCTTCACCAGCTCCTCGTTGAACTTGCCCATCGCGGCGAGCAGCTCCGTGTTCGGCATCACGCCTGCCTCGCTTTCTTTCGTGGCCTTCACGATCACCATGAAACGCATCGATCTTCTCCCTGTTGGTTCGACTGAAGCCCGGCCGGCATTGACGCGCACCGATAGCCTTGCACTGCCAATACGTCGAGCGGGGACGGCGCGGATCGACACCGCATCAGAAAAATTTCACCGGGGGCGAGGCTGGATTCGTGTTGAAATGACCCGATGGAGACATTCTCAGGTTGTGACCGAGCTGGCCAGACAGTGGCATCCCTGACTAACTCTACGAGCGGGTGTATACTCGGTCTTCGCACCTTCGCTGTTCGATCACGCAATGCGGCGCTTTCGCTGCCATGAACGGAGAAGTCGTATGAAAATCGTCATCATTGGCGGAACCGGTCTGATCGGTTCCAAGACAGTCGACCGCCTGCGCAGGCAGGGTCATGAGGTGGTCGCTGCCTCTCAAAACACCGGCGTCAAGGCGACCGACGATCCGCGAACGGTGATTGCGGATCCCCATGCGCGCTATTTCGGCACGGAACTTGGCGACCGGTCGCTCATCCCCGGTGACCACCCGCGTATTGGCGCAACGCGCTTCGAAGACTGGTTCAGCCACGCTTCGCTCCCGCGACACTGATCCGCGTCCGACGCGGCCCGCGCGTCGCCCGATACTGCGCGGGCGCAAAGCTCAAGCACGAAGGAGCAAACGATGAAGGACGACTTTCCTTCCCCTCCGGAGCATCGCGCCGCGATGTCCTGTTGGGCGCACTGGCCGCCACTGTTGCAGCCGGCCTCCGCACAGCTGCGCTCGCGCATGCCGAGCGGGGGGCAAACCCTCCCTTTCCAGCTTAATCAAAGGAGCAACGACCATGAGCACGATCACCACCAAGGACGGCACGGAAATCTATTACAAGGACTGGGGCACGGGTCCGGTCATAACGTTCTCCCACGGCTGGCCGCTGAATTCTGACGCCTGGGACGGCCAGATGCTCTTCCTCGCGCAGAACGGTTTCCGCGCGGTCGCACACGACAGGCGCGGGCACGGTCGGTCGAGCCAGGCCTCCTCCGGAAACGACATGGACGGCTATGCCGACGATCTCGCGGCCGTGATCGAGGCGCTCGATCTCACGGACGCCACATTGGTGGGCCACTCCACCGGCGGCGGTGAGGTTGCTCGCTACATCGGCCGGCACGGAACCAGACGGGTCGCCAAGGCGGTTCTCATCGCTGCCGTTCCGCCGATCATGCTCAAGACTGAGGCCAATCCGGAAGGCTTGCCGATAGAAGTATTCGACGGCATTCGTGCTGGCGTCGCCGGCGACCGGTCGCAATACTACAAGGAGTTGGCCGTCGCCTTTTACGGCGCCAACCGGCCGGGCGCGAAAGTCTCGCAAGGCACGCTGGACCAGTTCTGGCTGTGGAGCATGCAGGCAGGCACGAAGAACGCCTATGAGAGCGTCAAGGCATTCTCCGAGACGGACTTCACCGAGGACCTCAAGAAATTCGATGTCCCGACTCTGGTCCTGCACGGGGAAGACGATCAGATCGTCCCGGTCAAGGATTCAGCGCGGAAATCGGCGAAGCTTATCAAGGGCGCCAAGGATATCTACTATCCGGGCGCGCCCCACGGCATCACCGCCACGCATCAGGATCAGGTTAACGCCGAACTGCTCGCCTTCATCAGAGGATAGCTGCAATCGGCGACCGGAGCCCACAGGCTGGCGATGTTCCATGCACCCTCAACCGCAAAAAGAGAACCTTACATGGCCAGGACATTTCTCTTTACGGCTGCCCTGGCAGCCATCTTTTCTCTTTACGGCAGCCCTGGCAGCCTTCTTTGCGACCGGGACGCTGGCTCACGATTCGACTGGTGGCAAGGTCACGCTGGTATACGACCAGCCGCTGCCCAACGTGCCGGGGAAAAGCATCCGAGGCGTGCCGGTCGAGTATGGACCCGGCGGCTTCTCTGAAGAACACACTCATCCAACTTCGGCATTTATCTATGCGACCGTTCTGCGACCGTTCTGGAGGCGCGATCCGCAGCCAGGTCAACGACGGCCCGGTCAAGGTTTATAGTGCGGGAGAGAGCTTTTCTGAGTTGCCTAGTGTGGTGGATTTGAAGTTCCTGTCATTTCCATGGCATCCGCGTTCAGGAACTTCAAATCCGTAAACCACACTAGATTCAATAAGTTGATAGTGTGGCTTTGAATCCGAAATTCGATCTTGGCCTCGCTCCAAGGTAATACGAATTTCGGACTTGCGCCCACACTCGTCATCGATACGGACGAGAAGGAACTCGTCCTTCCGATGAAGTAAAGAGGCGTTGGCCGGGCCAAAAATTCGGACCCGGCCTCGCTAGCCCTCTGCCTTGCGAGGAATTCGTCGTCTATGGGCAGTCAGCCCGCTGAAGGGGGCATGCATTCGCCCTTCTCCGCACGGTTCATGGTAGGTCGATGATTTGGGACAACGCTATCCCAGAGTGTAACGGCGCGAATGTCCTGAACCCCAACCGATATTACATCTAAGGCACCGACCAAAGTCAGGTCGTGAAGGGCAGAAGTCTTGAACCGCTCGCGAATGCGGTTGCGACGCGCTAGGATCATGGCGTGGCTCGTTCTCGATCCGGCCACGCCACCGTCTATGCGGGTTGGGCAACAAAACTGCGTGATCGAATTTTTGTGTGACTATGCGGTCGAAGTGCACCAGGCGAATGCTTCTTGAATTTGGTCTCGGCCTCGCCGCCCTGGCCATGTTTGGCTGCGACGTGAGTGCCGCTGCCAGCGGGTCGGGAAGTGGGGGGGCCGGTTCCGGCAGTAGCGGTTCGGGAGGGGCACGAGTGGAAGTTCGGGATCAGGAAGCGGCTCAGGCGAAAGCTCGGGATCCGGCGGCGGCAACTCCGGCCCAGGTGGCGGCGGCAATTCCGGGCCTGAAGGGGGCGAAGATGGCGACGACGAGGCTGGCGAGACGAAGGCCGGGCGCTCGAATGCGCAAGTGGAGCATTACCTCGACACCTTGCGGAGCCGCGGACGGGTGGTATGGGCGAACGTCCGCGATGGCAGCATAGAGGTCAGATACTCTGATGGCTGGAGCGAACAGGTCACGGCGCGTCGGTATCGCCTGCGCGATCCTGCCAGGCGAATTGTCATCGAAAGGGCAGCGAAGGCACTCGATTTCGAGCGACTGAGATCGGCGGCCCGCTAGAGCAATTCCAGGAAAAGCGGGAACCGGTTTTCCGTCTGGAATTGCGGAAACCCAAATACTTAGAGCGGGGCACCGATTCCATTGTACGGCGGCCCGCTAGCCGAAAATGGCAGGCTGGCGCGCCATCCCGCGCGGAACATCCGGAGGCCAGCGCGGAGACACTCCGATCAATATGGGGCCAGCGTTCTTTCCCGGACCCGTCAGGCGTCGCCCCGCATGCCGAACATGTCACGCGCCTTCATGGCCGCTTCGACCCTGTTGCGAACATTGAGCTTCTGGAAAACGGCCGACAGGTAGTATTTCACGGTCTTTTCCTGAAGGTCGAGCTTGCGGCCGATCTCCTTGTTGCTCAGCCCCTCGGCGACCAGTTTCAGGATCTGCTCCTCGCGTGCCGTCAGTGGCGGCGGCGGCGTCTCGTCGGGTAGTGCTTTCTGGTCCTGGCCCCGTGACTGCATGGCGACCAGCAGCCGGGCGGCGAGACCCGGAGAGACATAGGATTCACCTGCCGCGACCTGGCTGACAATCGCCATCAGTTCGGGCGCGCCGACACCTTTCAGCACGTAAGCGGATGCACCCGCATTGAGGGCCTCCATGATGTCGTCGTCGGCTTCCGAGACGGTCAGCATGATGAGCCGTGTCGCCGGGCACGCCTGGCGGATTCTCCGCACTGCCTCCAGCCCATTGCCGGGCATCGAAATGTCGAGCAACGCCAGGCCGGGCCGATGTTTTTCCGCCAGCGCAACAGCGTCGTCCGCCGATGCTCCCTCGCCGACAACCGAAAACCTGCCGTCTTCAGCCAGCGTGCGGATCACCCCGCTGCGATAGAGCGGATGGTCGTCAACGACCACGATCGTGTTCGCGTCACCCATGAAATGCCTCGGCATCCACCTTGATCGTCATCGTGATCTCCGCACCGTACTCCTTCGAAAGCGTGAAATGGAATTGTCCGCCCAGGCTCTCGACGCGCTCGCGCAGTCCGGCAAGTCCCAGACCGCGAATGGAACCGGGCTCTGGCGGTCCTGGACCGGTTCGGACCTGGTTGGACACGCGGACAGTGAGCACGTCGCTTTCGATCAAGGCTTCAACGGCCTGGCCTGCGCCGCCGGCATGGCGATAGGCATTGTTGAGTCCTTCCTGGACGAAACGAAAGACACAGATTTCGATGGGGTGCGGCACCTTTTGCGCCAGATCGAAGCGGCGATCCACCGTCGTGCCGGTCCGCATCTCGTGCGCCTTCACGACGCGTTCGATGGTTCGGCCGATAGGGGCGCCCTCGATATCCGGCAGGGAAAGGCCGTTGCAGATGTTGCGGATGTCACGGATCGCTTCGCCAAGCGCGTCGTCCATGATCTTGAGTTCA
The DNA here is from genome assembly GCA_963735385.1 of uncultured Alphaproteobacteria bacterium. Classification (GTDB taxonomy): domain Bacteria; phylum Pseudomonadota; class Alphaproteobacteria; order Rhizobiales; family Rhizobiaceae; genus CAVTKY01. Next base: position 131,918 of record CAVTKY010000024.1, on the reverse strand, counting down.
CGCAGCCGATCCTCCTTCCGCTTGGCCTTGCCGACACTGTTCAGTCTCAAGGCGGCGAGGCCCACCAATTGGGCAGGGCCGTCGTGTAGTTCCGCGCTGATGCGCCGCAGGAACGACTCGTTCAGCTCACTGAGCCTGCTGGAGGCGCGTTCGGCACGAACCCGCAACTGGCGGCTTTGCTCCGACAAGCGCTGCGCTTCGCCGATGCGGGCCTGCAGCGCTCCTTTCTGGTTCTCGATGACCGTGCTCGCACGATGCACGATCCCGAACAACGCGACGCCGATCAACCCGGTGACGCCCGCCACGATCGCCCAACTCTGCCGTCGCGCCACGGCAAGTGTCTCGCTGAGTTCGGTGGCGTTCTCATAGAATTCGGCGACGGCGATCACGCGCCCGGACCATGCCTGCCGGATCGGACTGTAGACTTCCAGCAGAGGCAATCCGGTGTCCTTCATGGCGGCACTTTCCGGATCGTCCAGTTGGTTCAGCTCCGCGCGCAGCCTGCCTTCGAAGGCAGCGGTCAAGCTCTCCGACGGTGGGTAGCGTTGACCGATCAAGCCGCTGTCGTCGGCGTAAGCGACAAGCCCGCCCGGCTTCCAGATTTTGATGGAGACAACGCGCTGTCCGAAGGCGCTTCCGGCCAGCATCTCTTCCATCGCCCTGATTGGCCCGATCGACAAGGCATCTGCCGTGTCGAGTTCCTGCGCGAGCGGGGCGATGAAGCTGTCCATGAACAGCGCCGTCGCGGCCGCGGTGTTTTCGACGACCCGGCCGGAGATGGCCGACGTGACCCATTGCCCAATCAGCAACATGGAAATGATCATCACGCCGCCGCCGGTGAGAGCGAAGCGCTGCAGCAGCGTCAGCGAACCAAGACGCGACCGAAGTTTCGCCAAGCGATTTGCGCCGATGTGCATCGGGGGACGATATCCAACATCGAAATCGCCGACAATCGGACGTTGGCCCGCCAGAATACCGGCATCGCACCTGCCACTGGTCGCATCCGGCTCGGTCGAAAGTCAGGTGCCGTTGCAGGCAGGGGCCTGATCTGCGCCGGCAGGAGTCGGGTGGCACTTCCCATCAGGCCTGTCCGCATACAGATTTTCTCGGACCAGAAAGCCTGAGCGGATCACCCGCCCTGAACAGATGGAGGACTGGAAATGCGTGCAGGAACGTCTATTCGCGTCCGCTTGATGCTGCTGAAAGCGTCGGTCGCAATGGCCTTTGCGGTCGCTCCCTTCCACATCGTCGTTCACCCTGATGGTGCCGGTTTCGAACTGGCCTCTGCCTTTGCGAAAGACGGTAGTTCCGGCGGCGGTAGCTCCGGCTCCGGCCGGGCGCAGCGGCGGGGGTGATGGCGGCAATGACAGCTCCGGGCCGGGCAGCGGCGGCGATCGCTCCGGCTCCGGGCACGGCGGCGGGGATGATGGCGGCAACGATGACAACTCCGGACCGGGTAACGGCGGCGACGGCGACAACGATGACGGTGACGACGACAATGATAGAGACGAACATGTCAATCCCGCCACGGGGGCGAGGGTGGAGATCCAGGGAAACGACATCGAGGTCGTGTTTCCGGACGGCACCAAGGAAGAGATCGAGGCCGGCCGCTTCGAGAGAAAAAACGCGCTCGGCCGCACCATAGTGGAAAGACCGGCAACCCAGGCCGATTTCGCTCGTCTGAGAGCCGCCGCCCGCTGACAGCCGACGGAGCACGCAGCATCGGGCACTGCGCATCAACCCGTGCCGCACATCAGACGGCGCGGGTTAGGAATGCTGGTCCAGACTCTTGGGCGTTCACGGGTGGTGCCGGTGAGCGACTTCCACGGTTCGAAATTCCCCTTTCGAGAGCGGATAGTGCGTTTGGTGGCGAACACCTAAGGCATCATCCCGAACCGAAGGTCAGCGAAGCAAAAAGTGCGTAGCGGTTTTTGGAAAAAGATCATGCGAAAATCAAAGAGTTAGAGAACGATAAGGAACCCAGAAAAAATCTGTCGTGCTCTAGGGGCGGCACTGCAAGCAAAATTTAACCATATTTGTCCATCCTTTCTCGATCGCTTGGTCAAGAAGGGGACAATCCGGAAGTCACGCAGCTTCGGTCGCTCGCCGACCTGAAGACCCTGTGGGATTTGCTGGCTTGGTATGCGTTGGTGAGTAAGGTCGTTCGTGCACAGTCTTTGCGCCGTCTGTTGCGCCCCCTGCTAATCACTGTCAGTGGCACCGTCTTCGCCGGCGTGGCGGTGTGGTCTGTGGCCGCCACGGTCGCGATGGGGAGCTCTTTTGCTTCCGGTTCAAACCGTTATTTACCCAAGCCGCAATTCTACACGGTTGAGAATACGCAGGCGCGACTGTCGGGTGAGCCTGCCAACACCGGCAAGGCGCCGAGGCTGCTTGCCGCAAGGGCGCAGCCCGTTTTTGCTGCGAGCCTTGCCGCCGGCCCAGCGAAATCCGCCCGCCATCCCGGTGTTTCGGCTGCCGCCGTCACGACTGCCAATGCGGCGCGCTTCGACGCCGCGGTGAAGCACGCCGGACTGACGCCCGAGAAACTCGCCAGCCTTTTCGACCGCTCCAGTTCGGCCAAGTCGCACCGCCCGATTGCAAAGGTCGTCGCGCCCGCGCCGGAACGGTTTGCGTCGCTGCCCGCCAGCCCGACCGATCTGCCCCAGACCTTGCTGGCCTATGCCGATCCTTCCCGGGCGGAGCGGCTGGCGCCGCACTGTCGGCCTTGCTGGCGGCGCCGTTGGAGCAAGACCTCGCCGCGTCGGAAGACCCGAACCTCGACATGGACAATAACGCAGCTGCCCTGCCAAACCATCAAGACACCCCGTCCGACGGTCCTCTACCGCAGCTTCGTCCGGGTGGCGATCAAGCCCGCAAGCCCGTCCCGGAGATCGAGAAGCCCGACGTTCAGCGGGTCGAAAAGCCGGCGGTGCCGAAAGCCGATGAACCAAGGAAGGCCGGCGAACGCGAAGCGCCAAAGTCGCAGAAGCTGGCTTATGCGCGGCCGAACGATCCGGCGGAGGAGAAATCCGGCAGCTTCGGCCAGTCGCTGCGGAACATGTTCGGCGGCAGGGCCCGGGCAGGCAATGGCATCGCCGTCTACGACATCAGCGCCGCGAGGGTCTACATGCCCGACGGCAGCGTGCTCGAAGCCCATTCCGGCATCGGCAAGATGGCCGACAACCCGCGTTACGCGCACATCAAGATGAACGGGCCGACCCCGCCGCACACCTATAACCTCAGGATGCGCGAAAGACGCTTCCATGGCGTCGAGGCGATCCGCATGCTGCCTGTAGATGGCAGGAACAAGCACGGCCGCGACGGCTTCCTCACCCACAGCTACCTGCTACGCGGCGGACGGGCGGAATCGCACGGCTGTGTCGCCTTCAAGGATTACGGCCGTTTCCTCGCCGCCTTCAAACAGGGCAAGGTCAGGCAACTCGTCGTCGTGTCGAGCGGTGGACGGGCAAACATGCGTGTTGCCTCCAACGGCAAGAGAATCTGACAGACGCCGAAGCATGCCCTCTCACGCCGGCGAACGCGCCCTCCGACGACGTGCCGCAGACCGATACCGAAAAGTGCGTAGCGGTTTTCGGAAAAGATCATGCGAAATCAATGAATTAGAGCGCGGCGGCAACTCCAATTGAAATCATCGCGCTCTAACGGAAATCGGCCGACGTCAGCACATAAACATTCTTGCGACCGTGCGAGTAGGCTTTTCGTGCGATGGCGTGAATGGTCTCGCGGGCGCTGTCAAAGGCAGCCAGACAACCCGCTTCGGATGCGGCTGCTCCCGATTTTGTATTTGGGAGCGCTTCGATCTCGATGGCGAATGGTACTTCGAACATGCCGTCGTGACCGAGAAAACGGATGCGCTGCCCGGCTTCGTCGTAACTGCGGCTTCGGTTGGGAAAGGTCAGTGTCATGGTCGGAAGCTCCGCTAGAGCATGATCCCGAACCGAAGGTCAGCGAAGCAAAAGTGCGTAGCGGCTTTCGGAAAAGATCATGCGAAAATCAAAGAATTAGAGCGCGGCGACGACTCCAAATTGAAATCATCGCCCTCTAGAACCGCGTGGCGAATGTCTGCTGGAGTTTCGACTCACGTCTCTTCGCATTGCGGAGGAATATCATCGTTGCGGCGGCATCGGATTCGCCAACCCCGGTCATCGACCAGCCTTCCATCGCCTCCGGAACTCCACTGAGAACATGGTGGATTGTCCACGATCTGTCCTGCTCTATCCGCCGTCCATAGGGGTGGTTCATGTCGTGGCGATCCAGCGCTCCACCTTCATTTTCCCAGACGCTGAGATCGCAGGCATCGAGATTTTCGCAGTATTTGTTGTCGTTCATCACGGCACCCTTGGAATGCGGACTGGAGAGGCTTGCTGCGATCGCCACGAAGCTGCACCCAAAGGCGCGCTCCAAGGCTGTCACTGACGAGCGAAGCTACCAAGTGATGCCGAAAAGCGTCGAATAAGCGATAACGCTGATAGCTACGGCGACGGAAGCCCTGATAAAAAAGCTTCTGTAATCAAAAGGATAAATATCGTGCGGGATATGGGTCTTCACGGTGGCCTCCTTTGTTGTGTCGTTATCGGCCAGATGTCACCGTATCACAGGAAGCACTTCCATGTCGGCATTTATCGAGCAAGCGAAATCGAAGCTGCTCAGCGTGTCAGCAGGTTTTCGATCTTCACGAAGCCGTACCGCAACTGAACTTTTACCCGAATGATAGAACCCTGAGCCCCGAAGGCTATTGGCCAGCGCGCGGGGGGCGTTTCTTCTTGGGTTCCACGAGCTTCAAAGCCTCGGCGGCGCGCTCTGCCTCATCCCTGGCAAGCCGCTGCTCCCGCAGCTTGGCCGTCTTCTGGGCCCGCAGTTTCGCTTCGGTCTGATACTCGATTGATGCTTTGGCCCGTTCCGCGCTTTTCTTTTGGGCTTCCAGAAATCGTAACTCGGCTTTTTCCATGATGTTTTGTCTGCTGTCGGTCAAGAACATGTTCCTTTGTCGTTGGCGCAAAATACACTGTCACCCTATACAGATAGGGATTTCGAGCGTGGCAACAATTTTTGCGCATCTTTTTCGAGCGACGGGATTTCGAGCGCCGCGTTTAAAATACAATACTTCCTAATAATTTTCGGCGCCACGAAATAAATCTTCGTCCCTCCTATCGTTCGAGTGCCAAAGGGCGTATGAAGATGCGTGGTCGCCCATGCACCGGCCTCAGAAAGATCCGTATGAAATTCCGGCCGCTTCACCGGCGGCACATCCCGGACGATGGCGACGACCGCAGGCGAACTGGCTTCGGTCATTTGTGCCGAGAAATTCAAGGCGCCACCAGATTTGGCCACCAAGCTCGTCGAGTTGAAGGCATGCACCGACGCATACAAGCGGCGGCAATTCGTCGAGACGGGTGGCTGTGCGACCGTGCCGGGGCAGAGTTCTCTGAATCGGCGCGCGGTCGAAGGCTGCGTGGTCGCACGCGCAACGTGAGGTTTGCATCAGAAGTCACGATAGCTGCCGGGGCCTGGTTCCAGCGCTTTCCAATCCGTCAGAACAAGGAGCCGACGAATGATTAAATTCGTACCGAAAACCAATGCCGCGCCTCCGCCCGAAGGGACCGAGGAAAATCGTTCCGAGCCCACGCGCAAGGAGACGGCGGAAAGGCACCGGAAATCCGATACCGATGGCACACGCCGCCGTGCCCGCCAGACGGCCGAGGACAACCGGCTTATTTGATGCGGGAAACCGGCCCGGCAGTCTGTCTGCAACCGGTCGCGTCAGAGGTTCTGGACCCGCCAATCTCTTTCAGATCATCGACGATCAACCGCGCGGTGCGACTGTTGCCGCTCAAGACCCTCTTTCCAAGGATACATTCCATGAACACTGGAACAGTAAAGTTCTATAACGGCAACAAGGGTTTCGGCTTCATTCAGCCGGCCGACGGCAGCAAGGACGTCTTCGTCCATGCCAGCGCGCTGGAGCGCGCCGGCCTCGACGGGCTGGCCGAAGGGCAAAAGCTGCAGTTTGATCTCGAGCAGGACGCTAAGGGCCGCAGTTCGGCGGCAAACCTGCAGCTGATCTGATACCGCTGACCGAGGGAACTGACCACGGATGTACCGGCAGTTCTCATCCCAGCCGGTCCCGGCGAAAGCCGGATGAGGAGGCGGGGGAACAACCCCCGCTTTTTTGTTCTTTGGCGAGGCCAAGTTATGTCGACGCGCACGAAACACTCCACCGTCCACTTCTCGGCGCCCTTCGCGCTGCGGGGTGTCGACGAGATTCAGCCGCCAGGCGAATATGCGATCGACGAAGACGAGGAATTGATCGACGGCATCTCCTGGCTCGCCTACCGGCGCGTTGCCACCTTCATTCATCTGCCGGCCTTAACCTCGAACAGCAGGACAAGTCAGTTGATCGCGATCGATCATGCTGAACTCGAAGCGGCATTGCAGCAGGATCGTGACGACGTGCAATAACGGCCGAAGAGGGCCGGAGGATCACTCTGAAAATGGCAACTCATCGCTTTGCAATTGGCCAGACCGTCCGTTTGAAGACAGTTTTTGGCATGTCTTTGAGGACAGCGGAAATCTATCGCATCACCGGCACGCTGCCTGCCAAGGATAATTCGCCCCAGTATCGCATCCGCAACGACGACGAGCGCCATGAGCGGGTGACAACGGAAGACAGTCTCGAAGAGATCGAAGCAACGCCGTTTCGGAGCGGCGTCATCCCAAAATAGAAGGAGGCCCCAATGGCCAAAGGTCAGCAGCGCAGCAACCGTGAAATCAGGAAGCCGAAAAAGGAGAAGGCGGTGGAAAAGCCGACTACCCCCTTCGGATCACTGGTCAAGCAGTCCGGCAGTGGCAATATCCCGCACGGCAAGCAGAAGGGCTGAGTTCCGCGCCAGCGCGCCATTTCGGCCGTCGAGGCATTCAATGAAGGTTCTCATTGAATTCTATCGCATTCGCGATCGCGACGATGCCCATGCGCTTCTTGGCCGTGTTACCTGCGACGCGGTCGATTTCGAAGCCGCTACCGGGATGGCGCGATCATTGTTTCGCACGCTCGACATGCCGCAAGCACCCGACGCACTCAGGGTTTGCGATATTGAAGGCAATGAGCTGTTTCGGGAAATGATCGGCGCACCTTAGGTGAATGCGAACTTTCGCTTCTAACCTCCGGTGTCTCAGATACTCCAGACCCACCGAGATCGCCTTTGATTCCAGCGACTCCGTGTTAGATTACGTGTTTTGAGGCTGAAGCATGGAACACAGGCTCGCTGCAGTGCTTGCAGCCGACATGGCAGGATACTCTCGGCTGATGGAAGCCGACGAGCAGGGCACGCTCGCCCGGCTAAGAACCCACCGGATCGAGCTCATTGATCCGGCAATCGCTAAGAATTCAGGGCCGAATTATCAAGACCACAGGCGATGGTATGCTGGTCGAGTTCCAAAGCGTGGGGGACGCCGTACGGTGCGCGGCGGAGATGCAGATTTGCATGCGCCGCCGCAACGCCGACGTGCCCGAGGACCGTCGTATCCAGTTTCGCATTGGCATCAACCTAGGTGATATCATCTTCGATGAAGGCGACATCTACGGCGACGGCGTGAACGTTGCGGCCAGACTCGAGCAGCTCGCTGACGTCGGCGGGGTATGCGTCACCCAAGCCGTTTACGAGCAGGTCTCCGATCGCATTGAAGTCAAGTTCGAGGACCTGGGCGAGAAGTCGCTGAAGAACATTTTACGCCCGGTGCGGGTCTGGCGCGCGGTACTCGACGAGGCAGCCCTGGCAGCGGGCAACGGCGCCACCCGACGTGGCGTCATCAAGCCCTCGATCGCCGTCCTGCCCTTCGCCAATATGAGCGGCGATTCCGAACAGGAATTTTTCGTCGATGGCCTGACCGAGGACATCATCACGGAACTTTCGCGCCGGCATGAGCTTTTCGTGATCTCGCGCAACTCCACCTTCGTCTACAAAGGACAGTCGGTGAATCTGCGCGAAATCGCCCAGAAGCTGGGCACGCAATATCTGGTGGAGGGCAGCGTCCGCAAATCGGGCGGGCAACTCAGGGTTACCGCCCAGCTGATCGACACAGCAAGCGACACACATATTTGGGCCGAGCGATACGATCGCAAGCTGGACGACGTGTTCGCCATCCAGGATGAGCTGACTGCGGCAATCGTGGCCACGCTGCCCGGCCGCGTCGAGGCCGCGCAACAGGACCTCGTCGCGCGCAAGACGCCGGCCAGCATGGCCGCTTATGAATGCGTGCTAACGGCCAAGGTCCGCCACCATCGCAGCAATCGCGCGGAGAACGAGGAGGCGCTGAAACTGATAACGCGGGCAGTAGAGCTCGACCCCGACTACGCGCATGCCCACGCCTGGCGGGGCTGCATCCTGGGGCAAGCCTGGATCCACGGCTGGTGTGACGACAAGGACGCCACCTTCGACCAGATTGTCCGCGAGCTGGAATCGGCACAGGCGCTGGATGCCAACGATGCGGACGTCCAACGAATCCTGGCGGCGATCAACATCAGCCGCAACGACCTGACCAAGGCCCGCCACCACCAGGAACGCGCTCTTGCGCTCAATCCAAACTACGACCTCGTGGTGGTCCAGCAGGGCGAGATTCTAACTTGGCTCGGCCGCCCCAAGGAAGGGGCCGACTGGATTCGCAAGGCCATGCGGCTGAACCCTCACCATCCAGAGCGCTTCTGGAGCCATCTCGGGAAAGCTCACTTTGCAGCCCGGGAATACTCGGAAGCTGTCGAGGCCTTCATGCATCTATCGAAGATGGATGCCAGCCAACATGCCTTTGTTGCGGCCGCCTATGGCTGGCTGGGGGATCGGACCGCTGCGGCCGCGCATTACGCCCAAATGAGCAAGTTGGATTCGGAGTTCACGATCGATACCTTGGTCGCCACCCTGCATTACGCGAATGACTCGGACATTCAGCATTTGGTTGATGGGCTAAAAACTGCCGAAGCGGCTCAGTTCTAGTGGTCCGATTCTAACATTCGCATCCCATTGATACAGGCCATCCAGGCGAATGTTCGAATCAAAGGACCACTAGCAAACATGTGATTCTAGTGGAACTTTGAATTTGACATTCGCAATGGACGCGTGATGTCAAATGGGATGCGAATGTCAAATTCGTTCCACTAGGCATAGGTTCGCCGGCCGCGCGCGACGGTCCAGATGATCTTCGAGCGGTTCGAACGATCTAATCGGCAACCCTCTGGCAAGACATTGCGCCGCGTCTCCGGGTAGATAAGCCAATAGACGTTGCCATCTGTGCACACCAGGTCGAAGGGGCCGAACCAGCCGTCCGCAGGCCAGGCAGGATGCCTCTTGTTGGCCCTGCCGCGACATTTGTACGTGAAGCGCGGCGTCCCATCGGGGCATGGCTGAGCTTCAGGCCGTGTCAATCGACATAATTTTAGCTGTCGCTGAAATGGCGGTGCTGCGGTACCTTGCGTTGGGCTGAGCGGGGCAACTCGAACGGAGACGAGGCATGGACAAGTTCTCGATTCTCACGCCAACAAGCCGACTGGTTTCGGCCACTGCAATTGCGGTTGGTCTGTTGGCAGGGACCAGTCTGGTAACGCCCGGCAATCAGTCGCCCCTGTTGCCCTTTGTCGCGGCAGCGCAGGCACAGGACGCAACGCGTCCCAACATTCTCATCATCTGGGGCGACGACATCGGCCAGTTCAACATCAGCGCCTACAACCACGGCATGATGGGCTACCGGACGCCAAGTATCGACAGCCTTGCCAAGGAAGGCGCGTTGTTTACCGATTGGTACGGCCAGCAGAGCTGCACCGCTGGCCGCGCGGCCTTTATCACGGGCCAGTCGCCTATTCGCACCGGGCTGACCAAGGTCGGGCTGCCGGGCGCGCCGGAAGGCATGACGGCGCAAGACCCAACAATCGCAGGGCTCCTCAGGGAACGCGGCTACATAACGGCACAGTACGGAAAAAACCATCTCGGAGACCGCAACGAGCACCTGCCGACAGTTCATGGCTTCGACGAGTTCTTCGGCAATCTCTACCACCTCAATGCCGAGGAGGAGCCGGAGAATACTGACTATCCGAAGGACCCGGCGTTCAAGGCAAGGTTCGGACCGCGTGGCGTGCTGAAATGCGCGGCGGCCACGGCGGACACCGCCCCTCCGGACCCGCGCTTCGGCGCCTGGGGCAACCAGACCTGCACGGATACCGGCCCCTTGACCCGCAAGCGCATGGAGACGGTGGATGAGGAGATCACGGCGTCAGCACTCGACTTCATGGATCGGGCAAAGGCCTCCGGCAAGCCGTTCTTTCTGTGGTGGAATTCAACGCGGATGCATATTTTCACGCATCTCAAGCCGGAATGGCAGGGCAAGACCGGCCAGGGCATCTATGCCGACGGCATGGCCGAGCATGACAGCATGGTGGGCCAGCTCCTCGCCAAACTCGACGAACTCGGCATCGCCGACAACACCATCGTCATGTATTCCACCGACAACGGTGCAGAGACGTTTTCCTGGCCCGACGGCGGCACGACGATGTTCCGCGGCGAGAAAAATACTCAATGGGAAGGCGGCTATCGCGTTCCGACGCTGATCCGCTGGCCGGGCGTGGTCAAGCCCGGCATTGTGGTCAACGAGGTCGGCGCGCATGAGGACATGCTTACGACCCTGTTGGCCGCCGCCGGAGACCCGACAGTCAAGGAAGACCTTCTCAAGGGTGAGCAGATCGGGGACAAGACCTTCAAGGCGCATCTCGACGGCTACAACCTCCTGCCCGCGCTCAAGGGCGAGGGCGAGTGGCCGCGCAACGAGTTCATCTACTGGACCGATGATGGCAGCGTTGCAGCCCTGCGCTACAGGGATTGGAAAGTAACCTTCCTGCAGCAGAATGCCGAAGGCTTGAAGGTGTGGAAGCAACCATTCGAAGAGCTCCGGGCGCCCGGGCTGACCAATCTGCGCATGGATCCCTTCGAACGCGCTGAACAGGAAGATGCCATGGGCTTCCAGCGCTGGTGGGTGGAACGCATGTTCGCGGTCGCCCCGGCTGCAGCTTATGTCGCGACGTGGCTCCAGAGCTTCAAGGAATTTCCGCCACGCCAGAAGCCGGGGAGCTTCAATCTGGATCGCGTGATGGAAGCGGTGACGAAACCAAACAATAATTAGCTTTCGCCATGTGCAGCGCGGGTGGGGCGCCACCCTGCCCGCCGTTCAGAAGGAGACCCCCTCCCGCGGTACGGTTGTGGCCGTTCTTGACGTCACTTTTGTTTGTGAAATGCTATCACTACTAAGGGATATCACAGACGACCAACTAACCTTGCGTTCGAAGGCATTTCATCGTTCACCCAACGGTCATTCGCGATGATGAAGCTGGAACAACACGCGAAGCAGGCAACGCTCGCCCTGCAAAAGGCACTCCGGGTCGATGGGCAGGCGCTGAATGCCGCATCGACGCAGATCGTCATTGAAGATGTTTTGCGTAGCGCCTTGCGCGAACACGATAGGAAAACCCGAAAACGGCTGAAGGCAGCGCAGGCCGCGGCCGACAACCGTATCGCGCACCTCCTCACCTCGTCACCCGCCGTTCTCTACAGCTTCAAAGCGAGCGGCGACTATGCGCCGCTCTTTGTCAGCGACAATATCACTGAGTGTGTTCGGCTACAGCCCGACGGAATATCTCGACAACCCATCGTTCTGGCGAGAGCGCGTCCACCCAGACGAACTGACGCGTGTTGAAGAAGCAATCGCAAACTTTTTTCAGAACGGCGTTCACGCGGTCGAATACCGTTTCCGCAAGAAGGACGGTTCCTATTGCTGGGTAAGTGACGAGCAGCAATTGATACGGGGTCGCAACGGCGAACCTCGCGAGATCATCGGATCATGGAGCGACATCAGCGCCAGGAAGGCCGCCGAGGCGGCCCAGGCGGCAGCCCATGCGAGACTTGCCCGTTTGCTTACCAGCTCGCCTGCGGTCGTTTACAGCTACAAGGCCGCCGGCGACTTTGCGCCGACCTTCGTCAGCGAAAACATCCGCCACTGGCTGGGCTACGAGCCGCGTGAATACCTCGAAGAACCCGATTTTTGGCGCCGCTGTGTGCATCCAGACGACCTTGCGGCGGTCGAGGCGGGAGCCGCGCATCTGTTCAAGGAGGGCCGCCACACCACCGAATATCGGTTCCTCAGAAAGGACGGCAGCTATTGCTGGGTTGTCGACGAGCAGCGTCTTATGCTCGATGAGGCTGGTCGCCCGGCCGAAATCGTCGGCTCCTGGAGCGACATCTCGGAGCGCAAGCAGGCGGAAGCGGCTGCGGCAGCCGCCCACGACCGGGTCGAGCACCTGCTCACTCGGTCACCTGGGGTCATCTACAGCTTCCAGGCCTACGGCGACTACGCTCCCACCTTCGTCAGCCGCAACCTGAAAGACCTCCTTGGCTATGAGCGCGAGGAATATCTCGACAGTCCTGAATTCTGGATCAGCCGCGTCCACCCTCAGGATAGTGAGCGCATTCGCGGCGACTATTCCCGATTGTTTTCGGAGGGGCATCTCAGCGTCGAGTATCGTTTTCGCAAGAAGGACGGTACTTATTGCTGGATCAGCGACGAGCTGCAACTCGTCCGTAACGCCGCTGGAGAGGCGGTTGAAGTCGTAGGCTGTTGGAACGACATCACCGCACGCAAGCAGATCGGCGAAGCACTTGTCGCCGCGCAGGATCGGATTGGCCGTCTACTGTCCTCTGCTCCCTCAATCATTTACAGCTACCGGGCAAGCGGCGATTTTGCACCCACATTCGTTAGCCAGAACATCCGCGAATGGCTGGGCTATGAGCCCAAGGACTATTTGGAAAGCGCCGATTTCTGGCGGCGCTGCGTCCACCCCGACGATCTCGCCAGGGTCGAGGCGGCCTCTGTTCAGCTCTACAAGATCGGTCGGTATTCCGCTGACTACCGATTTCTGAAGAAGGACGGCACGTATTGCTGGGTCAATGACGAACAGCGCCTGATCCGCGATGAAGGCGGCCAGCCGGTCGAAGTGGCCGGCTCTTGGAGCGATATCAGCGATCGCAAGCGCGCCGAAGAGGCCGTTTCAGCGGCCCGCCAGCGGATTGAGCACCTCCTCTCAAGTTCACCCGCGGTAATCTACAGCTTCAAGGCGACGGGCGACTATGAGCCGACCTTTGTCAGCCGGAACATCAATGAATTGCTGGGCTACGACAGAGAAGAGTATCTCAATAATCCCGAATTTTGGCAAAGCCGCATCCATCCCGAGGACAGCCCCCGCATCCTGAGGGCCTATTCACGGCTTTTCGAGGAAGGACGTCTGGCCAACGAATATCGGTTTCGAAAGAAGGATGGCAGCTACTGCTGGGTAAGCGATGAACTGCAAGTGGTCCGAACGGCCGAGGGTGAGCCAGTCGAGGTGGTTGGCGCCTGGAGTGACATTACCCAGCGAAAGCAACTCGGAGAAGCCTTGGTCGCCGCTCAGGAGCGCCTCGTGCATCTCCTGTCCTGTGCGCCGGCCGTCATTTACAGCTTCAAGGCAACAGGGGATTTCGCGCCAACATTCGTCAGCGAGAACATACGCGATTGGCTAGGCTACGAGCCGGACGAATATCTCGAGAACCCGCAATTCTGGTGGAACCGTGTGCATCCTGATGACCACGCGCGTGTGGAAGCCGCCTCGGTCGGCCTTTATCAGAAGGGCCGTCACACCAACGAATATCGGTTTCGAAAGAAGGATGGCACTTACTGCTGGGTAATCGACGAGCAACATTTGATCCGCAATAGGGACGGCGAACCCGTCGAGGTGGTCGGCTCGTGGAGCGATGTCACGGCCCCCAAGGAGGCGGAAATCGCCTTCAAACGCAGCGAGCAAAGGCTGAGCGACGCGATTGAGTCGATCTCCGAGGGCTTTTCGCTGTACGACGCCGAGGACCGCCTGATCATCTGCAACCAGGTTTATGGCAAACTTCTGTATCCAGGAGTAGGGTCGCCAGTTCCCGGCATGCCGTATGAGACGCTTATTCGCAATGCCGTAGCCCACGGTCTCGTTGAGGATGCCAAGGAGCGCGAGGAGCTCTGGATTGCCGAGCGCCTTGAACGGCACCGGCAGCCTCAGGAGCCGCATCTTCAGCGACGCTCCGATGGCCGCTGGATCCAAATCAGCGAGCGAAAGACCGTAGAAGGAGGCACGGTCGCCGTCTACACCGACATCACCGAGATCAAGCACGCCGAAGAAGAGCTGCGTGTGGCCAACCAGACGGCGGCGCTCGCCAACCAACTGGCGAACGAGCAGAAACGCGAACTGGAGGCGCTGTCGACCAAGCTTTCGAAGTATCTGTCGCCCCAGGTCTACGCCTCGATCTTCAGCGGTAAGCGCAATGTCGAAATTGCCTCTGCCCGTAAAAAACTGACTGTATTCTTCTCCGACATAGCGGATTTCACCGCGACGACCGACAGCCTCGAGTCCGAGGAACTGACAGGGCTGCTCAATCACTATCTGACGGAGATGTCGCGTATTGCGCTCGATCATGGGGCGACGGTCGACAAATACATCGGTGACGCCGTCGTCGCCTTCTTTGGCGACCCCGAAACAAGGGGCGTCAGGAATGACGCGCTCGCCTGCGTCAACATGGCGATCGAAATGCAGCGAAGGATGCGCACCCTCCAATCCGAATGGCGCGATGCCGGCCTCGAAAGGCCGTTCCAAATGCGGATTGGTATCAGCACGGGTTTCTGCACTGTCGGCAATTTCGGGAGCGAAGACCGCATGGACTATACGATTATCGGTGGTCCAGTGAACCTGGCGGCCCGCCTTCAGTCCCATGCGCAACCCGGCCGGATTCTCCTCAGCCACGAGACCTTTTCGTTGGTTAAGAAAACCGTGCGGACTGAGGAGCAGGCTCCTGTCCAGGCCAAGGGCTTCGCCGAACCGGTGCGCAACTATCGGGTGGTTGATCATGAAGATCGACCGGACCAAGTCGATCATGTGATCTTCGAGGAGAAGGCGGGGGTCAGGATATTCCTCGATCTACGAACGCTGGACAGGTCGAGCACCATCGAGTCGCTGAAGAGCATGCTCGTTCAACTCGGCGAGAAGCCAGATGAGATGTTGTTGGGACCGCCCTCCTCGTGACTTCGAAACCCGGTCGTTGAGACGGTCCAGACTTCGCCGGGTACGTCTATCAGCGAGCAGCGCAGGAATGGGAGAAACCGTGGAGCGCGCCCGGAAGTCAGACCGCTGGATCGAACACATGCGGAGCGCGGGCTTGCCGGAGTAACGGCTGTCCGCGCGCGACCCAGCAGAAGTCCGATCGGCAGCTGAAGGTCATAAGCTGTCCTCAATTCCTTCTCATGCGCGCTCGAACGACAGCTCATGGTGCTTATTGTCCGTTTCGATCGATAGACGAATGGCAACCCCAAACCCTCCGACGAAAATTCGTTCGTGTTCCCGCGCGTTCGGACTGACACCGGGAGGTGCCGTCATGCGTCTGGTTCGCCGGTCGAAGCAGCCAACTCCCTAAGGATCCAATCTCGAAAGGCAGCGATCTTCGGAGCATTCCGCCGCGTCTCGGGGTAGACAAGCCAATAAGCGTGGCCATCGGTGCACACCAGATCGAAGGGCCGGACCAGCCGGCCGTCAGCACGCGAAAAGCCTCTTGTTGAACCATGCCGGTCATTCCAGGAAGACGCTCAGGCTCTCAGATGGGGCGGAAATACGACATTGAGCTCACGTCAGCGCTGTCGCGCATTGACGGCGGCCTATTCTTCCGGCAAGCCGGCAAGTCTCCATCCCTTCACGACAATGTCGAACGGTCGCGATACGTGTCGCAACGGGTCGCGGGTCTTCATCATCGCGATGGAAACGCCGGGATTTGCCGCCAGCAACCTTCCGATCGCGTCACGTGCAGTCACCAGATCTCCAGCCAGTGCCGCGTACGAGGCAAGCGGACGATAAGCCCATGTCATCTGTGGGTTCTTATCGAGCACTTTCTGCAGCTGTTTGGCCGCAAGGGCAAACTGACCCTCAAGCGCATTGGCGTTGGCAATGCCTATCCTGAAGTTGTGTTCCAACGGGTCGAGCGGACTGAGCGTGAGCGCCCGCTCGAAACTCTCCTTGGCCGTTTCTGGCTGGTCGCGATAGATGGCTATCCAGCCGGAACGGGCCCAGGCCCAGGCGTTGTTCGGGTCGAGCCACAGTGCCTCTTCCGCATATGCCGCTGCCCGATCGTGATCGCCGATACACTGGCTGACCGCCGCCGCCAGCGCGGTCAAAGCTGTCGGGTCATTGCTCACCAACCGCGACGCTTCGGCGACGGCCGGCCAGGGCGAGTGCCCGATCCGCCTCTGGATCGGACGACCAGAGATAGACGAACCTCCTGTGAGTGGCACCAGGCGAGCAGCGCATGCGCGCGTCCGTAGTCCGGATCGATGGCGATGGCCTCTTTGAGCAGTGCGATGGCTTGCCGGTTTCCCTCGGCTGTCGCGCTCCAGATCTTCGGATACGCCGTCAGGACCAGTTCATAGCTTCTCAGGCTACCGGGCGGCTTGCGTCTGGCTGCTTCGATCTCGGCATAGAGCAGAGCCGGGCGGACGGCACCCGCCACCCGCGCAGCAATCTCGTCTTCAAGTTCGAAGATGTCGGATGCGGCTCGATCAAAGCGCTCGGACCAGAGCTGGGCCCGTGTGCCGGTGTCCGCCAGTTGGACAAAAATGCGCACACGGTCGCCAGCCCGGCGGACCGTTCCTTCGACCGCATAGCTGACGCCGAACTCCCTGCCGATCTCGCGCACGTCCACGCGGCGGCCCTTGTAGGCGAAAGCGGATTGCCGCGCGATCACAAAGAAGCTGCGAACGCGGGACAGCATTGCCGTTATTTCCTCCACGACGCCATCGACAAGAAACTCATCGTCGGGGCCGCTCAGATTTTCGAACGGCAGGACGACGACCGATGGGTGATCCGTGTCGCGCTGCGCTGAAGCGATGGGCGCTTCCACTGCCGGCGGAGGTGTCGGCTGGCCGGGCCGCTCGCCGTTTTCGCGCTGTTCTTCAATCAGCGCCCGGGTCTCCGCTTCGGGCTCGACGCCAAGTTCCCGCTGCAACGCCTCCTTGAAAGACCGAAATTGTCGGAGCGCCGCATTCGCTTTCCCGCGATTGAGATAGAGCCTGATCAGGGCGCGGTGTGCTTCCTCTGCCGTGGGATCCGAAGCCACGAGCCGCTCGGCCAGGCGTTCGCAGGCAAGCTCTTCGGTGGTTCCGACGGCTGGGTATGCGCGGCTCAGCAGGTCTACGAGCTCCAGGGCTTTTCGCCGATAGGCGCTCCGGTGCGGCGCGAACCACTGGTCAAGGGGATCCGGAAGCGAAACACCGTCAAGCAGGTCGCCCTGGTAGAGGTCAGCCGCCAAAGCCAGGCTGGCGAGATCTTCCGTCTGGATCAGCTGGTCAAAGAGCCAGACGTCACCATCGGCGACGATCCGCGACCAGCGCGGCAGTTTCAAGGTCGGCTTCGACGTGAATGGCAGCGCCATTTCTCGGTCGGGAACAAGCGTCGGATGTGCGACCAGCGCCTGACGCAGGCTGTTTCGAGCCTGTGCCTCCCCCCTGCCAGGCCAGAAGAGGTCGCACAATGTCTCGCGCCGCACGCCCCTTCGTCCGGCAAGCGTGAGGGCCGCGAACAGCAGCGACGTCTTTCGCGTGGCGAAATGGACCGGCTCGCCGAGAGGAGAGATCACTTCAAGGCCGCCCAACAACCGAATGTGCACGACATGGCTCCGGCTTCGCGAGGTCACAATATCACGTCCAGCGTTCGATTTAACGCACATTTAACGGAGGTGACCGCCGGCTTTACGCTTTCTTTACGCGCCGTAAATGTTCCCAAAGCGCCTTGGGACATAGAGGTGATCCCATCGAAAAACGATAGGAGGATCAACATGTCAAAGAACCACAGCGCTTTGGTACAAGCAAAACGTCGTACCAACCTTGCAGCATTGACGGTCCTTGCAGTCGGTACGGCGGCCTTCTTGGCACAAGTTGAACCTGTTCATGCCAAGTCAATGCGGGTGCTCGCGGCGAGTACGGTTCATTGCCGGCATCTATCTGAAGCCAACAAGGAGAAACGCTGCCACGCATTGAACGGCAGGCTGGTGCTTAGTCGTCAGCAAAGGGCGATGTTCCCTTTGACGACTGGTTCGATTGGAAAGCCGGCAGCTCTGCCAGTGTCCGAGGGGAGGTATCACGAGGGCGGAAATAGCCGCGTCGGACACAGCACGCGCGACGACGGAACCGATGGTTCCGGGCGGCACTGGCGTCCGACCAGCACTCCGGCGGCGACGCCGCCATGGCCGGCAATGGTGGCGGCAGCGGCAGCGGCGGCATCGGACAGCAGCGGCGGCAGCGGCGGCGGCGGCCCGGTGGCGGCAGCGCGACCCCGGCAGCGGCGACAGCGGCAGCAGCGCCACGGGCGGCGGTAGCAGCGGCGGCAACGCGGCGGCAGCACCGGTGGCGGCAGCGGCGGCACCGGCGGCGGCGGACACAGCAGCGCGCGACGACGGCACCGATGGTTCCGGCGGCGGCAGTCCCACGGCACTGGCGGCGACGCGGCGCAATGGCGGCAGCGGCGGCGGCAGCGGCAGCGCGGCGGCAGTGGCGGCAGCGGCGACGCTGGCGGCGGCAGCACCGGTGGCGGCAGCGGCGGCGGCGGCGCGGCGGCAGTGGCGGCAGCGGCGGCGGCATGGCGGCAGCGGCGGCGGCAGTGGCGGCAGCGGCGACGCTGGCGGCGGCAGCACCGGGGGCGGCAGCGGCGGCGGCGGCGGCACCGGTGGCGGCAGCGGCAGCCATGGTCACGGCAACGGCCACAATGGCAACGACACCGACGGCGGCGGCAACACCGGCGACCGCCCTCATGACGACAATGGCCATGGAAACGACCCCGGCAAAGTCGACAGCAGCAATCCCGGTGGCGGCAGCGGTCGGAACGGAAGCGAACGCGGGCACGGCGGCGGCCATGGCTAAGGCCACGATCAGTCATCATTCCAAGGAGGAGAATGAATGTTTTATGCCCTCATCATCTTCATCGGCGCTCACGGTTTCACCATCGGGAATGGCCTGACATTGGCCGACTGCCAACGCGCCATTTCGATTAGCAGCGATGGCGACATCATGAGATGCGTCATGGATCAGGAGGTATAGTGGCTATGGATGTGATGTCTCCGAACGGCGCCGGAGCCGGTCAGGGTGGATTGCCGCTGAAGGAGCAATCCGTGTGGCAGGCGCGTTGGCTCCTGATTCCCATATTCACGCTTTACGGAGGTGTGGGGCTTGTCGGCGTGTTTTTCGGCTAGTGGAACGAATTTGACATTCGCATCCCATTTGACATCAAGCGTCCATTGCGAATGTCAAATTCAAAGTTCCACTAGAATCATATGTTTGCTAGTGGTCCTTTGATTCTAACATTCGCCTGGATGGCCTGTATCAATGGGATGCGAATGTTAGAATCGGACCACTAGCGCGACGGCTGCGCTGATGAGACGAATGGCAACCCCAAACCTCCGACGAAAATTCGTTTCGTGTTCCCATGCGTTCGGACTGACATTGGTCGGTGCCGTCAGGCGTCCGGTTTGCCTGCCGGAACGGCCAACTCCCTAAGGATCCAATCACGAAAGACAGCGATCTTCGGGGCATTCCGCCGCGTCTCGGGGTAGACAAGCCAATAGGCGTGGCCATCGGTGCACACCAGATCGAAGGGCCGGACCAGCCGGCCGTCGGCCAGTTCGTCGGCAAAGAAGGCGGGCGTCAGGATCGCCACGCCCCGCCCGGCGATAGCGGCGTTGCCCTCATAGGTCTGCGCGCCCAGGCTGGCGCCGGGCCGGCTCTCGAGGCTTTCGACGGGAACGTTTGCCGCGGCGAACCAATGCGCCCACCACGGATCGCCGGGATCAAGAAGCGGCAGGCGCAGGAGGTCGGCAGGTGTTTCGATTGGGCCAACGCTTGCGAGCAATTTCGGACTGAGCATCGGCGTGAAATCGGCGTTGAAAAGCCGGTGGATCGCCAGGCCCGGCCAGTTCCCGTCTCCGGACCGGATGCCGATATCCACCTCCTCGCGCGTGAAATCGACCATGTGAGCCGAGGTCTCCAGACGGACCGCGAGAGACGGATGCGCGATCTGAAACGATCCAAGACGCCGCGCCAGCCAGTTGGCCGCGAAGGTGGCGAGCGTGCTGATGACCAGCGTGCCGCGTGCGCCTGTGCGGGCGGCGGCATAGGCCGCACTTAAAAGTTCGAATGCGTCGGTAACCGCCGGCGCGAGCCGCTGGCCAACATCCGTCAGCACGACCTGTCGCGGCCTGCGCAGGAAAAGCGGCGCGCCGATCCGATCCTCGAGCACCTTGATCTGGTAGCTGATGGCCGCCTGCGTCATGCCGAGTTCGCTGGCCGCCTTGGTGAAGCTGCCGTGCCGGGCGGCAGCTTCAAAGGCGCGGACGGAAGCCAGCGGCGGAAGCTGGAACGACATCGATGCATTAACTCCCCTTATGCATGGCGATCGAGATTCAATTGGAAAACGCGGGCAACAAGGCCCACATTCCATTTCAACGCATTAACTGACTTACAGTAGAGAAGGATGACGATCATGGCTATGGCACATGAGAAGTTCGCTTCCGCCCGACATCACGCATCCGCGCCATGGGACACGCTGAGGACGTTCTGGAGGCGGGCGAGGCAAAGACAGGCTTATCTCGATGCGCGGTCATTGCCGGAGCATCTGCAGCGCGATATCGGCATCCTCGACGGCAATTTTGTCGTGCGGGAATCGCTGGGACGGTGCGGGGAGTGAACAGTCGAACGCATTGTGCTGGCCGCAAAACGCAGGCAACACGCGCAGGAACTCAACCGGCGGCCAGAAGCGCCGTGGCGGTGCGTTCGTCCGTGATCAGGCCGTTGACCAGGCGGCGCGTCACCGCCGCCAGGATACCGGCAAGCTTGCGGTCGCCCATCGCAATCGCCACGACCAGCGACCGCTCCCGCGATGGCAGCGGCGCGGACGACACGCGGTCGTTGGTGATGCCGTCGATCAGGCGGCCATCGCGGTCGAACGCCCAGCCGACGATCTCGCCCACCGCGCCTGCCTTCTGCAGCGCCTTCAGCTCCGCTTCGGTGATGAAGCCGTCCTCGTAGAGCGGCGCTTTCGGTCCGAGGTCGCCGATGCCGACGAAGGTCACATCGGCTTTCGCAGCGAGCGTCAGCGCCGGCTGGATCATGGGCTGCTTGAGCAGCATCTCCCGTTCGGCCTGAGACGAGGCGATGACCGGCAGCGGCATTGGAAAGCTGCGCGCCTTGATCGTGTCGGCCATTGTGAAAATGACGTTGTAATAGGCGGCCGAGCCGTCCGGCGCGATGTTGCCGGTCAGCGACACCAGCTTGTGCTGGGGGCATTCCATCGGCGTCAGCTGCTCGATCGCCGCCTTCAGCGTGCGCCCCGTGCCGATGGCCAGCACGATCGGATCCGGCGACTTCAGCCGCCGCTCGATTTCGGCCGCGGCCGCCTCGGCAATGCCCAGCGTGGTCGAGGCCGATTGCGGATCGCTCGGCACCACCTCGGTGAGATCGAGCGCGAAACGGGAACGCAGCTTGGCCGCGAGATCGAGGCAATTGGCGATCGGGTGGTCGAGCCGGACCTTCACCAGTCCTTCGGAGACCGCCAGTGAGACAAGCCGCTGAGCGCTCTGGCGCGACACGCCCAGCTTCGCCGCAATCTGATCCTGCGTATTGCCCGCCACATAATAGAGCCAACCCGCACGCGCGGCATCGTCATGCCTGGCGTTGACCCCGCCCTCCTGCCGCACGCTCATGCCACCCACCCCGGATGCCCAAGTTCCCTTGCCGGACTGCGGTACTGCACCGATCGCTCCTCGGCAATCTGGTTTCTTCGACGGCCGCTCCAAAAAGTCGTCCGCGATTTATCTTGGCAAGAAATCAGACTTTGAGCAATTGTCTTTGTGGTGGGCATTCGTTCACGAATGGCTCGGTTGGATAGTTCCGGGTAGCACGAGGAAATGTCATTTCCCGGAGACGCCCGCCTCGGCGAAACTCGCCATATGGCGATGACATTCCAGCGCCGAGCGAACGATATTCACGGCCAGACAAGCACCCGAGCCCTCGCCGAGGCGCATGTTCAGGTCGAGCAGCGGCGGCAGCCCCAGGCGTTCGAGCAGGCGGCGGTGCGGCGTTTCGGCCGAAACGTGCGCAGCAAGGGCGTGCTTGAGCCCGGCCCCGTTGAGCCGCGCGAGCGGGGCAACGGCGGCTGTACAGACGAAGCCGTCAAGGAGCATGGGAATACTGTGGTGGCGCGCAGCGAGTGTCGCTCCCAGGATCGCGGCAAGTTCGCGTCCGCCGAGAGACGCGGCGATCTTGAGCGGATCACCAAGCGCGGCGCGGTGCGTTCTCAACCCGGCATTGACGGCGGCCGCTTTGCGGGCGAGACCGGCAACGTCGACGCCCGTGCCGCGGCCCACCCATTTCTCGCCAGGCCCGTCGAAAAGAGCAGCCGCGATGGCTGAGGCGGCCGTGGTGTTGCCGATGCCCATTTCCCCGAAACAAACGAGATCCGTCTCTTTTTCAACCGCGTCGTAGCCGGTCGAAACCGCTGCCAGAAACTCTGCGTCGCTCATCGCCGCCTGCTGCGTGAAGTCGCCGGTCGGACGCTCAATGTCCAAAGGTACGACCCGTAGGCTAGCGCCGGCACCACGCGCAAGCTGATTGATGGCCGCTCCGCCGGCGGCGAAATTCGCCACCATCTGGGCGGTGACCTCAGCCGGGAATGCCGACACGCCCTGCGCTGTAACGCCATGCGAACCGGCAAAAACGGTGACGGCGACGTTTTCGAGTTTCGGGGCAGCGCGGCCCTGCCAGCGGGCCAGCCAGGCAACGATGTCTTCCAGCCTGCCAAGGCTGCCTTGCGGCTTGGTCAGGCTGTCCTGACGGCGTTGGGCGGCGGCAACGGCAGCATCGTCGCCTGCCGGCAGGGTCAGGCAGGCAGCACGCAGTTCTTCGAGGGCCGCAAAGCGGGTCATTTCATAACTCCAATTCGGTTAGTTGAGGATCGCACAGGCGATGAGAAGGACGATGATTTCAGAAAGTTGCTCGACTGCGCCGAGCACATCGCCCGTCTGGCCGCCGATTTGCCGTTCGCACAGCCGGCGCGCAAGGAAGAACAGAACGGCGAGCGCAACCCCGCTCAGCACTGCCCCGAAAATGCCCAGCAAGAGCAACGCAACGCCACCTATCAGACATGCGGTCAGCGCAAAGGGATCTGAAATCGCTCCCGCGTTTGCGGACAAGCCGTCACTGCGGGCCGGCGCCACTAACCGCATGAACACGGGCATCATCGCACGCGCCGCCGCATGGGATGCGAGAAGGGCGCAAAGGACGGGCAAGGGAGCCGCCAGCGCTGCGAGCGCAGCCCAGCGCAAAAGGATTGAAAAGACCAGCGCCGCAGCTCCGAACGTGCCGATGCGGCTGTCGCGCATGATTTCGAGTTTGCCCTCGCGCGTCTTGCCGCCGCCAAACCCATCGGCGGTGTCCGATAGTCCGTCCTCATGGAGTGCGCCGGTGACGGCGATGGTCGACGCAACGGACAGGACAGCGGCTACGGTCGCGGGAAGTCCGGCAGCATCGGCAACGAAGAAGGCGAGCCAGCCGATCGCGCCGACAACGAGGCCGGCGACAGGCGCAGCCCATTGCGCATCGGCAAAGCTCCTCTGGCTCCCCCAACGCACCGGCAGACGCGTATAGAAGCCGAGGCAAGCAGCAATGTCGTCGAGAGTATCTTGCGTCCGGCCCCCCGACATGGCTCAGCCTCTCGCGATCGCGTGGAAGAACGTGCCGGCGACAAAGCCGCGACGACCGCCGAAGGCGCCCAGGTCGCGCCCTTCGCCATCCGCAAGGTCGGCCAGTCTGTCGTCGGGCCCAGGATCGGTCAGCCGCGCGTAGTGGAATTCGTGGCCGCGTATTTCCGTGCCCGTTGGGCCGAGCGCGCATTCGGCCAGCAGTCGAGCGCGGCGGTAGCCGAGATTTATCTTGCGTTCTGCAAAGCTGGTCGAATGACCGAGCAGTCCCAGCATTTGGTGCCGGTCGCCGGCTGCATCCTCCAACATTTCCCCGAGCACCATGAAGCCGCCACACTCGCCATGGACCGGCCGGCGTTCAGCAAATTGGCGCATCCCTTCCCGGAAGCGATGGGCCGCCGCCAGTCGACCGGCATGAAGTTCGGGATAGCCTCCGGGCAACCAGCAGACATCGCAATCAGCGGCCGGCGCTTCGTCGGCAAGCGGCGAAAAGGGCACGATCTCCGCGCCAGCTCTCCGCCAATGGGATGCGACATGCGGATAGACGAATGTGAACGCCGCGTCGCTGGCGAGCGCGATGTGTTGGCCGGGCGGCGGCAGGGCGCAGGCAATGTCGGCCGCCTGCGGCGTCAGGGGACGCGCAAGAGAAAGGATCGCGTCGAGGTCGAGCGATTTTTCCGCCATGTCGGCGAGCCGGTCGAGATGCAATATCAGGTCGGGATGCTCGGTTGCCTGTACGAGCCCGAGATGGCGTTCCGGCAGGGTCAGCGACGGGTCACGCAGGATCGCGCCGACAACGGGAATACCGAGAGCCTCGATGGCTTCGCCCGCCAGCCGCTTGTGGCGCTCGCTGCCCAGGCGGTTGAGGATGACGCCGGCGATGCGGACATCGGGATCATAAGTAGCGAAACCCTTGGCCAGCGCCGCCGCCGTCTGCGACTGCCCCGATACGTCGAGGACAAGCACGACCGGCAAGCGATAAAGCCGCGCCAGATCGGCGGCCGCGCCTGACCGCCCGGCCTCGCCCGGTATGCCGTCGAAAAGGCCCATGGCGCTTTCTATGAGGACGAAGTCGGCCCCGGCGGCGCATTCGGCTGCAAGCGCATTCAGCAGCCCCGGCGGCATCGCCCAACTGTCCAGATTGACCCCCGGCCGGCCAGTGGCGGCCGCATGGAAGCCAGGATCGATGTAGTCGGGTCCGGACTTCGCGCCGCGCACGCCGACGCCGCGCCGTGATAACGCGCGCAAGATGCCGATCGTGACGCTGGTTTTGCCAGCGCCCGAACGCGGCGCGCCGATGATCAATCCACGCGCCGTCATGCCCGCTCACCGGATGAGGCGTAGCGCTGGATTTCGGCGCGCATCGAGACGATCCTGCCGATCGCGATCAGAGCCGGCGAACCAAAGCCAAGCCGATCAGCGTCGGCTGCGATAGTCGCCAGTGTCGCGACATGGATACGCTCGCGCGGCGTCGTGGCGGCCATGATGATTGCAGCCGGCGTTTCCGGGGGAAGGCCGCCCGCTGCGAGCGCGGAGGTAATATGCGCCAGATTCTTCAGACCCATATAGACAATGATGGGTTCGCCGGTTTTCGCAAGCGCGGCCCAGTCGAGCTCGTCCTCCTGATCGGCGCTGTGGCCTGTGGCAAGAATCACGGCCTTGTTCAGGCCGCGCATGGTCGGGGGAATGCCGGAGCCGCCGAGTGCCGCGAAAGCCGACGTGATGCCGGACAGGAAACGGAACGGAATGCCTTCCCGCGCCAGCGCAAGCGCTTCCTCGCCACCGCGGCCGAAAACATACGGGTCGCCGCCCTTCAGGCGAAGCACGCGGCGTCCGGCTTTCGCGAGCGCGACAAGGGTTGCTGTGATCTCGTCCTGCTTGACCGATGGCTGGCCACCGCGCTTACCCACGAAAACAAGCTCGGCCTGCTCGGCGATCGCGACGACTGCGGGGTCCACCAACGCGTCATAGACCAAAGCATCCGTTTGCATGAGCGCTGACGCGACGTCGAGAGTGAGGCAGCCAGGATCACCAGGGCCTGCCCCGGCCAGCCAGACATGGCCCGGCTCGAGGCGCGCCGACCGCTGCTGCAAAAGGGCCAGCGTCTTCTCAATGCTCATACAATGACCTTTTGCGGATGACGCCTGACATGGCCCCGCCTATAGAAGACGTCATGACGCCCGAAGACCGCCCGTTGCGCCGTGGCTGGACCACCGGAACCTGCGCCGCTGCTGCCGCCAAGGCAGCCTGCGCGGCGTTGCTCACCGGCGAGTTTCCCGACCCGGTCGAAGTAAAGCTGCCGAACGGTGCAACCCCGGCCTTCGCCCTCGCGACGCAAAGACTTGGCCGACGCGAAGCGAGCGCGGGCATCGTGAAGGACGCCGGCGACGATCCCGATGTGACGCATGGAGCACTGGTGTCGGCGACAGTCCGCCCAGGCGCGGCGGGCACGGGCGTGACGTTCAAGGCGGGTCCGGGTGTCGGCACGGTGACCCGGCCAGGCCTGCCCCTGTGCCCCGGAGAGCCGGCGATCAACCCCGTGCCGCGCCGGATGATCACCCAAGCCATCCAGGACATTGCCGGAGCAGGGGCTGACTACGAGGTCGAGGTTTCCGTAGCCGACGGCGAGAAGCTGGCGTTGAAGACGCTCAACCCGCGTCTTGGCATTATCGGAGGCATCTCCATCCTCGGCACGACGGGTATAGTGATCCCCTATTCCTGCTCGGCCTGGATCCATGGGATTTACCAGGGCATCGATGTTGCCCGCGCGGCGGGGCTCACCCATGTCGCCGGCGCGACCGGATCCAGTTCGGAAGCCGCCGTCACGAAATTCCACAACCTCACCGAGATCGCGCTGATCGACATGGGCGACTTCATCGGCGGCATGCTGAAATATGTCCGCAGTCATCCGGTTGCCAAAGTTACGGTTGCCGGTGGCGTCGCTAAGATGACCAAGCTGGCCCAGGGAATGCTCGACGTGCATTCGAAGCGCGGTTTGGCCGATTTGGAGGCGCTTGCAATGATTGTCGCCGAAGCCGGCGGCAGCGACACGCTGAACGAAAGGATACGTGGCTCCAACACGGTCGCGGAAGCGTTCCAGCACGCCGTTGCAGACGATGTGCCGCTGGGCGATGCGATCGCCCGCAAAGCATGGAGCACCGCAGCTTCTGTTCTGGACCATCCTGATGTTGCGCTCGAAGTCCTGGTCTTCGACCGCGACGGCGATCTCATGGGGCAAGCACCCTTCGCTGCTTCTCATGACCCTTCGCGCCCCCGGAAGCGCCGCTGATAGAAGGCATCGTAAAGCGAGCTTTCGCGGAAATCCTCGGCTCCCAGTGAACGGCCCACCAGAATGAGCGCCGTGCGCTCGGCCGGGTCGGCGGCGAGCCGGACCACAATGTCTCCCAGCGTTCCGCGAATCACCCGCTCTTCCGGCCAGGACGCGCGGACGACCACCGCAACAGGGCAATCCTCGCCATAGAGCGGCGCGAGTTCGGCGACCACTTGATCCAGCGCGTGGATCGCCAAGTGGATGGCGAGCGTGGCGCCGGTCGCGCCGAACGCGGCAAGCGTTTCCCGTTCCGGCATCGTGGAAGCGCGGCCCGAGACACGCGTCAGCACAAGGCTCTGCGCCACTTCCGGGATGGTCAGTTCACGTCCCAGCGCTGCGGCAGCCGCGGCAAACGACGGCACGCCAGGCGTCATCGTATAGGGAATGCCCAGGCGCTCCAGGCGGCGGATCTGCTCGGCCACCGCGCTCCAGACCGAGAGGTCGCCGGAATGCAGGCGCGCTACGTCCTTTCCTGCGCGATGGGCACCAGCATATTCCCGTTCGATCTCGTCGAGCGATAGCGGAGCCGTATCCACGAGCCGCGCGCCGGGCGGGCAATATTGCAACAGGTCCGTTGACACAATCGAGCCCGCATAGAGACAGACCGGGCAGCGGGCGAGCAGATCGCGGCCGCGGACGGTGATAAGATCGGCTGCGCCGGGTCCGGCGCCGATGAAATGCACCGTCACTTTCTGCCCCCGCCCACCGCGATCGCACAGGCGACGGAGCCAACGACCAGGCGCGGACCCAATAAAGTCGAACCCGCTCCTGCCGCTGCCAGGGCTGCCGCTTCCGAGACTGACCCGACGCCGGTCAATTCCTTGGTCCTTTCGGAGCGACTGACCGCGCGCCCGTCCGCCTCCTTCAACTCGGCATTGGCAATGATATGGAGCGGCAGCCCAAGCCGCTGGCTGGCGATGATAAGGCCGCTTTCGCCGATCTTCAGATCGGCTGTCGCCAACGCATTGAGGCGATCTTTCTCCACTGCAAAATGTTCAAGCGCCGCGCCGACCGCAGCCAGCACGTCATCGGCGCTAACGCCTTTCCTGCAGCCTATTCCGGCGACCATCATGGCTTCACCCACGACCATTGCGTGACCGGCATTGCAGGCCGCCAGCCGCTCATCGATCCGACAGGAGACGCGCGCGAGACAGCAACACGAATGAGCCCGCCGCCAAGTTGGCTGTGCTTCGCGAGAAGAATCGCCTCCATTTCGAGCGTGACGGCATTCGTAACGAGACGGCCGCCGCGCTTGAGCGCTTCGATGGCTGCGTCGAGCGCACCATCGTCGCTGCCGCCTCCGCCAACGAAGATCGCGTCGGGCCGCTCAATGCCGGCAAATGCGACCGGCGCGACGCCTTCGACAACGACGAGACCGGGCACGCCGCATGCCGCCGCGTTTCGGGCAATTCTTACCGCGCGTTGCGGATCGGCCTCGATAGCGACGGCGCGCGTCGATGGGTCCGCCAACATCCACTCGATTGCCACCGAACCCGAACCCGCGCCGACATCCCAGAGAAGCTCGCCCCGGCGCGGTGCGAGCGCGGAAAGCGTGATTGCGCGAATCTCACGTTTGGTGATCTGGCCATCATGCTCGAAGAGGTCATCCGGCAGGCCAAAGCCAAGCGGCAAGACACGTGCATCTGACTGAGCAATGACCTCGATCGCGATAAGATTTAGCGGATTAATCCCGGAAAGAGCGAAGTTCGAGGCCGCTTGCGTCTTGATCCTTTCGGCCGGTCCGCCAAGGGCCTCGAGCACTGTAAGCCGCGATGGCCCGAAGCCGAGGTCGCAAAGCAGCCGCGCCAGCGCCACGGGTCCGTCGGCATCGGATGTGAGCGCAAGGATGCGCATACCGGGATGAAGCTCCGGACGGATCAGATCCATATTCTTGCCGTGGAGCGAAATGGTCCTCATTCCTGCAATGGCCAGCCCAAGCCGCGCCGCAGCCAGGCTGAAGGCGGAAGGCGCGGGCAAGACATTCATCTCGGACGCGTCGATACGGCCGGCAAGTGTCGCCCCGACGCCGTGGAGAAACGGATCGCCGGACGCCAGCACGCAAACATTGCGCCCGCGCAAGCCGATAACGGTTTCGATGCCTTGTTCGAACGGGCTCGGCCAGGCACACGATTGGCCCGAGATCAATTCGGCCGCCAAGGCCAGATGCCGTTTGCCGCCAAAGACGATTTCAGCTGACCGGACCACTTCCTTCGCGGCCTCACCGAGCCCGGAAATTCCGTCTTCGCCGATGCCGACGATAGACAGCCAACGGTTCCCTGGGGCAGGTTGGCGCAAAAGTTCAGCAGACATCATGACCCACCGCATTCTCATTCTCGGCGGCACCACCGAAGCGCGGCTCCTGGCCGGACGGCTCGCTGCGCGCGGCAATCTTGACGTTACCTTGTCGCTCGCGGGCCGCACCGCCGAGCCCGCCACGCAGCCCGTGCCGGTTCGTAGTGGCGGCTTCGGCGGGGCCGAAGGGCTGGCGCGCTACCTTGGCGATAATGCCATCGACCTGCTGATCGACGCGACACATCCCTATGCGGCAAAAATTTCGCAGAATGCCTGCAAGGCCGCGCGGCTTGCGAGCGTGCAATCTTTTGCCCTGCGGCGTCCGCCGTGGGAGCTGGTCCCCGGCGACCGCTGGCGCTTCGTTGCCGATGCCGAAGAAGCGGTCGCGGCACTCGGCCCATCGCCGCGGCGTGTCTTCCTGGCGCTGGGGCGGCAGGAAATCGCCCCGTTTTCCGCGGCGCCGCAGCACAGCTACCTGATCCGCAGCGTCGATCCAGTCGACCCGCCGCTCGACGTGCCTCATGCCGAATACATTCTGGCGCGCGGTCCTTTTACGGAGCGTGACGAGTTGCAGCTGCTTCACGAGCGCCGCATCGATGCAATCGTGGCCAAGAACAGCGGAGGCGTCGCGACCTCCGGCAAGATCTGGGCGGCCCGAGATCTCGGGATCGACGTCATCCTGTTCCGGCGACCCGACGTGCCGGACATGCCAGCCGTCAGCACCGTGGCGGAGGCTGTGGAGATGGCCAATCATCTGCTCGCCTCCGCCAGAAAACGTGGCGTGTAGACCAGTGGCGGCTGCTCGCCACGGTCGATGATGCGCGTCTGCGGCGAGCCGACAATCACGCAGGTTGCCATATCGGCCCACGAAGCGTCCGCTTCACAAAGGGGGGCGACACGTATGCGTTCATCTGCTCGGCCTGCCGCGCGCCCAAAGATCACCGGCGTCGAAGCCGGGAGTTCCAGTCGAAGAACGTCGAAGGCCTGGCCGAGTTGCCAAGGCCGGGCACGACTGATTGGATTGTAAAGCGCAATGACGAAGCCGGCGCGCGCGACCGCCTCAAGACGCCGCTCAATCACATCCCACGGCTTCAGATTGTCCGAAAGCGAGATCGCGCAAAAGTCGTGGCCAAGCGGCGCGCCCACCCGCGCGGCAACTGCAAGCATGGCGGTCACGCCGGGCACGATGACGAGATCGAGCCCGCGCCATTCCTCGGGACCCGCCTCGATCGCTTCGCAGACGGCAGCCGCCATCGCGAAAACGCCCGGATCGCCGCCTGAGACCACACAGACATCCACGCCCTCGGCGGCGCGCGCCAAGGCCGCCGAGGCGCGATCGAGTTCCTCGCGATTGTCCGATGCACGGCGGGTCTGGTCCGGCCTCAGGCTCAACCGGTCGAGATAGGGCGCGTAGCCGAAGAACTCCGCGCTCCCGGCCACAATATGCGCAGCTTCCGGGGTGACCTGTTCCGCGCTTCCTGGCCCCAATCCAACGACGGCAACGCGACCGCGAGCCTTGTGTTCGCTAGCGGTTTTGGAAAGAGAGCCGGTTTTCACGTTTGCAGGAAGTGGTCTCACGGCCGGCAACTCCAGCCAGGGACAAGCACGATCGCAAAATAAGGCGCATGGTCATCCGGCTTTTCGGCAAGCCTCATCGAGGCGGTGTTCGCCATCGTTCCGCGCTCGACATAGACAGCATCACTCAGTTTGCCCGCCGCTTCCAGCGCTCGCCTGATTTTCGGAAGGTTGCGGCCGACCTTCATGATCACGGCCGCATCGGTATCTTCCAAACGGCGCGTGAGTTCGGCTTCGCCCATCGTACCCGGCAGAACAGACAGAACGTCGTCGCCCTGCACGATAGGCAGGCCCGCCTGCGACCAGCAGCCGGACATCGCCGTCACGCCGGGAATGACCTCAGTGGGATAGTGGGCGCAAAGGCGAACGTGCAGATGCATGTAGGAGCCGTAGAAGAGCGGATCGCCCTCACTCAGCACCGCAACGGTGCGGCCCGCGGCAAGGTGCGCCGCAACGTCCGCCGCCGACTGTTCATAGAATTCGCGGATCGAGCTCTGGTAGGCCGGCTCCGTCTTGGCTATCTCGGTGGTCACGGGATAAAGGAGCGGCAATTCGATGACATCGGGCCGCAGTTTCCCTTCGACGATAGCGCGCGCATTGCCATTGTTTCCCCGCTTGGCGAAATGCGCCAGCACGTCGGCCTCGCCAAGCGCACGGACCGCCTTGAGTGTGAGCAGTTCCGGGTCGCCGGGGCCTGTGCCGACGCCGATTAGCCTGCCCTTGCCGTTCATACTCACAGGCCCGGCCTCGCCAGTGCATTGAGCGCGGCAGCTGTCATGGCGCTGCCACCCATGCGTCCGCGCACGATCGCAAAGGGAACGCCGAGGTTGCTTTCGGTCAGCGCCTCCTTCGAATTCGGCCGCACCGACGAAGCCGACGGGCATGCCAATGATCGCGGCTGGCTTGGGCCCGCCCGCGCGCAGTCTGTCGAGAAGATAAAAGAGTGCAGTCGGGGCGTTGCCGATGGCCACGACCGAACCGGCGAGACGATCGCCCCACAGGTCGATGGCGGCGGCAGAGCGCGTGTTGCCGATCCTTGCCGCGACTTCCGCCGTGCGCGGATCGCGCAGCGTGCAGATCACCTCATTTTGTGCGGGCAGCCGCGCCCTTGTAACGCCATGCGCCACCATTTCGGCATCGCAGAAGATCACCACACCGGCTTTGAGCGCGGCCTTCGCCGCAGGCACGAATTCCTTCGAGAAGACGAAATGCTTCGCCGCCTCGACCTGGCCACAGGCATGGATCATGCGTATCGCAACATCGGCTTCATCATTCGTGAAGCGCGAAAGGTCGGCTTCCGCTCGGATGATCGCGAAGGATTTCTCGTAAATCGCCGTTCCGTCGCGAATATAGTCGTATGCCGTCATGATCGTCCCTGGAAGGCTGCTGCGACGCGTAAAGCGCCGAGCCGGGAGAAACAGGAATTTGCGCTTTCTCCGGCCTGGCGTTTGTCGCGGTATAGGCCGGCGAGCCGCGCGAAACCATGCCTGATTTCGGCATGATCCAGTCGCGCAGCGGCTACGCCGGAAGCCTGGCCCCCGACGACGAGAGCGACGCCTTCCGCGCAGCCGACAAATGTGAGGTCGGCCGGGCTGGGACAGGCGCAGCCCTTCGCACAGCCCGAAACGTGTACAGCGAGCGAATGATCGAAAAGGCCGCGGCCAAGCGCTGACAGCTGTTCGGCCAGCGCTCGCGCAGCGATGTGGCCCGAAGCGCAAGCGGGGCTGCCGGGACACGCCGCGATGCCGAGCCGCGCGTCTTCGGGATCGACGATCAATCCGTAGCGCGAGGCAACGCCTTGGAGGTCAAGGCAAGCAGACTTTTCCGCGAGCAGCAGGGCTGCCCGGCCGGGCGCAAGACGGATCTCGGTCACGCCGGCCCTCTCTGCCTCGCTGCAAAAACCGGCAAGGCGCGATGCCTCGATTTGACCGAACGGCAGACCGACGCCAAGCGCAGCACGACCATTTGCAAGATCAAAGATACCGACCGGGCCGCGCTCCTTCGGCGACCGCTCGACCTTAGGGACAGAGGGAGAGAGCGCATTCGGGCTGATCAATGGATCGACCCCCACCCCTAACCCCTCCCCACAAGTGGGAGGGGAATTTTCGACGCCCGATGCCCCCTTCGATATGTCCGCCACTTGCGCCGGCAGGCTTTGGCAAACAGCGGCGGCATTGGAGAAGTCTCCCTCCCCCTTGTGGGGAGGGGTTAGGGGTGGGGGTCGGCCATAAGCGGATTGCCCGGCCCGGAGGTTCAACTCGCCTCGCAGCAAACGTGCAATGCTGGCGCGAACAAGCGCCGGATCAAGATCGGTTCCTCGACTTTTTCTACCTAGTTCCGCGATTCTCGCGAGCACGAAGACCACCGCTTCGCAAGCACCATGCTGGTTGAGGGCTGCGATGAATGCGGCAGTTTTGGCGGTTCCGGCGATGGACAATTGCCATAGAATTTCAGGTCCAATTCGCGCGGCCGCAAGCCGCACATCAGCGATAATCCCGTCAAGGTGAAGCCTGCCACCGCCATCAACGACAACCGAGACTTTTGGTCCAAGCCGCCCCGGCAGATCGGAAGCGGCAAGCGCGCGACGGATCGCCTCTGCAAGCGGTCGCGGATCGGCGATCTCATCCGGATCAAGCCCTGCGAGCGGGCCGGTTTCCACCGGCACGCCCGTCCGAACCGCTATGCCGAGCGCGTCGATCTCCGTGGCGAGCGGCGCCACCGTATGAGTTTCGAGACCTCTGATCTGAAGGCTGCCTCTCGCCGTAATTTCAAGGATGCTGTTGCCATGGCGGAATGCAGCCTCGGCCAGTCCTCCAAGCTGCTGCGGCGTGAACCCGCCGCGCGCCGGCATCAGGCGAACCAGCAATCCGTCGCCGGTTTGCATTGGCTCCGATAGCGTCGGACAGGCGCCGCGTGTCATCTCCGGCCTCATGCCGCCTCTCTCTGCCTTGCTTCGGCAATCAGGGCGGCAAGCTCGTCGTCGACGGAATTGCGGCGGGTATGCCACAGGCCACGCCGGCGGGCGGAAGCGAAGCGCTCAGCAATAGCCCGCGCAGCGGCCGGGTTTTCCCGCAGAATAAACTCCCGGACTCGCGCGTCTCCCAGATAGGCATCGTGGACGGCTTCGATAAGCGGCGCCGGGATCGCTTCGGTGGTCTCGGCAAAGCCGATCAGCCGATCGACCGTCTCCGCGAATTCAGCCGCGCCTCGTGGACCGTGCCGCAACTGGCCTTCGATGAAGCGTGGATTGGTTGCGCGAGCGCGCACGACACGGCTGACCGCCTCGGTGAGCGAGCGCGCGCGGGGGCGAGCCGGATCGGTCGTATCCAGGGCGATGACGTCAGCGCTCCCGCCCAGCGCTGCGACCGCAGCGGCAAAACCACCGATGAAGGCGACATCCGCCGATCCTTCCAGAAGGTCGCGGCCGGGATCATCGCCGTTGTGGATGAGAAGTTCTGCCTCGGCGATGCGGTCCGCGAATGCGCCGGGCGCGGCCCGGCCCTCGCCTTCAGCGCCGCCATAGGCATGCGAACCCGCATCGAGATAGGCGCGGCCAAGCTCTTTCCGTGACTGCCAGTCGCCGGATGCGAGGCGGTCCTCCAATCCCGCGCCATAGGTGCCGGGCGATGAGCCGAAGATGCGAGAGGGAACATGTCCCGACAAGCGAGCTTCGGCCGCCAGCGGGTTCTCCGATCCCTCCTCGTTGCGCTCGGAAACCGCCTTGGCGGCAGCGTGAAGGAGCGCGATCTGGGCCGGAAACATATCGCGGAACAGGCCGGAAATACGCCAGGTCACGTCGACGCGCGACCTGCCTATCGACGCGGCGGGAAGCACCTCGATCGCGGTAACCCGTCCGGTTGCAGGATCCCATTGCGGCCGGCAGCCCATCAACGCCAGGCCTTGTGCGATCTCCTCGCCACCGGTGCGCAGACTGGCGCTGCCCCACAGGTCGATGACCAGAGAGCGCGGCCAATCGCCATGGTCCTGTGCGTATCGGCGCAATACCTCGTTGGCGGCGGCGCGGCCAAGCTCGAAGGCGGTTGGCGTCGGCATGGTGCGCGGGTCGGCGGTAAAGAGATTGCGGCCCGTCGGCAGCACGTCGAGGCGACCTCGCGCCGGCGCGCCCGAAGGGCCGGCCGCGATGTGGCGGCCATCAAGCGCCGCAATGAGCGCCGCGCGCTCGCGCGCGGCGCTGTCGCGCCGCAGTGAATCGGAACCCTCCGCCGTACGCCCATAAATGTGCAGGCCATCCTTAATGGCGAAATCCTTGAGATCGCAAAGCCATGAGTCGATGCGCTGCAGAGCAGAGTCAGTCGCGTCGTCGTGGCCGACGCCTGCCTCCGCAGCGAGGCCGGTTTCTCGCGCCTTTTCTACAATCAGCTTGGCGAGCCGGTCACGGCGGCGGCGATCGAGCCCATCGGCCTGGACATATTCGTCGACCAGCCGTTCAAGCATAAGCTTGTTGTCATCGAGCCCAGCTTCGACCAGCGGCGGCGGTAGATGTCCAAGCGTTACGGCGGCAATACGACGCTTCGCCTGCGCTGCCTCGCCGGGATTGCTGACGATAAAGGGATAGACCACCGGTAGCGAGCCGGTGACGATCTCGGGAAAGCAGTCGCGGGAGAGAGCCACCGTCTTGCCGGGCAGCCACTCCAGCGTGCCATGCGCACCGACATGGACAATCGCGTGGCAGCCAAGCGTTTTCTGTATCCACAAGCCAAATGCGACGAGTGCGTGGTGCGGCGGCAGCGCCGGATCGTGATAGTCCGCCCGGTGGTTGGCCGAGCGGCCGCGATCTGGAGCCAGCGCCACCGTGATGTTGCCGAAGGTGGCGGCGCGGAAACGGAATTCCTTGCGCGGCTGGCGCTCAACGCAATTATCGATATCAGGCTGGCCCCATGCTTCCTCGACCATGTTCATGGCGCCGGCTGGCAGTGCCCCGGTAAGCAGGCAGTACTGTTTGAGGCACAGCCCTTCACAGCCCCGTTCCAGCAAATTGAGCAGTTCCCGCGGATTTTCCGGGATATCGCCCACCACGTATCCCTCTTCCTTCAGGTCCTTCAGCATTGCCAGCACACTCGCCGGAACGTCGAGCCCGACCGCATAGCCGGTGCGGCCGGCGGCGGCCGGATAATCGGGGATCAGAATGACGAGTTTCCGTTCGGCCCGTAGCGTCTGCCGGAGGCCGATGAACTTCACGATTCGCTCGGCAATTTGTTCGACGCGATCGGGCTCCGGCTGATTGATGAAGCCGCGAAAGCCGAGCTTGTCATTGCCAGCGCCTTCCGCCTTGAAGGCGATCGCGCCAGCGTGAATGCGGCCATCGAGTTCCGGCAACACGACATGCATGGCGAGATCAGCCGGCGCGAGGCCACGCTGATTGCCCGCCCAGGCCTCACGGCGCGTCGTCGCGACAATGGCCTGCATGACCGGCACGCCGGCGCGATCAAAAACGGTCGTTTCGCCGGCTTCCGCGCCGCTGGCGAAAGCGGTGGCGGTTACGATCAGCGTCGGTGAAAGCGCTTCGAATGCTGTCTCGACAAAGGACAGTGACTCCTTGTCCTTGAGGCTTGCCACGAAAACCGGAACAGCCGCGATTCCCCTTTCATCAAGGGCCGTATACAACGCATCGATCGGCGCAACATCGGCTGCCAGCAGCATGGAGCGATAGAAAAGGATCGGGACAACCGCCGCGCCCGCGAGGCAGTCTTGTCGAACCTCGGACAGGCCGACGGATCCCTTGCCCGGTAGATAAAAGCCTGCCCTTGGCACGGGTTGCGCTGCCGCCGCGGCGTGCCCCTCCTGCCCGGCCAGTTGCGCCAGGCGGCCGACCAGAGCGCGCATGTTTGCCGGTCCGCCTTCGCGGAAATAGGCGAGCAGGCCATCGAGTTCTTCGCGCGGCAGCGTGGAAGCGTCGATCAGACGTTCATCGACATCCCTGCATTCGCCCGGAAGCAGGGCAAGCTTTATGCCGCGCTCACGCGCCAGTGCGGCAAGCCGGTCACAGCCGTAGCGCCACCAGTCATAGCCGCCCAGAATCCGCACAAGGATGACGCGTGCATGTGTTGCCACGCTGTCGATCCAGAGGTCGACCGACATCGGGTGCTTAAGCTCGCGTAGAGACGCCAGGCGCATGGACGGAAGGTTCGGCGCATCCTGCTGCCAGCCTGCCGCGAGGCCGGAAAGATCGCTGTCGGTGAAAGACAACGCCACGATATCCGCAGGGGTCTGCCTGAGATCGACCGGCTCGGCCAGATCGTCAAGCGACGCGGATGTCGTGGCGAGGATGTGCACCTTCGTTGCCCCTCACCCGACCAGGATGCGCTCGACAGCGTGCCGGTCAAGACCCTTCAGCCCGATCACCACAAGCCGGCTTTTACGATCTTCGCCCGGAGCCCAGGCGCGATCGAAATGATGGTTCACGCGCGGCCCGACCGCCTGCAGAAGCAACCGCATCGGCTTGCCCGCGACATCGACGAAGCCTTTCACACGCAAAACGTTCTCGGCTTCCGCGGCTTCGGCTACCCGGCGGGCGAGATCGGCCGGCGCGTCGGTCGACGGGAGTTCGATGACGAAACTATCGAAATCGTCATGCTCATGGTCGAGCATTCCGTCGTGAAGCGTCTTTCGGTTCTCGATATCGTCCTCGACAGCCAGACCGAGACCAAGCAGCACCGAGGGATCAACCCTGCCCTGGCTTGTGGGGACGACCTTCACCGCACGGGAAAGATGTTCGCCGACAATGGCGTTGGCGCGGTCGTGACCGGCTGCGTCGAGCAGATCGCTTTTCGACAGGATGATGAGGTCGGCACAGGCGACCTGATCTTCGAAAACCTCCTCGACCGGGTCGTCATGATCGAGCGAACCGTCAGCGGCGCGTTGGTTCTGTAGCGCCTCGATGTCGTTGGCAACCCGGCCTTCCGCGAGAGCCGGACCGTCCACGACCGCCACGACGCCGTCCACTGTTACCCGGCTTTTCACCGACGGCCATTGGAAAGCCTGTATGAGCGGCTTCGGAAGCGCGAGGCCGGATGTTTCGATCAGGATGTGATCCACCTTCGGCTCGCGGGAGAGAATCTGATCGAGCGCCGGGACGAAATCGTCTGCGACGGTGCAGCAGATGCAGCCATTGGCCAGTTCGACGATATTTTCCTCCGGGCAGGTATCGATGCCGCATCCCTTCAGGATTTCGCCGTCGATGCCGATATCGCCGAACTCATTGACGATGATGGCGAGCCGCTTGCCTTTCGCGTTCTCCAGGACATGGCGGATGAGCGTGGTCTTTCCGGCGCCGAGGAAGCCGGTGATCACGGTGCAGGGAACGCGTTCGGGCGATGCAGTCATTTTGCTTCTTTCGTGAGCTCGATGGGGGGAATGCGGGCAACCAGCCCACGTTTCAAACTGTCGGGACGGCCGCGCCACGGGATCAGGCCGTCGGCGGAATCTGCAAAAAGTTTCGCGCCGGCGACCAGATCGGCACCGCTATCGACTGAAAGGTCGCCGAACACATAGCTCCAGGCGCCGGGCTTCACCATGGCTGCGCTCAAGCGGCGCTTGCAGTTGCCGAGACAAGCAATGCGATGCACGCGCACAGCCGACCCTTCTGCCGCGCGGCGCGTATCGTCCACGAGAGCTTCGCCGGCACGCGGATAAGCATCGGACCCGGTTTCATCGCGGCAGGTTTCGCAAACGACGATGGTCACCGAAGACGCGGCTTCGAGCGGCGGCGTTGGTTCGCCAGTCTGCTTGTCAGGATCGGATATAACGTCCACCCAGCGCACTCCAGGCCCTCTGGCCATCTCAACGGGTGCACAAGGCCGCGCTGACGCGATTTCGTCGCGCCGGTCGCTCTGGACATTCCGGGCCCAGGGCACCCCGCCCGGTTCCGGTCTTTCATTTCGACGGCAGGTCTCCTGGCTCGCGCGTCACCGCCTGCTTCCGCCTTCCCGGGGCACTCCCCAGTGGCATTTGGTCGAGGCTCGTCGCTTACAGTTGCGGGGACAGCTGCGGACTGAAAACCAATGTTTCGCACCGCATTCCCTCTTCGCTCTTCCCGTTGCCGAGAAGAGACCGTCGGCATGGAAACTACGCGCTGCCGCGTTGCAATGTCAACGCGGGCAAATTCGGTTTGCCCCCCGGCAAAGTTCGTTTATAGTCGCGCCGTCGTCGGTTTTCGATGGGAATCGAGAGAGGGAATGCGGTAAGGACCTGACGTTCGAAGCCGCGGCTGCCCCCGCAACTGTATGCGGTTAGCTCCTCCCCAATGGCCACTGGAGATATCCGGGAAGGCGGGGAAGGAGTAGTGATCCGCAAGCCAGGAGACCTGCCGGCGACGCAACGAAAGTCAAGTGCCCTCGGGTGGAGGGCGAGAGGACAAACACTGTGACCACGACGACCAAAACACTCAGCGCCGTAAAGCCTGCTTCCCGCGCCTTCCAGCTCAGCCTCTCGGCTCTGCTCGGTCTCTTCGTCGTCGGCTTCGTCGGCTTCTCCCATATGGACGTCGCCCACAACGCCGCGCACGACTACCGCCATTCGATGGCGTTTCCCTGCCACTGACGGAAAGACCAATCCATGACATTGTTTCGGAACGTCGTGTTCGTCGCGGCGATCGCCGGGCTATTGGCCGGGATCGTCATGACAGCAATGCAGGCCTACGCCACCGTGCCGCTGATCCTGAAGGCGGAAACGTTCGAAAACGCGGCCGGCGCTGAAGTCCACCAGCATGGCGGCGCGCCGGCTGATGCTGCGGCCACTGCGGAAGCGGCAGCGCCCGCCGTCCAGACCCACGAACATGAAGAGGAAGCCTGGGCTCCAGCGGATGGCTTCGAACGCTTTGCCTATACCGCCGGCGCCAATATTGTGACGGCCATAGGTTTTGCGCTGATCCTGGTCGCGGTGTCCGAATCGTTGGGCGGCATCGCCGGCTGGCGGCAAGGCCTGTTCTGGGGCTTTGCCGGCTTTGCCGTGTTTACGCTCGCCCCGGGCCTTGGCCTGCCGCCTGAATTGCCGGCCATGCCCGCAGCCGATCTGGCGGGACGGCAGGTATGGTGGATTGGCACCGTGCTAGCTACAGCGGCAGGACTGGCGCTGATCGCATTCCGCAGTTCCATCCCGCTCGCCGTGCTGGGCGTCGCGCTGATCGTCGTTCCTCACATTGTCGGCGCGCCACAGCCCGAAAGTCACGTTTCGCCGATACCGGCCGACCTGCACCATCAGTTCGTGGTGGCTGTCACGGTAACCAATCTGATTTTCTGGCTCGTGCTTGGCGGCATCGCCGGGCTGGTCCGTAGCCGCTTCATCTCCTCTGAAGCCGCCCTGCAGCGTCGCTTTGCGTGAGATCGGCCAGCTGACGCTTCTTCTTGGGGGTGCGCGGTCAGGAAAGAGCGCGCACGCTGAAACGCTGGTGACAAGCCATCCAGCGCCGTGGACCTATATCGCCACGGCGCAGTCGTTCGACAACGAGATGAGCGCGCGCATCGCGCTGCATCGGGCCAGGCGCGATGACGGTTGGGAAACGATCGAGGCGCCGCACGATCTTGCCGGTGCGCTTACGTCCGTTCCGGACAACCGCCCCGTCCTAGTCGATTGCTTGACGCTGTGGCTCACCAACCGGATGTTAGCCGAGGCCAATCTTGAAGCCGAGTGCGAACGGATGGAAGAACTACTGAGCGCGCCGCGCGGACCGTGGTTCATCGTCAGCAACGAGGTCGGGCTTGGCATCGTGCCCGACAATCCGCTGGCAAGGCACTTTCGCGATGCGGCCGGCCGTCTGCACCAACGGCTCGCGGCGCGGGCGGACCGCGTGCTCTTCATGGTCGCCGGACTGCCGATGCAGGTGAAATGACATGCAGCAAACCGACAAGAAAGACCCGGAACGCCACCGCGCCAAGATGGCCAAGCGCAAGGCGGTGCAGGACGCCGAAGTTGCCGGAAAGACGATCGAGAAGGGGCTGCTGATCGTCAACACCGGACCAGGCAAGGGCAAGACGACCGCCGCCTTCGGGCTCGCTTTGCGCATGCTCGGCCATGGCCATCGCGTCGGCGTCGTTCAGTTCATCAAGGGCGCCTGGCATACCGGCGAGAAGGATGCATTTGCGGTGTTCGGCGACAGGGTCGTCTGGCACACGATGGGCGAAGGTTTTACCTGGGAGACGCAGGATCTTGCGCGGGATATCGCCGCGGCCGAGCGCGCCTGGGCAAAAGCGCTGGAGTTGATGGGAGACACGTCCATCAGCCTGATCGTGCTCGACGAGCTGAATATCGCGCTGCGCTACGACTATCTCGACCTCGCCAGCGTGATCGCCGCGTTGAGGGAGCGCCGCAGCGATCTCCATGTCGTTGTCACGGGCCGTAACGCCAAGGCCGAATTGATCGAAGCGGCCGACCTCGTTACCGAAATGACCGCAGTCAAACATCACTTTTCGGCAGGGGTAAAAGCCCAGCTGGGGATCGAGTTTTGACGCCTTGCTCGGCGCTGGCATTACGCGAGCAGAAATGCCGCAAGGCCGGAAAGCGCAATCAGCAGCCAGTCGGCCACGCGGTAGAGCCTGAGCGCGGCCCGGATGTCAGAGACCGTCGCTTCTCGGCGGCCCCCCTCGCCCATGACCGCATCATCGACCATCACGCCGCCATAGGTTCGCGGACCCGCAAGCGCCAGGCCGAGCGCACCGGCCACCGCTGCCTCGGGCCAGCCGGCATTCGGCGAACGATGTTTGCGCGCATCGCGCCGGACCGCGCGCCAGGCATTGCCGGGAGACGCCGTGGGAACGAACACCGCCGCGCAAACGATCAGCAGCGCCGTGAGGCGCGATGCAGGGAGGTTGATAAGGTCATCGAAACGTGCCGACGCCCGGCCGAAGTCCTGATGCCTTTCCGTCCAGTGACCGATCATGCTGTCGGCGGTGTTGACCGCTTTGTACACGACGCCCCCCGCCAGCCCACCAACGCCCAGCCAGAAAGCCGGCGCTACTACGCCGTCCGAGAAGTTTTCGGCCAGGCTCTCGATGGCCGCTCTCGCCACGCCCGCTTCGTCGAGTTGGTCGGGATCGCGCCCGACGATGCGCGAGACCGCCTTACGGCCAGCCGCGAGCCCGCCGCTTTCGAGACCATCCGCGACGGCAGCGACATGTTCGTCGAGGCTTCGCTGCGCGAGCAGGCTGCTTGCCGCTGCCGCGGTCAGCAGGATGCCGAAAGGGACGAGAGCAAAAACGGCGGATGCGGCAAGGGCGATGGCGGCAGGTACCGCAATAAGTATTGCGAGAGCGACAATGCCCGCCAACCGCCGAACGCCCGGACGATGTTCAGGCCTGTTGAGGGTCCCGTCGAGCCACGAGATCAGTCCGCCGATCCAGATCACCGGATGGCCGATTGCCTTCAGCAGCGACGCGGGGTAGCCGGTGAAGCGTTCGATGAGCAGCGATAAAAAGGCGAGCGAGACTGACATGATTCCCGGGCGGGGTGATACGGCGGCGGTTGTCGATCACGGCGGAAGCCTCGAGCGGGCACGCGCGCTGTTTCCAGATGCGCCGCAACCTTGGATCGACCTTTCGACCGGGATCAATCCGCACTCCTATCCAGTTTTCGACCTGCCCGCCACTGCGTTTGCCCGATTACCGGAGCCGGGGCGGAACAGGTTGCTCGCTAAGGCTGCGTCAGCAGCTTACGGCGCACCTTCAGCCGCCCATGTCGTGCCAGCGCCGGGAACGCAAATCCTGCTCCCGCTCGTCGCCTCGCTGGTCAAGCCGGGGCGCGCGCTCGTGCTCGGCCCAACCTATTCCGAGCACCGCAGGGCTGCCGCCATCGCCGGCCATCACGTCGAGGAAACAAATGATCTTGGCCAGTTGGCCGCCGCCGACCTTGCCATTCTGGTGAATCCGAACAACCCCGATGGGCGCATCGTTTCCCGCGCCGACCAGCTTCAACTTGCCGATCGCCTGCGCTACCGCGGAGGCCTGCTCGTGGTCGATGAGGCATTCATGGATGTCGGTCCCCGCGGCGAAGGCATAGACGCCGATGTGGATCGGGGCGGCCTTGTAGCCCTGCGTTCCTTCGGGAAGTTCTTTGGCCTCGCAGGGATTCGGCTCGGCTTTGCGATTTTGTCGACGGAGCTGGCCGCGAGGCTTGAAGACCAACTGGGTCCATGGGCCGTCTCGGGTCCGGCGCTGGAAATCGGAGCACGAGCACTTGCCGACAAGGATTGGCAGGAGACCATGCGGAGCAAGCTTTCGGAAAGTGCTAACCGGCTTGACGAGCTGCTGATGCTTCATGACATTGCGGTCTTGGGCGGCACCAGCCTGTTTCGCTATGCACGCCTTCCGAGAGCGCGTGACGTGTTTGAAACCCTTGGCCGACGCGGCATCCTGGTCCGCAATTTCATCGATCAGCCGGAGTATCTCCGTTTCGGATTGCCGGCAGTCGAAACAGAATGGGACCGTCTCGCCCGCGCGCTTGGCGCATGGCAAAATGATCGCAAGCAAAAGAAAGCATGAAATCATGATCCATGTCTGTTCATTGACCCGCCTTCACTCGACAGTCGCCGCTACAGGCGCGGGGAGGGTTGTGTCGCTCCTCAGCATCGGCACGGAAGTCGAGAGGCCCGAATCCGTCCTTGAGGCCGATCACCTTCTTCTGTCGATGCACGATATCGTCGAGGAGCTTCCCGACATGGTGCCGCCCGGGCGCCCGCATGTGGAAAGGCTGCTGGAGTTCGCGCACGGCTGGGATCGTTCGAAGCCCCTTGTCGTGCATTGTTTTGCCGGAATCAGCCGCTCGACCGCAGCTGCTTACATTGTTGCTGCGGCGCTGGATCCCGAGCGCGACGAAGCAGGGCTGGCGCAGGCCCTGCGCCATGCCTCGCCTTCCGCAACACCCAATGCGCGTCTCATTGCGATTGCCGACGACTTGCTCGGACGCGAGGGCCGGATGGTCGCGGCGATCGCCGCAATCGGGCGCGGCGCCGATGCCCTTGAAGGCACGCCCTTCATGCTGGATGTCGCATCGGCGGCACGACCGGTATAGCTGAGACCATTTGGGGGAAATTGCAGGCAGAGCACTGTGGTCCTGCCTGCGGCGGAAAATCAGGCTTTCAGTCTTTCAACGCAGAGGGCCCGCAGCACGCGGGCGGCTTCCGCATAGCTCGTCTGATTT
Organism: uncultured Alphaproteobacteria bacterium; assembly: GCA_963735385.1. Classification (GTDB taxonomy): domain Bacteria; phylum Pseudomonadota; class Alphaproteobacteria; order Rhizobiales; family Rhizobiaceae; genus CAVTKY01. Next base: position 87,722 of record CAVTKY010000024.1, on the reverse strand, counting down.
GCAACGGACTGAACCAGAGATGGGTCGTCAACCACGGCCTGCACGTCGTCGAGAACCCGAACGGGCAGGATATCGGTGCAGCTACGCATGCGGCCGAAGACGGCGCTGATGGGCGTAAGCTTGCCGTCGCACTCCACAACCGGTTCCGGTGCGCCCGGCTGCCAGCCCTCGTAGGCATCCAAAGCGTCCTGGAATGCATAGTGGAGAAAGGTTGGAGCATGTCCCTCGTGAAGTGGGGGAAGCACGTGTCGCATCTCTGTTTCCTCTCGTTGCTGCTCTGTCCCGCCCCAACTCAACTCACATCTGACACTTGACCGATTTAGCCAGACAATTGCCCTCTCTACGCCTTGGGAGTGCTCGACCGGAACGCGACCGACGTCACATTATGGCCAAACTTGATCGCGCGAGGCAATGCTCCCGACGCGTCTTTTCCATCAACAATTGAGGACCACGTGCGGAAAGTGCGGTCTTCCACAGGCTCACCAGCAGCCGGTATATGGCCAGGCCCAGTAGATGCTCTCTTCGCGCTCGGACGGGCGTGCCTCGTTCTCCACGACCGCCTCGTTGGCGTCCTGCTTGCCGGGCGCATCCTGTTGCGCATGCTCGGTTTCGGCAGTCCACTGGTGGCGGACAAACAACGTATTCAGGGAACCAATCAAGTCTGACATGACGTCCTCCCGATCGTATCGTTCCGTCGCAACCGTATTCAACGGTCGCTTTCGTGCTACCTGGATCCCTACAGAAGCTGGAAGCGCAGAAACAATTCGTGATTCGACGTGCCTCGTTTTCGCCTAAACGACACCCGTCAGAACCGTCACGCCGCGTTCAGACCCCACCGGGCCGGTGTTCGATGAACTTGACTGCATACAATCTCTACCATCCATTTTTGCGTCGCGGCTTCCTTGGGCGCCGCAGGTGCATTTCAGTGATGTCTCGGAGCAACCGCGGCTTAGCGGTAAAGTCAGCCCGCGATCAACCCGAACACCAAGGCGGCGGAGAACCCTATCGCGAAGAAAAAGGCGAGCGCGCCCAGCGTATCGCGCAACGGGAACATCCGAGGCTTCGCCGCCACTCTCGGACCAGAACGCCGACCACTCGTTTGTGAAAGGAATGTCATGGGATCTCCATAGTCCCATTAATCTATCAAATTAATAGACTTTGTCGATTTCAAATTTGGACGAAAATGGGGCAAGCCATTGCGGTACGCGCCGGTCTCCAGGAAATGGGAATCCAGAGCATGCGCATTCGCGTCTCACTGACGCGCCAACAAAGGCATCCTGGTTTCGAAGTGGAATTTTCACTTGACTCCTTCACCGTGTGCCCATTGCCAGTCGCCGCTCCCCAAAGCCGCCCAGACGACAAAGCGTTTCTGAATGTGTATGATCGCCTTGCAGTGCAGTGCAGGTCGCGTGTCCGTGACCGGCCGTTCTGAACGGCACAAGCGTGGCTCGCGACCGCTCCGGACCAATGGGAGAAAAAGGTCATGGCAGGCTTTCATGTGATTGCAGGGGCGAGCGAGACGCTGGCCCATCCCAATGTGCGTAAAATCGGCGTTTCGGATTTGGTCGACGCGTTGCACAAGGGGTTCGACGATTTCTGGGAAAAGCCTTCCCACTACGTCTTTTTGTGCCTGATTTACCCATTGGTCGGCGTGGTTCTCGCGGCGTGGACATCCGGCAACAACGCGCTGCCGATGCTTTTCCCGCTTATGTCCGGCTTTGCCCTGCTTGGACCGTTCGCGGCAATTGGCCTTTATGAAATCAGCCGTCGTCGAGAAGCCGGTCTCGACACCTCCTGGTGGCACGCGCTGGAAGTGCGGCAGTCGCCCGCCATTCCGTCGATCGCGGCGGTGGGGTTCTTCCTGTTTGCCGTGTTCATCGCCTGGCTGCTCACGGCGCAAGCCATCTATCACTGGTATTTCGGCCCTACGGCTCCGGAATTGCTCGGCAGTTTCTTTCGTGATGTGCTCACGACCGAGCGTGGCTGGATGCTCATTGTCGTCGGCAATGTCGTCGGCTTCATTTTCGCAGTCGTCGTTCTGAGCACCACCGTTGTTGCGTTTCCGATTTTGCTTGATCGCGACATCGGAGCGTATGACGCGATCTACACGTCGGTACGTGCTGTCATGGCCAATCCGCTTACCATGGCGATCTGGGGCTTGATCGTGGCGTTTCTGCTCGTTGTCGGCTCGATCCCGCTGTTTGCCGGCCTCGCGGTGGTCATTCCGATCCTCGGCCATTCGACCTGGCATCTCTATCGCAAGGTGATCGAGCCGCCGGACCATATTGCGAATAATTGACCTTAACGCCGAGCCTAGACGCAGTCGGCCGGCCAGATCGTCGGCCGATTTGCATGATTCGTGGCAATCAAAGCGGCAGCACAAGCGCGGCTGCGGGCATATGACATTGCCGCAATTCCCTTCCACGCCGAAACGTCCTAAATCCCTGGCATGTCGAAGCGAGTCGCCGGCCCTGAAATCGAGCGCCTGATCCAGCTTCTGGCCAAGGTGCCGGGGCTCGGGCCGCGTTCGGCGCGGCGCGCAGCCCTGCACATGATCAAGAAAAAGGAACAACTTCTCGTGCCGCTCGCTGGCGCAATGGCCGACGCGGTCGACAAGGTGCGCGTCTGCTCGACCTGCGGCAATGTCGATACCATCGATCCTTGCACGATCTGCACGGATGCGCGCCGCGACGGCTCTACACTCATCGTCGTGGAGGACGTTGCCGATCTCTGGGCGCTGGAGCGGGCCAGTGCCATGAGCGCGCGATATCACGTGCTCGGCGGAACGCTTTCGCCGCTCGACGGCATCGGACCAGATCAGCTTAATATCAAGCAACTCGTGACGCGGATCGCCGAGGGCGGAGTCAAGGAACTGATCCTCGCCGTCAACGCCACGGTCGAGGGCCAGACAACCGCGCACTACCTCACCGACCAGCTCGAAGGTTTCGAAGTCAAGATTACGCGCCTCGCGCATGGCGTTCCCGTCGGCGGGGAACTCGACTATCTCGACGAAGGAACGCTTGCAGCCGCCCTGAAATCGCGGACGGCGTTTTGAGCATCAGCGCGGGCGGGCCATTAAGACGAATCGGAACGAGATGAACCCTCCATCATCAGATGCCATATCCTTGCGTGGGCTGCCTCGCCCCGCAGCGCCGTTTCCCTTGACGATGAGAAATCGGTGGCTATCGGCAATACATGCGATCGCTCTGCGATTGCGGCGACCGAGCCGCGCCTTGTGTTTTACCTTCGTTTTGGCCGCCGCTTTTGGCTCGCCGGCTTGTGCCGGAGCGATCGACGATCAGTTCCGGGCCTGGCTCGCCAACGACCTTTGGCCGGAGGCGCAAGCGCGGGGCATTTCCAAAGACACATTCGAGATTGCCTTTGACGGTGTGCGACCGAACCTGAAACTTCCCGACCTTGTCTTGCCCGGAACAAAGCAAGCGACACCGAAAAAGCAGCATCAGGCGGAATTCGGCTCACCGGGAAGCTATTTCGGTCCGATCGGCGCCGTGACGGGTGGCGGCCGGGCGCGGGCGGGCGCCCATTCCAGGACACTCTCGGCAATCGAGAAGCGCTATGGCGTGCCGGGCGCGGTCGTCTTGGCGATCTGGGGCCGCGAATCCGGCTTTGGCACGGCGAAGATCCCCTACGATGCCTTCGAAGTGTTAGGGACCAAGGCGTTCCTCGCAACCCGGAAGGACATGTTCCGCACTGAAGTGCTGGCGGCGCTCGAGATGATCGAACGCGGACAAGTCAGTCGCAAGGCCATGAAATCCTCCTGGGCCGGCGCGCTTGGCCAGCCACAGTTTCTGCCGACATCCTTCCTCAAACATGCGGTTGATTTTGACGGCGACGGCCGCGCCGACATCTGGAACTCGGAACCGGATACGCTGGCTTCCATCGCGCGCTACCTGGCCGACTACGGCTGGGCGAAAGGCCGTGACTGGGGCTTCGAGGTGAACGTGCCTGAGGGTGTTTCCTGCGCGCTGGAAGGACCGGATCGAGGCAGGCCGATTTCGGATTGGGCTGCGCTCGGCATCCGCCGCGTCAACAGCAAGCCGTTTCCGGCTCGCGAATTGCGTGCGGAAGGTTTCCTGCTCATGCCCGCTGGCCGCAACGGCCCGGCTTTCATCGTGACGCCGAATTTCTACGTACTCAAGGAATACAACGAAAGCGACCTCTATGCGCTTTTCATCGGCCACGGCGCCGATCGCATCGCTCATGGCGACAAGAGCTTTGGCGGGAACTGGGGCAGGGTCGGAGGTCTCTATCGTTCAGATATTGCCTCGCTTCAACGCGGGTTGGAAAAACTTGGCTATGATGTCGGCAGCGCCGACGGCCTGCCTGGCTTCAAGACGCGGCGTTCGATCGGCGACTGGCAGACGAAGAACGGGCGTGCGCCGACCTGCTTTCCGGATAAGGACCTCGTCAAGTCTCTGAGGTGAGCCCGCGCCGGCGGGTCACGACTTCGCGGTGGCAAGCGCCGGCTTGGTTTCCTTCCGAACGATCGGGGCGACCTTCGTTCCGTAGAGCTCTATCGCTTTCATGATCTTGTCGTGCGGCATCGTGCCGATCGCCATCTGGAGCAGGAAACGGCTGTTCCTGAAGAGCCGGTACTGCGCGATGATTTTCTCCGCGACCATTTCCGGATCGCCGACGAAAAGTGCGCCTTCTGAGCCACGCGCCTGATCGAAATGCGCACGGTTCGTCGGCCCCCAACCACGCTCGCGGCCAATGCGGTTCATGACCTCGGCCTGCGGCAAATAGAAGTCATCCGCGGCCTGGGCGGTCGTCTCCGCGACGAAACCGTGGACGTTGATGCTGGTCGCGAGCTTTTCCGGATCGTGCCCGCCGCGCCTTGCGGCCTCACGATAGAGGTCGAAGAGCGGTGCGAAGCGGGCGGGCTCTCCGCCGATGATCGCAAGAGCAAGCGGTAGGCCGAGCATTCCGGCCCGCGCGACCGATTGCGGCGTGCCGCCGACGGCAATCCAGATCGGCAGCTTTTCTTGATACGGGCGCGGATAGACGCCACGGTCGCGGATCGGCGCCCTGTGATTGCCCGACCATGTGATACGTTCGCTCTCGCGCAGCGCAAGGAGCAGATCGAGCTTCTCTGCGAAAAGCTCGTCGTAATCCGCGAGGTCATAGCCGAACAGCGGGAACGACTCGATGAAGGAGCCCCGTCCGGCCATGATTTCCGCACGGCCCCCGGAGAGGAGGTCGAGCGTGGCAAATTGCTGGAACACGCGGACCGGATCGTCGGACGAAAGCACCGTGACTGCGCTGGTGAGCCTGATGCGCTTCGTGCACTCGGCTGCGGCTGCGAGCGCAACGACCGGCGCGGAAGCCGAATAGTCGGGCCGATGGTGTTCGCCAAGGCCAAAAACGTCGAGACCGACCTGGTCGGCGAGCTCGATTTCCTCCATGAGGTTGCGCAAGCGCTGATACGGGCTGATGGCGTCGGGCCCTTGTGTCAGACTGACATCGGCGAAAGTGTAGAGGCCAAGTTCCATGATTGTGTCCTGGATGGTTCGTTCGCAACAGTTAGCGTCGACAGCTCCCGGCCGCCAGTGGCGCGTGAGTGAACAGTCCATATCGGGTCCTGCAACGGTCGTCACAAAGGGCTGAACCTCCGGGTTGCGCCCGATTTCATGGCAGATGTGCTGATTTGGCGCTTGATCTCTCGGCGTCCGCGCGTATGTAAGCGGCGCGAACTGACTTCAGGGAAATGAGATTTGGCAATCTATAGAGAAAAGGACGTCTTCGAACGCCGCAACGCGGCAAACGAAGCCAAGAAAGCGCTGCTCGCAAAATTCCAAGCACGTCCGGCGGACGACGATCCGGCTGTCTTGGCCAGGCAGGCTGAGCGCAAGGCAATCCTGGAAGCGCGCGCTGTCCGCGACGCGGAAAAGGAAAAGCTGAAGCGGGAAAGGCTGGCACGCGAGGCCGCCGAGCGCGCCGAGCGCGAAGCCGCTGCGGAGGCCGCGCGGCTCGCCGCCGAAGAGACCGCACGCGCCGAAGCCCAGAAACAGGAAGCCGAGGAAACCGAGCGCATCGCACGCGTGCTCGCTGAAGAAGCCGAGCGCAAGGCAAAGCGCGATGCCCGCTACGCGGCGCGCAAGTCGCGGGTCGGTAGAATCCCGCCCGGGTTTACGGGCTGAAGCGCATCGCCTGCAGCAATTCCAGCAAATAGGGCCGGAATTGCAAGTCTAAAGCGGTTCCGATTCGATCAGAATCGGAACCGCTTTATAGCACTGCGCGTCCTTTTGGACGCGCAAAGACCCGGTATCTGATTGAAAGTCGACGGCGGGCTGTCCTGGCGCAGTCATCGTGACCAATTGTCACGCTGGCATGACCCAGCCAGTCACGCGACCAGCTTCAAGCCGATAATTCCACCGACGATGAGAGTAATGCAGGCCAATCGCAGTGCAGTTGCCGGCTCGCCAAGCAGCCAGATGCCCAGCAGCGCCGTGCCGACTGTACCGATGCCCGTCCAAACCGCGTAAGCCGTACCGACCGGCAGCGACTTCAGCGCCAGGCCAAGCAAACCAAGGCTGACGATCATGCTCAAAACGGTGAGCACGGTTGGAACAAGGCGGGTAAATCCGGCCGTATATTTCAGGCCGATTGCCCAGCCGATTTCGAAAATGCCTGCAAAGAAAAGATAAATCCAAGCCATAGAAGACTCCGCATTCAAGGCGGGTCGTCCCGACCGGTTGACAAACGCAAGGTCGTCCTTGCGCGCCGCATATAGGAACGAGTGGCCGGCTTTCAAATCAAAAGTCCGGCCGCAAGTCTCGCGACCGGACGAGACTGGCTGACTACCAGGAAGCCAGCAGCTATTTCGCTTTCGACTTGGAAGCCGCTGCTGGCGATGCCTTGGCAGCAGTCGGCTTCTTGGCGTCCTTTTTCGGCTTTTTTGCTTCCTTGCCGACCTTCATTTGACCTTTTGCCATGATTTGTTCCTCCGATTGGGCGAAACGAATCATGCCAAAATCATTTGCTGATTCAAGGGATTTTGCCTGAAAGCTTGCAGACTGTTCGGCTCTTCTCCGGACCTGCTCGGGCTGGCCGCCAGTAAAGCGCCGGGCACATTATCTACTTTGCGCCATCTTGTTGTCGTCGGCGGTGTACCTTCACCTCGTCGCCGGGCACAAGACCATCAAGTTCCTTTCGGACGCGCAAAGGACGCTGTATCTCTTTGAATCCACGCATCGTGGTCGCCGAAAATCGATTCCGATTTTCGAGCCGATGCGCTGAAAACGAGGAGCAAGAGACATGCCGGAGACTTTCAAAGCCATCCTCGTTTCACGCGGCGCAGACAAAAAGCACTCGGTCTCGATCACCCAACTGACGGAAGCTGACCTGATGGAAGGCGACGTCACGGTTTCTGTCGAAGCGACGACAGTGAATTATAAGGACGGGCTCGCGATCACCGGCAAAGCTCCGGTCGTCCGCCGCTTTCCGCTGATCCCCGGTATCGATTTCGCCGGAACCGTGACCGCCTCGTCTCACCCCGATTGGAGGCCCGGCGACAAGGTGGTGCTGAACGGCTGGGGCGTCGGCGAAACGCACCATGGCGCGTTTGCAGAGCGGGCGCGGGTCAAGGGCGACTGGCTGGTTCCCCTCCCCGAAGGTATGAGCCCGCGCGACGCGATGGCCGTAGGTACGGCCGGATACACAGCAATGCTTTCAGTCATGGCGTTGGAGCGTCATGGCATTACGCCCACCCGAGGCCCTGTGGTGGTGACAGGCGCGGCCGGCGGCGTCGGCTCGGTTGCCGTCGCGGTCCTTTCCAAGCTTGGCTATCATGTCATCGCATCAACAGGACGGCCGGCCGAACACGGCTACCTAAAGGACCTCGGGGCGTCCGAGATCATTGCCCGCGACGAGCTTTCCGGCCCCGCCAAGCCTCTGGCCAAGGAGCGGTGGGCGGGCGGGGTCGATGCGGTCGGCAGCCACACGCTAGCCAATGTGCTGTCGATGACCTCGTACGGCGGCGCGATCGCCGCCTGTGGCCTTGCACAAGGCATGGACCTGCCGACGAGCGTGGCTCCCTTCATCCTGCGCGGCGTATCGCTCCTCGGCATCGATTCGGTGATGGCGCCGCAAGAGCTGAGGTTGGAAGCTTGGCGGCGGATCAGCACCGACCTCGACCATGCGAAACTTGCCGCACTGTCAACAACGATGCCGTTCGACGGGATCCTCAACGCCGCGCACGACATCGTCGAAGGCAAGGTCCGTGGACGGCTGGTCGTCGAAATGTGAACGATCGTGCTGCGGTGGCTAAATTCCGGAGAGGGTTAGCCCAAGATGTGAACCTAGAGCACGTCCGGTTTAATCCGGCTCATATCCTGCGGCCTTGAAGTAGTTTGCGCATTCGGCTGGCGTGAACAAGTCTACGACGGAGCCGACGGTGTCCCACAAGGCTTTGACTGTTCGCTCGGCTTTGGCGCGCAGGAGAGCCTTGAGTCTGGAGAAGGCGTTCTCGATCGGGTTGAAGTCGGGACTGTAGGGCGGCAGAAACCGAAGCGTTGCGCCGGCCCGTTCGATCGCGTCCCGGATACCGGCGGCCTTGTGCGCCGGCAGGTTGTCCATGATGACGATATCGCCAGGCGTCAGGGTCGGGACCAGCACCTGCTCGACATAGGCCAGGAACACATTGCCGTTCATGGCGCCATCGTAGACGAAGGGCGCGGTCATGCCCGTAAGCCGCAACGCGCCGGTGAAGGTCGTGGTCTTCCAATGGCCATGCGGCACGCCGGCCCGACAGCGCTCGCCGCGTGGCGCTCTTCCACGGAGTCGCGCCATCTTCGTCGACAATCCCGTCTCGTCGATGAACACGAGCCTCGCAGGATCGAGATCGAGTTGGCCCTCGAACCAGGCCCGGCGGCGGCTCAGGATGTCGGGGCGGTCTTGCTCCAGTGCATGTGCGGACTTTTTTAAACGTCCAGCCGTGGCCACGAAGCCAGTCGCTCAAGGCGCTGCGGCTGATCAGCACCGACTGGCCGGCTGCCAGCCGCTCCACCATCTCGTTTAGCGTGATGTCCTTCCGCTCCTCGATCATCCCGACAATAAAGGCTTCATGCGCATCAAGGCTGGAAGCCCGGCGTCGGCCTTGCGGTCGCGGCGATCGCTCGCCGATCTTCGCCCGAGCGATCCACCGGATCGCACTCGATATCCCGACCCCAAACCGCGCAGCGGCTTGCCGTGCCGACATGCCATCATCCGAAGCCTTCAACACCCGCGATCGAAGATCCTCGCTCAATGCCCTTGCCATCATCCACCCTCATCAAAGTGGATGTTGAATCAGCAGCCGCGCCCCACGTCACATCACAATCGATTCATCGATCGCTGGATTTGCTCAGAACACGTTCAAACTGTTGGACGAGGCGCTGTGCGAGCGCTGGATCGAGAACCCGTACTTGCACAGTTTCTGTGCGGCAAGGCGTTCTTCCGGCACGTGCTACCATTGGACCGCTCCTCGATGACGCGGTGTCGGTAGCGCGTGGGCGAGGAGCGCATCACGCCCTCTGCAGGAAAGCCTGGCGCTTGCCGTCAAGGCCGGGGCGCTGAAGCCGCAGGAGGCGCGCCGGGTCATTATCGACACGACGGTGCAGCCGAAGGACGCGATGTTCCCCATCGACGCGCCCGCAACCAGCCATCCCTACAACCAAAGCACCAAGGAATGGCAACGGGTCGAAGCTCAAAAAAGCCAAAAACGCCCGGGCGCTCCGAATTGGAATTCGTACCAATTTTGTGTTCCGCAGTCAGGGGACTTTGCCCGACATTTAGTTCCTGCCCGATGGCTTCCTTAGATGTACCGTCCATAATTATCTGTCGTTGTCCGGGATTGTGCGCGATTGCCCGCTATTGCTCGGTTGTGTTCGGCAACTGATCGATGGACACGGCAACACCGGGGATCAAGGTATCCTTCTGCCGGGCGCGCCGTGAATAAATCGATGTATTGCCGAGCGCGATGGACAGCGATCAGGTCCGAATTTTTCGAGACAAGCTGCGACAATTTCACGGATCAGCATGGTCTGAGCGGATTTCACAATGAAGCTGCCTAGCTCCGGGTCGCGGGCTATCGGGGAACGCGATGAAAGTCTGAACGATGACAGGCGGCTGGGGCAGCATCATGAGCGGCAGCCTTGCGCAACAATTCTGCATACCGCCCGGTGGGGATCGCGATGGCGTCCTCTTCGAAGGCAAGCTTCCCGCAGACTTCGCATTTTTCCAGATTGTTCGTCACTGTCTCCAGCTATGCTGGCTCCTTCTGGTTCTTCGACAACCGTTGCGGGAGATGGCGGCAGCCCTGCCCGCGATTAGAGCTGTCGCCAGCGAGCGGGATATGTTTGCCGCCACAACCCGCCCGCCATGAATGCTCATGCCGCTTTTCCTCACAGGAGGTTCTTAGGGTCGATGCCGAGTTGTCTGGCCACCGCTTCCTCCGCCCCTGAATGGGTCGAGTGCCCGCGTTCACGGGCTAGGTATTGTCTTTCCAACGCGTCGGCTTCCGCAGTTAGCTTGCCGTCGGAAAGAGCGCCGAACGGAGCGCCAACCTTTTCGACAAATTCATCGAACTGCCGTTCATCGGCGCGCGCCAATCGCAAGCCCCAGTCCCGCAACGAAGGCGGAAACACGCCTCGTCGCATGGCTTCACCAACTTTGTGGTTGATACGAGCAGTGTGCAGTTCGAGGCGTTCGCGCGCCAGTTCCGCGACATAAGACTGCACTTCTTGGTCGCCTTCGCGGGCGGCTTGGGCTTTCGGTTTCTTTTTCAGGGCCATGATTGCCGCGATCAAGTCGGCGATGCTCGACATCTCCGGTAGGTCGAGGGCGGAGCGGATTGCGGCTATGTCGTCCATGATTTCTTCCTTCTGTTGCGCTTTTGCCAGCGCCACGAGATCGAGCGCCGGGTTGTTCGTCAAAGCCGCGCGATCGATCCGCGTCACCTCATTAGAGCCTTGGCATGTTCTGAAAGTCGGGCTGATGTAACGGTATCTTTGTTACGGATCATCCTGGCGGCATTTTCCGTCCATCGAACGCGCGCCCAGAGGCCATCCGGCTTGGCTTTAAGTTCCTTGATCCAACCGCTGCGGGCGCAGGACGGCCATTCTCGGGCGCATAATCGGTCTGGTGTTCGAAATCGACAACGAGCTCCGTCGCACCAGCGCGAGACAGCGATGCGCTAATTACTGCAGTAACGTCAGCGAGGAGGGAATTGTACGGCCATCGCGCGCGAGGTTCATGCCGGGACGAAACAGCTGAACCCACTGCGAACCATCGCTATCCGTGACGGTCGGAAGCTGCGATGTTAAAACGCGGCTTTCGATTTGGTTGGTGGGCATATCGATCTCTTATGCCACATAAGGCGAGATCACGAGCTTCGCCGTGTTCTGCCAGATGTTGGACGTTCCCTCGATGGTAGCTGCATTGAGGAGGGTCAACGCTTCCGCTTCCAGCGCCGGTGGGACGACAAGGTGCGTTGGCTTAATTCCAAGCGGCTGGCCTTGATCGCCCGCAAAAAGTGTCATGGCCTTACGGGCGGCGGCATAGTTCTGAGGGGTGAGCGGTGCCTTGGAACCGAAAGCGAGTTGCCAGAGCCCGTAGCCGCAGTTCACGCGGGCACGGATACCGAAAATGTATTCGTCGCGCATGACGACATTGTAGGCACGCGAATCGCGGACTTCCTGGAAGTTCATAGGGCAAACGTTCTTGCCAGATGATGGGCTTAATCTCACGAGACGCGTCAAGTAAGTACCAGCCGGGACCGTCGCCATTTTGCATATTGGACACGGAAACTTCCCGGCCATCATCGCCCATTGCCGGATGATCTTCGTCAAAGAAAAAAACTGGCCGTCAAAGCCTATGCTGCCGAAGCCCAACTTCAGCAGATTGAAGATAAGCTTGTCGGGGTGCTGCTTGGTTGTGCGGCCCATCTCGGAAAACATCGGCTTGTACATGCCGAGCCTGTCATCTTCCATGTCCGTCCGTTTGACGACAACAGCACTCTCGAAGAGCTTGTTCTCAATCTTGAAGCCATGTGACGACAGTTGCTTCAGGATGCGGTCGCCGACCCACTCGCGCAGATCTGGAAACTGTCCTAGCCAGCCGTAATGTTCTTCCGCCGTCTGGCTGGTGACGGTCATCGCGACCGTATCTTTGAGTGACTCTGTGGCCTCGAAAGCGGTGTTGTAGACCGTCTTGAAACCGCGATAGACCAGCTCAAGATTTGAACCGTTGACGTTCATTGTAAAAATCCTTCCTTGCGTAGCTGTTTTTTGATGCGAAAGACGCTGCGGCGCGTAATGCCTACTTCGGCAGCGATTTCATTTGCCGGATTTGCCTTCCAGCGCAGAGCGAAGTACGCGATCGACCCGGCGACTACCTTCCTGCTTGGCGCAGCTTGGAACGTCGATGTAAGAACCCATCGAATGAGGTGAGATGACCTCGACGATTGCGTGGGCGAGGTCCGGCCCCAGCGCTTTCACTACGCGATTTTCGGGTTTGAGTTGGCCTGAAGCCGGCAAAAATAAGCGTTGGCCAGCAAACGCCGCGTGAAACGAGCTCGGCGGCGTCTAGACTTACGCTGAGTTCAATTTGTTCAGGATGTCGTCTTGGTTGGTCAATTGGTTCGGTCCGCAGCCTTGCCGCAGATAAACCGATGGTGACACGTATCGCCCGGGGTGACGATGGTCACCCCTCACGCAAGTAATGTTGATTTGGTGGTTGTGGCCGGGAGGGGCGTTACTCCCTCGCGGGTCCGGCCTGACGGCCGTCCCGGTCGAACTATGCTCCGGCTGTATAAAGCATGGAGTGGATCGAACCTTCGGTCAAAGTCGGCTGGCGTCGTTCAGTTTTGATCAGAAATGGCGCTCTGTAGGCGACTTAACGCAAGCCGGGCTGGGGAAAGTGCCTCGACAGGTGAGATGCGCACCCACGCCCTTCAAACCCCTTCAAATTCGATCCTATAAGCGGGCGACCATCGCCTTCAGGGCCGGAATGATCTTGGTGGCCTTTTCGGCGCTGACAAACCGCAGCGCCTGGACACGTGATGAAACCGATGAAGCCATCCATTCAGGCGCGCTTCGTTCGCGTCGTCAGGGCGCATACTGTTCCCAAAGTCGACGAATAAAATCCACCTGAGCAGGAGTAACCATCCCTTCCCTGTCTCCGAAGGTTCGCTTGGTCCAGGTCGAACGAAAGCCAAGCCCCTCCATCCGGATCATGACCTTCTCGAACCCGACTGGATCAAGATCGGTGCTGCGCTCCACGCCGCCCCAACGCCGTAGGATGTCGCGGTAGCGATCCTTCGTTCAAGCCGAGTTGCCTCTTGGCAACGTGAAGGAGCGCTATTCTCTTTGAAGACACATGACATCTAGCGTTGAGGTCGCTCAATATCGCCTCCGGAAGTACTGTGGCAGTCCGCAGACAATCGCCTCGATCATCCTTATGACCTTATCGAATGTCTGCCAATTCTCGGTATCCTGACGCAGCTTTTTCTCCCGAAGGGTCGCGGGCTGGCATGCCGTCCATACGAGATATCTCGAGGGTGATCCCGTTCGTTCCCGGCGAATGGTCCTTGACCCACACCATAAACAGTGGCCTGTCGATTTTTATGTCGGGCGAAGGTTTTAACAAGTTTTCAAAATCGAAGCATTTCAACTGCTTACCTGTTCCGTCTTCAAGCGATGAGTTTAGCATTGCGTTTCCTTATTTTTAGATCAGCAAGTGCGACAAGGTACATATGCGCAGGTTAAGAGCTATGATTTCACGCGGCTTCGGCCGAAAGTAGTTTCAGCGCGTTACGGTTGCCGTGGAGGGTAAGTACTGCGGTGTCGATGTGGTGCGATTTCTGATGTCACCCGCCGCTGCTATGGCGCGGGCTTCGCTAAGTAGACAGCCGCCGCTGCCCTACGACGGATCGCAAAAGCCTTCGGACCATTGCGTTCAAATCGAAGGCAACGCACAACGTATTGGCGGATAAGGCCTTCGTCCCGACACCACGAACTTAGCGTAAGCCATTGGGAGACAAAGGCAGCTCGAACTCGCATATAGAGTTGTGGATTTACGTCCGCCGGTCGCATCGCTACAACGTTCTCGAATGGGTGTGTTATGCGCCCAATACGCACCCATTCGAGTGCTTTGTAAACAGGGAAATACCCAAATGGGTGATTTTGCAGGCCGACTGCGATTTGCGATTACGAATTATGCAGATGGGGCCATCACTTACAAAGCATTCGCCGGTCTGGTTGATATCCCCTACCGGACACTTCAGAACTACCTGAATGGCGAGCGTTCACCCAACATTGAAGCACTCCAGAAGTTCGCCGCGAACGGTCTAAACGTTGGATGGCTGGTAACGGGGGAAGGAGAACCCTACAAACACCTTGAGCTGGAACGGCAGTTGCTAGACACATTGTTCCTTCAATTTGGCCCGCAAATTATCCGTGATTTATTCGACAAGAAAAATACAACGATGGGTATAGGGGATAAGTACCTCGTTCTTTCTTTCATCATGTCAAAGAACTACCTGGGCATTGGAGACGTACTTCATTCAATTATCGACGGCCTCGAATCATTTGACATGGAGGAGTTTGGCGAGCGCCTTGCCACCGGGGAGTTTGACGCTCGTTTCGAGTTGCCCCCAAGAAATCATCGCGAGGTTTGGAGAGCATTGCAGACCCTCAAGGACTACAAGAAGGCTCGCTACATCCCTCCATTTCCGTTCGACCTTTCAGAATTCGAACCTACAAAGGTTGGCGAATAGGTTGGCCAATCTGTTCGGCATCCATCCCTGCTTTGTTCAGGGTTGGCCAAAAAACGCAGCATTTTCAATCGTCTATAATTATTTGTCGTCCCACCCGATTGGCCAACCCAAAGCGACAAGTTGCGCAACCTCGGCCGCTTATCATTTGTGTGTGATTTCAGTGCTTTAGCTACACGCGGGTTCCGCAATTAGTTATGGACAGCGACGACAGATAATTTCCGCCTCCTTAGATTTCACTAAAATTTAAGCAGTTGCAGATTTCACTAAAATTTAAGCAGTTGCGGAACACAAATGGAACAGATAGTGTTTGTTCTGGTTTTGTTTATGTCTGATTCTAGGGGCTGCGATGCTGACGCGCAAACAACATGAATTGTTGATGTTCATCCATGAACGCTTGAAAGAAGCTGGCATCCCCCCGTCTTTCGATGAAATGAAAGATGCGCTGAACCTGGCGTCAAAGTCAGGCATTCACCGGTTGATCACTGCGTTGGAGGAACGCGGCTTTATTCGGCGGCTACCCAACCGCGCTCGGGCGCTCGAAGTGCTACGGCTGCCGGATTCGATTGCGCCTGGACTTGCGCCTTCGAGGAAATTTTCTCCGAGCGTGATCGAAGGGAGCCTTGGGAAAAAGGCTGCGGAACCTCTTCGCAAGCCGGCTGCGAGCAACGATGACGACGCGGGCGCCGCCGTTTCGATACCGGTGATGGGCCGGATTGCTGCCGGCGTCCCGATCGAAGCCATCCAGCACAAGAACTCATTCGGTCCTGGTTCCTCCGGAAATGATTTCCGGCGGTGAGCACTATGCGCTGGAGATCAAGGGGGATTCGATGATCGATGCGGGTATCTTCGATGGCGATACGGTGATTATCCGCAACGCCAACACGGCAAATCCGGGTGAGATCGTTGTCGCGCTCGTGGATGATGAGGAAGCTACCCTGAAACGTTTCCGCCGAAAGGGGGCGTCCATTGCATTGGAGGCAGCCAATCCGGCTTATGAAACGCGGATTTTCGGTCCGGACCGGGTTAAGGTGCAAGGCAAGCTGGTTGGATTGATCCGGCGCTATTGACCGCTGACGGGCCGTGGCGAGGTTCGGGCGGAAGCGCACTGCGCGTTGTGCAGCTTGGAAGTTTCGCGGTTCCGCGCGACGAATAGGCCAGTCGACCACTGCGTAATCAGTCGACCTTAGCCCTTTCCTTGTACGCCCTTTCGCCCCGAACGTAGGGCGGCAGGCCCCTCGCCTCGCGCGAAAACTTTCGCTGCGTATGCCAAGGACGGTAAGGCCCTGGAACAGCAAAGTTTATGATTGTGGCGGAGTTCCAGTTCCCGAAAAACACTTCGGCGCTGCCGTGGGTTGCGAGGTCACGTTTCGTGATAACCGCAACATCACGTCCGCTGGCGCAGGGATCGTGGGCGGTTGCGTCGTTGATGACAATGACGCTGGCGAACGCGCAGGCTCTTCTCGCATTTGTCGCGTTTTCGCTATGAGCCACGGCTATACCGTCGCTGTTGATGGCGATGCACAGACCGCCCTCACAATGAAACGGCGCGTCGGCAGCGCTGGCCTCTACCGCTGAAAACGGCTCTCGGTGCGGCTGCGTGATCTCGGCAGCCCGAAGCGCCCGCTGCCAGTTTTCCATTGTGAATGCGTTTGGTCTGCTCCGATTGATGGCAAGACGGTCGCCATCAAGGCGCAACGCGGCAAGCCTGCCATCTTCGGAAATCAAAACGTCCGGCGTGTCACGGCCAGAAATCAAAAATAGGCCCAAAGCAAGCAACGGAATTGCCGCAATGCGCAGCCAAGTCGTGAAAAGCGTTGCCACAACAAGCGCGAGGGTGAGAACCGCGACAGAAGTCGACGGAATGACGCCTACGGTGTCCGGCGAAGATAGCTCGGAAAACCACTCGGCGATGGCGATCATCGCCGCGATGCCCATGCCCATGATGTCAAGGAACGGGCCGTCGAGGCCGAACGGCATCGTGATCATGCCCATTACCGCGAATGGCATCACGAGCGCGGATACCACTGGCATGGCGGCGAGGTTCGCGCCCAGACCGAGCGCCGAGACGCGCTGGAAATGATAGGCTCCGTAAAGCGAAGTTGCCGTCCCGGCGATGAGCGAGGTCATGGCAAGGCCCGCCAGGTAGTAGAAGCCCGCACGCGCGACGCGCAACGCCAACGGTCTGGAAGGAGGTGCGATGCGTCTGCTCTTTCGGCCTGACCATGCGGCATAAGCCGCAATCAGGGCAGCGGTTGCAGCGAACGACATCTGGAAACTCGGACCGATTGCTTCATGCGGCGACCATGCGACGACAAGGATCGCCGCTATCGCCAGATTGCGCATCGAAAGCGCCGCACGGTCGACAATCACCGCCGTCAGCATGACAGCCAGCATGATGAAGCTTCTTTGCGCCGCGACCTCGGCCCCGGAAATGAGAAGGTAGGCGGCGATCGCCAACAGTGCGATCAGGGCGGCGTATTTCTTTACGGGCCGCCTGGAGGAAAAATCCGGTAGCAGGGCCAGTCCTCCGCGCAAGGCAATCATGATCGTCGCTGCCACAAGCGCCATATGGAGCCCGGAAATCGACAGGATGTGCGCCAACCCCGTGCGCCGCATGGCCTCATTCACGGATTTGGGAATGCCCGCACGAACACCGACGATGAGCGCGGCCGCGATTTCCCCCTCAACCCCACCGATGCGATCGCCAATGCGGGCGGCAAGCGCTGCGCGGGCATTTTCGACTGCCGCCGACAAGCGAGAAGCGAATGTCGGATTTGTTGGCGTTGAGACGAGGTCCGGACCGCTCAGGAAAAACCCGCTGGCGCCGATGCCGTCAAAGTAGCTCTCGAACGAGTAGTCATAGCTTCCGGGCCGCACCGGTCCGGTCGGCGGCATCAGGCGCACGAAGCCCATCACCTCCGCTCCGGAAACGACGCCTTCCGGCACCTTCCGGGCGGACACGCGTATGCGGTCTGGCGCGTATCGCAACCTGGGGCGTTGCGTCGCGATCACGTCGATTGTCAGACGCACGCGTCCATTGGCCTGGTGTTCCATCTTTACAACGCGCCCGGTCAGTCGGGTCGAGATTTCGGAACCGAGCATCGCGGTGCCGGCGCGCCATGTTTCGATCTTGGCTGCCAGCACTCCAAGCACAACCGTAAGCGCTGTAAGAAGAACCATCAGCGTCCGCCGGTGCGAACGCGCCAGCAGCGATAGAACCGCAAGAGCGACCGCGCTGGCTATCAACGCGGAGAAAGCCGGTTCGCCGGAGGCTGCGAAATAGGCAACCGAACCGCCGACAAAAAGGACCGCCAGAACCAGGAAGATCGTGCCGCGATCCACTTCGGTCGAAACGGCTTGGCGAACGGCTTCCAGCGGATCGGACACCAACCGGCGTATGACCGTCAGGCGCCGCTTTACCGATGCCGTCCCAATGTCGACCCGGCGCAGGGAGACCACGGCTCCAGGCGCGTCCGCTTTCGCGGTGTCAAGGAGAGTGGCGGGCGGCGAGGCGGAAAATAGTGACCGCTCGCTGACCTCCTCTCGCAGCCTGCCGGTTGCGGTGCGGGCCACCCTCGTCCCCTACCTCTTGCGCCCCAATTCCCCTATGCTACATGAACGGCACCGAAACGCCATGCACGCCGCGCGCGCCGATCGTATCGATCGCCGATCCCCGGGAAAATTCCATGCAGCAGACCGTCGTCACCCGCTTTGCCCCCTCGCCTACCGGCTACTTGCACATCGGCGGGGCGCGGACCGCGCTGTTCAACTGGCTCTACGCCCGCCACACCGGTGGTACCATGCTCCTGCGCATCGAGGACACGGATCGCGAGCGCTCCACGGACGCAGCGACCGCCGCGATCCTCGACGGCTTGGCCTGGCTCGGACTTCATTGGGATGGCGAGCCCGTATCCCAATACGGGCGCGCCGAACGTCACAGGGAGGTGGCGGAAGAACTGGTTCGCCGCGGCAAGGCCTACTACTGCTACGCGTCGCCCGAAGAGCTCAACGAGATGCGCGAGAAGGCGCGGGCCGAGGGGCGCCCCCCACGCTATGATGGACGCTGGCGCGACCGCGATCCCTCCGAGGCGCCGGCGGGCGTGAAGCCCGCTATCCGCATTAAAGCGCCGACGGAAGGCGAGACGATCGTTCGCGATCGCGTGCAAGGAGATGTCCGCTTTCCGAACAAGGATCTGGACGACTTCATCATCCTGCGTTCGGACGGGAATCCAACCTACATGCATGCTGTTGTGGTGGATGACCACGACATGGGCGTCACCCATATCATTCGCGGCGACGATCATTTGACCAATGCGGCGCGGCAGACCGTCATCTATGACGCGATGGGGTGGGAAGTGCCGGTGATGGCGCATATTCCCCTGATTCATGGCCAAGACGGCGCCAAGCTCTCCAAACGGCACGGCGCGCTCGGGGTCGAAGCGTACCGCGCGATGGGCTACCTGCCGTCCGCGCTTCGCAACTATCTCGCGCGCCTCGGCTGGAGCCATGGCGATGACGAGGTCATGTCGCTCGAAGATATGATCCGGTGGTTCGAGATCGAGGACGTCAACAAAGGGGCCGCGCGGTTCGATTTCCAGAAGCTGGAAGCGCTGAACGGCATCCACATGCGCCAGATGGACAATGCCGCTCTGCTTGATGCCTTTGTGGCCACGTTACCCCATCTGGAAAACGGCAAGCCTATCCTGGACCGCCTGAACCAGCAAAAAAAGGCACAGTTGCTTGCAGCCATGCCCGGCCTCAAGGAGCGCGCCAAAACCCTGCTGGAATTGGCCGACGGCGCGGCCTTTCTGTTCGTCGAGAGACCGTTGCCTCTCGACGAGCAAGCGTCAACTCTCTTGAACGCTCCAGCGCGTGAGGTGCTGAAGGGTGCGAAGACGGCTCTCGAAGAGGTGCCGGGCGAATGGTCGGCAGCCTCCACCGAGGCTGCTATCCGCGACTTCGCGGCGCGGAACGATCTAAAATTGGGTGGTGTGGCGCAGCCGCTTCGCGCCGCGCTAACCGGGCGAAGCACGTCGCCCGGTGTCTTCGACGTGCTCGCGGTTCTCGGCCGCGCGGAGAGCCTGGCGCGGATCGGAGATCAAATCGATTAGCGCTTCTGGCTCAGTGGAATTTGGTATTGAAATCGGGTTTTTGCAGTGCAACATTGCGCACATCGTCAACGTGGCAGGCATAGGGAAATGCGCTAGCAAATCCGGCGCGTTCGGGGTTGCCTTTGACATGTTGCATTGCAGAAATTCGCCGTCCCGGCGCTCATGAAACTGAAGGAGTTTGCGATGACCGAATCGACAGCAAAACTGGAGTTTGGCGGCAAAACTCATGAATTTGCGGTGCGCAAGGGGACTGTTGGACCGGATGTGATTGATATCGGCGCGCTCTACAAGGATACCGGCGCATTCACGTATGACCCGGGTTTCACATCCACCGCGGCCTGTGAGTTCGAGATCACCTTCATCGACGGCGACGAAGGCATCCTGCTTCACCGCGGCTATCCGATCGATCAACTGGCCGAGCACGGCGACTTCCTGGAGGTCTGTTACCTCCTTCTCTACGGCGAACTGCCGACCAAGGCGCAGAAGGACGATTTCGACTACCGCGTCACGCGCCACACCATGATCCACGAACAAATGTCGCGTTTTTTCACGGGTTTTCGCCGTGACGCGCACCCTATGGCGGTGATGTGCGGCGTTGTTGGCGCGTTGTCGGCCTTCTATCACGACTCCACCGACATTTCAGATCCCCACCAGCGTATGGTGGCGTCAATCCGCATGATCGCCAAGATGCCGACAATCGCGGCGATGGCCTTCAAGTATCACATCGGCCAGCCTTTTATTTACCCGAAGAACGAGCTGAATTTCGCGGCCAACTTCCTGCACATGTGCTTTGCCGTGCCTTGCGAAGACTACAAGGTCAATCCGGTGCTCGCGCGTGCGATGGAGCGCATCTTCATCCTGCATGCCGACCATGAGCAGAACGCGTCGACATCGACAGTTCGGCTGGCGGGGTCGTCCGGCGCCAATCCATTTGCTTGTATCGCGGCTGGCATCGCGTGCCTTTGGGGGCCCGCGCATGGCGGCGCCAATGAGGCGGCGCTCAACATGCTTTCGGAGATCGGAACGGTCGATCATATCCCCGAATACATCGCTCGCGCCAAGGACAAGAACGATCCGTTCCGCCTAATGGGCTTCGGTCACCGCGTCTACAAGAACTACGATCCGCGCGCGAAGATCATGCAGAAGACGACGCACGAGGTGTTGGGAGAGCTGGGTATCAAGGACGATCCCATGCTCGACGTTGCGATGGAACTTGAGAAGATCGCACTAACGGATGACTATTTTATCGAGAAGAAGCTTTACCCGAACATCGATTTCTATTCCGGAATCACGCTGAAGGCGCTCGGCTTCCCCACCACCATGTTCACCGTGCTGTTTGCCGTCGCGCGGACGGTCGGCTGGATCGCGCAGTGGAAGGAAATGATCGAGGATCCGCACCAGAAGATCGGCCGCCCGCGTCAGCTCTACACCGGCGCCACTGAGCGGGACTATATCCCGATTGCCAAGCGATAGCCTGTCAAACATATCGGCGCGCTTCCATGGCGGGGATTAAGGCCCTTCCCCTAGAGCGCGATGATTTCAATTGGAGTTGTCACCGCGCTCTAGTTTTTTGATTTCGCATGATCTTTTCCGAAAACCGCTACGCACTTTTCGGGATCATGCTCTAAGCACAGCAGCGCCATAAAATAAAACCCCGCCAACGCGGCGGGGTTTGTCACGGTCGGAAGAGCAGGTCACCCGCTCATCGATTTCTCGTATTCGCGCCGCTTACTGCGGCAGCTTATCGTCGACGCCCTTGACGTAGAAATTCATGCTGAGCAGCGTGCCGTCGTCGGCTTGCTCGCCTGCTTTCAGCCATTCAGTGCCGTCCTGCCTGGTGATCGGTCCCGTAAAGGGCTCGAATTCGCCCGACTTGATCTTGGCTTCGGTTTCTTGTGCGAGCTTCTTCACGTCGTCCGGCATGTTTGTATACGGCGCCATGACGACATGGCCCTCCTTCATGCCGCCCCAGACGTCCTGCTGCTTCCACGTTCCGTCGATCACCGCCTGGACCCGGCTGATGTAGTAAGGGCCCCAGTCGTCGGTGATCGAGGTGAGCTGCGTCTCCGGGCCAAACTTGATCATGTCTGACGCCTGGCCGAAAGCTTTGATGCCGCGTTCGGTCGCGACCTGCATGGGAGCGGTCGAATTGGTGTGCTGGGTGATGATGTCGACGCCCTGATCGATCAACGCCTTGGCGGCGTCTGCTTCCTTGCCCGGATCGAACCAGGTGTTCGCCCACACGACTTTCACCTTGAAGTCGGGGTTGACCGACTGTGCGCCGAGCACGAAGGCGTTGATGCCCATCACCACTTCCGGGATCGGAAACGACGCGATGTAGCCGGCAACGCCCGCTTTCGAAAGCTTCGCCGCGATGATGCCCTGCACGTAGCGACCTTCATAAAACTTCGAATTGTAAGTTGATACGTTTGGGTGGTCGCGCTTGAAGCCGGTTGCGTGCTCGAATTTCACGTCCGGGAATTTGCCGGCGACCTTGTTGGTCGGGTCCATGTAACCGAACGACGTCGTGAAGATGATGTTGCAGCCCGAGCGGGCAAAGCGCTCGATGGCGCGTTCGGCATCCGCACCTTCAGGCACGCTTTCCAGATAGGCGGTCTCGACCTGGTCTCCGAACTTCGCCTTTACCTGCTCCAGACCCTGGTGATGCTGGTACGACCAGCCAAAGTCACCAATCGGTCCGACATAGATGAAGCACGCCTTCGTAGCCGCCTCGGCGCCGATTGTGCCGAGCGACAGCGCGGCAGCGGCAATCGCAAACGATAATATCTTGTTCTTCATTGTGTTCGTCCTCTTTCAGTTTTGCCAAGGGCAACGTCCCTTTGACTTGTTCATTTGGCAGGCCGTGCTCTTATTCGTTTTTTACCCTCTCCTGCGCGCCTCCTCCAGAGCGGAGGATGCACCTATCAAAATCGGCGCTGCCGCTCTATCTCCTTGTTTGAGCATCGGATTTGCCTCCGAAACCGGGTCCGATGGCTCAACGATCCGGTACAAACGATCGACCGAGCGAAGCCGGTGTGTTGATCATTGTAAGCCTACGGTTGCGGGAGATTAGAACAAGGACCGCGATCGTTGCCAGATAGGGCAGCGAAGAAAGTAGCTGAGAGGGAACGCCTATCCCCAGGGCCTGTGCGTGCAACTGCCCGATCGTAACCGCGCCGAAGAGGTAGGCCCCGGCCAGCACACGCCATGGCCGCCATGAGGCGAAGACGACAAGCGCAAGCGCGATCCAGCCGCGACCGGCCGTCATGTTCTCGATCCATTGCGGCGTGTAGACCAGGGAGAGGTAAGCGCCGGCCAAACCTGCGCATGCGCCGCCGAACATTACCGCCAGATAGCGGATAAAGATGACGTTGATGCCGAGCGCGTGTGCCGATGTATGGTTGTCACCGATCGACCGCAGGGTGAGACCTGCGCGGGACCGGAACAAAAACCACGCGACCCCGAAGGTGAGCAGGATAGAGACGTAGAACAGCGGATCCTGACCGAACAGCAGCTTGCCGACAAAAGGAATATCGGAAAGGTACGGTATGTGCAGACTGGTCATCTTGATGCCAGGCTGACCGACAAAACTCTCGCCGATCATGCCGGAAAGGCCCAGCCCAAGCAGTGTCAGCGCGAGGCCCGTCGCAACCTGGTTGGTGACCAGCGTCAGGGACAGGAAACCGAACAACAGCGAGAACAATGCACCGACGATAATAGCGGCCAGCACGCCGAGCCAGGGCGATCCAGTCATCAGGGCGACGCCGAAACCTGTCACCGCGCCCATCACCATCATGCCTTCCACGCCGAGGTTCAGGACACCGGAGCGTTCCACCACCAGTTCGCCGATCGCCGCGATCAGAAGCGGCGTCGCGGCCGTGGCAATTGTGATGAAGATGTCTTCAAACATTTTGAGCAGCCTCCGCGGATTTCGCCGGCGCGCCGATAAACCGGATTCGGTAGTGGATGAGCGTGTCGCAGGCGAGCACGAAGAAGAGAAGCATGCCCTGAAATGCGCGAACGACCTTGTCTGACACGCCGATCGAGATCTGCGCGGCTTCACCACCGAGATAGGAGAGCGCCAGGATCAGTCCCGCCGCGATAATCCCGAGCGGGTTGAGACGCCCGAGGAAGGCGACAATGATCGCCGCGAAACCGTAGCCGGGGGAGATCGTCGGCCTCAACTGGCCGATGGCGCCCGACACTTCCGAAATTCCGGCGAGGCCCGCGAGCGCACCCGAAAGCAGGAAGGCGAAAAACACCATGCCCGAGGCAGAGAAACCGGCAAAGCGCCCTGCCCGCGGACTTTGGCCAAGAACCTTCACCTCGAAACCCTTCAGTGTGCGCGACAGCATGAACCAGAGAACGACCGCCGCCACGAGCGCGAAAATGAAGCCCCAGTGCGCGCGGCCTGATGCCGACCAGATTTCGGGCAGAACCGCCTGTGGGTGGAAGTTGCGGGTTTCGGGGAAGTTCATGCCCTCGGGATTGCGCCAGGGGCCGCGCACCAGCCAATCGAGAAAGAGCTGCGCGACATAGACCAGCATGAGGCTTGTCAGGATTTCGTTGGTGTTGAACCTCGTCTTCAAAAAGGCAGGGATCGACGCGTAGCCCGCTCCGCCCACCATGCCCATGATCAGCATCAGCGGCAGCACGATCCAGCTCTGGAATTGCGGAAACAGCACCGGCAGCATCGACCCGGCGATCGCTCCGATCGTGAATTGGCCCTCGGCGCCGATATTCCAGTTGTTGGACAGATAACAGACCGAGAGCCCCACGGCGATGAGAATTAGCGGCGCTGCCTTGACCGCGAGCTCATGCAGCGACCAGACCTCGCGCAGCGGATCGACGAAGTAGTAGTAGAGCGCATCGACCGGACTTTTGCCGAGCAGCGAAAACATGATGGCGCCGGCAACCAGCGTAAGCCCCAGCGCTATAAAGGGCGAAAGAGCACTGAACAGCGTCGACTGCTCTGGCCGTTTGACGAGTTCGATACGCATCAGGCGACCTCCATCCCATGATCGACGTGACCCGGCTCGGCTCCGCCCATCAACAGGCCGATCTTTTCGAACGTCGCCTCCGCGCGGGGCAGCGGCTTCGACAGTTCGCCGTTGTGCATGACGGCGATGGCATCCGAGATTTCAAACAGCTCGTCGAGGTCCTGACTGATGACCAGGACGGCCGAGCCGTTTCGCGCCAGTTCGATCAGGGCCTGCCGTATCCTTGCGGCCGCGCCCGCATCGACCCCCCATGTCGGCTGGTTGACGACCATCACCGCCGGCCGCCGGTCAAGCTCACGACCGATGATGAATTTTTGCAGATTGCCGCCGGAGAGCGCGGCAGCTTCGGGATCGGGCGCGCTCTTGCGCACGTCCATTTCCTGAATGATACGCTGGGAGGCTGCGGCGACAGCCCCGCTCTGAACCAGTCCGCCCGCGCGGAGAAACACCTTCTTGTCGGTCGTGTGGCGCGACAAAAGCAGGTTTTCCGAAAGTCTCATGCGCGGGGCCGTTCCATGGCCGAGCCTTTCCTCCGGAACGAAGGCTGCGCCAAGCAGCCGCCGCCCGGAGATCGAAAGCCGCCCTGCATCCTTGCCGCGGATGCGGATCGTTTCGGCATGATCCTGAAGAGCTTCGCCTGAAACGGCCTCGAAGAACTCGCCCTGCCCATTGCCCGCCACGCCCGCGATGCCGATGACCTCGCCGGCGCGGACGTTGAGCTTGATGTCGCGCAGCGGAACGGAGAACGGCGTCGCCGGCTTGCGGGTAAGGCCGCGTATCTCGAGCAGTGCGGCTGCCTTGTCGATGCCCTCCGCAGGTGGGCGCACAACGGCCTTCACCTCAGTTCCGACCATCATGCGCGCGAGCGACGACGCGGTTTCCTTGCGCGGATCGCAGTGTCCGACCACCTTGCCATGCCGAAGCACGGTGGCGCCGTCGCACATGCGCTTCACTTCCTCGAGACGGTGCGAAATGTAGAGGATGGATTTGCCCTCGGAGCGCAGCCTCTCAAGGGTCTCGAAAAGCTTGTCTGCCTCCTGCGGGGTAAGCACGGAGGTAGGCTCGTCCAGGATGATGAGGTCCGGCTTCTGCAACAGGCAGCGGATGATCTCGATGCGCTGACGCTCGCCGACCGAGAGGTCGCCGACCAGAGCGTAGGGATCGAGCGGCAGGCCGTAGCTATAGGAAAGCGCCTTGGCCTTCGCAGCAATCGAGCTGATCGGCGCATCGTCGTTGAGCGAGAGCGCGATGTTTTCGGCGGCCGTGAGCGCCTCGAACAGCGAAAAATGCTGGAAAACCATGCCGATGCCGAGTTTCTTGGCATCGTGCGGGCTGGCGATGGCGACCGGCTGCCCGTTCCACGAGATCGTGCCCGAATAGGGTTCTAGCGAACCGAAAAGCATTTTGACGAGCGTCGATTTCCCGGCGCCATTCTCGCCGAGCAATGCGTGAATTTCGCCCTTGCCTATTGTCAGGTCGATTGAATCGCACGCTTTCAGCGTACCGAAGATCTTGGTCAGGCCGCGAACTTCGAGCAAGTTTGCGCCTTCGGTCCCATGGGTTGTTTCCACAACGCCTCCCGGCTTCCAGTGCGAATTATCTTTGTTCCCAAGAGCATCGTAGGCGCGCTTGGTTCCCAACGCAAAGCGAAGCTGATTTGAAACTGCTTCAAGAAATTCAGTGAAAGCTCAAGGAAGGAGTACGGTCGTGCCAGTGGTCTTGCGCCCCTCAAGATCGGCGTGCGCCTGAGCCGCGTCCTTCAGCGCATAGCGCTGGTTGATTTCGATCCTGACCGCACCCTGCGCAACCACATCGAACAAAGCCTGTGCCGATTGATCCAGCGCCTCGCGCTTGGCGTTGTAAGTAAAAATCGTCGGCCTGGTCGCATAGAGCGAGCCTTTTTGCGCCAGAAGCGCAAGGTTGAACGGCGGTATCGGCCCGGACGACTGCCCGAAGCTGACAAACATGCCGAAGGGTCTCAGGCAATCGAGCGAACCGGGAAACGTATCCTTTCCCACAGAATTGTAGACCACGTCGCAAAGATCCCCGCCGGTTATCTTCCTGACCGCTTCGACGAAATCCGCGTTCTTGTAGTTGATGACATGGTCGAAGCCGTGCGCCTTGGCGAGCGCGATTTTTTCGGCGGAACTGGCAGTGCCGATAACGGATGCGCCGAGATGCTTTGCCCACTGGCCGAGGATCAGGCCAACGCCGCCGGCAGCCGCATGGTAAAGGATCGTGTCGCCGGCGTTCACCTTGAACGTCCGCGTGAGCAGATATTCGGCGGTCATGCCCTTGAGCATCATCGCGGCCGCCTGCTCGTCCGAGATGCCGTCGGGGATTTTCACAAGACGGTCGGCGTCGATGACGCGACGCTCGCAATAGGCGCCGGTACGCACCGCGTAGGCGACACGGTCACCCTCGTTGAGACCGGAGACGCCTTTGCCAAGCTCCACCACCACGCCGGCTCCCTCGCCTCCCGGGATCAGCGGCAGCCCGGAAGGGTCGGCATAGAGACCCGACCGGTAGTAGACGTCGATAAAATTCAGCCCAATCGCCGTGTGGCGGATCAGGACCTGGCCTTCTCCGGGTCTGCCGGGATCTATGTCCACATATTGAAGCGCTTCAGGCCCGCCATGGGCTTGAATTTGTATGGCTTTGGACATGGATCAGGCCTTTCGTAGCCCAAGTGTCGGGAAAAGCTGCATGATTCCGCCAATCGCGAACAGGTAAATACCGGTAATGGCGATGCCGACCTTGACGAAATACGAGGCATCCATGGTCTGGACAAGCGCGATGGCGCCGAAGGCGCACCAGGCCAGGAAGGCGGCGAGGTTGAGCTCGCGCATGCGTATGACGCGAACCGGGTGCAGAAAATTCACCGGCACGAAGGTCAGGACGCCGGCGATGACGACAACGGCGAACGAGACCCATTGTCCCGGCTGGATAACGAACAGGGTGAAGACGATCATGTTCCAGACAACCGGGAACCCCTTGAAGAAGTTCTCCTTCGTCTTCATCCCGGTGTCTGCGTAATAGATCGCGCTCGAAATGACGATAATGGCCGCTGAAAGGAAGGATAGCCCCTCGCCCATGAAGCCCCGCTGGTAGAGAGCGAAGGCGGGAATGAGCACATAGGTCACGTAGTCGATAATGTTGTCGAGGAGTTCGCCCGACCAGGTCGGCAGGATTTCCTTTACCTGCAGCTTGCGCGCGATCGGTCCGTCTATGCCGTCCACGAACAAAGCAAGGCCTAGCCACCAGAACATGGCCGTCCATCGTTCTTCGCTCGCCGCGACCAGCGAAACGAACGCGAGGAAGGAGCCGGAGGCCGTGAGCAGGTGAACCGAAAAGGCTCTCGCCTGCGGCCAGGTAACTTTTTTTCGCTTCACGGTCCGCGCCAGTCCAGTTTGCATATTTCGGCCGAATGGCCGGCAAAATATCACTGCGACACTAATAGCAGGGCCGCCGCCCATACAAGCAGTATCGCACCCGCAACCCGGCTTGGAAGTCTGAGTGAGACCTGTTTTTCCCCGACGGCAAACAGCGCGATCAAGGCGATACGAATTTCGGATTCGCCACACTAGGGGCCATTGAGATGAAACGCCGCGTTGATCCGGCGGTCAATGCTGCCCTATACGGGGACCTGTTCCTATCCCAGCGCCTGAGCATCGGCGCGAACGCCGGGGCCACGCCTTGAGCCTATCGAAATCTTCGCACATCCTCGTCGCCGGCACCGGCCCGGCAGGCTTGATTGCCGCCCTCGCACTGGCCAGGACGGGCTTTGCGGTCACTCTGATTGGTCCGGACGTTCGGAGAGATGACCGCCGCACTACTGCCCTGATGATGCCCGCGATCCGTTTTCTGGATGGCATCGGCATCGCGGGGAGGATTTCAGCCGGATGCGGCCCCGTTGCGCGTCATGCGGATCGTCGATGGGACGCAACGACTGATCCGCAGCCCGGTGGTCACCTTTCGTGCCGCAGAAATCGGCGAGCAGGCTTTTGGGCTGAACATTCCAAACGCCGTCTTGAACGACGCCCTGGAAACCGCCGTCGTGGAGAACGCCGATATCGAATGGCGCAAATCCCTCGTTTCCCGCTGGGATATTGGAGCGTCTGAAATCGGCGCCCTTCTGGAGGATGGGTCTGTCGCAACAGGAACCTTGGCCGTCGCGGCGGACGGCAGGACGTCTGCCGCGCGCGAGGCTTCCGGCATCAAAACGACCACGCACCGATACGACCAGGCGGCCGTCGTGCTGACCTTTGCCCACAGCCGCGATCATGCAGAAGCGTCGACCGAGTTTCATACCGAGACCGGACCGTTCACGCAGGTACCGCTGCCAGGCAATCGCTCCAGCCTCGTCTGGGTCGTCAAGCCCGGGACCGCTGCCGAATTGGCGGAACTCGATGATGCCGCTCTCTCGCGGCGGATCGAAGATCGCATGCAATCGATGCTCGGCCGCGTAACCGTCGAACCCGGACGCCAAGTCTATCCGCTTTCGGCGGGGCTGCCTGCCCGCTTCTCCCAAAACCGCGTGGCCCTGGTCGGCGAAGCCGCTCATATCTTCCCGCCCATCGGGGCGCAAGGAATGAATCTCGGCATTAGAGATGTTCAGGAGCTTGTTGAGGTAGCCTCGCAAAATAGCGCCGATCCCGGTTCGGAGGCAGCGCTTGCAGACTATGACCGGCGGCGGCGGCCGGACATCCTTGCACGGACCGGGGCCGTGAACCTTCTCAACATGTCGCTCCTGTCGAATGTCATTCCCGCGCAGCTGTTACGCAGTGCCGGTTTGGGTGCGCTCGGAAGCTTTGCGCCGCTTCGCGCCCTCTTCATGCGTGAGGGGCTGCATCCGGGAAGCGGCCTGCGCTCTGTTTTCGCCGATCTCCGGGACCAGGTCCGGCGGTAACATCGCCCGTTTGGGCGCGCGGGATTGAATTGATGAGCCGGCTAGTCCAAATATCGCGAGAGAATAGGCTAATGCACATATGAAAACTGCGAAATTCAGGATCGGCCAGGTGGTACGCCATCGGTTGTTTCCGTTCCGGGGCGTCATCTTTGACGTGGACCCACAGTTCAACAACACCGAGGAATGGTATCAATCCATCCCCGCGGAGATCCGGCCGCGCAAGGACCAACCCTTCTATCATCTGCTCGCGGAAAACGCCGAGACGGAATACATCGCCTATGTGTCGGAGCAGAATTCTGCTTGAAGATTCATCCGGCGAGCCGGTCCGCCACCCGCAGCTCAGGGAAATGTTCGATAAGGCGGCCGATGGCACTTACGCTCCGAAGGAGCGAACACGTCACTAGGCTGTAGTGACGATTTAACGGCTTGGGATTCCCAAAGTTGCGCAAATCAGATTTAACGCTGGCTTTTGGAGGCTGGCGATGGACGGAGAGGTTTTGCGCGACGATCAGTGGGAGAAGGTGAAGTCGTTCGTTCCGGGCGGTCGTAAGGGCAAGCGCGGTCCGCGCAGTGATGGACGACGCTTCTTCGACGCGCTCTTGTGGATGGCGCGTTCGGGTGCACGTTGGCGCGATCTGCCCGAAGACCGGTTCGGTCCTTACCAGACGGCCAAACGGCGCTATTATCGCTGGATCGAGATGGGTGTGTTCGACCGCCTGTTCGCGGCGGTCGCGGCCGATCCTGATCTCGAATGGTTGGCGATTGACGCGACCGTCATCCGGGCGCAGGCCCAAGCCGCAGGCGCGCGGCGCAAAAGGGGGGATCTGAAGCCCAGGCTCTCGGCCGCTCGCGCGGCGGCTTCGGCACAAAGCTCCATGCCGTAGTCGATGCGCTCGGCCTGCCGGTCCGCTTCGAGATCGGTCCCGGCCAGCAGAACGACATGGCGCCGGCTTGCGGCCTCGTCGCCGGGCTTGCCTCCGGCAAAGTCATCGCCGACCGCGCCTATGACGCCGACAGCCTCCACGACACCATCCTCGACGAAGGCGGCCAGCCCGTCATCCCGCCACGTCGCCATCGCAAATACCAGCACAGCTACGACAAGATCGCCTACCGGCAGCGCTGGGGGATCGAGGGCTTCTTCGCCAAACTTAAGCAGTGGCGCCGCATCGCAACCCGCTACGACAAACTCGCCGCCACATTCCTCGGCTTCGTAAAGCTCGCTAGCATCATGCTCTGGCTCAAATAATTAAATCGTCACTACAACCTAGAGCATTTTGCAGCCAAGTGGAATCACTTGGCGTCGCACAAATGCGGCTGAATTCAAAGAGATAGAGCGGCGGTCCGGTTCCGTCCGGATGCACGCCGCTCTAGCTGCAAGACAGCGTTCCGGCCCGATCAGGCTTCGATTCCTCAAACGAAAAGAGCGGGCAATACCCGCTCTTTTTTACATCCTGTTCCGGATCGCCTTAGTTTCCGGCTTTCGCCTTGTCCTGCTCTTCCTTGAGCTTCTTGGCAAAGTCCTGGTTGTTCTTGGAGACAAAGTCCTGCAGCTTCTTCTGACGATCCTCGATATCGGACTGCTGCAGCGGCTCGCCGTCGAAAGCGCCCGTGAACCCCTTGAGCGAAACCTTGATCGGGTTCGGCTGGTTCTGGAAATTCACCGACGTCAACGTCAGCTCCTGGCCCTTCTTCAGATTGGCGATAAGCTGGTCGTTCAGCGGCACTTCAGCGACACAGCGGTCAGGGAAGCAGATGACGTAGTCGAGCTTCTGCGCCTTGCTGCCGTCGATCTGAAGGCCAATGCCGGGAGGAACCAGACGGCCGCTCGGCACGGACACCTGGAATACCTTGCGGTTGATCTTGCCCTTGAGCTCGATCAGGCTGACGCCGGTAATCATCTGCCCGGTATCCGCCATTACGATGTTCTGCACGTTGCAAATGTCGACCGCTTCCTGCTTGGAGCAGGCCTTGAACCAGCCCTGGGGAATCTGCGGCGGCTGCTGAGCCGAAGCTGGCGAAAGGCCGATAGCAAGCAGCCCGACCACGCCTGCCGCCATGGCCGAAAGGGTTGCGTTGGTTTTCAGGCTCGTCATGTGTTGGAATTCCTCTCAAACAATCCGCGGTCCGGCCGGGATGCCGGAAGTTTCCGCTCAATGTTGCCCAATTGAGGCAACAGAATGACTCTTGCGGGCGTGTTACACTGCAAGCGGGCACTAATCTAGCCGCAAAAGCGACAATGGGTCCCGCCAGTCGGGACTGCCGGACGATCGTGCTAGTGGTCCGATTCTAAAATTCGCATCCCATTGATACAGGCCATTCAGGCGAATGTTAGAATCAAAGGACCACTAGCAAACATATGGGATTTTAGTGGAACTTTGAATTTGACATTCGCAATGGACGCGTGATGTCAAATGGGATGCGAATGTCAAATTCGTTCCACTAGGCTCAGCTTCCGAATCAAAATTCGACCAAGGACCAATATCGACTATGCGCCCGTTGCTTTCCGGCCTCGTTTCACTTGGGTTTATCGTCTGCACCGCGACCAACGCCACTGCTGCGCCAACTCACGCAATTGCCATGCACGGCGACCCAGCGCTGCCGCCGAACTTCACGCATTTCCCTTATGTGAATCCCGACGCGCCAAAGGGCGGAAGTATCAACTATGCGTGGCCGGGGACTTTCGATAGCGTCAACCCGTTCATCGTGCAGGGCAGCGGCGCTCGCGGCAGTTTGGACCTGGTCTTCGGCTACAACGTTTTCGACAGCTTGATGCAGCGCTCAAGTAACGAGCCCTTCACGCTTTATCCGCTCATCGCCAAGACAGTCGAAACGGACGAGGAGAGATCCTTTGTCGAGTTCATACTCGACGAGCGGGCCAAGTTTTCGGACGGCAAGCCTGTCACCCCCGAGGATGTCATCTTCACGCTCGAACTGTTGAGTGAAAAGGGATATCCGCGCTACGGCGTCACCGCCAAAAAGATCGCGAAAATGGAGAAAATTGGCGAACGGGGCGTCAGGTTCACCTTTAAGGAACCGGATCGGGAACTTCCCCGATTCTTGGCCTGCTGCCGATCCTGCCAAAGCACGCGACCGATGCTGAAAATTTTGACAAGTCGACGCTACAGCCGCTGACCGGAAGCGGTCCGTATCGGCTCGAATCCGTCCGAGCCGGCGAGAGTTTGACTTTCAAACGCAATCCGGACTATTGGGCGAAAGATATTCCCTCGAAGATGGGCTTCGACAATTATGACGAGATTCGCCTCTCTTACTATCGTGACGAGAACTCCATGTTCGAGGCGTTCAAAAAGGGTCTCGTCGACGTCTTCATCGAGGAAAATAGCGGCCGCTGGGCGAATGACTACGACTTTCCGGCGGTTGGCCGCGGTGATGTCGTTAAGGAAACGTTCAAGACCGAATTGCCATCGGGAATGTTCAGCTTTGTCATGAACAGCCGTCGCGCAACATTCAAGGATCGCCGCGTTCGCGACGCCTTGGCTAGCCTGTTCGACTTCGAATGGGTGAACCGCAATCTCTTGTCGTCCAGCTACTCGCGTACAAAGAGCTTCTTCGACAATTCGGAACTGTCGTCCTTCGGTCGTCCGGCAAGCGATGGTGAAAAGAAACTGCTCGAGCCATTTCCCGGCGCAGTTACCCCTGAGATCATGGCGAGTGGCTGGCAGCCACCGACATCCGATGGATCGGGACGTGATCGCGCGTTTCTCAAGACTGCGTTCGAAAAGTTCAAAGCGGCAGGCTACACGCTCGACGCCGGCCGGCTCATTGGGCCGGACGACAAACCACTGTCCTTCGAAATAATGCTGAAGGCCAAAGAAAACGAACAGCTTGCGATCGCTTGGCAACAGGTCCTGCGAAAGGTCGGGATCGATGTTTCCATCCGGTCGGTCGACGCGGCTCAGTTCCAGCAGCGCATGATCAACTATGATTTTGACGTCGTCCCTTTCAACTACACAGCCTCGCTGTCGCCTGGGGTCGAGCAGGTCGCCCGGTGGGGGTCCGTTTCGCGTGATGCGCCTGGAACATTCAATTTCGCCGGCGTTGCGGATCCTGCGGTTGATGCAATGATCGATGCACTCATCAACGCGCAGGATCGCACCCGTTTCGTCGATGCGGTTCGGGCCTACGATCGGGTTTTGATGAGTGGAAGCTATCTCGTTCCGCTCTATTTTAAGCCTGAGCAATGGGTGGCACACTGGAAACAGATCGAGCGTCCGGAGATTACACCTCTCTACGGGGTGCAACTGCCGACGTGGTGGCACCGCCCGGATTGAGCCAACCCAGTAGGAGCGCATCATGGCCGAAGCAGCCTCCATCACGGTCGACGTTG
The DNA here is from genome assembly GCA_963735385.1 of uncultured Alphaproteobacteria bacterium. GTDB lineage: Bacteria > Pseudomonadota > Alphaproteobacteria > Rhizobiales > Rhizobiaceae > CAVTKY01. The sequence goes on along the minus strand of CAVTKY010000024.1, from coordinate 53,581 downwards.
TCTCCGATGTCGTCTGCCCTTGGTGCTTCATCGGCCAGAAACGGCTCGACCGAGCGGTGGAATTGTTGCCCGATATCGACGTGAGCATTCGCTGGCGGCCCTACCAGTTGGATCCCACCATTCCGCCCGAAGGCAAGGACCGCCGGCAGTACATGCTGGACAAATTCGGAAGCGAGGAGCGTATCCGGCAGATTCACGCGACAATCGAACCGCTCGGCGCGGCCGAAGGCATCGCTTTCGACTTCGGCGCGATCAAGGTGGCGCCGAATACGCTCGATGCCCATCGCGTCATTCGCTGGGCCGGAGCAGCCGGAGATGACGTGCAGAATTGGCTGGTCCGCCGGCTTTTCCAGCTCAATTTCGAGGAAGGCGCCAATATCGGCGAACACTCCGTGCTTGTCGATGCGGCGCGCGAAATCGGGATGGATGGTTCGCTCGTGGAAAGTCTGCTCCCGACCGATGCGGACCGGCAAAATGTGAAAACCGAGGTGGCCAACGCTGCCCGCGCGGGCATCCGCGGGGTGCCATGCTTCCTGCTTGAGGAAAAATACGTGGTGATGGGCGCACAGGAAACCGCCGCGCTGGCCGACGCAATCCGGCAGGTAGCGGCAGCGAAGGCGCGCGGGGAACTTGCTGCGGAAAGCTGATCGCCGTCTGTATTCACCCGTGGACAAATTTCCCAAAAAGAATTTTTCTGCACCGAGAAAAACGAAGCGGAAACAAATGGTTGGCCTCACGATCCATCATCGATGGTCGCGAAATTGATCCAATGGCGCTGTGCCAGGATGAAACCTGACCCTTTCTGGTCAAATACAGACGCCAATCGCGCCATTCCGACGCAAAAGCTTAACTACAGGACACTCACGGAAGCGGAGTCTTTGATGACATCAGAGATGCCATCAAAGAATGTCCTGTTACCCTTGGTCTGATCACCGGCATCGCCCTGGATTTCGCCTGTTCGCAGTCCATGCTCAAGAGGGCACCGCTTCGATCTTTTTTGAACCGACCCAGCAACCAGCGTACCAAACGGTACGATCGGGGCAATCCGAATGCGGGCCTGACCCTGATCCCGGAGATAAGCCGGCTAATGATTTCAGGTTAACGACAGCAGCACTGCAGCTAGCCGAAATTTTTCATCGACCTGTCGCCGATGGGAAGTATCTAAGCCGCAGCCTTCTCCGCGAGCCGCGCCAGTTGCGTCATGACGACGGCAGCGCCCGCAAGACGCTTTTCGGGATTCGGCCAGTCGCGGATGAAAACGACGCCCTGATCGGGCCGTATCTTCGCCAGCGAACCCTGCTCGCCGATGAAACGCACGAGGCCAACCGGATCGGCGAATTCCCGCTTGCGGAAGTGGATGACGACGCCCTTCGGACCGGCATCCAGCTTTTCGACATTGGCCTTGCGGCAGAGCGCCTTGATATAGACGATCTTCAGCAGGTGCTCGACCTCCTCCGGCAAGGACCCGAAGCGGTCTATCAGTTCCGCGCCGAAGGCGTCGATCTCCTCCGGTGTCTCCAGTTCGCCAAGGCGGCGATAGAGCGCCAGCCGGAGCTGAAGGTCGGGGACGTAGCCTTCCGGGATCATCACTGCCGTGCCGACCGTGATTTGCGGCGACCAGCCGCTATCCACGACCTCGCCGGTGCCGCGGATCTCGGCGACGGCCTCCTCCAGCATCTGCTGGTAGAGCTCGAAGCCGACCTCCTTGATATGCCCGGACTGTTCCTCGCCGAGCAGATTGCCGGCGCCCCGAATATCGAGGTCGTGGCTTGCCAGCTGGAAGCCCGCGCCCAGCGTGTCCAGCGATTGCAGCACTTTCAGCCGGCGGTCCGCGGTATCGGTCAGCTTGCGGTTGGCAGGCAGCGTAAACAGCGCATAGGCGCGCAGTTTCGAACGGCCAACGCGCCCGCGCAATTGGTAGAGCTGCGCCAAGCCGAACATGTCGGCGCGGTGCACGATCAACGTATTGGCGGTCGGAATATCGAGGCCCGATTCCACGATGGTGGTGGACAGGAGCACGTCGTACTGGCCGTCGTAGAAAGCATTCATGATGTCGTCGAGTTCGCCGGCGGGCATCTGGCCATGCGCAACGCCGATCTTCAATTCAGGAACCGATTCCTGAAGGAAGCGATGGATTTCATCGAGATCGGAAATCCGGGGCACGACGTAGAAACTGTGTCCGCCGCGATAGCGCTCGCGCAGCAGCGTTTCGCGGATCACCAACGGATCGAAGGGCGAAATGAACGTCCGCACCGCCATCCGATCGACGGGCGGCGTCGCGATCAGCGAAAGCTCCCGCACGCCCGTCAACGCAAGCTGCAGGGTGCGTGGAATAGGCGTCGCAGAAAGCGTGAGCACATGCACGTCGCTTTTCAGCTCTTTCAGCCGTTCCTTGTGCTTGACGCCGAAGTGCTGCTCTTCATCGATGATCAAGAGTCCGAGGCTCTTGAAGGAGACCGTGTTGCCCAGAAGGGCGTGCGTGCCGATGACGATATCGACCGTGCCGTCGGCAATGCCCTTCTTGGTTTCCGCCAGTTCCTTCGCGCCGACCAGCCTGGACGCCTGGCGCACGCGGACGGGGAGGCCGGTGAATTGCTGCGAGAACGTCTTGAAATGCTGGCGCGCAAGCAGCGTCGTGGGCACCACGACGGCAACCTGAAACCCTTCCAGAGCCGCGATGAAGGTCGCGCGAAGCGCCACTTCCGTCTTGCCGAAGCCCACGTCGCCGCAGATCAGCCGGTCCATCGGCTTCCCGGCGGAGAGATCATCGACAACCGCGTCGATGGCATTCTGCTGGTCGTCTGTCTCTTCGTAGGGGAAACGCGCCGCGAACTCGCCATAAACGCCGTCCGCCGGGTTCATCGCCGGGGCGGCCCGCATCTGCCGCTCGGCGGCAAGCCGGATCAGCTGGCCGGCCATTTCGAGCAGCCGGCGCTTCAGCCGCGCCTTGCGCGACTGCCAGGCGCCGCCGCCAAGCTTGTCCAGTGTGGCTTCCGACGTGTCGGAGCCATAACGCGACAGGAGCTCGATGTTTTCGACCGGCAGGAAGAGGCGGTCGTCTCCTGCGTAATGGAGTTCGAGGCAATCATGCGGCGCGCCCATGGCCTCGATCGTGCGCAGCCCGACGAAGCGGCCAATGCCATGATCGGCGTGCACGACGATGTCGCCCGCCGCGAGCGATGCCACTTCCGCAATGAAATCCGCAGCCCGCTTCCGCTTTTTCGAACGGCGTACCAGCCGGTCGCCCAATATGTCCTGTTCGGCGACGACGATGAACCGTTTGGTTTCGAAACCGGTCTCCAGCGGCAGCACGGCAAGACCCGCCTGCCCGGCCTCGAGTTTTTCCGCTTCGGCCAATGTTCCGACGCGCCTCAGATTGCCGAGGTGATGTTCATCCAGGATTTGGGACAGCCTGTCGAGCGAGCCCTCCGTCCAGCCGGCAATGATGACACGCCTGCTTGCGGTGCGTGCCGTGGCGATATGGTTGACGACGGCATCGAAAACATTGGCCGACGGGTCGGCGCGCTCCTCAGCAAAGGTTTTGCCGTGCCGGGAGCCGGCGTGAAATACGCGCGTTTCGCTCGTTTCCGGCGTATCGAACGGCGTAAGCTCAATTGCCGGACGGCTAGGAAGCGCCGCCGAAACATCCTCCGGGGACAAATAGAGCAATGCCGGCGGCACGGGCTTGTAAGGAACAGCTCCCTTCAGCGCACCTTCCGCGCCGCCCTTGCGCGCCTCGTAATAGTCGAGAATGAGGGTGTGGCGTTCGCCCAGCGCCTCGCGGGCCAGATGGTCGAAGATCACCGGCGCATCCGGCAGGTAGTCGAACACAGTCTCGAGCCGCTCGTAGAAGAACGGCAGCCAGTGCTCCATGCCGGCGAAACGCCGCCCCTCGCTGACCGCCGCATAGAGCGCGTCGTCGCGCGACGGAGCGCCGAACGCCTCGATATAGTTGCGCCGGAATCGGCTGATCGTTTCCGGCGTCAGCGCGACTTCGCTCATCGCCTGCAGCGTCAGGCTCTTGCGCTGGCCGGTCGTGCGTTGTGTCGCCGCGTCGAAGGCCCGAATCGATTCCAGCGTGTCGCCGAAGAAATCCAGCCGCAATGCCTCCGTACTGCCCGGCGCATAAAGATCGAGGATGCCGCCGCGCACGGCGAATTCGCCGACATCGCGCACGGTCGCCACCCGTTCGAAGCCGGAGTTTTCGAGCCGACCGATCAGCGCGTTCATGTTGATCTGGTTGCCGGAGCGGGCCTGGAAGGTCTGGGCCTCCACCGCTGCGGCTGGCGGAACGCGCTGGAGGATCGCGTTTGCGGTGGTGAGAATGATTGCGCGATGGGGGTTCTTGCTAAGCGCAATCATCGCGGCCATGGCGTCGAGACGGCGTGCAGCGGCATCCGAACCGGGAGACACGCGATCGTAGGGCAGGCAATCCCAGGCTGGAAACTCCAGGACCGGAAGCTCTGGCGCGGCAAAGGCGAGCGCCTCGGTAATGGCCGGCAGGCGCTGTCCGTCGCGCGCGACGAAAAGCAGCGGCCCCTCGCCGCCAATCTCAGCGGCAAGTGCCGCAAGCGCGAAGGCTTCGTAACCGTCAGCGACGCCGTCGACCATGAAACGGCCGGCGCGCCCCTTGGGAATACCGATGGGATCGATAAGGCTCATGATGCAGGTCTAAGAGTTTATCTTCCGGCGGAATGCCAGAATCCGGAGAAGTATGTCGGTGCGCTCGGCTTCCGGGATCGCCCGCTCTCCGGTGATCCAGGGCAGAAGCTCGGTGTCGGGAATTTCGAGAAGCTTTTCATATTGTTCGATTTCCGCCGCGGTCAAGGCGCCGATCTCAGCGTCGGCGAATGTCCCCAGGATCAGATCCATTTCGCGCATACCGCGATGCCACGACCGGAACAACAGCTTGCGCCGCTGCGCATCCAGCCCTTCGCTCGACCGTATCGTCCCCGTCATCTCGGCATTCCCCGTGAAGGAAGCGGCGCATATAGCGTGGATAGCGAGGGATGTCAGCCTTGCAACAATCGTGGCGGCACCTAATCTCCGGTCGATGCTTTCGCTCCTTCGCCCCCCCTCTGGCCTGCCGGCCATCTCCCCCGCAAGGGGGGAGATCAGCCTCATCGCGGCGTTCGCCAATGGACAACGTTGCAGGAAACGTGGTGTGGCTGCTGCAAGCCCGATCTCCCCCCTTGCGGGGGAGATGTCCGGCAGGACAGAGGGGGGCGACGTGGAGCGCCGCCGATGGATGGCGGCACGCAAGGAGCGGCCATGGATGGACACGCCTGATATCCCTTTTACCGCCTCGTTCCCGGCCGCCGCGACCCCGCTGATGACGCGAGCGCAATTGCAGACATTGCGAGCGTGGGCGTCCCTTCGCGCCCCCCTCTGGCCTGCCGGCCATCTCCCCCGCAAGGGGGGAGATCAGCTTTCATTAGGGCCTTCGCCAATCGGACCACGGTCCCGCTGATGCGCCCATCCCTGCTCGATCCGCTGTTCGTGCCCCTGACCTCGCTGGAAGGCGTTGGCCCGAAGGTAGCTGAGTTGATCGAAAAAATTGTCCCCGCCGACATTTCAGATCGGCGCGCGCGTTCAGGTGACCTGCTCTTCACGCTGCCGCATTCCGTTATCGACCGCCGCAACCGGCCGGGGATCGCTTTTGCGGCGGAAGGCGCGATCGTCACGCTGGATGTGCGCGTCGACCGCCACCAGCCTCCGCCCCGCGGCAACAGAGTCGGTTCCTTATCGCGTCTATGCCCATGACGACACGGGTGAGATCGGCCTGACTTTCTTCCACGCCAAGCCGGGCTGGCTGGATAAGGCGCTGCCGGTTGGCGAAAACATCGTCGTCAGCGGGCGGATGGAATGGTTCAACGGCCGGCCGACGATGGTTCATCCGGATCACATCGCGCGCGCCGGCGATACCGACGAACCTGCCGCTTGTCGAGCCCGTCTATCCTTTGACTGCCGGCCTGTCGTCCAAGGTGCTGAGGCGCGCGATCGGACAATCGCTCGCCCGCCTCCCCGCGCTTCCGGAATGGCTGGATCGGGAGGTGATACGCCGCCAGACCTTTCCGGCGTTTGGCGGTTCGCTTCAACGGCTGCACAATCCAGCCGATCCAATCGATGTCTCTCCCGAAAACGCCGCCTGGCGGCGCCTTGCCTATGACGAGTTCCTTGCAGGCCAAATCTCGTTGGCGCTGGTGCGTGCACGAACGCGGCGGCTTTCGGGACGTCCGCTTATAGGCGACGGCCGCATCGTCGAAGCAGGTTCGCGCCGCGCTGCCCTACACGCTGACGCGATCCCAGGAGCAGGCGCTGGCCGAAATCAACGCCGATCTCGCGAGTCCCGACCGCATGTTGCGCCTGCTCCAGGGCGATGTCGGCTCGGGCAAAACCGTGGTCGCGCTGCTCGCGATGGCGCGCGCGGCCGAGGCAGGTGGACAGGCAGCGCTGATGGCGCCGACGGAAATCCTTGCGCGCCAGCATTTCGCGACGATCGCACCGCTTGCTGAACGGGCCGGGCTGAAGGTCGCCATCCTGACCGGGCGCGAGAAGGGCCGCGAACGCGCCGACAGTGCTCGCTGGGCTGGAGAACGGTTCGATCAACATCGTGATCGGTACGCATGCGCTATTCCAGGAACCGGTGGTCTATCGCGACCTCGTTCTGGCCGTCGTCGATGAGCAACACCGGTTTGGCGTGCATCAGAGGCTGGCGATCACCGCCAAGGGCAATGCGCCAGACATGCTGGTCATGACCGCTACGCCCATTCCCCGCACGCTCGTGCTCACCGCCTTCGGCGACATGGACGTTTCGCGTCTCACCGAAAAACCGACGGGACGCAGGCCCATCCGTACAGTGACACTGCCGCTCGAACGGCTGGACGAACTCATCGGGCGGATGCGCGAGGCGATCGCGGAAGGCCAGAAGATCTACTGGATTTGCCCGCTTGTCGAGGAATTGGACGAAATCAAGCTGATGGCGGCCGAGGATCGCTATGCCATGCTCGCGCCCATTTTCGGCGGCGTGGTGGGCCTCGTTCACGGCCGTATGAAGGGGGCGGAGAAGGACGAGGCCATGCGCGCTTTCAAGGCCGGCGAAACTCGGATTCTCGTTGCCACGACAGTGATCGAGGTCGGCGTCGACGTGCCAGATGCGACCATCATGATTATTGAACATGCCGAGCGCTTTGGCCTCGCCCAGTTGCACCAGTTGCGGGGGCGCGTCGGGCGAAGTGACCGGGCATCGACCTGTGTGCTGCTTTACAAGGCGCCGCTCGGGGAGACGGCGAAACGCAGGCTATCGGTGATGCGCGAGACCGAGGACGGCTTCCTGATCTCTGAGGAGGACCTGAAATTGCGCGGCGAAGGCGAGCTTCTGGGCACGCGACAGTCCGGAACGCCGGGGTTCCAGGTGGCGCGGATCGAGTTTCACGCCGATTTGCTGGAAACCGCGCGGGACGACGCGCGATTGCTGCTCTCCCGCGATCCCGAACTCCAGTCGGAACGTGGCGAGGCCATACGTCTCCTGCTCTATCTGTTCGGGCGCGACGAGGCTGTCCGGCTGCTGCGGGCGGGCTGATATCCCACTGCGCTGTAGCCAATCAACCGCCCCGGCATCAGACTGGACGTTCGTCCACATACCCCCACGCCTAACCCCTCCCCGCAAGGGCAGGGCAATCGCATATGGGTTCTACCTGGATCCTGTCCCCCTCACCCGGCTCGGGCTGCGCCCTCGCCACCCTCTCCCCGCGGGGGAGAGGAGGTTGCCGCCGTGCCGCCGCGCCTCTTCTCCCCGGCGGGGAGAAGGTGGCCGAGTAGAGCGAGGCCGGATGAGGGGGCAGTTACCCATATGCGAAAGCCCTCCGCTTGTTGGGAGGGATTAGGCGTGGGGGGTATCTAGGCGTGATCCTGCTCGGAGAGCCGGGGGGCGCTGTCTTCGGCCTGGACCCTCTGCTCGGGATCACGTTCCGTGAGCGAAGGCTGCGGTTCGGAGTTCGCGACTGCCTGCTCGGCAAGTCTCTTCTTTGCCAGGGCTTCCTTCGCCAATGCTTTTGTCTTGTTGCGATACTCCGGGCCGACCAAGCCTGCCGAGATCAACAGTTTCGCGGCATCCTCCACGCTCATCTCAAGCGGAATGACGTCTTTTTCGGGAACATAGAGTAGATAGCCCGTCGTCACATTCGGTGTGATAGGCCGGAAAACCGCGATGGTCTTGCCTTCGCGCTCGGATAGGGCCTCGTTGATCTCGCTGTCCTCCTGGGAAGCGATGAACACGATCGACCAAGCGCCTTTACGCGGATATTCGAACAGGCCGACCTTGCTGAACAGTTCGGTCCGGTGCGCAAGCACCGTCTCGAAGATTTGCTTCAGGCCGCTGTAGACATTGCGCACAAAGGGCATGCGGTTGAGGAGCTTCTCGCCGTAGGAGACGATCGAACGGCCGATGATGTTGGCGGTCAGGAAGCCGATCAGCGTAATCAGCACCAGCGCCACGATCAGCCCGAAGCCCGGCACCGCAAAGGGCAGATAGCTGTCGGGATTGTAGCGCGAGGGGATGTAGGGCTTCACCCACGAATCCACCCAGTGGATGAACGTCCAACTGAGATAGGCCGTGATTGCCAGCGGCGCGCAAACGATGATGCCCGTCAGGAAATAGTTCCTGAGCCGCATCATGCCTGAGAGGGAAGTCGCGGGATTTGCCATCCGTCAGTCAATAACATTGTGCGCCGCAACAAGGTAGTGCGGCGAAAACAATGTTTGAGAACCAGAATGTGACGGCAGCGCGACAGCGCCGCGTTATTCCACCGTCACTGACTTGGCGAGGTTCCGCGGCTGGTCGACGTCGGTGCCCATGAACACGGCCGTATGGTACGCGAGCATCTGGATGGGCAGCGCATAGATCAGCGGTGCAATCAGTTCCGGCACGTCCGGCAAGACGATGGTCTCGAGCGTCTTGACGGTCGCCGCCGCAGCGCCTTTCCGGTCGGTGATCAGGATGATCTTGCCGCCGCGCGCAGCAACTTCCTGCATGTTCGACACGGTCTTCTCGAAAATGCGGTCGTGCGGTGCAATGACGATGACCGGCATATTCTCGTCGATCAGCGCGATCGGCCCGTGCTTCAGCTCACCGGCCGCATAGCCCTCGGCATGAATGTAGGAGATTTCCTTGAGTTTCAGCGCGCCTTCCATGGCGAGCGGATAGTTGGTGTCGCGTCCGAGATAGAGCACATGCTGAACGTGCGACAGCGTGTGCGCCACCCTTTCGATCTGGCTCTCGAGCTTCAGCACCTGGCTGGCGAAGCGCGGCGCTTCCGAAAGTTGGCGCACCAGCGTCTTCTCTTCGTCGCGCGTGATGGTTCCGCGACTGATCGCGGCGCGCACGGCAAGCGACGCCAGCACCGAGAGCTGGCAAGTGAACGCCTTGGTCGACGCCACCCCGATCTCCGGTCCGGCCAGTGTCGGCAAAGTGACATCGGATTCGCGGGCGATGGTCGATTCCCGCACATTGACGATGGCGCCGATCGGAATGCCGGCTTGCCGGCAGTAGCGCAGCGAAGCCAGCGTGTCCGCCGTCTCGCCGGACTGCGAGACGAACAACGCGGCGCTGTTCTTCGACAGCGGCATTTCGCGGTAGCGGAACTCCGAGGCGATATCGATATCGACCGGCAACCGCGCGAAGCGCTCGAACCAATATTTACCGATCAGACCTGCCAAATAGGCGGTGCCGCAGGCGGCGATCGCGAGCCGGTCCAGCTTGGCAAAGTCGAACGGCAGGTCGTAAGGCCTCGATGTGCCGGACGAGAAGTCGAGATAGTGCGCCAGGGTATGGGAAATCACTTCCGGCTGTTCGTGGATTTCCTTTTCCATGAAGTGCCGGTGGTTGCCCTTGTCGACCAGGAAGCTGGTGCCGATCGACTGCTGCCGTTTGCGTTCGACGGGCTCACCCGCCATGTCGAAAATCTGCACCTGATTGCGGCGGATAACCGCCCAATCGCCATCTTCGAGATAGGTGATGGAATTGGTGAAAGGGGCGAGCGCAATCGCGTCCGATCCGAGGAACATCTCGCCTTCGCCGTGGCCGACCGCCAAAGGCGGACCGTTGCGGGCGCCGACGATCAGATCCTCGTCGCCCTGGAACATGATGGCTAGTGCGAAAGCGCCCTCCAGGCACTTCAGGGCGCGGAAGGCGGCATCGATGGGCTGTGCGCCGTGGTTGATTTCGCGCGAGACCAGATGCGCGACGACTTCGGTGTCGGTCTGGGAGGAGAATTCGAAACCGTCGCGGATCAGCTCGTCGCGCAGCTCCGCGAAGTTTTCGATGATGCCATTGTGGACAATCGCCACCCCATTGGAGAAATGCGGATGGGCGTTGGTTTCGTTCGGAACGCCATGCGTTGCCCAACGGGTATGGCCGATGCCGATCAAGCCGCCCAACGGCTCGGCGCCGAGCAACCGCTCCAGATTGACAAGCTTGCCTTCGGCCCGGCGCCGGCCAAGCACACCGGAATCGAGCGTTGCAACGCCGGCGGAATCATATCCGCGATATTCGAGCCGCTTCAACGCATCGACAATAAGCGGCGCCACGGGCGAGTGGCCAACAATTCCGACAATACCGCACATGAAATAAACCTCGATTCAACCGGCAATCCGCGCCGCGGCCATCTAGTGGTCCGATTCTAACATTCGCATCCCATTGATACAGGCCATTCAGGCGAATGTTAGAATCAAAGGGCCACTAGCAAACATATGATTCTAGTGGAACTTTGAATTTGACATTCGCAATGGACGCGTGATGTCAATGGGATGCGAATGTCAAATTCGTTCCACTAGTCTGAGTTGCGCTCTCGCGAAAGTCACATATGGTTTCGCTCGATTTCAGTTCGGCCGGTCTGTGCCTGCATTGGAGCGGTTCTCGTTTTAACGGAACCGAATGAACCGCCCCAACTCTCCGTTTGACGCAATCCGGACGGAAAACCGGTTCCCACTTTTCCTGGAATTGCTCTAATCATGCCACATCGCGATTGCAAAGTGGTTTACCGCAAAAGGTCACTTCTTTGCCACCGATGCCTGCCTTTGGCGTAGCACTTTGGCTCGTCCCGGCAAATTCTTCTGCCGCGCCCGCCCGAAAGCCAGCGCGTCATCCGGAACCTCTTCCGTGATGATGCTGCCCGATGCGACGTAGGCATTCTCGCCGATCCTGACCGGCGCAACCAGCGCGGAGTTCGATCCGATGAACGCGCCCGCGCCGATCTCGGTCAAGAACTTGTTGTAGCCGTCATAATTGCAGGTGATGGTCCCCGCCCCGATATTGGCATTGGCGCCGACAATGGCATCGCCGATATAGGAAAGATGGTTGACCTTGGCGCCGGCCTCGATCGTCGCCTTCTTCACCTCGCAGAAATTACCGACCTTGGCCTTTTCCTTGAGGTGTGCGCCAGGTCGCAGGCGCGCAAATGGACCAACTTCGCAGCCGCTGCCGACAACGGTGTCCTCGAAATGGCAGAAGGCACGGATCCGGGCATTTTCGGCAATCTTCACGCCGGTCGAGAAAAAGACGTTTGGCTCGACGATCGTTTCGGCGCCAATTTCCGTATCGTATGAGAAATACACCGTATCCGGCGCAATCAGCGTGACACCAGCAAGCATTGCCTCGCGCCGTCTGCGCGCCTGCCAGATCGCTTCGGCTTCCGCAAGTTCCGCGCGGTTGTTGATGCCGAGCACGCTTTCGTAGCTTGCTTCGGTCGCCTCGACCCTCAGACCCTTGGCTCGTGCAATCTCGACAATGTCGGTCAGGTAGAACTCACCCTTGGCGTTGCTGTTGCCGACGGCGTCGATCAAGGCCAGTGCCGCCCTGCCGTCAATCGCCATCAGCCCGCCATTGCAGAAGCCGATCTTCTTCTCCTCGGCGGTGCAGTCCTTTTCCTCGCGGATAGTCGTCAATGCACCATTTTCTTCAATCAGCCGGCCGTAACCGGCCGGATTTGGCGGACGGAATCCGATGACAGCGACCGACGCGCCTTCCGCCAGCTTCCTTCGCGCGGATGCCAGATCCTCGACCTCGATCAGCGGCGTGTCGCCGAACACGACGAGGATGTCGTCGTAGCCGCGTGCCATAGCCTCGCGGGCGGCGAGCACGGCATTTGCCGTTCCCAGCCGCTTTTCCTGAACAAAAGCCTCGATGCCGGGCGCAAAAGAAGCGGCGGCGGCCCGCACCTCCTCCGCGCCATGGCCGACCACGAGCGCCGTGTCGGTTCCCCCGGCCGCGCGGGCGGCGCGGATGACATGGGCGACCATCGGCAGGCCGGCAATCCTGTGCAGGACCTTCGGCGTCGCGCTTTTCATACGCGTGCCTTCGCCGGCAGCAAGGATGATGGAGAGGCAGGTTCGTTCGGTCATGAGAGATTTGTCCAAGTGGAGGTCTACGGCGAACAGTGAATAGTGAGGGATGAAAGCTAAATAGTGAACGCCCCGATCGGATGACGCGCACGCGAGTCGACGGCGTTCATCTCATACTCGGTCGCTTTGCCGTTCTCCACCACTCTCCATTCATGATTCACGAAGCATCAGAGCAATCGCGCGTCGAATGCAAACCGCGCGCGGGACCGTATGGTGATCCTGGCCGAATCCAGGTGATTGTGATTGATCAGGAAATTCACATCTGGTGAATCCGCAAGAGGCACGACCGCCGACGGGACGCTGAGAAGCGGATACTGACCTGTACCATGCCATTCATCGCCTAGCCGCTGAGTGTCGGTCTCCTGGCGCTCCCAGCCGACCGGCAGTTGGCTCAACGAGACTGTTTCCACGCCCAGTGCATCCGGAACGTCGTAAGTTATCATCATCATCTCCGGCAGGAGATCCGGATCCTCGACGTGGACCAGCTTTTCCAAAACGCATAGCGACGGCGACGTTGCGCAGTAGGTCACAGGGCGGCCTGTCGTGTTCCATCGTCCGTCGAAGAGCAGGCCGTAGCCGCCGTCAAACACGTTGGCATGTTGGACACCCGACAACCGCCATAACAGCATCAGGCGGCGGCGCCCCAAGCAATTTTTCCCAGGATTGTTTCGACAACCCGAGCCCCGGCTTCGGTTTGAGCCAGGACAAGCGGCGTTTCGTCGCCAAGTTCGGTCAATGGGCGCCGAAGCCAGCGGGCCGCCTTTTCCATGTCCCCGAACGTATCTTCGGCAAGTGTCTGAACGCGCAAGATCCGAACCGCACGGTCGGATTCGTCGACCGTCAGCGGCTGGTTCTTGTCGGCGCGATGGCGACGCGTGCGTTGGGGAATGACAAGCCTCTCAACCTCCTGCTCGCTGAGCCCGGCCTTGATCAGTCCTTTGAGCGCTGTCAACGGCAAGCGACTGCGAACCGCAAGAGCGAGATCTCCCTGCGAGTGAATGGGTGAGCCCAAGACGGCTTGCCCGCCCAGTTTTCGGGCAACCTCTTCGACAATGGCAATGGACATGGCAGGCCTCGCATGCGGCAATGTGCTGATAACATAGTCGGCATATTGCCGGACAGCAAGAGGAGACCGCTGGAGCGGTGTCGCTCAACCAAGCGCCCCGAGGGCTGGAAATGTCTCGAGCAACCAGTAAGCCGCCGTCTGAACGCCTCCGGTTACGAAGAAAATACCAGCAAGCACAAGCATGGCGCCGATTGCTTTTTCCACGCGGCCAAGATGGACGCGGAAGCGCGACAGGAACCGCATGAAAGCGCCTGAGAACAAGGCTGCGACAAGAAAGGGAATACCGAGACCCAGCGAGTAGGCAGCGAGGAGAAGCGCACCCTCCCCGACTGTTTCGCGTCCGCCGGCAAGCGTCAGGATCGGACCGAGCACGGGACCGATGCATGGCGTCCAGCCAAAAGCGAAGGCAAGGCCCATGACATAGGCAGCCAGCGCGCTTGCGGGTCTGCCTTGCGCCTGGAACCGGGCCTCTCGCGCGAGCAATGGAATGCGCACGACACCAAGGAAGTTCAGCCCCATGACGATGATGACCACGCCGGCCACCAGGCCAAGCGGCTCCTGCCAGACCCTCAGCAGTCGTCCGATGCTTGAGGCACCGGCGCCAAGTGCGACAAAAACCGTCGAAAAGCCGAGCACGAACGCCACGGATGAAGCGACCAGCGCCTTCCTGGCGTGATCGCCCGATCCAGACTCAGCGCGGAAGTCCTCCACCGACACACCGGCCATGTAGCAGAGGTAAGGCGGCACCAGCGGGAGCACACACGGTGACAGGAACGAAACCGCCCCTGCGGCGACCGCGCTCAAATAGCCAATGTCGACTGCCATGCCCGCACTTTGCTTCGCCCAATAATTGTCGCGACGCATATAGCCGCGTTGGGCGCTGCGCTCCAATCACCATTGCGTGGCATGTCGTCGCTAGTGGAACGAATTTGACATTCGCATCCCATTTGACATCACGCGTCCATTGCGAATGTCAAATTCAAAGTTCCACTAGTGTGGCGAATCCGAAATTCGTATTACCTTGGAGCGAGGCTAAGATCGAGTTTCGGATTCAAAGCCACACTACCAGCTTATTAAATCGAGTGTGGTTTACGGATTTGAAGTTCCTGAACGCGGATGCCATGGAAATGACAGGAACTTCAAATCCACCACACTAAAATCATATGTTTGCCAGTGGTCCGTTGATTCTAACATTTGCCTGAATGGCCTGTATCAATGGGATGCGAATGTTAGAATCGGACCACTAGAGCAGCGGACGCACCGATGGAATCGGTGCTGCTCCTCTATCTCTTTGTGAGCATCGGAATTTTTCCCGAACCGGTTCCCACTTTCCGGTCCGATGCTCTGGCCGGAACGCATCGCGCCCCCGCGCCATGCAGTCCCTTAGACGATGCCCGGCGGGAATTGCCTGATCGGCGGAGCGTTTCCGCCTCCCTCCGAGCACCGATCGCGGAGCTACTCGTTACAATCGCGACCGCCGAAAGCTAGTCGCATTTGGTGAACAAACTCCTACCCATTTAGACCATTTGCCAATTGCTTAATGAACTCGTTCAACGATTCGTCAACGCTTTCCGGTACATTGGCAGGTTGCATGACGATGGATCATGCGAGCATACGTTACATCTTGCAACGGTTCGTGACTTGCTAGCACGGTCCGCCCTATGAAGATGGTTTGCAAATGCCGGGCCCATCGCGTTGAGGATTGTTAGTGAAGGTATTCGCGTTGCGCCATTTCTGCCTGGCAATCGGCGCGGCTTTCTGTGGGGCGGCTGTGCTGGGGCCGACGCATGCACGGGCCCTTGAACTGTTCGGAATCAACATCTTCGGTCGCGACAAGGCCGATGAAGCCGAAGAAACCATCGGCGAACCGCAAAACTATACCGTGGAATTTGCCGTAACGAGCGACGAGAGCGGCGTCGAGAAGGCGTTGAAGGGCGCGTCGAACCTCTGGAACGACCGCAAGGAACCTGCATCCGGCGCTGCCGGATTGCTCGCCAAGGCGCGGGGCGATTATCAGCGGCTCTTGGCAACACTCTACGGGCTGGGGCGATATGGCGGGACGATCAGCATCCTGGTCGACGGCCGCGAGGCAGCGGACCTGCCGCCTGACACGGCGGTCGCCGAGCCGGCGTCGGTCAGCATCGCTGTCAACCCCGGACCGGTCTTCCTGTTCGACAAGGCAAGTATCATCAACCAAGCGCCTCCCCCGGCGCACCGGCGCGACCGAGTTCCGCTTCCGCAGGACGAGGGTTTTGCCCCTGGCGAGGCGGCGCGTTCCGGTGTCATACTCCAGTCCGAAAAGCTGGCGATCGAAGCCTGGCGCCAACAGGGCCATGCCAAGGCAAAGGTCGCGAACCGCAGCGTTACCGCCGATCACGGCCCCAATACGGTGGATGCCGTGATCGACATCGAGCCTGGCCGCACGGCTAATTACGACGGTGTCGCGGTCGAGGGTACGGAGCGTATGGACCCGGCCTTCGTCGCCTGGATGACCGGTCTCAAGCCCGGCCAGGAATACGACCCGGACGATCTGGAGCGCGCAAACAAGCGGCTGTCGCAACTCGACGTGTTCCGCGCCCTGCGTATCCAGGAAGCGGATGCGATCAGGGAAGATGGCCGTCTGCCGCTTACCGTGGTGGTTCAGGAGCGCAAACCTCGCCGGTTTGGCGTCGGCGGCAGCTATTCGACGCTGGACGGCCTCGGGCTCGAAGCCTACTGGCTGCACCGCAATCTTTTCGGGAAGGCCGAGAAGCTGCGCTTCGACGCAAAGGTCGCGGGCATCGGCGACAATACCGGCGGCTTCAGTGCCGATGAGCTGACATACCGGCTCGGCGTGACCTTCATAAAGCCCGGCGTCTACACGCCCGATACCGATTTTGTCGCATCACTCTTCGGCGAACGCGAGGTTCTGGATACCTATACGCGAACGGGCGTACTCGGCCAGGTCGGCTTCAATCACGTATTCACGGAGGAACTGTCGGGGCGACTGTTCCTCAATGGGGAATATGCTGAGTTCGAGGATGACACTTTCGGCATCCGCGATTTCACGACGGTCAGCACGCTGGGCGGCCTCACTTTCGACAACCGTGACAACAAGGTCGACCCCACGGAAGGCTACTACGCCGAGGGAGTCGCGGAACCGTTCTACGAGTTCATCTACGGCAATGCAGCCGCGCGCTTTACGGCCGAAGGGCGGACGTACTACGGCTTTGGAGAAGAAAACCGCGTGGTTCTCGCCGGCCGTCTCAAGCTCGGCACCCTGTTCGGCTCAACGATTCCCGAAACCGCGCCCGACAAACTGTTCTTCACAGGCGGCGGCGGTTCGGTGCGCGGCTACGCCTATCGCAGCATCGGCGTGGTGACGCCGGAGAACACAGTCGTGGGCGGACTTTCGCTGATTGAAGGATCGGCCGAAATTCGCGCACGTGTGACGGAAACGATCGGGGTCGTGGCATTTGCCGATGCGGGCTATGTAGGCGCAGACTCGTTCCCCGACTTCGCGGATGAGCTTCGCATCGGCGTGGGCGCCGGTCTGCGCTATTATACGGGACTGGGCCCGATCAGGCTGGATCTCGCCGTGCCGCTCGACCCGCAGCCCGACGACCCGAACGTGGCGTTCTACGTTGGAATAGGACAGGCGTTTTGACCCGGATTCTGCTGGCCCTCGTTTTCTTCATCCTTTCGCTGCCTGCGATTGCGCAGGACACGGCGGAGGAAGAGCGTTCCTCTTTCATTCGTTTCATCGAGGACCAGCTATCAACGCCGAACCGCCAGATCAGGATTTCGGGCATCCAGGGCGTGCTGTCGTCGAACGCGACGATCGGGGAGATTACCATTGCCGATCGCGAAAGCGTCTGGCTGCGGATCGCCAACGCACGGATCGTATGGACGCGCTCCGCGCTGCTGCTTGGACGCCTGACCATCGATACGCTGGCGGCAGACAGTATCGACGTATTGAGAAAGCCGCTGCCGGATGAGAGCCTGCCCCCGCCGGAGGCCGGCGGCTTCCGGATACCCGAACTGCCGCTGTCGATCACGCTCGGCAACCTCACCGTGCCGCGCGTCACCTTCGCCGAAAGTGTCTTTGGCCTCGCCTCGCAGATCAGCGTCACCGGCCGCCTTCGGCTGGCGGATGGCTCGCTCGACACGGCGGTCAACATCACCAGGCTCGACGGTCCCGGCGGCCAGCTCGCCCTGACGGCGGCCTACGCCAACGCGACCGAGGTCCTAGACCTTGACCTCTCGCTGTCCGAACCGGAAAACGGGATCATCGCCAACCTGCTCGGCATTGAAGGCAGGCCGCCCATGGCGCTCGCCCTCAAGGGATCGGGACCGCTTTCGAACCTCGACCTCGGTCTGACGCTGGACGCGGCGTCCGAACGCGTCCTGACGGGTACGACCAGCGTGCGGCGCGAGGCCGACGGCTTCGCCTTCCAGAGCAATCTTCATGGCCCGATCGCCAGTATCGTACCGGCGAAATTCCGCGCATTCTTCGGCGCCGAAACGACGCTGACCGCGAGCGGCCTTTTCAAGCAGGCTGGCGGATTCCGGCTGGACAGCCTCGAATTGAATAGCGCGGCGCTCGCAATGTCGGCGGTCCTCGAAACGGCGACGGATGGCTTCCTGCAGCGTCTCAAACTCAATGCGACGATCGAGGATCAGTCGGCCGGAAAGGTTATACTTCCGGTGCCCGGCGGCGAAACCACCGTCGCACGCGCGGCGCTCGTGCTTTCCTTCGGCGAAAGCGGCGCCGAGAGCTGGAACGGCTCGCTTGACGTGGACAACCTCGTTACCGGGACATTCGGCGCCGACAACGTGACCGTGGCGCTGGGCGGGCTTGCGCAAAATCTTGCGCAGCCGGCCAACCGGCATATCACCTTCGGCGCCAAGGGAATGGTTTCCGGCATCGTCGCCGATCGCGCCGACGTCCAGGAGGCGATCGGCGATCGCATCATGCTCGACATCGCAGGCGCGTGGGACGCAGGCCAGCCGGTAAAGCTCGACAAGGCACTGATCACCGGCAACGGGCTCAGCGTCTCGATGGCGGGCGATATCGCTGAGTACGTTTTCCGGGGAACTATCGGTGTCGACGCGGCGAGCATCGTCCCCTTCTCGGAGCTTGCCGGACGGCAACTCGCGGGTGCACTCAAGCTCAATGCCAACGGCGAACTCAGACCTCTTGCGGGCGGCTTCGATCTCACGCTCGACGGAACCGCTATCGGGCTGCGGATCGGCAATTCCGCCGCGGACAATGTGCTGGAGGGCGAAACCCGCATTACCGGACGCGTTGCCCGCGGCGAAACCGGGCTCGTTGCCGACAAGCTACGCATCGTCAACAAGCAGGTCGAGCTGATGGCGGACGGAACCTTTGCGACCGGTGCGGCCGATTTCAACTTCGATCTGGCTCTGAACGACCTTGCTCTCCTTTCCGAGCAGGCCTCTGGCCGGCTGACCGCCAAGGGCCGCGCCGCCGGCACGGACGGACTGATCGGCCTCACGTTTGGCGCGGAGGTGGCCGAAGGCACCCTCGCCGGGAAGAAGCTCAGCGATGGGACGATCGGCTTCGAGGGAACGCTGCAGCAGAACGACCTCAATGGGCAGCTCATGGGAAGCGCTCTGCTCGACCAGATCAAGGTCAGCCTGGCATCGGCGATCGCGGTCACCGAAAACGAGCGCCGGCTCGGCGATATCGAGTTTACCGCGGGCGAAACCCGCATCACCGGCGACGTCACGCAAAACCGCGAAGGCCTGTTCGACGGCAAGTTGTCCTTGAGATCGACGGACGTGTCGACCGCCGCTGCGCTGCTTCTCATCGACGCCAGAGGCGCGGCGGAGGCCGATATCGCGCTCAGCATCCAGGATGCGGTACAGAAGGCCGACGTGACTGCCACCATTTCCGGTCTTGAAATGGAAACTATCAGGGTCGGCAAGGCGGATGTTCAGGCGGCCATCGTCGACCTGTTCAACGTTCCTGTCGTCAACGGCACCGTCAAGGCCAGCGATGTCCTGGCGGGCGGCATCGACGTCTCGATGCTCCAGGCAACAGCGGTTCAGAGCTCCAACACCACCGGTTTTGTTGCAGACGCTCTGCTGAAGAATGGCGCCACGGCGTCGGTCAAGGGTGCGTTGAGCCCGGTCGAGGGCGGGTATCTGGTCGGGTTGACGAACCTGAACCTGGCTCAGGGCCAGCTCGCCGCACGGTTGGTCGAACCTTCCCGGATTCTTGTTCGCGGGCAGAACGTCACGATCGAGAACCTGATGCTCGATGTTGGCGGTGGACGCATCTCTGCCACCGGCAAGATCGAGGATACGCTCGATCTCGACGTCGCAATCCGGGCGCTTCCGCTGGCGATCGCAAACATCATCCGGCCCGACCTGAGGCTTGGGGGCACGCTCGACGGGACCGCACGGATCGGCGGCACCAGAAAAGTGCCCGATATCCAATTCGACATCAGGGGCCGCCAGATTGCCGCCAGAGCACTGAGCGAGGCCGGTTTGAGATCGATCGATGTCGCCGCCAGGGGAACCTCGACGCCCAATCGGCTCAATATCGATGCCTCCGTCACCAGCCCGGAAGGCTTGCGTGCGACGGTCGCCGGGGGCGTGCCGCTCGATGACGGGCAGCTCGCGCTCAACGTGGCTCTCAACACCTTTCCTCTGGCGGTTCTCAATGCCGCCGCGCCCGGACAAAACCTCAGGGGCGACCTTTCCGGAACTGCGAGGGTGACCGGCCGGCTGGCCGATCCGGCCGCAACGTTCGAGCTTCGGGCTGCGGGGGTGCGGGTAGCGCCAGCCGATACGGCCGGCGTCTCCCCGCTGGATGTTACCGCGGCGGGCAGCTATGGCGGCAAGGTGTTGACCCTTTCCTCGGTAACTGTCCGAGGCGCTCAGGGGCTGACGGTTTCCGCCAGCGGCCGCGTACCACTTGCCGGCAGCGGCATGGGCGTCAGGATCAACGGCAGCGCTCCGCTCGGGCTTGCGAACCGCTTCCTCGCCGAGCGAGGCGCGCAGGTTTCCGGCACGCTGAGGCTTGATGCCAATATCTCCGGCAGCATTCGCCAGCCGGCCGTCCATGGCACATTCTCCACAGCGGGCGCTGGCTTCGTCGATCCGCAGAGCAATGTGCGGCTGCGCGACATCGCCGTGACGGCAAATATCGATGGCGAAACGGTGACGATCCGCAATGCGTCCGCCGCTATTGCATCTGGCGGCAGGATCAGCGCGACGGGCACGATCTCAACCAACGCGACTGCCGGCTTTCCGGCCAATATCAGGATCACGCTGAACCAGGCGCGTTACGCCGATGGAAGCATGGTCGTCGCGACGCTGAACGGCAACCTTGCCATGACGGGTCCCCTCACCCGTGATCCGCTGTTGTCCGGCACCATAGACGTCGACCGGGCGGAAATCACGGTGCCCGATACGTTGGGCGGTGGAGCCGCTACAATCGACGTCAAGCACATCTCGCCGCCCAAGGCCGTCGTAGCTACATTGAAGCGCGCGCGCGCCAGTGACGGCACGCCGACCCCGACGGCGCGTCCGAGCGTCGTGCGGCTCGACGTCACGGTAAACGCACCTCGCCGGATCTTCGTGCGCGGGCGCGGCCTCGATGCCGAACTGGGCGGCTCCGTGCGCCTCACCGGGCCTGTCACCAATATCCAGCCGGTCGGCGGTTTCAACCTGATCCGCGGCCGGCTGTCGATCCTCGGCCAACGCATCACATTCGACGAAGGCACTGTATCGTTGGTCGGCGATCTTGACCCGTTCCTGGATTTCGTCGCCCGATCGGCAGGCAGAGATATCACCGTGTTCATTACGGTGCGCGGACGCGTCTCGGACCTGAACGTGTCGTTCTCCTCGCAACCCGAACTGCCGCAGGATGAGGTGCTCGCCCGCCTCATCTTCAATCGCGGCATCAACGAATTGTCTCCGTTCCAGATCGCCCAGCTGGCGGCGGCCGCCGCCGAGCTTGCCGGCGGCTCCAACAACTCCTTGGTGGGCAATCTGCGCGCCGCAACCGGACTGGACGACATCGATGTCGTCACCGATAGCGAAGGCAACGCGGCGGTGCGGGCCGGACGCTATATCACCGACAACGTCTATCTCGGCGTCGAGGCGGGCGCGAAGGGCACCACCAGAGGCACGATCAACCTCGACATTACCGAAAACCTGAAGGCGCGCGGCGGCGTTGGCTCGGATGGAGATTCGAGCCTCGGCGTGTTTTACGAAAAGGACTACTGACGCGTGGAAATTCCAACCGCGTAACGGAGAAACGACCATGGAAATCAAACGGAGCGGCTCACAGCCGTCAGGAAAGGGACCGGCAGACTGGTTTACCGGAACCGTCCGCATCGACCCGCTGTTTCCCGTCGAACCGCCAGCTCGGGTGGCAGCAAACGCGGTAACCTTCGAGCCGGGCGCGCGCACCGCCTGGCACACGCACCCGCTTGGCCAGGTCCTGATCGTGACTGCCGGCGCTGGCCGGGTTCAGCGTTGGGGCGGCCCGATCGAAGACATCCGGCCGGGCGATGTGGTGCGCTTCGAGCCCGGCGAAAAGCATTGGCACGGCGCCACGCCGACCACGGCGATGACTTACATCGCCATTCAGGAGACGTTGGATGGCAAAGCCGTCGACTGGATGGAACACGTCTCCGACGAACAATACAGCGGTTAGCGCACGAAGGTATTTCCTGGAGTTGTCATTGCGCTCTAACTCTTTGATTTTCGCATGATCTTTCCGAAAACCGCTACGCACTTTTCGGGATCATGCTCCAGCGCCGGCATCGTTCGGTGAAGGAGGCGGTCTCGCTCCAGCGTTCGTCATCCCGGAAGCCCTCCGGAGCGCAGCGGAGGAAAGGGCTATCCGGGACCCATTGAGCAGCGCAGCCGGGTGGCGGAAAAATGCGACGCCCTGTGAAGTAAACGTAGATGGATCCGGGCCGTTGCCCCACGATATTCGGACCAATGGGTCCCGGATAGGCTTGCTCCGCTGCGCTTCGCAGCCTTCCGGGATCACGGAGAGTTTGGGCGCTCCGCTCATTGCTCCGGCCGATAGCTCGGGCTCGCCCGCGCAAATCGGCCCATCAAGCCGTACTTGCAACTCCGAACTTGGCATCGGCGCGCTTTTCGAAGGCATGCGTGAACATGCGGAAGGCGCGGTCAAACATCGCTCCCATCATCGCACCGAGAATGCGGCTCTTGAATTCGTAATCGATGAAGAAATGGATGTCGGTGCCGCCGCCCTCCGCCGGGTCGAACCGCCAGGTGTTGCTGAGGTAGCGGAACGGGCCGTCGAGATATTTCACATCGATGGCGCTCTCGTCCGGTTTCAGATGGACTTGGCTGGTGAAGGTCTCGCGGATCGCCTTGTATCCAACCGTCATGTCGGCGACGAGCACGGTGCGGCCGTCACGCTCCTTGCGCGAGCGGACGCTCAGAGCCTCGCATAGCGGCAGGAATTCAGGATAGCGCTCGACATCGGCCACCAGCGCGAACATTTCGTGAGGCGGATGGCTGACATGCTTGATCGTCTCGTACTGAGGCATGATCCGGCACTTACGCGGAGCTGCCGAGCTGCGCTTCGCGAGCCGCGCGCAACCTGGCGAAATCCTCGCCGGCATGGTGCGACGAACGCGTCAGCGGGCTGGACGCGACGAGCAGGAAACCCTTGGTCTTGCCGATCGTCGCATAGGACTTGAATTCGTCGGGGGTCACAAATTTTATCACCGGATGGTGCTTCTTTGACGGCTGCAGATACTGCCCGATCGTCATGAAATCGACATTCGCCGTGCGGAGGTCATCCATCAGCTGCAGCACCTCGTTCCGCTCTTCGCCGAGACCCACCATGATGCCGGACTTGGTGAAGATGGAAGGATCGATTTCCTTGACGCGCTGCAGCAGGCGGATCGAGTGGAAATAGCGCGCGCCGGGCCGAACCGTCAGATAATTGGACGGGACCGTTTCCAGATTGTGGTTGAAGACATCCGGCCTGGCCGCAACGACGATTTCCAGCGCGCCTTCCTTGCGCAGGAAATCCGGCGTCAGGATTTCGATCGTGGTGTCCGGCGTGGCGCGCCGGATGGCGTGGATGACGTCGGCGAAATGCTGCGCGCCGCCGTCCGCGAGATCGTCGCGGTCGACCGACGTGATGACCACATGGGTAAGTCCCATCTGCTTGACGGCCCTGGCCACGCTCTCCGGTTCATTCGAATCGAGCGCCGTCGGAATGCCAGTGGCGACGTTGCAGAAGGCGCAGGCGCGCGTGCATATCTCGCCCATGATCATGAACGTGGCGTGCTTCTTCTCCCAGCACTCGCCGATGTTCGGGCAACCGGCCTCCTCGCATACGGTGACCAGCTTGTTCGACCGCACGATCTCGCGCGTTTCGGCATAGCCCTTGGAGACCGGGGCCTTGACGCGGATCCAATCGGGCTTGCGCAGCACCTCCTGATCGGGCCGATGCGCCTTCTCCGGATGCCTGACGCGCGCCCTGTCCGTAACCGTGTCGAGAAGCGTTACCATTGGCTCAGTTCACTCCGCTTGCCTTGGCGCGTCCGAAAAGCCAGAGGATGACGATCGCGCCGACAACGGCAACGATCAGGTTTCCGAGGAACCCCTGGTAGTTCACGTTCAAAAGACCTGCCAGCGTGCCGCCGACGAAGGAGCCGGCAATGCCGACCAGAATGTTGGTGAGAAGGCCATGATCCCTGTTCATGGCCTTTTCGGCAACGTAGCCGGCCAGAAGGCCGACGAGCAGCATGCCGAAAAAGCCAACGCCCGGCATGCCCATGATTCCGACGCCCTGATCCATCTCGTGTCTCCTCGCGTTGCCTTCCAAGGGTGCCGAGACCCTCGTAACTCAGCACATCGGGCCAGGCACTACCGCATATAAGTCAGTATTCGCGATCGAAACAGCCCTTACACCGGCTGCCTGTCATGCGTTCAGCACACGGCCGTAGGCGTCGAGCACGCTCTCCTTCATCATCTCCGAGAGCGTCGGATGCGGGAAGACAGTGTGCATCAGCTCTTCCTCGGTCGTTTCCAGGTTCATCGCGACGACGAAGCCCTGAATGAGTTCGGTGACTTCAGCGCCGACCATGTGGGCCCCAAGCAACTGGCCGGTCTTCTTGTCGAAGATCGTCTTCACCAGTCCCTGGTCCTCGCCAAGGGCGATCGCCTTGCCATTGGCGCCGAACTGAAACCGTCCGACGCGGATATCCTTGCCCTGCTCCTTCGCCTTCGCCTCGGTGAGGCCGACGGATGCGACCTGCGGATTGCAGTAGGTGCAGCCGGGGATCATGTTCTTGTCCATCGGGTGGACATTCGGCAGCCCGGCGATCTTTTCCACGCAGATCACGCCTTCATGCTCGGCCTTGTGGGCCAGCATCGGCGGTCCGGCGACATCGCCGATGGCATAGACGCCCGCAACATTGGTGCGGCCATAGCCATCGATGACAACGGTGCCGCGATCCGTCTTTACGCCGAGCGCTTCCAGGCCGAGATTTTCGATGTTGCCCTGCACGCCGACAGCCGAAATCAGGCGGTCGGCCGTGATCGTTTCGACCTTGCCGTCCTTCATCTGGACATGAGCCGTGACGGAATTGGCTCCCTTCTCGACCTTCGTCACCTTGGCGTCGAGAATGATCTTCATGCCCTGCTTTTCGAATTGCTTCTTGGCGAAAGCGGAAATCTCGGCATCCTCGACCGGCATGACCTGAGGCAGCAACTCGACCACCGTCACCTCGGCGCCCATTGCGCGATAGAACGAGGCGAACTCGATGCCGATCGCGCCGGAACCCATCACCAGAAGCGACTTCGGTATTGCCGGCGGAACCATGGCCTCGAAATAGGTCCAGATCAGCTTGCCGTCCGGCTCGATACCTGGCAGCGCACGCGGCCGAGCGCCGGTGGCCAGAATGATGTGCTTGGCGGTGTAGGTGCCCTCGCCCTTGGTGCCCTTGGGTGCGGGATGCTGCGGCTCCATCGGCTTCTTGGACGATTTCGCGACGACGATTTCATTCGGCTTCGTCAGCCGGGCCTCGCCCCAGATGACATCGACCTTGTTCTTTTTCATGAGGAAGCCGATGCCGCCATTGAGGCGCGCCGACACACCGCGCGAACGTTCGACAACGGCCTTCACATCGGCCGTGACGGTTCCCTCGATCTTCAGGCCGTAGCTCTTGGCGTGCTCGGCAAAGTGCTTGATCTCGGCGGAGCGCAACAGAGCCTTGGTCGGGATACAGCCCCAGTTGAGACAGATGCCGCCCAGATGTTCGCGCTCGACGATTGCCGTTTTCAGGCCGAGTTGCGCGGAGCGGACCGCCGTAACGTAACCGCCCGGGCCCGAACCGATGATGATGACGTCGTAATTTTCGGACATGCTATTCCTTTCCGAAATCCCCTGCCTACAAGGTCAAGGCGATTGCATTTGCGTATTGTCCGGGTCCGATAGCCCCCTCACCCGGCTCGGGCTTCGCCCTCACCACCCTCTCCCGTGGGGGAGAGGAGATCGCCGGCCGTACCGCCGCGCCCTCTTCTCCCCAGCGGGGAGAAGGTGGCCGAGCCCCCGGGTCTTGCCTTCGGCGAGCCCAAGGACAGGTTCCGCGAGGCCGGATGAGGGGGCAGTTACCCATATGCGATAGTCCTCCCCACAAGGGGGAGGGAATTGCACGGCCTCTCGCCATAGGTTTCGTAACGTTCGCCATCAGCGTCAAAGCTCCAGCATGACACGAACGACGGGCGCAAGCGCTTCGCCGATCGCACGCGTGTTGGCAGCGTCCAGGTGGACTCCGTCGAGGGGCGTCGTTTGTGCAACGCTTCCAGCGTCGAAGAAGCCGCAGCCCACTTCATCGGCGAGCGCAGCGTAGAGGCCGGCCAGTTTCTGCGATTCCGCGATGCCGCCTTCAAACATGGCGTCAAAATCCGCGTTGTCGGTTGCGCAAAGCGGCGGCGGCGAAACAATCAAGACCTGGGGCGCGGCAGCTTCCAGCGGATAGGCGATGCCGCTGACGATTTCGACAAGGCGTTCCACGCCCTGTTTCGCACCGATCGCCCGGCCGCAGATGAACGGCTTCATGTCGTTAGTGCCAAGCAGGATGATGATGAGATCGAGCGGCGAATGCGTAGCCAGCAGCGTCGAAAGGATCCGTGCGCCGTTCCTGTCGGCATCGGCCAGATGATCGTCGAACGCCGTCGTCCGTCCGTTCAGGCCCTCGGCGACGACCCGGACATCGCTGCCCAGCGCTGCCTGAAGGGCGCTCGGCCAGCGGTCTTCATAGGCATGCCGGCCGGGGCCTTCGGGATCATAGCCCCAGGTCAGCGAGTCGCCATAGCAGAGCACGGTCTTCATGGGCAGGACCTTCGAGAGCCACCCTCCCCGTCCGAGGCAGGGCTATCGCATATGCGTTTTACCCGGAACCTGCCCCCCTCACCCGGCTCGGGCTTTGCCCTCGCCACCCTCTCCCCGAGGGGAGAGGAGGTCGCCGGCCGCGCCGCCGCACCCTCTTCTCCCCAGCGGGGAGAAGGTGGCCGAGCAGAGCTAGGCCGGATGAGGGGGAAGTTACCCATTTGCGACAGCCCTGCCGTCCGGGGGAGTAAAGCGCTACACCAGCATGCTCATCGGATTTTCGATATGGCGCTTGAACGCCGAAAGGAGTTCCGCCCCCAAAGCTCCGTCGACTGCACGGTGATCGGTGGAAAGCGTGACCGACATGACATTGGCGATCTTGATTTCGCCGTTCTTGACCACCGCCCGCTCCTCGCCCGCGCCGACCGCCAAGATCGTCGCATGCGGCGGATTGATGACCGCGGAAAAATCCTTGACGCCGAACATGCCCAGATTGGAAACCGCTGTCGTGCCGCCCTGATATTCCTCGGGCTTCAGCTTGCGGGCCTTTGCGCGCCCGGCGAGATCCTTCATCTCGTTGGAAATGACCGACAGGGTTTTTTCTTCGGCCCTGCGGACGATGGGCGTAATCAATCCGCCCGGGATCGACACGGCGACGCCGACATCAGCGTTTTTGTGCCTGACCATGTTGCCGTCGGTCCACGAGACATTGGCATCGGGCACCTCGCGCAGCGCCAAGGCCAACGCCTTGATGACCATGTCGTTGACCGAGAGCTTGTAGGCCGGCACATCGCCCTTGTCGCTCTTGCGCGTCGGGGCAGCACTGTTGAGCTGCGCCCGCAGCGCCAGCAGCGCGTCAAGTTCGCAGTCCAGCGTCAGATAGAAATGCGGAATGGTGGACTTCGCCTCGACCAGCCGGCGGGCAATGGTCTTGCGCATATTGTCATGCGGCACCAGTTCGTATGAACCTTCAGCGAAGAGCTTGAGCACCTGGTCGTCGGCCATCGGCTTCGGTCCTGGAGAAGGCGCGCCAGCAGCGGGAGCTTCTTTGGCAGCCGGGGCCGGCTTGGCGCCGCCAGCCAACGCACCCTCGACATCCGCCTTCACTATGCGGCCATGAGGACCGGTGCCGGCCAACGCCGAGATGTCGATGCCGGCATCCTTGGCAATGCGGCGAGCCAACGGTGAGGCAAAGGTGCGGCCGTCACCTTGGCTGATCTCCTCCCTTGCGGGGGAGATGCCCGGCAGGGCAGAGCGGGGCAACGTGGAGGTCTGCCCTTCCGCAGATTTGCCGTTGCCTTTCTGCGGAGACGTTGGCGGGACAGCGCCCCCCTCTGTCTGCTTCGCAGACATCTCCCCCGCATGGGGGGAGATTGACGCCTCTTTCGAGGTCGCCTCAGCCTTCGCCGCCGCGCTCGCATCCTCGCCTTCAGCGGCAAGGATTGCGATGAGCGCATTGACCTTAACGCCTTCGGTGCCGGCAGGAACGACGATCTTGGCAACGGTGCCTTCATCGACCGCCTCGACTTCCATCGTCGCCTTGTCGGTCTCGATCTCCGCGATCACGTCGCCGGGCGCAACCTTGTCGCCTTCCTTGACCAGCCATTTGGCCAGATTGCCTTCCTCCATCGTGGGCGACAGGGCCGGCATGGTGATGTTGATGGGCATCGCTCACTCCTGGATGAATTTGAATAGGCCGCGCATGACGGTCAGCGTCGCAACCACGAAGACCGGCGGCAAAACACCGATGTTGAAGCTCATTT
The DNA here is from genome assembly GCA_963735385.1 of uncultured Alphaproteobacteria bacterium. GTDB lineage: Bacteria > Pseudomonadota > Alphaproteobacteria > Rhizobiales > Rhizobiaceae > CAVTKY01. The sequence goes on along the minus strand of CAVTKY010000024.1, from coordinate 25,008 downwards.
CGCTCATTTCAAAAGCCATCATCCCCTCCTCCGCCGAAACCTGCATGCCGTGACGGCGAACAGGGCCAATGTCAGCGACGCCGCCCCGCTAATGATCAGCAGGATGGCGTCGAATCTGCTGCTCACCGACCGGATGAAGAAGGCAGCCACGACCGGGGGGACGATGATGGCAGTCGGGACCCACAAAGACGGCATTGCGGCTGTCTCCTACCGGTAGGTGACCGCCTTCACCGCCTCGACGACCTCGCCGACATTCGGCAGTGCAAGCTTTTCAAGGTTTGCCGCATAGGGCATCGGCACATCCTTGCCGGCGATGGTGATGACCGGCGCGTCGAGATAGTCGAAGGCGCGCTGCATGACCTGGCTGGCGATGTGGTCGCCGACCGAGGATTGCGGGAAACCTTCCTCGATGGTGACGAGCCGGTTGGTCTTCTTGACGGACGCGATCACCGTGTCGAGGTCCAACGGCCGGATGGTGCGCAGGTCGATGATTTCGGCATCGATGCCCATTGCTCTGAGCTCTGCTTCGGCCTTGACCGCGTAAGTCATACCGATGCCGAAGGAGACGATGGTGACGTCCTTGCCGGTCTTTTGGATGCGCGCCTTGCCGATCGGCAGCACGAAATCATCGAGCTTCGGCACGTCGAAGGCCTGGCCGTAGAGGATCTCGTTCTCCAGGAAGATGACGGGGTTCGGATCGCGAATCGCTGCCTTGAGCAGCCCCTTAGCGTCGGCAGCCGAATACGGCATCACCACCTTGAGGCCGGGTATGGCGCCGTACCATGCGGCATAGTCCTGGCTGTGCTGCGCGGCAACGCGGGAAGCCGCACCGTTGGGACCGCGGAAGACGATCGGCGCACCCATCTGTCCGCCGGACATGTAAAGCGTCTTGGCAGCGGAATTGATGATCTGATCGATCGCCTGCATGGCGAAGTTGAAGGTCATGAATTCCACGATCGGCTTCAGCCCGGCCATCGCCGCACCGACGCCGACGCCGGCAAAGCCGTGCTCGGTGATCGGCGTATCGACAACACGCCTCGGGCCGAACTCCTGCAGCAGGCCCTGCGTGATCTTGTAGGCGCCCTGATACTCGGCGACCTCCTCGCCCATGACGAACACGTCCGGGTCGCGGCGCATCTCTTCGGCCATGGCGTCGCGCAGCGCTTCGCGGACGGTGGTCGAGACCATTTCAGTGCCAGCCGGAATGTCGGGGTCGGCGGCCGCTTCCAACTTCGGCGCAGCCGGAACCGTCGCAGCCGCCGCGGGCCTTTCCTCTGCCGGCGCCTTCGGCGCTTCGGCCGGAGCTTCGGCTTTCGCAGGCGCTGCGGCCTTGCCTATATCGCCGGCGCTTTCTCCGTCGCCGAGCAGAACCGCGATGGGCGTGTTGACCTTGACGCCCTCGGTGCCGGCGGCAATCAGGATCTTGCCAAGCGTGCCTTCATCGACGGCCTCGACTTCCATCGTGGCCTTGTCGGTTTCGATTTCGGCGATGACATCGCCGGCGACGATCTTGTCACCTTCGTTCTTCAGCCATTTTGCAAGATTGCCCTCCTCCATCGTCGGAGAAAGCGCAGGCATCAGGATTTCGATCGGCATTTTTGCGCCCTCCCTCAGAGTACGATGTCGGTCCAGAGCTCGGCGACGTCCGGCTCGGGATCGGTCTGAGCGAAGTCAGCCGCATCGGCGACGATATCGCGCACCTCCTTGTCGATCACCTTAAGCTCGTCTTCGGATGCCCACTTCTTGTCGAGCACGCGCGCCTTCACCTGCTCGATAGGATCGTGCTCGGAGCGCATCTTCTGCACTTCTTCCTTGGACCGGTATTTGGCCGGATCCGACATCGAATGGCCGCGATAGCGGTAGGTCTGCATTTCGAGGATGATCGGGCCGTTGCCGGAGCGGCACCACGCCGTGGCGACATCGGCAGCAGACTTCACCGCACGCACATCCATGCCGTCGACCTGGATGCCGGGAATGCGGAACGAAACGCCGCGCTGCGAAAAGTCTGTCTCGGCCGACGAGCGGGAGACGGACGTTCCCATCGCGTAGCGATTGTTCTCAATGACGTAGATGACCGGCAGCTTCCAGAGCGCGGCCATGTTGAAGCTCTCGTAAACCTGGCCCTGATTGGCCGCACCGTCGCCGAAATAGGTCAGCGAGACATTCTTGTTTTCGCGGTAGCGGTTGGCGAAAGCGAGACCGGTGCCGAGCGACACCTGGGCGCCGACGATGCCGTGACCGCCGTAGAAATGTTTCTCCTTGGAGAACATGTGCATGGAGCCGCCCTTGCCCTTGGAATAGCCCCCGCGGCGACCTGTCAATTCGGCCATCACGCCGCGTGGTGACATCTCCATGGCAAGCATGTGGCCGTGGTCGCGATAGGCGGTGATCATCTGATCGCCCTGGATCAGCGCCATCTTCATGCCGGTCACGACCGCTTCCTGGCCGATATAGAGATGACAGAAGCCGCCGATGAAACCCATGCCGTAGAGCTGGCCGGCCTTTTCTTCGAAGCGCCGGATCAACAGCATGTCGCGATAGGCCGCGAATTCCTGTTCCTTGGTGAATTCCGCCGGTTTCGGCGTCACGAGGCCCGCTGGACCCTTAACGTCCGCCCTGGATTTAGCGGGCGTCTTCTTCGCGGCAATCGCCATATATCGCTCCCTGTTGGCTGTCTCTTCGCGGACATTCGGGAAGCTGGCTATAGTCGCCGTCCCTCCCTTGGCTGAAGAAAAAGCTAGCACGCAAAGTGACGCAGGGCCATGCGAAAAAATGCATGGCTGGCATGCGCGTAAGCCGTTCTAATTACAGGAGATAATTCTAATTAATCTGATTTCAGTTAATTGGGATTTTACGATCAAGCATGATCGTGATCTCGTCGGCATGCGAGAGATTGAGAGCCTTGCGCGCCTGCTCGTCGAGCATATCCTTCTCAAGGGTGCCATCATGCAGAAGTTGCACGCGGCGCTCAAGTTCAACCCGTTCGGCTTTCACCACGTCAAGCTGCGCCTGCAATTCGGTGGCGCGGGCTTCGAAGCGATACTTGGAATAGATGCCGAACTCGCCGTGGTAGGCATGGAAACCGAAATAGGCCAGGAAGGCAGCGGAAATCGCCGGAACAATCAACCGGCCGGTATTTGTCTTCTTGTGCTGGCGTGTCCACATGGTGCAACTCTCGTTGCGCCCTTTGTCGCGCGATTGTGCTTAATGGACGGTTACGCCGGCGTTAGAAGTTCTATTGCCGCTCCGATCACTTAACGGTACTGTCATCCTCCTGTTGCACTGTCCTCTTATCCCCGCGCCAACGGCTCGAAGGAGAATCAACGCGTGCACACAGCATTGCCCGAGAGCAGCGATCATCCGATTGCCCAAGGCGCCCCTCGCATTGGCCGCAAATTCGATGCCGTCGTTACAGGCGCCCTTTTGGGCCGCATCGGCCCTCTCGAGGTCCGTCTTGCGCGCACCGCATCCGAAGTCGCGGCGGCACAGGAAGTCCGCTTCCGCGTCTTCTATGAGGAGCTCGGCGCAAAACGGCATGCGGCTCATGCGCTGGAGGAGCGCGATGCCGATCGTTTTGATCCGGTCTGCGACCATCTTCTCGTATTCGATAGCCGGCTTAACGGGCCCGACCACCGCCGCATCGTCGGCACCTATCGATTGCTGCGCCAGGAAATAGCCTCCGCCGCCGGCGGATTTTATTCGAATGACGAGTTCGATCTCGATCAATTGGTGGCGCGCCATCCCGGCCAGCGTTTCCTCGAGCTTGGCCGCTCCTGCGTGCTGCCCGAATATCGCTCCAAGCGGACGATCGAGGTGCTCTGGCAGGGCATCTGGGCCTATATCAACCATTTCGGGATCGATGTGATGACAGGCTGCGCATCGTTTCCGGGCACGATACCGGCGGCTCATGCCGAGGCATTGTCCTATCTCGCACATCATTGCCGTACGGCTCCGCTGTGGGACATTCGCGCCGTTCCGGGCCGCTACGCCGCCATGGACCTGATGCCGCGCGAGGCGATCAACGCCAAGTCCGCCATTGCCTCCATGCCGCCCTTGATCAAGGGATACCTCCGGCTTGGCGCGAAGATCGGCGACGGCTGCGTCATCGACCACGATTTTGCGACCACCGATGTGTTCATCGTGCTTCCGGTCGCCGAAATCGGCACCCGCTATATCAACTATTATGGCACGGAAGCAGAGCGCTTCGCAGCGTGACCCGTTTGGCGGCGGCTTCGACCCCGCCGATCTTTCGCCGGCTTTCGACAGGCTGAACGAGGCGGCGGCAGGCCTGCCGGAGGTGGAGCCGCACCTCTGGTATGGAACGCCTGCGCTCAAGGTCGGCAAGAAATCGATCTGCCGCGTGAAGGATCCCGATACCGTCGTCCTCATGTGCACGCTCGAGGAGAAGGAGATGCTGCTGGCAGCCGCTCCCGAGCTCTATTTCGAGACCGATCACTACAAGGGCTGGCCGGCGATCCTGGTCCGCATCCACGCAATCTCGAAGGAAGAGCTCCGCCACCGGCTGGAGCGCATCTGGCTGAGGCTGGCGCCGAAGAAACTGGTGAAGGAATGGGAGAAGGCGGCGGGCGGGACCCTGTAGCGTACTCCGCACCGCCGTAACTCCGCTGCCTTCCTGCGGCCAATGAGGTTCGTCTTTCCGGGCGCTGACGTCGGAGTCCGGTCTGTGTGCTCTTTCACCAACCGCGGTGTTGGAGTACTCTACAAAACGAGAATACTGTGCTGGATGGGGGGAGCTAGCATGAGCCGGCCACTCTTTGCTTTCTCGATATTGCTGGGGACCGGCATCTTGCTGGCGGCTTGCGCCACCGGAACCAGCAACGTTCCCGCCACCAAGCTGTTGAACCTGATCAACCAGAAGCGCGCCGAGGCCGGCTGCGACCCGGTGACCGGAAATGACAAGCTTCGCGTCGCGGCTGAGCGCCATGTGGTCGACATGCGCGACAACAACGTCAAGGGCCACACAGGATCGGACGGCAGCCTTCCAGCCCAGCGCATCGCCCAAGCCGGTTATGCTGCGAGCGCCACCGGCGAAATCATGTACTGGTCGAATGGTCCGTCCGACGAGGTCAAGAACGTGGACGCGTGGATGAATAGCGCGGACCACAAGCGGATCATGCTCAATTGCGACTACAAGGATGCGGGCGTGGGGGTGCTTTATCCCGGCGGCACCAATTGGTACTCGGTCGTGGTCTTCGCAACTCCGCTGTGAGATAGACCCGCCGCCGGCGCTTAAAGCGTGTTGCGTCCAATGTGATTCAGGAATGCTGGCGGGACTGCAGAGCGACGTTACGGCAAACCGCGGGGTGGGGTCGATTGTATGCGACACGCGTTAGGCGCGTCACTTCGCCACCGCAACTCCCTCGCCACGCGCCGCCACACGCCTTGCTGGTAGGAGTTGGCGTAGCACCAGGCCCGGTCTTCCTCAATTGCGGCAATCTCCTCGGCGTCGGCGCCATGCTTTGAACCGAGCTCGTCGGCCATGCGTCTGATCTCGGCCTGCGAAACGAAAAGCGGCCGGATGCGGAAGTCCCATACCTCCCGGAGACCGGTCGCGACGACCATCAGCGCCAGCGCGGCGAGGTTGGGATGGGCGACGAAAAAGGCAAAGGTGGCCTGCATGAACTCGGTCACAGAAAAGCATTTATACCCTCACCTACTTATCCCGCATCAGCGGGTCGGAACGTAGGAACATTTTGTACTTGCTTGCCCTCCAAATTGTACATAGCGGCCGGCGCGGGTGTCGGCATGTTGTTTTCATGGAGAGATTCGTTCTAAACCTCAGGAAACGCGCCGAAGAGCTGGGCGTGTCGAATGCCGAAGTGGCGAGACGCGCGGGACTCACCGAGCGCCGTTATTCTCACTACATCACCGGCAGGCGCGAACCCGATCTCGCGACACTCGTGCGCATCTCCCATGTCCTGCGGACCACACCCGACGAGCTGCTCGGCGTCGATGAGAATGCAAAGACGGATCTCCTGCAGGAGAGAATCACCTACGCCGCCGGCGCGCTGGACACTGCCGACCGCGAAGTGCTGGCGGCGTGTGCCGAGGCGATCGTGCGTCTGAGGGCGGGGTGATTTGAGGAGGGACCCCCTCTCTAGCAAATTCTAAGGACTTGGCTTCGCCAAGCCCAAGAGTTTGCGTTCTCCCCCGCCAAAGTGGAGATAACGCCGGGATCGGCCTCGCTTGCCCGAACGTTTGATCTGCGTCAAAGTGGATCGGTCCAAAGGAAGCACTCTGCCGTCGGAGTGCGCGAGCCCCTTAAGAAATGGGGAGCTTCCGCTGTGAACATTATTCTTAGTATGCTTACGGGTTTGAGTTTTCTCGCCCTTAGTTGTGTCTCGGCCTCGGCTCAGCAGGCCGCAGGTGTCCCAGGTACGCCCGGCGCCACCACCACGATCACCGGAAAGCAACTTCCGCCGCCCGATCCCGCCTTCGGCGGGGTGATCAAGGAGAAGGCCTCGGAGTCGGAGCCCTGGTGGGCCCCGCGCGTCGTGCCGCCGAAGGGCGCTCCCAATATATTGCTGATCATGACGGATGATGCCGGCTTCGGTGCGCCAGGTACTTTTGGTGGCGTCGTTCCGACTCCCGCAATGGATCGCATAGCAAACAGCGGGCTGCGATATACGAATTTTCACTCCACCTCGCTCTGCTCTCCGACGCGGGCGGCGTTGATCACGGGTCGCAACCATCACGTTTCCGGCTTTGGGGTCGTGGGCGAAATTGCGACGGGGTTTCCGGGCTACGACTCGATCATCAGGAAGGAGAACGGCACCATCGGCGCCATCCTGAGGGAGAATGGGTACGCGACGTCGTGGTTCGGCAAGAACCACAACACGCCCTTCTATCAGGCGAGCCAAGCCGGGCCGTTCGATCAATGGCCGATCGGGATGGGCTTCGATTATTTCTACGGCTTCGTCGGCGGCGACGCCAGCCAGTGGCAACCGAACCTGTTTCGCAACACGACGGCCATCTATCCCTTCCAGGACGATCCCGGCTGGAACCTGACAACAGCCATGGCCGACGAAGCCATCCAGTACATGAAGCAACTCAAGGAGATCGCTCCGGACAAGCCGTTCCTTGTCTATTACGTACCGGGCGGCACGCACGCGCCGCACCATCCGACGCCGGAGTGGGTCAAGAAGATCAGCGACATGCACCTTTTCGACGACGGCTGGAACAAGCTGCGCGAGACCATCTTCGCCAACCAGAAGCGGCTGGGCATCATGCCCGAGAACGCCAGGTTGACTCCGTGGCCGAAGGGGCTGCCGGAGTGGGATTCCCTCAGTTTTGAGGAGAAAAAACTCTTCACCAAGCAAGCGGACATCTACGGGGCTTACCTCGCCTACACCGACCATGAGATCGGCCGGGTTATCCAAGCGGTCGACGATCTCGGCGAGCTCGACAACACCCTGATAATCTACATCGGCGGCGACAATGGCGCGAGCGCGGAAGGCATGGTCAACGGCACACCGAACGAGTTCACCACCTTCAACGGCGTTCCCGTGCCGGTCAAGGACCAGTTCCTCTGGTATCCCTTCTGGGGCTCGGAGCGGACATTCCCGCACTTTGCGGCAGGTTGGGCGTGGGCGATGGACACACCGTTCAAGTGGGTGAAGCAGGTACCGTCGCACTTCGGCGGGACCGCCCAGGGCGTGGCCATGTCGTGGCCCGGCCACATCACCGACGTAGGCGGTATCCGACGCCAGTTCCACCACGTCATCGACATAGCGCCGACCATCCTCGAAGCGACCGGCATATCGGCGCCCGATATGCTCGACGGCATCAAGCAGCGCCCGATGGATGGCGTGAGCATGGTCTATAGCTGGGACAAGGCGAATGCCAACGCCTCGACCCGGCGCACCACACAATACTTCGAGATGCTGGGCAACCGCGCCATCTATAACGACGGTTGGGTGGCGGCGACGACGCCGGCTACCCTCCCGTGGGAGCTGAGCACCGCCACGCCGCCGGACGTGATCACCGGGTACAACTGGGAGCTCTATAACGTCCAGGAGGACCCCACCCAGTTCGACGACCTCGCTGCCAAGATGCCGGACAAGCTCAGGGAGATGCAGGACCTGTTCTATTCCGAGGCGAAGAAGTACGACGTGCTGCCGCTCGACAACTCGTCGCTCGCACGCTGGAATACGCCGCGCCCAAGCCTTACTGCGGGCCGAACCGAGTTCACTTATTCAGGCGAACTGACCGGCGTGCCCGGCAGCGCCGCGCCCAGCATCCTGAATAAGTCCTACACCATCACGGCCGCGGTCGAGATCCCCGAGGGCGGCGCGGAAGGCATGATCGTCACCGAGGGCGGTCGCTTCGGCGGCTACGGCCTGTTCCTCAGCAAGGGCGAGTTCGGCTTCGGCCGGGGCAAGGTGGTGTTCCTCTACAACCTGCTCGACCTCCAGCGCACGATGTGGGAAGGGCCTGAGCTGGAAGCCGGCAAGCACACCATTGTCTTCGACTTCAAGTCCGACGGTCGAGGCTTGGGCAAGGGAGGCACGGGCGTGCTTTCCGTGGACGGAAAGGAGGTGGCCAAAAATTCCCTTGACCACACCACACCGATCACGTTCCCGGAGGATGAAACCTTCGACATCGGCCTCGACACCCGCACGCCGGTGGCGTTGCTGGAGTACCGCTACGACGCTCCGTTCAAGTTCACCGGCAAGATCGACAAGCTGACCTTCAATCTCGATAGCAAACACCATGTGATGAACGTCACCTTCCACTTCGGAAGTCGACTGCAAGTTCACCGTCTTGGCGCAAATCGCACCTGCGACCTTGCCACTCACTGTTACCTGGTGGCCAGCGACCAATCCCGTGACCTTACCCTGACTGCCGATGATCACTTCGGCGGCTTGCACGTCGCCCTCAATCTCGCCGTCAATTTGAAGAATGCCCCGGCTGATGATCTTCAGTCCCCCCTGCCCGATAATTTTAAGATCGTTGCCGATGATCGACTTGTCGCCACTGTCGGTGGGACCGGTTCGATGTTGTTGTGGGACGGGGGCAATCGCCACACTATTGAGGCGAGCCGAGAGCTTGCTCGGCTCCTGAGGCGAGCTACGGTTAAACATGGGTTGTCTCCCAGACAAAGCCCCGCCTTTGCAGTAGAGCAGCGCGGTGGGTGCTTGGTCAAAGTCTTTTGGGTGGGAGCGACTGCGTTCGACCCGCTTGCAGTGCAGCGAGGTTAGCTCGCCTGGCGTCCAGACAATGGAAATGAAGATGAAAGGAACAAACAGAACCAACGTCGCTGCATACGTGGCAGCTCATAGGCACCTCAGGGATGACCTCAGGGGCGCCAAGACGCTAACCCAGATGGCCGCCGAACTCGGCACCACAAAGAGCACCGTGAGGCGTTGGCTTAGGCGGGATCACTGGGAACTTTGGATGGAGCATTGGGCGTCAGTTGAGGAGATTTGGGAGGCCGCTCGGCACGACCGGGAGGCAAAGAGAACTGACCAGGAAGGGCGCTGTCAGACGCTCCTCCCTCACCTAGATCGATGCAGCGGGCCCAGCGCCGCTCACTACGAAGCAGGTCCTGGCGCTTGTGGGGCAAATTTACAAAGAGTTCCACGTCGCGCTTTGCATCCGAACAGGGCGACGTGGTCAATCCTGAGGCACCAGTGCCTTTGACGCTTGTCGACGTGCCTCCTCGCAACGCCCGCCTGCACCGTTGCCATGGCTGTAGCGACGATGCACTTCTTCCACGATGCGGTCGTAGAACATGCGCTCCGCTAGAGGGTACACAAGCTTCCACGCGTGCAGCGTGCGTCTGTCGCAGGAGAACGTGACGCGATGGTAGAACATGTGCTCGGCGAACGTGCCTGAGAGCACGAACCAATGGCCACGTTGCGGACTATAGTCGAGGATCGCGCCCTTATATGCGCCTTCCATGAGCCACCGTCGGTGCGCGGTCAACGGCATGCCGTTCGTGTTTACCGCAGCAGAGATGACTAGCCGGGCGCGTCCGTCACGCGACAGGAAAGTCTTGCCCTCATCGGATTGTGCGGGATCGGCTAAGAACACATCTGTGGGGTACTGTAGAGTAAAGCCGAAGTTGGCGCTGCGATAGCTGACCCAGCCACGGGCCCCGCTGGAGGGCGGAGGCATTTGCTGCGTTCCCTCATCGCTGCTTTGCGCGGTGCCAGGGTGCCTGGTGGGCGGAACTCCTTTGCCTGCATCGTCCGACGCGCCGAGGGGATAGTCGGCGCTGGCCATTTCGGGCGATGGCAATGGTTGCTGGTCGACAACCTCATGCGAGGGCAACGGCTGGATCGCAAGCTTGCCGACAGGTGACTGGTCCGGTGCGGGAGCGAGTGCGGGTGACGGCTCCACCTCGGCGCTCTTGCTGGCCACGGGGCCACTGCTCTCGACGGTGGCCTGTGATGGGCGTTGCTGCGGAAGGGAAGCAACCGCTTCAATTTTGTCAGGTGTGGCTGTGGCGGTTTCGTCGGCTAGCGCTGAGCGCGGATCGTTGCGGGTGGGCGATAGCGTTTCGACAAAGTCTTGCCAAAGCACGCCAGCAGAAACCGAACACACGGTCAGAACAAACGCGGTGGCCATGGTTGCGGCCTTGGCACGGAAACGCCGCTGTCTCTCGGAATGATGATGAGCCACACGCGCGTCATACGCAAAGCGCGATTTCGGGTCGCTTAACGTCTTGTAGGCGCTGATGACCTCCCGAAACCTACGACCAGCGTTCGCGTCGCCGGGATGAAGGTCGGGATGCCACTGCTTAGTTAACCGGCGGAAAGCGGCCTTGATCTCTTTGTCCGCCGTCCCCGGTGCGACGCCTAGCACCAGATACGGGTCATGCATACCGAGACTGCGCCCCTGCGGCTCGCGCGGCTGGTCAAGCATGTACGTGCCAACGACGGGTTTGGATTTCATCGTGGGCATTGGACGGGGCTAAAAAAGCAGTTTCCCAAGCTTGAGCTTGTTTCAGTGAGGGCCGCCCTGTGGGCACACGCGTTGGGAGGTTAAAGGGTGTACCTTAAGAGCATCAGTTGAAGATTTGGCGCATCTGCGCTCCTCGGCATGAACCTCGACACCGAGACGGCCACCGGCAGGACAATGCTTCAGGTGCTCGGTGCGGTCGCCGAACATGGGCGGGCCTCGATGCTGGAGAGGCAGCGCGAGGGGATCGCGAAGGCCGAGGGGAAATGCAAGGGAGGCGCGAAGACCGCGATGGCCAAGGCCGCCGAGGTCGAGAAAACTGCTGGCTGCTGGCGCGAACCCGACGGAGGTCGCCCGTGAGCTCGGCATTGGCAGGAGCAGCGTCTACCGCGCCTGAGGGAGCGGAAAGATTAGGCGCGTAACGCCATCATCAGAGAACCTAGAGCCACACCGTCCTCAACACACTCTTGGTGGAACTGGTTGGTGAGGATGTGCTTCCCAGGGGCTTCTAAGAGCGCGCAACCCTACTCTCCATCTCCTTCTCTACCAACGCGAGAGAATTCCACCTAAGGTGAGAGCGCGCCGGTGGCGAACCTCCACAGGCAACGGGTAGCTGCGTACTTTCCTCAGGATAACGGCGCGGTGGTCGCCCATCAACTGCAGTGTCACCTCAAACCGATGGAGACGGGCTGTAGCCTTGCCGGTGCTTTGGTCCGCATTCTCCAGTTCGGAGATGTGCACCTTCAGGCGCTCGATGCGCTCCCGCGTTTCGGCGATGAGCCGATTGATTCGGGCAAGATGTCTATACCAATCCTCGCGGACCATCGCGCACCCCGCTTCCTACGCACCGCTTGCAGGTTGCTCCTACTTTGTGACAGTTCCTTGTGCGCCCATCTGTGCGGTTTCGTACAGAACAACCGTAACACCGGCGCGTTGTGCTCTTCTCATGGGGGCGCACTTTCGTTGCCATCGAGGGGGCTGGAAACGATACGGCGGGTCGCGGAGCTTCTGGACAACTCGGACCTGTTGCGACCGTGACCAACCCAGCAGCGGCCGTTCCAAACCGCGCCAAGCGCAAGCAATTCCGGTTCGGAAAACAGCGCTTTGGCGATGAGCGCGTTCAAGTGATACGTGCCCTCGACCTTATGACCACAGCGCCCAAGATACCCCTTGATCGTGTCGGGGCTGCGGTTGAGGGTCTGGGCGATTTCCCGGCTAGGCAGGCCTTGTAGGTGGGCTTTGATGGCCCAACGCCTTATGTCGTCTGCGGGACGCTCGCGTTTCATCGTGCCCTCAAATCGAATTTGCCTCTTCGTCTGTGCGTGCCGACGGTCATCAGCGCGTTGCCACGTGCTCGCTTGAATGCTTGGGGGATGTCTAGTCAGCGCGGCGATGACGGCAATGTCGAGCGATGAAGATAGCTAGATGATCGCTCCGCGCTGTGCCTTGCATCACAGGCCGCAAAGTCTCTCGCTCGCCGTCTTGTGAAATATGAGCCACTCCATCGGCGGCGTTGCCGCCGGCGAGGTCAGGGACTACGCCTTCGGACAATTGCAGCCAACAGCGGGCATACCCCACGAAGTGCGCCAAGTTAGCCGCGCAAGGCTGGGTCAACGGGGCGATTGCAGGGAGGCGCCGCCTAGTCGGCGGCTTGATTGCCCAACAGCACATGTCATCTGCTGAAGGCGCGCGTTGCATGCGGACCGACGAAAGTGGCCGATCACTTTGGGCTGGTTCTAGTGGTTGTGAAATCGCGTTGTTGTTAATCGCTATCGTCCAGCGGGCCTGGACGCTTGCGGTCAACGTTCAAAGGGAGCGGAGCTCACTCCCTTCGCAAGGAGACGTGCGCCCAGGCCGCAACTCGCGCCTGCTCATCGGAAGGCCCGCATTTTCTCAAGAATGTTCGCGCGATGATAATTCATCAAATGCAGCGTCATCTCGAACTGCCGCAGTCGCGCGCTAGCACCGGTGGTGCTTCGTTGCTCATCCTCGAGTGCGACGAGGTGCGCTTTCTGCCGCTCGATGCGTTTGCGCACTTCAACGATAATGAGATTGATTTGTGCAAGATGCCGGTATCTATCGCCTGTCCAAATGAGACGCTTATCTCTGCCGCCGAGGCGGCCGCTCAGATGGCCAACGAGCCGTTGATAGTATCGCTGCGACATATCCGCTTTCGGGCCCTCCTTGCGGAGCCTAGCATGGCTTAGGTGCTGCATCACAGTGTCGGAGATCATGGTTAGCGGCACCCCTGCAGGCCAATGCCCCAGCGCCCGTCCAAGGCCGGACCAGATCTGAAAAGCCGCCATGATTGCATCAATCGCCGCGGCGATGTCGCGTACCGACCTGCAACGTCGGGATGAGGGTTGCGGGTTGTCCTTGCCCCCGGCGAGAGATGACCGTTCACCCCGAAGGGACCCCTGGCGGTAATGGCGTGTCGATCGCCTCGGTCCACCGAATTGCGCGGGCTTCGGCGCGTGACAACACTCGAAGCCCGCAGCTCGTCAGCATCGGACGCAGCGACTATTTCCCGCGGGCATCGACGCAGTTGCCGTCTTTCCAGTAGAAGTAGGTACCGCAAGTGCCAGGAGTACGCTCGGCCTGCTCTGCAGCTTGCGCCGTTTCCAGAGCGCTGGTGCCGGCATAGGCGCCTGGACTCATATATGAGTATGAGTAAGCTGGGTAATTGTAGTAAGCCCCAGCCAGCGCCGCCGCGCCGTACGCCCAATACGGCCTTCCTGCATATCCATACCAGCGTCTGCCGCCGTTCCAGTAACGCCGACCTCCCAACGCCGCCGCCCGGTAGCCGCGATAGTCACCAGCGCGAATACCTCCGCGATAAGCTCCTCGCAAGCTGCCACCCCTGAGGTCGCCGGCGTGGATACCGCCGCGGCGTAGGGCGGATGCATCTTGCGTCAGGGCAAAAGCGAAAATGGTCGCGGAGAACAGGAAAGCCATCACTCTGATCATGACATACCTCCAGACGGAGTTGCGCTTTGCGCAGAGTTTTCGCGTTGCTCCCTTTTCGCACTCCGGAGAAATGGCCATTCTCGAGGTTGTCAGTGCGTATTTCCTGTCGTGGATACTGCGGGACGTCCGACCTCACCCATCAGCAAAGAGGTTGGGCTTGCCGGCTGATGCTCTGGTCACGTCTTTATTGGCGGATGTCCGTTGTGCAGAGCCCAAGCTTTGTCGATGATTTTGTCTCGGCTTCATGCGCTGGGGTCACATGTCTGGGGTCCATGTCTGGGCAACAGCGGCCGCACGCCTCTGACGGGTTCATACAAATCCGCCAGGCACCCATGCTTGCCCGCGAATCCTGCCGTGTTTGACTGGAGTGGCTGCACAATTGCCGCAGGCAGCTGCGCCTGGTCCTCGAGTGCGCGCTCGCTGTCGCGAGCCGACCTAGATAGACCCGCGTCGATCTGGTTGGATCTTGGCCGCAGGCTCAGCGATCAAAGTCGCCCAATGCCGCCGTGATCGAGCATGCCCACCCTGCATGGCTGAAAGTTGCAGTCAGTGCGGTGAGAGGGACAATCTACTCACTTTGGTTGTCTTGCCCGCGCATCACTCTGAAGTAGTGCTCTGCGTGCTGATAATAATTTTGTGCCTCAACTGCGTCGCCGCTCAAGACGGCGGAATGTGCAAGCGCCACATAACGTTCGTACTGCCTTCTGGCATCTGCCTGGACATTGCCACTTCGGCCTCGGGACGCGAACGCTCCGGGTGAGTGAGAACCTACACCAGGCCGGCGTTTGCCTCGAGGCTGACGAGAATTTCTGAAACTGTCCTGCATCACGCCTGCCTTCGCGTGCGATGGCGTCTGGTCACATATCCGACTTGGTCGATGTCATCGGTTTGGGCGTTAGCAACCACATTCGAAGCAAGAGAACGACGCCGGTGCTCACGAACACTACGGCCATCGTAATGAGGACAGCGGTTCGATCGCCACTCAGAGCGGCAGCCGCAAAACCCGCTATGATGCTGAATGTTCCCATGATGGCAATAGCCAGCGCCGCATCGACAAAGAGGCGGAGGGTCTCTGACATTTGATTTGGTCTCAGATTGGAGTTGTTCTCAGTCTCAAAGCGATGAACGCACTCTTTGCGCCAGCCCGCGGCCGCCTCCCTGGAACACCAAGCCATCGGGGCGTTCGCGAGAACGACCACAACTGACTCGCCACCCCTCCACCTGTACACCCTAACAACCTAGCGCTGCACGAGATCTCGTTCCTTGGCAACGCGTTCGAACGTCTCGCCAGACGACTTGATACGGTAGAGCAGATCGCTGCCTTCAGGCGGAAGCAGGCGCACGATCTTGTACTGCCATGATGAGGGCGGCATGCCCGTGCGCCCAGGATTGTAATCGACAACCTGCCCGACTTTGAATTTGTGCCGGCCCGTTCGGCCACCTTGGACGCTCAACGCCTTTTCTTTCCGCCATCGCTTTTGATCGCGCCGACACCAAATGGGCGCGCAAACGGCAAGGTCGAGGAGATGGCCGGCTTGGGTTTATCTGCTTTTGGTTTACGCTTCTCTTTGTTGTTTCGCTGCTCTCGATTTGCCATCACACCACACCTCTCCTCACACCCAACCTTCGCCGCCCTGACGACAGCTACGCGAGAAGCTTGTCGACGACATTCTGTGTTACGCTCAATTGTGAGGACATTCGACCTGCCTGGTATGTTCCACCCAAAGGTCCTCGGCGCGCGGCAACGCGCAAGGGCCGAAGCCACCTTCACCAACAACGGTTGCTAGCCGAGAGCGGATGTCGATGTCTCAAGCCCCGATCACAACCAACAGACGCAACCTGTAGCTATCGGGCCGGGGCTGCTCGCGATGCCTGAGCGAAGCCGTTGCGTCTAGCGTCCGTGCGACACCTTAACCACCATACGCGTCGACAACGTATCTGTCACGACAATTCACCCGATAGTCCTGCTGTGGGACGGGTACAGCTTCGCCTGTTTGCCCATGTCGCTCAGGCGAGCAGCAAAAAAGTCAGGCATCTGAAAAATAACGGTGGCGGACCGTTTTCGCACTGTTCAGCTTGTAATTCTCACCGAGGCGGCCCATATCTATGTGGCCGGTGCGAGCCAATGGTGGGTTGCGCCCTCTCTTTTGGTTAGAACACCTCGCCCTTACCGGCCTCGTGCCCTTACCCGAATCTGAGTTGCCAAGGCCCGCGTGAGCCCAATTGGCCGGCTTTTCTCCACGCAATCGGAAAGGTTCTTAGCATGAGAATTAGCGGTACGGTGAAGTTCTTCAATGGCGCGAAGGGGTTCGGATTCATTTCGCCCGCCGACGGCTCCAAGGATGTGTTTGTGCACGCCACGGCGCTTGAGCGAGCCGGCATCCGCGCGCTCAACGAAGGTGACAAGGTCACGTTCGTGCTGGAAGACGACCGCAAAGGGCGCGGCAAGCAGGCGGCGCAAATCGAATTGGCCTGACCGGCTGGGGCCGACTTCATGAAGCAAGCGCGCCGTCGGTAGAGCCGGCGGCGCCTATCTGCTTGCGCGCTCGATACAGGCAAAGGTGATGAATGGCAACGGCTTCTGAGCTCGATAAAACCAAGCGCGGCACGAAGCGCGTGTGTCCTGAATGCGCGACACGCTTTTACGATTTACTGCGCGAATCGATCGCCTGCCCAGCATGCGGCGTGCTCTATACCGCTGCGCATCAGGTCGAAACCGCGGCAGCTGTTTCACCGCCTGTGGCAAAGACAGGGTGGCGCAGCAAGCCCTATCCGCGTCCGGAACCGGTTCACGTCAAACTTCCAACATCGGAGACACCGGTTGAGGCGGAGGAGGAGGCCGTTGACGAGTCCCTAGAGGTCGAGGACCCGGCATCGGATAATGATGCCATTCTCGAGCACGAAGCGGACGACGCGGAGGATCTGTCTGAGCTCGTCGATCATGAGGACAAGGATCCCAAGGAGCACTAGAGGCCCCCACCGCATTTAACGGGTTGAACGCGCTGCGCGCTCATCAGATTTTGGCTGCTCTGCCGAAGCGGGGCCGCGCCCGGCGCGGATTGCTGAACAAAAATAGGAACGGCTTCTTCTACATCCCTGCATGCACCCTGGCGTGACAGAGCACGAGCAGGCAGCAACTTTCAGCGTCGCGAAGGCCAACGGCGAAGCCCCGTTGCGGCCTACCTTGCCGCCATGCCGGGCTGGAAAAGCCCCGCCTCGACGCGCTCTTCGGCGGTGCGTTCGCAGCCTGCGCAAGGCGGTCAAGTGGAACTTGCCCTTCGACGGAATCGAGGGCCAGGTCTGGTTCCTCGCCTTCCATGGCTCGACGAAGTCCGGCGATGCCACCGTCACAGGCAGGGGCTGAACCTGCACAAAGCCGTCAAGTGGCCCGGAGCCTGGTCCGGCGCGCGGGGAGCCAAAATCTTAACGAAACCCAATGTGATAAGCTGGTCCGACAGCGAAACCGTGATGCAAACGAGAGGCGTTGGTCTCAAGTGCTGGACTGGCGATCTTCAAGTGACGGGCGAGCGACAACAACCATGAAAAAAGCAACAACAACCGGGAAGCCCAGGAAGAACGGCCAAGAAGGAAAAGCAGACCCTCCCTCTCAACTGATAGATGCGAGAATCAAGGAGCTGCGAGACTGGCGGGGCGTCACGCTCGCTCGGATCCGAATTCTCATCAAGCAGGCCGACCCCGAGGTTGTCGAGGAGTGGAAGTGGAGAGGGGTCCCGGTGTGGTCGCACGCCGGAATAATCTGCACCGGTGAGACGTACAAGAATGTCGTGAAAATGACCTTCGCCAAGGGCGCCTCGTTGGAGGACCCGTCAGGCCTCTTCAACTCCAGCCTCGAAGGCAACACGAGGCGTGCCATCGATTTCCATGAGGGCGACAAGATTGATGAAAAGGCGTTGACGGCGCTCATCCGCGCCGCCGTGGCGCTGAACACGTCGGTGCGAACAACCGCTCGCCCCGTCCGCACCCAAAAGAAACCAAAAAGCGCTTGAGCCCTCGACGTACGCGACAAAGCTCAACGCAGCGGTTGGATGAAGCAGTCAATTGCCCGGCTGCGCAGGCTCGCAACCGGCTTTTAGAAAATCGTCGCAAATTTACAGATCAATGCAGGATCTGTTCGCCGCAAAGTGCTGGGCCAATTGAGCCCACATCCTTGCAAGCGCTAGACCCACGCTTTCGTTTTGGTTTTGCTTGTCGCCTTTTTGTGCAAGCGCCTCGTCGAAGCTCAGGGTCGCACTGAAAGAGGTTGTACTCGGCGGTCGAGGGGCATCGCTACCGGATCAGCCAGAGCAGCCACAGCCATCCGGCGATCAACAGAACGATCAGCAAAGCGGCCAGTCGGTTGCGCCGCTTTCTGGACGGTTGTTGGGACTCGGGGTCGCTTTCGTCCCCATTTACCATGCGGTTTCTGGCTGGCGGCGGCTGGCTAGATTTGTTCTAGCGTGCGGCGCGGCCGAAAAACAGCCATGCCTGTGATCGTCCACAACAAATTCGCCAAATTCGCCTGATGCGTGTGACCCTAGCTCGCCAGAAGATGGCGACAACCACCGGGGAGACGCTTTGTCAGGCCTGCCGCGCTTGAGAGACGCCAAACCGGCGAAGTGCTGCGCGCCATGCTCAGCCGTGGCCACTTTACAGCCTTTCAGTTTCGTGACGTCCTCAGCTTGGGCTGCCTTCGCAGGGCGGCCAGCGACGCGCGGCCTTGAGTTTCGTGAGTTGCCGGAAACTCCGCGGTCAGGTCTTAGTCTTTTCCCAGAGTTCACCGTTGCGGCCCTTTGGCATCTTCTCCGGCAACGGCGCGCACTCGTTCAAGAGATGGCGGTGATGACGTGCGCTTGCATCTTGCCGTCCACAGGGCCGTCCCCGAACCGCTCGCTAAGCTTACGCGCCGCTGCTGCCGTCGCCTCGGCAAGGCGACTGGCATCTCGAGCTTCTATCTCGTTGCGAAGAGGCGTTCCCTGGCAGTAGCCAATGGCCGGATCTTGGCACGAGAGTGCTAGGCTGCGTCGCGTCACAGTGTCCAATGTGATGTCGACGAAGCCGGCGCTTCGCAGCTGATCTTGGATCGCTGTCTTGTCATGATATCCATGCGGCGTTCTCGCCAGAAAGAGCGGCGGGTCGTCCGGGAAGATATCAGTCAGCGCGGCGGTGACGACGTCTGCAAACTCATTGTCTTCGATCCGATCCCAGGCATTGAAGATGAAGCGGCCTCCCGTTTTCAAGACGCGTCGCGCCTCACGGTAGGCTTTTTGCTTGTCGGGGAAGAACATGACGCCGAACTGACAGATCACAGCATCGAACGTCTGATCCGGGAATGGAAGTGATTGTGCATCCACTCTCTGCCAGCTGACGTTGCTAAGCGAGGTCTGCGCAGCGGCATGATCGAGCATAGGTTGGTTCAGATCGGTCGCAACAACGCTGACGCTAGCGGGCAGGGAACGTAACAGCGCGCGCGTGACGATCCCACTCCCGGCGGCTGTCTCAAGAACGCGACCTGCGCTCAGGTTCTCTAATCGCCTGACCACGTCGCCAGCGTAGGGCTCGAAGATGAGGGGTCCGAGGTAGGTGTCGTACAGGGAGGGTATCGAACCCGCAAAAATGGTGTCCGTCTTTGCCATGGCCACCGTCCAATCCGAGGAAGTGGCTCAACAGAGCCATGCGTTGTTACACGATCTGTTATTCGCGCTCGCCCCCATTCGAGCGCATCTTACTCTTAACGAGGAATTCCCATTTCGCTGACAGCTTACGACCGTCCTATGGCCAATGCACGCCCCCTGCCGCCGGCTGGGGAAGTAGTGATCGCAGTTGATCTGCTGACGGACGTGGCGTCGTGCGCAATCCTCACAGTTAAGAACGCAAGGGGTTCACGATTTCGGATCAATCCTCGAAATGCTCAGGGTTAAGCCTGAGTGTACAGAGGAATAGACGCTGCCAACCTAAGATGGCTCGGACCGGTAGGAGGATGCGATGCGCCGACACATCGAGGTAGGGGTGGCTGTCATCCTTGGCGTTGTTGTTGTCGACAGTGCGCACGCCGCGCCGCGTGATGGCCGCTTCGTCGGGGGTCATGGCTATGCAGCGGGGCCGGCTCGCGCCTACGCGGATCACCGGCCTACCGGCTACTCGGTCGCACGCAGCAGGGGTTACGCCCAGAGGGCCACCGTCGGGGGTTACGTCGCTGCAACACGCCGGGGCTACGCCGCGGGCCAAACCTGGGGCTACGCCCGTGGGCGCGGCTGGGGCTACGCGGCCGCCCACCTACGGCGGCTACGCGGCGGATCGTCCCTACGGCTATGTGGCCGCCCCCAGCGCCGGCTACGCCGCCAATGCCCCTTACGGCTACGCGGCCGTCCCCGGTTGGGGCTACGCCAGTGGACGCGGCTGGGGCTACGCGGCCGCCCCAACCTACGGCGGCTACGCGGCGGATCGTCCCTACGGCTATGTGGCCGCCCCCAGCACCGGCTACGCCGCCAATGCCCCTTACGGCTACGCGGCCGTCCCCGGTTGGGGCTACGCCGCCGGATCAAACGCCGGCTACGCAGCGGATCGCGTCTATGGCTATGTGGCCACTCCGGGCTGGGGCTATAACGCCGGCCCGCGCTATGGTTACGCGGCAGATCCCAACTCCGGCTACGCGGCCGCCGTCGGGTGGGGTTACGCAGCGCCGCGGGTCTATGGCTACACAACGCAACCGAGTTATAACAACCCCTATCCGCCCGACCCGATTTTTGGCTATTACCCGGTTCTTCGTCGCTGGTAGCTCTCTCTGCCCCATTCGTGGTTCGACGCCAAGCCGGCCGGCTACGCCGGCAAGGTCCCCCTATGCCCTCAGAAGGTGAAGAGCTCGGAGGTGGTTAGGTGTGGAAATTTTCAGTCGGCAGATGAACGCGACAGGGGCACATTCTTCCCCAAGGAAGCTAGGAAAGAAGGAAGCCAGGAAAGCTTTGCCTTGGTGGGTTTGCCGGCAGGGCCTACTCGCAGGTCGCCCAGGACGCCCAAAAGAAAGGACCCGAAGCACACAATAGCGCTTCGGATCACTCAGGTCGCACCCCATAAGAAAGCATTTGCTTTCTGCACCAATCCCGCAACGGAACCTTGGTTAGCATGGCGTTTGTGTGACCGCCTGTCACCTAGGAGACATTTGCGCAGACTGCGGTGCGGTGTTGTTGTAGAGCAACGGTGCCGTCCATGGCCTCCTTCGGCCCGTTTGCTCTTGGACCTTGTCACGTCCCAGACGGCGCGCATTGCGGGCGGCAAGGGCGGCCAAGTCTAAGCTGAAAACGATGACTTTGGCCTTGTGTTGTGCCGGTCTGGCCCTTTTTCGCCGCCGGTGCGGGGTTCGAACTACGGCGCAGGTCCAGATTTGTCCCGATATCCGCAAGCTCGGCAATGCGCCACGCTCTCTGCGCGATGGAACCTTGCTCGGGAGCAACGCATGGCATCCCCGGGACTTAATTCCCTGCCCATTACCCCTGTGCTGACGGAATTCACGGAGTGCATGGATCGACGGAAGACACCCGCCGAGGTGCTCGAGACCTTGCACACGCTGGCCTCGAAATCCCTTTGCATATCCGTTTTGGGTGCGGCGCGTTTCCCGGTGAGAACATCGGACTGGAAGTCCACGCGGCTCGGCAGGGATGCTTTCCTGCATCCCTCGGTGCCGGCAGGTTGGTGGGAGGAATACAGCGCCATGGCGGGACGCGAGTACGATCCCGGCGTGATGATGGCGCGATCAAGCCTGATGGCATGCACGTGGACAGAGACCATGCAGATGCTTGAACCAATTGGCATCGACAGATGGCCCTACGAACTCTCTTTCAAATATGGCATGCGCGATGCCTTAACGTGTTCAGTTGGTCGACGTTGGCTGGTGTCCTACTGGTCGCGCCAACCGCTCGGTAACATCCTCACGCAGCCAGGCCGTATCCTCCTTTTCGCAGCCGCCAGCTTTGCGGCGCTACGCTTGGAACAGTTAATCGACCATGATCCAAGATGGATGGGCAAAGCTGCTCGCATTACAGCCCGGGAATTGGCGGTCTTACGGCTCGTTTCGGTGGGTAAGCAGACCGAAGAAATAGCCCGCCTGCTCGGCCTCGGTGAAGAGACCGTTCGGTCACACCTCAAGAAAGCACAAAGCAAGCTTGGTGTGCGCAACAGAGCCCAGGCCGCCTGCGAGGCCATCCGACAAAACTTGATTCCATGACGGCCACGCGAACGCTGCCGCGGGTCGGCCTATAGGCCGACGACAGGCCGCCCAAGCCCTCGCACGATTGCGCCGAGCGGCAAGACGACCTGACGGCAATCTCAAGCAGCTCACGCGCACAATTGGCGACGCGCCTTTATCTCAAACCTGGGCAAAGACGACGATGACTTGAGCACCGCTGCGGCGCCGAGGCCGCATCGCAACGGCGAGGTCCGGCACGGGGAGCAGTTCGGGTCAGGCTCGCTCAAAGCCTGGCCCGTCGGCGTGTACCAGCAGGCCTACCAACGTCGCCAACCACCCCAGCGCCGCCCGCCCCATCCCCAACCCCGATACCCCCAACCTCGCCAACCCCAGACTCGTGGGCGATAGAAAGCGGCGCCATACGCAAACCTGGGCGCGTAGTACGAGCGTGAGATCCACGGGGTGTACCCATAGCCATAGGCAGGCGAGGCGTAGCCATATCCTCGATAGCACCAAGCAGACGCAGGACCCGAAGTCCCGCCGATGAGAAACAGCGTCCCAGCAAGCAGCAAGCCAATGAGAACCAGTTTGCGCATACGAGCACTCCTTCTGCGCCATTCCGCCCCACCTCAGAATGCCACCTCGGCGACAAACGGAAACTCGGGCAGAACCCGGAAACTGACGTCACAGATTTTGGAGCCGGCCGCCGGTCGAAAACGCCACCCTGAGCGTAAGCGAGCCAATTGCGCGACCGTGTGCGCAAGGACTATTCCCGCCTGCCAGGTCCTGAGCGCTTCGCCTCCGAGATCGCTCGCCGCCGGCGGTGGTCGGCATTGACCTTTCCCAATTCGGTCGGCGGCGGCGCAGGCAATCATTTCGGCGAGAATGGCGTGCTTGCTGATCCGACGGTTGCACGTATGCACAAGCGGGAAGCTGGAAGCCCGCGCCGGGTTTGTGGTCAAACGCTGCTCGGCCGGCCAGCGCCACGCCCTTGAACCCTCTGCGTCACCTACCCGGCCATAGCTGTCGCCTTCAACAATGCTTCGAGGCTAGCCAACAGTTCGGCCTCGCCGGTGGACTTGGCCAGGGTGGGTTACCGAGGCCCATTCATTCAAGACAACATGGGCTATTTCTTGCGCAAGTCGCCGGGGGTCTGCTTTTTAAGGTTCACATCGAGTCCGGTGACCTTGCTCCACGCGCCGAGGTCGGTCCCCTTGGATCTGCCGCCCTTCGCCTTCTGCTTCTTCTTGGACTCCGCGAGCGCAACTGCCGTCATCGTCGTCGCCCTGTCGCCCTGCGGTGCATTTTTAGATTTTTGCGCGGCCTCCGCCACCGGCGAACCATGTGACCATGGTGAGATGCTGAGGGCAATTGCGATCCCGATCCCCAACGTCCGCATCATCGACGATTCTCCCTTCGCTCGGCGTGTTGAGTTCACCTCACCTTCTTGACCATGCACTTCTGCGTCTCGTCCTGCTTCTTCGCTGCAGTCGACCGCACCGTCACTGCTCTCAGCTGCTCCCTCCATTGCGCTGCGATCTGAAAGTTCGGCATCTCTTCCGATTCACTAAAATCCTTCCCCTTGAGACTGGCCGGTAACCCCGGCGCAGACCGGGACAGTGGCTGCGTCGCTGACGAGTGGACTGAACGCGATCGCCGGGAATTGGCTGAGCGGCAGCGCGGGTAGCGGTTCATCTATGACGAACAGCACCCTCCTTCCTGTGCAATGCACCTCCCGTCTCGTCTGACATATGCCCCATGAAAAGGCCCTGGAGTCAAAAACCAAGAGCGACAACCACAGAAGGCTCGATGCGCGCCATCCCGATTGAGCCGCGAGCGGCCGCGAGCGGGGCAGCATGACTGGCATCGACAACGCGAGCCCAACGAATTAGCGTATGATCCACAATACAGAGCCGAAGGGTTCTGACACTAAAGGCGCGGTACTTCCCCTCAACGAGGACCGCGCGTACCCGATCCCTAAAGCCTCTGCTCCTCCCGAGCGGAGGCTTTTTTTGTTGCCTTGCCGGCTTGGTCACGAACGCCGCATTCTCGCGCACGCAAGAACCGTAGGTGCTTGTTGCGGTTGCCTTTGCCGCCCTGTGTCAGCCGGTTGCGGCAATCCCACCTCTACGACCACGGGCTCGCGCTCGTGCGATTGCCGTCGTGCTGCCGATCGCGGTTGCCGCGGGCCGGTTCGCGAAGTTTGTGCCAGCGTAGAAGTCGGTGGTTTGTCGCGCGCCCGGTGCTGCTAAACCGTTTGGCGCGGCGCAAAGCTTGCAACCGAGCGAGCGAGTGGCGAGGGGAAAGCTGCTAGTCTGTGCTCCCTGGCAGCGGTTGGCGCTGCCTTTCGCCTGCTTCGTCAAGATCCTTGAGCAACTCGAGCCAACGGGCGGGCAAGGGTTCCGATTTGTCCGTATCGAGTTGCTTGCGCAGTCCGTTGCCGATCCCTGCCAAGATACTCGGCAATGACCGCAGGGAATTCTCACCTGCACTGCGGCGGGATTGCGCTGACGCCAGTGGCTGGCAAGCAGGCTGCCGTTTCAGCATTGCCTAGCGCCGCCGCCGCACGGGGCCGACGCTGGGCTTGGCGACGAGGCCCTTCCGGATTGGGCGCTCCAGCAGAACCATGGCGACAAGAACACCACCACCGAACATCACGATCCCGCCGAGAAGGCTGGCGAGGAGCAAGCTGAAGGGTTCCATTACGAACGATCCGCTATTGAGGGCTCACGGATCACTCAGATGGGCCTGCAAGGGCGGGAGGTGATCCCCGGTTTGGGGGAAATCGTCGCGCGGCACGCGGGCAACTGGGCCCACGCAGAATTTTTGCCGTGCAGCTACCCAGCGGAGGGCGCCCGGCCCACCCACAAATCGCAAATCCGGACGACTCCTATCCGGCTTGCCGCCTGAGGTTGGTGCGACAGACGAGCACGGAG
>CAVTKY010000023.1:0-154140 GCA_963735385.1 uncultured Alphaproteobacteria bacterium | reverse complement strand
TGTGCATCGAGAGAGTGAATGGTTTACCCGCGCCGATGAAAATGTTTCAATCGACCTCCCTCTCGAACCTTGGTCCCGAGCCCCATTTCCGCGTTAGGCTCCTCCACCGCATCGACTGCGGGCTCATTCGATTTCGAGCTGGCGAAGCGTCTGACGATTTGCCCGCACGGCCGCCGCGGGACTGGACGCCGCGGTTTCCGACTCTTCCTCAACGACGATCCAACCGTTAAAATGCGGCGCCTGCCGCACCGCCGAGATCACCGCGGGAATGTCGCAAGCTCCCTCGCCCAGCATCGCCCAGTGGCCCTGCCGGTCCACGTCCTTGAGATGGACGTAGCGGATGCGATCCCGATGCGCCGCGAGCGTGTCGTCGATCGACTGCCCACCACGCAGGATATGGCCGGTGTCGGGAACCCACCCCACCTGCGGGTCCAGCAGGGCGAAAATCTGATCATAGTCGGCACGGCTGAACAGAAGCGTGTTGTGGTGAGACGAGGATGAACGGCGACAGTGACACCCGCCGCCCGCCCGATCTCGTTCGTGCGATTGTAGATTTCGGCGGCAACGGCGAACTTCTCGTCGCGACGCCTCCCGACATCACCGTGGCCGACCCCATCGAAACCAGGGCCCCGGGAAAAGTGGGCCGCGAAATCGATCCAGCGGCGGGCGGCATCCAGATCCGCGCTTATCTGCCCGCGCTCGGTGAAGCCTCCGTCCGAGCCGAAGCCGAAGAATACCAGTGCCAGGCCCGCGTCGTCGAGGTGGCGCGCGAATTCCGCCGCACGCCCCACGAACGAACCGATCATCGTGTCGGTGATCTCGATCCCCGCATAGCCGCCGTCGGCGATTGCCCTGATCAGGTCGTCCGGCCCTCCCGTCCAGGCCGCGCCCAGCATTTCCCAAGTGTAGGTTTGACAACCGAACTTTACCAGTGGAACGTTCATCGACGCGTCCTGATCTGACTGCGCCGGTGCGGCGCGGGTGTTTGCGCGTTTGTCACCTAAAATACTTACGCGCGTCAATTTTGTATATGTCGGGCGGAAGATTCTGTCAAACGTGGATTTTGGGGAGGGTTTGCCTGCCTAAGGTGGCCTCACCGCTTGAATGACTGAGGCGATGCGGTGGGACGAGGCGGCAATGGAATGCTCGGTCTCCGCCAGGCTCTATCCTGCCGTATGAGAGCGATCGTCCGAGGTGAGGTATTGCTTTCCTGGCCGATCGAGAACATGGGACGTCGCTGACGGACGTGCTGGCGACGGTCGCTGGCAACCCTTTGGCTTGCGGAGGTCACGGCCCCGCCTCCAGCGAAATGGGCCGAACGCCTATACCGTGCGCGTCGATGTCTCCGACCAGGCCTCGATCGACGCTGCGATCGCAACGGTGGTCGAACGCACCGGGAGCCTCGACGTTCTGATCATCAATTCGTCGGGGACATCCCGAGCGAATTACGACCGGCTATTCTCGATCAACGTCGGCGGCACGCTGCTTCACCATGCAGGCGGCGGCGAAGCAGATGATCGCGCATGGCCGGGCGGAAGATCATCAACATGGCCAGCCAGGCCGGTCGGCGCGGCGAGTCACTGGTCACCATCAACTGCGCGACCAAGGCCACCGTGATCAGCCTGACCCAATCGGCTGGGCTGGACCTGATCAAGCACGGCATCAATGTGAATGCGATCTCGCCGGGCGTGGTCGACGCGAGCACCGGGAACATGTCGACGCCCTTTCGCCAAGTACCAGAAACGTCCGCTCGGCGAGAAGGAAGCGCAGGTCGGCGAGGGCGTTCCCGCACGGCCGCGTGGCGACTGCTGAGGATCTCGTCGGGATGGCGATCTTCCTGGCCTCGAAGGAGGCAGGCTACATCGTTGCGCAGACCTACAACGTCGACGGCCAGTGGATGAGCTGATGCGCCGGGCCCGGAGGCCGCCCATGCGAGGGCCTCCGAACCCTCCGCGTCAGGCGGAGGCCCGCATCATCAGCCGGGCCTCCAACAGGCTGTGTTCGGGCTGGAAGTGTCAGAGTGCTTCCCTTCGATCAACCGGAACAGCATCTCGAGGCTCCGGGCGGCGAGGCCTTGATAGTCCTGCGCCACGGTCGTCAGGGCCGGACAGGTGAAGCGTGAAAGCGGATGGTCATCGTGGCCGGCGACGCGCAAATCGCAGCCCGGCTCGATTCCGACCCTGACGCCGTTCGAATACGCGGCCGCCAGCACGCCGATCGCAAGGCGGTCGTTCGCGCACAGGACGGTACGTGTCGGGAAACCGCTTCCGCTCAGAATGCGCTCTGCCTCGTTGTAGCCCATCTCCTCGAAGTTCCATCCGGCGTCGTCGTCCACGGCTATGACGGCCGGGTCAAACCCGAGGCGCTTCATGGTCGCCAGATAGGCGTCCTTCCGCTCCGCGGCATTCTGGTTGACTCGCGGCATCTCGAGGAAGCACGGAGGCTCGCCAGAGCGGCACAGATAGTCGACCAACAGAGAAATGCTCCGAACGTTGTCGGTCCCGGCGAATGGGATTCTATCGCTGGTGCGACTATCGAGAAAGACGACGGGAACCTCACCGCTCAGCTGCTCGATCCGATGCGGGTCGGATGCCTCTCCGAGCGGCGCCACGATGGCGCCCGAGATCTTCAGCGACCGCAACGTATCCAGGGCATTGGCTTCGAGCGAGCTCTGTCCATGCGAGCTCAGCACGATGGCCCAGTAGCCCGCCTGCATGCAGCGAAGTTCAATCTGACGCACAACCTCGGCGAAGAAGGGGTCCACGATATACGGAACGATGATCCCGATATTTCGAGGATTCCTGCGATTGACGTTCATCGCGAACATGTTGGGACGATAGTCGAACTTCTCCAGCGCCTGCTCTATCTTCTCTCGCGTCGATTTCCTAACGCTCGTCGGATCGTTGAAATATCTAGAGACTGTTGGCCTTGAGATGCCACTCGCCAACGAAAATTCCTCCATATTCTTAATCTTGGTGATCGCCATTCTTACACCGTTGATCGCTGGCTCGGCGACCAACATAGCACTTTCTTGTCGCGAGTAAAGGAAATCAGCTACGAGAGTCATCCTGATGGGCGCCGCTCGCACTCAATGCGGCCAGACATGCCGGCAGAAAAACTTATCGCGCGTAAAGTTATTTGTTGACGCTGATAGCAGTTTTGAGCATAGTTCGGCAGGCCGCCGACCTGATCCCTATGTTCGGTGGAGACTCCGCGTCAAAGCCGGCTCGCCTGCCGAGGAAGCACCCATGAAAAAGATCATCACGATCGGCGAAATTCTGGCGGAGATCATGGCCACCGAAGTTGGCGACGGCTTCCTGGAGCCGATTTCCCTCGTAGGTCCATTTCCTTCCGGCGCGCCAGCCATTTTCATCGACCAGGTGGCCAAGCTCGGTCAACCTTGCGGAATGATCGGCTGCGTCGGCGCGGACGATTTTGGCCGCGCTAGTATCGAGCGGCTCAAGCGGGACGGTGCCGACGTGTCCGCGATCACCATCGACCCGGACCGTCCGACCGGCAGCGCATTCGTTCGCTACCGCTCCGACGGGTCCCGCGATTTCGTCTACAACATTCGCCACAGCGCGAGCGGCTCGATCGCGCCCACGCCTGCCGCAACCGCCCTTATCGATGGCGCGGATCACCTGCACGTTATGGGATCGGCGCTGTCCTCCCCCGCGCTCGCCGAGATGGTGCGAACGGCGATGGAGCGCGTGCGATCTCGCGGCGGGACGGTTTCCTTCGACCCCAACCTGCGCAAGGAGATCCTGGCGGCGCCGAGAATGCGGGAAGCACTCGAGGAGGTGCTGTCGCAGACTGATCTCTTTCTTCCGAGCGGTGATGAGTTGTTCCTTCTGTCGGACGTCGCTGATGAGACCCTCGCGGTCCAGGAACTCCTCAATCGCGGCATTCGCACCATTGTCGTCAAGAAGGGCGCTGACGGTGCGATCTGCTACGATGCCGCGGGAAGGTGTTCCGCGCCCGCCTTCTCTGTGAAGGAAGTGGACCCAACCGGCGCCGGCGATACGTTCAGTGCCACCTTCGTCACTTTCTGGCTCCGTGGCATTCCGCCGCGTGAGGCCCTGACTATGGCAAATGCGGCCGGTGCGCTTGCTGTCGGTCGCAAGGGGCCGATGGAGGGGACCTCCACGCAAGCCGAACTTGAGTATTTCCTGAATCGTCAGAATTCCAAGGAGACCGCATGAGCAGCAGCATCCTCGCCGATCTCCCGCGGCTCCATGCCCGCAGCGAGCGGATTGGGATTACCTCAGTGTGTTCTGCACATCCGCTGGTAATCGAGGCGGCTCTTCGGCAGGGCAAGGAGGACGGAACCGCGGTCCTGATCGAGGCCACGTGCAACCAGGTGAACCAGGAGGGTGGCTACACCGGGATGACGCCGGCGGAGTTTCGGAGGTTCGTCGAGGCAATCGCCGAAAGGGTCAGCTTCGCGCGCGAGGCACTGATCCTGGGCGGAGATCATCTCGGACCGAACCCATGGAAACACTTGCCCCCGGCGGAGGCACTCTCGCGCGCCCGGACGATGGTGGCGGCGTTCGTGAAGGCCGGTTTCACGAAGATCCATCTGGACACGAGCATGGGTTGCGCCGGCGAGAGCGTCGCGCTGCCTGATGCGGTGACGGCCGAGCGTGCCGCCGATCTCGCAGACGCCGCCGAAGCGGCTGTCGACCGCGACCTGTTCCGGCCGCCGGTCTATATTATCGGAACCGAAGTACCCGTCCCGGGTGGTGCGCTCGAAGCCCTCGACCATCTCCAGGTGACCAGCCCCGAAGCTGCGCTGGAGACGGTGAGGATCCATCGAAAGGCGTTCGCTGCGCGTAGCCTCCAGGCGGCGTTCGATCGTGCAATCGGAGTGGTCGTTCAGCCCGGCGTGGAATTCGGCAACGAAGACGTCGTCGTCTATGAGCCGGAGAAGGCCCGGGCGCTGAGCCACGTTCTGACCTCGCTTCCCCAGTTCGTGTTCGAGGCACACTCGACTGACTACCAGCCTCCCGAGGCGCTTGCCGCCTTGGTCCAGGACGGCTTCGCGATCCTAAAGGTAGGGCCCGGGCTGACCTTTGCTCTACGCGAGGCACTTTATGGACTCGACCACATTGTCTCCGCCCTCGACGGCCGGCCCGGGCACGCTGAACTGCAACAGGCTATGGAAGATCTGATGGTCGCAAACCCGGGCCATTGGCAGAAATACTATCACGGGACTGCAGGCGAGCTGAGGCTTCAACGCCACTTCAGCTATTCCGACCGTATCCGCTACTATTGGCCGGACCCCGCCGCCACGGCGGCGGTACGTCGCCTCGAAGAGCGCCTTGCCGGACGGACGATCCCCGAGACCCTGATCAGTCAGCATCTCGCTGCGCTCTATCCGGCTGTGGCGGCCGGCCGCCTCGCGGCCACGCCTTCAGCCTTGTTGATCGCTTCCGTGCAGAGAGTGCTGTCGATTTACCGGGCTGCAGCCTCCCCGTCCGTTTGAGCGAGCAACCCGATCATCAGGAAAGACCGCGGAGCCAGCCGTCCCGCCAATTGGCATGCTGCGAGAAATCGAGGACCATGACCAAAAGCGAACCGGGATCCAACCCTTTGGCGTAACCAATTGATTTTGCTGAAATGTACCGATGACGAGGCTTCACCTCATAAACGCAGCCGAGCAGTGATTGCGGGCCCGCCGGCAATCGTAGAGTGGACCTGCAAGCGCTCACCGGCTCGCAACCGTGCGCGATGCCTATGTCGCAGCTGACACGCTGGTTGCCGCACCGCTGGCTTCACGGCCTGCTGGGCCCAGACAAAAAGGTCACGGCGTCTGCGTTCGGCACCTGGCCTGCCTGAGGGAGCTGCGGGCCGCTCACGCGAACGGCGGCCCGGCTAGGACCTAGGCCTTTACAGAGCCCGCGGTCATGCCCGCAAGGAAATACCGCTGCGCGATGAGGTAGAGAACCAACAGTGGCAGCGCCCCGAGCACGCTCATCGCCATCATCTCGTTCCATTCGAAGGCATGCTGGCCCATGAGCAGCGAGATGCCGATGGGTACCGTCCGCATGTCCATGGACTTGGTCAGCGTCAGCGCGAACAGGAACTCGTTCCACGACAGCAGGAACGTGTAGACCGCCGTCGCGACGATCCCCGGCACCGAGAGCGGCACGATCACCCGCCAGAGCGCCGTCCAACTCGAGCCGCCGTCGACCAGCACCGCTTCGTCCAGGTCCTTGGGCAGGGTGTTGAGGAACCCCGTCATCAGCAGGATCGCGTACGGCAGGGTGAAGACCATGTAGGTCAGGATCAGCGCGAAATAGGTGTTGAAGATGCGGAAGGCGACGACCATGCCGAAGTAGGGGATCAGGAGCGTGATCGGCGGGACGGTCTGCGTGCTGATAATGAAGACGTTGAGGGGGTTCTTGAACCGGAACGAGTAGCGGCTGAACGCGTACGCCGTCAGGATGGCGATCACCACGGTGAGGAAGGTAACCACGCCGGCGACGAGATAGCTGTTGAGGAAGAAGCGGACCTTGGTCGGATCGCTAAAGATCGCCTGGTAGGCCACCAGCGTGAACTGCTCGGGCAGCAGCCGCGGCGGCAGCGCGAAGATCTCGGTGTTAGACTTCAGCGAGCTGAAGAACATCCAGAGGATCGGGAAGGCCGCGAACACCAGGCCGACTGCCAGCCCGAGATAGACCAGCATGGTCGGAATGGGGGACTTGCTGTAGGAACGTCGTCGCGCCATGGCTGTCACCTGGCCTTCTGGTGCTTGATGTAGAAATAGGTCATGCTCATGGAGAGGAGCAGGATCAGGATCGCGCTCGCCGATGCGAGCGAGAAGTCATACTGCCGGAACGCCAGCTTGTAGGTGTAGGTGCTGAGCATCTCGGTGGCATGGATAGGCCCGCCGCCCGTCGTCATCCAGACCAGCGGGAAAACCTGCATCGTCCAGATGAAGTCGAGGAGCGCGATGCTGATCATGATCGGCATCAGCTGCGGCACCGTGATGTACCAAAACTTCTCCCACTCGTTGGCGCCGTCGATGCCCGCCGCCTCGTAGAGATCCTTCGGGATCCCCTGCAGGCCGGCCAGGAGGCTAACCATGTAGAGCGGGTAGCCGGCCCAGATGTTGACGAACGTCACCGCGTGCAGCGCGGTCTTGGGCGAGGAGAACCACTCAACCTTGAAGCCGACGATATGCACCGCGGTCAGCACGCTGTTGATGACGCCGTTCGGGTCGAGCAGCAGCCGCCAAATGACGGCGATGATCACCGCGGTGAAGAGCCATGGCAGGATGAAGAGCACCCGCAGGATACTCCTGACCACCTTGTTGATGCGCTCAGAGTTCAAGAGGAGCGCGAAGGCAAGGCCGATCAGCAGGTGGAAGATTACGCTCATCACCGTGAAGTAGAGCGTGTTCGCGACCGACTGCCAAAACACCGGGTCGGCGAAGACCTTTCCGTAGTTCTGTAGCCCCGCGAAGCCTGCGCTTTTGTTCACGATCGCGCCGGACATCAGCGAATAGCGGACGACCATGACCATCGGGAAGAGCATCAGCAGGCAAAACAGCAGCGTCGCTGGGGTGACGTAGAACAATGGCACCAGCCGCCTGCCCGTCCTGTGGGAGATCAATCCCCGCCTGCGAGCCCCCGGTTGTGTTCCGACGCGGCCCATGCGCTACTCCTTTCCGTCCGGTCGCGAGCTGACAGCCGAACCGGCAGCGCAAGGAGACTCGCGCTGCCGGGAATCTGGGTCCGCCTACTTGGCGAACTCGGCGTCCCACTGCTTCTGCGTGGCGGCGGCCGCCTGCTGCGCGGTCTCCTGACCCTCGAGCAGCTTCTGAACCTCGATGTCCATTTGCCGCATCAACTCCTCGGCGACCGGCAGGCCCGTGAACTCGTTCGCGAGATAGCCTTCCTGGTAGATCTTGAAGGCTTCCGAGAAGAGCGGATCGGACTTCGACAGGTCGGGCTTGGCGTTCTTGTTGCCCGGGAAGGCGTTGGCGATGGTGACGAGCTTGGCGTTCACCTCCGGGCTCATCAGATACTCGACGAGCTTCCAGGCCTCGTCCTTGTGCTGGCTGCCCTCGCTGATGCCGATGCCCCAGGACGCGTAGGGCATGCCGCGCTTGCCGGTGTAGCCGTCGACGGCCGGCACCGCCGAGATGCCGAACTTGAGATTCGGGTTGCGCTCGCGGATCAGGTTGATGTGGGCGAGCGAGTCGATCATCATCCCGACGCGGCCGTTGACGAACTCCTCGACCTTGTCCTGCTCCTTCTTGGCGAAGATGCCCGGCGAGATGACGCCGGCGTCGTTGAGCTGCTTGACATAGTCCAGCGTGCCGACGACGGCCTCGTTCTCGAGATCCGGCTTGCCGTCCTTCAGCATCGAGGCGCCCGAGGCCCAGACCCAGGCCATCACGTCGTTCTGGATGCCGTTGGGGGTTTCGAGCGACAGCGGCAGCACCCAGCCGAACTCGTTCTTGTCGGCGTTGGTCATCTTCTTCGCGGCCTCGGCGAACTCGGTGCGGTTGGTCGGCATCTTGTCGACGCCGGCGCCCTTGGCGAGGTCGAGGTTGACGAAGACCGGGTAGACGAACGAGGCCAGCGGAAACATCACGCTCTGGCCGTCGACCTTGATGATGTCGGCGATCTGGCTCCGGTCGTAGTTCGCGGCGTCCATCAGCGGGTCCATCGAGGCGATCGCGCCCTGCTTGGCCAGGCCGTTCACCCAGGCGCCGTCGAGGCCGACGACGTCGCTCAGCGTGCCCGAGGCGGCGCCGGTGACGATCTGGTCGTGCGTGGTTGAATAGGGGCCGCTGACCAGCGTGACCTTGATGTCGGGGTTCGTCTTCTCGAAGTCGTCCATGATGCCGCGCAGCGCGCCGGCCGGCATCTCCGGCTCCCACCACTGGATGAACTCGATGTTGGTCTGGGCCAGGGCGCCCGAGGCGCACAGTGCCCAGACGGCCGCCGCCGACATGATCGTCGCACGAAGTTCTTTGACTCTCAAGATTCCCTCCCATTGAATTCGCGGGTTCGATCCGCTCAAGGATCTTGCCAAATAGGGTGCGTTCCGCGCGCATCCGTCAACGCAGAAATCTTACGCGCGTAAACTTTGTATATGCCGGACGGAAGATTCTGTCAACAGTGGATTTGGGGAGGGTTGCCTGCCCAAAGGTGCGCAAGTCAGGTCAGCTACCGAGCCGCTGCAAGCTTCGCGCGGGTGCCGTCGGCGTGGTGACGATGGAGGCTTGCTGGGGGCGGCATCATCTGGGACGGGTGTTCGTGGTGGTGGGCTGAAGGCGCCCGAGTACGTCCAGCCCTACGTGAGGCGCAGAAGAACAACGACTGGGACGCGGACGCGAGCGCCGAGGCGGAGACGCAGCCGACCAGCAGACGCTGCACCGGGCGCCTGCGCGGCTTGTGGGCGGACGCGGCTGATGCACCAGCTGCGGGCGATCCTCCTCGAGCGCGGCATCACGGTGCCGCCGGCGTACGCCGCCTCAGCCGCTTCACGCCCTGACCCCGCAGCATCAGGATCGCCTGACGCCGAAGTGCGAAGGAGCCACAACGTCAGCCGCTTTCATGCAACAACGCATCTGCTCACACGCGAGCAGGCGCGATATCAGCGGCATTCGCGCCTGATCCGTCAGGTCCGCGGTCCCGGCCTCGTTCCGCCGCCTAGATGGCAAGACGTGTCCGAGGGTCGAAGTAGTGTAGTTTGGACACGTCGACCGACAGGTCGATCGACTCGCCGGCGCGCACCGCACTGGCTTCCTCGAACCTCGCCACCGCGTTGGCGGCGCTGCCCAGGTCCTCGACGGCGTCCGGGTCGCCGGAGTCGATCCGAGCCGCGTCGATGTTCACGTGCACGATCAGCTCGGAGCCCAGTTCCTCGATCGACATCACCATCGCCGGAATCGTCGCGAGGCGCGATCCGGACTCTAGCTTGCTGTCGTAGAGGTCCTCCGGGCGGATGCCGAAGATCAGCGGCTGGCCGTCGTATGCGCCAAGCGCCGGAAAGCGCTCGTATGCGCTCGTCGGGATTGGGATCGACGCCGTCGGCAGGACGATCCTTCCGTCCTGCAGGCGGCCTTCGAACAGGTTCATTGCCGGCGAGCCGATGAAGCCCGCGACGAAGACGTTGGCCGGCCGATGGTAAAGCGTCCTGGGCGTGTCGACCTGCTGCAGCACCCCGTCCTTGAGCACCGCCACCCGGTCGCCCATGGTCAAGGCTTCAATCTGGTCGTGGGTCACGTAGATCGTCGTCACCCCCAACTGACGCTGCAGGCTCGCGATCTCCGCGCGCATCTGTACCCTGAGCTTGGCATCCAGGTTCGACAGCGGCTCGTCCATCAGGAAGGCCGCGGGCTCGCGCACCATCGCGCGACCCATGGCGACCCGCTGGCGCTGTCCGCCGGATAGCGCCGAGGGCTTGCGGTCGAGGAGCATGTGGAGCTGCAGGGTCTTGGCGATTTCGTTGACCCGTTTCGTCCTCTCGGCCCTGCTCTTTCCGGCCAGCTTCATCGAGAAGGCGATGTTGTCGAAGACGGTCATGTGCGGGTAGAGGGCATAGCTCTGGAACACCATCGCGATGTCCCGGTCCTTCGGCGCGAGGTCCACGACGTTTTCGCCGCCGATTGTCAGGGTCCCGCTGCTGATCTCCTCGAGCCCCGCGATCATCCTGAGCGCCGTCGACTTTCCGCAGCCCGAAGGGCCGACGAGAATCAGGAACTCGCCGTCGGGGATTGTCAGCGAAAGATCTTTGATCACCTGATGATTCCCATAGGTCTTGCAAATCTTGTCCAGCACAACCTCGGCCACCTAGGTCCCTCCCCTCTCTTCATATTGCGCAATTGGCGTCGGAACCGGCGCACCCGCCTCCGCGTCCTCGGGCGTCGCGACCAGCTGGCGGATGCGGTCGTCTAGGGTGAAGCAGGGCGCTTATCTGCCCGCGCTCGGTGAAGCCTCCGTCCGAGCCGAAGGCGAAGGATACCAGTGCCAGGCCCGCGTCGTCGAGGTGGCGCGCGAATTCCGCCGCACGCCCCACGAACGAACCGATCATCGTGTCGGTGATCTCGATCCCCGCATAGCCGCCGTCGGCGATTGCCCTGACCAGGTCGTCCGGCCCTCCCGTCCAGGCCGCGCCCAGCATTTCCCAGGTGTAGGTTTGACAACCGAACTTTACCGGTGGAACGTTCATCGACGCGTCCTGCTCTGACTGCGCCGGTGCGGCGCGGCTGTTTTTGCGCGTTTGTTACCTAGAAAACTTACGCGCGTCAATTTTTTATATGTCGGGCGGAAGATTCTGTCAATCGTGGATTTTGGGGAGGGTTGCCTGCCTAAGGTGGCCTCACCGCCGATTCGCGACCGAATGCGGTCCGGCACCACCTTCTTCCCGCACCACACGCGAGGATGACGTCGGGCGCGCCTTCCACAACCGAGACTATCCATCACAGTCGAGTGCATGAGTTTGACAGATTCGTAGCATCCGCGCTCACGCGGGTGTTAGTGAAAGCAGTGAGAGCCCTCGCGCGCGCCACCGGTTGTCGGAGTGTCGGCTTTCGCACTCGCCTATTTTGAAGCGTCTCGGCGAACCGGCTGGATGGGGTCGTTAGCTCTCTCAGCTCTTGGCTTCCTTGTGGCTTCCGCTGCACGAGCCGTTTCGAAAGTGGGGGAGGTCGGTGCAGGGCTGGCTGCCTATGCTGCACTTGCCTTTGCCGCATTGGTCATTCGAGCGCATCGCCTCGACAGCGTCAAACGAACGCAACCTTGGTGGGACTTGGGGCTGCGCAAGGCTACCGCCGGCATCTTGTCGTTGGCGATTACACTGTGGCCCTTCGCTTTGTCGCAAGTTCGGTGGTGCCTGGCTTAGTTGCCTGATGCGGCTGGCAGGATATCTGCCGTCATGCGCGGTAGTCTGCCACAGCAACTTCTCATCGACCAGGCGGACAGACTTGCTGATTACCAGATAGTATACCCGCAATCCGCAACAACCACCGACCCAGTCATGGCACTTGAGGCCTCGCTCGCTAGAAAAAGGATGACGGATGCGATCTCGTCTGGGCGTGCCACCCGTTTCATTGGAGTCATCTCCATCCAGATCGGGAAAAGATTCGCCTCTGTAAAGCCGCCGCGAGACATGAGCGTGTCGACATAGGTGGGCGCCACGCAGTTCACACGCACACCGCGATCGGCCCATTCGGCGGCAAGGGAACGTGTCATGTGGTGAACTGCCGCTTTGGCCGCATTGTAGTGCACTTGGCGCTGTGGCTTGTTAGAGATTATCCCCGACATCGATCCGACGGTCACGATCGAACCGCGGCCTCTTTCGAGCATCGCGCGACCGAACTCCCGACAGGTCCAATATGCGCCGTTGAGATCGACGTCGACGACCCTGCGCCAGACCTCGTCGGCCATGGATTCACCAGGAGTATCGGGCCAGGCAATCCCGGCATTTGCAATGAGGATGTCAATCCCTCCGTAGCGGGCGTTGGCTTCGGCCGCCGTTCGCCCTACGCCCGCAACATCAGTCACGTCGAGCAGCATAGTGCCGACTTCGTGGCCCTTTCTGTCCAGCTCAGCACGTCCGGCCTCCAGCACGTCGGAATTGTGGTCGGAGATAACGACATGGGCGCCTGCTTCGAGCAGCGCCTCAGCTGATGCGAGGCCAATTCCACGCCCCCCGCCGGTGATAAAGGCGATTTGGCCGGTGAGATTGAACTTATCTAGGTACATCGGAATCCTGTCCTTCTTGGGCGCAAATGGATTGGCAAAAGAGGATGACGGCAGAAGAACCTGCCGCCATCCAAGTCCAACACGGGAGGGGTGCTGGACAAAGCTCTATTTGAAGCGCCTGCTGAGGCTCCTCATGATTGCTGCCGATAGGCCAATCAACAAGGATCGCTATCTCATCTCGTCCTCCGAGTTATACAATGCGGAAGTCAGCTGACTTCAGCGTCCGTATCCATTGCGCCGGCGACGCTGGGCATAGGTCTGTGTCAGCCGCGCGACCAAGGGCGAGCAGACATCCTGCGGTGAAGGTGTCGCCTAGCCCGAGCGTAGTTGCCGGCCGAGCAAGATGAAGTGACGGGCAGGAGACAAACGTCCACGAGCCTGCGCGCGTTATTTCCGGCAAGGCCAGTTCGTGAAGGACGGCGCCGGGGGTGATCTGAGAAGGTATCGTCGGTGCGCCCGCTGCAGCCCGCGCCGCCGCGAGGAGACAACCAGTCACCAAAGCGATCTGTTCGCGTTGAGGGTCGCCTCTCGTTGTCGTCGCCGCCCAGTGATCGGCGTGAATGCAGACGCGTTCAACGCCCAAGCGCTCGCCAAGGCCAATCATCACTAGCGTGAGGTCTTCGATTTTCGTTGTCGGTGAGTGCCAGTAGCTCCGAATGGCTCATGCCGACAGATGTTACGGAACCAGGAACCGCGTTGAGGACCTGATCTAAAGCCTCCCTCGACGCGTATCCGGCGAGTTCGAGGTGTACCATCGGCAGTCCAGCGTTTCTCCACGCGCGGGTGAGACCAAAGACCCTGTCAATGGCCCTATCGAGTTTCTCTAGCGGGTTCGTTGTTGAACCCCGAAACCAAGCCCGCGCCGGCAGTACAGGCGAGTCGCGGGCGTCAGCGCCTCGAAGGCGGGATCAATGTCGACACCGCGGTCGTCGAAGCGCACGATGATCCGCGAGGATCGGGGCAGAACGGCCCCACGAATTTCGGACGCCGCTGCGATACTCGAAGATAAACGTCTCCGGACTTGGTTCGCCGTGACGTGTTGCATGTTGGGCGGCAACGATCCTGTCGCCTTCGGCGAGCACCACATCAGGCGGAAACAAAGAAAGCATCTGGGCGCTGCGGTCCTGCAGCGCCACCAGCGCCTTCGCCCCAAGCGCGCTCAACGCGCGTGCCGCATGAGGGCCAGTTCCGCCAAGGTCGTAGCGAACCGGAAGATGGCTCTTTATCCAGGCTGGCCCTTCCGGCCATTCGACGCGGATCTCGCCACCGACGCCCTTTACTGCCCGATCGCGCAATAGCGCAAAAAAATCACGTGCGCGCTTCTCGCCCGGTTCTGGCAGTACTGTAACGTCCCTCATATCGACCCGGGCGTCGATGACGGTGTTCATTCCGCACAACGTCATCCTTGCTGCCTTCGCAGTCCGAGGAATCTCTCCGATCACCCGTTGATAGGCCTGCGTCCATCGCGCCGAAAAATTTTGGTGCACGTTTCGACATCCTCCCAAAAGTCGTCACGGTAGTAAGGTCGTATTTGCGCGTACTTTTCCAAGTTCTATCATAAACTCTCATCTGTCAACTCGCTCACCAGGATCTGCCAAGCTTAGAAGCCAAGTTCGACAAGCTCTGGAGAGAAATGGAAGATTTTGCTTTCGAACGTCGCAACCGCTAAAGATACCCGAGGTTTAGTCGATCCCCTCGGCCGGATCTGGGCAGTGGTTTAGATCCGCAGTCGCCAAATGAGAGTGAAACGACGAATGGAAAACTCATCAAAGAGAGTGGATCTTTTGCCTGCCAAGCGTCGCGCGATGATCCTCGATCATCTGCGCGTCAACGGCGCCGCCTCAATTCAAGCATTGGCCGAGGCCATCGGTGGATCAGGGTCGACCATCAGGCGCGATCTCGACCATCTCATGGAAGGCGGCTACCTCGAGCGTACGCATGGCGGGGCGGTATTGCTGCAACCCCTTCGCGCAACATTCGAGCGAGACAACTCAATCAACGCGCAGATAGGCCACGCAGAGAAGGCTGCCATCGGAGCAGAGGCCGCACGTAGGCTAAACCCGCGCGACAGCGTGATATTGGACAGCAGCTCGACGGTGATGGAAGCAGTCCGCGCCGCGGCCACACGCAGCATTCCGCTGACGATGGTGACCAATAGCCTCGACATCGCCCAGTTCTGTGCAGAGGTGACGAACTGGCGAGTGATCATGCCAGGTGGCACCGTTCGTCCTGGGTTCAAGGCGCTTGCAGGCGAGCCCGGCGAAGGATTTCTCCAGACGGTTCACGCTGACATATGCCTGACCGGCGCCTTCGCAGTGACCGGAAACCTCATTACAGACGCCTCCCTTGACGTAGCATCGCTAAAGCGTGCCATGATTAAGGCTGCTCGACGGGCCATCCTTCTCGTCGACAACTCCAAGTTTGCAGAGCCCGGCTTCTGTACGTGCTGCGATCTATCCTTGATCGACGAAGTCATCACTGATGAGCGCGCTTCCGCAGATGCTCTCGCGTCACTTCGATCCTTCGAGAAGAAGGTCACCGTCGTGCCGATCGCGGACACGGCTGCTAGGCTCGATTGAAACCAACCTCATCCAAGGTCGTTCACGCCGGAGGTTGCCTGATGATAATAATTGGAAGATATTGACTGCTTGTGGAATAAACTGCTAAGGGTCGACCGAATGATATCGGGCCACGCAAGCCTAGGCTGAGAGAGGGAAGCCCAATGCTACGTCTTGACCAGAAGCTGCAGAACATCCGCGAGGGACGTTACAAGCGTTCGGACTTCATTATCGCAGACGCGAAAGACTCTGACGCCGGTGCCGGTATCACCTGTAGCGGTTTCGACTACACCGATCCCTCGGGACAGGCTCGACGCCGTACGCGTGACGAGTTCCTCGATCAAATCGAGGCGATCGTGAAGCAGGACATCGTCGACATCATGCTGGTCTCTGTATCCAACCTTGAGCGACTTCACGAGAGAGCTGTCTTTGAAGCATCCCAGGTAAAACCCGCAATTCGCGCCAATCTGACGACGGATTGCTGGGGCGGCATTCGGCATGGCAGCTACCGCAAGGTTCCTTCAAGGCCGTTCCGGTCGGTGACGATCTCGCGCGCGACCACTGGGACGCCACAACCTGCGCCTGGAAAGCCGATCACCGGCACAGATCTAGGACTTTACTCGATCACCTTCGTCAACGACCCGGAACTCGATGCAAGGGCGCTCGAAGAGTTCAAGCTTTTTCGCGACGAAGCTGCTGCGAACAATTTCAGGTACTTCTACGAGGTGTTCAACCCCAACATCGATATCGGACTCAATCCTACCGAGACCGGCGAGTTCCTCAACGACATAATCCTACAGTCACTCGCTGGCCTGACGAGGTCAGAAAGACCCGAGTTCCTCAAGATTCCATTCAACGGCCCGAAGGCACTTGAGGAGTTGGCCAGCTTCGACTCCGAACTGATCGTCGGGGTGCTCGGCGGCGGCGCCGGGACGACCCGAGATACCTTCGAGCTTGTCAATCAGGCTGAGCGTTATGGTGCCCGTCTGGCACTGTTCGGTCGCAAGATCAACCTTGCCGAAGCACCGCTGCAGTTGATCGTCCTGATGCGTCGGGTCGCAGATGGCGAACTCGGCCCCGAGGAGGCAGTGCGCGCCTATCACGGAGAACTGCAGAAGCTCGGAATTCGACCCGTAAGATCGCTTGGTGATGATCGTGTGGTGACAGAGGAGGCGCTGCAGGTGGCTGCTGCCAAGGCGGCTTGAGACCCTAGGAGGATATGGGAACCGATAGGAGCGCGGCTTCGACCCTGCAACGGCAGCCACTGCGGATCCTTCGTCCGGTGGCCATATCGTTGCAACGTGGAGGAGACGTCATGAGAAAGTATCTTCTTGGCGCGGCAAGCTTGCTTGTCGCCACAACGATAGCTGGGTGGGCTGAGGCTCAGGAAAAACAAGAGGTGACCGTCTGGTCATGGTTCATCCAGAGCACCATGAAGAAGTCGATCGAAGCCTTCAACAAGGCTCATCCCGACATCACAGTCACTTATACCTACTACAACTACTCGCCGGAGTACATTACCGCCCTCAAGGCGGCAGCTGCCTCGGGAAGCCTTCCTGATGTTATCGGGCTCCAGCCGGGTTCACTCACTCAACAATATCGCGAACAGTTGCAGCCTATAAACGAGCTAGCTGCGAAGCAGTGGGGTGCGGACTGGATCGACAAGGTCTTCCCGGTGAATCAGAAACAGATGCTGATGGGCAATCCGGAGGGAGACAAGAACTTCTACATTGTGCCTCAGGAATCTCAGGTTCTGGTCATCTGGTACAATCGCAAGGTTTTTGAGCAGCTCGGCATCGCCGTCCCCAAGACCTACGACGATCTCAAGGCCGCCGCGAAGGCTCTCACGGACGGCGGCTATATCCCGATGTTCCAGGGTGCTGCAGACGGTTGGCAGAACGAGAACGTCTTCCTGATGCTCGCCAATCAGTTCTCGCCGGGGATCGTGGACAAGGCCCAAGCTGGCGAGACTCCTTGGACTGCCCCCGAACTGGTCTCGGCGATGCAGGCCTGGAAGGCGCTCTTTGACGACGGCATCTTCCAGAAAGGCGCGTTGGGCGCGCATGCCTACCCCACTGGCGCGCAGCTCCTGGCACAGGGAAAGGTCGGGATGATGGCCCTCGGATCGTGGTGGATGCAGGAGAGCAAGTTCCCGCCGCCGCTTTCGGAATATGTGCAGAACATGGAAGGCTTCGACTTTTTCTACCTGCCGCCTGTCAAGGAGGGCAATCCGCCGAGCCCGCCGATTGGCGGCATCGACATTGGCTACGGGCTCACGAAGAACGGGGCGCAGAATCCGGCCGCCTGGACCTTCCTAGCCGAGCTGACAAACGGCGTCGGCCTGCAAGAAGCGCTGAACGACCTCAACGATCTTCCAGCCTTTGAGGGCCATGAGCCGAAGGGTGATGTCTCCGAGCACGTAAAGGAAATGTACAAGCGCTTCATGGCCGACCTGCCGAAGGCTGAGAACCAGCGCTTTGCGTCCCCTGCGGTTGCAGAGGCGCTCGACAACGCGCTCGCCGGCGTCGCTGCCGGCAGTCTGGAGCCGCAAGGCGCCTTGGCCACGGTTCAAGCGGCGACCGACAAGGCTCTCGGGAAGCAGTGAACGTCCGCGCTCGGGCCAAGGTGCTGCAGCACCTTGGCCCGATGGCTCGGAAGGGAAGGTCCAATGCACCTGACGACAGCAGCTCGGGAGCCGGCGCTTCCTAGAACGCGCTCGCGATCGCGCTGGAACTCTCAGGCTCTCTACCTATTCGCCCTGCCGGCGATCTTGCTGTTCGTCGTGTTCATTGCCTATCCGATCCTGTGGGTGGCCGGGCAAAGCCTTTGGACGGGAGTTGGTTCGGGCAGCCAGGCTTTTGCCGGCCTCACCAACTACCGAGAAGTCCTGTCAGATCCCACCTTCTGGATCGTGGTACGCAACATGGTCCTGTGGGCGTTGATCACGATCCCCGTTCAGATGCTGATCGGCGGTCTGCTGGCATACTTCATCGAGCGTCACACCCATCGACTGCGTAGTTTCTTCCGCACGATGTATTTTCTCCCGGTGGTGACCTCGGTTTCCGTGATCAGCCTGGTCTGGGTGCAGATTTATGCACCCTACTATGGGATCGCACAGGAGTACCTAAAGCATGTCGGCATCACGATGGTCTCGTCCCCGATCGCGGAGCCGCAGACCGCGATTTACGCCCTGATCCTGGTCAACATCTGGCAATGGACCGGTTTTTCGATGCTGATGTACATCGCCGGGCTCGCCAACATGCCGGGCGAGGTACTCGACGCGGCCCGCGTTGACGGAGCCACAGGCTGGCGGTTGGCGATCCACGTCGTGGTTCCGATGCTGGCGCCGGCGACCAAATCGCTGCTCTTGCTAGGCATCATCGGCACTCTGCAAACCTTCCCGATCGTTCATCTGATGACCGGCGGAGGTCCAAATCATGCGAGCGAAGTGTTCGGTACACAAATCTTCAAGCAGAGTTTCGTTCTTGGTGACACCGGCGGCGGCGCGACTCTCTCGGTGATCGTGCTGGTGATTGCGCTCGTTCTGTCGCTGGTGCAGATCGCATTTCTCGGCGCGCGGGTTACTCCGGCCGCAAGGGAGGAAAAATGACCGCCCTCACCCGAGCGCGCCTGCGCAGCTTCACCATCCACGCCGTGCTGCTCATTGTGCTCGCGTTCTGGATGGTACCGCAGGTCTACATGCTCTCGATTGGCCTGCGCACACCGGCGCAGGCGTTCGACCCGGCTCTCTTCACCTTACCCATCACATTTGAGAATTTCGTGACCGTGGTCCGCGACAATCCACTGGGCCGCATCTTCCTCAATAGTCTTGTCGTCACGGTTGCGACCGTAGCGATCGTCGTTGCTGCCTCATCGCTTTTCGCCTTCGCCTGTGCCGTGTTGCGCCTGAAGGGATCGATGGTCCTCTACTCAACGCTCCTTACCACGCTCATGGTCCCACTAGCGTCACTGGTGCTGCCATTGGCGATCCTTCTTCAGACCTTCGGTTGGGTGAACACCTACTGGGGGCTGATCTTCCCCTATGCCGCTCTTGGCGTACCTTTCGGAATGGTGATTCTGAAAGGCCTTCATGGAGGATTCGCCCAGCGAACTGTTTGACGCTGCGAAGGTCGACGGCTGCAACGCCTGGCAGGTCTACTGGCACGTCGCCCTTCCGTTGGTGCGGCCGGCGCTGGTCTTCGTTGCCATCTGGCAATTCATCGTGACGTGGAACGAGTTCTTTCTGGCACTTATCGTGCTCACCAAGGAGGAAATGAAGACCCTCACGATCGTACCGATGCAGTACTCGGGTCTCTACATGTCGAACCCCGGAGCGCTCTTTGCCATCCTCACCTTGATCGCGCTTCCGTTGATAGTGCTCTACATCCTTGTGCAGCGCGCGTTCGTTCGCGGGCTCCTCGCCGGCGCCGTGAAAGGTTGATCCCCATGGCCAATCTCTCGATCGACAATGTAACCAAGGTGTATGGCGGCCACTCGGTGATCCCGCAATTGTCACTCTCCGTTGCGGATGGGGAATTCTGCGTTCTTGTCGGTCCGTCCGGATGCGGCAAGTCCACCCTGCTTCGCATCATCGCAGGGCTAGAGCCTATCTCCTCGGGCCGCATCATCATCGACGGCATCGACGTGAGTGA
The DNA here is from genome assembly GCA_963735385.1 of uncultured Alphaproteobacteria bacterium. Classification (GTDB taxonomy): domain Bacteria; phylum Pseudomonadota; class Alphaproteobacteria; order Rhizobiales; family Rhizobiaceae; genus CAVTKY01. The sequence goes on along the minus strand of CAVTKY010000023.1, from coordinate 134,205 downwards.
TGCCGAGCCACCCGAGCGCGGCATTGCCATGGTTTTTCAGTCCTATGCGCTCTATCCGCATATGGATGTTGAGCGAAACATGGGTTTCGGGCTCGAGATCGCACGAACTCCGCGCCCGGAAATCACTGACCGTGTCGCGCGGGCTGCCGACAAGCTTCACCTCGGTTCCTATTTGCGCCGCAAACCACGGGAACTTTCTGGCGGGCAGCGACAACGCGTGGCGATCGGCCGGGCGATCACACGCAAGCCCAAACTCTTTCTTTTGGACGAACCGCTCTCCAATCTAGATGCAGCTCTGCGCGTCGGAATGCGGGTCGAGATCGCGAGGCTCAAGGCTGAGCTCGCATCAACCATGATCTACGTGACACATGACCAGGTCGAGGCGATGACGCTTGCCGACCGCATCGTGGTGATGAACGCCGGTCGGATCGAGCAAATTGGCGCGCCGCTGGAGCTCTACGAGCGGCCAGCCAACCTCTTTGTTGCGGGCTTCATCGGCTCACCGGCGATGAACTTCCTCAAGGGTCAGATTGCCGCGCTGAAGGATGGAACCGCGACCGTTTCACTTGGCCTAGGCCCGAGGATCGACGTCGCGCTCGCAGAGCGGTCAGACGTCGGGCAAACCGTCACACTCGGTATCCGGCCTGAACACATATCCGCTCACTACCGAGCCGAGAAAATCCGGCGATCACACGGCGCGGGCATCGCTTGTTGAAATGTTGGGCAGCGATACCTTCGTCTACCTTCGTGATGCCGAGGAGACCATGGTCGTACGCGACAGCGGAGGTCGCCGGCTTAAGAGAGGCGATGCCGTGACAATCTCGTTCCCGTCCTTCGCATGCCACCTCTTCGACGGGAGCGGGAGGCGGATTTCGGCAGATCGACAACAGGATGATGGATTGTTGACGCCAGGTTCCTCGTAAATTTCCGGCGCCCGCCACTTGGCAACTGCTGACACATTCTGAGGGCTAAGATCCATGACCGATTTCAACCGACGTACCATTCTTGTGACCGGCGCCAGTGGAGGTATCGGCGGCGCTACCGTTCGGCAGCTTGTGGCGGCGAACGCGGAGGTGATCGCAAGCGGCCGCTCGCAGGATGCGCTCGAGGCTCTGGCCAGAGACACTGGCTGCCGCATCTTGGCGTTCGACCTGGCCTCAGAAGAAGAAGTACGAGATGCACTCGAGGGCGTCGACCTTTGGGGAGCGGTCAACTGTGGCGGGTTTGGCGGCGAGATCGCGACGCCCATGGATACCGACATCGCGATCTTCGACAAGGTCATCAGCATCAACGCTCGCGGTGCGTTGCTCGTAACTAAGTACGCGTCTCAATCTATGGTGAGGCTTGGAAAGGGTGGCGCGATCGTAAACGTGTCGAGTCAGGCTGCCTTGGTGGCTTTGCCAGGGCACATTTCGTATGGGTCGTCGAAGGCCGCTCTCGACAATATCACGCGTGTTTCTGCCCTTGAGCTCGGACGCTACGGCATTCGAGTCAACAGTGTGAACCCGACGGTAGTCATGACCCCGATCTCCTCAGGACACTGGAGCCAGCCTGAGGTTGCGCGGCCTTTCCTCGAGCAGATGCCACTGGGTCGATGGGCCACCGAGGACGAAGTCGCCGCTCCGATCGTGTTCTTGCTTAGCGACGCGGCGTCGATGATTACTGGAGTGTCATTGCCCATCGATGGTGGCTACACCTGCCGGTAGGGATCGATCCCGTGCGGCATGCCGCGTAGGCCATCAGCCCTTGGACCAAAGTCATCGCCGAGAGTCTCTTGCGACCTTGAACTCTTGCGTTAGTAGACGGTGGTCAAACTCCCCAAGTCGATAGTGCTCGATCGGCATCGTCGCAATTGTTTCTGATGCGAATGATGGTCTGTCGGGAGAGACCCGTGGCCTTCGAGATCGCCGAAGCGCCAGCCCCTTCGAGGAGCATTCGCTTAGCCACATCAAGCTGCCCCCTGTCGTAGCTCGGCTTTCGACCTCGGTACCTCCTCGCCGCCGCTATCCGGCCCTCTGGGCTTCCTTGGATGCAACAGCTTACGGGGGTTTCTGCCATCGCGGCCATGAACGCGATCAGGGCGTCCCGCGCGGCCTGCTGGATCAGGTCTTCTGTCGTCACGGTAGTCGCGGCCGAGCCGGTCGATCCAGCGCAGGGCAAAGGGGGACGAGGTCCCCGCTGCCGGTCCACGAAAGCGCCGATGACACCCTAGACACCTTCGGCGCGCATCTTCGGAACCAGCGAATTGCCTTCCCGGCGGGCCGGTGCTTCGATCTTGACGGGAGGACGAGGCATGGCCAAACGGCTGAAAGCGAGACAGTCGCCATGCAGGGCGAGATGATCGTAAGATTGGCGGAGCTGGAGATCGATCCGGCTCAGCTCCACAGCTACAAGGCATTGCTTGCCGAGGAGATCGAGGCCTCAGTCAAGTCGGAACAAGGGGGCTGATACTGCACGCTGTCTCGAAAAAAGGCAGTCCTTCGCAAATCCGTATCTTTGAGGTCTATGCCGACCAAGAGGCTTACGAAGCCCATCTGGTTTCGCCTCACTTCCTCAAATACAAGACCTTGACGTCGAGCTTGGTTCGGTCGCTCCGCCTTGTCGAGACAGATCCGATCATGCTGGCTCTGGATCTGGCCGATCGGCGTCATCACCCTATGCCGGGGAAGATGTGGGAAAAGCCTTCTCCACCGCCTCGCAAAGCACGTCGCCGTGGCACGGTTCCGGATGGCACCAGCATAAAAGCACCTTGCCACGAAGTTTGCCCAGATTGGCCTTCAGGCCCGGCGAATGATCGAGATGCTCGCGATAGGCGGCAATGATCCCGTCGCGGTCGCCGTGCTTGCCGAGGAGAAATGGATTGCCCCAGACCGTCCTGCGGTCTATTCGCTTGGCCAGTTTGTGCTGCTTCGCCCATGCAATCAGCGCATCATCGGTGCCCTTGTGCATGTTGGCGACCACGGTTTTGCCAGACAGCACTGCCGTTTGTCGCTGGTCGGAATCGGTCCAGTCGTCCTTCAATCCGTTTCTCCCGGCTTCCAGCGATGTGCAGTGGCGCCATCGGGCTTCCGTAAGATAGCCAGTTGTTGGCATGGATGGTATCCGACAACCGGATTGCGCTCCCTGAACCTCTTAGAGGATCCACGGCCCAATTTCCGCATAAGAGCACGGCTGCAGTTTCTAATGGGCAACTTGCCCCGCGTCTAATGGCTTCTAATGTCCAACTTGGACATTAGAACGTGTTTAAGGCTTCTAATGTGCAGTCTGCGTGTAAGGATGCGCCTCAAGCCTTCTCAGCGGCTTGATCTGTTTCTAATCCGGAAATTCGGATAAGGATGTCTCGGCAGTCCCAAGAAAACCGCGATATCGCCTAGCGCAGCCGCGCCTCAACCCGGCCGACGAGCTACCAGCGAAGAGGATCATCGAGTAGGATTTCTGATGGCCAGAAAAATCAGCGGCAAGACGCCGAAAGCCTATTTCCGGTCGGGCATCCCGGTCCCCGAGCGGCCGTGGTACGCGCTGACGGAGTCCCAGAAGGAGCTGCGCCTCGACACCGTCGCCTGGCACGAGGGCCACGACATCTTCCTGCACGAGCTGCTCGAGCATCCGGTGAAACGGGTGCGCTCCTGCGCGTCGTCGACCAACCAGGAAACGATGAAGCTGATGATCCGCGCCTACAAGCAGGGCGTCGACCTGGCGCAGGTGCCGCTCGGCACTTTGATCGGCACACCGCTGGAAGACTGGGCGAGCTTGCCGCGGGCGCCGCTGTCGCTACACGCCGGAGCCGAAAACGAAGGCCGAGTTGCAGGCCGAGGCGCGCGCGGCGGCGAAAAGCGGCCGGCGCCAAGGCCGCGCCCGAGAAAAAGCCGAAGTCAGGGCCGATTTCCTCGCCGGCGCTGGGCGGGACATTTCCGAATCTCGACAAGCTGCTCGACGCGGTCATCGAAAAGGCGATCGAGCCAGGCAGCCGGAAATTCAAGGAGCGAAAGCCGCCGCCCTGGGCGGCGACGCCGGAGCCGATGCCGTGGGCGGACGAAACGACCTGCTAGCCGCCGAGCGCGAGGAGCTCGCCAGCCTGCCACAAGCCTGGTCGGGCATCGTGCTCAACGCCCGCTCCGACCCGAAATTCGACGCGAGGCGGCGGGCGAAAGGCGCTGCCGTGAACGCCCGCGAAAATTCAACTGGGGAAATTCCCCAGTCGAACAAAGACGCCGAAACTGAGGGTGCGATCCCCGAGCCAGACGAGCAACCTGAAAAGATAGCAGTGCGGCAATGGCGAAAATCCGTCGAAAGCGAACCTGGCCGAGATCGAGCTGATCCGCGAGAAGCTGGTGGTCAACGGCAAGGTCCGCCTCGATCTCGAAGCGCTCGCCGTCTACCTGATGTGCCCCTCCTATTTCGCCATTGCGACCGGCCTTGATCCGGAGCCCTGGCAGAGCCGTTTCCTCGACAGCTACGCGCAACGGCTTGGCTGTCTCGCCTCGCGCCAGTGCGGCAAGAGCATCATCACGGCGAGAAAAGCCTGTTGCTTCGCGATGACCAACCCAGGCACGACGACGCTGGTCCTTGCTCCGACGCTGCGCCAAAGCTCGGAGCTGCTGCTGAAAGTTGGCGGCGTGACCCAGATCGCTGGGCTGAAAATCGCTTCGTGGAGCCAGTTCCAGATCGTGCTCGCCGACAAGCAGCCAGGCGCCGCCAGCCGCGTCGTCTGCCTGCCTGGATCGAACGAGGATGCCGGCGCGTCGACGCGCGGCTATGCCGCCGACATGCTCATTCTCGAAGAAGCGGCGTTCCTCAACGACGCCGTCATTTCCAGCGTGCTGCCGTCGATCGCCGCCCGCCCGAAAGCGCAGCTGATCGGAATCAGTTCGGCTGGAATCATCGGCACCTACTTCCACAGCGTGATGACATCGCCGCAGTCGCGCTGGCAGAAGATGATCGTCCCCGCCGCGGAGAGCGGCCGTTTCACCAGGCAGCAGTTGGAAGAGCTGAAGCTGACATTGGGCGCGCGCTACGCGGTTGAAATGGAATGCCAGTGGGGCAGCGTCGGCGACAGCATCTATACCGAGGATGTCATGACGGCGGCGTTCGGGACCGACTTCACCGATCCTGCCGTAGCACCAGAGCTTGATCCCGAGGCGGCCTTCGGGCACCTGAATTTGGAAGAAATTTTTGCGGCTCAACCATTCCCGCAGAGACAGGGTGCCTGATGAGTAATCCCTATATTTTGACCTCTCTGGATGTCGGTGGAAGCGCAGACCCTGCCGCGCTGATTGTCCTGCATGTGTCGAAGCCGGAGCGCGTCACCAAGGCCCGTGTGCTTCACCTCGCGATCAAGAATCCGGTCGTCACGCCCGGTCATGCACATCGATTTCGTCCAGCAGGCGATGACAAAAATCGTCGAGAAGTTCGGGCCGCGCGTTCCCGTGCGCTATGTCGTCGACGTCTCGAACAACTCCGCCATCGCCTACATGCTGGCCAACGCCCTGCCGCAGCAGAGCCTGGTCGGCGTCCGGATCACCGGCGGTGAAAGCCATGCCGCCGGCCTGGTGCCGATGCTGGTCGGCGATGTCGGTGGCCGCGCCTCCAGCATTCCGGTGATGAATCTAGTCCGCCGGCAATTGCTGCTCGACATCGGCACGGCGTTCCAGTCGGGGCAGCTGTCGCTGCCGCTCGACGACGACGAACAGGCGAAAGGTGTTCAGACACTGAAAGAGCAGATGGCGCGCGCCAGCCTGAAGGTCACCCCGAGCGGCAAGCAGATCGCCGTCGTCCAGCGCTCGCATGACGACCTGCTGTTGGCGCTCTGCATGGGCTGGGCGGCGACCAGACTACCGCCGCCACGCGAGGCGCGCAGCAGTAACGTCCACCATGCCACAGCACCCAGCGCCTTAGGCTGGACTTAGAGGAGATCAGAATGGAAAACGCACAGCCAATGAGCGCAGCCGACTACCGGCGAAAACACGCGATGTCCGTCGTCGCGCCGTCCGATTTTGCAGCAAGCGACGAAGATTTCTTTGCCGGCAATGGGCGGCTGCACAGCTGCAAGCCGCGCCGCTACTGATGAAAATCCGATCCGCATAGCGCCCCGCGCGATCCCTTTCCGATCCCCACCAAATTTCCCTGAAAAGTTAACGCGAAAGTCTGCCCGATGCAGACCTTCCTTCGGAGCAGTCTACGGCAGGTCGTGACCCATTCCGGCTCTTGGCGACGCCGAGATCGAATGTCTGAGACGATGGTGGGCGGTCAGTCGATTTGAGCGATTACACAAACTGGAGATTACTGCGCCGGCTCGCTATCAGCCAAGCTCGCAATTGCGCGCTGAATTGGAGTCTGATGGCTGGTTGGGCGTTGGTGCCGCGCCACCAACAAGGCACCGTTTGTCCCTTGCTAATCAGGGCTCAATTCGGATGCTACAACACCCTAGGAACACTCTGGCCGCGCGAGTGTTAAGGTTCTGCCTGGCGACGCCGTCTCAGTGGCGTCGCTGCTGTGACGTCCTTCCGGCCAGCTTTCGCGGCGCGTATTGGCTGCCTATTTCCTGGCCTTCAGCCTTTCCCCGATCTTCGTGGCATGGTTCATGACATGGAAGGTGTAGTTCTCTTCCACCGTCCCCTGGAAGAGATGCGCCCAAGGGCCGATGGCATAGATGCCGAGGTCCTCACCACCATGCGTCTCGCTTGCGAGATGCACGAGCGAGTGCTGCACGAAGTCGGGTTTGGTCGTCTCCTCCGATGTCAACATCGGCCGTTCGCGCGGCTTATCATAACCACCTGGGCCGTTCGCGAAGCCGATCGTGGTGTAGGTTTTGCCGTCGCTGCCATAGAGCGGCTCGTCATCCACGCCGATCGAGATGCCGAGGATCGGGTTGCCTCGCTTGGCATAGCCCGCGATGGTCAGCGTATGGCTGTGATCGCCGGTCACCACGATCAGTGTCTCGTCGAGATTCACCTTGCGCAGCACCGCTTTCACCGCATCGTTCATGGCGACGCCATCGGTGAGCGTGCGGTAGGCGTTCGATTTATGGCTTGCATGATCGATGCGCCCACCCTCGACCATCAGCACATAGCCTTCCGGGTTGCGGGATAGTATGTCGATGGCCTTCTCGGCCATTTCGGCGAGCGAGGGCTCGCCGGCCTCATCGCCCGCACGGTCATGCTCGTACTGCATGTGCGACGGTTCGAACAGACCAAGCAGGTGATCGGTCTTGGCGGGGTCGATCGCGGCGAACTGCTCCTTGTTCCAGACATAGGCTCCCTTGTCGCCGTAACGGTCGAGCCATGCCTTGGTCAGGTCCTTGCCGTCCTTGCGCTTCGTTTTTTTCTTCTCGTTGTCCGGATATTCGGGGTCCTTCACCGCCTCAGGCAAGAAGTAGCTGCGCCCGCCGCCCATCGCGACTTCCAGCCCGTCGCCGAACTTCATCTCGACAAGCTGCCGCGCAATATCGGAGCAGCCAGCCGAGATCGCCTCGGGTGGCATGTTGGCATCTGCTTCCCAATCGCGATTGGCGATATGGGCGTAGGTCGCGCCGGGCGTGGCGTGGGTGACCCGCGCCGTGGTGATGGCGCCCGTCGCCATGCCAATCGTCTCCGCCATCTCCCACAGTGTGGTGACGGGTTTGGTCTTCTGGTCCTCGCAGGAGTTGAGCTTCGCCGTGTGAGCGAGGCCCATCACGTCGTTGATGGTCTTGACGCCCGTGGTCATGGCGACCGCGCTTGGCGCAGAATTGGTGATCTGCGCATCGTGCGAGTAGGTTTTTGACGCAGCCAGATAAGGAAATGCCTCCCACGCAAGGACGTTCGACTCGCCGTCAACGCCTCGTTGTTGACCTTCAAAGATACGGGTCGCCGTGACGGTGGAGAATCCCATACCGTCGCCGACGAACAGGATGACGTTTTTGGCCCGGTTGGTATTTCTCTGAAGCTGAAGGACCTTGTTGAGCGCTTGGTCGGCCTGCTTGTAGTAGAGGTCGTCCGCCTGCACGAGCGTGGCGTCGTCCGCACGCGCGCCTTCTGCACTGCATAGGGCCACAAGTGCTAAGCAAACGCCGGCTGTCGCTTCATTCCGTACTGCCTTCATGCTCGCCTCCTTCGGTTTAGATCGCATGTTAGTTCTGGCGACAGCTCAGACGGCTTCGGTGGCCGGCGGCAGGACGCGAAGGTTGAGTAGGATCAGCCGACGGCCCTGCCCGCCTCGCTCGCACCTGGCACTTCAAGCAGGCGTCCGCTCTTCACGTCGTAGATATAACCGTGGATTGGGATGTGAGCAGCCACGAGCGGATGCTCGCGGATGCGACGCACGTCTTGCCTCACGCTTTCCTCATTGTCGGAGAATGCATGCCACTTGATGAAGTGTCCGTGCGTGGACCCGTGGCCATGCTTCGGATTGCTCCATTTCGCGCCGTCGAAGCTGGCTGTCTCAAGATTGTCAGCCAAAAGGTCTCCCCATCACTTCGTCGGAGAAAAGCTGCATCCCGCAATTGGTGTGGTGAATGACGAACCACTCTTTGGTGCCGAGCAGCTTATGCGAAATGACGAGCGAACGGATCGCGTCGTCGGTGGCCCGGCCTCCCGCGTTGCGAATGACATGGGCGTCGCCCTCGGCAAGGCCGGCATATTTCGCCGGGTCGAGACGGGCGTCCATGCAAGTGAGGATGGCGAAGCCGCGCGCCGGCGGCAAGGCCAGGTTCTTCTTGTCGCCGAAAATCGGCCGCATAGGCCGCGTTGCATCGAGCACTTCTTGATGGACGGCAGAATGCGCTTGCTCGGACATCCTTGCTCCCTGCACAAATCATTGGTGATACTTGCCGGGCCAAATGGGTCCGTACTGTAATTCGATCCGCCGCAGCGGGCCCGCACTTTAGAATAGGTGAGTAGCCCACGCCAGATGCAACAGTCCCTAACAGTCGGTTCGCCGTGTTTACTTGGCAAAACGGCAAGCTTTTGACCCGCGCTAGTCATTCGCGCGACATGTCCGAACGTCGGGACCAGGCGCAACAGCCGACCTTCACCATTGTCTAAGGGTCTTCCGGGCCACCATAGAGATTGGGGCATCAGGACCTGGTTTCCGAGGCGCGTCTGCGAACGTGGGCCTATGATCCGTCGCAGTAATGTGGATGCTGATGGTCTGCTTTGGCCTCACGTCTCTCGGCACGGTTTTTGTCAGCGCTTTGTTCCAGTCAATCATCACGTAAAAGGAGCCACGGCGGCATATGTAAGTGCAGCTATGAGTGCGGTCACCGGAATGGTGATCACCCATGCAACTACGATATTCCCCGCGATACCCCATCTCACGGCAGATGTTCGCCGCGCTGCTCCAACACCGATGATGGCGCCGGTGATAGTATGCGTCGTCGAAACCGGTATACCCATCCAGGTCGCTGCGAACAGTGTCAGCGCGCCGCCTGTCTCGGCGCAGAAGCCCTGCATTGGGTTGAGCCGCGTAATCTTTGAGCCCATCGTATGGACGATACGCCAGCCGCCAAACAGCGTACCGGCGGCGAGCATCGCCTGACACGACAGGACGACCCAGAACGGCACGTAGAAAGTGTCGCCGAGCAGGCCCTGCGAATAGAGCAGAACCGCGATGATGCCCATCGTCTTCTGTGCATCGTTGCCGCCGTGGCCGAGCGAGTAAAGCGAGGCTGAGACGAACTGCAGGACGCGGAAAGTCCGATCCACCGCGAAAGGCGTGCTGCGCACGAAGATCCATGAGACAGCGAGTACCAGCACCAGCGCCAGCACGAAGCCGGTGGCGGGCGACAGGACGATCGCCGCGGCTGTCTTCAGCAGGCCGGACCAGACGATTGCCACACTGCCTGCCTTGGCGACGCCGGCGCCGACCAAGCCGCCCACCAGCGCGTGCGAGCTGCTCGATGGTATGCCGTACATCCAGGTGAGCAGGTTCCAGCTGATCGCGCCGAATAGCGCCGCGAACACGACGCGGCGGATCGACGATGTCGGCGTAGATGATGCCGGTGCCGAGTGTCTCGGCGACATGCAGGCCGAAGAACATGAACGCGATGAAATTGAAGAACGCCGCCCAGAATACCGCGTATTGCGGCCGCAGGACACGCGTCGAAACGATAGTGGCAATCGAATTGGCAGCGTCGTGCAGCCCATTCAGGAAGTCGAAGAACAGGGCGACGCCGACCAGGCCAATCAGCAGGGGAAAGGCGATTTCCATGGCCTAGACGTTCTCGATGACAATGCCACTGATTTCGTTGGCAACATCCTCGAATCTGTCGACCACCTTTTCCAGTTCGCCGTAAATTTCGCTGCCGATCAGTAGGCCATCGGATCCGAGTGGCCGTACGCTTGAACAGCTCCTTGAAGCCCTGTTCGTAGAGTTCGTCGGAACGGCCCTCTACGCGCATTACTTCCTCAGCAATTGCCTTGAGTCGCTTCGCATTGGTACTGACGGCACTCAAAAGCGGCACCGCTTGCGCGGTAAGGCTAGCCGCCTGAACGATGACGCCGCCCATCTGCTGCATCAACGGGTCGAAGCTCGTTGCTCGAACAGGATCACAGTCTTGACCGTCTTGCGCATCATGTCGATGGCATCGTCCATCGACTGGATAAGGTCCTTGATGTCGCCGCGATCGAAGGGCGTGATGAAGCTTCTATGCACGGCAACCAGCACCTCGCGCGTGATATCATCGGCCTGGTGTTCCAAGTCGACGATCGTGCGGTAATGCATATCGATATCGGTGCCGCCTTGGAGCAGCTTCTGCAAAGCCTCGGCGCCGGCGACTACGACGTGGGAATGCTTCTCGAAAAGATCGAAGAACCGGTCCTCGCGGGGCAGGAGGGCGCGAAACCAACTAAACATTGCCAACATCTCCTCGGTTCATCGCTGCTGCCTCATCCAGAACGAAAGCAGGAATAGGTCGCACGCCGACCAAAATCGGTCGAATTGAGCAACCCGGCGACGATTTCTGACGTACGAAGGGTTCCGCTGCAATCTTTCACCTCAATCGCGAGCCCCTGAGCAGCCCCTGTTCCTCGAGCACCGGGTAGGCGATCGAGGCGAGTAATGAGTTGATCTGCTTGAGATCGCGGATCGTGTCGAGATGGATGGAACTCGTCTCGACGCTCTTGGCCGTACCTTCGCGAAGCCGCAGGAAATGGCTCTGGCTCGCCTGCTTCTCCAGATCCCGTAGCCGGTCCTTTTCCTCGACCAGCTGGCGTGCGGTTTCCGCGTCGCGCGACACGAGCACGTTGAAGGCCAAACGGGCATTGGTCAGTACGGCGGCATGGAAGCTGGCCAGTTCGCGCCAGCCTTCATCGGTAAACTCCAGCCCGCGGTCGAGCTTCTTCTGCACATGCACCAGCATGTTGCGCACGATGATGTCGCCAACCTGCTCGAGCTTCACGCAAGCGCCAATGAGTTCCTGGTGGCGCAGCGCCTCGGCCTCGGTGAGTTGGCGGGCGCTGACCTTCGCCAGATAGAGCTTTATCGCGGCATGACGGCGGTCCACGCGGTCGTCAAGCGCCGCAAGCGTCTTGATCTTGTCGGCGTCGGCCTTCTCGTACAGTTCGATTATGCGCTTCAGCATGATCTCGACGGTCTCGCAGACACGCACGGCCTCGCGTGTGGCATTGGCAAGCGCTTGGCTCGGAGTATCGAGCGCGCTTTCGTTGAGCGCGCTGAGTTCGGTTTCGGCGAGCGCGTCGGCCGGGGCCTCCGGCGCGCCGAGCGCTACGATTTTTTCAGCCAGGCGGAAAGCGGGACCGGCGAGCGGCATGCCGATTAGTGCGAGAGCGATGTTGAATGCTATGTGCCCGTTAACAAGTTGCTCGGCGGGAGTGGCGCCCAGGATTCCGAACGACGGCGCAAACGCGATCAATGCGACGAGAGCAGTGACTGGCGCCTGTTCCGCGCATGATGAGGTTGCCGAGCGGTACCGTGCGTGAAGCCGGTGTTGCAGCGCGCGACAGCATCGCAGCGATGATGCCGCCGCCGAGATTGGCGCCCAGCACCAGCACCAGTCCGAGCGGGACCGGCACGATGCCGCGAGCGGCGAGTGCGGTCACCAGCAAGATCGCCGGCAACGCTGGAATGGAACATCCAGGTCATGATCGCGGCAAGGATGAAGGCGGTCACGATAGTCGCCGGAGAGATAGTTGATCACTACCGGGAGGATGCGGCTTTCGCGGAGTGGCTCTGAGGCTTCGCCGATCAGGCGCAGGGACAGAACCAACAGGCCGATGCCGATCAGGATGCGGCCGAGCTGAAGCCAGTCGCGGCGCTGGGTGCTCATGAACATGATCGTGCCCGCGACAAGGCACAGCGGCACGAGGTGGCTGAGGTCGAAGCTCAGTAGCTTGACGACAAGCGACGAGCCGACATCAGCGCCGAGCACGGCAAGCAGGCCGGCGGTCCCGCCGACGATCCCGGATCCGGCAAAAGAGCCGACGATGAGGGCGACCGCCGTCGCGCTCTGCAGGCAGATAGCAAGGGCTGCACCCGCGCCGACGGCAAGCAAGGGGTTGCGCAGGATTGCACGCAACCTTTGACGCAGAATGTCGCCATAGGCACGCTCGACGCCAGTCCGCACCATCCGAGTGGCGAAGAGGAGCAGGGCAACCGCGCCGGTCAGATGGAGCAGGACGAGCGAGCCGCTCAAAGCTCTCGCCGTGGCCGGAATGCCGGGGTCGCGTGAGACAACAATTTCCGCTCCCTCCGGAAAGTTTGAGGATGACGTTCATATCGCTCTCACGGATTGGTCGGACAATCAAACCGTAGCCTCTCAGGGTGAACTTTGTGACTTGGCTGAGAGAATAGACTGGGATGCAGACCCACAAGTTTGCCTCAACCGTCCAGGGACGTGATTAAATGTGTCAGACACGCCCGGAACTCCTACCTTGTAAGTGTCAAGAAAGGTCCGGATGCGATGGTCAATGAAAACCGAATCGTCCGCAAGGCGAAGCAGGGCAAGCCGATCCGGCAAGTCGCGGCAGTTCCGTTCCGGCTTGACAGCCGAGGGAACGCGGAGGTGATGCTGATCACCTCCAACACGACCAAGCGCTTCATCGTGCCGAAAGGCTGGCCGATGAAGGGCAAGAGCGGAAAGAAGGCAGCAGTAACCGAAGCTTGGGAAGAAGCGGGCGTCGTCGGCGAGGTGTTGACGAACCTCGGCGCCTACACCTACTGGAAGCGTCTTTCCGGCCACTTCGTGCGTGTGACCGTCAAGGTTTACCTGCTATCGGTCATCGATGTGCAGCCTATGTGGGAAGAAAGTTCCAATCGGGAGCGCGCGTGGCTCTCGCCGGTCGACGCTGCGATCCTGATAGATGAACCGCACTGGCTAGTCTCGTGAGATCGATTGCCTCGCAGACGAACTAGATAAGCAGCCCCTTTGGTCTGAACCAGCCGAAAATCCGGTGAAATGCCCACCTGGCTCACAGAGCGGACTTCTCAATGGGAAGGTAACGTCCGCAGATGGCGCTAGTTGCCGACATTTTGTGGAACGCCCCTGTCAGGCTTATTCCAGATCGCTACTACTCAGATGGCCCCAAAATGCGCGCCAAGCTGCGTTGTCGCCGCATGAAGAGTTCGTTGCTGCCCCCCTTGGCAAATTGTTCCGGAGCCTTGTATGGCCGACTGCCTTGGTGGCAACGCCCTGGAAACGTCCAAGGTGAACGATTGCCATCCAGACGCAGATCAAATCTACCAGCCGAAGTTCCTGTCGAGCCTTGTCCGGCGGCGCGCAGCCTCGAGCCTTCTATGCTGGACCTTCATCTCTCGATCGCGTTTCCGCTCAGCAAGCTCCATCCGGAAGATGCGCCAGCGGGCGCCGCCCCGATGGGAGGCGGACACGCGCCTGTTCTTCCTCTTCCTCGCTCAGGAACAGGCCGTCATAGGCGGCGCACACGTGCCGCCAGGCGGCGGCGACTTCGCGCCACGGCGGCAGCGGTTCGGGCACCGCACTCCGGCCAGCAGCTGAGGCGACGGCCGGGCGGCCGGTACGTGCTCGGCCTTCGCTGCGGCCTGCAGCCGACGCCGGAGCTTGCGGGTTCTGGACCGGTTCCAGCGTTCGGTGCGCGCCGCGGCTTCGGCTGGCGTCGACGAGCGGATGCGAAGGACCGGGACGTCGACGGTGAAGAAAGACATCGTCATCGCGGATTTTCATGGCATCGCACAACGGCTGCAGAGATCCGGGCTTGTTGCACGGACGCATGGGCTCCCTAAGTGATGGAAATGACACAGCGAGCAAGTTCCGACTCACCCCGGCGAGTGCCTCGAGCAGTTGGTCGGCCGTAACAATACGTCTGTCGGAACCGACACATCAACAGCGCCGCGTCCTCCACCTGTTGCGGTCGATTTCTTACTTAACCTTCGACTTCTCCCCAAAACGCCTTAGCTCCCAGAAAGTACAAAAAGCAGACATAGCCCCCCGCCAAATACACGAGCGCGACCGCGCCGGCGACCAGGCTGAACAGCACGATTCCAATCCAGTCGCCAATGTGCACTAGCATTAGCGACCCTGGCGGATAATCAGGCAAGCAAGATTTGCATCTTGTCCACGTCTACAAGCCGGTCCACAGCATACACGAGCGGCACATGTTTCAACTGGCGGCCGAGGCTATCGGCCGAATTCCAGATTGACGTCTTGCCTAGAACCTCGCCCTTAGCCATGACGGTACTCCTCAGGCTTCCAGGGTTAAAGAACCGATCGTCGGAGCTGATATAGCCCCGAAGAAACTCCATTTTCTTGGTGACCTCTATGCCCGCCTGCGTTTTGAATCGAAACTCGAATCTATCGATGTAATTCTCCTTTGGTTTGTACTCAACATCCACCCGCTGCACGCCTGTATACGGGTCCGTTTCGGACTTCATTACCGGTTCAAACGTGTAGCGTGTTTCCACCCGGTGGTGACCGTCGCATCAGCCGTCACGCCGCTGCGTTCCAGGTGCTCCTTTTCATGAGCAAGGGTCGTGTCCCACACCGTTTTTGACATCGCCGATGCCCAGCCAAAAACAAGGGGGGTAGCAAGCAGAAGAGCAACCGCAGGTAACAAGTAGCCCAATGTTGCGGTCCGCCGACGGATCGCTGTCCTGAGGAATGATCGGCCGGTTTTCAGACCATCTAGCCTCAAGGGTCCGGCGGGGGCTGCCTCCGGTGGCCTGGAGCGCCTGCTGGGCCGCAATGAGGACCTTGTTGTCAGACCAATAATCAGGGTGCGCCCTCAAGATGTGAAGCCATTGCCCGGTGCGCCGTTCAGCCGAACCTTTCCGCCTGAGCTTAAGAGGTCCCCCGACTTGATCCCAAGGTCGGTAAACGTTCGCCCACCGAAAATTGTCTAGGCGCGCCGCGACTGCGCCACCAATTGCGTCCGCCGACGGTGGAAAGAAAAGTTCCGGTAGGAATCTGAAGAAGAACCGACGGAGTGGAGATCCCATAGTGACCAGGAGGACGCAGTCGTTGGACTGCCAAGCTTTGGAATTCATGAGAGAGTCGACTGCGATAACCGATCCCAGACTGTGCGCGGCCAACACAAACCCACGATGACCTTCCGCGCGCTCTGCCTTTACCTTGTCATCCAACTTGAGTTGAAGTCGCTGTCGGTAGTTGATGTCGCCAACGTAGCGAAAAATATCGAGAAAGATTTTGAGGCCTGGAGCAATGAATCGGGTCACCGTCGCAACCAGCCAACAAGTTATAATCAGAGCCACAACACCGGCGTTGATCGCCAAGGCATAGGCCGGAAGGGCAATATCCCAAAACCACCAGATAACCGGGTACACTATCAGAAGCGCCGCCAAGTTCGCGTATTTGACAATGTCGACTCCCTTACTAACTGCAGTCTGTGCGGGGAGGGAAAATGGCGGCAAGGCGACCAAAATGATCGGTCGGAACAAGATCAACGCTGCTCTTCTCGCAGTCACCATCAAGGGGGCCAAGGTCGCGTAGCCCTGGCGTCTACCGGCGCCGATCAGAGTATAAACGGCCCCGAGTAATAAGAGGAGAACGATTGCCAGCGATCCGGCAAGCAGAACTGAAACTAGAACCCAACCAATAATGCGGAATTGGTCGGCAGAGTAATCGGCGAACCAGTACGTTGGAAGGAGCACCAGACTTGAAAGCAGCGGCAGGACCAAGGCGAGAGCAACCGCAAGTGCAATGAAGTAGTCCGCCAGACCAGCAAGGAAATTATGCGCTGCGATGCCAACCGCGCCGAATCCAGCGTACTCGGTACGACCATCTGAAAACCCGACGCGAGCCGCTGTGAGAAACCCCATCGCGAGAGCGCTTGACGACTCGGCCGCTAGCCTGTCGTCCTGGAGAGGGTAGAGATCGGGGTCATTCCAGAAAAACTCAATCACGTCGACCTTCTGAACGCCACCAACAGTCAGGTTTTTCTTGACGAGTTCTTCGATCTCCCCGGTGCCAGGATTTCCGACGCCGTGTATAGCCAAGAGTGCGTTAGGTGCGGCAACCGCCACCTGAAACAGAACCTCCGATGCGAAAGCTGTCTACAGTCTACAAAATTATTGCCGCTACCGATGTGAGATCTTTCACAGGAGCAGGTCTGCTCCACACCAGCTACGTTACTGATGAAGCGGTCTATGGTTCCCTTCACGACCGTTGTTGCTCTCGGTCCGGCTCGCTGTCCCATGCCGGAAGCGCAGCCTCGATGGCGGCCTTCTCGGCAAACCATTTTGCATCGCGGCGAATGGCCGACCGGACCGACCTCATTGCCAAGTACTCGGTTAACCGCCCGGATAGGTGGAGGGCCACGCGGAGGTTGACGAACCCGCGTCGGCATGGGGTCATCGACCTGCCTGTTTCGGGCAGATGGTCGAGGTTGAAGCCACGCTCGGCGAGCCAGGCGTCGACGCGCTTTTGGTCGCCGGCCGACAGCGCGATCATGTCGGCCTCGAACTCGGGATCGATCTCCCAACGGTGCAGCACCTCGCGGATTTCAATTTGCCTCAGGAGGGCGAGGCCACTGGCCCTGAGGATTGGATTGACTGAACCGGCGAGCACTTGCCCGCGGTGCCGGCGAATGTGATCAATCCTGATCCAGACTTCCCGCGGCATATGGAGGCGGCAGCGGAAGACCGGTGGCTTGAGCTTGCGGGCCTCGCGGATGGAGGTGTTCCGGCATCGGCGCCCATCACGGAGAATGCAATCGCACGTCGGCGCATGTTTCTTGCCTTCGTCCATGGCCGCGTGCCAGCGTGGAACCCCGGCGCGCACGGCTTCTATCCCCAGGTATTCGACCGGACTGATTTGATGCATGGCAAAAGGCTACCGAAAGCATGTGGTATCTATATACCACATTAGCCCATTATGCGCACCGCCTAGGGCAAGGGGGCTATGTTCGACACTTAGCGGCGATTTCGGCGACACCGCGTCGTCCGAGAATGGCTGGCCAAATCGCCGAGCAAAGCCGCTGGAACAGAGGTCGTACGATCACCTCTTAGCGGAACCGTGGTCGAGCAGCTCCGCGCACTCGACGAGCGATGGTCCAGTTTTCCGCCAGGTCTGTCCCAGAGCTTTCGCGAAGATTGTGCCCCGGGCGTGTCCCCAACGTCGACAGTAGTTCCGAAATATTGGGCTAAGTCATTGGTGCCGCTTGCCAGACTCGAACGGCTGACCCCATCATTACGAATGATACGCTCGGTGCGATGAAGGCGAATGAGGTACGCGCGTTCCTGGTGCTATCCCCGAGGCCGCACGGGAACATATTCTGGCGACGGCACTGGGCGAAGGCGATGATTGGCTCCGCAGCACATCTGCCGCCGTGATGGACAGAGCGCGACGTTAGACGCGGGGCACTTGTATCAATTTGATGTGCGGGTGGCACGTTCCGTTTAACCTGAATTTTAACCCAACGGGGTGTCACTCCGGCTAACCTATTGGAATTATTGGCACGCCCAACGGGAATCGAACCCGTGTCTCCGCCGTGAAAGAGCGATCTCTTTCGGTGTCTAATTACGAGACCGAGTGTCCCTGTCGGCAGGAGCGCTGCCGTCCAGGTGCGAAGGCGACTGAAAATGTGATCTGAGCAGTTCATTTTTTCCAGGTTAGGCCCATTGTGTGGGAACCATCTGTGGGAACAGCCGCAATTCTCTGGTTAACTCTTTGAAATCATTGGCGCACCCGACAGGATTCGAACCTGTGACCTCTGACTTCGGACGGCATCGCACCTCTCAGTAGGCTCACCATGTGCCTCGGACCAAAGCCCGGGCCGAGCAATACCGGCGGCGTGAGTATGCTGTGCATTTGGGAGTGGTCTGGAAGTAGGGAGGAAAACAGGGCTGCTACAGAAAGACCAGCGCCCTGATACAAAGACGGGGTGAGCCAAAGGAGCCTACACTTGGAGGCGCAATCGGGCAGCGGTACGTGCTTCGTTCAATCCTGTCCCCGCAACCAAATCCCATTTGATTCAAGCATCAAAACCCATTGGGGGTCGCTAACGCGGCCCCTTTTTGCGTTCACATGGCGCGTTTATGGCGTTCGAAGATTTTGTATGCCCTCCGCCGTGTCCGGTGTGGCTTCGCGAGGCCAACGTTAAGCCAGGCATCGACCGGAGGAAGTGAAGCGTCGTAGCGCGCCCGCAAGAACGCGCGGCGCTGTGCCCAGGCGATTTATCCGCCGTACATTATCTGCGCCGAAGACCGACATTGCCGGCAATCGGTCCTTGATGTGAGAACCCAAAAAACTATCTGCGACGGTGAGCACGCGCCGAGGTCCGCGTTGCGTGAACGGCGCGGGGAATAGCAGGAGGAATCTGACCATGAGCATGACGCATCAGGACGTGGTTTCGGTTCTAGGACCGATCGACGAAGCGATGGCCACCGAAGTGCTGGCGGTCGGCGCCACACGTGAGGAACTGGCAAAGGCATGGGCGTGGGTCAACAGCGACGAGGCCATGATGGGCGAAGGGCGCCATCTGCCCGGCGGACGGGTGGCAATTCTCGTGGATTTGCTGACGCCGGACCTGATCGACGATGAGTTCTGGTAGAAACGCTGGACTGCGGATGGATTTATGCGGTGACTAGTGGTCCAATTCTAACATTCGCATCCCATTGATACGGGCCATTCAGGCGAATGTTAAAATCATAAGGACCACGAGCAAACATATGATTCTAGTGGAACTTTGAGTTTGACATTCGCAATGGACGTGTGATGTCAAATGGGATGCGAATGTCAAATTCGTTCCACTAGATGGCCCCTGGTAGCCAGGAGAACTCGACAAAACACAGGATTAGCACTCTCGCTTAGAGAGTGCTAAAATTACCATCAAAGGCCCTTGAATGCGGCGTTTTTCCTACCCAGATTTGCTGCACGCGACGCCGTCTTTATCAGGGGTCGGGACCAGCGTCACAGGCTGCCGGCCGATGCTGGAAACACAAACATTCGGCTTATGGAGGAGAACCGATGAAGTTCCGTCCACTGCATGATCGAATTGTTGTCCGTCGCGTCGAAGCGGGTGAGAAAACCGCAGGCGGCATCATCATTCCCGATACGGCCAAAGAGAAACCGCAGGAAGGCGAAGTGCTTGCCGTCGGCCCTGGCGCACGTGACGACACTGGGCAACTAAGGCCTCTCGATGTGAAGACCGGCGACCATATCCTGTTCGGAAAATGGTCCGGAACCGAGATCCGACTTGATGGCGAAGACCTTCTCATCATGAAAGAAGACGACGTGATGGGAATTCTGGAAATCGAGGCCGAGGCCAAGAGGGCTGCCTGAAGCGAACCGGTTTGCGCCAATTCGAACGGATTCGAGAACTCTGAACGCTGCATTGAAGGAGTGAGACGATGGCT
The DNA here is from genome assembly GCA_963735385.1 of uncultured Alphaproteobacteria bacterium. Lineage (GTDB taxonomy): Bacteria > Pseudomonadota > Alphaproteobacteria > Rhizobiales > Rhizobiaceae > CAVTKY01. The sequence goes on along the minus strand of CAVTKY010000023.1, from coordinate 114,423 downwards.
GCCAAGGAAGTAAGATTCCATTCGGACGCTCGCGAGCGCATGCTCCGCGGCGTCGAAATTCTCGCCAACGCGGTGAGGGTCACCCTCGGTCCCAAGGGCCGCAACGTCGTCATCGACAAGTCGTTCGGCGCGCCGCGCATCACCAAGGACGGCGTCACCGTTGCCAAGGAGATCGAACTTGAAGACAAGTTCGAGAACATGGGCGCGCAGATGGTCCGCGAAGTCGCGTCCAAGACCAGCGAAGTTGCCGGCGACGGCACCACGACCGCGACTGTTCTCGCTCACGCGATCGTCCAGGAAGGAGCCAAGGCGGTTGCCGCCGGCATGAACCCGATGGACCTGAAGCGCGGCATCGATATTGCCGTCGAGGCCATCGTCGCCGAACTGAAGAAGAACTCCCGCAGCATCTCAAACAATTCCGAAATCGCGCAAGTCGCCACCATTTCGGCCAATGGCGACACTGAAATCGGCCGTTATCTGGCTGAAGCGATGGAAAAGGTCGGCAATGAAGGCGTGATCACGGTCGAGGAAGCCAAAACCGCCGAAACCGAGCTCGAGACCGTCGAAGGCATGCAATTCGACCGCGGTTATCTCTCGCCCTACTTCGTTACCAATCAGGACAAGATGCGGGCGGAACTGGAAGAGCCCTACGTGCTCATCCACGAGAAGAAGCTCTCGAATCTGCAGGCCATACTGCCCATCCTCGAAGCCGTTGTGCAGTCGGGAAAACCATTGCTGATCATTGCCGAGGACGTCGAGGGCGAGGCGCTTGCCACGCTGGTGGTGAACAAGCTGCGCGGTGGCCTCAAGGTCGTTGCGGTCAAAGCGCCCGGCTTCGGCGACCGCCGTAAGGCCATGCTCGAGGACATTGCCATTCTTACGGGCGGCACTGCAATCTCGGAGGACCTTGGCATTAAGCTGGAGAATGTCACGCTGCAAATGCTTGGCCGCGCCAAGAAGATCGTCGTGGAGAAGGAAAACACGACGATTGTCGACGGGGCGGGCTCGAAGGATGAAATCAAAGGCCGCATCACGCAGATCAAGGCGCAGATCGAGGAAACGACCTCCGACTACGACCGGGAAAAGTTGCAGGAGCGTCTTGCGAAGCTGGCGGGCGGCGTGGCTGTCATCCGGGTCGGCGGCTCAACTGAGATTGAGGTAAAAGAGCGCAAGGACCGCGTGGACGATGCGCTGCATGCAACACGTGCGGCCGTCGAGGAAGGTGTCCTTCCTGGCGGTGGCGTGGCGCTGTTGCGGGCGCAGAAGGCGCTGGATACACTTCAGGGTGCGAATCCCGACCAGCGTGTCGGTATAGAGATCGTCCGCCGAGCCATCGAGGCCCCCGCCCGCCAGATCGCGGAAAACTCGGGCGCCGAAGGCTCGATCGTTGTCGGGAAACTGCGCGAGAACAGCGATTTCGCGTTCGGCTGGAACGCGCAGACCGGCGAATACGGCGACCTTTATCAGATGGGTGTGATCGACCCTGTGAAAGTCGTTCGCGCCGCGCTGCAGGATGCGGCGTCGATAGCCGGCCTGCTCGTGACCACCGAAGCGATGGTGGCTGAAAAGCCGAAGAAAGAGGCGTCCATGCCCGCCATGCCCGGCGGCGGCATGGACTTCTGACGACCGGGAAGGGCGTCCTCAATTCGGAGCTCGCCCTTCATTTCCTATTGGCAAAAGCCTCTACCGCATCGGTCAACAGTGCGGTCCGACAGGGTCGAGCGCGATGATTTCATTGGAGTCGTCGCCGCGCTCCAATTCTTTGATTTCGCGTGATCTTTTCCGAAAACCGGCACGCACTTTTTGCTTCGCTGACCTTCGGTTCGGGATCATGCTCTATTGCGCCTTTTCCAACTGGCCGCGGATTTCCCCGTCGGGGAATTTTGCCGTGTGGATGTTGACGTACCACTTACCGGCCTGCAGATCCGCGAGAAGCTGATCGGTTATGTCGGCCGACCCAGTCATTGTCGCAGCCGGAAATGTCGACGGCCGGGCCAGCATTTTCGCCTGCCGCCGCCGGACCATGAAAGTGGGCTGCCGCCGCGTCGCCGGAGAGGCCGCTATAATTTATGGTCCATGAAAGTTTCTTGGTGTCGGTATCGACGGTGACATCGGCGCTTCCGCTTCCGGCGCTGTCGGTGGGCGGCACTTCGCTCGCCCCCTTCAGATCGGCCTTGAACTTCATGGTTTCTGCCAAGACAGGCGTCCACGCCAGGATTGCCGCAAGCGCAACACCGGTGAGAACAGGGGTCTTGTGAAGGCGGGACATTTTTGATCCTCCGAAATAGATTACGGTTTCGTGCACCGACATTAACTCTTTGAAACTGCGCCGGTTCCTAGCGCATCGGCCCGAAAATCGGGATCGATTTTCGGAAAGCACGATGCGTCGAATTCAACAACTTACAGCGTCCTTTGTGCGTCCAAAAGGACGCACTTATTAGAATCTGGTGTGGTTCACGGATTTAAAGTTCCTGAACGCGGATGACAGGAACTTCAAATCCACCACACCAGGCGTTCAAGCCATTCCGGGTTTCGGGCCCCAGAGCCCGTCCGAATTGATCCGGAGAAAAAGTTGTTCCGCATGTCGATTTGGCCGAGCACCGTTCGACGTGACTGTAGAAGGCAGCAGGAAAGGCTGGCCGGAAAACAGAAGGAGAAACAACGATGCGGTTTCAATGATTCTGGTCAAGGCCAACGCGGAGTCCGAAGCCGGCGTCATGCCGTCACAGGATATTTTCACGGCGATGGCGGACTATCATGAGGAACTGGCGAAAGCCGGTGTTTTGCTGGACGCCAACGGCTTGCAGGCAAGTTCCAAGGGCTTTCGCGTCAATTATTCCGGCGGCAAGCGCATGATCGTTGACGGCCCATTCACCGAGACGAAGGAACTTCTGGCCGGCTTTACGATCATTCAGGTGAAGTCCAGGGAAGAGGCCATCGAATGGGCGAGGCGTTTTCCCAATCCACACAACGAGGATGGCCACATCGAAGTGCGCCAGATGTTCGAACTGGAGGATTTCGGTGATATCGACGGCGTTGACCGATTTCGCGAACTGGGCGTAGCGAGCGAAAAGTAGCCGACGCCGAGCTTGCACCCGCCAGGTTGGGATGCTCTGATCGGTAGCCGTGACGGCTACCGACATTCATCGCGCGATCAACGCAGTCTGGAAAATCGAGCAGGCGAAGATCATTGCCAGCCTGGCCCGTATCATTCGCGATGTCGGCCTTGCCGAGGAATTCGCCCAGGATGCTCTGGTCGCGGCACTGCAACAGTGGCCGGCGCAAGGCATTCCGCGCAATCCCGCGGCCTGGCTTATGGCGACCGGCAAGCGCCGCGCCATCGACCATATCCGCAGGTCAAGAATGCTCCAGCGCAAGCATGAAGAACTGGGCTACGAAGCGGAGATCGAACAGGACAGTGCCGCGCCCGATCTCGAGGAAGCGCTCGACGACGACATCGGCGATGACCTCCTTGGCCTGATCTTCGCAGCGTGTCATCCGGTGCTTCCGACTGAAGCGCGCGTTGCGCTGACGCTGCGCCTGCTCGGCGGGCTGACCACCGAGGAGATCGCGCGCGCCTTTCTCGTCTCCGAGCCGACGGTTGCGCAGCGGATCGTCAGGGCGAAGCGGAAACTCACGGAAGCGCGTGTGCCGTTCGAGGTTCCGCGCGGCGCGGACCGCTCGCCGCGCCTGTCGTCCGTGCTGGAAGTGATCTACCTCATCTTCAACGAAGGCTACACGGCCACCGCAGGCAGCGACTGGATCAGGCCGCAGCTCTCGGAAGAGGCGCTGCGGTTGGGCCGGATCCTTGCCACGCTCGCTCCCGACGAGCCGGAAGTTCACGGGCTGGTCGGGCTGATGGAAATCCAGGCATCGCGCTTTGGCGCTCGGGTCGGACCTTCGGGCGAACCCATCCTGTTGCTTGACCAAAACCGATCGCGCTGGGACCGGCTTCTCATACGTCGCGGCCTTGCAGCGCTGGCGCGGGCGGAAGCGTTGGGTGACGCCCGGGGGCAGTATGTGCTGCAGGCGGCGATTGCTGCCTGCCATGCGCGGGCGCGTGTGGCCGACGAGACGGACTGGGCTCGCATCGCCGCGCTTTACGCCGAATTGTCCGAACGGGCGCCGTCGCCGGTGGTCGAACTCAACCGTGCGGTTGCCGTGGCGATGGCCGAAGGTCCGGCGGCCGGGCTCGACCTCGCAGACCGGCTGACCTCGGAACCGGTGCTGCAAGAATATCACCTGCTTCCGGCGATCCGAGGCGATCTTCTCTTCAAGCTTGGTCGCTTCGCCGAAGCCGAGACGCGCATTCGAACTCGCCGCCTCGCTCACCCGCAACGAACGGGAACGGACATTGCTGCTTTCCCGGGCCGATGAATGCCGCGAGAAGCTTGCTTCCTAACGCATGTCGCATACAATCGACCTCACCCCGCAGTTTGCCACAACGTCGCTCTGCGACACCCCCCTCTGTCCTGCCGGACATCTCCCCCTCAAGGGGGGAGATCACGCGCGTCGTTGACGACGCTTGTCCTGCGACGGCCGCGGTTAGCGAATGTATCGCGGCAGCTGATCTCCCCCCTTGAGGGGGAGATGTCCGGCAGGACAGACGGGGGTGCAGTCCCGCCAGCATTCCTGAATCACATTGGACGCAACATGCACTAGGAGGTTGCCGCTGACGTAAACATTCTTGTGATCGGATGCTGCACTGCGGTATCTTGACTGCGAATGATCATTCGCATAAAGAGAGAATGAACGTTCGCTCTTGTTTATGGAAATCCTGATGGAAGACGTCTCGCCTATCGGTCAACTCGAACTGCTCGCGGAAGGAGAGCCACGCTCCCTCGCGTGCGGAACGGCGCGACCAGCAGATCCAGCGCATTCTCGATGCGGCGAAGGCCTGCTTCCTCCGGTTTGGGTTCCAGGGCGCATCCATGAACCAGATCTGTGCCGAAGTGGGCATGAGCCCGGGAGCGCTTTACCGCTATTTCCCATCCAAGGAAGCGATCATCGAGGCCATTTGTGAAGCGGACCGCAAGCAGGACGCTGAAAAGTTCGCGGCGATGGACGAGAACCCTTGCGTGGTTGATGGCTTTCTCAACGCCGCAATGGGGCACATTCGCTACATCCACGAGAGCGGCAATGCGCCGATCTTCGCCGAGATACACACCGAAGCGCTCCGCAACGAGGCCATCCGCGCCATCAGCGACGCTGCATGGGCGAAGTGCAGGAGAAATTTCGCAACTATCTTCAAGCCGCCATCGATCGGGGCGACATCGATCCGGTCGTCGAGCTGGACGCCCTGATGCCGATGATCATGGCGATCGGGCATGGTCTGGCCACCAACGACCTGCCCGGCGTTGGCGTGCCATATGATCGCATCGAGAAGCTGATGCGGGCGATGACCGAAGCCATGTTCCGGCCGAGCGGCAGCTACAAGCCTGCCGGCAACTGATCCCCGAAACCAACCTCCGAGACTGACGATGACCGTTCGTACGACCTTCATTTCTTCGCTTGCGGCCGTCCTCCTGGCAGGCGTTGCCTATGCGGCTCTTTCGGGCGGCGTTTTTGCCGCCGGCGAGACCGCGGAAAAGGCGATCGTCCAGACGCCGCCCGCGATCCGGGTCGTCGCTGCTGAAGAGCGCGAACTGGTCGAGCGCCTGTCGGTGACCGGAACGATCGTTGCCCGCGAGGCGGCGGCGGCCGGAACCGATCTCAACGGCATGATTGTCCTTCAACTCAACGCCGACGAGGGTGACGTGGTCAAGAAAGGCGACGTTCTGGCCGTTCTTGACCGCGCCGCGCTCGACACGCAGCTTGCCCAGGTCGACGCGAGCCGCGCCCAGGCCGAGGCAACCATCGCGCAGATGCATGCGCAGATCGGCGACACCGAGGTTGGCGTGCGCCAGGCGCAGGAGGCGTTCGATCGCGCCAAGGCGCTGCAGGTCAAGGGCGTTGCGGCGAAAATGCAGCTCGACAACGCCGTCAATGGTTACGACAGCGCTCAGGCGAAGCTTCTTTCCGCAACGAAGGCGGTCGCCGCCTCCGAAGCGCAGCTCGCCGTCATCGACGCGCAGAAAAAGAATATCCTGCTGCAGATCGAGAAGACCGAAGTGAAGGCTCCGGCTGACGGACTGGTGCTGGCGCGCAACGCTACGCTGGGGGGCATCGTTTCAGCCGGCGGAGACCCGTTGTTCCGCATCGCCATCGGCGGCGAATTGGAGATGGCAGCGACAGTGGCCGAAACAGCGTTGCCACGTCTTCAGCCCGGCATGCCCGTACAGGTGACGCCGGCCGGCGCCGAAAAAGCGATTGCCGGTACAATCCGCCGGATTTCGCCCGAGGTTGACCAGAAGTCGCGGCTCGGCAAGATCTACGTTTCGCTCGCAAACAGTCACGGCGCCCGCGCCGGAAATTTCGCGCGCGGCGAGATCGAGGCGATGCGCATCGATGGCGTTTCCGTTCCCGCATCCGCCGTCACTTTCCGCGGCACGGAAGCATTTGTTCAGGTCGTCGAGGGCGGCAAGGTAAAGGCCGTACCCGTTACGCTGGGCGCTCGCGCGGATGGCCATGTCCAGGTGAACGGCATCGCGGAAGGACAAGACGTCGTCGCGCGCGCGGGCACGTTTGTCGGTGATGGCGATGTCGTTACGCCGGTGCGCGGCGAGGAAACGGGAGCGATCAAGCCATGAACTGGAACATTTCCGCCTGGTCGATCCGCAATCCGATCCCGCCGATCCTGCTCTTCCTGGTGCTCATGGCTGCTTGGCGTCATGAGCTTTATGAAGCTGCCGGTAACGCGCTTTCCGAATATCGACGTGCCGTTGGTCTCCGTCGTCGTGACCGATCCCGGCGTGGCGCCGAGCGAACTTGAAACGCAGGTGACCAAGCGAATCGAGGACGCCGTTTCCAACATCAGCGGCGTCAAGAACGTCACCTCGACGATCACCGAGGGAAATTCCCAGACGCTGGTGGAGTTCCGGCTGGAAGTCGAGACGCAAACGGCGGTCACCGACGTCAAGGACGCGGTGGAGCGCATCCGCTCCGATCTCCCGGCAACGGCTGAAGCGCCGATCGTCAACCGCATCGATGTCGAGGGCCAGGCGATCCTCACCTATGCGGTTGCTGCGCCTGCGATGACGCCGGAAGAGCTGTCGTGGTTCGTTGACGACACGGTGATCCGCAAGCTTCAGGGGCTGAAAGGCGTTGCGCGCGTCGACCGGTATGGCGGTGTCACGCGCGAAATCCACATCGAAGTCGACCCGGACAGGCTTAACGCGCTGGGCGTGACTGCCGGCGACGTGAACCGCGCCCTCAGGATGGCCAATGTCGATTTGACCGGCGGCAGCGCTGATTTTAGCGAACGCGACCAGGCAATCCGCACGCTGGGCGGCGCCAAGACGCTGGCTGATCTTGAACGGCTGGAGATTCCGCTTGCCGGAGAGCGTCAGGTCACGCTGTCGGATATCGCAACGGTGACCGACTCGTGGGAAGAGCCGAAGTCCTTCGCGCGCGTCAACGGCCAAACCGTCGTTTCCTTCGGCATCTTCCGGGGAAAGGGCGAGAGCGACGTTGAGGTCAATGAACGTGTCAAGGGTGCGGTCGAACAATTGCAGTCGGCACATCCCGACGTTGCGATCACCAAGGTGGACAATTCCGTCACCTACACGGAAGGCAACTACGACGCGGCGATGGAAACGCTGCTCGAAGGCGCCATCCTTTCGGTTATCGTGGTCTTCCTGTTTCTGCGTGACATCCGAGCCACGGTTGTCGCGGCGATTGCGCTGCCACTTTCCATCATTCCGGCGTTCTGGGCGCTCGACATGATGGGCTTCTCGCTCAATCTTGTCAGCCTGCTCGGCATTACGCTGGTGGTCGGTATTCTGGTTGATGACGCGATCGTCGAGATCGAAAACATCGTCCGGCACGTCAAGATGGGCAAGTCGCCTTATCGCGCTTCGCTGGAAGCGGCCGATGAGATCGGGCTGGCGGTCATCGCCATTTCGGCGACGATCGTGGCTGTCTTCGCGCCGGTCAGCTTCATGGGCGGCATCGCCGGCCAGTATTTCAAGCAGTTCGGCCTCACAGTCGCCGTCGCTGTGTTCTTCTCGCTGCTGGTCGCGCGTCTGATCACGCCATTACTCGCGGCCTATTTCCTGCGCAGCCACGTCCATGCCGAACCCAAACCGGGCATCATCATGCGCGGCTATGAAAGCCTGCTCAGGACCACATTGCGCTTCCGTTGGCTGACGCTTGCCGGAGGCATCGCGTTCTTCGCCGGGTCGATCTACGCGATCGGCTTCCTGCCCTCCGGCTTCATTCCGAAGGAGGACGCGAGCCGCATCGTCTTCTCGCTCGAACTGCCGCCCGGCAGCCGGCTCGAAGATACGCGCGTTATGACCGATGACGTCACGACGCTGATGCGCGAGGTGCCGGAAGTCGAGAACGTCTATGTAATCGGCGGGTCCGGCCCCACCGGCACGCTGGAGCCGCGCCGCGCTACGGTCGTTGCCGACCTGAAGCATAAGTCCGAACGCGATGTGCCGCAGCACGAGATCGAGGAAATCCTGCTCAAGAAGCTGGAAACTATTCCCGATCTGCGCGCCTACTTCGTCAATGATCGTGGCGAACGCCAACTCGCCTTCGGCGTGATGGGCACGGATGGCGCATTGCTCGACGCGCAGGCGCGGAAAATCCAGAGCGCGATGGCGGCGACCGGAAAGTTCCGCGCCATTTCGTCGAATGCCGCGCTGGATCGGCCCGAAATCATCGTCATGCCGAATCTTGACCGCCTCGCCGAACTGGGCATCTCGACAGCCACGCTTTCGGAAACGCTGCGCATTGCAACGATCGGCGATGTCGACGCAAATCTGGCGAAATTCACGGTCGGCGACCGCCAGATCCCGATCCGAGTTCAGCTCGACGAAAAGGCGCGCGACGATCTGTCGGTCGTCAGTACTTTGCCGGTGCCGACGCCGTCAGGCGTCACCGTGCCGTTGTCCTCCGTCGCCGAAATCCGTTTTGGCCAGGGTCCGTCGTCGATCCAGCGCTTCAACCGCGAACGCCGTGTGGTTATCGCCGCCGACATGGCCGGTGGTGCGGAGCTTGGCGAAGGTCTGGGCATCGTGTGGGCGCTGCCGGAAGTGAAAGACATGTCCGCCGGCACCCGCATCCAGGAAACCGGCGACGCCGAGATCATGGGCGAGGTTTTCTCCGGCTTCGCGACCGCCATGGGCACCGGCCTGATGCTGGTGCTTGTGGTGCTGATCCTGCTGTTCGGCTCGGTCTTCCATTCCTTTACCATCCTTGGTTCGCTCCCCTTGGCGATCGGCGGTGTGGTGGCGGGGCTGTGGCTGACCAATTCGGCCGTCTCGATGCCGGTTGTCATCGGCATCCTGATGCTGATGGGCATCGTCACGAAGAACGCGATTATGCTGGTCGATTTCGCGGTCGAGGAGGTCAAGCACGGAATTCCGCGTGCCGAGGCCATCATCGATGCAGGCCGCAAACGCGCCCGGCCGATCGTGATGACGACCATCGCCATGTCGGCGGGCATGGTTCCGGCTTCTCTGGCTCTCGGCGATGGCGGTGAGTTCCGTGCGCCGATGGCTGTGGCCGTGGTCGGCGGGCTGCTCGTCTCGACCTTCCTGTCGCTGATTTTCGTGCCGTCCCTCTACACGATCATGGACGACGCCGCGATCGGCACGGCGAGACTGTTCCGCTGGTTGGTCAAGCCGAACAGCAAGGACGAACCGGAGGCGGCGGACAGCATGGAGCATGTCTCCAACGTTCATGCGCTGGAGCGCGCCGCAGGCCGCGAACTGCCGATCGCGGCAGAGTAGCCGCGACGTTAACGTAAGCAGGGTGAGGCGTCGGTTTGCCTTACCCTGCGAAGTTCTTCTGAGTTTGCCGGCGGCAGCTGTCGGCCACGGGCGCCCGCACGACGTCGCAGCCTTACACGAATGGCCGGCCGACCTCGTATTTGACTGGAATGAGCCGGGTCAGATAGGCCATGCCCTTTTCCGAGAGGTGGTTCCTGTCCGGCAGCAGGAAGTTGTCCGGCATGTGACGGGTCTTCCCGGCGACATTGGCAAGCGGGACGCGCCGCATCACCGTCTTGCCGCCCTCGTACTGCAATGCGACCGAGCCGCCGCCGCGATCCGCCGTATCCACGGCAAAAACGCCGGCCTCGAAAGCCTCCTTGGCATCGGTCTCGTTGATCGCGCCGATATAGCCGCGCGGCATATAGCCGAGCGCGTCCACACGGGCCCGCTTGCCGGGCAGGCCATCCGCGAGCGCACGCTCGAACGCCATGCTGAGATCGCTGCCGGAGAGCTTGATGTTGCCGTGCGCGTCGCGCTCCAGCCGGTCGGGGGGCACCAGACTTTCCACGAGCGCGCGGCCGTCTTCCGTCGTCACGCCTTCGGAAACCGCGACGATACAGCGCTTGTAGCGATCGAGCGTCGAGCGCACATCGTCGATGAAGCGCGGCACCGAGAAAGCGCGCTCCGGAACATAGAGCAGGTGCGGACCATCGTCCTCGTCGTCGCGCCATGCCGCCGCGGCGGCGGTCAAAAAGCCCGCGTGCCGTCCCATGACGATGCCGACATAGACGCCCGGCAGCGCCCGGAAGTCGAGATCGACGCTGCGGAACGCGCCGGCGACGAACTCGCCGGCCGATATGAAACCTGGCGTATGGTCGTTTTCGACGAGATCATTGTCGATGGTCTTCGGCGCATGGACGAACGCGATCGAGCCGCCCGCCGCATCTGAAAGAATTTGCTGGGTGCCGGCCGTATCGTTGCCGCCGATATAGATGAAGGCATCGGCGCCTACCTTTTGCAGTCCCTTGAGCACGAGATCGCAATAGGCCGCGTCCGGCTTGTCGCGCGTGCTGCCCAGGGCCGCGCCCGGAGTCTTGCCGATTTTCCTCATGCGTTCAGCCGGCACCTCGGAGAAGTCGACATAGTCGCCATCGCGAATGCCGCGCACGCCGTGCCGTGAGCCCAGTATCCTGGCGTCGGGATAACGCCGCTCGATTTCGCCGACCGCGCCGGCCAATGTCTGGTTGATGACGGCCGTCGGGCCTCCGCCCTGGGCAATGACAAAAGTACGCGGCATGCGAATTCTCCGGTGTTAATCCACGGTTACATTTGCGCGTATTGCCGCTTTGCGCAACCGCGAAGCGCGGTCCGTTAATGCATGTCGCCCAAAAGTGTGCAGCGGTTTTGGGAAAACGACATGCACAAAAACAATAGCTTAAGCGCGTCGCAAGATCCGTTTCGCCGCGCGCGCTTTAGAGCGCCGTGCGTCCTTTTGGACGCACAAACGACGCTCTAAGTTGTTAATTCGCATCGCGCTACCGAAAATCGATCCCGATTTTCGTGCCGATGCGCTAGGCCACCACGACTGGCGCCTTTCCGGACACGCGATTGTAGAGGTCGATCACGTCCTGATTGATCATGCGCACGCAGCCGGAAGACATTGCCTGGCCGATGGTCCACCACTCAGGCGACCCATGAATGCGGTAGCCGGTGTCCTGGTTGTCCCTGTAGAGATAGAGCGCGCGCGCACCGAGCGGGTTTTCGAGCCCTCCGGGCTGGCCTCCGCGCCATTTCTCCAGTTCAGGCTTACGCGCGATCATCTCCGCTGGCGGCGTCCACGTCGGCCATTTCTTGCCGTATTGGACATTTGCGCGGCCCTGCCAACGGAAACCGTCACGCCCGATGCCGACGCCATAGCGGATGGCGTCGCCGCCCGGCTGGACGAGGTAAAGGTGACGCTCCTGAAGATGGACGACGATCGTCCCTGGCGCCTCGCCGGTCGGATCGACGACGATCTGCCGGCGAAATTTCGAATCGACCTTCTGATACGGTATTTCGGGTAGCTGAAAGCCGTCGTCGGCGAAGGAGGCATACATCAGCTGCGCGCTCGTCACCGAACGATCGACGCTGATATGCGGTCGAATCGCGGCGGTCGACGTCTGGTCCACGCCAAGGTCCGGCATTTGAACTGTGCTCATGCAGCCGCTGATGCCGCCGAGCCCCATGACGCCCAAGCCCGTCAGTACTGACCTGCGGGAAATCGGTTCTTGTATCTTTGCTGTTTGCGAGATGAAATTGAATGCACGAAACTGACGCGACACGCGGTGCCCCCACGGGTTGAAATTCGTCGCGATCATGTAAATTCATGGTTGATAAAGAGTAAATCCCCGGACAACTCGAATTGAGGGCGCGGGGAGGGACGGGAAACGATGGCAACAGCCCCGGACTGGTTTCGCAAGCGACCGGCTGCACCAGACCTCATGGTGCTCGACGAGCCCTGCGTGGACGATGTTTTCCGGTCCAATATCTGGCATTTGCGCGGGAAAGACATCGATCTGGTGATCGACACGGGCCTTGGCCTTCGCAGTCTTTCAGCCGCGCTCGATCTGACGCCCGGCAAGCCTGTCCTCGCGTTCGCCACGCATGTCCATTCCGACCATGTCGGCTCGTTCCACGAATTCGCGGACCGCGCAGGGCCGCTAATCGAAGCCGCCGCGTTCGAGACGATGGAAGACCGGTTCACCTATGCCGACATGTTCCGCGCCCTCGACGAGCCAGTCTCCGTCGTGCCGAGCGCCGGTTGGACTGCCGACGCTTATGCAATCCTGCCTGCTCCGCTGACCAGGATGCTCGGCGAAGGCGACACGATCGACGTTGGCAACCGAACGTTCAAAGTTCTGCATTTACCGGGCCATTCGCCGGGATCGCTTGGACTGTTGGACGAAAAGGATGGCGTGTTTTTCAGTGGCGACGCCATCTACGACGGCGAGCTTTACGATTTGCTTCCCGACAGCGACCGTGCGGCCTACCGCGTCACAATGGCTCGCATCGTCCGATTTGCCTGTTCGTGTCGTCCATGGTGGTCACGGCGAGAGTTTCGACATGGCGCGCGCATGCGCGACATCGCGCAACGCTACATCCGTGAAAGCAGGCCGTAGGTCGTTTTCTGCACCGTTGCGGACCGGCTGTGCAGTGTCGGCCAGGCGAGAACATCATGCAGGGCAGGGGTGTGGTGTCGGGAATGTATCGAAGGCGGAGCATGGACGGCTTCCCTCTTTACAACCACTCGGGATCGGGGATTGATCTGGTCCCGAGACAAGGAACCCGACCATGACAATTGAAACCTGGGCCGCCTTCGCCGCCGCGTCTGCCGTACTCCTTGTCATTCCCGGTCCGACCATCCTGCTGGTCGTTTCCTATGCGCTCGGTCAGGGCTGGCGCACCGCGCTGCCGATGGCGGTCGGCGTGGCGTTGGGCGATTTCACGGCCATGACGCTCTCGATGCTCGGCATCGGGGCCTTGCTAATGGCGTCCGCGACGATTTTCACGGTGTTGAAATGGATTGGCGCCGCATATCTGATCTATCTGGGCATCAAGCTCTTCCGAGCCGGCGGGGCGCTTGATGCCAGGCCGCGCACCGACGCACGCCCGCCGCGAAAATGATGGGTCATGCCTGGCTGGTGACGGCGCTCAATCCCAAGAGCATCACCTTCTTCGTAGCGTTTCTGCCGCAGTTCCTCGACCGCAATGCGGATTTCCTCATCCAGATGCTGATCTTTGAAACGACATTCCTCGTGCTGGCCTTCGCCAATGCCCTCGGTTACGCATTGGTCGCGTCGCGAGCGCGCAACATTGTGCGCAATCCCCGGGCGATCGGCATCTTCAACAAGGCCGGAGGCACGCTTCTCGTCGGCGCTGGCATTGCGACGGTCGCCGTGCGATCGGGGAATTGATCGGAGCTCGGGATGGCAATCTGCGACAGCCTTGGCCTGCCGGTTTCCGGGGCAAGCGATGCCGGGGTCTGGCCTTCTACGAGACTGCGCTGCTCCGCTCTCTTAGGGCCGTCCCGACGTCGGCCCTCCTGTTTATCTTGGCAATGGCACCGGCGGCCGCCCAGAAGCGCCTACGCCTCGGCTGGAAACAGCTTCCATTTCTTCGGGCGGAAGGCGATCCGCGTCTTCTCCGAAGCCGGGTGCGAGGTCGGGATCTCAAGTTCGACACGCTGTCTTTCAGCGCCGACCTCAAGTTCTACGTGCCGGGTGCCTGCGACCCGGCGGCTGGCCGCGACGGTTCCGGCAATGCAGCCGCCCGCATTGTCCAGGAGCTCGATGTCGTGCGGCCGGAAATAGAGCACCGCGTTGCCGTCGGAGGCCTCGGGGGCTGAAATGCCGATAGCGCGGTCGGCAATCCACAGCTGGCCTTTCTCGACGGTGACAGGAAGCGAACTGGATTCACCGATGAAGGAGAAAACGAAAGGCGAATTCGGGGTGTCGTAAACCTCGTCCGACGTGCCGACCTGCTCGATGCGGCCTTGGCTCATCACCACGACGCGGTCGGCAAGTTCTAGGGCTTCTTCCTGATCGTGCGTCACAAAAACGGTCGTATGGCCGGTCTTGTCGTGGATTTCGCGCAGCCAGCGTCGCAATTCGCGGCGTACTTGTGCGTCGAGAGCGCCAAAAGGTTCGTCCAGAAGCAGCACGCGCGGTTCGATGGCAAGCGCACGCGCCAGCGCGACGCGCTGCCGCTGTCCGCCTGACAATTGCGCGGGATAACGCTTCTCGAGGCCAGAAAGCTGGACAAGATCGAGCAGTTCGGAGGCTCGCCGCTTGATCTCCCGGTCCGGCGGACGGTTGTGATGGCGCACCTTCAGGCCGAAGCCGATATTCTCGGCCACCGTCATATGCCGGAAGAGGGCATAGTGCTGGAAGACAAAGCCGACATTGCGCTCCTGCACCGTCTTCAGCGATGCGTCCTCATCAGCGAAATAGATGGCTCCCTTGGTCGGCCGCTCGAGACCTGCAATGAGCCGCAGCAGCGTCGTCTTGCCGGAGCCGGACGGGCCAAGCAGCGCGATCAATTCACCGGAGCGGATGTCCAGCGAGACATCGCGCAAGGCCGGAAACTTGTCGAACTCCTTGCGTACATTGGCGACGCGAACTTCCATGTATTGATCCTTTGAAATCAATGTCCGCGCGTTGCAGCGATCTCGGCGCCATAGCGGATTTCCAATAGCGTTTTCAATACCAGAGTTACCAGCGCGAGGCCCGCCAGCAACGAGGCGACAGCGAAAGCGCCGACGGCATTGTATTCGTTGTAAAGGATTTCGACGTGCAACGGCATAGTGTTGGTCAGGCCGCGAATGTGGCCCGATACGACCGACACGCCGCCGAACTCACCCATGGCGCGCGCATTGCAGAGCAGTACGCCATAGAGCAGGCCCCATTTTATATTGGGGAGCGTGACGTGCCAGAAGGTCTGCCACCCATTGGCGCCGAGCGAAATCGCCGCCTCCTCGTCGCCGGTTCCCTGTTCCTGCATCAGCGGGATGAGTTCGCGCGCGACGAACGGAAACGTGACGAACACGGTCGCCAGCACGATGCCTGGCACGGCGAACAGAATTTCCACGCCATGCGCCTTCAGCCAGGGCCCAAGCACGCTGCTTGCTCCGAAAAGCAGCACGTAGACCAGCCCCGATATCACCGGGGACACCGAGAAGGGCAGGTCGATCAGCGTGATCAGGAAAGCCTTGCCCCTGAAGTCGAACTTGGCGATCGCCCAGGCTGCGGCGATGCCGAAGACGAGATTGAGCGGCACCGCGATTGCAGCGACCATCAGCGTCAGCCTGATCGCGGCCAAGGTGTCGGGATCGGAAAGCTGTTCCGAGAACGTCCCAAAACCCTTCTGGAAGGCTTCGATGAAGACGATGATCAGAGGCAATAGCAGGAAGATGCCGAGGAAAAGGAAGGCCACCGCCATCAGAGCAAAACGCGTCGCTCTGGTCTCGGTCACCGCCGACCGGAAACGCGGCATGCGGTGGGGGGACGCTGCGGGTGCATCAGCCATAGCGTTTGCGGCTCCATGCCTGGACGAGGTTGATGAAGAGCAGCATGCCGAAGGACAGCGCGAGCATGATCGTGGCGATCGCGGTCGCTGCGGCGTAGTCGTATTCCTCAAGTCGGATCACGATGAGCAACGGTGCGATTTCCGACACATAGGGCAGGTTGCCGGCGATGAAGATCACCGACCCGTATTCACCGACGCCTCGTGCGAAGGCAAGAGCGAAGCCGGTCAGGATCGCCGGCGCCAGCCCGGGAAAAAGGACGCGCCAGACAGTCTGGAACCGGGTAGCGCCCAAGGTCGCGGCCACTTCCTCCACGCCCTTGTCGATTTCCTCCATGATCGGCTGCACCGTTCGCACCACGAAGGGCAGCCCGATAAAGACCAGCGCAATGATAATGCCGAGAGGAGTGTAGGCTACCTTGATGCCCAGCGGGGCGAGCAGCGAGCCGATCCAGCCGCGCGGCGCATAGAGTGTGGTGAGTGCGATGCCTGCCACGGCGGTCGGCAACGCAAACGGCAGGTCGACCATCGCGTCGACGACCCGCCGGCCTGGAAACTTGTAGCGGACCAGCACCCAGGCCACGATCGTGCCGAAGACGACGTTGATGGCCGCGGCGATCAGCGCCGTCCCGAAACTGATCTTCAGCGCTTGTAATGTCCGGCGATCCGTGGCGATGGCGAAGAAATCTGCCCAACCCAACGAGGCGGTACGCCAGACCAGGCCCGTAAGGGGGATGAGGATGATTAGCGTCAGGTAGGCAAGCGAGAAGCCGAGCGTCAATCCGAAACCCGGAATGACGCTCGGCTGTCTGAACCGCCACCCCGCCGTAGCGGGTGCTGTTGTCATGAATCCTTTGAAGTCCCTTACTGCGCTGGCTTGTAGATCTGGTCGAATATACCACCATCGTCGAAATGATAAGGCTGTGCCTTGGCCCAGCCGCCAAAAATCGGATCGTCGATGGACACCAGCTTCAGTTCTGGAAGCTTCTGCAATTCGCCGGCCGGAACAAGCTCGGGCTTGGAAGGTCGGTAGTGGTGCTTCGCGGCCAGCCGCTGACCTTCGTCCGAATACAGGAAATTCAGATAGGCTTCGGCCACCTTCCTTGTGCCTTTGGCGTCGACATTCGCGTCCACCACCGCCACCGGCGGCTCCGCCAGGATCGATTGCGGCGGGACAACGATGTCAAACTGATCGGCGCCGAACTCGTCGAGAGCCAGATAGGCCTCGTTCTCCCAAGCAAGCAGCACGTCGCCTAGGCCGCGCTCGGCGAATGTCACCGTCGAGCCGCGTGCGCCCGTGTCGAGCACCGGAACGTGGCTGTAGAGGTCGGCAACGTAGTTCTTGATTTTCGCCTGATCCCCAGCGAACTGGCCGTTCGCCCAAGCCCAGGCGGCAAGGTAGTTCCAGCGCGCACCGCCCGAGGTCTTCGGGTTGGGCGTAATCACCTGCAGGCCTTCCTGGGTAAGATCACCCCAGTCCTTGATCCCTTTCGGATTGCCCTTCCGGACCAGGAAGACGATCGTCGATGTGTAGGGCGAGGAATTGTTTTCCAGCCGCTTGCGCCAGTCTGGATTGATCTTCTTCGAGTTTTTCACAATTGCGTTGATGTCGCTTTCCAGTGCCAGCGTCACGACATCGGCGTCCAGCCCGTCGATCACCGCCCTGGCTTGCTTGCCCGAACCACCATGCGAGGTCTGGATTGTCAGCGTCTCGCCGGTATCGGCCTTCCATTTTGCCGCGAATGCCGTGTTGACGTCCTTGTAGAGCTCGCGGGTCGGGTCATAGGAGACATTAAGGATCGTCGTATCCGCGAATGCGACGCCCAAAGCGCCGAGCTGTATTGCGCCGGCGAGAAGCCCAGCAAAGACCTTTCGGGAAAGCACGTGCGTCATGAGACTGCCTCCGGTTGATCGGTGACGGCAACTCTAGTGAATTTGTAGAGAATGATAATGCGGCAGCGGTGCGTATTGTTCCCGTCGGGGACAATCCCATTCCAAAAATTGACGGCTCGATGAAATCCTGTTGCGCGCCTTCGGTCCGCGCAGGTTTGAAAAGCTGGCGCGGTGACGCCCGAAGCCTGGTGAAGGGTATTTATTGCGAGCTGCGAAAAAAATCATGCGGATTTTAACCTGACCGCTTGCATGAGCCGGAATTTGCTGTGAAGCTTTGGATAGGGAGGGCAGCCGGGCCGCCTCTGGCGCGGCGAAAGTTTGACGCGGGCAGTTGCATTGGGCCGCAATGTGGCTGGGAGGTGTGCAAATGTATCTAGGGCTGGATCTCGGCACGTCTGGCGTAAAGGCGCTGCTGATCGACGGCGCACAACGGATCGTCGCTTCTGCGACCGCGGATCTCGATGTTTCGCGTCCTCATCCGGGCTGGTCCGAACAGGAGCCGGCCGATTGGGTGCGTGCAGCAGAAGAAGCCATTGCGTCGCTGAAGGCATCGCATCCGCGTGAACTCGCAGCCGTCAGAGGCATCGGGCTTTCTGGCCAGATGCACGGCGCGACGCTTCTCGATGGAAGCGACCGAGTGCTGCGTCCTTGCATTCTGTGGAACGACACCCGCAGTTTCGTGGAGGCCTCGGAGCTTGATGCGGATCTGCGTTTCCGCAGCATCACCGGCAACATCGTCTTCCCCGGCTTCACTGCGCCGAAACTGCTCTGGGTCAAAAATGAGGAGCCGGAGGTGTTTGCGCGCGTGCGCCGTGTCCTCCTGCCCAAGGATTTTCTTCGGCTCTGGCTGACCGGAGAACATATTTCGGAAATGTCGGACTCCGCCGGCACGGCTTGGCTCGATGTCGCCAAGCGCCGCTGGTCGCCCGAACTGCTTGGCGCTACCGGTTTGGATGAAGGCCACATGCCGGCGCTGGTGGAAGGCACGGAGCCGGGCGGCACGCTTCGCGCCGAGCTTGGCGACCGATGGGGCATGCAGCGCAACGTCGTGGTTGCCGGAGGGGCGGGCGACAATGCCGCTTCCGCCTGCGGCATGGGAACGGTCAGGCCGGGCACAGCCTTTGTCTCGCTCGGCACTTCGGGCGTCCTGTTTGCCGCGAATGGCTCATATCTGCCCAATCCCGAAAGCGCCGTGCACACGTTTTGTCACGCCCTGCCGGGCGCCTGGCATCAGATGGGCGTCATTCTGTCCGCGACTGATTTGCTCAACTGGCTCTCGGACGTCACCGGCCGAGACGCGGCGGAACTCACTAACGAGTTGGGCGACGATCTCAAAGCGCCGACAGGCGTGACATTCCTGCCCTACCTCTCCGGCGAGCGGACACCACACAATGACGCCGTCATTCGCGGTTCCTTCACGGGGCTTGCCCATGAATTGAGCCGCCCTGTTCTCACCCAGGCGGTTCTGGAAGGCGTCGCTTTCGCTTTCCGGGACAGCCTCAACGCGTTGCATGCGGCGGGCACGGACCTCGCGCGTGTCACCGCGATCGGCGGGGGCTCGCGCTCACGCTACTGGCTGAAGGCGATTGCGACAGCGCTTCGGATTCCGGTCGACTTGCCGGCTGACGGCGATTTCGGGGCGGCCTTCGGCGCTGCCAGGCTAGGCATGATCGCAGCGGAGAAGGCTGATCCCTTTGCTGTCTGCACGCCGCCCGAAACGGCGGAAACAGTCGAGCCCGATCATGCTTTGGCCGGCGCTTTTGACGAAGCCTATGAGCGCTATCGGGCGCTTTATCCAGCGATCAGAGGAGTTTCATCATGAGCAGCGGATTTTTTGGCGACATCGCCAAAGTCAAATATGAAGGACCGGACAGCACCAATCCGCTCGCCTACCGGCATTACAATCCGGACGAGATCGTTCTCGGCAAGCGTCTCGAAGACCATTTGCGCTTTGCCATCGCCTATTGGCACAGCTTCGCGTGGCCAGGCGGAGATCCCTTCGGCGGCCAGACCTTCGAGCGTCCCTGGTTCGGCGACACGATGGAGAAAGCGAAGCTCAAGGCCGACGTCGCCTTTGAGATGTTCTCCTTGCTGGGCGTCCCCTACTTCTGTTTCCACGACGCCGATGTCCGGCCGGAAGCCTCGACCTTTGCCGAAAGTGCCGCCCGGCTGGATGAGATCGCAGACTATTTTGCCGGCAAAATGAGCAAGACCGGCGTCAAGTTGCTATGGGGTACGGCCAACCTCTTCTCCCATCGCCGTTTCATGGCGGGGGCGGCCACAAACCCCGATCCGGATGTCTTCGCCTATGCGGCGGCAACCGTTAAGAAGTGCATCGACGTCACGCAGCGGCTCGAGGGAGAGAACTACGTTCTTTGGGGCGGGCGCGAAGGCTACGAGACATTGCTCAACACCGATTTGGGGCGCGAACTCGACCAACTCGGCCGCTTTCTCACCCTCGTCGTGGATTACAAGCACCGGATCGGCTTCAAGGGCACGATCCTGATCGAGCCAAAGCCGCAGGAGCCGACCAAGCACCAATATGACTACGATGTCGCCACCGTCTACGGCTTCCTGCGCCGATTTCGGCCTTGAGAACGAAGTGAAGGTCAATATCGAGCAGGGCCACGCGATCCTTGCAGGCCACTCCTTCGAGCACGAGTTGGCGCTGGCAAATGCGCTCGGCATCTTTGGCTCGATCGACATGAACCGCAACGATTATCAATCTGGTTGGGACACCGACCAGTTCCCCAACAATGTGCCGGAAATGGCGCTCGCCTACTATCAGGTGCTGCAGGGCGGCGGCTTCAAGACCGGAGGCACGAACTTCGATGCCAAACTGCGTCGTCAGTCGCTCGACCCGGAAGATCTCCTGACGGCCCATATCGGGGGCATGGATTGCTGCGCGCGCGGGCTCAAGGCTGCGGCGAAGATGATCGAGGACAAGGCGCTGTCCGGCCCGTTGGAAGAGCGCTACGCCGGCTGGAATTCAGCCGAGGCCAAGGCAATGCTTTCCGGAAAGCGCACGCTCGAAGAGATCGCAGAGCGCGTTGTGGACAAGAAAATCGAACCGCTGCCGCGATCCGGTCGCCAGGAGCATCTGGAGAACGTGGTGAATTGGTACGTGTAGAGTATGTGTAGAGTAGTCTTTGAAATCCAACTTGCGCTATGGGCGGCAAATGGTGGGTTCTTCCCTTCTCCCCTTGTGGGAGAAGGTGGCCGAGCCGAAGGCGAGGTCGGATGAGGGGTGCTGGAAGAAACGAGGCGCTTCAGAATTGGGTGCCAAGCATTGATGTTACTGCCATTTCGATTGCGCTGCAGTCCGCCCGACACCCCTCATCCGTCTCGGCGCTGCGCGCCGATCCACCTTCTCCCACAGGGGGAAGAAGGGTTAGCCGCCGCCATGCCGCACCAGGCCGTTCCGCCAACCAAGCGCAATTTCGCATTCTGCTGTAATCTGTAATAAAAGCTGTAAGAAAGTTTCATCTGCCCGCCGCCTAATTGCCGCGATCCCGCCTTCAATGCGCCGCCTGCGCCGATCAGCTTCTGCGTACAGGGAAGAGGACGAAACGCATGCATACGGACGAGGGCAAAGTTGCAGCGAAACACTCCGCCTTCAGAGCCAGAAATGAGTCTTCGCGGGTTCGTTCCGGAGCCGAATTGATCGTTGATCTTCTGCTTTCACTGCCCGAGGAGGCGGAAGGTTACGACGCCGTCGATCGAGCCATTGTCAACCGGCATCAGGCGGAAGTCGCCGACCGCATGCGGTCTCTGATTGGTGACGACAGCGACGGGCACCCCGTCTGAGGCAGTACGTCAGCGTTTGACCTTCTGCTCCTGCCTGACCATCTTTGATGGATGATCAGTGGTGTGCTTCTGGACCTTGCGGGCGTCATCTACGACGGTGACACGGCGATCCCGGGCGCCGTCGAATTTTTGGAACGGTTGCGGGCCAGCGGCCTGCCGCTCCGCTTCGTCAGCAACACGACACGGTCGACAAATCGCAGGATCATCGAGCGGCTCGCCGGATTTGGCCTCGCCGTTACAGAGGCCGAGCTCTTCACACCTGCACGCGCGGCACGCGAATGGCTTCTCCGGCATGCCCGCCAGCCGCATCTTCTGGTCCATCCGGATCTCGCGAGCGAGTTCGACGGTCTGCCGAGAGACGGTCAGACTGCCGTGGTGATCGGCGACGCGGGCGATGCGCTCGACTATGCGGCGCTAAATCGAGCATTCCGCAGGCTGGTCGAGGGAGCGGACTTCCTCGCACTGGCAAGCAACCGGGCCTTCAAGGATTCCGACGGAAAGCTCAGCCTCGATGCCGGACCGTTCGTCGCGGCTCTGGAGTTCGCGAGCCTGCGGCCTGCCCTTGTGCTCGGCAAGCCTTCGGCGGATTTCTTCCTGGCCGCGCTCGCTGGTATGGATTGCCCGCCCGATCGGGCGGTGATGGTCGGCGATGATGCGGAGAGCGATGTGGCGGGCGCACTTCGGGCTGGCGTTGCCTTTGCCTTGCTGGTCCGCACCGGGAAATACCGGCCGGGCGACGAAACGCGCTTCGAGCCGCATCCGACCGCCGTCGTCGACGACATCGTTGCCGCGGTCGACTGGATCGTCGCGCGGAAGGCATAGCAAGGGTAAGCGCCATCGATATTATGCCCGGTTCTACCCCCTCCTCATCCGCACCGGAGCTGTGCCGAAGGCGTTCGAGAAGGCGCGCGAGAAGGCCGCCGCCGACGAAAACCCTGTACGGGCTGCGATGTCCGCCATCGCTTCGCGCGTGTCGAGAACGAGGCGTCTGGCGGCGTTGAGGCGCAGGCGCAGATAGTAGGCGCCTGGCGTCTCGCCGATCGACTTGCGGAAGATCATCTCCAGCGCGCGGGCTGTGATTCCGGTCCGTCGTGCGATCGCAGCGATGGTGAGCGGTTCGTCGATATGCGCTTCCATAAGGCGGATCGCCTGCGCCAGCCGTGGATCGTAACCGTCGAGCCGTCCGAGCGAGACCAGGGGCTGCGCGTCCGTCGCGGCCTTTGCCTGGTCGTAGATGAAGACGCTGGCCACATCGAGCGCAACCGCCATGCCAAGCCGCGTGCGGATGAGGTGCAGCATGAGGTCGAAGGTCGGCGATGCCCCGCCCGATGTGAAGACCGGTCCGTCGATGACATATCGGTCCGGCCGCACATCCGCTCCCGGAAAGGCGGCCGCGAAGTCCTCCATGTCCTCCCAATGCGTCGTCGCCTTCCGGCCTTCGAGCAGACCCGCCCGGCCCAGCAGCCACGTCCCGGCCTCGACGCCGCCGCAGGCCCGCGCGGCCTTGGCAACGCGCCGTACGCCGGCCAGCAATTCGCGCGAGACCTGGTCGCGGGTGCCGAAGCCGCCGACGAGGATGAGTACGTCCGTGCTCTCAGCCGGTTCGAAGCGTCCGCTGACAGCCACCGGAAGGCCACTCGTCGTGACCGGCTGCTCGCCACCGACGGAAACGATCTTCCAGTCGAACACAACTTCGCCCGACACGCGGTTTGCAGCGCGCAGTGGATCGACCGTCGATGCCACGCACATGATCGACGATCCCGAAAATACAAGCAGCGTCACTTTGAGCGACGACCGTTCGGCCTGAAAGATCGTGGGCTTTTCGCTTTGCATCAATTCGACTTCGTAAATCGCAAAGCAGAATCCTGCAAGCGCGTCATGATCCGCCGATCAGATTCCGGGAGGTTCTCACCATGGGTCTCAAGCCCAGTCGCGACGTTTTCATCACATGCGCCGTCACCGGCTCCGGCGACACGGCCGGCCGCTCCGACAAGGTGCCGGTCACGCCGCGCCAGATCGCCGAAGCCTCGATCGAGGCAGCCAATGCCGGCGCTGCAATCGCCCATATCCATGTACGCAATCCCGAAACCGGCAAGGGCGCGCGCGACGTGGCGCTCTATGAAGAGGTCATGAACCTCATCAAGAAGTCGGGCGTCGATGTGATCATCAATTTCACTGCCGGCATGGGCGGCGACCTGACGCTGGGCAGCGCCGAGAGGCCGCTGCCGCCGGCCGAGATCGGCACCGATATGGTCGGCGCCACCGAGCGGCTGGCGCATGTTGCAAAGCTGCTGCCCGAAATCTGCACGCTCGACTGCGGCACGATGAACTTCGGCGAGCAGGACTACATCATGACCAACACGCCGGGCATGCTGAAGGAAATGGCGGCGCAGATCCAGAAGCTCGGAGTGCGCCCCGAAGTTGAGATTTTCGATACCGGTCATCTGCTGCTTGCCAAATGGCTTCATGGGCAGGGGCTGCTCGACGACCCCGTCATGGTGCAGCTTTGTATGGGCATTCCGTGGGGCGCGCCGGACGACATCGCGACGCTCACTGCTTTGACTGCAAACCTGCCCTCTGATTGGGTCTTCTCTGCCTTCTCGATCGGCCGCAACCAGCTGCCCTACACCGCGGTGGCGCTGGCGGCTGGCG
Source organism: uncultured Alphaproteobacteria bacterium (assembly GCA_963735385.1). Lineage (GTDB taxonomy): Bacteria > Pseudomonadota > Alphaproteobacteria > Rhizobiales > Rhizobiaceae > CAVTKY01. Next base: position 90,190 of record CAVTKY010000023.1, on the reverse strand, counting down.
GCAATATGCGTGTTGGCCTCGAAGACAATCTCTGGCTCGACAAGGGCGTGTTCGCCACGAACGGCGCACTGGTCGAGCGCGCCGTCAAGATCGCCGAAGGCATGGGTTCGAGGATCATGAGCCCGGCCGAGGTCCGTACGAAACTCAAGCTCCAGAAGCGCTGGTAGGACATGGGGACGATCAGCAAAGCAGCCGCCATCGGCGGCGGGGTCATCGGCGCCGGCTGGGTCGCGCGCCTTTTGCTCAACGGCATCGACGTTTCGATCTTCGATCCGGACCCGGAGGCGTCCCGCAAGGTCGACGAGGTGATGAAAGATGCGCGCCGCGCCTACAAGCAGATGGTGCCGGGCGGCCTGCCGACGGAAGGTAAAATAACCTACGCCAAAACGATCGCGGAAGCGGTCAAGGACGCCGACTTCATCCAGGAAAGCGTGCCGGAACGCCTTGAGCTGAAGCACAAGGTGCTGGCCGAGATCGATGCCCACGCACCGAAGGACGCGCTGATCGGTTCCTCGACGTCCGGCATAAAGCCGTCGGACATGCAGACCTCGATGGCGCGTCCGGAGCGCCTTGTCGTCGGCCATCCGTTCAACCCCGTCTACCTGCTGCCGCTGGTCGAGATCGTCGGCGGCGAGAAGACATCGAAGAAGGCGATCGAGAAGGCGCGCGAAGTCTATGCATCGATCGGCATGAAGCCCGTCGTCATCCGCAAGGAGATCGAGGCCTTCGTCGGCGACCGCCTGCTCGAAGCGGCGTGGCGCGAGGCGCTGTGGCTGATCAAGGACGGCATCTGCACTGTCGAAGAACTCGACGACATCATGCGTTATTCGTTCGGCCTGCGCTGGGCGCAGATGGGTATGTTCCAGGTCTATCGCGTTGCCGGCGGCGAGGCGGGCATGCGCCACTTCATGGCGCAGTTCGGACCCTGCCTGAAATGGCCGTGGACCAAGCTGATGGATGTGCCGGAGTTCAACGACGAGCTGGTCGACCTGATCGCCACGCAGTCCGACGAACAGGCAAAAGGCCTTTCCATTCGCGAATTGGAACGGATCCGTGACGATAATCTTGTCGCCATCATGGACGCCCTGTCGCGCCAGAACAAGGGCAAGGGCTGGGGCGCCGGCGCACTGCACAACAGCTACACCAGGCAGCTTGTCGAAGCTGGCCGCCAAGTCGAAGGCATCCAAGGCGCCGCGAAGGCAAAGGCGGCAAGCCTAAGAAGAAAAAGAAGGGCTGAAGCGATTATGCGTCACCCCCCGTCTCGGCTTCGCCTCGGCACCTCTCCCCCGTTCAACGGGCGAGAGGATACGCCGGCTCGGCAAGCCTGGCGACCAATCTCTCCCCTAAGGGGGGAGAGGTGGTCTGCGCAGCAACCGGAGAGGGGTGCTTTTGCCGCGTACTCCATAATAGCGGGAGGATTTGCATCGATGGATTTCGGCCTGAACGAAGAGCAGCAGCTCATCGTCGATACGACCCGCGCCTTCGTCGAGAACGAACTCTACCCGCATGAAGCGGAGGTCGAGCGCAGCGGTCATCTTCGCCGTGAGCTGATCGACGAGATCAAGGGTAAGGCGATTACCGCCGGGCTCTATGCCGCCAACATGCCGGCCGATGTCGGCGGGGCGGGGCTCGATACGGTGACCTGGCTGCTTTATGAGAAGGAACTCGGGCGGGCGAACTACGCGCTGCATTGGACATGCGTCGCGCGTCCGTCGAACATCCTGCTGGCGGGAACGCCTGAGCAGCGTGAGAAGTACCTCTTCCCGTGCATCAGGGGCGAGAAGTGGGACTGCCTGGCGATGACCGAGCCGGGTGCCGGGTCGGACCTGCGCGGCATGAAGGCCACGGCGGTCGAGAAGGGCGGCGACTGGGTGCTCAACGGCACCAAGCATTTCATCAGCCATGCGGACATTGCCGACTTCGCCATCGTTTTCATGGCGTCGGGCGAGGAAGACAGCCCACGCGGCAAGCGCAAGAAGATCACGGCCTTTTTCGTCGACAAGGGCACGCCGGGCTTCACGGTGCGGGACGGATATCGCAACGTCTCGCATCGCGGCTACACCAATTCGATCCTCGAATTCGACGATTGCCGACTGCCGAAGGAGCAGATCCTCGGCGAAGTGCATCAGGGCTTCGAAGTCGCCAACAGCTGGCTGGGTGCTACGCGGCTGCAGGTCGGCGCAACCTGTCTCGGGCCGCGCCGAACGTGCGCTTGGCCATGCCGTGGAATATGCCGCGCAGCGTCAGCAGTTCGGCCAGCAGATCGGCAAGTTCCAGGGCGTCTCCTTCAAGCTTGCCGATATGGCGACGGAGCTGAAGGCTGCCGACCTGATGGTCTTTGAGGCAGGCTGGAAATACGACCAGGGCACCGTGACCGACCAGGACATGGCGATGGCCAAGCTGAAAGCGACAGAGATGCTGGCTTTCGTCGCCGACGAAGCGATCCAGATCCATGGCGGCATGGGCCTGATGGACGACCTGCCCTTGGAGCGGATCTGGCGCGACGCGCGCGTCGAACGCATCTGGGAGGGCACCAGCGAAATCCAGCGGCATATCATCGCAGCGCCCTGCTCAGGGCGGTTGGCGGATGAGAAAACGAGAGTCCTTGGAAGGATGGCGTCCCTTCGCCCTCCCTTGGCCTGCCGAGCCAGCTCCCGCCGAGCGAGGCGAGATCAGCCGTCCGCGTGGCCTTCGCCAATCGGCAACTCTGTAGAACGAGCGCCTTCGATGATGCGCATGATCTCCCCCCTAGCGGGGGAATCCGCCGGCAGGCCAGAGGGGGGCAACGTAGAGCGCCGCACATATTCCCGCGAGGCGCACCCATGAGCCGTCTCGAACGTCTGTTGCGCCCAAAGTCCGTCGCCATCATCGGCGGGGGCGCATTCGGCGCCAATGTCGTCCAGCAGAGTCTGAAAATGGGATTTTCGGGCGACATTTGGCCGGTGCATCCCAAGAAGGATGAGGTCGAAGGCGTCAAAGCCTACCGCACGGTCGCGGACCTGCCGGGCGCACCGGATGCGACCTTTATCGGCGTCAACCGCAATCTGACCATCGAGATGGTCAAGGCGCTGCGCGAACGCGGGGCCGGCGCCGCGATCTGCTTTGCCTCCGGTTTTCGCGAGACCGGGCACTACGATCCCGAAGGCGACGTGCTGCAGGACGCGCTGATCGAAGCCGCCGGTTCCATGCCGAGTCCTCGGCCCGAACTGCTACGGCCTGATCAACTACGCCGACGGCGCGCTGCTTTGGCCCGATCAGCACGGCGGACAACGCCTTGCCGCCGGCGCGCGCGGTGCGGCAATCATCACCCAGTCGTCCAACATCGCCTGCAATCTTACCATGCAGAAGCGCGGGCTGCCTGTCGCCTTCCTGATGACGGCAGGCAATCAGGCTCAGACCGGTTTGTCTGAAATGGCGCTCGGCCTAATCGAGGATGACCGCGTTTCCTGCCTTGGGCTTCACATCGAGGGGTTTGACAGCGCGGTGGGGTTCGAGCGGCTGGCCCAGCGTGCGCGCGAATTGAGAAAGCCGATCGTGGCCATGAAAGTCGGCCGGTCGGAGCAGGCGCGCGAAGCGACGATTTCCCACACGGCCTCGCTGGCTGGTTCGGATGCGGCTTCCGACGCCTTCCTTCGCCGGCTTGGTATTGCCCGAGTGAGTTCGATCCCGTCCTTCCTCGAGACGCTGAAATTGCTTCATGCAGGCGGTCCGCTGACCGGCTACAGCCTGTCCTCGATGAGCTGTTCGGGTGGCGAGGCGTCGGTCATGGCCGACAGCGCCGAGGGACGGCGCGTCTTCTTTCCGGCGCTGGTCGAGGACCATCGCGCGCATGTGAAGTCGACGCTTGGGCCGCTGGTCGCGGTGGCCAATCCGCTCGACTATCACACCTTCATTTGGAACAACGAGCCGGCGATGACGGCGACCTTTGCGGCCATGGTGTCCGGGAGGTTCGATCTCAACATGCTGGTGCTGGATTTCCCCCGGACCGACCGTTGCTCCGATGCCGACTGGTGGTCTGCCGTGAGTGCCTTCGACAGCGCGCTGAAGATGAGCGGCTCACGCGGCGCTATCGTCGCCTCCATGCTGGAGAACCTGCCGGAAGAACACGCCGCCGAACTGTTCCGGCGGGGCGTCGTTCCGTTGCAAGGCATCGTCGAAGCGATGGATGCGGCTGAAGCCGCGGCCTTCATCGGGGAGGCTTGGCAGCGCCCCAGCCTCCCCCTTGCCGGGAGGGTCTCCGCGTAGCGCCGGGGTGGTCATGCCGATGGCTTACGCCCCCCTCTGTCCTGCCGGACATCTCCCCCGCAAGGGGGGAGATCAGCAACTCCATCACTTGCTGGTGTCCCCTTCGACGTTGGCGGTTGGCGATGCCTCTCGCTGATAGCGTAATCTCCCCCCTTGCGGGGGAGATGCCCGGCAGGGCAGAGGGGGGCGCCTTGCACGACGGCACCCTCGATGAAGCTTCCGCCAAGGCTCTGCTCGCGGAAGCCGGTGTTTCGGTTCCCGCCGGTCGCCGTGCATCGAGCGCAGACGAAGCGGCCGCCGCTGCCGAAGCGCTCGGCTATCCGGTGGCACTGAAGGCGCTTGGCGTGGCGCACAAGTCGGAAGCCGGTGCGGTCAAACTCAATCTGCGTGACGCCGCTTCCGTACGCGCCGCGGCCTCGGATCTCGCATCCCTCGGAACCGGTCTCTATGTCGAGCGAATGATTTAGGGCGGGGTTGCGGAACTGATTGTCGGCTTCACTTGCGATCCGCTGTTCGGGCCGGTCATGACGCTGGGGTCCGGCGGTGTGCTGGTGGAACTGTTGAAGGACTCGGCCACCCTGCTGTTGCCGGCCTCCCGTAGTGAAGTCGAGAATGCGCTTCGCGGCCTGAAACTGTTCCCTCTGCTCGACGGCTTTCGTGGCCGGCCGAAAGCCGATCTCGACGCGGCGATCGATGCAGTATTGGCGCTCACCGGCTTCGTTTCGCAAAACCCCGATGCAATCGAGGAACTCGACATTAATCCGTTGATCGTCTGCGCGAAAGGCCAGGGCGCCTGGGTCGCCGATGCGCTGATGGTGGGCTCGACGTCGCCCTCCCCCTTGAGGGGAGGGTCGATCGGCGAAGCCGATCGGGGTGGGGTTGCCTCGGTGGCCACCGGTTGATTTTTCCATGAAGAACACTGCCGCACCAACCCCCTCCGGCCGCTGCGCGGCCACCTCCCCCTCAAGGGGGGAGGAAACTCCGGAGCATTTGCCATGACCGACGTCGTCACCACCCGCCGCGAAGGCGGCATTCTGGAAATTACGCTCGACCGGCCAAAGGCCAATGCGATCGACCTGAAAACATCGCGGCTGCTCGGCGAAACATTCCGCGCCTTCCGCGACGATCCCGATCTGCGCGTCGCGATCGTCAAGACGGCTGGCGACAAGTTCTTCTGTGCCGGCTGGGACCTCAAGGCGGCAGCCGCGGGCGATGCGGTCGATGGAGACTATGGCGTCGGCGGGTTTGGCGGGCTGCAGGAACTGCGTGACATGAACAAGCCGGTGATCGCGGCCGTCAACGGCATGGCGGTTGGCGGCGGGTTCGAGCTGGCGCTGTCCTGCGATCTTATCTACGCCTCCGACCATTCGAGCTTCGCCCTGCCGGAAATCCGTGCCGGAACACTGGCCGATGCCGCAACGATCAAATTGCCGAAGCGCATCCCCTACCATGTCGCGATGGATCTTCTGCTGACGGGCCGCTGGATGGATGTTCAGGAGGCGCATCGCTGGGGCCTGGTCAACGAGGTGCTTCCGAAAGAGAAGCTCGACGATCGCGTTTGGGAGATTGCGCGGATGCTGGCTGGCGGGCCGCCGCTGGTGTTCGCCTCGATCAAGGAGGTTGTCCGTGAGGCCGAGGCGATGTCGTTCCAGGACGCGATGAACTGGATCACCAAGCGGAAGTTCCGTACTGTGGACGAGCTCTACGATTCGGACGACAACCAGGAAGGCTTTCGGGCCTTCGCCGAAAAGCGCGAGCCGGTGTGGAAGGGACGGTGAAGCGAGCGCTGTCCTCACCCCGTTGTTGGGAGGAGCCGAGCGACGCGAAGCGGGCGGGGTTTTTGCGCGCGCCAATCGCTGACGCCATGAACCTCACCCGCGTTTCCTTTCGCTGCAGGAAGAGGCGGCCCATGACCGATTATCGAAAACTCATCGACGCGGAAACCTGGGCCTTCATCGACAGAACGAACGCCTACTATCCGCCCGACGCCACCGACTACACGGTTGCTGAGGCAGCGTGCCGTTTACGATCGCATGTGCCGCGAGTTCTTTGCCGGCTATCCAGAAGGGGTGACAGCCGACACGTTCGCCATAGACACGCGCACGCATTCGATACCGGTACGGCTGTATCGAAGGCTGAACCCGGATGCGTCCGCCACAGTGCTCTATTTTCATGGCGGCGGGTTCATCCTTGGCGGGCTCGACAGCCACGACGATGTTTGTGCCGAACTGTGTGCACGGTCGGGCTACGATGTGGTCTCGGTGGACTATCGGCTGGCGCCGGAGCATCCGCATCCGGCGGCTTTCGACGATGCGATGAGCGCATTCGAATGGGCGACCGCGACACGCGAGACGCCGATCCTGCTTTGTGGCGACAGCGCGGGCGGTAATCTCGCCGCGGCGGTGAGCCATGCCACGCGCGGCCACGAGCGGCGCCCGATCGGGCAGGTTCTGGTCTATCCGGGCCTTGGCGGCGACCGGTCCAGGGGCTCCTACGTCACCCATGCCGAGGCGCCGATGCTGACCATGCGCGACCTTGTCTTCTACGACGGCATCCGCTCCGGCGGGCGTGATGCGACCGGCGACATCACCTATAGGCCGCTGAGCGACGCCGACTTCTCCAACCTGCCGCCGACCGCCATCTTCACGGCCGAGTGCGATCCTCTGTCGTCCGACGGCGAAGCCTATGGCAGCCGCGTCGTCGCTGCGGGCGGCAAGGCGTGGTGGTTCGAAGAGCCTGGCCTTGTTCACGGTTATCTTCGGGCCCGGCATACGGTCGGGCGTGCGCGCACGAGCTTTTCCAGAATCGTCGACGCGGTCAGGGCGCTCGGCAAGTCGGAGTGGCCGTACTGACCACAATTGCTCTGGTGGGAAAGATGCCTTAGCTCATCGCCGCAGCCACTGGTCCCTCCCGACGCAACTATTGTCCTGATCGGTGTTTCGACGGGAGGAATTGGCACGATTGTGAGACCGGAAGGTAGACGTGCGGACAAAAAATCCCGGTTAGGTTCAGCGCAGTTCTTCTATCTCATTGATCAAAAACGGGTATTTCCGTGTGACATCCGGAGCGAGGGGTGGATTCGTCCACCCCCTGTCTGGGCTCATTGGCGTTTGACGTTGTGCACGACCTTGGTGTCATTCCCAACGGGCTTCCTCCAACTCGTCCCCTGCCTCCGCAACCGTCGGGATGACAGCCAGATTCGTGCCTGCCCTCCCGAACCGCCGCCTGTGTCAGCAGTGAGCATCCCGGCGGTCCTCTTGTCTGGTAATTTAGAGGCGGCTGTTTCAAATTTGAGAAATGTGCAATCTCTACAACATCACCACCACCACCGAGGCATTGCGCCAGTTCACCAAGGCGCTGCGCGACCGGGCCGGCTGGAACCAGCCGACGCTGGACATTTTCCCGAACATCAGAGCCCCGGTGGTACGGGTCGCCGAAGACGGCGAGCGCGAAATCACCATGCTTCAGTGGGGAATGCCGACCCCGCCGGAGCGCATCAAAGGAAACTACGATCCCGGCACAACCAATATACGTCAGCCCGGCTACGCGCATTGGCGTCGGTGGATGGGGGTTGAAAACAGGTGCATCGTGCCTGCGACAAGTTTTGCCGAGCCGAGCCCGACAAAGGATGCCAACGGCAAGACGCCGAATGTGTGGTTCGCGCTCGACGATGGCGAACCGCTGTTTGCCTTCGCCGGAATCTGGACCCAGTGGAGCGGTGTTCGCAGAGTGAGGGATGGGCCGGGCGATTTCGAGCTTTTTGGCTTCCTTACCACGAGGCCGAACGCTGTGGTCGCGCCTATTCATGACAAGGCCATGCCGGTGATTCTGCGGAGCGAAGAAGAGATCGACCGGTGGCTCTCGTTGCCGGCCGAGGAGGCCTTGAAGCTGCAAAGGCCGCTGCCCGATGACGCGCTGAAGATCGTTGCAATCACCGAAAAGGAGCGAAACTCCGCGGCAGTATCCTTGGAAAAAGGCGGGGGACAGCAGCAACTGCCGCTGGTTTAGCCTCTTCCTGGGACCTGTCAAACTTGGGACGCCAATACAAACAGCTGCACGAACGACTATAACGTCAGCTAAAGTTTGAACGGCATGGCCACCCAGACATGCAGCTTTGGCGGCCGATCGATATCGATGAGCATCGTCTTCACGTTTACATCCTTCCGGCCGCAGCGGCTGCAGACGAAATGGATCGTTTCAAGCGGCCGGTTGAATCCGACCACCTTCGCCAACTCGCTCGCTTTATGGTGGCCGATCTTCCGGCAATGCCGGCATTCGACCTCAAGCAGGGCGCCATGCCGCGCTGCCCGTCCAACACTATCCATCGGACCAGCCAAACGTCCTATCCCTGGCTTAGAGCACGATGATTTGTCTTGGAGTCGTCATCGTGCTCTAACTCTTTGATTTTCGCATGATCTTTTCCGAAAACCGCTACGCACTTTTCGGGATCATGCTCTAGGGCCGCGCCCAAGGGCGACAGCGCTCGCGTTTCGCGACAACCTGCCACGGAACAAAGGAATGATGATTCAATCTGGCTGATGCGGCGATCCGGCATGTCTTTCTCCTATCGCTCACGAGCAACAATAGGAAGATATGCCTTACGTCGTCAATGCTAGAAACGCGATGATTTCAATGGAGTCGTCACCCCGCGCTAATCATTTGACTTCGCATGATCTTTCCGAAAACCGCCGCGCACTTTTCGGGATCATGCTCTAAGCGCATCGATCCGTCCGGATTTTGTTCGGCGCACTGTGGCGGCTCAGTTTCCCGCGCTTTCCATACGCCGGGTGCTGATCGCCTTTTCGAGCCAGCCGATCTCCATTTCCGGAACGGAGGACAGAAGCAGCTCTGTATAAGCGTCGAAGGGCGGCTTCAGCACTTCGCTCTTCGGACCGTAGCGGACGACTTCGCCGCGATACATGACGGCGATGGAATTGGCGATCGACTTTACCGTCGCAAGATCGTGCGTGATGAAGATATAGGCGACCTTTTCTTCCGCCTGGAGTTCAAGCAGCAGTTTCAGGATGCCGTTCGCGACGAGCGGATCGAGCGCGCTGGTCACCTCGTCGCAAATGATGAGCTTCGGCTTGGCGGCCAACGCCCGCGCGATGCAGACGCGCTGCTTCTGGCCTCCCGAAAGCTCTGCCGGATAACGGTCGACAAAACCCTTGCCCATTTCGATCTTGTCGAGCAGTTCGGCAACCCGCGCGTCGCGATCCTTGCCGCGCATGCCGAAGTAGAACTCCAGGGGCCGCCCGATGATGGTCCCGATCGTCTGCCGCGGGTTCATCGCAACATCGGCCATCTGGTAAATCATCTGCAATTGCCGCAGATCGTCCTTGGTGCGGTCGGCAAGGCGTCTGGGCAGGTCGCGGCCATCGAAATTCACGCTACCCTGCTCGGGCGGCAGCAAACCGGTAATGGCGCGCGCCAGCGTCGATTTGCCCGAACCGGATTCGCCGACGACCGCGAGCGTCTGTCCCGGATGGATGTCGACCGAAACGTCCTTCAGAACCTTGATCGCGCCGCCGCCATAGGCGGCAGTGACGTTCTTGACTGACAGCACCGGCTGCGGACTGGGCGTCTTTTCCCGATGGTCGATGCGGTGAACCGAGACCAGAGCGGCCGTATATTTTTCGCGCGGCTCCTTGATGATCTGTCGTGTGGTTCCGTATTCGACGAGCTTGCCGTGGCGCAGCACCATGATGTCGTCTGCTACCTGGGCCACGACGGCGAGATCATGCGTGATGTAAAGCGCCGCGACGCCGGTGTCGCGGATGGCCTCCTTGATCGCGGCGAGCACGTCGATCTGGGTCGTCACGTCGAGCGCGGTGGTCGGCTCGTCGAAGACGATCAGGTCTGGCTCGGAACAGAGCGCCATCGCGGTCATGGCGCGCTGGAGCTGTCCGCCCGAAACCTGGTGCGGGAAGCGGCGGCCGAAACTTTCCGGATCCGGCAGGCCGAGCTTTTTGAACAAGGCGATCGCGCGCTTCTCTGCTTCGGCACGCTTGGCGACGCCATGCTCTAGTGCCGCCTCGACGATCTGCTCCATCAGCCGGTGGGCGGGATTGAACGCGGCCGCAGCCGACTGCGCCACATAGCAGACTTCGTTGCCGCGCAACTTGCGCAAGCCCTGGATGCCTCCTTTGAGGATATCGCGGCCGTTCAATATGACCTCGCCGCCGGTGATTCTGACGCCGCCGCGGCCATATCCCATGGATGCCAGGCCGATGGTGGATTTTCCTGCGCCGGATTCGCCGATGAGGCCCAGCACCTTGCCGCGTTGGAGCTGCAGCGAAACGCGATCGACGATGGCGACCTTATGCGGGGCGGCGCCTGGAGGATAAATGGTGGCCTCGATCTTGAGGTCGCGCATCTCGAGCAGCGTGCCACCTTCACCCGTTGCTCGCCTCCGGGATACGGCTTTAGGCATTGCCACGGCCCCCCTTGAGGCTGGTGGTGCGATTGAGGATCCAGTCGGCGACAAGGTTCACCGAAATGGCAAGCGCCGCGATCGCCGCGGCGGGGATCAGCGCGGCAGCGATGCCGAAGACGATGCCGTCCTTGTTTTCCTTCACCATTCCGCCCCAGTCGGCTTGCGGCGGCTGCACCCCGAGGCCGAGGAAGGAGAGGGCGGAAAGGAAGAGCACGGCATAGATGAAGCGCAGACCGAGTTCCGAGACAAGCGGCGACAGCGCGTTGGGCAGAATCTCGCGGAAAATGATCCAACGCGTGCCTTCACCGCGCAGTTTGGCGGCTTCGACAAAGTCCATGACGTTGATGTCGGCGGCAACCGCGCGTGAGAGGCGATAGACGCGTGTTGAGTTGAGGATGCCCATCACTAGGATCAGAGTGACCAGCGTGGTTGGCAGAACCGACAAAATCACCAGGCCGAAGATCAAGGTGGGGATCGCCATCAGGAGATCGACGAAACGCGACATCAGCGTGTCGAACCAGCCGCCGACGACGGCAGCCGTGAACCCCAGAACCGACCCCAGCGTGAAGGCGATGGCCGTTGCAGTCGCAGCTATGAAAATGGTCGTGCGTGCCCCGTAGATCATGCGGGAGAGCAGGTCGCGGCCAAGATTATCAGTGCCAAGCCAATGTTCGGCGGACATCGGCTCCCAGACATCGCCGACGATCGCGTCCATGGGAAACGGCGAGACGAGAGGTGCGAAGATGGCGACGAACAGAAACAGGCTGGTGAAGATCAGGCCGATCCATGCGCCCAGCGGAATGCGACCGAAGTCAAGCATGCGCCCTCATTTCGGATGTCTGAGACGCGGATTGGCGACGATTGCCGCAATATCCGCGACGATGTTCAACCCGATATAGACCGCAGCGAAGACCAGGCCGCACGCCTGGACAACAGGCACGTCGCGCTTGGAGACATGATCGACCAGATACTGCCCCATGCCCGGGTAGACGAAGATGACCTCCACGACGACGACGCCGACGACCAGGAAGGCAAGATTGAGCATGATCACGTTGACGATCGGTGCGACGGCATTCGGAAAGGCGTGGCGGCGAATGATCTCGATGGGTCTCAGGCCCTTGAGCTCGGCGGTTTCGATATAGGCCGATTGCATGACGTTGAGGATCGCGGCGCGGGTCATACGCATCATATGCGCGAAAACGACGAAGGTGAGCGCCAGCGCAGGCAGTGCGATGGCCTTCATGCGGTCCGCGAAGGCCATGCCGTCATAGACGGTGGAGACGCTCGGCAGCCACTGCAACTTCACGGCGACGAAATAGATGAGCAGATAGCCGATGAAAAATTCCGGTAGCGAGGTCGAGGCGAGCGCAATGCCGGAGATCGCCTTGTCGATAACTCCGTTCCGGTAGCGCACAGCGATGAGGCCCATGGCGATCGCCAGCGGGATGGAGATGATTGCTGCCCAGAAAGCGAGGAACAAGGTGTTCCAAAGCCGCCCGCCGAGCGATGTCGCGATATCCTGCCGGCTGGAGAGCGCCGTGCCGAGATCGCCGGTTAGAACGCCGCCGAGCCATCTGAAATAGCGGACATAAGCGGGATCGTTGAGTCCGAGTTCCTCGCGCAGAGTGGCGAGCGACTGCGGTGTTGCCGACTGGCCGAGGATCGACTGGGCAACGTCGCCCGGAAGAATCTGCGTCCCAACGAAGATCAGAACCGAAACGGCCAAAAGGAGAAGTAGACCCAGCGCGACGCGCTGGGCCACCAGTTTCACAATGGGTGTGGACATCTCCGCAAAGAGCTCACGCTTCGAGCCAGCATTTCGACAAAGCGTAGCCGTTCATCAGTTCCTGGTGCGGGTCATCGATCCATCCGCCGACCTTGGGACCGGTCGCGTCGATGACCTGGTTGAACATCGGCAGAATAAGCCCGCCCTCGTCCCTGACGACGACCGCCATGTCGCGGTACATGGCCTTGCGCTTGTCCTGATCGAGTTCGGCGCGCGCAGCGATCACCATCTTGTCAAAGTCCGGGCGCAGGAAGCGCGTGTCGTTCCATTCCGCTGAAGAAAGATAGGCCGTCGAATACATCTGGTCCTGGGTCGAACGCCCGCCCCAATAGGAAGTCGAGAACGGCTGCTTATTCCAGACTTCCGTCCAATATCCGTCGCCCGGCTCGCGTTTGACCTCGATTGTGATGCCTGCCTTGGCGCAGCTTTGCTGGTAAAGCTGCGCGGCATCGACAGCGCCTGGAAAAGCGACTTCAGAGGTTCTGAGCAGGATCGGACCGCTATGGCCGGATTTCTGATAGTGGAACTTGGCCTTGTCGGGATCGAATTTTCGCTGCTCAATGTCATCCGGGAAGAGCGGATAGGACGCATTGATTGGGAAATCGTTCCCCATAGTCCCATAACCTCTCAGGATCTTGTCGAGCATCTCCTCTCGGTCCATTGCAAGTTTCAACGCCATCCGCAGGTCGGTGTTGTCAAAGGGCGCGGTGTTGCAATGCATGATGAAAACATACTGCCCAGGACCCGAGGTGGTGTGGATCGTGAGGCCTGGAACGCGCTTGATCAGGTCGACGATCTTTGGCTCGACCCGGTTGATCATGTTGATCTGGCCGGCCTGTAAGGCCGAGGTCCGCGCAGTGGCGTCGTTGATTACGATGATTTCCACCTGATCCACATGGGCCATCTTGTCAGCTTGCCAGTAGTTGGCAAAACGCTCGCCGCCGTGTCGCACGCCGGGCTCGTTCACGCTGATCTTGTAAGGCCCGGCCCCAATGCCGGCAGTAGGATCGTCCTTGCCGCCATTAGGCTGGACGATGAGGTGGTAGTCGCTCAGAATGTACGGTAGGTCGGCATTTGGCTCCTTCAGGACCAGGATGACTTCCTTGCCGCTGGCCTTGATGCTCTCGACGCCCCTCATATATCCGAGCGCGCCGGATTTTGCCTTTTCGTCGGAGTGACGCTCAAGAGTGGCGGCGACATCCTCGGCGGTTACTGTCTTGCCGTTGTGGAATTCGATTCCGTCGCGGATCTTCAACGTCCAGGTCTTGGCGTCATCCGAAGCGCCGATCTCCTCCGCGATCCTGTATTCCAGCCCGCCATCGGGCGCTAACTCGACGATCATTTCCCCCCATTGCTTGGAGAATATCTGCGGCACCTGGGTGAGTATCAGGGCCGGATCGAGGCTATTGGTAGACTCGCCGCCGACCACCCCCGCCTTCAATATGCCGCCCTTGACTGGGCCCGCGGCCTTGGCGGCGCTGGAAAGGAGCGAATTGGCGAAAGTCGCGGTGACGCCAAGCGCGGCCGCGCGGCCGAGAAAATCGCGCCGGCTCAGCTTGCCGACGGCAACGCGGTGACTCAGAAACTCAAGTTCATTCGACATTCAAGGTTCCTCGCTCTGGTGATTATGGCCGTGGTTGTCCTCGGCTTCTTTTGGTGAGGATATTGAACGCAACGGAAAGCGCACGGCAAGGCCTAATGCGACATTCCGTGGCGTAAATCGTATGCCGCTCTTGGACCAATCACCGGACGCTCAGGCATGGTCACGCGCGATGGTTTCCTCGAAATTCCGTTCGAAGACGAGCGCATCGCCTTCGTAAGCGACGATCCGGCCGGTGAGATAAAAATTTTGCGCATCGGATCGTATCTTCGTGAAGGTTTCGGTGCGGACTGACCATTCGTTTCGCGACAACGTCTGGGTCCAATGCGTCTCACCTTCGGCCGACAAGGGATCGACGGGATCGATGGTCCAGATTTCGCGCGCGATGCTGCCGGTGACGAGGCCATGATCGCTGTCGCGTTGCTCGCCGAAATCGTCGACGATCGCCAGCCTTGTCGCTCCAGTCGCCGGATCGCGCTCTACAGTGCGGCTATGCGAACTCTCCCGAAGGATCTCCCGCTGCCACGGCGCTGCACCCTCCGGAGCCGGAAAGGAAATATCGTCGCGGAGATTCGGCGCGCGAACAGGAAGGTTGATCGCGCCTTCGTGAAGCGTGAGCGCCACCGGCTCCGGCGACGGCCAGACCAAGGGCCAATAGGTCGATGAAATGGCGACCCGCAGACGGTTGCCGGCAGCGGCACGATAGGCAATGTCGTCGAGTTTCAACGCGATCTCCATCACCTCGCCCGGGATCACGTCCTCCACGAATTCGTGACTGTTGCGGTGACAGAGGTTCAGGACGCCGTAGGTGATCCTTGTCGAGCCGCCATCAGGCTGCACCTCGCAAAGGCGGACCACGACCATGGCGCGGGGGCGGTTCGCGGCAAGCTTGAGCCGAATCACCGACGTTCCGACAATGTCACAGGGTTCTTCCAGCGGTTCTGAATCGAAGCACACGGATTTCGCATCATCGGCCCGCTGGTCGCCTGGCAGCTCCGGTCCGAGCCAGATCGCGCAATATTCGCCGCCTGCCAAACCGCAATCCTGCGGCGAGGTGATCTCGGTCGGTTGCAGCGCCGCAGCGAGTGGGGAAAGAGTGCCCGCATCTCCGAACTCCAGCCGTCTGGTGGCGATGTCCGGGGAAGACCATCCGTCCACCGCTACCCATCGCCCCGGACGCTCTTCGTACCAGTCTTTTGGCGGGACGGAATCCATGACATAGACACGCATAGCGGGTTCCTGGTCGACGCCTGTGTCGATATCCTTTAGCCAGCGGTCCCACCAGCGCAGCGCCTCCTGCAGAAAGCCGATCGCCGGCTTCGGCACCGCGAAATGCGGATATTTGTGGACCCACGGCCCGATGATGCCCTTGGCCGGCGCCTGCACGCCTTCGACGATGCGGGCGACAGCGTTCTTGTAGGCGTCGCCCCAACCGCCCACCGCGAGAGTGGCAGCCTTTATGCTTCCGAAATCCTCGCAGACGGAGCCGCGCTTCCAATAAGCGTCGCGCCGCTGATGCCTCAGCCAGACCGCAGGCAGGAACGGGTCATGCTCAAGGCGATCGAACCACATGTCACGCCACTCTTCTCCGACGATCGCAGGATCCGGAGGACGCGACGAATAGGAAAGCATCGTTGCTCCCCAGCCCATGTTTTCGTTGAGCAGCAGCCCGCCCTTGTAGTGGATATCGTCGGCGTAGCGGTCGTCGGTCGAGCAGAGCGTGATGATCGCTTTCAGCGCCTCCGGCTGTTTGGCGGCGACCTGCAGCGCATTGAAGCCGCCCCAGGAAATGCCCATCATGCCGGCTTTGCCCGAGCACCAGGGCTGTGGGGCCGCCCAGGCGATCACGTCGCAGGCATCCTGCAGCTCCTGTTCGCTGTACTCGTCATCCATGAGGCCTTCGGAATCGCCATTGCCGCGCATGTCGACGCGGAGGCAGGCATAGCCGTGGCCGGCAAAATAGGGATGGGTGAGGCTGTCACGCGCGGTCGTGCCGTCGCGCTTACGGTAGGGAAGATGTTCGAGAATGACGGGAACCGGATTTTGCTCGGCGTCCTCAGGTATCCATACCCGCGCCGACAATCGGCAGCCGTCCGGCATGACGATGCCCATGTCCGGGAACTCGATGACTTTGCGCGGGAATTCGCTGACTGTCTTCATGCAGGGCTCCACTGTTTCCAGTATGAGGCACGCCGCATGAAGCGAAGGCAAGGCGGAGAAGCGCCGCCGGAATTGCTGTTTGCGGCTTGAGTGAACCTCGAAGGTACATGAAGCCGCAGCCGCGCGCTGACGGGTTCAGTTCAGGGGAATATCGTTGTCCACCTTGCCGTCCTGATACGCGGCGGAGAGTTCGTCATAGCGGGCGGCAATGGCCGCAGCGCGTGCTTCGAGGCGCTTGCGGTCGGGATCCGGCAGTTCGCGCACCAGCTTTCGCAGTGAATAGCTCTTCCAATAGGCGTTTTCGGTATTGTAGCCGCCGGGATCGAGCGTGAAGACCTCCTTCAGGATCTTCAGGTCGTGCGGTATCGCGAAGCTGTCGCGGGAGTCCTCGTGGCTGAACAGATAGTAGAAATTGTCGAAGCCGGTCCAGGCGATCGCGGACAAGCAGAGCGAGCAGGGTTCGTGCGTGGCCAGGAAGATGCAGTCCTTAGTGTCAGGACGGCTTGCTTTCGGCATTTCATAGAAGCGCTTCAGACAATGTACTTCGCCGTGCCAAAGCGGGTTTTCGATCTCGTTGTTGGTTTCGGCAATCACGACCGAGTTGTCGCTCTTTCTCAGGATCGCGGCGCCGAACAATTTGTTGCCGCGCGCAATGCCTTCGACTGTTTTCGGCACGATGTCGTTCTCGATCACGTCGAAGAGGCGATCGATCAAGCTAAGGTCAGGCATGTGTCAAACGCCTTCCGGTAAGCGTACCTCATAGGGGTGGGTGAAATAGAACTCTTCGATATTCGAACCATCGCCGCCACGGTCGACCACGACGAAATCCTGGGGCTCGCCGATAGGTGTCAGTACACCGTGCCAGAGGTTGCGCGGATAGTTGACGCCCTGGCCGGGTTTAGTCAGGAACGCATGCGGCTCGCCTGGACCGTCCACGCTGTCGTGACAGACAATCACCACGAAGGGACGCGGCGACAGGGGGATGAAAGCCTGGCTGCCGAAGGGATGCCGCTCGACCATCGAAAGCTGCAACGGGAACGCATAGGGCGTGCCCTTGAACAGATTGATGAGCACGTGCGCATTCGGTCCGGCCGCCTCGGCGCGAGCGAGCGCATGATAGCGCTCGGTCTTGCCGCCATTGATCGGATAGTGGCTGTCGGTATCCGTGTCGATGACGTCGCCAAATTCGGCGAAGTTTTCACGGGTCAAAAGCCGTGCTGTGATTGTTCTGGTCATCGCGCCAAGCGTCCAACCGCGTCGCCGCCCAGCTTCATGTGCCGGTTGACGTCCTTATAGAGCAGGTAGCGGAACTTGCCGGGGCCGCCTGCATAGCAAGCCTGCGGACAGAAAGCGCGCAGCCACATATAGTCGCCGGCTTCGACTTCCACCCAGTCCTGATTGAGGCGGTATACGGCCTTGCCTTCCAGCACATAGAGACCGTGCTCCATTACATGGGTCTCGGCGAAGGGGATCACCGCTCCCGGTTCGAAAGTCACGACCGTCACATGCATATCGTGGCGCAGGTCGGCGGTATCTACGAAGCGTGTGGTGGCCCATTTCCCTTCGGTGCCCGGCATCGGCGAAGGAGCGATCTGGTTCTCGTTGGTGACGAAGGCTTCCGGCACGTCGATCCCGTCGACGAATTCGTAGGCCTTTCTTATCCAGTGGAAACGAACCGGCCGGCTGCTTTCGTTTCGGACCGTCCATTCGCTTGCCGGCGGGATGAAGGCAAAGCCGCCCGGCTGCATGACATGCTTGTGGCCGGCCAGGGTGATCGTCAGTTCGCCTTCCACGATGAACAAGGCGCCTTCCGCCCCTTTGTCGAGCTCGGGCTTGACGCTGCCGCCACCGGGGGAGACCTCCATGATGTACTGCGAGAACGTCTCGGCAAAACCTGAAAGAGGGCGGGACAGCACCCACAGGCGCGTATTGTCCCAGAATGGCAGATAGCTGGTCACGATGTCGCTCATCACGCCTTTCGGGATGACGGCGTAGGCTTCCGTGAACACGGCGCGGTCGGTAAGGAGCTGCGTCTGCGGGGGCAGGCCCCCGGTCGGTGCGTAATAGGTTCGGCCAGTCATTTTTGATATCCTAAATTGGCAAAAGGTCCTGGAGACGAAGCAGAGCGATGCGCTCCACCTGCCGGCAGGCGGTGGCAAATTCACTTTCGCGATCGTTACCGATACGGTTTTCGAATGCCGTCAGTATCTCCTCCTTGGTCCTGCCTTTCACTGCGATGATGAACGGAAAGCCGAACTTGGCGACATAGACCGCGTTGAGCTTGGTGAAGCGCTCGCGCTCGGTATCTGTCAGCGCGTCGAGACCAGCGGAGGCTTGCTCCTTCGTCGAGTCTTCCGTGAGACGCCTGGCTTGCGCCAGCTTGCCGGCCAGGTCAGGGTGCGCGGTAAGAACGCCCAGCCGCTCCTTTTCGCTCGCCGAGCGAAAAACCCGGCAGAGCGCATTGTGCAGCCCGCCCGCCGTGTCGTGCGCGGGCCCGAGTTCCAGCCTGAAAGTTCGCTCGGCAATCCAGGGCGAATGTTCAAAAATGCCGCCGAACCGTGCGACAAACTCTTTTTCCTCCAGACGCGAGGGGCGAAGCGCCTGTGGCTGGTAAGGGTGATGCTCGCGCCAATGGCGGGCGATATCGATGCGGCGCGCGAGCCAGACCTTGTCGTGGCTCTTCACGTAATCGATGAAACGCTGCAAGGCGGCGGCACGCCCAGGCCGGCCGACAAGGCGGCAGTGAAGCCCGATATTCATCATGCGCGGCCGGCCGGCCTTGCCTTCCGCATAGAGCGTGTCGAAGGAATCCTTCAAATAGGCGAAGAATTGGTCGCCGGAGTTGAAGCCCTGCGGCGTGGCGAAGCGCATGTCGTTGGCGTCGAGGGTATAGGGGATAACAAGCTGCGGCGGGATGGCGTTGCCGTGGCCGTCATGGTCGAGCCAGTACGGCAATTCGTCGTCATAGGTGTCGGAGATATAGGCGAAGCCGCCTTCCGCGGCGGTGAGCCGGACGGTGTTGACAGACGTGCGTCCCGTATACCAGCCGGTAGGGCGCTCGCCGGTGACTTCGGTGTGCAGGCGGATAGCCTCTTCCATGTCCCGGCGTTCGTCATCGCTCGCGTAGTCGCGATAGTCGATCCACTTGAGCCCATGAGAGGCGATCTCCCATTCAGCCGCTTGCATCGCCGCGACCTGGTCGGGAGAACGGGCAAGTGCGGTGGCGACGCCGTAGACGGTGACCGGCACGCTCGCCTCGGTGAGCAAGCGATGCAGCCGCCAGAAACCTGCACGCGCGCCGTACTCATAGATGGATTCCATGTTCCAGTGGCGCATTCCTTGCCAAGGCTGCGCGCCGACGATCTCGGACAGAAAAGCTTCGGAAGCGGCGTCGCCATGGAGAACGCAGTTCTCGCCGCCTTCCTCGTAGTTGACCACGAACTGAACGCAAACATAGGCCCCGCCCGGCCATTTGGGATTCGGCGGGTTGGCTCCGTGTCCGCGCATGTCCCGTACGTAACGCATTAGATGTCAACCCCGATATTGCCGAATGTTCAAGGACAAGACTATCGAAAGGGGTTGTACAGCATTCCCTCGAAAATTTTTGAAAGTCTTTTTGTGGTCCTCCCCTTCTTCCGGGCTTATGCATGGCATCTAATTGGCGCACTATTGACTGTTCGCGTTCAATGCAGGGAGGCAGAATGTCGAAAGCTGATGGCGGGCGCCTGACCACCCATGTGCTTGATACGGCGTCCGGGAAGCCGGCCGCTGGGCTGTCGGTTTCCCTGTTTTCAATCAAGGGCGAGGCCCGAATCCATCTGAAGACGGTGTCGACCAACGAGGATGGCCGTTGCGACCAGCCGCTGCTGCAGGGAGACGAATTCAAGACGGGCGAGTACGAGCTCGTTTTCCGTGCCGGCGACTATCTCCGCGCCAGCGGAGCCGGGCTTCCCGAGCCGGCCTTCCTCGATACGGTTCCGATCCGTTTTGGGATGGCGGAACACACGCACTACCATGTGCCGCTTCTGATATCGCCCTACGGCTATTCGACCTATCGCGGGAGCTGAGACATGGCCGGTGTGAGAATACGCAACGAAATTCGCTTTCTGCTCAACGGCGATGCAGTGGAACTTTCCGACGTTGCGCCGGACGAGACACTGCTCGATTACCTTCGGTTGCGGCAATCGCTGCGCGGCTCCAAGGAAGGCTGCGCCGAGGGCGACTGCGGCGCCTGCACCGTGCTGGTGGGGCGGCTCGCAAACGGCGAACTCGTTTATGAAAGCGTGAATTCCTGCATCCGCTTCCTCGGTTCGGTCGACGGATGCCATGTCGTGACCGTCGAACATCTTCGCGGCAACAATGGCGGTCTGCATCCTGTCCAACAGGCGATGGTGGATTTCCACGGTTCGCAATGCGGTTTCTGCACGCCGGGCTTCGTGATGTCGCTCTACGGGCTCTGGATGCGCAGCCCCGAGCCGAGCGACGCTGAAATCGAGAAGGCATTGCAGGGCAACCTCTGCCGCTGCACCGGCTACGAAGCGATCGTTCGGGCGGCTCAAGCCATCTCCAATTATGGGAAGGCGGCGAAAGACCCGCTTGCGGTCGAGCGTGCTGCCGTCGCGAAGAAGCTTGCCGCCATGAATGACGGGACACGCGCGGAGATCGGCAAGGGCAAGCACCGGCTGGTGGTTCCCGCAAATGTCGACGATTTTGCAGCGATCCTTGAAGCCGAGCCGAAGGCGACCATTGTCGCGGGCGCTACCGATGTCGGCCTCTGGGTAACGAAATTCATGCGCGACATTTCGCCGGCTGTCTTCATCTCCGGCCTGGAGGAATGCGTTGTATCTCGGAAGAGGATGGCGTGATCACGATCGGCGCGGGGGTAAGCTATACCGACTCTTTCTCGACGCTTTCCGAGCGGATTCCGGCATTTGGACCGCTGTTTGACCGGCTCGGCGGCGAACAGGTTCGCAATATGGGAACAATCGGTGGCAACATCGCCAACGGCTCGCCGATCGGTGATACGCCGCCGCCGCTGATTGCGCTCGGCGCCACGCTAACGCTTCGTAAGGGTGCGGCGCGCCGGACGCTTCCGCTGGAGGAGTTCTTCATTGCCTATGGCAAGCAGGACCGGCAGCCTGGTGAATTCGTCGAGGCGGTGCATGTGCCGGTGCCGCCTGAAGGCAGCCGGTTCGAGGTCTACAAGGTTTCCAAACGACGGGACGAGGACATCACGTCGGCGCTGGGGGCGTTTCATCTCACCGTGGCCGAGAACGGTACGGTCGCGTCCATCCGGATCGCTTATGGCGGCATGGCGGCAACGCCAAAGCGCGCCAAGGCCGTGGAGAAGGCGTTGATTGGCAAGCCCTGGACAGAGCAGACGATCGAACAGGCGCTTGTCCGATATGCCACCGATTTCACGCCGCTGACGGATATGCGCGCTTCGGCGGAATACCGCATGCTCGCCGCGCGCAATCTTCTACGCCGCTTCTTTGCCGAGACGACCGGCGGCAAGGCTCCCGTGCAGATCAGCCGTACCAAGGCTGCGTGAGAGGTCGACAATGAACAACCATTCAACGCTCGATCTGAAAGCGCCGAAGATCAAGGGCGGCGTCGCCACGGATCAACGTCACGATTCCGCTCACAAGCATGTGACGGGACAGGCAATCTATATCGACGACATGCCGGAACCGGCCGGCACGCTGCATGGGTGTCTTGGTCTCTCCACCGTTGCCCATGGAACCGTTCATGAGATCGACGTATCGGCCGTTCGTAAAGCCCCCGGCGTGGTCGATGTGCTGTTGGCGCGCGACGTGCCCGGCGAAAACGACATCAGCCCAACCGGACGGCACGACGAGCCGGTTCTTGCAGACGGCAAAGTGCAGTTCTTCGGACAGCCGATCTTTGCGGTGATTGCCGAGACGCGCGAGCAGGCACGACGCGCCTGCCAGTTGGCCAAGGTCAAGTATGATGAATTGCCGGCAATCATCGACATCGGCGACCTCGATCCGGTGAGCTCCAAGCTTGTCACGCCGCCGCTGACACTTGCGAGAGGCGATGCAGCCGCAGCGATCGCAAACGCGCCGCGGCGCATAAAGGGGCGGATGCGCGTCGGCGGCCAGGACCATTTCTATCTCGAAGGCCACATCGCGATGGCCGTGCCCGGCGAGGATCAGGACGTAACGGTCTATTCCTCCACGCAGCACCCGAGCGAAGTTCAGCACATGGTGTCGCACGCGCTGGGCGTGCCTTCGCATGCGGTGACGGTGGAAATCCGCCGCATGGGCGGCGGCTTTGGCGGCAAGGAAACCCAGTCGAACCAGTTCGCGGCCATCGCGGCGATCGCAGCGAAGCGCCTCGGCCGGGCGGTGAAAATCCGCCCCGATCGCGACGACGACATGACAGCGACCGGCAAGCGGCACGATTTCATGATCGACTACGAGGTTGGGTTCGACGACAGCGGAGCCATCCACGGCGTCGATTTCACCTATGCCGCGCGCTGCGGCTTTTCATCCGACCTTTCAGGACCGGTAACGGACCGTGCCCTGTTTCACTGCGATAACACCTACTTCTACCCAGCGGTCAGGGCGGTGTCGGCGCCCCTTTATACCAATACGGTCTCGAACACGGCGTTTCGCGGCTTCGGCGGCCCCCAAGGGATGGTCGGCGCGGAGCGTGTCATCGACGAGGTCGCGTTCGCGACCGGCAAGGATACGCTCGAAATCCGCAAGAAGAATTTCTACGGGACGGACGATCACAATGTGACGCCGTATCACCAGACGGTGGAAGACAACATTATCGAGCGGATCGTTTCCGAACTGGAGGCAAGCTCCGACTATGCGCGGCGGCGGAGGACCATCGAGGCATTCAATACAAACAGCCCAATCATCAAGCGTGGCCTGGCGCTGACGCCCGTGAAGTTCGGCATTTCATTCACCGCGACGCACTACAATCAGGCCGGCGCGCTGGTTCACGTTTATACGGACGGTTCGGTTCATCTGAACCATGGCGGCACCGAGATGGGGCAGGGGCTCTATGTCAAAGTCGCGCAGGTGGTGGCGGAAGAGTTCCAGATCGACATCGATCAGGTGAAAATCACTGCGACAACCACCGCCAAGGTGCCGAATACGTCGGCGACGGCCGCTTCGTCCGGGTCCGATCTCAACGGCATGGCGGCGCGCAACGCTGCGCGCACGATCCGCAATCGGCTCGGCGACTTCGCGGCGGAGAAGTATGGCGTCCCACTCGACCAGATCGTCTTCCTGCCCAACCGCGTCCGCGTCGGCAATCAGGAAATCCCGTTTGGGGATCTGGTCAAACAGGCCTACATGGCGCGGGTCCAGCTTTCGGCGGCGGGCTTCTACAAGACGCCGAAAATCCATTGGGACCGCGACAAAGGCCGCGGCCATCCATTCTATTATTTCGCCTATGGCGCCTCGGTCTCGGAAGTCTCGGTCGACACGCTCACCGGCGAATATATGGTTGAACGGACCGACATTCTGCATGAGACAGGCCGTTCACTGAATTGGGCGATCGACCTCGGACAGATCGAGGGCGGCTTCATCCAAGGCATGGGCTGGTTGACCACCGAAGAGCTGTGGTGGGACGACAAGGGACGGCTCAGGACACATGCCCCCTCGACCTACAAAATCCCGCTGGCGTCCGACCGACCAAAGGTGTTCAACGTGACGCTGGCCGATTGGCCTCAGAACCACGAGCCGACGATCCACCGCTCCAAGGCGGTCGGCGAGCCCCCTTTGATGCTGGGGATGTCGGTATTGCATGCCTTGTCCGATGCAGTGGCGAGTGTCGCCGACCACAAGATTTGCCCCCGGCTCGATGCTCCGGCAACGCCCGAACGTGTGCTGATGACGATTGAACGGCTGAAAGCCGAGGCCGGAAAATAGAGCACGGCCTACATCGTAATCGGCATCGTTGGCTCTGGCTAAAGCATCGAACCCGAAAGTGGGAACCGGTTTCGGGAAGTCCGATGCTCAAACAAAGAGATACAGCGTCCTTTGCGCGTCCGAAAGGACGCGCGGCGCTGTATCGGCCGGCGTGTGTTAGGACTGCTGCGACATGACTTCACTGGTGCATAACCTGAAAGCATTTCTCGACGCGTCGCCAATGGCGGCGCTGGTCGAGGTTGCGGAGGCAAAGGGCTCGACCCCGCGCGAGAAGGGTGCGTGGATGCTGGTCTCGCCGACCGGAATTTTTGGGACGATCGGCGGTGGGCAGTTGGAATTCATGGCCATCGACAGGGCGCGGGAGACGCTCACCGATGATGATCGGGCTGTAGACTACAGCCCTGTTGGCCCCTCGGACATGGCCCCTCACCCTTACCCTCTCTCCGTAGACGGGGAGAGGGGGGCGTCGGCGTTGCGAACACCCTCCTTCTCCCCCCAGGCGGGGAGAAGGTCCCGGAAGGGGGATGAGGGGCGGCGTGACGCCCACGACAGAC
Organism: uncultured Alphaproteobacteria bacterium; assembly: GCA_963735385.1. GTDB lineage: Bacteria > Pseudomonadota > Alphaproteobacteria > Rhizobiales > Rhizobiaceae > CAVTKY01. Next base: position 65,502 of record CAVTKY010000023.1, on the reverse strand, counting down.
GCATCTCTCTCGACATCCCGCTGGGCCCGGAAATCGGCCAGTGCTGCGGCGGGCGGGTCAGCCTGTCTATCCGGCGGGTGGACGAGGCATTGCGATCGACGCTGCTTCATGAAGCGCGGACCGACGACGCTAGGCGTCCGCACGTCTACGTCTTCGGCGGCGGCCACGTCGGTCACGCGCTCGCCTCGGCCTTCGCGCTTCTGCCGGTTCATACGGTGGTCGTCGAGACGCGCGCCGATGCATTGGAAGGCATGCCGGCGGAGACCGAAACGAAACTCACGCCCGTGCCTGAGGAAATGATCCGCGACGCGCCGGCAGGGTCAGCCTATGTCATCTTGACCCATGACCATGCGCTTGATTTCCTGATCGCGGCCGAGGCGCTGCGGCGCGACGATGCTGCCTATGTCGGCATGATCGGCTCAAAAACGAAGAGGGCGACGTTTCGAAGCTGGTTCCTCAAAACGGCCGACGGGACGGACGAAGCCTTTGAACGGCTGGTCTCTCCGATCGGTGGCAGCACCGTGAAGGACAAGCGCCCCGCCGTTATCGCCGCGCTGGCGGCGGCGGAGATCATGACGGCGCTTGCGAAGGAGAACGCTGGCCGGACCGAGCTTTAAGCAAATCAAGCGAGCCTCTTGCACGCGCGCGTTATTTCCCCGCCAGTATATCCCGAATGAGGCGCTCGCAACGCTCAGCCATGAAGTCCAGCAGCAGGCGGACTTTTGGATCCTGGAACTTCTTGTGCGGATATACAGCGGCGAATTGCACGGGCGTCGGGGGCGTATCAGGCAGTACTACCCTCAGCCGGCCATCACGGATATAGGGCTCAACCTCGAAGCGGGGCTTGTTGACGATGCCACGCCCGGCCAACGCCCAACCGGTCAACACGTCGCCATCATCCGAATCGAACGGCCCATGCACCTCGAACTTCGCCGGCCCAACCGGCGTCTTCAGCGTCCAGAAATATTCCTTGAGGCCCGGAAAGCGCAGCATCAGGCAATCATGCTTCTTCGAGATCAATTCGCTTGGATCGGCCGGCTCCCCGCGCGTTTCGATATAGGCGGGCGCGGCCGCAAGAACGCGCTCGCAGTCCATGATGCCGCGCATGCGAAGGCTCGAATCCTCGAGAACGCCGAGACGGAAGGCGACGTCGATACCTTCCTTCATGATGTCGACATTATGATCGGAAAGCCGCAGCCGGACCTCGATATCCGGGTATTTGTCGCGGAAATCGGGAATTCCCGAAGCGATCAGCCTCCGGCCAAGCCCGAGCGGCGCGGTGACGCGGATGGTGCCGCGCGGCTGGCCAGACAGCGCGCTGACGGCGGCCTCAGCCTCGACGATGGCCTCGAGAACCTGTTTCGCTCCAGTGTAGAAGACGGTGCCTTGCTCGGTAGGCATCAACTGCCTTGTCGTGCGGTTGAATAGCCGAACGCCGAGATGTTTCTCCAGTTCCTTGATCCGGTTGGAGGCCACGGCTGGCGAAATGCGCATGTCCCGGCCCGCTGCCGAGAGGTTGCCGAGCTCCACGACGCGAACAAAGACGGCGATGTTGTCGAGATAGGACATACAACCTCAAAATCCTCGATGGTACGAGGCAGTATTTTCCATTTTTTTTTGAAAGTCATCGTGCATGTCTGCTCTTTCAGTCGACGTCGCGAACCGCAACAATTAACCTCCGAGGGGCGAGGTGGAGCGATGAACGATTTTGCGATTTTCTGGGACTGGCTGAGCTTCGGCGTACGCTGGCTGCACGTCGTGACCGGTATCGCCTGGATTGGCTCGTCATTCTATTTCGTGGCGCTGGACCTCGGCCTTCGCCAGCGGCCGGGCCTGCCTGAAGGAGCGTTTGGCGAAGAGTGGCAGGTGCATGGCGGTGGCTTCTACCATATCCAGAAATATCTGGTGGCGCCGGCCGAGATGCCGGAGCACCTGACCTGGTTCAAATGGGAATCCTATGCCACCTGGCTGACCGGCTTCGCGCTGCTTTGTATCGTCTACTATGCGGGCGCCGATCTCTATCTGATCGACCGCAGCGTGCTCGATGTTTCCCCGATCGTCGCGATCCTGATCTCGCTCGCCTCGCTGAGCGTGGGCTGGCTGATTTACGACTTCACCTGCAAATCGCGGCTCGGCAAGAGCGATACGCTGCTGATGCTGGTTCTCTACGCGGCCCTGGTCTTCATGGCCTGGGGCTATACACAGCTTTTCACAGGACGCGCAGCCTTCCTGCATCTCGGCGCCTTCACAGCGACGATCATGTCGGCCAACGTCTTTCTGGTCATTATTCCCAACCAGAAAAAGGTCGTGGCCGACCTGATCGCGGGGAAAAGCCCGGATCCGGCGCTCGGCAAACAGGCGAAGCAGCGCTCGCTGCACAACAATTATCTCACCTTGCCCGTGCTCTTCCTGATGCTGTCGAACCACTACCCGCTGGCGTTCGGCACGCAATTCAACTGGGTGATCGCATCTCTGGTGTTCATCATGGGTGTGCTGATCCGGCACTATTTCAACACGATGCATGCCCGCAAAGGCAATCCGACCTGGACATGGCTTGCAGCTGGAATCCTTTTCATCGTGATTATGTGGCTTTCGACTGTGCCCAAGGTGCTGACGGGTGAAGCGAAGGCCTCGGCGGCAAGCGAGACCTTTGTGGCTTCCTCACATTTTCCTGCCGTCCGCGACACGGTGCTTGGCCGCTGCGCCATGTGCCATGCGGCGGAGCCTTCCTATGAGGGCATCTATCACGCGCCGAAAGGCGTGATCCTCGAAACCGATTCGGCGATCGCCGAACATGCGCGCGAAATCTACCTTCAGGCCGGACGCAGCCATGCCATGCCGCCGGGCAACGTCACCGCCATCACCCCCGAGGAACGGGCCCTGATCGCCACCTGGTTCGAGGAAGGGCGGAAGTAGCCGCATGAAAGAGACACTTCTACGAGGCCGGACCCTTACATTTCTGCGCTGGCCGGAGAGCACGGACGACGCAGCCGCCTATCGATACGAGGAGGATGGGGGTCTGCTCATCCGCGACGGTAAGATCACAGCGGCGGGTTCTTATGCCGATCTCAAGGAACGGGCGGGCGAGGGCGTACAACGATCGATCACCGTCCCCACTTGCTGCTGCCCGGCTTCATCGATGCGCACGCGCATTTTCCGCAGATGCAAATCATTGCGTCGTATGGCGCCGAACTGCTCGACTGGCTGAACAAATACACATTTCCGGAAGAGACCAAGTTCACCAATTCGCAGCACGGGCGGCGGATAGCCCGTCTCTTCCTTGACGAGATGGTGCGCCACGGCACGACGACTGTCGCCGCGTACTGCTCGGTGCACAAGGAGTCAGCCGAAGCGTTCTTCGCTGAGGCGCATGAACGCAACATGCTCACCATCGCCGGTAAGGTGATGATGGACCGCAACGCGCCGGAGGGTCTCCGCGACACCCCGCAATCCGGCTACGACGATAGCAAGGGGCTGATCAGGGAATGGCACGGGAAGGGCAGGCAACTTTACGCGGTGACGCCGCGTTTCGCCATCACGTCGACGCCGGAGCAAATGGAAATGGCGGGAGCCCTGATGCGCGAACATCCCGATCTGCACATGCAGACCCATCTGTCGGAAAACCACGCCGAGATCGCCTTCACGCAGGAGCTCTATCCCTGGTCTCGCGACTACACCGATGTCTACGAACATTACGGATTGCTAGGGTCGAAGGCATTGATCGGACACTGCATCCATCTGTCCGAGCGTGAGGCGGATGCGCTTTCGGCCAGCCGCTCGGTGGCAGTTTTCTGTCCGACATCGAACCTTTTCCTCGGCTCGGGCCTGTTCGACTACCAGCGTTACAGGAAGCGGGCAAAGCCGCTTCGCATCGCGGCGGCGACGGATGTCGGTGGCGGCACCAACTACTCGATGCTGCGAACGATGGACGAGGGCTATAAGGTGATCGCGTTGAATGGCGAGAAGCTGAACCCATTCGCCTCATTTTGGCAGATTACGCGCGGCAACGCCGAAGCGCTGTCGATCGCCGGCAGCGTGGGCACGCTTGAGACAGGCACCGACGCCGATATCGTCGTAATCGATTCCAGTGCGACGCCGGCGATGCGGTTGCGCATGGAAACGGTGGAAACGTTGGCCGAAGAACTCTTCCTGCTGCAGACGCTCGGCGACGACCGTGCGGTGAAAGAGGTCTATGTCGCAGGAAAACCGGCAAAAGGTGTCATCGCTCCTGAAGGCGCTGCTTGAGGGATTGTTTCGGTAACTTCGTGACGACTGGCGGCGGGCCAGACTTTGTGCGAAGCAATGCCATCGCATGCGGAGCAGAAAATGAGCACGTCGGACGACATCGCAAGGATTGCTGAGCAGGAAGCCGCGCTGGTTTTCGACCGGTTTGACGAGGCCACGGCTTTTGCGATTGGATCGTTGATCCGCGAGAGGGCGCTCAAGGAGAAGCTCCCCATCGTCGTGGACATCCAGCTTTGGGACCGGCCGCTCTTCTATGCCGCATTGCCGGGTTCGACGTCGTCGAACACCAACTGGGCGCGCCGCAAGCGCAATGTCGTGAAGATGTTCCACAAGAGCACCTACCGCATGGTGCTGGAACAGGGGCGCGAGGACAAAACCTTCCCGCCTGGTCATGGACTTAGCCCGGATGACTTCGTACTTGCCGGCGGCGGCTTTCCAGTAAATGTCAAAAGCGTCGGGGCAATCGGCGTCATCGCCGTATCGGGTTTGCCGCAACGGCAGGATCATGAGGTCATCGTCGCGGCGCTGTGCGAACACCTTGGGCTGGAGAGGCAGATGCTGGCGCTGCCAGATGTGCCCGCGGCGAAATAGATGCGCTCGGGTGACAGCCTGAGCGCCGTTCTGCAAACGCGAGGGGAAGCGGCAACGTATATGCTCCTCTCCGTCTCCCTTGAAGAGGACACGGGCGACGCATAATCCATCAGTGACCGCTCAATGGCAGGAAAATGACTGTTCTCGATTCCAAGAAATTTCTCACTTCCGTATTTGAGGCCGCAGTCAAAGCAGCCGATCCCGAATTGACGATTCGCAACCATCTGCCAGCGAGGCCTACCGGTCGCGTCATCGTCGTGGGTGCAGGCAAGGGAACTGCGCAAATGGCGCAAGCTCTGGAGAAGGCCTGGGAAGGGCCGCTCAAGGGCGTGGTGGTCACCCGCTACGGCTACGGCGCACCGTGCGAGCGGATTGAGGTGCTGGAGGCGGCGCATCCGGTTCCTGACGAAGCAGGGCTTGCGGCGTCCGCGCGCCTCATCGAGGCAGTCAGTGGATTGACCGCCGATGACCTCGTTATCGCACTGATTTGTGGCGGCGGCTCGGCGCTGCTTCCGGCGCCTCCGGCCGGTCTCACGCTCGCGGATGAAATCGCCGTCAACGAGGCCCTGCTTGCCTCTGGCGCGCCGATCTCCGCGATGAACGCAGTACGCAAGCATGTGTCGACGATCAAGGGCGGACGGCTCGCTGCAGCCGCCTATCCGGCGCAGGTTGTCTCGCTGGTCGTGTCCGACATTCCCGGCGACAACCCCGCGCTGGTGGCGTCAGGGCCGACCGTGCCGGACGACAGCACGCGCGAGGACGCATCGGCGATTGTCGCGACTTACGGCATGAAGCTGCCCGCCCGTGTGATGGCCCACTTGCAATCGCCCGCTGCCGATGCGCCGCGGCCTGATGACCCGAGTTTTCCGCGCAACGAGGTCCACCTCATTGCCTCGGCCGCTGTGTCGCTCGAGGCTGCGGCCATGGAGGCGCGAAAGCATGGCCTCGAGGCGGTCATCCTCTCGGATTCCATCGAGGGCGAAGCGCGCGATGTAGGCGCTGTTCACGCTGCAATCGCACGCGAAGTGGCGACCAGGGACCGACCGTTCCGCAAACCGGTTCTCATTCTCTCGGGTGGCGAGACCACTGTGACGCTCCGCGCTAAGGGCAAGGGCGGGCGCAACAGCGAGTTCCTGCTGGCCTTCGCGATCGGCATCGACGGCGTGCCCGGCATTCATGCGCTGGCGGCCGATACTGACGGCATCGACGGATCGGAAGACAATGCCGGCGCATTTGCCGATGGAACCACCGTTGCCCGCATGTGGGGAGCCGGAATCGACGCCAAGGCGATGCTTGCCGGAAACAATGCGTGGACCGCGTTCAACGCTGTTGACGATCTATTCGTGCCGGGGCCGACAGGTACGAATGTGAATGATCTGAGAGCGATATTGGTCCGCTGAGGCCGAAGGGAGACCTCGCAAGGTTTCGGATTGTTGGATCGTCATTCGACCGCCAGGGACCTCGCGACGAGGCCCAACTGCCCGGGTCCGTAACTACAGCGCCGTGCGAAGCTCGCCCAATCACACCTCGTGCAGGTAGAGGTGGTAGTCGAGTTCGCTGACCGTGCGTGCGACGCTCATATATTCCGCCTGCTTTATGGCCGTGAAGGTGCGGTGTAGATCCTCCCCGAGCGCATCCTTGAGGAATGTAGACGCCTTCGCCGCTTCGATAGCCGATCGCCAATCGGCTGGTGCGCCGCCGTTGAGCTTGTCGGCCTTCTCATATCCGTTGCCGGTTGTTTCAGGGCCAGGATCGAGCTTTTCGTCAACGCCCTTGGCGATCCCGGCAAGCACTGTTGTCGCCACGAGATAGGGATTGGCGTCGACGCCAGAAGGGCGATGCTCGATACGGCGGTTTTTCACGTCGCCTGCCGGAATGCGCAGCGCGACCGAGCGGTTGTTGACGCCCCAAGTCGGCGCAAGCGGCGCATAGGACTGGGCGACGAAACGCCGCCAGGAGTTGGCGTGCGGCGCAAACACCAGCATCGACTTAGGCATCGTTGCCGAAAGCCCGCCGATGGCGTGGAGGAGGGCGGGGTTCCATTCGCCCGGCCGTTGTTCCCTAAAAATGTTCGTGCCGGCGCTGTCCTGTATCGAAACGTGCAAATGCATGCCGGAGCCGGCATATTTTTCGATCGGCTTGGCCATGAAGCAGGCCGTTACGCCATGTCGCCGCGCCTGCATGCGCACGAGACGCTTGAGCTGGATCAGGTCATCCGCTGCCTGGAGGATATTCTTGCGGTAGTGGAGTGTGAGTTCATACTGGCCGGGCGCGTATTCCGAGATCAGCGTTTCGACGGGAATCCCTTGAACCTTGGCGCCGGCATAGATGTCCGAAAAGAGCGGCTCCATGCCATGCAGGTGATCGACCGAATAGACCTCGGTCTTGCCGCTGCGCCGGCCGTCGAGAACCGCACTTGCAGGCTGGATCCGGCCCTCGCTGTCGCGCTCGTTTCTCAACAGGAAGAATTCGAGCTCGAAGGCGCCGGCAGGATGGAGCCCCCTGGCCTCGAAAGCCGCGACCTGCCGCGCCAGCGCATGGCGCGGATCGGAGGTCATCGGCTGGCCGTCCAGATGGTACATCGACATCAGCACTTGGCCGTGCGCCGGGCTGGTGCCGTGAAGCGGCGTCAGTGTGCCCGGAATCGGCCAGGCGCGAAGGTCCCCGTCGCCGGAGTCCCAGATCAAACCGGTCTCATGGACGTCCTCGCCCGTGATGTCGAGGCCGAGGATCGAGATCGGCATGTGACGGCCGCTCTCGTATAAGGCTGGAAGCTCATGCCGGCGGATGATCTTGCCGCGACCGACACCGTTCGTGTCGGTGAGCACGACGTCTAGGGCCTCGATTTCCGGATGTGCATCGAGAAACGCATTCGCTTCATCGATAGTCGAGCCTGACGGAGAATTCATGGATCTGCCTTGGCGACGGGGGATCCTCGCTTCTCTCACGACGCGAGCCGCAAAGCAAAGGGGTTTCCGCGACCAGCGGCCAGTGGACGCGGCGATCTAAGTCTGCAAGCCCCCCATCGAGCGATTTTTCGACCGATGCGCTAGTGGTCCGATTCTAACATTCGCATCCCATTGATACGGGCCATTCAGGCGAATGTTAGAATCATAAGGACCACTAGCAAACATATGATTCTAGTGGAACTTTGAATTTGACATTCGCAATGGACGCGTGATGTCAGATGGGATGCGAATGTCAAATTCGTTCCACTAGGCCGAAATGTCGATCACACCGCAATCGCCGGTCTCGGTGCCGAAGGCGATGCGGCGGCCTTCTTTGTCCCAGGTCATCGAGGTGACAGCGCCCTTGCCGGGACGGCGCAGAAGCACTTCCTTCTGATCGGCAAATCGGGCCGCAAGCACCATGCCGTCGGAATAGCCGATGGCAACGATCTCGTCCGCCGGATGGCAGGCGACGGAGGTGACCATCATGTTCCCCCGCGTTCCGAGTTCGAGCGGGGCCTTGCCCATAGGGCCGTCCTTAGCGAAGAAAGGCCACACGATTGACGCCGGTGCGCCGGAACTTGCGAGCCAGCGGCCCTTGGCGCTCCAGGACATCGATTTGACCTTGGCCGGATAGCCGCTCATGCGCATGTGCTTGCCGTCCGACAGCTTCCAGCCGTGCAGGGCATTTTCCTGCATGGTGGTGACGACGAAATTGCCGTCCGGTGAGAAGGTGATACCGGTATGGGCGCCCTCCCATTGCAATTCCAACGGCTTGCCTTCGGCGGCCGGGAAGTGCAGCGTCGCACCATTGTAACGGGCCACACCGAGCCACATTCCCTTCGGCGAGAAAGCGACTCCTTCAACGGAGCGGGGGTGTGCAAGCTCCTTTTGTTTGCCGTCGGCGAAGCGGACATACGCGTTGCGTCCGGAAGCAAAGGCGATGGCGCCTTGCGGGCCACAGGCGACGCTGGTGATCCACTTGCCGCGGCCGAGTTCGGCAACTGCCTCGCTTTTACCGTCCGCCGCAGCGCAACAGACCTTGCCATCCTCGCCTGCGGTCACAAGGCGGGTCGCGGTCGCATCGGTGGCAGCCGCCAGCAGGCCGTCATGGACCTTCCCGGTCTTGTGGCCGTGGTCGAGCCGGTGGATTTGGCCATCGGCCAGTGCGAAATGCGGAACATCGTCGAGAAATACGGCGGCGACGCAATGTCCGTCGAGATCAAGCGGGGCGACTGTAGGCATGCGCAGCGTCAGGCCTGGCAGGTTTCGAATGTGCGTTTCAGCCGCTCTGCGTCGAGCTCGCGGCCAATGAAGACAAGCCGGCTTTCATGTTTCTCGCCGTCCTTCCAGGACCGCTGATGATCGCCTTCAATGATCATGTGGACGCCTTGAATTACATAGCGGTCCGGATCGTCCTTGAAGGCAATAATCCCCTTGAGGCGCAGGATATTCGGGCCTTCCGCCTGGGTGATCTTCTCGATCCACGGGAAGAACTTCTTCGGATCCATCTCCGCGCCCCGCAGCGACACGGACTGCACGGTCACGTCGTGAATGGGAGAAACCCGATGATCGTGATGATGGTGGTCATGGCCATCGTGCTCGTGATGGTGGTGGTGGTCGTGATCGCAGTCCGGGCCACACTCGTGGTCATGGTCATGATCGTGCGCCTCCAGAAAGTGCGGATCGTTCTCCAGTGCACGCGAAAGATCAAAGGCGCCGCGGTCGAGTACCTCGTCCAGCGATATGCCGGCGCGGTGCGTGCGATGGATGCGGGCGCCGGGATTGATGGCGCGGATGGCCACCTCGACATTGTGCAGTTCCTGCTCGGTCACGAGGTCCGTCTTGTTGAGCAACACGACGTCGGCGAAGGCGATCTGGTCCTCTGCCTCGCGCGAATCCTTGAGGCGCAGCGGCAGATGCTTGGCGTCGACCAGCGCGACGACCGCGTCGAGCTTGGTCTTGGAACGAACGTCCTGGTCCATAAAGAAGGTCTGGGCAACCGGCACCGGGTCGGCCAGGCCGGTCGTCTCGACGACGATTGCATCAAAACGGCCCGGGCGGCGCATCAGACCTTCGACAACGCGGATCAGATCGCCGCGCACGGTGCAGCATACGCAGCCATTGTTCATCTCGTAGATTTCCTCGTCGGACTCGACGATCAGGTCATTGTCGATCCCAATTTCCCCGAATTCGTTGACGATGACAGCGTAACGCTTGCCGTGATTCTCGGAGAGAATGCGGTTGAGGAGCGTGGTTTTTCCCGAGCCGAGATAGCCGGTCAGGACGGTCACGGGAATCTGTGTCTGAGCTTCGCTCATCGATGCACCTTGCGATCGGAGGCCTGTGATTGTGCTCCATATAGGACGCTGGGCCCGGTTTTGCACGCGCGAATTGGCCTTGAGGCGCTGATCGCAACCGAACACTGCTGGCGCTGGCCGGGTAGGGTCAGTTTGAAATCCCGCCGGACCATTGTCGCGCGCCGCACGGAAATTCGATACCCTGCCGACGGGCCTTTTGCAGGAGGTGTCAAGATGAAGTTCGTTATCGGATGGCTGAAGCTGAGGCCCGGAAAACGCGATGAATTCCTAGCCCTGGCACGACCCTTCATTAGCACGACGCTCGAGGAGGATGGTGTCGAGTTTTTTGAGTTTCATTTGAGTTCGACAGATCCCGACACGGTGATCGCCATTGAAAAATATCGGACACCAGAGGTCCATGATCTTCACCATCAAACGGCACACTTCGCCGAGATGTGGGGGCATGTTGAAAGGCTTTGCATCGAAGGCCGGTTCGAGAACATTCTCGCTGATCGGGTTGATCCGGACTTCGCGCGGTTTGTCGACCCCGCTTCCGGACCAAATTCAACGTGAGACACCACCGCCGGCCGCATCGGCTTTCCTTTGTCATCTAATTGAAATGCAGCTCTGGCATTAGCTTCTGCAGTGGGCGTTTGATTGCCGGCAAAGCTTTGAACCGGGCGATTAAAACGCTAATAGTTGCCAACAGCCACCGTGCGGCTGGCGTTCGTGGGCGGTGTTTCGATTCGAAGCAGGAGGGCGTCATGGCAAAGGCCGACAGAGGTGCGACGATGAGCCGGCTCCACTCGGCAGCCAGGCTGTCACGGACGGCGCTGGCGGCGCGCCTTCTCAATCATGGGTTCTATGCTGGTCAGGACCAGATCATGCTGGCCCTGGACCACGAGGACGGCCAAACACCTGGCCAACTGGCCGCGCGCCTTGGCGTGCGCCCGCCGACTATCACCAAGACGATCAATCGCCTTCAGGTTCAGGGATTTCTCGCCAAGCGCGCTTCGGAGATCGACGCGCGGCAGGCAAATATCTTCCTCACGGATACTGGCCGGGAGGCTATTCGAGCGATCGAGAAGTCCGTGCGCAAGACCGAAAAGCAGGCCTTGAAAGGGCTCGACAAGAAGGAGCAGAAGACCCTTTCGAAGCTTCTCTCGAGGGTCGAAGCCAATCTTTCCAATGGCCAGGCCATCGAGATCGAGGACGATGTCGAGGCGGATGAATAGCCGGCTCGATCGACTGGTCCAGCCATTTTAGCTTGCGACCAGCCGCTGTAGCGGCCAAGAAGCGGTTCTCCTCCAGCCGCCATATGGATTGCCGATCGTGAGCGCCCAGAACAGTTCCACAGACAGCGCCACGCCTGCTTCGGCAATCTTGCTTGTCCTTGGGGCGGGGCTTTCGTTCTCCTTCCTCGATGCGAGCGCCAAATATCTCGTTCTCGGCGGCATGGCTGCGCCGTTTGTATCCTGGGTCCGGTTCGTCGTTCACCTTGTGCTTTTCATTGCCCTGTTCCGCCCGTGGTCCAATCCCGGCATGCTGCGCGCACGCAGCCTGCCCCTCCAGCTCCTGCGGGGGATATTTCTGTTCGGATCGACTTTTTTCAACTTTCTCGCGCTGAACACGCTTCAGCTTGCCCAAACCATGTCGATCTTCTTTTTTGCGCCCATGGTGATCACCGCGCTTGCTGGGCCGATGCTCGGTGAATGGGCCGGTTGGCGGCGCTGGCTTGCCATTGGCGCCGGGTTCGTGGGCGTGTTGGTCATTACACGGCCAGGGGTTGCCAGTTTCGAGATAGGCCACTTCTATGCGCTGGGATCGATGCTCAGCTATTCCCTCTACGTGATCATGACGCGGTCCATGGCCGCGATGGAGACGGCGGAGAGCCTGATCTTCTATTCCGCGCTGGCGCCGGTACTCTTCATGCTGCCAGTCGTGCCCTCGACGTTGTCCATGCCCGTGGGCATCGGACAGTGGATCATCCTGCTTTCGCTCGGCTTCTACGGAGGCTTCGGCCACTGGCTTTTGATCAAGGCCTACCGGGAGGCAACCACGGCTGCCCTGGCCCCATATCCCTATCTGCAAATGGTCTGGATGATTTTCCTCGGGTACGTGATTTTCGAGCAGTTTCCCGATCGTTACACGCTCATGGGCGCTGCCGTCATCGTCGCCAGCGGACTCTATATCGTGCACCGCGAACATCGGCTGCGCCTGAAGAGCCGCACGGCTCCGAACACCGAAGACGAGGAGCTGGCGAAAAAGCTTTGATTTCCATGCCGGCGATGGCATAAGCCTGATTTAAACAGTTTAAATCGATGGTTTAAGGGCTGGAGGTCGCGCTGGCACAAAAGATCAAGCTTTCGACCATCGCCGATGCGCTCGGTGTTTCCACGGCGACGGTTTCGCTCGCCCTGCGCGACAGTCCGCTGGTCGCTGATGCCACACGTGATCGCATCAAGGAACATGCCCGCACGATCGGCTATATTTACAACCGGCGCGCGGCAAGCCTCCGGACCTCCCGTTCCGGAATTGTCGGCGTCGTCGTGCACGACATCATGAACCCGTTCTTTGCGGAGATCCTGCGGTCAATCGAATCCGAGCTCGACCGCAGCCGCCAGACCTTCATCCTGTCCAATCACTACGACCAGCTGGAAAAGCAGCGGACCTTCATTGACACGCTGCTCCAGCTTGGCGCCGACGGCGTCATCATGTCGCCGGCAATCGGAACGCCGCCGGAGGACATCCAGATGGCGGAAGACAATGGCCTCCCGGCGGTCCTCATTGCCCGCTCGGTCGAAGGCGCCGACGTTCCTGTGTTCCGCGGCGACGACGCCTATGGGATCGGGCTTGCCACCAATCATCTCATCTCGCTCGGTCATCGCCGCATCGCGATGATCGGCGGCACCGACCAGACTTCCACCGGCCGCGACCGCTATCAGGGATATGTCGCGGCAATGGAAGCTGCCGGGCTGGAAGTGAAGCCCAGCTGGCGAATTCCAGGGCCTCGCACCAAGCAGGCCGGCTTCGAGGCAGCGGGTCAATTCCTGGCGCTGAAGGACAAGCCGACGGCGGCCGTGTGCTGGAACGATCTAGTGGCGATCGGCCTGATGAACGGGATAGCGCGTGCGGGACTGGTGCCCGGCGCTGAAGTGTCGGTGACAGGCTATGACGACCTCGAAGAGGCGGCGATCGCGACGCCGGCCTTGACTACGGTCTGGAATGGTCAGCGGGAGGTCGGACGGCGTGCGGCACGCGTGCTTCTCGACCGGCTCAATGGAGCAGCCGTGCATACGAGCCAGGAACTCATCAAGCCCGAATTGCATGTGCGCCAATCGACAGGAAAACCCGTAGAGCGTGCCTGAAATGCTCCGGTCGCTTCCTGCGCGGTTGAATCTCCGACTTCAATCGCTAGAATCCCGGCTGGCGGTTGGAAGGGCGATCTCAACCAAGGATCGACTCCTCCGACCCGGCGGCCGGATAATCCTGCCTTTGCGCTGGAATGCGAGCAGCGGCCCTTCCAGGCGCTGCGATCCGGCCGCCTCAGGCATATCTCGTCAGCCTAACTTTCCGGAAAGAGCATCATGGCAAATGACAGACATGCGGTGACAATCCTCGTACAGGGAAGGCTCAATGACCGTGCGGTGAAGCGGCTGGAGCAGGTGTTCCGCGTTGTACGGATCGACCGCGCCGACCCCGCGCTTGTGCCCGATGAACTGGCGCGCGATGCGCGGGGCATGGCAGTGATGACGGCGGCGGACGCGGCTTTCATCGATGCATTGCCGAGGTTGGAGATCATCGCGAATTTCGGCGTCGGCTACGATCGTGTCGACGCCAAGCATGCGGGCGCCAAAGGGGTGATGGTAACCAACACGCCGGATGTATTGACGGAGGAAGTCGCCGATACGGCGATCGGTCTTCTGCTGAATACGCTGCGTGAGCTTCCCAAGGCGGAGGCCTGGCTGCGCGACGGACGGTGGGAAAAGGAGGGCGCCTATCCGCTGACCAGGATGACGCTGCGAGGGCGACGTGTGGGGATCTTCGGCATGGGACGGATCGGGCGGGCAATTGCGCGCCGGCTGGAGGCGTTCGGCCTTCCAATTGCCTATCACAACCGCCGCCCGATTGAGGGGGTGCCTTACGAGTACCATCCCACGCTTGTAGGCCTGGCCGAAGCCGTGGACACGTTGGTTTCTGTGGCGCCCGGCGGCGCCGCAACCGAAAGGGCTGTCGACGCGAAGGTGCTCGCGGCGCTCGGGCCAAATGGCGTGTTCGTCAATATCGGGCGCGGAAGCACCGTCGACGAAAGCGCACTTGTCGCAGCGCTTGCCAGTGGGACCATCCGTGCAGCGGGACTCGACGTGTTCGAGAACGAACCGCATGTACCTCAAGGGCTCATCGACCTGCCCAATGCATGCCTGTTGCCGCATGTCGGTTCAGCGTCGGTGCACACCCGTCAGGCGATGGCCGATCTTGTTGTCGACAATCTGATTACCTGGTTTTCGGAGGGCAGGGCACTGACGCCTGTCGTCGAAACCGCCCATGTCGCGGCGAAGCGGCGCTAGCGCGACCCAGGAATCATTGAAATTGCTTAGAAATTTCCGGTTTTGTCATTAACGGCTCGTTAAGAGGCTGCCGGCATTTTAGGAAGCCGACATAGAAACGACACTTTATCTCACTGGTTGAGCGTCGGGTCTTGTCGAAACCGGTTCCACGCGGGCCGGCAGAGGCGCGAGAGCTTCAGAGGAAACGAAATGAACTTGTCTTTTACGGCGCTCATAACCGTTGGCCTTGCCCTCGGTGTAATCGCCGCCAAAGGAAAGTCATCAGAGCCCGAGTTTGTCGTCCTATCCGCGGCCAAAGCTGATGTTCGCCCGGGTGAAGAGCGCTTCGTGCTGCGATTGGCGGGCAATCTTCGCTGTGAAATCGCGCGCAGCGAGGCAGCGTCGAACGGCGTGTATACGCTTCGCGCCGGTTCGGAATGCGAGCATCTGCTGCCAGGGCTGTCGGAAGTGCGTTTCTGGCAGGAACATGTGGATGGTTCGGTTGTGCTCGGCCGCAACCTGGCTGACGATCTTGTCAGTTTCGCCGTGGCAGACGGCGTCGCTTACGAATCCTTCAAGCCGGCATCGGCGTTGATCTCGCTGACTGCGGAAGACTGATCCCGACTATTCTGCGGCGGCCCTTCCGCCTGTTCGCAAAGCGGCGTGAGCCCGCACCGCATCACCGAATGCGCGGAAGATGCGGGCAGAGGCTTCGTCGGATTTTGCCCAGTACTCGGGATGCCATTGCACCCCGACGGCAAAGGCGCGCGAATCCCTGACGGAGACGGCCTCGATCGTGCCGTCCTCTGCGACAGCCTCGACCTGGAGCCTTGAACCGAGACGGCCGATACCCTGGCGATGGACAGAATTGACCTGGATGTCGCCCGCGCCGAAGACGCCGGCAAGGCAGCTATCCGGCTTGATCGAAACGCGTTGGCGGATGGCAAAGCGTTCGTCCTGATTGTCGCTGACCGGTGCGCGATGATCGAGCGAACCTTCCCGTTCCTGGATTTCGGTCGCCAGCGTGCCGCCGAGCGCAACGTTCAACTCTTGAATGCCGCGGCAGATGGCCAGCAGCGGAACGCCGCGTTCGATGGCTTTGCGAATGAGAGGCAGGGTGGTTGCATCGCGGGCCGGATCATAGGGTCCGTTGGCTTCGCTGGCGTCGCCGCCATAAAGCGATGGATGCACGTTGGATTTCGAGCCTGTCACCATCACGCCGTCGACGGCAGCCAGGAGCTGGTCGAGGTCGAGGCGATCGCCAAATGATGGCACCAGAACCGGAAAGACGTCCGCAACCGAGACGGCAGCCTCCAGATATTGTTGAGGGGCAGCATGCCAGGTGTAATTTTCGAACTGGCGGACATCCGTCGAGACGGCGACGAGAGGCTGATTTATACTTTCCTTCCGGCAGGTTGCGGCGCGGCCTTGCCCCAGTGGCAACAATCCCCGCCAATCTAGTGGCGATCGCTGCGGTTTTCCACTGCCTCGCATCACGACCGATTGGCTCAGAGCTTCCGCCCGCAAGCCAGTCGCCGCGCTCGCTTGGCGCATTCCGGCCAATCGGGTCAAACCGTTCCGAATGGACGAATCTGACCCGGAATTAGACCAAAGTTGCATGCGGTGGTTGTCTGGTTTGCCGCCGGGTTGCCCAGATTCCAGCCAACCATAACGCTGCTGGACACAGAAGGGTGAACCTGTATTGTGCCGGCCCGTTCTAGACTCGAAGGCAACGCCGCCCCCATTGTAGGAGAAGTTATGGATCGTCGTTCATTTATCAGAAAAGCCGGGGCAACCGGCGCAGGGGCGGCAGCGGCAGCGGCCGCGACGGCGCTCGCTGCGCCGGCGATCGCTCAGTCCAGCCCCAAGATTTCATGGCGCCTGACATCGTCCTTTCCCAAGGGCCTCGACACGATCTTCGGTGGCGCCCAGGTATTCGCCCAGCATATCTCGGAAGCGACCGACGGCAATTTCCAGATCCAGGTCTTCGCGGCAAACGAGATTGTCCCCGGACTTCAGGCTGCGGACGCGACGGCGGCGGGCACGGTCGAAGCCTGCCACACGGTGGCATATTACTACTGGGGCAAGGATCCGGCATGGGCCCTGGGTTCGGCTGTTCCGTTTGCGCTCAACGCCCGCGGCCAGAATGCCTGGCAGTATCATGGCGGCGGCATCGACCTCTTCAATGAATTCCTTGGCGCTCAGGGCCTGGTCGGGTATCCCGGCGGCAATACCGGCGTCCAGATGGGCGGCTGGTTCCGTAAGGAAATCAACACGGTAGCCGATCTCCAGGGCCTCAAGATGCGCATCGGGGGCTTTGCAGGCACGATCGTTTCGAAACTCGGCGTCATCCCGCAGCAGATTGCCGGCGGCGAAATCTACCAGGCGCTGGAAAAGGGCACGATCGACGCGGCCGAATGGGTCGGTCCGTACGACGACGAGAAGCTCGGCTTCCAGAAAGTCGCGCCGTACTATTACTATCCCGGCTGGTGGGAAGGCGGCCCCACGGTCCACCTGATGTTCAACAAGGCGAAGTTCGACGAGTTGCCGAACGCGTACAAGTCGCTGGTCAGAACCGCAGCGCAGGCGGCTGACGCCAACATGCTGCAGAAGTACGACTATCTGAACCCGACGGCGGTGAAGAAGCTGGTTGCCAACGGCGCACAATTGCGGCCTTTCAGCCCGGAAATCCTTGAAGCGTGCTTCAAAGCCTCAAACGCGGTTTACGCCGAAATCACGGCCTCGAACGCCGGCTTCAAGAAGATCTGGGATTCGCTGACAGCGTTCCGCAAGGATCATTATCTCTGGGCGCAGATCGCCGAATACAACTACGACACGTTCATGATGATCCAGCAGCGCGGCGGAAATATCTGATCCAGCACGCTGATCGCATGTAAAAGCCCCGGCGCGTCACGCGCCGGGGCTTTTTCTTTTCGGACAGCATACGCAAAGTTCTGTCTCATCAGGCGGCAAGTCAAGGCGATTACGCTGCGTCAAGCTGCAGGGACTCTCCATGAACTGGACAGCTTTTCCTCGCTGTGTATTCATGGGCCCGTGCTGGCGACGGCAGAGGAGAAGATCGTCCCGGCATTTTTCATTTTCATGGGAGGTCAATTGAATGGATCGTCGTTCTTTTATTCGAAAAGCGGGGGCGGTGGGCGCTGGCGCAGCAGCGACTGCAACGGCGCTGGCAGCGCCGGCAATCGCACAGTCTTCACCAAAGATTTCCTGGCGTTGCACGTCATCGTTCCCAAAGGCGCTTGATACAATTTTCGGCGCAGCCGTGACGATGGCGAACTATGTGCGCGAATCGACGGACGGCAATTTCGATATCCAGGTGTTCGCGGCCAACGAAATCGTGCCCGGCCTTCAGGCCGCGGACGCTGCCACGGCCGGAACCGTCGAATGTTGTCACACCGCCTCCTATTACTACTGGGGCAAGGACCCTACCTATGCGCTTGCGACTGCGGTACCCTTCAGCCTGAACGTCCGCCAAATGAATGCCTGGATGTACTATGGCGGAGGCAATGACTTGCTCAATGAGTTCTACGCCACACAGGGATTGTTTGGTCTCGCCTGCGGCAATACCGGCGCGCAGATGGGCGGCTGGTTCCGCAAGGAGATCAACACGCTGGACGACCTCAAGGGCGTGAAAATGCGCATCGGCGGGTTCGCCGGTAAGGTCATGGAGAAGGTCGGCGTCATTCCGCAGCAGATCGCCGGCGGCGAAATCTACCAGGCGCTGGAGAAGGGCACAATCGACGCTGCTGAATGGGTCGGCCCATATGACGACGAGAAGCTCGGCTTCCAAAAAGTAGCGCCCTACTACTACTATCCGGGCTGGTGGGAAGGCGGACCGGTCCTTCACACGCTCGTCAATCTCGCGAAGTGGAACGAGCTGCCGAAAAATTACCAGGCCGCGTTGAGGTCGGCTTGCCAGGCCGCCAATTGTGACATGATGGCGAGCTACGATCAGAAGAACCCGGCTGCGCTCAAGCGGATCGTGGCGGCTGGCGGACAATTGCGTCCCTACAGCCCGGAAATCCTGGCAGCCTGCTTTGACGCTGCAAACAAGACCTATGCCGAGATCGAGGCGTCCAATCTGATGTTCAAGAAAATCTTCGACAGCCAGAGAGCCTTCAGGAAGGACGCCTATCTTTGGGCTCAGGTCTCGGAATACACATTCGATACCTTCATGATGATGCAACAGAGGGCGGACAAGCTGTAGGATTTTTGCGCATGGCGTGACAACGCGCTCCCGCTGCTTGGGCAGGATTGGGCGTTCAGCCCGCTGCCCGTCTGGCCTCAAAAGTGATCTTTGGGGTCATGCGAATAAGCTGAAACCCGGAGCAGGTGCTCCGGGTTTCTTTTTTTGGCCATGTCATGGCCGCGCTTGGCGTCAGTTGAATTTCGGTGGCGTGTTCAGATCGAAGGCTGGCGGCGTGCCCAGTTCGCCGCCGCCCGAGCCGGGTCCGCCCGGCACTAAAATCTGGATCTTGTCGAGATCCTGCGTCACCGTCGGATCAAGGAAATAGGTGACCATTCCGGGGAACGCAATCAGGAGCGCGACGAGGATCACCTGCAGGATGACCCACGGTATCGCTCCCCAATAGATGTCGCTCGTCTTGATCGATTTGGGCGCAATGCCGCGCAGATAAAACAGCGCGAAGCCGAAGGGCGGATGCATGAAACTTGTCTGCATGTTCGCGCAGATCATCACGCCGAACCAGATCAGGTCGATGCCCAAAGCCTGTGCGGCCGGCGCAAGAAGCGGCACGATGATGAAGGCGATCTCGAAGAAGTCGAGGAAGAAGGCGATGATGAAGATGAAGATGTTGACGAAGATGAGGAAGCCCACCACGCCGCCGGGGAGCGATGTCAGCATCCCCTCGATCCAGTGGCCGCCGCCGACGCCCTGGAACACAAGGCTGAAGACGCGCGCACCGAGCAGGATGAAGACGACCATCGCCGTCAGGCGCATGGTCATGTCCATGCCTTGGTAAATGAGTTTCCAGCTAAGCCTCCGGTTGATCCACGCCAGCAGCATGGCGCCGACAACGCCCATCGCGCCGGCCTCTGTTGGGGTCGCCAGTCCCATGAAAATCGTACCCAGCACAATGAAGATGAGCGCAAGCGAAGGAACCATGCCGCGAATACACTTTGCCGCAAGCGGCCAGCCTCGCAGCGTCCGGGCTTCGGGCGGCAGCGCGGGCATATAGTGTGGCCGGATGATACTGAGAATGAACACCCAGCCGGCAAACAGGAGCACCTGCACGATGCTCGCGCCCGTCGCCCCGATATACATGTCGCCCGGTGATTTCTGCAGCTGGTCGGCGAGCACGATGAGCACCAGCGACGGCGGGATCAACTGGGTGATGGTTCCCGAAGCGGCGATGACGCCGGTGGCATGGCGCACGTTGTAGCCGTATTTCGTCATGATCGGCAGAGAAATCAGGCCCATCGCGATGACCGAGGCGGCGACGGTGCCGGTAATTGCGCCGAGCACTGCTCCAACAAGAATCACGGCATAGGAAAGACCGCCGCGAACGCCGCCGAACAGCTGGCCAAAGCCCTCCAGCAGGTCTTCCGCCAGTCCGCAGCGCTCCAGGATCACGCCCATGAAGGTAAAAAACGGAATCGCCAGCAGCAGCTCGTTCGAGAGAACGGAAAACAGCTGATAGGTGAGATTGCCGAGGAAGTCAGGCGCAATAAGGCCGAGCTCAATGCCGATCAGGCCGAAGAAAAGCCCCACAGCCGCGAGTGAAAAGGCGGCCGGGTAGCCGATAACCATGAAAAAGATCAGCCCCACAAACATCAGCGGGGCCATGTATTCGGTCAGGAGCTCGATCATTGCAGCGGTTTCTCGTAGGCAAACTCACGGACGTAGTTTGTCGTTAGCGCGAGAACGCATTTGATGATTTCGGAAATGCCTTGCAGCCCGACAAGCGCGAAGCCCACCGGAACCAACAGCTTGACCGGCCATCGAACGAGGCCGCCGGCCTGGTTCGATCCCTCATGGGTGATCCAGGACTGCCAGAACCACGGCCAGGTGAAATAGATCATCAGGGCGCACATTGGCAGCAGGAAGAAAATACCGCCGAGAAGATCGATCCAGGTTCTGGTCCGCTCGCTGACCGATCCATAGACGAGGTCAACGCGTACATGCTCGTTTACCTTGAGCGTCCAGGCGCCGCCCAGCATCACAATGCCGGCGAACATGTACCATTGTGCTTCGGACAGGGTATTCGAATTCTGGCGGTAGATGTCGATCATTCCGCTGAATATGCCACCGCCGACCTGGCCCTCGAGCCACAGAATGGCGCCGGTGCTGTAACGAAAGATGGCATTGAACGCGCTGACGAGCGAGGCGAAGAGAACCAGGTAGACCGCGATGATGCCAATCCGTCGGTTCAGTTCGTCGATCACGCGGGTGACGGCTAAAACCGGTTGCAAAGCCCTGCTCCCCCAGTTTGCGCTGACCCAACCGGGCAGCAATCCTCGCCGCGATGACAGGCGCCAGGATGGCAGGCGCTAATCACCGGTTCGCGGGAGGCGACTCGTTCCGTCAGCACACATAGCTGCGTCACGAACTCCTCCCATGTCAGTCCCAGCGAAGCCTTGTTCTCATTATTCGGCGAGCCGCGACAAACCTACCGTATGCCGACGACGATGAGTGGCGTCAACAGAAGTCGACGGTCAGACCTGCGGACTAACACCATAGTCTCATGGAGGTGAGACTTGAGATCGACGGCTCGCTCGGCAGGGCGATCACGGAATTTGCCGCTCTTCCTTGTCCGGTGGCTGCAGGACGAGCAGGACGACAAGGGCGATGAAAACTGCGGCATCGCGCCAGTCGAGCGGGAAATATCCCGACCAAAGGGCCTCGGCAATGCCAAAGACTGTCGCACCGGCGGCAGCTCGTGGTGGCGAGCGATATCCGCCGACGGCCGTGACGAACAGGATTTTCAGGCCGAAGAACAAGCCGGTGCCGAAGCTGATATTGCCGAAATAAAGTGCGGCGAGGATTCCGGCGAGTGCGGCGATCATTCCGCCGGCGACGACCGATCGGTGGAAAATGCGCGATACATCGACCCCGCACATCCGCGCGGCGGCCGGATCGTCACTGACGGCCCGCCACTGGCGCCCAAAGGACGAGCGCGAAAGGAAGACTGACAAGCCGGCGACGACGGCGATGGCGATGAGGCAATTGAGAAGCTGGATCATCGTCAGCGTCACGCGAAATCCACCCGCGGAGGCGAACACGACCGGTGAGGCCAGCATCGGGGGGAGCCAGAAATCGCGCGTATCGGCAGCGATCCGGGCGAGTTCCATCAGCACCAGCGATACGCCGAGCGTCGCCGTGACGATCATGTTCGGCACGCTATCGGCGAGCGGGGCAAAGACTCGCCTTGAAAGGAAGCTGCTGATCAGCGCCGCATAGGCGAACCCGGCGACAACGCCGAGTGCAACTGTAGCCGGGAGCGTCAGCCAAAGGACGTACCAGCCGAACACGGCGACGAGGATCATCGACTGTCCGGAAAAGGCGAACACCGCGCCGTAGGCAAGATTGGTGCGGTGTAGCACCCCGTTGGTCAGCACGTAGCCAAACGCCAGCAGCGCATAGAGGGCGCTAGCATGGAGTCCGTTCAGAACCTGCTGCAGAAAATAGAGCATGGACCTCCCGATGTACGTGGCGGCCGCGCTGACCGTGCAGTTTCAAATCTAACTTGTCAAACTGTATTCACCAGTTAGATTGAGCATATGGCAGTTTCCTGGACACGGCACCGGTTTTCCGGCGGGACGCTCGCGCTCGACGCGGCCAATACGGTTGTTTACAGGGGAGACCCTGTCCGATCCTTCGATCGGTTCGACGATCCGGGCGAAATCGCCTCCTTTGCCGTTGCGGCGAGCGGATTTCGTGCGACCGAACTTGCGCATCGGAAGCTTGGCGTGCCGGATCCACTTGTTATCCACGCGACCGTTTTGGCTATCCGGGAGACGACGGACCGGCTCTTTCGCCGCGCCGCCCTGCAAGGTGACCTGGACGCAGCGGCTCTGCCGCCTTTCCTGCGCGCATGCGCCGACGGAATCGAGGGCGGATCCGGCGAGCCAGGCACCCGTGCGGGATCGCCCAAGGGAACCATCTCATTCGAGGCGGCGCTGGCCTCCTCGGCACTTGCTCTGCTCCCGGAGGAGAACCACCGACGGATTAGAATCTGCCCCAATTGCAACTGGCTGTTTCTCGACAGGAGCCGCAACGCGAGCCGTTTGTGGTGCGACATGGCGGTATGCGGAAACAGACAGAAGGCGAGACGCCACTACCAACGCAGCAAGATACCCCGCGAGGCCAGCAATGCGTGACGCCCGAGCACTATCCCTGATCTCTTCGTTCTTCCTCGCGGCGCTTCTGGCACTTGCGGCCTGCCGGGAAAGCGGCGGGGAAGGCGAGCATTTTGCAATCGACGGCAAGCTTTTTGTCTTCAACTACCGCGTCGCCACAGCGACCTATCTCGTCAATCTGAAGCCGCTCAAGCCCGCCGCGGATGGCGAGACAGCTGTTGCGAGCTTCGAGAATCCGGCCGGCGGCGAACCGATCGTCGTGCGTCAGAAGATCTGGCCGAGGACCAACAAGACGACCATCGAAAGCCCGCCTCTGCGCTGCGTCGTCAAGGATAAGCCCTATGCTGTCTCGATCGACATCGAAGGGGCTGATGGAAAGGTTCTGCAATCGATCAAAACCACGATGATCTCATCCCTCGACCAGAAAATCCTGCCGGACCGGCCCTTGGTTGTAGGACCGGTCTACACGCCGAACCCTGAGCTCGCCGGGCGGCCAGGCGGCAAGCTGGACATAACGAATGAGGCCGGCTGCCCCCCGCCGGCATGATCATATCGCTTGGAACGGCTCGGCGGCTCTTCGTCGCCGTCTGTACCTGCGTAATTTTCGTGCGTTAGCGGGGGCAATTTAGCCACACTTGATGCGCGTTCGCGGTTTGGATCGCGATGGTGTTGCTCTTTGCCGTGGCGGGTCGATTTTGTTTGACGCGGTATCCAATGGCGGAAAGACTGCCGGCATAGAGAGCCCACGGTGGCCGTACCCGAGTTGGAGGGTGCGGCTTTCGCAAGAGGAAATGCTCCATGACGCTGCATGATGTTGCGCTCGACGACAAGTTCGACCTGTCGAAGGAGCGCATCTTCCTGTCGGGGTCGCAGGCGATCATTCGCATGCTTCTCATGCAACACGAACGCGATCGGCGCATGGGACTGAACACCGCCGGCTTTGTGTCGGGGTACAGGGGATCGCCGTTGGGCGGCCTCGACCAGCAATTCTGGAAGGCGCAGCGCCAGCTCGTCGAGTTGAACATCGTATTCCAGCCCGGTCTCAATGAGGAACTTGCCGCCACGGCCTGCTGGGGTTCCCAACAGGCCGAATTGCTGGGCGAAGGCAAGCACGATGGGGTGTTTGCGCTCTGGTACGGAAAAGGCCCCGGCGTCGATCGCTCGGGCGATGTCTTCCGTCACGCCAACCTCGCCGGTTCTTCCAAGCATGGCGGCGTGCTGGCGCTGATGGGCGACGACCATACGGCGGAATTGTCGTCGATCGCACACGCCACCGAATACCTTTTCGTCGACACAATGGTGCCTATTCTCAATCCTGCCGGGGTGCAGGAACTCATCGACTTCGGCATCTACGGCTATGCTCTGTCGCGCTTCGCGGGTACCTGGGCGGCGATCAAATGCGTGAAGGACAACATCGAGTCCACCGCTTCCGTCGATGTTTCGCTCGACCGGTTGAACATCGTCGTTCCGGAGTTCGACATGCCTCCGGGTGGTCTCAACATCCGTTATGAGTTCGACCCGATCGGTCAGGAGACACGGCTGCATGAATACAAGCGTGCCGCGGCCTCCGCCTTCATACGCACCAACGGACTGAACAGGATCATCTACTCAGGCGGACGCAAGCCGAAGATCGGCATCATTACGGTTGGCAAGAGCTATCTCGACGTGCGCCAGGCACTAGATGAACTTGGCATCGACGAAAAGCGCGCCAACCAGATCGGTATTCGCCTTTTCAAGGTCGCCTGTCCCTGGCCGCTTGACCTAGAGCACATCAAGGACTTCGCGCGTGGGCTGGAAATGATCCTCGTCGTCGAGGAGAAGCGCTCGCTGATCGAAGTTCAGGTGCGCGAGGATCTCTACGGCACCTCGATGCAGCCTCTGGTCGTCGGCAAGAGGGATGAGCGCGGTGAATGGCTCTTTCCGGCCAAGGGCGCGCTCGATCCCAACGACATCGCGATTGCCATAGGAGAGCGCATCGTTAGCGTGATCGGCCCTTCGGAGGAGATTGGCGCGCGGGTCCGGCAACTGCGGCAGTACCAGGCAATGCTCGCCGATACCGAGGACGTCGCGCAGCGCGTGCCATATTTCTGCTCGGGCTGTCCGCACAACTCATCGACCAAGGTGCCGGAAGGGTCGATCGCCGGCGGTGGGATCGGCTGCCATTTCATGGCGCTGTGGATGGACCGGTCGACGGTCGGCTTCACGATGATGGGCGGAGAGGGCGCGCAATGGGTCGGCCAGGCGCCATTTTCCAAGCGCGAGCATTTCTTCCAGAATCTTGGTGATGGCACCTACAATCACTCCGGCGTGCTGGCGCTTCGCTTCGCGCTCTCGGCCGGCGTCAACATGACCTACAAGATCCTCTACAACGACGCCGTCGCGATGACCGGTGGCCAGCCCCATGAGGGAAATCTGACTGTCGACGCGATAGCGCGGCAGATTCGGGCCGAAGGGGTGGAGCGGATTGCGGTCGTCACCGACGAACCCGGCAAGTACGGAGAACACTACGCCTTTCCGCCGCGCACCAGCTTCCATCACCGGGACGACCTCGATCTCGTGCAGCGCGATTTGCGTGAAGTGAAGGGTGTATCGGTGCTCCTCTACGATCAGACCTGCGCTGCGGAAAAGCGGCGGCGGCGCAAGCGGGGGGCCTATCCCGACCCGGACAAGCGCGTCATCATCAACGAACTCGTTTGCGAGGGGTGCGGAGACTGCGGCGTGCAGTCGAACTGCGTATCGATACAACCGTTGGAGACCGAATTCGGGCGCAAGCGGACCATCGATCAGTCGAGCTGCAACAAGGACTTCTCCTGCATCAATGGCTTCTGCCCGTCATTCGTGACAGTCCACGGCGCGAAAATACGGAAGTCGGAAGGGGCTGCCGGCACGGTCGATCCGCTGGAAGGCGTGCCGGAGCCAAAGCCATTCCCGCTGGAGCGGGGCTGGTCATCGATTATCGACGGCGTCGGCGGCACCGGGGTGGTGACGATCGGCGCAATTCTCGGGATGGCAGCCCATGTCGAGGGCAAGGGCTGCGGCATGATCGACATGGCCGGCCTCGCACAGAAGGGCGGCGCGGTCTTCAGCCATGTCCGCATCGCAAACACGCCGGAGGAAATCCACGCGATCCGGGTGTCCGCAGGCAAAGCCGATCTGATCCTGGGCTGCGACCTGGTCGTTTCCGGGGCCAAGAAAGTGCTGGCCGCAGTGCGCGAAGGTCATACGATCTTCGTCGCCAATACGGCGGAAATCATGCCTGGAGACTTCGCGCGTTCGTCCGATTTTTCATTACCCATTGGACGGCTGAAAAAGGCAATCAGGACCGCCGCGGGTGAGGAGCATGCGCATTTCTTCGATGCGACACGTACGGCCACGGCCCTGTTCGGCAACTCGCTCGGGGCCAATATGTTCATGTTGGGCTTTGCATTCCAGCATGCGGGCCTGCCGCTCTCGACCGAAGCAATCGAGAGAGCGATCGCTTTGAACGGCCAGGCCGTTACGATGAATGTCGCGGCGTTCCGATGGGGCCGGCGTGCCGCGCATCAGCCTGAATTCGTCCGAAGCTTGGCCGACCAGTCCGGCAAACCCGCCAGCGCCCCTATCGCGCAGACGCTCGATGAGGTTATTGCGCGCCGCGCCGAATTTCTGACCTTCTATCAGAATGCGGAATACGCGAAACGCTATCTCGATCGTGTCGGGACAATCCGCACTGCCGAGACGAAGGCCAAGCCCGGCTCCACGGCGGTCACGGAAGCGGTCGCCCGCAATCTGTTCAGGCTGATGGCGATCAAGGACGAGTATGAGGTTGCCAGGCTGTTTACGGACGGCTCGTTCCAGCGACAGCTTAAGTCGCAGTTTCAGGACTACGGCCGGCTTGAGTTTCATCTTGCTCCGCCAATCCTTGGCCGCCATGGAGCCGATGGAAAGCCGCGCAAGTCGAGCTTCGGTCCCTGGATGATGAAGGCATTCCGCGTACTCGCCAG
Organism: uncultured Alphaproteobacteria bacterium; assembly: GCA_963735385.1. Classification (GTDB taxonomy): domain Bacteria; phylum Pseudomonadota; class Alphaproteobacteria; order Rhizobiales; family Rhizobiaceae; genus CAVTKY01. The sequence goes on along the minus strand of CAVTKY010000023.1, from coordinate 38,548 downwards.
CCTGAAAAGGCTGCGGGGCACTCCGCTGGACGTGTTCGGCTATCTTCCGGAGCGACGGATGGAGCGCGAGCTCCTTGCTGCATATGAAGGTGATCTCGAGCTCATCGCGCGTTCGCTGGTACCCGGCAAGATCGAGGCCGCGGCTGCGCTGGCTTCCGTGCCGGCGCTGATCCGCGGCTTCGGCCATATCAAGGCAGCGAGCGTGGACAAGGCCGCAGGCGAGCGTCAGCGGCTCCTGAAACGATTGGCCGAGACGGCGACCGTGCCGGCGCTCGAGGCGGCCGAATAACCCTCATGCCTGTGAGGCGCGTCCAGATCATTACCGATATAACGCGACGGCAGGCTTTATCTTGCAAGCCAGGACAGGGACGGTCATAAGCTCAGGCATGCGGCGGCGGGAGCCGCGGCGCTTTGAGGCTGCATGAACGCAAGAAACGAGCTTGTGCGACGAGCCATCTGGGCTCACGAAATGAGTGACGAAGAGATCGAACGCGCCAGCCGCGGCGTCACCGAAAAGCAGGTCGCGAAAGGCTCCTATCTTTGCCATCGGGGAGACAGGCTCGACTTCTGGACCGGTGTGATGGACGGTCTCGTCAAGATCAGCGCGATCTCGCACAGCGGCAAGGCAATGACGTTTGCCGGGATTCGCCGCGGCGCCTGGTTCGGCGAAGGATCGGTCCTCAAGGACGAGGCGAGGAAATATGATGTCGTCGCGCTTCGCGACACGCGCCTTGCCATGATGAACAAAGGAACGTTCTTCTGGCTCTACGAGAACAGCACGGCCTTCAACCGATTCCTCGTCCGCCAACTCAACGAGAGGATGGGCCAGTTCCTTGCGACGATTGAATATGACCGCATCCTTGACCCGAAGGCGCGCGTCGCCCGAAACCTATCATGGTTCTTCAACCCGGTGCTCTACCCGGATACGGGTGCGGAGATAGAGATCACGCAGGAGGAACTCGGACTGCTTGCCGGGGTCTCGCGCCAGGTAGCCAATCGCTGCCTTCAGGAACTGGAAGCCGAAGGCGTGCTGCGCGCCGAACACGGCCGCATCACCGTGATCGATCTCCCGGCATCTCTGGGCAACTACGGACGATGAGGGAAAGCGGCAGGCATTAGGATGGGCACATAGCCGCGATTGCATAAGACAAACCCTCGCTCTGTCTGTCAATGCCACGGTTGATCATTGCCGGAATTCCCGCATAGTTTGCGCCAGCAACACGGATCATCCGCTCAGGCGGACAGGTTCAGGCGGCGGCGAGGGTCCGCCGCGGAATGTGGGAGGCATTCGATTGACGCAGCTTTCGGCGTCCGACCACGCATGCAGTAAAGCAACTTCACCAATCGCTGGCGTGGCTGGAGCGATGCCGCCCCGCTTTCGCGCTCGAACGGATCGTTGGTCGAATGACAGGCTTGCGCGCTGGCGCAACGCAGTCATTATGCGTGGATCAACCGCGACCGATGCGGAGACGGAGTCGGGAGGAGCATGACCATGGTTGCCACGTCCTCCGCCGCCGGCATGGTGCTTGATACCTTCCCGAAATATCTTCTGCTCAACGCCGAGCGTTTTGCCGACCGTCCGGCTATGCGCCACAAGGACTATGGCATCTGGCAAAGCTGGACATGGGCCGAACAAATGGCAGAAGTCCGCGCCCTTGCGATCGGACTTCTAGAAGTTGGATTGGAGCGGGGCGACAAGATCGCCATCGTTGGCGCGAACCGGCCCCGTCTTTACTGGAGCTGCGCTGCCGCACAGTCGATCGGTGCGATACCGGTGCCGGTCTATGCCGATGCCGTGGCCGAGGAGATGGCCTATGTTCTTGACCATGCGGAGGTTCGCTTCGCGGTCGTTCAGGATCAGGAACAGGTCGACAAGATACGGTCCTTTGCGGAGAAGATCCCCGCGCTGAAACGCATCATCTATGACGAACCGCGCGGGCTGCGCGACTATGATCACCAGAACCTGCTCGACTTCTCTGTGATCCAGGCAAAAGGCCGCGAGCGGCTCGCGGCCGACCCGGATTTGGCGAAACAGTGGGAAGATGCAATTCGGCAGGCAAGTGGCGACGACATTTCGGTTATCCTCTACACGTCCGGCACGACCGGTCGTTCGAAGGGTGTCATGATCAAGGCGGCGCATGCCGTCAGAGCCGCCAGCGATACGGTAGCCTTCGACAGGTTGACCGAAAATGACAGTGTGCTCGCCTACCTGCCGCTGGCCTGGGTTGGCGATCACTATCTCAACTTCGCGCAGGGCTATGTTTCCGGTCTGTGCATGGCCTGCCCGGAAAGTCCGCAGACCGTTGCCCATGATCTGCGGGAAATTGGCCCGACCTTTTATTTCGCGCCGCCGCGTATCTTCGAGGGACTGCTGACCAGCGTGACCATACGCATGGAGGACGCCAGCCGGCTGAAGCGCTGGATTTTTGACCATCACATCGCTGTCGCCAAGAAATATGGCGAAGCTATCCTCGAACGCCGGGCGGTGTCTTTGATGGGCCGGCTGCGTTACGCGATCGGCAATCTTCTCGTTTATGCGCCGCTGAAAAATGTGCTTGGCCTGTCGAAGATCAGAGTTGCATATACCGCTGGCGAGGCAATCGGGGAGGATCTGTTTTCATTCTTTCGCTCGCTCGGCATCAACCTCAAGCAACTCTACGGCCAAACCGAAGCATTCCTCTACGTGACAGTTCAAAAGGATGGCGCGGTGCGGGCGGATGCGGTTGGGCCCGCAGCACCCAACGTCGACATCCGCATTTCCGGAGACGGAGAGGTCCAGTTTCGTTCGCCCGGCATGTTCTCAGGCTATTTCAAGCAGGAGGACAAGACTGCCGAGACCTTGACGAAGGACGGCTATGTGAAGACCGGCGACGCAGGGTTTTTCGACAAGGACGGCCAGCTGAAGATCATCGATCGCGCCAAGGACGTCGGCAAGCTTGCATCCGGTGCATTGTTCGCGCCGAAATACATCGAGAACATGCTCAAGTTCTTCCCCAACATCAAGGAAGCGGTTGCGTTCGGCGACGGCCGCGACTTCTGCGCAGTGTTTCTCAACATCGACCTGCAGGCTGTCGGAAACTGGGCCGAACGCAACAACATCGCCTACGCCTCCTATCAGGAACTGGCCAGCCATCCCGAGGTCTACAAGATCGTCGCCAAGCATATCGACGAGACCAATCTTAAACTCTCGAAAGAGCCGCTGATGGCGGGGGCCCAAATCAGGCGGTTTCTGGTGCTGCATAAGGAACTTGACGCCGACGACGGCGAATTGACGCGCACGCTGAAAGTGCGCCGGTCCTTTGTCGCAGACCGGTACGGCGAACTGATTGAGGCGCTCTATGAGGGGTCACAGGAACAATACGTCGAAACGGAAGTCACCTTCGAAGATGGCCGCAAAGGCAAAATACGGGCGACCGTAAAGATTGCAGATGCACGCGTGCACGACGCCAAGACGGAAAAATTCCGGGAGGCGGCGGAATGAATGTGCGCCCCGATCCGGCTGGCCTGGCGCCTATCGACGACGGTATTGCGAAAGGCGCGGTGCTGCTCGAGGTTCGCAACGTGTCGCTGTCCTTCGGTGGTGTGAAGGCGGTCACCGACATTTCGTTCGACGTGCGTAAAGGCGAGATCCGCGCGATCATCGGCCCTAACGGAGCCGGAAAGACGTCGATGCTGAACGTCATCAACGGCTTCTACACACCGCAGCATGGCACGATCATCTTCCGCGGCGAGGAGCGCCGCGCGATGAAGCCGCATCACGCAGTCCGGCAAGGTATTGCCAGGACCTTCCAGAACGTCGCGCTGTTCAAGGGCATGTCGACGCTGGACAACATCATGGCGGGGCGCTCGGTGAAGATGAATCGCGGGCTGGGCTGGCAGATGCTTTGGCATGGCCCGGCGCTCGCGGAAGAAATCGAGCATCGCGAAAAAGTCGAAGAGATCATCGACTTTCTCGAAATAGAGCACATCCGCCGCACACCTGTGGGCAAGCTGCCCTATGGTTTGCAGAAGCGCGTCGAGTTGGGACGCGCCCTGGCGATGGAGCCGTCGCTCCTGCTTCTCGACGAACCAATGGCCGGCATGAACCTCGAAGAGAAGGAAGACATGAGCCGGTTCATCATCGACGTGAACCAGCAGCGCGGCACGACGATCGCATTGATCGAGCACGATATGGGTGTGGTGATGGACCTTTCCGACCGCGTCGTCGTGCTCGACTACGGAAGGAAGATTGCCGACGGCGTTCCGGATGATGTGAAGACGAACCAGAACGTCATCGATGCCTATCTGGGCGTCGCGCACTGAAGGGATTACCAATGACAATCTCGACGCTCGCCATCACCCCGCTTATCTCGCTTATCGCCGGCATCCTGATCCTCGTGATGCCGCGCCTGCTCAACTACATCGTCGCGCTGTATCTGATCGTGGTCGGCCTGCTTGGGCTGTTTCCGCAACTAGCCGGATAGGGAACGCCACGCTTATGCCGGCACTTCGCAAAGCTCAGGACAGAGGCGGGTCGCCCGGTGTGCGGCCGGTGACTGACGTCGACAAGGGGACCGAATGATGGACTTCCTGAACGCCATTCTGGTCAAGCCGTTTGCCGACATGTTCGCCGCACCGGACTTCCTGCTGCAGGTCCTTTGGGAAGGGCTCGTTTCGGGCGTGCTTTATGCGCTTATCGCGCTTGGTTTCGTGCTGATCTACAAATCCTCCCGCATTTTCAATTTCGCGCAAGGCATTATGGTCGTTTTCGCGGCGCTGACATTGGTCGGCTTCCACGAGAAGGGTGTTCCGGCTCTGCTTGCCGTGCCGCTCACATTGGCGGTGATGTTCGTCCTTGCGGTCGTGATAGAGCGCGCGGTGCTGCGTCCGCTGGTCAATCAGCCGGACATCATCCTGTTCATGGCCACGATCGGCATCACTTTGTTCCTGATCGGCTTCGGGGAGATCATCTTCGGCGGCGAAAACAAGGTTATGATCACCGAACAGCTCCTCATCCCGACGGGCAGCTTCGAATTCGAGCCCTTCGGCGGATTTGTCTCCATCGAGCAGAAAGATCTGACGGCGGTCATCGGCGCTATCGTGCTGGTGGCTGGCCTACTCGTCTTTCTCAACAAATCGAGGATGGGCCGCGCCATCCGCGCACTTGGCGACGACCATCAGGCCGCACTTTCGGTCGGCATATCGCTGTCGACCATCTGGGTTCTGGTGTGGTTCATCGCCGGCGTCATTGCTCTTGCGACCGGCATCGTGTGGGGCGCCCGGGCAGGTGTTTCCTTCGCCCTCGAAGTGATCGCCTACAAGGCGCTGCCCGTGCTGATGCTGGGCGGTCTTGAAAGCGTGCTTGGCGCGATCATCGGCGGTTTAGCGATTGGCATTCTGGAGAAGCTGTTCGAGATCTATTGGGGCCAGCCGCTGCTGGGCGGCAACACAGAGACCTGGTTCGCCTTCGTGTTCGCGCTGATCGTGCTGCTGTTCAGGCCGCAAGGCCTCTTCGGCGAAAAGATCATCGAGCGGGTGTAAGCAAATGCTCTACCGCACCGCAGGCCAGTTCAAGACCAGTTACCATGCGGATCACGCATTGTTCCCGGTTAGGCAGGACGCGATCCTGCTCGGCTTCATCCTGTTGATCGCCTTCGTCGTCTTTCCCATGACGGCCAGCGAATTCATGTTTCGCGCGCTGCTCATTCCAGTGTTGATCTATGCGCTGGCGGCGCTCGGGCTAAACGTACTGACCGGATACGCAGGCCAGCTTTCGCTCGGCACCGGCGCATTCATGGGGGTCGGCGCCTACGCCTGTTACAAGCTGATCACGATTTTCCCCGCGATGAACATCCTCGCCGCTATCGCGCTTTCCGGGTTTTTCTCGGCGGCGGTCGGTGTTGCGTTCGGATTGCCGTCACTGCGTATCAAGGGTTTCTATCTTGCTATAGCGACGCTTGCGGCTCAGTTCTTCCTCGTGTGGCTCTTCGAGAAATGGGCCTGGCTCTACAATTACTCCTCGTCGGGAGCGATTCAGGTCCCCACCATTGACATGTTCGGCCTGACGGTCGCCGGCCCGAACGCAAAGGCAATTGTGCAGTATTATTTCGTGCTGTGCGTTGTCTGCCTGATCACATGGTTTGCCATCAACATCACGCGCGGCAGGATCGGGCGCATCTGGAAATCGGTGCGCGATATGGACATCGCGGCCGAACTCGTCGGCATCAACCTGATGAAGGCGAAGCTTTCGGCCTTCGCGGTATCGTCATACATCGTCGGTGTTGCCGGCGCGCTGTTCGTGTTTCTCTGGCGCGGCGCGGCAGAGCCGAACCTCTTCGACATTCCGTTGTCGTTCCGCGTCCTGTTCATCGCAATCATCGGCGGCCTCGGTTCCATCCTCGGGAACTATCTGGGTGCGATCCTGATCGTCGGGCTGCCGGTCATCATCGGGACCGTGCCCGCATTCTTCGGCCTGTCGATCAGTTCGTCGATGGCCGAGCACCTGAACATCATGACCATCGGCGGGTTGATCATTATCTTCCTGATCGTCGAGCCGCACGGGCTCGCGCGCTTCTGGGCCATCATACGGGAAAAGCTCATCATGTGGCCGTTCCCGCATTGAGATCGAACAATCGCGTGCCGGCGCAAGGTTGCGCGATCGGTGCTGGAGAAATGACAAGTGGAGGAAATGGGAATGAAACGACTGGCAACCACACTCATGACGGCGACGCTCGCTCTCGGCGCCGCGTTCGCGGCGACCCTAGCCTCAGCCGAGGACGTCGTGAACCTGCCGAACCTGTCCTACCGCACAGGCCCGTTCGCCGCGACCGGCATACCGCTGATGAACGGCCAGCGCGACTACATGATGATGCTCAACGCGCGTGACGGTGGAGCCAATGGCGTGAAGCTCGGCTATGACGAGTGCGAAACCGGTTACAACACCGAAAAGGGCGTCGAATGCTATGAGAAGACAAAGGCGTCCGGCATCGTGACGCAGCCTTGGTCGACTGGCATCACGCTTCAGGTGCTTCCCAAGACAAATGTCGACAAGATCCCGCTCCTGGCACCCGGCTACGGCTTCTCGCCGATGGCGGACGGCAAGACCTTCCAATGGGCTTTCAACCCGCCATCGTCATACTGGGATGGCGCGTCAATGATCCTCAAGCACATTTCGGGCGACAATCTCGACAGTTTGAAAGGCAAGAAGATCGTGCTTCTCCATCTCGATCATCCCTATGGCAAGGAGCCCATACCGCTGTTCGAGGCGCTCGCCGCAAAGCATGGCTTCACCTTCCTGCCGATCCCCGTCGGACTGAAGGAAATGCAAAATCAGTCGGCGCAATGGCTTCAAATCCGCCGCGAACGACCCGATTTCGTGTTGATGTGGGGCTGGGGCGCGATGAATGCCGGCGCAATCACGGAAGCCGTCAAGACCAAGTTCCCCATGGACAAGTTCGTCGGCATCTGGTGGTCGGGTCACGACGGCGACCTGAAGCTCGTCGGTGAGGCGGGCAAGGGCTACCGGTCGCTTTCGTGGAACGCGCCTGTGCCCGAGGCGCCGGTGATGCAGGACATCAAGAAGCATGTTGTCGAAGCCGGCCAGTCGCTCATCAACCAGGCCGAGGGCGAGTTCGACTGGGTTTTCTATCAGCGCGGCGTACTGATCTCGATGATCCTCACCGAAGGCGTGAAGGCGGCGCAGGCGAACTTCAATACAAAGGTCATCAATGCCGACCAGCTTCGCTGGGGGCTCGAGAACCTCGACATCGACGACGCCAAGCTCAAGGAGCTCGGCATGGAAGGCATGATCGTTCCGTTCAAGACATCCTGCGCAGATCACACCGGTCATGGCGGTGCATGGATGCTCGAATGGGACGGTGCGAAATTTGTCAAGGCGTCGGATCTGATCAAGCCTGATCGCGAGGAAATCACTCCGCTCGAAGCGGCAAAGGCCAAGGAATATGCCGACGCCAACGCGCCCTGGCCGACAAACGGCGAATGCAAGATGTGATGAAAGGGGTTCCTCTCCGCTCGCGGGCAGATGCCGGCAGGGGCGGCCTTTGAACGTCAACTTTGGTGACCCCTTCTCCCGGGAGGAGGGGTCGTTACCGTCGGAGCCAGCATGAGCAACGCCGCCGCCCTCCGATCCGGCTCACCCCATCCTCTCGGTCAACAATATCGAGGTGATCTACGACCACGTGATCCTCGTACTCAAGGGTGTTTCCCTCAGTGTGCCCACGGGCGGAATCACGGCATTGCTCGGCGCGAATGGCGCAGGCAAGACGACGACGCTGAAGGCCATCTCGAACCTGCTTGGCGCGGAGCGAGGCGACGTAACGAAGGGCAACATCATTTTTGAGGGACAGGAGGTCCAGTCACTCTCACCGAACGAACTCGTGCGGCGCGGCTGCATCCAGGTGATGGAAGGCCGGCACTGCTTCGGCCATCTTTCGGTCGAGGACAATCTGATGACCGGCGCCTTCACGCGCCGGGACGGCGCAGCCGCAATCCGCCAAGATCTCGAGCTTGTCTACCAGTACTTCCCGCGTCTGAAAGTCCGGCGCGCCAGCCAGGCTGGCTACACGTCCGGCGGGGAGCAGCAAATGACGGCAATAGGGCGGGCGCTGATGTCGAGGCCGAAGATGATCCTGCTCGACGAGCCATCGATGGGGCTGGCCCCGCAGCTCGTGGAGGAGATCTTCGAAATCGTGCAGAAGCTCAATGTCGAACAGGGCGTGTCCTTCCTGCTGGCCGAACAGAATACCAATGTCGCGCTGCGCTTTGCCAAATACGGCTACATCCTCGAGTTCAGGCCGGGTCGTCCTCGACGGCGATGCAAAGGCGCTGCATGAGAACGAGGACGTCAAGGAATTTTACCTTGGCATCGGCGGCGAGGGCCGCAAGTCCTTCAGGGACGTCAAGCACTACAAGAGGCGCAAGCGTTGGCTCGCGTAATGTCTTGACAACACACTGAATTTTCGCGCGGTTCCGGTCGGCGGACACGGATGCCGGGGGCGGCGTGTCCTTCGACCGGCGGAGGCCGGTTGTTCAGGCGGCCCCAAGCGTCGTCCTGGAAACTGTCAATTCGGAAATGCTTGGGGGTATGCGCATAAGCCTCGGAATGCAAAAAGATGTTTCTTCGAAGTGGGGTCATTTCCGGCCATTGATTCCATTGCTCTTGGCGTTGCTTTTCGCTATGTGCCCAAGAACGCATGCGAGAGGGAATCGTAATGGCTGACCACACTCCGACCGGGCCCGTCGAATTGGGCGCGAAGATGGACTACGACGAACACCAGAAGACGTATTCCCTTTTCATTTCGCTGACCAAATATGGCGCGCTGGTTTGCGTCGCCCTTCTTGTTGCCATGGCGTTCGGATTCTTCACGACCGCAGGTTTCTTCTCGGGCCTCATTCTGTTCATCGTCATTTGCGCTGTCGGAGCCTACCTGCTCCGCGGAGTGCCGGCGCACATCACCTGAACTCATTGCCCCGCGGACACGGACTCCCCGCGTCCGCTTAACGTTCCTGGCGAAAGGACCGCGCGGTGGGACAGACAGTTTTCGTGCCGAAGGAAGTGGACGCGAACGAGCCGCGTGTGGCGGCGTCGCCGGACACCGTCAAACGACTGGCCGCACTTGGTTTCGACGTGATCGTCGAGGCTGGTGCCGGTACACTTTCCCGCATTGTCGATAATGAGTTCTCCAAGGCTGGAGCTTCGATCGGCAAGGCCGGTGACGCGGCAAAGGCCGACGTTGTCCTCAAGGTGCGCCGCCCGACGGAAGTGGAACTGAAGGGCTACAAGAAGGGTGCAGCCGTCATTGCGGCCATGGACCCCTATGGCAATGAAACCGCTCTTCAGGCGATGGCCGCGGCGGGGATCACCGCATTCGCCATGGAATTGATGCCCCGCATCACGCGTGCGCAGTCGATGGACATTCTTTCGTCGCAGGCCAACCTTGCAGGCTATCAGGCAGTGATCGACGGTGCGGCGGAATATGACCGCGCGCTGCCGATGATGATGACCGCGGCTGGCACGGTTCCTGCGGCCAGGATATTTGTCATGGGTGCGGGCGTTGCCGGTCTACAGGCGATCGCGACCGCGCGGCGGCTCGGCGCGGCGGTCACGGCCACCGATGTGCGGCCGGCGGCCAAGGAACAGGTGGCCTCGCTCGGCGGCAAGTTCATTGCGATCGAGGACGAGGAGTTCAAGGCAGCGGAGACGGCCGGCGGTTACGCCAAGGAAATGTCTAAGGAGTATCAGGCCAAACAGGCTCTTCTTGTCGCCGACCACATCGCAAAGCAGGACATCGTCATCACCACGGCGCTGATCCCCGGCCGGCCTGCGCCGAAACTGGTGTCCGCCGCCATGGTCAAGTCGATGAAGCCGGGTTCAGTGATCGTCGATCTCGCGGTCGAGCGCGGCGGCAATGTGGCAGGCGCGGTTCCCGGCAAGGTGGTGTCGACCGACAACGGCGTGACGATCGTCGGACACCTGAACGTTCCGGGGCGTGTCGCTGCTTCGGCATCGCTGCTCTATGCGAAGAACCTCTTCGCCTTCCTGGAAACGATGGTCGACAAGGCAACGAAGTCGCTTTCGATCAATCGCGACGATGATCTGGTGAAGGCAACGATGCTGACCGATAGTGGCAAGGTCGTGCATCCGAATTTCGCTGCGGCAACGGCCGCGCCTGCCGAGACCGTGCCTGCCAAGCATGTCGAGCCCGCGGCGCCGAAGCCGGTCAAGAAAGCCGTCGCCGGCGCGGCTGCGACCGACGGTCCTGTCGGGGAAAAGCAGGCGAAGCCTGCCGTCAAAAAGTCGACCGCCAAGAAATCCAAGGGAGATGCGTGATGGAAAAGACCGCTCTCGAACAGGCGCTGGACCAGCTCGAGCAGGCCGTGGCAGGCGTGCGGCTGGCGTTCTCGAACCTCGATAAAGCCGAAGGCGTCGCAGGTGCGGCGGGCGACGCAGCGCATGCGTTATCCGGTGGCGCGATCGATCCGTTCGTCTTCCGCCTCGCCATTTTTGTGCTGGCGATCTTCGTCGGTTACTACGTTGTCTGGTCGGTGACACCGGCCCTCCACACCCCGCTGATGGCCGTCACCAACGCGATTTCCTCGGTGATCGTGGTCGGTGCGCTGCTCGCCGTCGGCATCTCGGCAAGCGGGCTTGCGACAGGCTTTGGCTTCATCGCCCTCGTGCTTGCCTCGGTCAACATTTTCGGCGGCTTCCTCGTAACCCAGCGCATGCTGGCGATGTACAAGAAGAAAGAGAAGTGAGATGAACGCAAACTTCGCCTCCTTCCTCTATCTCGTCTCCGGCATCCTGTTCATTCTGGCTCTGCGCGGTCTTTCGCATCCGACGACCAGCCGGCAGGGCAACACCTACGGCATGATCGGCATGGGTATCGCGATCGCGACGACGCTTGCGCTTGCGACGCCGAACTGGAGCGGCTTCGCCCTGATCGTCATCGGTCTGGCGGCCGGCGGTACCGTCGGCGCCGTGACGGCGCGGCGCATCGCCATGACGTCTATGCCTCAGCTTGTCGCCGCCTTTCACAGCCTCGTCGGCTTTGCCGCCGTCATGGTTGCTGCGGCCGCGATGTACGCACCGGAAAGCTTCGGCATCGGTACGGTCAACGATATTCACAGCCAGGCGCTGGTCGAGATGTCGCTCGGCGTCGCCATCGGCGCGATTACCTTCACCGGATCGGTCATCGCGTTTCTGAAGCTCGACGGCCGCATGTCCGGCAAGCCGATCCTGCTGCCGATGCGGCATTTCGTGAACGCGGCCCTCGCTATCGCGCTTGTGGTTCTCATCGTCCTTCTCGTCGCGACCGAGAGCACACTGGTGTTTTGGCTGATCGTAGCGCTGTCCTTGCTGCTCGGCGTGCTGATCATCGTTCCGATCGGCGGTGCCGACATGCCAGTCGTCGTCTCGATGTTGAACTCTTATTCCGGCTGGGCAGCGGCGGGCATCGGCTTCACGCTCGGCAATCTGGCGCTGATCATCACCGGCGCCCTGGTGGGTTCGTCCGGTGCGATCCTCTCCTACATCATGTGCAAGGGCATGAACCGCTCCTTCGTCTCGGTCATTCTGGGCGGTTTCGGCGGCGAGACGGCTGTTGCAAGCGACGACGGTGTGGAGCGGACTGTGAAGCAGGGCTCGGCCGATGACGCAGCCTACCTGATGGCGAATGCCCAGAAGGTCATCATCGTACCGGGCTACGGCATGGCGGTTGCGCAGGCCCAGCATGCGTTGCGCGAAATGGCGGACAAGCTGAAGGCCAATGGCGTGGAGGTTAAATATGCGATCCATCCCGTTGCCGGCCGCATGCCGGGCCATATGAATGTGCTGCTGGCTGAAGCCAATGTGCCCTATGATGAGGTGTTCGAACTCGAGGACATCAACTCCGAATTCGCGCAGGCCGATGTCGCCTATGTCATCGGCGCCAATGACGTGACGAATCCATCGGCCCGGGATGACAAGGCCTCGCCGATCTACGGCATGCCGATCCTCGACGTTGACAAGGCGCGCACCTGCCTCTTCGTCAAGCGCTCGCTCGGCTCAGGCTATGCCGGCATCGACAACACGCTGTTCTACAAGGACGGCACAATGATGCTGCTCGGCGATGCCAAGAAAATGACCGAGGAAATCGTCAAGGCGATGGATCACTGATTCAAGGACAGGTTACGAAAAAGAGCCCGGCTTGCCGGGCTTTTTTGTGCCGGTTCTGAGTTGCAACAGGGTCGATCACGGCTTCAGCGCAGTCAGGATCCAAGCGCTGGCTCAGCCCGCTGGATTAGGAGACCGAAGCTCGAACCGGGTAACGCCGAGGGCCAGGTTTATGCCGGTTTGAGCCTGCAGGCTCACCGGCTGAAGCGTGAAGGTTCGCTCTGACCCACCGACAAGAACGTTTGCTCCTGCGCCGATTCCGGCGGTGGCTTCGGCGCTCGCCCCGACATAGGTACCGGCAAGTGCGCCAGGAGCATAAATGTCGGTGTTGGGAGCAAGCACAAGCCACTGCATCAGTGTCTTTCCGGTGATGCCGACGTCCAAACCGAACTTGTTGACTTTGCCGACATAGACTTCCGCTGCAAGCGCCTTTGACGACGGCCGGAAGGTGCAGTTCAAATCCTTGCTCGATCCGACGATGAAGCCTCCTCCGCCTTCGATCGAACATTCAAGAAGCCCGAGTTCGATTCCTTCGCGTGTCATTGCGGGCATGGCGAGAAGCGACAGGGCAGCCGCTCCGGTGAAAGCAATTTTTCTCATCGCGATTCCTCCTGAAGAGTAGTCGTGGGGATAACTGTCGTCTGGCGACAAGGTTCCGGTTGCTGATCGGCAGCACGCGGACTTGCTGGCGGAATTGGATGGCCAGACAATCAACCACACTTCCTCATCGCCACGCCCGCATTCGCATCTGGGATTCTCTGCCCGCCCTTAAACTCCTCGCCCTGCTCGTCGCTGGCGGGGTCCGGTTCTCTGCCCCGCCCTTAAGCTCCTCACCCTGCTCGTCGCTGGCGGGGACCGGTTCTCTGCCCGCCCTTAAGCTCCTCGCCCTGCTCGTCGCTGGCGGGGTTCCCGTGAATAGCCAGACGACCGTCCATGCTTCCCCGTCGCCACGCCCGCTTGCGCGTCTGGCCATTGTCAAAGAACAGGCCTCGACGGATTGAGGCCGGGAGACGGGCGGTCGTTCGATCGCCAATCTTAGTAAGTAAGTGCGATCTTGCGACCGCCCGTCCGGCGCGTTTTTAGTCCGCCCATCCTCCAACAAAGGGATCCACTCCGGCAAAGCCGTTGATATCCCGGGTCAGCGCCAAAGCCATACTGCGCCTAGAGGCTGTGTTTTGCACAGCCTGCTGTGAGAACTCCGGACAGACCCCCCGGCTCCGCGGCCACGTTAGCCGCCTCCCCGGGACGCCGGCTCCTCCCCCGCAAATCACCGTCATGACCGGCGTCCCCGCGGGAGGAACTGACCGGATTATGAGAGAGCGTGGGAGGGGGTGGATAAAAGAATTTCCGCCCGGCCCGTCATCACTCGAGCACGATGATTTCTTTCCGTATGATCTTTTCCGAAAACCGCCACGAACTTATTGCTTCGCAGACCTTCGGTTCGGGATCATGCTCTACGACCGGGCGGAAATTGCTCCCCGTGCGTGGCGTAAGGCCGGGATGCCGTCAGGCCGGGATGCCGCCGGTCGTATTCGGTCTTCAGGCGGCTCCAGCCGTCCCAGAATGGCCCGGGCTCCTTGCCAGTCGCGCGGGCGACCAGAATGTCGAGGTGCATGTGCCAGCCGGCGCCGACCTTCAGCATGGTTGCGCGGTCGGGCAGGCGGCGATGGATCACGGTGAGCAGCACGTCGTTGCCCTTCGGCTCCAGCTCGAAGGAGACGTCGCCGCTGTCGCCCCAGGTGATGGCGAGCCTGCGCGGCGGATCGAGCTCGGTGATCCGGCTCTGCATCCGGTGCTCGTCGGAGAAGCCGGGCGGCCGCTGGCCGGGCGGGTCGGTCAGCTCGTCGTTTCGCCAGACGAGTTCGAAGGGCGCGCCGACCTTCATCTCCATCTGGCCCGCCGCCAGCCACTGGCGGCGCAGGTCGCTCTCCGTGAGATACGCCCAGACGCGCTCGATGGGACCGGGCAGAAGGCGCTGGATCGTCAACGTGGCTGGCTCGGTCAGCACGCCATAGGCGTCCAGGGTCGCGAGTTCGGTCATTGGTCGTCTCCTTTCGGGGGTGGGGATTTGCGTTCGTCCTCCTCGCGGAGGAGCCGTTCGAGCACATCCAGACGGCCGGTCCAGAAGCGCTCGTAGAAGCTCAGCCACTGGTGGGCGCTGGCGAGCGGTCCGGGGTCGAGGCGGCACAGATGGGTGCGGCCGCGCACCTCGCGGCGGATCAGCCCGGCGTTCTCCAGCGCCTTGATGTGCTTCGAGGCGGCCGCGAGCGAGATCGCGAAGGGTTCCGCAAGCTGGCTGACCGTTCGCTCGCCACCGGCGAGTTCGCGAAGCATCCGCCGGCGCGTGGCGTCGCCGAGGGCGTGAAAGACGGAATTCAGCCGAGATGTTTCTAATTCAACCATGTGGTTGAATATAGATGCACGTTTTCAGAAAGTCAACCGATTGGTTGAATAGTCGGCGTTCTCTGGGAAAAAGCAAAACGAGAGCAGCGACAGGGAAGCCGCGACCTTCCAAAAACAAACGTTAAGATTGATGGCGTCAGGCGCCGCGCGTGCGCGCCAAGCCCGCGACCGCCGGCTGGTAATTGGGGTCAAGCTGCGCGGCGCGCGCGTATGATTTCGCAGCCTTGGCCTTTTCGCCCCGGCGCTCATAGATCAGCGCCTGGTTCGCCCAACTTTCCGCGACGCGATCGTTGAGCTTGATCGCCATGTTGAAGTCGGCGAAGGCATTCTCTTCGTCGTTTTGCGCGATGTAAGAGAGCCCGCGCCCGTTGTATGGCTCCTCCGAGTCCGGCGCGAGCGAGATAGCCTTTGAGAAATCCTCGATGGCGTAGGCGTGCTGGCCCTGCTGCTGATAGATTAGGCCGCGATTGTGATAGGCGCGCGGATCCGTGGTATCGAGCTGGATCGCCTGCTGGAAATCGTTGAAGGCTTCCTGGGTTCGGCCTGCCTTCCGATAGAGATTGCCGCGGCCGATATAAGCGGCGTCATAGCTGGAATTCAGTTGGAGCGCGCGATTGTAGTCGTTGAGCGCGCTGGCCTGATCGCCGAGATAACGATGAATGAGCGCCCGATTGGCGTAGGCCTGATAGAAATTCGGGTTCAGCTGCAGCGCCCTGTCGAAATCCCTCAGCGCTTCGCGATATTTCCCCGCGCGGCCATAGGCCGAGCCGCGGACATTGTAAGCTTCCGGATCAGCGGAATTGCGGTCGATCACGGATGTAAGGGAGGCGATGTTTTCGTTCGACCCCTGAGCGGTGTCGATCGTGGTGATTTCACCGGCCGGTCCCGATTGGCAAGCGGCAAGCGGCAACGCTGCAAGAGCGAGAAGAGCAAACGCGCTATGGCGCCAAGCGAGCCTCGGAGCGTTCGTGACGTCACGCATGCCGATCATACCCTCTCCTCTGCCGTCGCGGCCGCCCTCAAGCGGCTGCTCTCGCGTCCAAAGCAAACCGGAATGCGGCATTCCGGGCAGCGTTTCCAAAGCGGCGAATACTCTTTGAGTTGCCGCTCCATCTCTTTAACATTGAACAGCGGATTTCCGAATCCAGCTTACGGGCCCGCTGTTCACGATTGGATTTCCGGCCACCAAGGCTACCGAAACAAAAAGGTGGCGGCGATTCGCTATCGCCCCACCTCTGCACTAACCCCTGAAAAAGGACAAAAACTTGGCGGTCAGCGCGCCGGCCGTGCCACAACAGGCTTCGCACCGGGAAGCAGTCCTTCGCGCTGGGCACGCTTGCGCGCCAACTTGCGGGCGCGGCGAACGGCTTCGGCCTTTTCGCGGGCGCGCTTCTCGGAGGGCTTCTCGTAATGTCCGCGCATCTTCATTTCGCGGAAAATGCCTTCGCGCTGCATCTTTTTCTTCAGCGCGCGAAGCGCCTGATCAACATTGTTGTCGCGGACGAGTACCTGCACGTGTGATCCTGTCTTTCGGTGTTAAATCAAGAGGCAAGCGGCAATACCCCCATGCCTCCGCAGTGGCTGGCCACCGCGAATTGTGGCGGCTGATATCAGAATCGGTTGGCATTGTCTACCCGCAACCGGAACGGCTCGGTTCTTTCGCCTTCATGACGGAGAAGCGCGGGACGTGAACCTACAAGCGTGAACGTCACAAGGAAAGCCCGAGCGTCGCGTAGTCGAGCTCTGCGACATGAATGGGCCGGATTTTACGCATGTTGATCCGGCGCAAAGCGGCAACCGCCGTCGCAAACAGCGCAAAGCTGGCAGTGGCTTTTCGCTAGTGTCGTGATTTCGAAGTTCGCATGATTTTCGATATCACTCTGCGAGCGAACTTCGAAATCAAAACGACACTAAAATCAATAAGTTGCTAGTGTCTCTCAGATTCTGAAATTCGCGCTGCGCCTGATATAGAACTCTTGCGAATTTCAGAATCGGGACACTAGTGATACACGTCGCCCACTGAACCGGGGCAGACGTCCGTTCCGGCGTTGCGAGGCTTGGAAAACATGCGGAAATATTCGGTCTTTGCCATAGCCCGCGAGGCCATGCGCGGCCACAAGGGATGGGAAGAGCAGTGGGCCTCTCCGGAGCCCAGGAAAGACTATGACGTAATTATCGTCGGCGCTGGAGGGCATGGGCTTGCCACTGCCTATTACCTCGCCAAGGAGCACGGCATCACCAATGTCGCCGTGCTGGAAAAGGGTTGGCTCGGAGGCGGCAACACCGGCCGCAACACCACGATCATCCGCTCGAATTACCTCTATGACGAGTCCGCCGGAATCTACGATCATGCGGTAAAGCTGTGGGACGGACTGAGCCAGGATCTCAACTACAATGTCATGTATTCAGCGCGCGGCGTCATGATGTTGGCGCATAATACGCACGACGTGCAGGTGCTCAAGCGGCATATCCACGCCAACAGGCTGAACGGCGTCGACAACGAATGGCTGACGCCGGAGCAAGCCAAGGATTATTGCCCGCCGCTCAACATTTCAAAGACCGCCCGCTATCCGGTCGTGGGGGCGGCGCTGCAGCGCCGCGGGGGCACGGCGCGCCACGATGCGGTCGCATGGGGCTACGCCCGAGCAGCATCGTCACGCGGCGTGCACATCATCCAGAATTGCGAGGTGACCGGGATCAAGCGGTCGCCGAACGGCCATGTGACCGGCGTTGAGACCACGCGCGGCTTCATCGGGGCCAAGAAGATCGGCGTTGTCGCCGCCGGCCATTCGTCGGTGATCATGCAGATGGCGGACGTTCGCATGCCGCTCGAAAGCTATCCGCTGCAGGCGCTGGTGTCGGAACCGGTGAAGCCGGTCTTTCCGTGCGTCGTCATGTCGAACACCGTGCATGCCTATATCTCGCAGTCGGACAAGGGCGAACTGGTGATCGGCGCCGGCACGGACCAATACATATCCTATTCGCAGACCGGTGGACTCCATATCCTCAATCACACGCTCGACGCGATCTGCGAAATGTTCCCGATGTTCACCCGCATGAAGATGCTGCGGTCCTGGGGCGGCATCGTCGACGTGACTCCGGACCGCTCGCCGATCCTCGCAAAGACCCCGGTGCCGGGGCTCTATGTGAACTGCGGCTGGGGCACTGGCGGCTTCAAGGCGACGCCGGGCTCGGGCCACGTCTTTGCCCATACGATCGCCAACGACAATCCGCACCCGATCAACGCGCCCTTCACGATCGAACGCTTTCGCAGCGGCCGGCTGATCGATGAAGCCGCCGCGGCGGCTGTCGCGCACTGATTTTTGCAGAGGGAAATCATGCTACTCATCCGTTGCCCTTACTGCGAGGAAGAGCGTCCGGAACTTGAGTTCCGCAACGCCGGGGAGGCGCATATCGCCCGGCCTGCGAACATCGCCGCCGAAACCGACGAGGAGTTCGAGAAGTTCTTCTTCATCCGCACGAACCCGAAGGGCATCATCTTCGAGCGCTGGCGGCACATTCATGGTTGCGCGCGCTTCTTCAATGCGGTGCGCGACACGGTCACCGACAAATTCGTGATGACGTACAAGGCTGGCGAGCCCAAGCCTGACATTGTGCGCGCCGCAAACGACAGTGGCCCGGCGGCCTGGGCCAATCGGCCGCCGGATCAGCTCAATGTGCAGAAGCCTGCGGCGAAACGTCCAGCGCGCAGGAAGGGAGACGCCTGATGGCCGGCAGCTACCGCATTTCCGGCGCTGGCCGTCTTACCCCTGCGAAGACCGTGCGGTTCTCGTTCGACGGGCAGTCCTATTCCGGTGTCGAAGGCGATACGCTCGCCTCTGCGCTGCTTGCCAATGGCGTTCACCTGGTCGGCCGCTCGTTCAAATACCATCGCCCGCGCGGAATCCTGTCGGCGGGTGCGGAGGAGCCGAACGCGCTGGTTTCGGTCGAGCGCGACGCGGCCCGCAAGACGCCGAACGTCCGCGCGACGGTCCAGGAAGTCTATGACGGGCTCACCGCGAAATCGCAAAACTGCTGGCCATCGCTCGCCTTTGACGTCGGCGCGCTCAACGACTTGGCCTCGCCAATGTTCTCGGCCGGCTTTTACTACAAGACGTTCATGTGGCCTAAAGCCGCCTGGAAAAGCGTCTACGAGCCGAAGATCCGCGCGGCAGCAGGGCTCGGCGTCGCGCCGGACCAGCCCGACACCGATCATTACTCCGCCCGTTTCGCGCATTGCGAAGTGCTGGTCCTGGGTGGCGGCGCTGCCGGTATCGCGGCAGCGCTTGCGGCCGCCGAGACGGGCGTCCGCGTCATACTCTGCGACGAACAGGCGGATTTCGGGGGCGCGCTTCGCTTCGAAGCCGGCGCGAAAATCGATGGCGACGACGGCTGGATGTGGGCGCAGAATGCGGTGGCGAAACTGGCGGCCATGGACAATGTCCGCGTGCTGCCGCGTACGACGGCATTTGGCTACTACGCACAGAATTTTGTCGGCCTCGTCGAACGCGTGACCGAACATCTCGCAAACCCGGGACTAGAGCTGCCGCGCGAGCGGCTCTGGCATGTGCGTGCAAAGCGCGTGATCCTCGCCACCGGCGCGATCGAGCGGCACATGGTTTTTGCGGATAATGATCGTCCGGGCGTGATGCTCGCTTCGGCGGCCCGCACCTATCTCAACCATTATGGCGTGGCGGTGGGAAGGAATGTCGGCATCTACGCGGCGATCGATTCCACCTACGCAGCCGCGATCGACCTGAAGAAGGCCGGTGTCAATGTCGCGGCAATTGTCGATATCCGCGACAATCCTTCCGGGCCGGCTGTGGAGGAAGCGCGGGCGCTTGGGATTGAGATCAATCAGGGCTGCGCCGTCACCGGGATAGGCGGCAAGCTGCGGGTCTCGTCAATGACGATCCAGCCGAAGAACGGCGGAACGGCGCGGACCATCCCTGTCGACGCGCTGTTGATGTCGGCCGGCTGGACGCCTTCCGTTCATCTCTTTTCGCAGTCGCGCGGCAAGGTCGCATTCGACGATGCAACGCAGCGTTTCCTTCCAGGGGTGTATGCACAGGACTGCACTTCGGTGGGCGCCTGCAATGGCGCGGACGGGCTCGAGGCGACCATTGCGGAAGCCATTGCCGTGGGAGAGCAAGCGGCGAAGCAGGCAGGCGGCAAGGGTGGCAAGGTCGTGAAGGTCAAGGCCGCGACCTCCGAGACCTGGTCAGGCGGTATGCTGGGGACGGCGCCGGGAGCAGGACCGGACACGACCGCAAAGGCCTTCGTCGATTTCCAGAACGACGTCACCGCCAAGGACATCCGTCTGGCCGTTCGCGAGGGAATGCGCTCGATCGAACACGTCAAGCGCTTTACCACGACCGGCATGGCGACGGACCAGGGCAAGACGTCGAACATGCATGGACTTGCCATCGCCGCGGAGACGCTTGGTAATGAGATCCCGCAGGTCGGGCTGACGACCTTCCGCGCGCCCTATACGCCGGTTACCTTTGGCGCCATCGTCAATCATTCGCGCGGCGAGTTGTTCGACCCGACGCGCAAGACAGCGATCCACCCCTGGGCGGAAGCCCATGGCGCGGTGTTCGAAGATGTCGGGCAGTGGAAACGCGCCTGGTACTTCCCGAAGACCGGGGAGGACATGCACGCGGCCGTGAACCGAGAATGCGTGACCGTGCGCAAGACTGCCGGTCTGTTCGATGCTTCGACGCTGGGCAAGATCGAGGTGGTTGGTCCGGATGCGGCGAAATTCATGGAGCTGCTTTACACCAATCCTTGGGAGAAGCTGGAAACGGGCCGTTGCCGCTATGGCATCATGCTGCGGGAAGACGGCTTCATCTATGACGACGGCGTGGTCGGACGCCTCGCGCCCGACCGTTTCCATGTAACGACGACGACCGGTGGTGCTGCGCGCGTCATGAACCACATGGAGGACTACCTCCAGACCGAGTTCCCGCATCTGAACGTCTGGCTCACCTCGATCTCCGAACAGTGGGCCGTCATCGCCGTGCAGGGGCCGAAATCGCGCGACATCATCCAGCCGCTGATCGAGGGCATCGACATCTCCGATGAAGGCATGCCGCATATGTCGGTCCGCGAAGGCAGGATTTGCGGCGTGCCGACACGGCTTTTCCGCATGTCCTTCACCGGCGACCGCGGCTTCGAGGTCAATGTTCCGGCGGACTATGGCAAGGCGATCTGGGAAGCGCTGTGGGCCGAGGGCGAGAAACATGGGGCGTGCGCCTATGGCACGGAAGCCATGCACATTCTGCGCGCCGAGAAGGGCTATATCATCGTCGGCCAGGACACGGACGGCACAGTGACGCCGAACGATGCCGGTCTCGATTGGGCTGTCGGCAAGAAGAAGGCCGATTTCGTGGGTATTCGCGGGATGACGCGTCCCGATCTCGTCGCCAAGGGCAGAAAACAGTTGGTCGGTCTGAAGACGAAGGACCCGAACGTCGTGCTCGAAGAGGGTGCACAGGTCGTTGCCGATCCGAACCAGCCGATCCCGATGAAGATGATTGGCCACGTCACGTCGAGCTACTGGTCGGAGAATTGCGGCCGCTCGATAGCGCTGGCCATGGTGGTGGATGGCCGCAGCCGCACGGACCAGACGCTCTATGTACCAATGCCCGACAAAACGATCGAAGTGGAAGTGACCGGCACCGTGTTCTTCGATGAGAAAGGGGAGCGCCTCAATGGCTAAGGCTTCGGTATCCACGCCGGTCGTGAGCCGTTCAGCCGCGCTTGCGGGACGCAGCGCGGGCGCTACTGGCGTCAACATCACTGTGCTGGCGCCCGCGGGGCGAATTTCGCTGCGGGCTCCGGTGGCATCGGTTCCTGCCTTGTCAAAGGCGCTCGGCGTCACGCTGCCCCAGCAGCCGAAGACCTCCGCTCTCTCGAAAAGCGGCGTGATTTTCGGCGCGCGTTCCAAGGCAGCGACCCGCGCCGCGCTCTGGCTCGGCCCGGATGAGTGGCTTGTGATCGACGAAGCAGGACGAGATCCGCTGCCTGACTGCCAACCGGTCCAGGCGCTGCACTCGGCGGTTGGCATTTCGCATCGCAATGTCGGCATTTCGGTTTCCGGTCCGGCTGCTGCCGCGACGATCAATTCGGGCTGTCCGCAGGATCTCGCGCTCGCTGCCTTTCCGGTCGGGGCGTGTTCGCGCACGATTCTCGGCAAGGCCGAGATCGTGCTTTGGCGGACTGCGGATGACGTCTTCCGTGTCGAGTGCTGGCGCTCGTTCTCCGACTACGTGTTCACTTTCCTCGTGGAAGCGGCGCGCGACGCAGCAGCATGAAATTGACCCGTGTGGCAAGCCGCGCGGAACCGTCCCGGAGCCATCGCGTTCACGTAAAAGACGGGAGCAGCGTCAATGACTGGGCAGAAGCGGAAATCGGGCGGGGCTGATTCAAGGGCCGGTTCACAGGCGAGACCGACCAGCAAGCGAACCGAACAGGGGACCCTTGGACGCCGGGGGCTGTCGAAGACGACCTTGGAAGAGGAACTCGAAACCGGCCTCGAAGACACTTTCCCGGCCAGCGATCCTGTCTCGATCACCATCACTTCCATATCCGGCCAGCCGAAGTCCAAGACCGAGAAATGACGCTGATTTTAGGGAGCGCTATTCTCGACATGACGAGAGCGGATATCAAATGGCGGTTATACCACCATCGACGGACAGGGCGCTGCCCGTCATGAAGGAATTCTTCGGATCAGCCGCGAAGAGAATGACCTCGACGACCTCGTCGATTTCAGCGACGCGCTTCATTGGAACCCCGCGCGTGAGCTCCGCTACGGCTTCCGCCTCACGGGCGCCGGCGAGCTTGACGAAGTCGGCCACCATGTTTGTCCTGGCATAAGAAGGACACACCGCATTTATCCGGATGCCTTTTGACGCGTATTCCGCTGCGGCCGCCCGCGTCAGCCCGACGACGCCGTGTTTCGCCGCCGAGTAGACGGACAAGCGGGCTGTGCCGGTGAGGCCGGCGACGGAGGCAATGTTGACGATCGTTCCACCATAGCCCTTCGCGCGCTTCTGCCTTTCCATGACCGGGATCTGATGCTTCATGGCGTAGAAGACGCCGAGCAGATCGATCTCGATGATGCGTCGCGCTTCATCGGACGGAACGTTTGGCAGCTTCACGAAACTCTGGGCAATTCCGGCATTATTGATAGCGATGTCCAACCGTCCGAAGCGCTCGACCCCGAGTTTCACAAGGCTCTCGGACAGACTCTCGTCGGAAATGTCGCCTGCAAGCGTGGCGGTCTCCACACCGAGAGAATTCGCCAGCTCCTCCAGCTGGCCGATGTCGAGGTCGGAGAGCACGAGCCTGGCGCCTTCGGCCGCGAAACGCTCTGCCGACCGGCGCCCAAAACCGCCCGTGGCGCCTGTCACGAGAACCGTAAGTCCTTGAAAGCGGCTCATCTCATTCCTTCGCGTCGATCAGCCGCACTGCAAGGCCGGCCAGCAGCGTGACAGCGTCTCCGTAGAGCCTCGCTTTTTCAGGATTTGAAGCATTGCCGTCAACTGCTCGTTTGTACACACCCTGGCAAATCGCGGCGAGGCGGAAGAACGAGAAGGCCAAGTAAAACTGCCAGTTGGGAATGCCGGCGATGTTTCGCCTGTCACAGTACTTTGCAACGTATTCTCGTTCGGAGGGCAGGCCGAGCGACGCGCGGTCGATACCGCCAAGACCGCGAAAGCCGGAAGAGTGCGGCAGCCGCCATTGCATGCATTGATAGGCAAGATCCGCGTAAGGGTGCCCGAGGGTGGACAATTCCCAGTCGAGCACCGCAAGAACGGACGGACCGTCCGAAGCGAAAATCATGTTGTCCAGCCGATAGTCGCCATGGACCAGAGATGTCAGCCCGTCATCGGCGGGAGTGTGCGTCTCAAGCCATGCGATCAGTTGGTCCATTTGGGGCACAGATCCAGTTTCGGACGCCCGGTACTGGCTTGTCCAACGACCCAACTGGCGCTCGAAATAGTTGCCGGGTTTGCCGAAATCGCCAAGGCCGGCCGCCGCAATGTCGACGTTGTGAAGCGCCGCCAAAGTGGCATTCATCGAATCGTAGATTTCCGCACGCTCCGCATTGGCGGAAATCTCAGGCAGAGCGGGGTCCCAGAATATGCGGCCTTCGACGAAGTCCATGACATAGAACATCCGCCCGATCGGGGACGCTTCTCCGGCAAGGTGCAGGACCTTGGGCACGGGCAAGCCCGCGCCTGCCAACGCGGCCATCACGCGGAACTCGCGATCGACCTGATGGGCCGATTTCAGGAGTGTCCCCGGTGGTTTCGCGCGCAGCACATAGCGCCCGCTTCGCGCCTTCAGCAGATAGGTGGGGTTGGATTGGCCGGATTGGAACTTCTCGATCGCCTCGAGACCGGCAAATCCTGGAACGTGGGTTTCGAGATAGGGAGCGAGCGCGGCCGGATCGAGCGCATTCGGATCGCTCATGCAGTCTCTTCCTTCCGCTCGATCACGGCCAGGGTCATCCATGTGGCGGTGATCGCCGGCTTGAGCGAATTTTCGATCTCGATCGTCAGATTGTATGTGATCTGTACCCAGCCGGACGGGCGGGCATTGACGTCAGCCAGGAAGAACCGGGCGCGGATGCGCGCGCCGGATTTCACGGGCGCGATGAAGCGCAGCTTCTCGAAGCCGTAGTTGATGCCCATGCCCGCGCCTTCGAGCGTAGGCAGGGTTTCGTAGGTCATGGCCGAGAGCAGGGAAAGCGAGAGGAATCCGTGCGCGATCGTGCCGCCGAACGGCGTCTCCGCGGCAGCGCGCGCCGGGTCGGTATGGATGAACTGGTGGTCGTCAGTCGCGTCCGCGAACTGATCGATCATCTTCTGGGTGACGACGCGCCAGGGCGAAACGCCAACCTCCTTGCCGGTGTTTGCCAGCAATTGATCAAGCGTGATCGATTTCAACTAGAAAAACTCCATTCGAACGTCATCACTCTTTGAAGAGCGTCATGCCGTGCTGCACCGATTGGCCGCCGTCGATCGGAAGGATGGCTCCGGTGACGTAGCTGCCAGCCCGGCTGCACAGATACAGCGTTGCGCCGGCGATGTCACCCGGAACCCCGATCCGGCCGATCGGAACATGACTTGCGACACGGTCCGCCTTTTCCTGGGTACCGGTGGCGAATGCGGTCATTCTGCTTTGGAAGGGTCCCGGTGCGAATGCGTTGACCGTGATGTGCCGCCTTGCGAACTCGCTGGCGAGCGTGCGGGTGAGGTGGTGAACGGCAGCCTTCGACGCGCTGTAGGAATAGGCGTCGTCGGCCAGCGGCTGCGTGCCCATGACGGAGCCAAGATTGATCACGCGCGCCGGGTCCGTGTCCGTAGCGGCCTTTTCGAGCAGCGGCAGAAGCTCGCGGGTGAGATGAAAGACCGCCGTTACGTTGACATTCATGACCTTGGCCCAGGCATGATAGGGGAAGGTCTCAAGCGGCTCGCCCCAGGAAGCGCCGGCATTGTTGATGAGAATGTGCAGCGTGTCGGTGCGGCGTTTCACTTGCCCGACCAGTGCGCCGATACCGGCTTCGGTGCTGACATCGCCGGTGAACCCTTCCGCTTTGCCGGGGGCACCGAGCGCGTTGAGTTCGGCCGCTACGCGTTCGCAGTCGGCGCCCTTGCGCGAGGCGATCATCACGTCGGCGCCGCCATGGATCAATGCCGTCGCCGCCATGCGTCCAATGCCGCTCGCAGCGCCTGTGACCAGGGCTTTCTTGCCTGCCACCGAAAAAAGATCGTCGAGATAGGACATGGATTTCATTCCCCGACAGACGGCAGCAAGACCGTCGCGTTGACAACATAGCCGGTAATGTATGTTGATCATTTGGGAGCCCGTAAAGTCCCGAACGTCGCGCCTCGGTGTAGAAGAAGGAAGAATCCGATGACCGACATGAACCTGGGCATGACGGAGCGGCTGCGGCCAATCCACGAGCGTGTCAGCCGGATGGTGCGCGAAGAAATCATTCCGCTCGACGATGAATTCCTCGCTGAAGTCGGTAAGGACGGGGACCGCTGGCAGTTCACCGCCCGCCAGACCGAAATCATCGAAGGCCTGAAAGCCAAGGCGCGCGAGCGCGGGCTTTGGAATTTCTGGCTGACGGATTCCGAACAGGGGTACGGTCTTTCGACAGTCGAATATGCCTATCTTGCCGAGGAAATGGGCAAGGCCCATCTCGGTGCCGAGACGTTCAATTGCTCGGCGCCCGATACCGGCAATATGGAGGTCCTTGAGCGTTATGGTTCCGAGGACCACAAGAAGCGCTGGCTGGAGCCTTTGCTCGAAGGAAAAATCCGCTCCGCCTATTTGATGACCGAACCGGATGTCGCCTCGTCGGACGCCACCAATATCGCCATG
This sequence comes from uncultured Alphaproteobacteria bacterium, assembly GCA_963735385.1. Lineage (GTDB taxonomy): Bacteria > Pseudomonadota > Alphaproteobacteria > Rhizobiales > Rhizobiaceae > CAVTKY01. The sequence continues at coordinate 12,093 of CAVTKY010000023.1, read as the reverse complement.
ACGTGCGAACGCGAGGGCGACGACTATGTGCTCAACGGAGAGAAATGGTGGGCGTCGGGGGCAGGAGATCCGCGCTGCGCCATCTACATCGTTATGGTCAAGACGAGTGACAGCGAACCGAAGCACAAGCGGCATTCGATGATCCTTGTTCCGGCTGATGCCAAGGGTGTGAAGAGGCTCCGCGCGATGAAGGTCTATGGTGACGATGACGCGCCGCACGGACATCTCCACCTCCGTTTCGAGAATGTGCGCGTACCTAAGGCCAATCTGATCCTGGGGGAGGGGCGCGGGTTCGAAATCGCTCAGGGACGTCTTGGTCCTGGCCGCATTCACCATTGCATGCGGGCGATCGGACAGGCCGAGATGGCGCTGGAGGCCATGTGCCGGCGTTCCGTCCGGCGTGAGGCGTTCGGCCAGCCGCTGGCGCAGCTCGGCTCCAACTACGACATCATCGCCGAATGCCGCATGGACATTGAAATGGCGCGGCTGCTTTGCCTCAAGGCAGCGTGGATGATCGATCAGGGCGATGCAAAAGCCGCCGCACCCTGGATCAGCCAGATCAAGGTAGTTGCGCCCCGTGTGGCGCTGAAGGTGACCGACGAGGCGATCCAGATGCACGGTGCGCAGGGCATTAGCCAGGACACGCCGCTCGCGCGCGCCTGGACGCATCTCAGGACGCTGCGGCTTGCCGATGGTCCCGATGCCGTACATCGCCGGCAAGTCGCCCGCGCCGAGCTCAAAAATTACACGCAGGAAAAGGTTTGACAGGCATGAAGGCAATCGTGGCGCGCGGTTTCGGACCCATCGATGACCTTTCGTACGCTGAGTGGCCGGAGCCCGAGGCGAAAGGCGATACGGTCGTGATCGAGGCCGAGGCGATCGGCGTCAATTTCCCTGACGGATTGCTTGTTCAAGGCCTCTACCAGGTGAAGCCGCCACTGCCTTTCGTGCCGGGCATGGAGACTGCCGGCCGCGTGCTCGCTGTCGGGCCCGAGGTGACGATGGTCCGTCCGGGCGACAGGGTCGTTGCAGTGACGACGGTCGGAGCTTACGCGGAACGGATCGGCGCGCCGGAGGCCGTGCTGACGAAGCTGCCCGACGGCATGAACGCCGCGGATGCCTGCGCACTGGCCTGCGCCTTCGGCACCTCGCACTATGCGCTCAAACAGCGCGGGCAGTTGCAGCCGGGCGAGACGCTCTGCGTGCTCGGTGCGTCCGGTTCAACTGGGATTGCGGCCGTGCAGATCGGCAAAGCGATGGGCGCGAAAGTGATCGGCGTAGCGTCGTCCGATGCGAAACGCGGGATCGCGCAGGACGCCGGCGCGGACATTGTGCTTGGCTATGAAAACCTCAAGGAGGAACTGAAGCGCGTAACCGGCGGCAAGGGCGTCGATATCGCCTTCGATCCGGTCGGCGGCGACGCCTTCGACGCCTTGTCGCGCTCGATGGCATGGGGCGGCCGGCTGCTGGTCGTCGGCTTCGCTTCCGGGACGATCCCGAAATTCCCCGTCAACCTGTCGTTGGTCAAAGGGTACAGCGTGGTCGGGGTCTATTGGGGCGCATTTATTGAGAAAGAACCTCAAATCTATGCCCAAAACACCAAAGAGCTTGTCGGCTGGTACCTGGACGGCAAAGTGAAGCCGGTGATCGAAGGTATCTACCCTCTCGCGGATGCGGCAAAGGTTCTGAAACGCGTGATGGGACGGGGCGCGGTCGGCAAATTGATCCTGAAGCCGTGAGGAGCGTGAGCATGGAGATACCGGCCGAGATGAAGGCGCTTCTACTCAAGCACGACGGCTATTCCGTCATGCCCTCCGGAAGCGAGCTGGAAGCGCTGGAGCCCTATGTCACGCTGGACGTGGTACCGGTTCCGGTGCCGAAGCCGTCGCAACTGCTGATCAAGGTCAGCCTCGCTTCGATAAACCCGTCCGACGTCATGTTCCTGAAGGGCATGTACGGACAACCGCGCCAGAAAGGCCATCCGGCGGGCTTTGAAGGCATTGGCATTGTTGTTGCGGCCGGCGATGAACTTCTCGCGAAAAGCTTCGTGGGCAAGCGCGTCGCATTCGCTGCCGGCCTGACCGGTTGGGGATCCTGGGCCGAATACGCCGTGGCGGAAGCCGGGGCATGCATTCCCCTGACCGAAACTGTGCGTGATGAAGACGGCGCCGCGATGATCGTCAATCCTCTGACGGCGCTCGCCATGTTCGATATCGTGCGGCAGGAGGGCGAGAAGGCGTTCATTCTGACAGCCGGAGCGAGCCAGCTTGGCAAGCTGATCATCAGCCTTGCGTGGGAAGAGGGCTTTCGGCCGATCGCCATTGTCCGCCGTGACGACCAGATACCGCTGCTTAGGGAAATCGGCGCGGCCCACGTTCTGAACGCCGAAGATGCGAACTATCGTGCGAGTCTGAAGGAGATATTGAAGGCGGAACAGCCACGCATTTTCCTCGATGCGGTTACCGGGCCGCTGGCCTCGGGAATTTTTCATCTCATGCCGAGGCATTCACGCTGGATCATCTATGGCAGGCTCGATCCCTCGGGGACGGTTATTCCGGAGCCTGGACAACTCATCTTCCAGGCAAAGCGCATCGAAGGCTTTTGGCTGCCTGAATGGATGCGCCAATCGCGCGAGCGCCGCGAGCATGCGGCCACCGAGGCGCAAAAGCGGTTTTCGGACGGGCGCTGGTCGACGACAGTCACGGCAATTGTTCCGTTATCGGACGCCATGAAGCGCGTCCCCGAGGAACTCGGAAAGCCGAATGGCAAGGTATTTATCCGGCCGTGACGGCGCTTTTGCGGAGCAGCAATTAGTTATTCCGCCGGTTCCACATTCGCGTAGGCGGCCTCTTCCAACTCGCGCGTCAAGCGCTCTTCTTCCTCGACCTTCGGCGTGACGAAACGGCCAAGCAGCAAATAGGCGACGGGCGTGAGGAAAAGCGTGGACAGGGCCGCAAGTCCAAGTCCCCCCACAATAACCCATCCCAAAGCTATGCGCGCCTCCGCGCCAGCGCCGCTGGCCAGAACGAGGGGCAGGCCGCCAAGAACGGTGCAGATCATCGTCATCATGACCGGACGCAGACGGATATTGGCGGATTCCTCGATGGCCTGACGCACACTGAGGCCGCGGTCGCGCAACTGGTTGGCAAACTCGACGATGAGAATGCCGTTTTTCGCCATCACGCCGACGAGAAGGACAAGCCCAATCTGGCTATAAGCATTGAGGCTGGTGCCGGTCAGGAGTAGCGCGAAAACCGCGCAGGCAAGCCCTAATGGCACGGTCGCCATGATGATGATCGCACTGACGAAACTCTCGAACTGCGCGGCGAGCACCAGAAGGATGATGACGATCGCGAAGCCGAAGACTGTGAACATGCTGCCCGTTGCTTCGCCCAAGGTTGCCGCTTCGGCGAGCGGGATCACGCGATAGCCCGCAGGGAGCAGCGGCGCGGCAATCTCCTGTGCTTGTTTCCATGCATCGCCGAGCGCGAAGTCGCCGCGCAGACCGGAGGTGATCGAAACCGCGCGCATCTGCTGCTCGCGTGACAGCGACGGCGGCACGGCCCGCTCGGTCAGCGTGGCAATCGTTGATATGGGCACAAAGCGGCCATCGCCCGTCTTCAGGAAAATATTCTCCAGATCAGTCGGGTCGTTGATGGGGTTCGTTGTGGATACGAGCTTCACTGCAAAACTGCGGTCGTCGATAAAGACGTCACCAATCTCACGCCCGTCGAGCATGGCCTGCGCAGCCTCGGCAAGGCCGGTGATGTCGATGCCCAGGTCGGAGGCCTTCTCGCGGTCGATCGTGACGGACAATTGCGGCTGGGTGGCGTCTTGCGAGAGACGCGGCTGGTCGAACCGCGGGTCCTTGTCCATTTCCGCGACAATTTTCGAAGCGACAGCGCTCAGGTCGGTGTAGTTGTTGCCGACAATCGCAAACTGCAGCCCACTGCCTGCGCCCCTGATGCCAAGACTGTTGGGCTGAACAGGGAAAACGCGTACGCCGGGCACTTGGAGCGCAAGGTTGGTGATTTCCGCGACGATCTGTTGTTGTGACCGCTCGCGCTGGTCCCACGGCGCCAGGGCCATGACCATGAAGCCGCTGTTTGTGGAGCCGCCCTGGCCGGCGCTGGCGAAGGTGCTTGCGATCTCGCCTGAATTGCGGAGCGGCTGAACCAGCCGTTCGATCGCCCGCATTTGCTGTGTCGTGTAGTCGAGGCTTACCGCCTGCGGCGCCGTCACGCGAAGCATGACCAGAGAGCGGTCTTCGGTTGGCGTCAGTTCCTGCCGGATCGAACCAAACGAGGCTAAAGCAGCCGCGGCGAAAAGCAATGAAACGGCGAGCACTACGAGCGGCGCATCCAGGCAGGTCCGCAAGCATCGGCGGTAGAAGCCTGCAAGGGCGGAACCGATGCGTTCGCCGATCCCTTTGCGGCCTTTTGCGGAAGACCCATCCATCGAAGCACTGAGCATGCGCGAGGCCAGCATCGGACAGAGCGTCAGAGCGACAACCGCCGACAAAAGCACCGACATTGCGAGGACAAATCCGAATTCGCGGAACAGGCCGCCGGTCTGGCCAGGCAGGAAGGAGATCGGGATGAAAACGGCCGCCAGAGTGATTGTAGTGGCGATGACCGCGAAGAAAACCTCGCGCGTGCCAAGCACCGCGGCGGCGCGCGGGCCGATGCCCTCGTTGCGGCGTCGCACGATATTTTCCAGCACGACGATCGCATCGTCGACAACCAGACCTGTCGCCAGAACCAGTGCCAGCAGCGTCAGGATGTTGATCGAAAAGCCGGCGAGATAGATCGCAGCGATCGTGCCGATCAGGGCCACCGGCATGGCAAGGCCGGGAATGAGGGTCGCCCGCCAGTCCAGCAGGAAGATGTAGATAACCAGAAGCACGATCGAGACGGACAGCGCCAGCGCGATCTCGACCTCGTGGATGGCGCCGTTGATGAAAATGGCGTCATCGCTTGTCACGCGGATGCTCATGCCTTCCGGCAGCGTCTCCTGGATTCTCGCGGCGGCTTCACGGATACCGGTCGAGATGTCGAGCGTGTTCGATTGCGCCTGGCGGATGATGCCGAGACCAATCCCTGTCTTGCCATCGGACCGCAACGACGAGACGCCCGGATCACCGCCGAGAGTGACAGTCGCGACATCGCGAATGCGCGTCTTGCCCTTGATGACGATATTTTCGAAGGCCTCGGGGGTGGTCACCGGTGCTGTCGCGCGAACGATGATGTCCTGATTGGTGGTCGTGATCGACCCAGCCGGCGTGTCGAGTGCGACGGACGCCAGCGCGTTGCGCACGTCAGCGACGGTGAGACCCATGCTGGCGAGCTTGGTCTGGTTGATATCGACACGGAAGATCTTCTCGCGGTCGCCGTACATCTGTACGTCGGCGACACCCTCGACCGCCGCCAGCGCGTCGACCACTTCATCCTCGACCAGGATCGTCATGTCCTCGATGGACATCCTGTCGGACGTAACGGCCAACCGCATGACCGCGTCGGCATTGGCATCGGCCTTGACGATGCGGGGCGGGTCGGCGTCTTCCGGCAACTGGTTGGCGACGCGCCCAACCGCGTCGCGCATATCAGAAGCGGCGGCGTTCAGATCGACATTGTCGCCGAACTCGACCGTGACGCGGCTGCGCCCGAACGACGAACTCGACGAGATCGATTTGACGCCCGGAACTCGCGAAACGGCCCCTTCAAGGACAGCCGTGAGTTCACGGTCGATTGTTTCGGCGGCAGCCCCCGTGAAGTCGGCGTTGATCGTGATGATCGGACGGTCGACGTCGGGCAGTTCGCGAATCTCGACGCCGTAAAAGGCGGCAAGGCCCGCGACAACGATCAGTGTGTTAAGTACGAATGCGAAGACCGGTCTGCGGATGAACAGCCCTGTGATGCCCGTCTCGCCGTTGCCGTTGCGACCGTTGATCATGGATGGTCTCCGCCCGTGACGATCATGTGCCGCCGGTTGCAGGAGGAACCACGACGGCGGGCGGCGCAATCGGCTCACGCGCGGCGACTTGCACCTCGGCACCCTCTCGCACCGCGTGGATTCCTTCGGTCACGACCTGCTCGCCTGCACTCAGAGCCGCTTCGACGAGCACACTCTCGGTGTTGCGTTGGACGATGCGAACCGGTGTCCGTTTTGCTTTGCCGTCGACAATAGCCCAAACGAACGCGCCGTCTGCACCCCATTGAACGGCCAGCGGATCGACTGAAGGATAGGTGTCGCCCGAAAAGCGCATGGCGATCTGAAACGACATGCCGGCTCTGAGCGTATCGTCCTGATTGCCGATGTCAGCTCGAACGCGAAGCGTCCGGCTGGTCTCGTCGATGCGATTGTCGACTGCGCTGACGGTGCCTTCGAAGATGTCACCTGGACGAGCGATGGGGACCGCCGTCAGGGTGGCGCCAACCTTGATCGCGCTCGAGTAACGCTCGGGAACCCAGAAATCGATGATGATCGTCGAGCGATCGTCGATGGTTGCGATCTCGCTTTCGGCGGTTACATAGTTGCCCGCCGTAATCGGCAAAATGCCGACGATACCTGCAATCGGGGCGACTATGGCGCGCCGGTCGAGGGCGAGTTCAGCGTCGCGCAATTGTAAGCGCGCGTTCTCGAGCGCCAGTTCCGCCTCCTTGAGCTGTACAGTCGTCGTGGTATTGGAGGATCGCAGCGCCTTCATGCGGTCGAGTTTGGCCTGTGCATCATCCAACGCGATCCGAGCCCGGTCGAGCGCGATCTCCTCTGCCTCCGAATCAAGCCTGGCGATCACTGTGCCGTCCTTGACCTGCGTGCCTGAAACGACACTGATCTCGGTGAGGCGGCCCGACGCGTACGGCTTGACGATGACGGAACTCTTAGCGCGACCGGTGCCGATGGCGGAAAGCTTGTCATTGATGGTTGCGATCGTCACCGGCGCAGTGATGACGCTCGCCTGCAGCCCGCCGCTCTGCCTTTGTCCGGAGCGACCGCCGTTGCGCACCTGCTCGCCGGGCGACGGGGTCGCCGCCCCCGCCCATTCGATGCCCCAGCGGGCAAGCACCTGCGGAGCGCCGGGAAAAAAGGCTATCCATCCTGCGGCGGCGACGAGCGGGATAGCGATCGACAAAACGACCTGTTTCCAGAAAGACATTCAGCACTCCGGGTCAGAAGGCGCGTTTCGGTCCGGCTCCTGAGCGGTTGGAAACGCAAAACCCGGCGATACGCACCGGCAGTCCCTACGCGGCCTTTATGACAATTCTCCAGACCGCATGCACATACATTATCATTAAAAGCATCCGCACACTCGCAATCCCTTACGATACATCGTCAAACAGCGGCCAATCAAATCTTCGTTCCCACTATCGTTCCCATATGCATGCTGAATGCTGCATGAACGAACCCCCCGCCTATGGCTCAGCCCCCGCACCATGCTCTGGCTTTCCAGAGCAAAAGAATGGCAGCTGCGAGCAAGCATCTGTCGCGGCAACTTGCTATCCTGTCGCTGGCCGTGATGAGACAATTCTGAACCTTGCGGCCGGCATCGTGTATGACTTCATGAAATACGGATCGCGCAGTAAACGGCTAACGACTTTGCTGACGCCTTTTGAATGAGAGCTGTAATGGAGCAAGGACATTCTTTTATTGTGCCGGAAAATCCGGACGGGGAAACCATTATTAGAGTGCCCGTTCTTAAAATATTTGACGGTGATGGATTTCTAACAATAATTAAGACCCGCGATCAACCAGAGCTTCATGTTGCAGTCCGATTTGCCTTCGATTGACGCACCTGAATTGGGACAGCCAGGAGGGCATGAGGCCAAAGACTTTCTTACCACGTTGATTGGCGGTAAATACGTGGAACTTGAAGTTCGAATGAAGATGGACACCGGTCAGATAGTTGACAGACACAAGCGCATTGTCTGCGTACCTTTTCTGACGCAGGAATACTCGGCCGCTGCATTCAGAACATCATCTAACCGCGTCCACAACGCAAAGACATTTGGGGAACCACTGCTCGTCACCAGGAACGTTGAGCTTGAGATGGTTTTGAATGGATGGGCATGGGTTCTCGAACGATATGGACCCGATGAACGGTATTTACAGGCATTGGACGATGCGCAACGTCACAAAAGAGGAATATGGGCTCTAGAAAACAACATTCAGCCATGGGAGTTTAAGAGACAGAAATACCGTGAAACGCGCCTCGCGACCAACACAAAATGTCCAATGGAGGGATGTGGTGGCGATTTGGTGAAACGTAATGGCAAGTTTGGAGCATTCCTTGGTTGCTCAACTTTCCCTGACTGCAAATACTCCGGCACTGCTCCGGTCTGAAACTTCGCTTGGACGACTTGAAATAACTCTCGCCCCCGCGCTGGGTGTTCAACAGAAATAAGCTGGATACAACTAATGGACATACCACTTTTTATTCAAATGACTGCTGGCGTGGCCATTGGTTGCCTTGTACCTGCATCCATGATTATCAACGAGCTTAAGCACGGTACGTCTTGGTTGTTTCAGCAACAAGTTGCTCGTGAAAACGAGCAGGCAAGAATTAAAAACGAAATCGGAAGGTCCATATAAATGGTCCGATGCTGACGCATGTCGTTGTACGGCGACTATCGTCGTCTGTTCGACTTTTCTCGTGACCGACATGACTTTCGAGATCCGTCGTCAGTTTACAAACCAATTGATGAGATTTGATAAATGGCGTGCCAAGGTAGAAAGATCTCTTGAGTTCTTTCTTCCTACTCGTATAGCAACGGTGGCGACGAAGAAAAGGCAAAGGAAGCCGTGCAGAAGTGGTGGGATGATCCAAACCACCTGGATCATGCCCGTGTAGATTACTACTTCAACAGTATGCAATCTATCTCGATGTTGGTTGGGGTTCCAAATGGGAAGATGAGTGGAATGACGGTGATTACAATCCCTATACGATTTGGAGTAGATATATAGATCCACATCACCATACTCGAATGCCAGATGGTGATCAGATGTGTCTTAATCATGAGGGCGTCGAGCTTAGCGTCAAGATCGTGTTCTCCATGTCTTTCAATATTTGGCCTGGAAAGCTGATCGCTGAACGTAAAGCTAACAAATCTATCGCATGGCTGTTCACGCCGAGAACGCCTGCCATTATCCGCGCTTGGAGAACCTTGTTCATTACGAGGACATGGTGGTGCGGTGTGAGCGGTCAGTTGCTCGCTGTCAGAAAAGCCTCGATAGACAGTGTACCGTGTCGCGTAAGCAGCTTGCTACTGCTACGAAAGCCAACGAAATAGTAACGTAAGGCGCATCGAAACGCCTTGAAATAAACACGTTAGCACACGCATTCCCATCGCGACGCTGTGTCCATACGTCAAACGACGCGACAGCGCTCGTAGCCCCCGCGCACGCCTTGGTAAACGCCTATCGAATTGAAATCGACTTGTTGTTTCGAACCCGGCAAACGCGCATTGGTCCGCTCGCCCTCGCAACGCCATTGCTCAATGCGCCTGCACTGAACCGAGCAGAAACGCTTGGTGTTAACGTGACGTGTCAGCTTAAACACCCGTCCGCATAAATCGCACTGACGGTAACGGATACGTCTCACGCAGCACGCTTAACCACTTATCCGTAGCACTGTCGTAATGCACTTGCCCTTCCAAATGTAAGCCGTAATGGCGCGCAATTGATCGTCATTCAGTCGGATCGAACTGTTAGCAAATTGTTGAAGCTCGGATATTCCGCACGCCCGAATATGCTTCGAGAGCTGGGTTAATGCGATGTGCTACCTTGCTTGCGTAGCTCCTTAACCCCACCACTCATCTCAAACCTCCCTATTCGGCATGTCCAGGGACTATCGGTTCCAGCTTCCTCTCGTAACGGAGCCCGGTAAACGTCAACGACCGATGCGTCGCCAATTCGGTCTTTCTGCGGTACTTGAGAAAGCGCGGCTGGCGCGAATATTGGCGCAAACGCGCGACAACAAGTTGCCACTGGTGCTGCCGCCGACCTGTTTGGTGATCACCAAACAGCATGTCTACGCGGTGGTCGACGGTGTCGTTTACGACACGTATCCCCGTCCCGCCGCAAAACTGACATTCACGGCTTCATCATCCCGCCGGGATACCGGCGCTACGGGGAGAACAGCGTCATGCTGCCGCCATGACGATCCTCACCACCCCGACGCGTGAAAGCTCCCCGTGCCCCCGCTGGTGGTGGAGTTGGTCTGGTTTGTGCTATTGTTTCCGGTAGGCAAGAAGGGGTCTCCTGTGGATAGAAAGCTAGCTGCCATCCTCGCAGCCGATGTCGTCGGTTACTCCAAACTCATGGAGCAGGACGAGCGGGGCACGTTCGAGCGCCTGAAGGCCGGACGCAAGGAACTATTCGAACCGGAAATTGCGCGCCACCACGGTCGCATCTTCAAGCTGATGGGCGACGGCCTGCTGGCCGAGTTCTCGAGCGTCGTCGACGCGGTCGAATGCGCGGTCTCTCTTCAAAGGGGCCTGGCCGAGCGCAACGCGGCGGTTCCAGAAGACCAGCACATCAAGGTGCGAATCGGCATCAATCTGGGCGAAGTGATTGTCGAAGGCAAGGACCGCTATGGCGAGGGGGTCAACATCGCCACGAGGCTCGAACAGATCGCCGAGCCCGGCAGCATCTACGTATCCGGCAAGGTTGCCAAGGAGGTCGAGAAGAAGCTCGCCTTCGGTTTCGAGGCCATGGGCGAGCAGAAGGTGAAGAACCTGACGAGCCGGTGTCAGTCTTCCGCGTAAACCTTGACGGTGTGGGGCGGCCGCTGGCTAATCGTGGCAAATCGTTCCGACATGGGCCGTGGCCGGCGCAGCGCTGGCGGTTATCGCTGTCGCGACCGCAGCTTGGCTTACCTTGGCCGTCGAAACAGACTCTGCTGCCGCCCGCATCGGCGAGCGCGCCCTCGATCGCAGTGCTGGCCTTCGACAACATGAGCGGCGATCCGGACCTCGGCTATTTCAGCGACGGAATGAGCGAAGACATCATCTCCATGCTGGCCCGCTCCCAGGATTTGTCGGTGATCGCGAGGAACTCCTCATTCACCTACAAGGGCAAGCCCACCGACGTCCGCCAGATCGGCAAGGATCTCAACGTCGGCTACGTGCTCGAAGGAAGCGTCCGCAAGGAGGCCGACAAGGTGCGCATCGTGGCGCAGCTCATCAATGCGAAGACCGGCGAGCATGTCTGGGCGGAAAAGTTCGATCAAGCCGGAAGCGACCCGATGGCCCTTCAGGATGCGGTGACGGAGAAGATCGTTACCGCGCTTGTCGGCGACACCGGGCAAATCAAGCGTTCGGCATATCGTGATGCCTGGGGCAAGGATACGGCCAACCTCGATGAGTACGACTACTATCTGCGTGGCCACGACAAGTTCTTCCAGTACACGCCCGAGACCATGGAGGAGGCCAGGCAAATCTGGACGGAAGGGCTTGCCAAATATCCAGATTCCTCGCTTCTGAAGATAAAGTTAGGGTTCGCGTACTATATCCGAGGGATCAATGGCTGGACTGTGGATGCCAAAGCCGACTTTCGGAAAGCCGGCGAGTTGGCGCGTGAGGGAATGGCCAAGGACAGCCTCACGCCGTTCGAACGGAAGATGGGCAACTGGCTGCTGGCCTATGTCTACGAGATAGAAGGCGACTATAAACGCGCCCTGCAAACTGCAGAGCTCGCGATTTCGATGGCTCCGAACGACGCCTACATGATCGCCGTGCTGAATGATCCGGCGGTCGCGGCTGGCGAGATCGAGAAGGCGGTCTCATGGGCGGAGTTCGGCATCCGAAACGATCCGGCAAACAGCGCCTTTTACTCGTTCCTGAAAGGCTGGGCGCTCACCATCGGAGGGCGATACGAGGAATCCGCTGAAGCCATGAAGGTAGCTCCCGACTGGACTGTTCAGATGGCCCTCACCCGGGCTCTCAATGCGCACCATCTCGGCAAGCCCGAGGAGGCAAAGGCCGAACTTAAAAAGGGATTGGAACTCAGTCCTCAATTTACCGCAGAGACCTGGCGTGCGACCACGTTCTTCCATGATCCGAAAGTGATCGACCGCCAGGTTGCCGACCTTGTCGC